>NZ_JAALLS010000017.1 GCF_011059105.1 Fodinibius halophilus | reverse complement strand
AGTAAGACTGTTATTTGGTTAAAACCTTACAGTTTCTCAAAATATCGGGAGTACAACTCCCTTGGAGCTAGAGGAATTTATAATTCTCAATTCCTAATTATTCAACATCCAACTTCCAACCTCTAACTTCCTGCATCCTGAATCCTGTCTTCACGACTCACTCCTCATACCCCCACCTCTTCTTTAATAATTTCCTTGACAGAATCCCAACTGCCTTCGGCCTGAGTGTCGACCTCTATCTCTTCTGCTTCCAGCTTGTCAGTAACAGCCTGGTCTCCGGTAATGATATGAGCATCACTAAAATCCAGATTGGGAAAAGCCGCCGGTATACGGTTAACAGCGCGGCGAGAATGAAAAATAACAAATGCAGGGTCATGGGCAGCTAAATCTGTGCGATACTCCTGCAATTTCATCTCCTCAGGCCCTTCCAGCGTAAAAAGGACCAACTCCTCGACCGGAACATCCAACTCCCTTAGAAGGCCTGGCATATCTTCAGAGGTTTTATCACCGCATGGGTACAACGTATTTCCGATACGCTTAATACGAAGCATAAACTCCAGCAGGTTTATGGCCTTTCCCTCGGCATGAGGGTGTACCGCCGGTATACCTGCCTCCTCTAAGAAATCGGCAGTATGTTGGTTCAATGTCAGGTTCAGCTGGTTACGAACAGCATCCATCTTATCATACTCTTCAACCACATCTACAAAATATTGCGCATTCCGTTTACTACCGTGGACAATATTCTCAAACTCATCTAGCAGTTCCAGTGTATCCAACACATCCTCATTATCCTTAACCGGCTCGTACCACTCCAACGGATAATGCAATACAGAAACGGGCATATCTTCCAAATCAGAACGGAAGACTTCAGTATCCTCAATTGCAGCTGTTAATACTACTGATCGACTCATAATATCTAAACAAATTTCTGGTTAATAATTCTAAAAAAGGTATCCTACCCCAATATAAATACGGGTTACATCTTCGGAAAAGCCAATATCACCTCGCAAAATAAAGTCAGGAGTAAAAACAGACATTGCTCCGCCAAACCCAATCGTCTGTTTATATCCCTCAAACAGATCATTAATATCATCCTGACCGGTAAAAACACGACCCGTGTCGGTAAACAACTGCCCACCGAATTTAAGATTATACAGTTCCGGAAATTCGATAAGCCACGTTCTGAGCTCAAGGGTATACGCAAGTGAACTGTTACCTTTGAATCTATTTAAGGGATATCCCCTAAGCGTATATGCATCTCCAAGTGTTGAAAGTTCCCAAAACGGGACATCCCCAGCAGCATGGCGAGCCTCCAGCTTATTGGCAAACGTTATCCAATTAAAAAGCTGAAAATATTGACGCAGCTCCAACCGGGCAGTCGTAAACGAATACTCACTGATAATACCAGGCGCAAAACGGACTTCCAGCTCTGCCCTGTTTCCCTTTGTTGGATCAAATTCACTGTCCCTATTCTCCCAAACAAAGCCTGTATTCAGATTATTAACCCAGCCTCCCTTCATTCCATTGGGAGCTAACTGTGTAAAGGATGATTGTTCTTGTGTTTCATAGGGGATATAGTACTGCGTACTTAACCCTGCCTGAAGATCAAATTGACTGTCGGTATCACGAAAGACCGGCTTTCTAAGCTTATATTGTAAACCAAAACTTATTGATCGAAAAAAATAATAATCGTTATCCCATTGGTTCTCTGTGAAGGTGGTATTATTACCCACCCCAAAAAAGAGATCCGTTGTATAACGGTAAAAATACCCTTCAATGGAAGAGCGGATATCGCGATTAAAAACGTTGCTTTGTTCGTATCTTACTTCTGCTTCTACAAAGCCCTTGGTTGATGCAATAGCCGAAGATTGCAGGTAATTCTTAAATGGGGCAATCCCGCCTTTATAGTTATAGCGATTGAAAATAGCTCCCCCTACAAAACCTTCATTGGAACTGTAGCCAAACGCAGGGACCAATGCCGTAGAGATTGAATCTGCCCCCACACTGCCCCCTAACAGTTGAGCTGCGGCAGAACCCGAGCAGAAACAGATCAAAATAGCCGTAAGGATAAAATATCGTTGCACAGTAAATCTACTTTTTTAGGAGTCTAAGATCTCCTCTTCTTCGAGGATCTCCAATGTTTCTACGGCATGACGCAAGTGGGGAATTACAATACTCCCTCCCACAACTAGCGCTACATTCAAGGCCTCAACCAGCTCCTCTTTTGTAGATCCGGCTTTTGCGCACTGCTCTAAATGATAATCGATACAATCATTACAGCGCAACACGGTAGATGCCACCAAACCGAGCAACTCTTTTGTCTCTACCGGCAGCGCCCCCTCTTTATAGGTATTCGTATCCAGATTGAAAAAACGTTTTATGCCGAGGTTATCGAGATCCAATATCTTTTCATTGGCATTTTCTCGTTCTTTTCGAAATTCTGCTAATCTGTTATTTTCTTTTTTGCTCATCCTTTTACTACATTCTGATTAAAAATGCGCTTTAAGATACGACATATTCTCAGGAAGTTTAATCACAATTTAGAATCCGTGACTAACCCTATTTACTTATAGTGAGCAAGAAAAAATCATCGCCTGAACATAAGCTCGTTGTTTTAGGAGACAGTGTAAGCCAAGGATTTCAAAATGGCGGCATCTACCGCACCGACCTGAGCTATGCCAACTTTCTGCGACAATGCTGGGAACCGACCCCTGATTTTGATCAGCCCCTGTTCACTGCACAAGCAGGAATTCCGCTCAACCTCGAAATATTAACCCGGGGTATGGCCGACGAATTTGGCGAATCTATAGAGTGGAACGAATACCTGCCGGCTATAACTCACTTATACAAAACGCTGAGACGCATAAAAAACTATTGGGAGGGCAAAGTTAAACCATTGAAAAGGGATCGGGATATGCCCTACCACAATCAGTCGGTATGGGGCTTTGCCATGAACGATGCCTGGATGGTGACCGAACGCAACAGTAAAGAACATATTGAAACCCAGCCTGAGACCTATTCGGTTTTTGATATGCTTCCTGACCACGCTATGTATGTCACTGCTCGATTGGTGTTAAACCCTTCCTATGACGAACAGTTCCGAGATTATACTCTCCTCGATAATGTCCGTTATCTACAAAAAAATGGGGGCATTGAGAACCTCATCGTTAGCATGGGACACAACAATGTTATTGGCGCAGTGTCAGATCTTCGATATATACTTTCTGAAGAAGAGGATCTTGAAAAATTCCCTACCGAACGCAGTTATACGGTCTACCGACCTGAACATTTTGAACAAGAGTTTCGGAAACTTGCAGAGCGAGTGAGTCAAGTGGGGGCACAACGGGTGATTACACAAACTATTCCATATGTAACGATTCCACCGGTTACCCGAGGAGTGAACTCAGATAAGTCACGCAAAGGGCATACCGGCTACTTTGATTACTACACTCGCTTTTGGGTGTGGGATGAGGATTTTCATCCCGACACGCATCCTCACTTAACCAAAGAACAAGCCATTAAACTCGATCAGCATGTTGATGAATACAATACCATCATCAAAGAAGTTGCCCGCGAGTACGGATGGATCACCGCACCGCTAAACCGTTATGTGAGCGGTATAGCACGCAGACGTCTCGGAGGCAAAAATCGCCTGCCCTATCCTGAAGAGTTTCGCCAGGCAATGATGCGTCACGATATGACGAAACATCTGGTAGAAAATGAAGAAAACCCACTATTAAGTACCGACTATATTCGCATCAATGAAGAGAGTGGCAAAGTGAATAAGGGAGGAATATTCAGCCTCGACGGTATTCACCCCACCACAATCGGCTATGGGCTTATCGCCTATGTTTACAAAGAAGCAATGGAGAAAAATGGAGTTAAATTTGACCAACCATTAAACTGGGACCATATTATTTCCAGCGATACCCTCATAACAGACCCGCCCTACCTTCTGGTTGATCTGCGGAAGTTCCTGCGCTTTTTATCGCTCGGCAACCAAGATAAAATATCAGTTGTTGGCAATGGCGTACTCAACCAAATGATGAATATCTTTTCTAACCGAGAGGCCTCTGGGGAATAATACTCACCTTCAGAGCGGCTTTATACCTTCCATTTTCGATACCCTTTCAGAGGATAGAAAAAACCTATCGGTATTTGTTTATAATTAGTCTAAATAGTCTTATACTTCAGCTCTAAAATTTCAAATCTAACCTGTATAGAACTACAAACATGACTTTTAAGAAAGTTGTAAACATTGGAATAGCTGTTACCCTTACAGCATTTACATTTGGGTGTAATGTAAATGATGGCGACGATAATGAGACCATAAGCCCACCTGACAATTATGAATTCAGCCGAGACGGCTCCTCTTCGGTAGCCTACCCCGGGCAAACTGATCGTCTAAAAATGCTGGATGAAATCGACTCGTACGTCGGCAAAGGTGATAAAGGCGAGGAACTATCGGAGCAAGCACTGCTTGATATGTACGAAAATAAAGACGGCAACGGTGGCGGAAATTTTGACTTCACATCCGACCGTCAGCTTAAGAACAAAACGTTCCCAAACGATTTAGACAACAACTTTTACGAAAATCTTTTTGCCCAGGCTTCAGCAGCCAGTAAAAAAGGTACCCAGGCATCAAATGGCCAGGCAGGACTGATTGCGCGCGCAGATGGCGATAATATTTTAGTGGATGCTAACGGACGAGAGTTCGGACAGCTTATCGAAAAAGGACTGATGGGATCTGTTTTCTATCACCAGATCTTCAATGTCTATTTAACTGATGACCGTATTGGTCCCGATGTTGATAACAGCAACCTTGAAGAAGGTAAAAACTACACTGCCAAAGAACACCACTTCGACGAAGCCTTCGGATATTTCGGAGCTCCCGTTGATTTTGAATCTGACTGGCCCGAATCCCGCGAAAGTGAAGCTAAATTCTGGGCAGATTACTCTAACGGATCCGACGCTGAGCTCGGCTTCAACGATATTCTGATGGATGCTTTCATCAAAGGCCGTACTGCTATTGTAAACAAGGATCAAACGGCCCTAACTGAGCAAGTTGATATCCTTTATGAAAAGCTGGAACTCCTTGCCGCAGCGACTACTATTCACTATATAAACTCTACGCTTGACCACCTAAGTGCCGGAGAACAAGGTGAGGCGTTCCACACGCTTTCAGAGGCATGGGCATTTGCCAACGCATTAAAATATAGTCCGCGCCGCAAGATAACGGTTGATCAACTTACCACCATACAAGAAACCGACTTTGGTGACAACGGCAACTTCTGGAATGTTGACTCTAAAGGATTAAACAAAGCTAAATCTACACTTGTAGAGATCTATCCTGAACTGAAGGATGTTCAAGATCAGCTGTAATCAATTCTTTTTCCTAATCAAAAGCTTTGGCGGGAGTCCCCGTCAAAGCTTTGGTTATTTTTAACACCTAATATTGTGATCATGAAAAAGTTCAATCACATCTTATTTTTCGTTCTCCTGCTTGGCTCTGTCACGCTATTGAGCTCCTGCAAAAGCAATACCGATTCAGAGGATAGTAATTTTGACAGGCCAAAGATGCTAAAAAACTATAGCGAAAATGTTATTCTGCCGGCCTACAATATGCTGCAAGACTCTGTCGATCAGCTAAACAGTTCGGCCACAACATTTTCTAACACCCCTAATACTCAAAACCTGGAAGTCCTGCAGCAGAGCCTTAAAGGGGCGCGATTGGCTTGGCAAAATGCCAGTTTATTCGAATTTGGCCCTGCCGAAATGCAGTTGCTCCGCACCTCTCTCAATACCTATCCAACAGATACTACCAAAATTAATGATAATATTAATTCCGGTAACTATAGCCTGGGTAGCCTCGACAACCAAGATGCCGTTGGGTTCCCGGCAGTAGGGTTCTTGGTTTATGGGGATAACAAAACTGATTCAGAAATTGTCTCTCAATTTACTAATGAAACAAATGCCCAAAACAGGATGGATTACCTGCTGGATAACATCGCTTTCATTAAAGAAAATGTAGATGCGGTTGTTACCAAATGGAAAGCTGACGGGGATAATTACGCAAGTACCTTTTTAAGTGAAGAAAACTCAGGAACAGATATAGGCAGCTCAATGGGTATGCTTATTAACGCGATGGTACTTCATTACGAGCGATTTCTTAGAGACGGTAAAATTGGTATTCCGTCTGGCGTACGAAGTGCAGGCATCCCACGCCCATCTACTACTGAAGCACTTTACGGTGGATATTCTGTGGAGTTGGCTATTGAAAACATGCAGGCATTTAAAAGACTTTATTTGGGTATTGATTTAAATAGTAATGACGGATTAGGACTGCAAGAAAACCTCGATGCGGTAGGTACAGCCACACTAGCCGATGAGATAGAAACGAATATTGACCAATCTCTCGACAAACTTAACGCACTAAACGATCCCCTTTCGCAACAGGTTGATAGTAACAACGATCCCGTTGTCGAGGCCTTCCAGGCGATGCAAAAGGTCGTTACGCTGGTTAAAGCGGATATGACTTCGGCCCTGGGTATTACTATTACCTACCAGGATAACGACGGAGATTAACTGTAAAGGCTACCAGATAATCACAATGGAAAAGTACCTCACCCAACAAACTTCGATAGCGCCCCTCGCTGTTTTCAGGGCGCTATTCGGATTTATAATGTTGGTAAGTGTTATCCGGTTTGTTGCCAATGGCTGGGTGTACGACTTATATATAAAACCCGATTACTTTTTCACCTTTTACGGATTCGATTGGGTTGCCCCACTCGGAGAGTTTGGGATGTACGCCCTCTTTTTTGTAATGGGGCTGGCCGCCCTCGGCATCATGCTGGGAAGCTTTTATCGGCTTGCGGCAGTACTTTTCTTTCTCTCCTTTACCTATGTAGAACTCATTGACAAAACCAACTACCTGAACCACTATTACTTTGTCAGTATTATCAGCTTTCTACTGACACTGGTTCCTGCTCATCGTAGTTTTTCTATCGACACCATCAGAAAACCAAGCCTGAAACGGGAAACCGTACCAGCCTGGATGGTCAATATTTTCAAGCTACAGCTGGGCATCGTTTACTTCTATGCCGGAGCTGCAAAATTGAATCCGGATTGGCTGTTCAACGCCATGCCGCTAAAAATATGGCTGCCGGCTAACTCACATTTGCCCGTTATTGGCGAACTGCTGAACTATGAAATTTCAGCTTATATTTTCAGCTGGGCGGGCACTGTTTATGATCTGACAATCGCCTTTTTTCTTCTGTACAGGCCTACCCGCATTTGGGCCTATATAAGCGTTATTGTCTTCCACATGCTTACTTATTTCCTTTTTCAGATCGGCATGTTCCCGTTTATTATGATTTTGAGCACGCTTATCTTTTTCTCCCCCGAGTTTCACAAGAATATCATCCAAAAAGTACAAAAGCTCGGAACCTTCTTTAAGTTAAATCAAAAAGAAGCCGGGGCTCAGTCCTCAAAAAAAATTACCCTATCCAAAAAAACGCATCCTATTCTTGCCGGTATTCTGATCTTGCACTTTATTCTTCAGCTGCTAGTACCGCTTCGCTTTACACTATATCCCGGCAACCTATTTTGGACCGAACAGGGATACCGCTTTTCCTGGAGAGTTATGCTGATGGAAAAAGCCGGTCATGCCACCTTCCATGTTCACAACCCCAAAACCGGGAAAAACTGGCAAGTTTCAAACTGGAAACATCTATCGCCCTACCAAGAAAAAATGATGGCTACCCAACCGGATATGATATTGCAATTTGCTCACCATCTTGAAAAGAAATATAAGCAAAAGGGTATGGATGATGTCGAAATCCGAGCGGAATCTTTTGTGACTCTCAATGGCAGAAGAAGCACCCTTTTAGTTGATCCGGACGTTGATCTGACCGAAATCGAAAGAGGATTTACTCATAAAGACTGGATCACCCCCTATAATGAGAATCAAACGAACTGGTTTACCAATAATTAATAATGAAACACTTTTTTTACGTACTACTCCTCCTGCTTACATTTGGCAATTCAAACGTACTATTTGCGCAAACATTTTCTGTACAAGGAACTGTTACCGATGATAAGGGAACCCCTATTGAGCTTGCTAATATCTATGTTTCGGAATTGAATGAAAAGAAAGATGGAAACCTCATCCGATACAGTAGCGAAACTTCAGATCTGACAGACCCAAAAGGGCAATATAAAATTGCCAACCTTCAACCCGGTAATTATATAGTGGCCGCTTACTATAATGGAAAGCAGGTGGTTAAAAAAAGGGTCCAGCTAAAACAGGCGAACAAAAATGTAGACTTTGAGCTATCGGTTATTAAAAGCTCCCTTGACGAAATTATCGTGGGCGGGCAGGGGCAAAAGACCTTTGGTATTCGACGTCTGCGATCTGTTGAAGGAGTAACTATTAATGAAGGAAAAAAGAATGAGGTTATCGTACTTGATGACCTCTCAGCAAATCTGGCCACCAATAACAGCCGGCAGGTATATGCCAAAGTAGCCGGATTAAACATTTGGCAAAGCGACGGCGCCGGTGTACAAACAAGCGTTGGTGGTCGGGGTTTAAGCCCTAAAAGAAACTCAAACTTTAATACCCGCCAAAACGGCTATGATATTGCTGCTGATGCTCTCGGATACCCTGAAAGTTATTACACCCCGCCTACCCGGGCACTAAAACGTATAGAAATAATCCGTGGAGCGGCTTCCCTGCAATATGGAACACAATTCGGTGGGATGCTTAACTTTAAATTCAAAGATGGTCCCAAAGACGAGACCTTTCAGCTTAACACCCATCAAACATATGGTTCATACGGACTCTTCAACTCTTTTAACAGTGTTGGGGGCAGCACTGATAAAGTTAACTATTATGGATTCTACCAGTATAAAACCAATAAAGGCTGGCGGCCCAATTCGAACCTTGACCAGCATACGGCCTATGGGTCAGTACAACTGGACCTAACAGAAAAACTCTCTATCACCCCGGAGTTTACCTATATGCGTTACCTTGCACAACAACCGGGCGGACTCACAGACACGCAGTTCGAACAAGATCCCAGCCAATCTAATCGTGAGCGTAATTGGTTTCGTGTTAACTGGAATCTACTGGCCCTTAAGGCAAATTATCAGTTTTCATCTATGACTCGCCTCAACACTCGCTTCTTTGGACTTAAAGCGAGTCGAGATGCCGTTGGGAATCTCAGCAGAATTGATCGCCTTGATTTTGGTGGACCTCGAAATCTTTTACGAGATGATTATCTAAACTGGGGTAACGAAACCCGACTCATCCATCGTTATAATTTTGCAAATAATATATCCGTATTTCTGGCCGGCTTTCGCTATTACGATGGCTTTACGCATCGGCGGCAGGGTAAAGGATCAGCCGGCAGCGATGCCGATTTCAATTATCAAAATCCGGATAATCTAACGGGATCAGACTTTGACCTGCCCAGTAAAAACCGTGCCTTTTTTGTAGAAAATATTTTCAATATCACCCCCGAGTTTAGCATCACTCCGGGCATCCGATTAGAATATATTCGAACAAAATCTGATGGGTACTATAGAAATATCGTTAAAGATTTGGCCGGTAACATCCTGCTCGATGAGACCATCCGAGAAGAACGTGACAAAAAACGTTCCTTTGCACTTTTTGGCGTTGGGTTAAGCTATAAGAAGAGTGAATCGCTGGAAATATATGGTAACTTTTCACAGAACTACCGCGCCATCAACTTTAATGATATCCGAGTTGATGTTGGTAACCTCGAAGTAGATCCCAATATAAAAGACGAGCGCGGCTTTAATGCCGACCTGGGGATTCGAGGAAATGTTACACAACTGCTAAATTATGATCTAAGTCTCTTCCATCTTTCTTATGAAGACAGGATTGGAACCGTTTTAAAAACGGAGCCCAATCCCAAGTTTAATAATTTGGTAGACCGTACCTTCCGTTATCGCACAAACGTTGCTGATGCTAAGATTTATGGCCTCGAAACTTTTGCTGAAGTAGATCTATATAAATTATTCATCGAGAAATATAGTGAAACTCAGCTATCGCTTTTTACGAACCTGGCACTTATCACAGCCACCTATTCTGATGCACAAGTTACCGGAATTGAAGATAATAAGGTTGAACATGTGCCAAATGTTAATTTCAAGACGGGACTTACCTTTTCGCACCACAACTTTGAAGCAACCTATCAATATTCATTTGTAGGAGAACACTTTTCTGATGCTACCAATGCCCGTCAAACCCCAACGGCTATTGAAGGTACTATTCCGGCTTACTACATAATGGATCTGTCTGCCCAGTACTCCTATAATCGCTTCAACCTGGAAGCAGGCGTTAACAATCTTACTGACAACCGATACTTTACTCGTAGAGCCACCGGTTATCCTGGTCCCGGCATTATACCGGCTAAAGCAAGAAGCTTTTATGTGACTTTGGGAATAGAGATTTAATCTCATCGACAGATTTGTCTAAACGTAGATGCAAAGTACACTTGTACCTATGAATAAAGAATTTCTTGCCCCCAACAATCTCCGAGGCAAGCCTGCAGAGTATTTTGCCGGCTCCATTTTGACCTAACGATCAAAACCCAAAATTCTGTTAGTGAGATTCCGAAAGAGATACCTCGGCATGCTCGGTACATGGTTCGGAATGACAAGGTTATCCGCCCCCCGAAGCAAAGCGTCGGGGAATTCTTTGATTAAATCAAAACTGCCAGGAGTAGCCACATATTCCGTATTTAGGAACGCTATTCTTCCCTGTATATCCCCTGTTTTAGATAACGTGCAATAGATCCTTCAACTGGTTTTATCTCTTGCCAAACAGTAACAGCACGTATCCCCAGTTAAATAGAAACAATTAAAAAATCCCCGGCACTTTGTAAATACCGAGGATTCCAAAATTTCTTAAAGTGTCCCAATAACTAAGGGGTAGAGTATATTAAATCAATCCTGCTTCACGCAGCAAGTTAAGCGTACCTTCCAGCTGCTTTAGCTGTTCGTAATCATAATCGGGGCTTAACTTTAAGGCCTCTTTAGCTTCCAGCATATAGTCGGGGAGTTCGGCCTCTCCTGTTACCGGGTATTCATTTACAGACTGTGCTGCATATTCCTGCGCCTGCTTAGATAACAGAAAACTCATAAATTTCTGGGCTAATTCTGGGTTATCCGCTGTTTTAAGCTGTGACACCCCTGTTACCAGAGCCAGGTTTCCGATATCCCCATTTTCAAAGTGATAAGTTTCAATATTAGCATCAGGGTTAGGTCCTTCTTCTCCATAGTGCTCATGGTCTTCAAAATATCCTTCCTTGCCCCCATGCTTTGTCTGGATTACGTAATAGTGATTGGTAAGCCCCAGATCGATCTCTCCCGCCATAATAGCCTGCACCATGGGCGTATTAGAACTATAGGCTTTGGGATCAAGAGACTGCATATCGTTAAGCCATTGCTTGGCAGTTTCATTATCTTTTGTCAGTCGAAGAGCCGTAACAAAATCATAAAAGCTAGAATAGGTTGGGGTCCATCCCACACGTCCTTCAAACTTATCCATTGTTGGTAAATCTAACACCGACTTGGGCAACTCTTCCGGATTTACTTTCTCAGGATTATAGGCTAATACCCGAAACCGTGCTGTTACTGGCACCCACTTTCCGGTAGCAGATTGATAGGCATCGGGCTTAGTTGTTAAAGAGTCTGGAAGGGTTGTTAACATATCTTGTTCATTTGCCTGGGCAAGGGCTCCGGTTGTATTTGCCCAATATACATCGGCCGGGCTCTGTTCACCCTCTTCATTCAATACAGCAAGCAGTTCTGCATCGTTACCATATCTTACCTGTATATCGATGCCTGTCTGCTCTTTAAAGTCGGCAACCAGTTGTTTTACCAGCGCCTGACTTCGTCCGGAATAAACCACCAATTGATCGGAAGAAGACTGGGTACAAGAACCAATTAGAAAGGCCGTTAGTACGGTAATAAATACTTTTGTTAACTGCTTCATAATATCGATCCGAAATCTTCACTTTTCGTTTATATTAAAAGCGTATCATCTGGGGCCGTAAGCAATCAAGTCCCGTGGAAACGCTATCCTTAATTAGATCAATTCTAATTAAGGAACAGAAGGTATTGAATTTATAATACAATGACTAATAAAAAATCAGCAGTTGCTATACTTGGAGCGGGTATTTCCGGATTAACAATTGCCCATGCCCTGGCCAAGAAAAATATATCTGTTACGGTCTATGAAAAACGGGACGAAGTAGGTGGTGCCATCCATTCTACACAGCAAGACGGCTGGCTGATTGAGGAAGGTCCCAATACCTTAATGGTGCGCACACAAGAAGTTTGGGATTTACTTAAAGAACTGGAACTCGGTGAACGCATCCGAGAAGCAAACGCTGCCGCTCAAAAACGCTTTATCGTTAAAAATGTAACTCCCGTTGCCCTGCCGAACTCACTCGGGAGTTTTCTGTCCACTCCTCTATTTACTGCGGGCGCAAAGCTGCGACTCCTGAAAGAACCTTTTATTGAAGCTCCTACAAAAGAAGATGACAGTATCGCCAACTTTATTGAACGCCGGCTAGGCAAACAACCTCTTGATTACGGAGTAAACCCTTTTGTATCGGGAATTTTTGCCGGTGATCCCAGACAGCTTTCTGTTAAGCACACATTTTCTTCACTCTGGGAAATGGAGCAAGAACATGGAAGCCTGGTCAAAGGTATGTTTAAAAAAGATCGCTCTAATAACACACCCGAAAAAGCATTACTCTCTTTTGATGAAGGGAACCAGGTACTTCCAAAAGCACTGGCAAGCAAACTGCCCGAAACCGTTCAAACATCCACAACAGTTACATCTGTCATCCCCAAAGACGATAGTTGGCAGGTTAAAACACAAACCGGTGCAGAAAATATTACAAACCGACATAACTGTGTAGTATCTACCATACCAGCTTATGCAACAACAACTATTTTTGAGAGCGCTCTTTTTGA
The DNA here is from genome assembly GCF_011059105.1 of Fodinibius halophilus. GTDB lineage: Bacteria > Bacteroidota > Rhodothermia > Balneolales > Balneolaceae > Fodinibius > Fodinibius halophilus. The sequence goes on along the minus strand of NZ_JAALLS010000017.1, from coordinate 86,204 downwards.
TGAACTTTCAGAACTCCCTTACGCCCCACTCAGCGTGTTGGCTTTGGGCTATAAAAAAGAACAGGTCTCCCATCCACTAAACGGATTTGGTATGCTCGTCCCTGAAGTTGAAGAGTATAAATTGCTGGGGTGCCTGTTCTCTTCGACCCTTTTTGAAAACCGGGCTCCAGAAGGTCACCATCTGATAACCTGTTTCATTGGCGGTGCACGTAATCCAGGCCTTGCATTCAAATCCGAAGAAGAACTGCGTTCTATCGTAACAAACGAACTGGATGAACTCTTGGGTGTAACGGGAGACCCTGTGTTCAGTCATCACAAATTTTGGAATAAAGCCATTCCCCAGTATGAAGTTGGATATGATCGCTTTATCTCCCAGATGCAGAATATCGAACAAGAGTATCCCGGCCTTTTTCTGGATGGCAATTACCGCAATGGAGTATCGGTACCGGACTGTATTTCAACAGGAATAGAAACCGCTGAAAAGATTAGTTCATTCTTAAGAGATCGTAATAAAAAGGGATAAGCTTGCTTCGCCAATTCTGCTAAAATTTTAGTACCTTCTTAAACGGAATAAAAGAACCATTTTTGTAGCAAAGAAAATCTGAAAACAAAGTAAGACAGTATTATGGCTAATGCATTTTTTGAACTCCGGGAACCGGATAATGAACCGGTTTATTCTTATGCCCCGGGCACACCCGAACGAGAAAAACTGAAAGAAGAAATAGAACGCCTGAAAGCACAGCAGATAGAGATTCCTGCAATTATTGGCGGTAAAGAAGTAAAGACAGGGAATACAACTGACCTCGTGATCCCCGATAACCATGACCACAAGCTGGGTGTTACCCACCTCTGTGGTGAAAAAGAAGTAGAGATGGCTATTGATGCCGCTATGGAAGCTCGTGAGGAATGGGCGAAGATGGATTGGCAAGACCGCGTTGCTATTTTTAAGAAGGCCGCGGAATTGCTTTCCGGTACCTGGAGGTACAAGATCAATGCTTCCACCATGCTGGCACAGTCTAAAACAGCGTACCAGTCAGAAATTGATGCCGTAGCAGAACTTGCTGATTTCTTCCGATTCAATGCCTATTACTTAACACAGATCTATAAAGATCAGCCTGATTCACCCAAAGGCATGTGGAACCGCTCGGAGTATCGTCCACTGGAAGGATTTGTATTTGCAGTTACCCCCTTCAACTTTACTTCTATTGCAGGGAACCTGCCTTCTGCCCCGGCTATCTGCGGAAACGTTGCCCTCTGGAAACCGGCAACCTCTTCGGTCTACTCCAACTACTTTATTATGAAGCTTCTGCAAGAAGCAGGACTGCCCGATGGCGTTATTAACTTCTTGCCCGGCAACGGTGCTGATATCGGAGATCCTGTTCTTGAAAGCGAACATCTCTCGGGACTGCACTTTACCGGCTCTACCGGCACTTTCCAGCACTTGTGGAAAAGTATTTCTGACAATATCGAAATGTACAACACCTATCCACGTATTGTTGGTGAAACCGGTGGTAAAGACTTTATCTTTGCACACAATGAAGCAGACGTCGATGCACTGGTTGTTGCCGCATTGCGTGCAGCCTATGAATACCAGGGACAGAAATGCTCTGCTGCTTCTCGCATGTATATTCCAGAATCTTTGTGGGATGAGTTCCGAGACAAGTTCACTGCTGAAGTTGAAAAAATTAAGATGGGCGAAGCGGAAGATTTCAGCAACTTTATGACTGCAGTTATCGACCAGGGTGCTTTCGACAGCATCACTGAATATATCGATTTTGCCCATGATGCTGACGATGCCGATGTGTTACTTGGCGGTGATTACGACGATTCGGAAGGTTTCTTTATTGAACCTACTTTTGTACATGCTAAAGATCCACACTTCAAAACAATGGAAGAAGAGATCTTTGGTCCTGTACTAACGGCCTATGTATATGAAGATGATAAGTTTGATGAAACGCTCGAACTCTGCGATAATACTTCGCCATATGCACTTACGGGGGCAATCTTCTCTCAAAACCGTTATGCTCTCAATAAGATGGCCGATCGTCTGCGTCAGGCAGCCGGCAACTTCTATATTAACGACAAGCCTACCGCGGCCGTTGTTAACCAGCAACCATTTGGCGGAGCACGAAAATCCGGAACCAACGATAAAGCCGGAAGTGCTGCCAACCTGATGCGCTGGATCTCTATCCGTTCTATCAAAGAAACACAAGAACCACCTAAAGACTGGACCTATCCATTTATGGGTGAAGAGTAAAAGTCAAAGGAAATATTCCTTCAATTAAAAAAGGCTGAGCAGTTATGCTCAGCCTTTTTCTTAATAACTAACTTAGATTTAAGTTAGTTATTCTTTATACCATAAAACTTACTCTCCTTCGATCGTAAGAACATAAGATTTTAGATTCTCTGCCGGTTCTACCTCTCCTCCGCTATCGATGGTAAGTCCTAATATCTTAAACTCGCCACCTGCAAGAGAAGTCCCGTTTAGATCAATGGTTACAGTAGTTGAGCTTGAACCTGCTGGTATTGTAACAGGGGATGTAGTCTTAAGCTCATAATGTGTTCCAGCTACAGCCGTTGTCGTATCACTGTTGACTGAGAACCCAACGGACAAATCCTTCTCACGTTGTGATCCAATAAGTTGGACTAACACTTCGATCTCCCCCTCATCCTCAGAATAGGTATCATCCTGAGGACGAAACTCCAATTTAGGATCATCCTCGAAGGTTAATTTTTTCTGTTCAAACAGATCATTCAAACAACCCGTTAGAAACAGTGAAACCAACGTAATAACAAATAACTTATAAACTATATGCTCTTTCATAATTTCAATATTTTTATCTTTCATCATATCAATTTTTCCTCACCCGGTTCTGTTAGTCAAAAAATGGATTCTCAACCAGCTTAGGATTTAGTTCAACCTCTCCATCGGGCAAATCGTCAAGATAAACGTAGGAATCGTATCGCAGATAACTCACTGTGGTAGTACCATTATCGGGATCAAACTTTACCTTCCTCAGGTCACGCCCTAATCGCTTGAGGTCGAAAAAGCGGTGTCCTTCGGCAACAAGTTCCCGACGACGCTCGGCCAGAATTTCATCCAACACCGCTTGTTCAGTAGTAGGACCTGAATATGCTCCGAGTCCTCTATGACTACGCAGCTCATCAAGCTTCGCAATAGCAGCGGAAGGTCCATCTGTATCTAATAATGCTTCAGCTTGGATAAGAACCATTTCTCCAACCCTAAAATGCACATAATCATCAGCAAACTGCCCTTGTTCAGCAGCATACTTATGCAGTTCTAAATTGCCAGCATTTACCCCTGCACAATCATTTGTTGCTTCCTCAGTTACATCATTAAAGCAGAGAGTATACCAAGCATCTAACCGGGCATCATTGGAATCATAGCTGTCAATTAAATCTTGAGTTGGGATCTGCCCGAACCACTGCATAGAAGTATAAGCGGCAAGTGCATCATTAGTTCCTCCGGATTCAGTCGCCGGATCTACATCTACAGTAAAAATTGCTTCTGGATTATTGACAGTCTCATCAAACATGGAAGACACTTCTGAAGCTGTGGCTAAACGTGCCCCTGAACTACTAATAGCTTCTGAAGCAGCAGTATTTGCCTCTTCATAATTTTTCTGGTATAAATGAACTCGAGCCAACAGGGCTTGCGCAGCAGCTGGCGTAACATAAAAAGGTCCGTCAGAAGAATGCTGTTTAAGTTTAGTCAATGCATCATTAAGATCTGATTCAATCTGTTGATAAACCTCACTAACCGTTTTTCGTTCCTTGAAATCAGCATCCGAAACATCTAACGTCGGTTCCGTTCGAATAATAACACCGAGATCAAAGCCGGCTGCTTTACCGGAAGACGGCGCCATTCCAGGCTCATATCCGAAAATACGTACCAAGTGATGTAGTGCTAAAGCTCGCATAAAATAGGCTTCACCATGATATTTCGTCAAATTCTCATCCGTGACTACCCCTTCTGGAACACCTTTAAGCAAGATATTGGCATCATTAATCATGTCGTAAAGATCGCTCCAAGCTGCTGTACCTACCCCCGACTCAAACTCGTTATTATTAAGTGATTCGAAACGAGTACCAGATCCGATATCAGTATTATCAGCCAAAGCACTGGGACCTAGTAACCATGTAGTGTTCATTTCGGGTGCAGCCTGAAACCGCGCATACATTCTTGCTCTTAACCCCCGAATAGCATCTGGGTTATTAAGAGCTAACTCTTGTGAAACCGAGGTACTTGGCTCTGTATTTTCAAGCAGATCATTACACCCTTGTAGCAATAAAAACCCATAAAAAACAATCAAAATTTTTAATAAATATTTCATACTGTAATCCATTTATATTTTAAAAATTCTTCTAAAATTGGAGTTCAACTCCACCATTTACCTGTAAGGCTGTAGGAAAGGATGCTGAAGATTCATTACCTACTGTTTCAGGATCCAGATAAGGGTAAGCAGTCCAGGTCATCAAGTTTAAGCCAGAACCGTAAATTCGCACGCTTCGCAGTCCAAGCTTATCCGAAATACGTGCTGGTAGTGTATAGCTTACACTCACATTCTTTAATCGTATATAGCTAGCATCAAATAGTGAATTACTACTGTTAACATCTGACCAACCGGAAGCCTCGAAATAGCCTGTTCCATTTTCACTTGCCCGTGGATATTTTGCAATATCTCCAGCTTCTCGCCAACGATCTGTATGTACATCCTTCAACACACCTTCTTCATCAGAAAATAGGTAGCTAAATTCTGTTTCTGGCTGTACGGTCTGCCCAAAACTGTATTGGAAAAATATATCCACTGAAAGGCCTTTGTAAGAAAAACGATTTCCAAAACCCCCAATAACATCTTGTTCTCCGCCATCCAAAAATACGTTGTCTGCAGTGGTAGGGCGATATGTAATATTTCCATTAGCATCATACCACATAGGTCGTCCATCAGCAGGATTAACTCCAGCCCACCTTGGCATCCAAAATGCTTCTAACGAATGACCTACCGCAATAGGATCATCATCACTTGGATCTAACATTTTGCTATCCTTAACTAGGTCTTTCACTTCGTTCTGCTGGATAGCAATATTGAACCTTGTGGACCATAAGAAATCAGATAAATCCATATTTACAGTTCTAATTTCGAACTCAATACCCCGATTTTCTACTTCTCCTATATTCTCAGTGATAGACCCCAAGCCACTATCTGTTGGCAACGGTCGGTCTAACAGAAGGTCAGTATTTATTCGTTTATATAAATCTATACTACCCGATACCCTGTTGTTGAAGAGAGCATAGTCAAGACCCAAATTTATTTCACTGGCCTCTTCCCAAGTCAGAGCGTTATTGGCTAATTGAGTAGCCGTTAAACCGGTAGTACCCTTATAGCTTCCAGCAACTCCAAAAAGTCCCCGGGCTTCAAAATTATTAATTGCTGCATTTCCGGTAATACCATAACCTGCCCGTAACTTAAGTTCATTAATAGCATCAATATTAAAGAACGATTCTTCTGAAATGCGCCAAGCTACCGATGCAGAAGGGAAAAAGCCCCAACGTTTATCCTTACCAAAACGTGAAGACCCATCATAACGGGAAGTAACAGTAGCATAATAACGCTCATCAAAATTATACTTTAGCTGCCCGAAATAACTGGCAATACGAAATTCTGTATTGAACCCTTGCCCCGACTCAGGTGTGGCAGCTGCATCTATCACCCCTAAGAAAGAATTTCCAATGCCTATCTGTGTTGCCTCAATTTCATCGACATATTCTCTCCGATATTCTGCTCCTAAAAGCCCCGAAACATTGTGATTTTCAGAAAACGTTCGATATGCATTAAGACGAATATTTGTGCTAAAATTACTTACGGTACCAACTCTGCGATTTACGCTCCCATCATTTCCGGGATCTGCAATAGGACGTTCCCAATCTTTTTCTTTTTCCAAGCGGTAATCCATTGCTAACATACCACTTAATGAAAGCCAATCAGCAAACTCATAGGTAGGTGCCATATTGGCAAGAATATGAGTTACTTTTGTTGAACGTTCTTCCTCATTAAGAATAACAGCAGGATTATTATTTAGACCTTGTTCCGTATATGGATTATACCGGCCGCCTTTCTCAATTGTCCTACTACCTGTCAGATTTCCATCAGCATCGATATAAGGAAAAGACATTGGTACTTCTTCAATTGATTGGTAAAAGGGACAGTTAACGTAAAACCCATCCTGACAAACTCCTGGCGCAGATGAACTCGTTAAGTTTATATTTAAATTTGACGAAAATTTAGAAGTAAATTGATGATCAAAATTAGTTCGCAAGTTGAACCGTTCGAACTTTACTTCTTTTACCTGAGCTTCAGTATTCTCCCATGCTCCACCAATATAGTAAGTGGTATTTTCATTACCCCCGCTTGCAGATACATTTACACTATTTGAAACACCATTTCTATAGATATAATCCTGCCAGTCAAAGGTGGGCAAACTTTCCGGATCAAAATTACGATCATACCCAAAGTCCTCCACATCTCCACGTGTTTCACTTTCGCCCTGAGCTTCAAAATGGTATTCAACCCATTCTTGAGAATTCATTAATTCTAATCGTTTAATATCTTTTCGAATACCTGTCTCATAATTTACTGTGATTTGAGCATCACCTTTTCGTCCACGTTTCGTTGATATAAGAACCACTCCATTTGCAGCCTGTGCCCCATAAATAGCAGCTGCAGAAGCATCTTTTAATACCTCAATAGACTCAATATCCGATGCAGGGATACTATTAAGTGGTGAAACATCATTGCCTTCAGTATTACTATTTGAGTTAATCTGAACTCCATCAACAATCCAAAGGGGGCCATTACCTGCGGTTATAGAACCCTCTCCACGAACACGTATCTCAAATCCCCCACCAGGATTACCACTTGATGTTGTTAACTGTACACCAGAAGCTCTCCCCTGAAGCAATGCTTCTGCATTTTGAAGAGACACATTTTCTAGTTCTTCTGAACCTACTGTACTCATAGACCCCGTAAACTCACGTTTTGTTTGCGAAGAATATCCTGTGACAACTACTTCGTTAAGACCAAGGTTGCTTTGTACCATTTTAAAGACCAGCTCAGTAGTTTCACCGTCTACCACCTCAACTTCTTTAACATTGCGACGATATCCTATGAAGGTTGCTGTAATTTCATAAACACCGCTCTCAACATTAGATATCGAAAACTCGCCATTTGCATCTGTTGATGCGCCCTGCCCCGTTGCTTTAATAAAAACATTTGCACCAGGTAGTGTTTCTCCACTCTCTGCGACCACTACTTTTCCAGATATAGTACCAGTTTGAACTTCCTTTTTAGACTGAGTACCCGCTGTTCGCATTAAAACAAGCTGACCACTGGCAGAAACACCAAAACGATAAGGGGTACCACTCAATACATCCCACAATGCTTGCTCAGCAGTATTTTTAGTACCTGTTATATGCACTTCTTTATCTGAGGGAATCAGTTGTTCACTGTAAGATAGTTTTAATCCAACTTGCTGAGCAATTGATTTAAGTACCGCAACTAAATTTTGTTTCCCTTCTTGCAGGCGAACCTCTTTTTGAAGCTTTGCTGAAGCTCTATTTTCGGCGGTCTGAACCAAAACCTCGCCATCATATAGCTCTGCCAACGTTGCTTCCATATTCTGGGCATAACCATTAGTGCATATTGCCAACAACATTATAAGTAGCATCAATGCACTCCTATACAAGTGGGTAATTCGTATCCTGTTATTTATCATAATCCCGCTTCTTATCAATTAGTATTAATATTTTCGTCTCGGAAGGTTACCGTACCATTGTGCCTCTCATATGAAGCATGAATAGATATTGCAACCACCTGGAGAACTTCGTTCAAGGGCATGTTATCATACGTTGCTGTTAGCGTTCGCTTCCTCAATGAGGAATCTTTGATAACACTCTCGATATCAAACCAGCGCTCTAACCGTTCTACAACTTCCGGAAAGGGTGTTTTACGAAACACCAACTGACCTTCTGCCCAACCGGTAAAGAGCTTCATATCCTTAATATCAGATACCGTAAGCCCTCCTTCTTTTTCCAGCACTCCTAGTTTATTAGGCGTCAACTCTACTAAATCATTTAAGGTTTTATCCTTTTTTATCTCTCCTATTGATGCCAACCCTTCTTTGACTGCAACTTCTATTCTACTTGAATCATAAGCCATAACATTAAACTGAGTTCCCAAATCCTTCACATAACCTTTGGGGGTATGAACCACAAAAGGCCTGTGCTCTTCATGCTTAACATCAAAAAAGGCTTCTCCTTGCAGGTGCAATGTCCGAGAGCTTATTCCATAATCTTCTGGTATTTTTAATACACTCTCAGCATTCAATGTCACCAAGGTTCCATCACTCAGTTTTAATTTAATACGTTGTGCCTTTGAGGTCGTTATCTCTTGGGCTTCCATTTTATTAACATCTGACGACTGTAAATCCACAACATATTGACTAACCCCATAAAGTCCTGCGATAAGAATTATAGCAGCTGCCGCAAGAGAATACCAATATCCTTTTCTCTGCTTACTTCTATTTCCATGAACTGCATACGATCTTTTACTTTGAATAGCAGCAGGGAACTCTCTGGTATCCGAAGAGGAAGCAATATCTTGTTTCCTCTTAAAGTGCTTCCATGCTTCCTGGGCATCAACTTCAAAATCGACTTCCTCATTGGACTGCCAATGTTCAATAAAAAATTCAAAAAAATCTTCATTCGCCGGTTGCTCTTGCAGCCATTCCCCCAGCTGTCTGAGTTCTTGCTCAGAACATTGTCCGCGTATATATTTCCGTAGAATTTGCCAGTTCATAGATATATTTGTTCCGTGATTAGTTAGGAATACGATTGAAATTCTCGATACCCTTAAATTTTTTCGAAAAAATTTAAAAGGGATAAAATCCGTTTTATTCTACCTACAGAAGCCCTGTTAAGCTTCTACGAATAGGCAAACAAGTATAAAGATAGGCGAATACTTCGAAAGGCGATCTCGTAATATCTGAAACACTCTTCTCATCCTCGATTCAACAGTTTTTATAGAAATCTCAAGGTATTTTGCGATCTCTTTATAAGTAAGTCCCTCTTCACGATTTAACTTATAGACTAAACGTGCTTTATGAGGTAACGCATCAATGGCTTGCTCTACATCACGCTCCCGGATAGGATCCTCATCAACCTTTATATGCTCAACAGTATCCTTTCGATTTTCTTTTCGTCTCTCTTCTAAATATTGATCAACAATTTTCTGATGCTTGATATAATCTAGCGCTTTATTGCGAGCCATTTCATACAGAAGCCCACGCAAATGCCCTGAAGGGTCAAGATCAGATCTTGTTTCCCAAACAGTAGCAAAAACCTCTTGTACTATTTCTTTGGCAAGTGCTTCGGAACGTACATACTTCCATATGTACTTACACATCGGCGAATAATACTTTAAAAAGACAATTTCGAAGGCATACTCATCCCCTTCACGTATCTTTTTTATTAATAAAGATTCACTATTATCGACACTCATCACCAACTAATTCTCCTAAAGGGGGAACCTACTCACCCGTGACTGATTCCTAATCATGCCATTTTATACAATTCGATACTAGTAATCAAACAGACTTTAAAAAACATAACCCCCGATAAAAAAAGGCCCGGCATTTCTCAAGCGGGCCTTCAACAGAAAATATGGTCACCTAAAACAGCAGGAGACTAAACCATTTTCTGGCTATACTTTTTAAAAAATTACGAGTTAGACCCCAGCCCCAACTCTTTCTTGAAACTATTAAATGAATCTTTAACGCTATCAAGCTGGTCATCAACTCCTTCCTTCAGCTCTTGCCAGTTTTCCCCAGACCGGGCTCGCAACTCTTCCAGATCATTCTTCAGGCCCTTCTTTTCTTCCTTCAGATCTTCCAACTTCTTCTCAAGTTGCTTTTTCATATCCCCGGATTTACTGTCAATCTTACTTTTTATCTTCTCCATCTCATTTTCCATCTTTGTCAGCTCTTCTTCGACCTTGTTAACAAACTCCTTCTTGCTAACTTCAAGATCTTTCTGGGCCGACTCAATAGCTTCTTGAGCCTCTTCTTTCGCCTGATCCATCTCATTTTCTGACTTTTCTGAACAACCGATAAAAGCTGCCAAGATCATAGTAATCAATATTGTAATACGCTTCATAATAATAGAAATGTAATTTAATTCATTTTCGTTAGTAATAACTGTTACGGTTATAAGTACTATGTCATTAACGCTATTGTTCCGAACAGCAACAAATGATATTGGACAACACTTTTTAGATATTAAACATCATTTTTAATATGAAAAATAAATTATGACGATCAGCATTTTAGGCTGCGGGTGGCTTGGGCTTCCTTTAGCAGAACATCTCCGTGATAAAAAACACCTCATCAAAGGGTCTACCACCTCTGAAGAAAAGGTTGAACTACTCAAAGGGAAAAAAATCATTCCCTTTTTATTAAAACTTGAACCAAACCTCAATTGCAATAACTGTGATGATTTTTGGGACTCTGACCTCCTGGTCCTGAATATTCCCCCGGGCCGCGGTCGAGACAACATTGTGGAATATCATCTTCGACAGATCAAATCAATAGTAAAAAAAATTAACGGCTCTCCCGTCGAGCGCTTAATATTTATAAGCTCGACCTCAGTATATCCCCCCAAACCGGGTATTGTTGCAGAGCCCGATACTGAAGAGGGAAATGCGAAACGGCCTTCAGGAAATGCCCTGCTCAAAGCTGAGAAGTTACTGATGAAACAAGACTCTTTCGATACTACTGTTATCCGTTTTGGAGGCCTTTACGGCTACGATAGAAATCCTGCAAACTTCTTGGCAGGGCGTAAAAATGTATCCGGTGGAAATGCCCCTGTAAACCTTATTCATCGCGATGACTGTATAGGTATCATTGACCGCATTATTAATAAAGATATCAGAGGTGAGATATTTAATGGGGTTTCTGACGGGCATCCCCCAAAAAATATGTATTACCCTGCTGCGGCACGGGCTATGGATCTGGAACCACCCACCTTTGAAGAGAATGACAGCAAAAATCACAAAGTAGTATCAAACAAAAAAGTCACGGAAGTTTTGGGGTATAAATTCAAGCATCCAAACCCAATGGATTTTTAATTATCTAAAATAGTTACTTCGGTTTGCTATATTGCAGCCGAAACTTGATGATCCGCATTAATCGTATATTTTACTATAAAAACAGAGTATAAATCATGGATAAAAAGATACATACCTACGAATCTGATGACATTACAGTAGAATTTGACAGTAAACGATGTCTCCATACGGCAGAGTGTGTAAAAGGCATGCCCTCTGTTTTTAACCCCGATAATAAACCTTGGATCCAACCTGATGAAGCCTCTGCTGATGACATTAAGGAGATTGTTCATCACTGTCCAACAGGAGCGTTACAGTATCAAGATGAAGAAGAAAAACCCCCTCGTAAAAATACTATTACTATTGTACCGGATGGACCACTATATCTTCGTGGGGATATAGAAATTCAAAACTCCGAAGGCGAAACCCTACTTGAAGATACACGAGTAGCTGTATGTCGCTGTGGAAAATCAGAAAATAAGCCCCTCTGTGATAACTCACATCAAGATATCGATTTTAAAGCTCCGGCCTCTTTTAAGGAATCTAAACTTCAACCAACCGAAAGTGGCGATCCATCCAGCAAAAAATTAATACTAAAGTTGATGGATGATGGGCCTATCCTTCTTGATGGTACCTACCGTATCGACTCTATTGCTAATCAATCCGTTAATAGCTCCAAAAATGTAGCTCTTTGCCGGTGTGGAGAATCCGGCAGCAAACCGTTTTGTGATGGCACCCATAAAGATGTTGGATTTGAGGGATAACTCTTCAATATAGGCATTCTGACCCACTCTTGACCTCTCCCTACTTTGCGCTGGGAGAGGGGACGCCTGACTGATATCTGTGCTGATTTTTGAAAGCAGATATCCTCTCGGAGAATCGCAGTTAAACTACAGCCAAATCCCCCTTACAGAAGTCTCTTCCCCTGCGGGTAGGGGAAGAAAAAGATGGGGTCAAAACAGGCACCCCAACCTGCCAAATGTATAGCCCTTTCCTCTCTAGGCCCGAACCCCAACTTTTGATTGCTAATAGAAAATACTAAGTCGACATGTCTTGGCTCTTCCATTTCTCCCCCTTATGAAGGAGGAGACCAAGAGGAGGTTGGAAATAATGGGGAATTAGGCTAGTTAAAGGTCGAAAGTCCTAAGCCTTCTCTGCCGGCATGCTGACCCACTCCTGTCCTCTCCCTACTCGCCGCAGGGAGAGGGACGCTTATCTGCAATATGTGCTGGGTTTAAATGCTCATATTCTTTCAGAGACTATCAGTTTAATTTCCAGCTGAATACTTAATAAAAAAGTCTCTTCCCCTATGTNCACTCCTGTCCTCTCCCTACTCGCCGCAGGGAGAGGGACGCTTATCTGCAATATGTGCTGGGTTTAAATGCTCATATTCTTTCAGAGACTATCAGTTTAATTTCCAGCTGAATACTTAATAAAAAAGTCTCTTCCCCTATGTGTAGGGGAAGAACAAGATGGGGTCAGAAAATAGCAAGCACCCGAACCTGCTAAATGTATAGCCCTTTCTTCTCTCACCCAGAACCCAACTTTTGATTATTGATATAAAAGGGAGCTTTGCAAAACTCGGTATGTCATCCTGAATTCAGTTCAGGATCTCGGTTTTAATGCTAATAACTGTATATGAGATGCTGAAAGAGATACTTCGACAGGCTCAGTACATGGTTCAGCATGACAAGATGTGACTAGTTTCGCAAAGCCCCTAAATATTAAGTCGAAATGTCTTGGCTCTTCCATTTCTCCTCCTTATGAAGGAGGAGACCAAGAGGTGGTTGGGGAAAAGGGGAATTTGGCTACTCAAAAGTTCGAAGATCCCAAACCTTCACTGCCGACTGCTGACCCACTCCTGTCCTCTCCCTACTCGTCGCAGGGAGAGGGACGCTTATCTATAATAGTTGCTGAGTTAAAAAGCCCATAGTCTTTCATAGGATCTTAGCCAAACTTCCAGGCAAAATATCCATTACTAAGGTCTCTTCCCATGCTTGCAGGGGAAGAACAAGATGGGATCAGAACAAACATGTGAAAAAAAACGCGCGGTATTACAGTAATTACTTGAACACAGCTTACATATATTCTTTTGCTCGTTTATATTTACTTCATCTAGTTATAGTAGATTTACCAAGAATTATTCATTACCAATAACAACATATACAACTCGACTTTTAAAGAGCTATGGGAAAAATATTTTTAACGCTGGGTAGTATTGCTATGGCACTCGCTGTAGCCCTTGGAGCCTTTGGGGCTCATGGTCTCAAAAGCAAACTTACCCAAGAGATGCTTGAGATCTTCGAGACTGGTGTACAGTATCATTTCTATCATGCCCTGGGCCTGCTTGCCGTGGGCATTATTGCCAAATATCTACCAAACTCCAGTCTGCTTTCTTGGTCGGGATGGTTAATGCTTGCCGGAATTCTAATATTTTCAGGTAGCCTCTATATTCTCTCGATAAGCGGTATTCGCTGGCTGGGAGCGATCACCCCTATTGGCGGCATCTGCTTTATCACCGCCTGGATATTACTGGCACTGACCGTCTGGAAAGGGTTTTAAGTGCAATTGGTTCCATTACTTTTGTTAATATTAGCCCATAAAAGGGTAACGGCCTAAGATTGGAAAAAATAAACTTGCAGTTCCCTTTGATTATTATAACTTAACACTAATTATAAAAAAGTAGTTTAATAGCTTTGAGGCCTATATCAGGCCTTATCTCAAGCACAGAACTACAATCGTGTGTAATCAAGGCACATAAAAATCTGACAGACGGTAGGGCAATACCATATCGAACTTAGCCCCATTCTGAAATTATAAATCACACTGCTACGTTACATAGTTAGCATCTAACTCTTCACAAAGATACAACTTTCATGAATATAGAAGACTTCAGAGAATTTTGCCTGTCATTTAACGGCGTATCCGAAGGCTTTCCTTTTGATGATGATGAAACCACATTGGCTTTTAAAGTCATGGACAAAATTTTTGCAATCACTGATGTCGATGATTTTGACAGCATAAACCTGAAATGTGATCCAATTAAAGCGGCCATGCTTCGTGATTTATATGAGGATGTTAAGCCCGGCTATCACATGGATAAGAAACATTGGAATACGGTTAATCCAGAGGGCGAGTTGGATGATGAACTGCTTAAGGAGTGGATTAAAGATTCCTATAATTTGGTTGTAGAAGATCTGCCGCGGAAAAAGCAGAAGAAACTAGAAAAGATGGAAGATTAGCCTACTATTCGCGCACAAACAGACTCTTAATACGATGGAGACTCTTCTTTTCAAAGTTCCAGACAAATTCAAATTGTCCCAGCAGGAATCCATAAATTAAAAACAGAATCTGGTAGGATGGAAACACAACCAAAACCCATGCGATCAGTTCTATCCAGAGAGGAGTCTCCGCATCAAAGCCCAACCATCCAAAAACGAACTTCCGCACATACAATGCTGTCATCCCGGTAATAGAAAAAATGAACAGGATGAGAAGTACCCCGCCTAAGGTTTCTACTCCCCATCGCTTTTTCATTTTATCAATCATTTTGCCCATCAATACCCTCATTAATTAAACCTCGGCCAATGCTTTTTGGATCGATTTATCCGCTGCTTCTATCGTTTTATCCAACAACTCCTCGGTCAGTGAATTGGCGAGAAAAAGTGCCTCAAACGGTGAAGGCGGCAGGTATACCCCATTTTCTAGCATAGCATGGAAATATTTCTTAAACAGTTCCTGGTCGGTGGTATTTGCCGTTTCAAAATCCACCACCTCTTCTTCGGTAAAGAAGACACTAATCATCGATCCCACCCGATTAATGGAAACGGGGACATCATGATTTTGAAATACATCTTTTAGTCCTGCAAAGAGATAGGTCGTTTTTTCCTCTAACTCATCATAATGATGGGGATTTGTATGCAGTTCTGAGAGCAGGGCATACCCTGCAGCCATAGCCAGTGGATTCCCCGACAGCGTTCCTGCCTGGTAAACCGGACCAACCGGGGACACAACATCCATAATCTCTTGGCGGCCACCGAAAGCACCGACCGGCAGTCCCGCACCTATTATTTTTCCATAGGTAACAAGGTCTGCATCAACACCATAACGCTGCTGGGCCCCACCCTGAGCAATCCGAAATCCGGTCATTACCTCATCAAAAATGAGTACAACATCGTGGGCATCACAAAGTTCACGCAGGCCATCCAGGAATCCTTTTTTGGGCGGGATGCATCCCATATTTCCGGCCACCGGCTCTACTACCAGCGCTGCCACCTCTCCTTCATTTTCATTCAAAATTTTCTTTACCGAATGGAGGTCATTAAAGTTGGCTGTCAGCGTATCTTTTGCCGTACCCTTCGTTACCCCCGGACTGCTGGGTTGCCCCAGCGTAAGCGCTCCACTGCCGGCGTTTATAAGGAAAGAGTCAGCATGACCATGATAGTTTCCTTCAAACTTTATCACCTTATCTCGACCGGTATATCCGCGAGCCACCCGAATAGCACTCATACATGCTTCGGTACCGGAGTTCACCATCCTGATCTTATCAACGTTTGGAACCATCTTTTTGACAAGCTCGGCAACCTTAATTTCGATCTCAGTAGGTGCGCCAAACGACGTTGACTTGGCTGCCGTTTCCTGTACTGCTTCTATTACAGGCTCATAAGAATGGCCCAAAATCATCGGTCCCCAAGAACCGACATAGTCGATATACTCATTTCCATCAACATCCGTAAGGATTGAACCTTCGGCTTTCTCAAAGAAAACAGGAGAACCACCGACCGAATTAAATGCCCGCGCCGGTGAATTTACGCCCCCCGGAATGGATTTCTGTGCCTGCTCAAATAATTTTTCACTCGTTTCAATCATAGCAATAAATAATAATTTAATAATTACGTAGTAGGGATATCCTACATCAGACTCCTACTCAAATCGTTGAATTACTAACTTTGTTCATTTAACAGTTTCGATGCTGCTTTTGCAAAGTAAGTAGCAATGAGGTCGGCACCGGCTCGCTTAAACCCAACCAGCGTCTCCATCATAACCTCGTCTTCATCAAGCCACCCTTTCTGTGCAGCAGCCTTTAACATAGCATATTCGCCAGATACATTATAAACAGAAACCGGTACCGAGACGTTTTCTTTAACTGCTCTAATAACATCCATATACGGTAAGCCCGGTTTTACCATTACAATATCAGCTCCTTCCTGTTCATCCAGCTGGGCCTCTTTGATAGCTTCCTGTACATTGGCGGGATCCATCTGATAGGTCTTTTTGTCTCCAAAACCGGGAGCGGAATCCAGGGCATCACGGAACGGACCATAGTAACTGGATGCATATTTGGCACTGTAAGCCATAATACCGGTATGTTCGAAACCGGCCTCATCCAATGCTTCGCGCATGGCACCAATGCGTCCGTCCATCATATCCGAGGGGGCGACTATATCGGCACCGGCTTTGGCATGACTTACTGCCATCTTGCTCAGTATCTCGACTGATTTATCATTCAGAATCTCCCCATCTTCAACAACACCATCGTGACCATAGCTGGAGTATGGATCCATTGCGATATCGGTCATCACTAACATATCCGGAAACTGCTCTTTTATCGCGCGAACAGCCCGCTGCATCAATCCTTTAGGATTTAATGCTTCCGTGCCTTTATTATCTTTTTTCTCGTCGGGCACTTTTGCAAAAAGAACCAGTGAACGTATACCTACATCTTTTAACTGTTTCACTTCTTCAAGCAACAGATCAAGGGTATACCGATAATAGTCCGGCATAGAGGGAATTTCTACTTTCTCTCCTTCCCCTTCCATGACAAAAACGGGGGCGATAAGATCTGCCGGTTTAAGGTTATGTTCGGCCACCATTGCTCGCAATGCTGCTGAGTTTCGTAGGCGACGACCGCGAATGTATGGAAATTGTCCGTGTGTCATAAACAACAAATAGTATTAATTACAATATATTTAGCCCGCAGATTAACACAGGTTTTATCCGTGTGTATCTGTGCAGATCCGCGGCTTATTATTCTCCGTATGCTATCCAGTCAATAGGATTTTTAAGTCGTTCTATTAAATAAGCTTCATCACTTCCTTCTTCGATTTCAAAATCATAGTCCCATCGAACGCGTGGCGGCAAACTCATCAAGATCGACTCGGTTCGGCCGTTCGTTTTAAGACCGAATAAGGTACCACGATCGTGAATCAAATTAAACTCTACATAACGACCGCGCCGTACTTCCTGGAAATATCGCTGCTGCTCATCATACGGCTCATCCATCCGGCGTTCTACAATGGGGGCATAGCTTTCAATAAATGCATCTCCGGCCTCCGTTGTAAAGGCATACCAATCTTCGGCTGATCGTTCTTCATTGGGACGCAGATAATCAAAAAACAGCCCCCCGACACCTCTTGCCTCAGAGCGGTGACTGTTATAAAAATATTCGTCGCACTCTTTTTTAAACTCAGGATATAGATCCTTGCCATGTTTATCACAGGCAGCCTTAAGCACCTGATGAAAATGAACGGCATCTTCATCCCACAAATAATACGGCGTTAAGTCGGCGCCACCACCAAACCAGCAGTCGCGAACTTCATTCATATCCTCATCATCATAAAGCTCAAAATAACGGAAATTGGCATGTACCGTGGGTACCATCGGGTTTCGGGGATGAATGACCAATGATAAGCCACCGGCCCAGAACCAACCTTGCTCTACTTCAAATCGCTTTCGGATAAGCTCGGGAAGCTCTCCATGCACGGAAGAAATATTTACGCCCCCTTTCTCAAATACATCTCCATCTTCAATAACTCGGGTATGGCCGCCCCCACCGCCATCGCGTTCCCAGTCATCGTGTCGAAAACGAGCTTTATTATCAATTTGCTCAAATCGGTCACATATCTCATCCTGCAAGTTCCGGATGTAGGCTTCAAACTGACTTTTAATAGAGGCTCGTCCTGAGTCCCCCTTTGAAGGGGGCGCAGGGGGATGATCTTTGATCCACCCTTTAATAGATCGTTCTACATTTTCTAAATCATCCATTATTTCCTCATCAGTAAAACGTAATACTGTAAAGCCTTTATTCTCTAACTCTTTCTGTCGACTTTGATCTTTATACCACTGATCTTTATCATCATGTGTTTTTCCATCAACTTCTATGATTAGCTTTAGTTCCTTGCACATAAAATCAGCGATATAGTTCAATACCGGACGCTGACGTAGAAACGTAAATCCCAGCATTTTACCAGCTCGGAGAGCTTCACTCCAAAGACGAATTTCAGCCTCCGTGGAATTCTTACGTAGCCTTCGAGCTAGCTCCTTTAAATCTTTGTTATAACCGTAATTGTCGTAATCAGTTGACATAAAATTCTCGTTTAGGTCATCCCCCTTAATCCCCCTTCGAAGGGGGACATTTAAATCTGTGTTAATCTGTGGCTGAGTATTCCTTAACTGTATCCACAAAGGCGCGGGCATGATCAACCGGGATATTCGGCAGAATACCGTGTCCAAGATTGGCTATATATTTTTGGGGGCCAAAACGATCGATCATCCGCTTGGTTTGTCGTTGAATATCTTCAATAGGCATCATCAATTGCGATGGATCAAAATTACCCTGTACAACAATATCTCCTCGTGTTTTTTCACGTGCATATTCCGGTGTAATCGTCCAATCAACACCCAGGGCAGCAGCGCTACTTTTGAAGCTCAACCGCTCCAGGGCATACCAACTTCCCTTGGCAAAAAGGATAACAGGCACCTCATCAATAGCATCACAAATTTCCATCAGGTACGGCATGGCCCATTCATTAAAATCTTCGGGACTCAGCAGACCGGCCCATGAATCGAAAAGCTGAACTGCCTGAGCACCCGCATCGATCTGTGCTTGCAAGTAATCAATCGTGGCTTTGGTCAGCTCCTTCATCACGTGGCGCGCCGCATCAGGGTGCTGGTACATAAAGGCCTTGGCTTTGGCAAAATTCTTAGAGCCTTCGCCCTGCACCATATAGCAAAAAAGCGTCCACGGTGCCCCGGCGAAACCAATCAGCGGCACACGGCCGTTGAGTTCTTTCCGAGTCAGGCTTATAGCATCCATCACGTGGTGGAGCTTCTCAGGCACATCTTCGGCCAGTATGGCAAAAGCATCATCAACGCTGCGAATAGGATTATCCATTACCGGCCCCTTACCCTTTACCAGATCCACATCAATTCCCAGGGCCTGGGGTATCGTTAAGATATCGGAAAAAATAATAGCCGCATCCGGTTCCAGCTCGTCAATTGGTTGGATTGTAATTTCACAAGCCAGCTCCGGGGTCTCTACGCGTTCAAAAAATGTATATTTTTTGCGCAACTTCATGTACTGTGGCAGATATCGACCTGCCTGACGCATCATCCAAACCGGTGGACGTTCCACTTCTTCGCCGCGCAGTGCTCGTAAAAAAAGATCATTCTTTAACTCAGGAAAATCATTGCTCATAAATAAAAATATTTACTGGAAATATCGGGAGTTTAATCCCCTTCAATCGTTCTAAGTTCTACTATTTAGCATCTATTTGTTAAATACTTTCTTTTTAATTCTCATCACTAAAAAGATAATTCGAAACCGTCCGCAGAAGTACTTCTGTATCAGGCTGCTTGGCAATTTCTACCAGTTGGTCCGTCTCCTCTTTTAATGCTTTCGCCGTGGTAGGGCCAATAGCAAAAAAAGTGGGCAACTCATCATCAAATCCGGTGCCTTGTTTAAATCCTTCTACTGCACTGGGACTATAAAATAAGATCCCGTTTACAGGCACATGAGGCAGCCCTACCGGATTAATAATCGTTTCATAGACCTCCAGCTCAATAACCTCAATACCATCATCCTTTAAACGGGCTACCATCTCTCCGCGGCTTAAATTACCGTGGAAATAGATCACTGAATTGATTTTCCCCTCTTCAATGATCAGCTCAGCCAGGTGTTTACTGTCTTCAGTTCGTGGTATCTTGGCATCGAGCCCCAGATCCTGAAGTGCCTCCTGGGTTTTAGACCCTACCGCAAAAAGCTGTATTTCCGGACGAACCTGTAAACCCGCATTCATCAGCTCTTCCAACGCTTTAACTCCGTTAGTACTGGTAAAGATCCAATCTGATTTGGGATGTTCGGTAATGACTTTTAGCACCCCATCCCAATAATCCGGGAAGTTGAATTCCAGGGCCGGTTCAACAACCGGTTCCAGACCCAAAATACGGGCATATTCAAGTTGCTGAGCAGATAAAGGACGTGTAACTAAAATATTCTGTTTATTTTGTCGCATGGAACACTGATTTCGCGGATTAAGCTGATTCTCACAGTTCCAGTAACTGTGTAATCTGCGTCATCCGTGTTCAATTATTTTTCTGATTTCTTCATCTCTTCAATAACTTTGATAGCTCCTTCGCTGAGCAAAGCCTGGGCCGCGGAATGGCCCAACTCTCCCGCTTCTCCTACAGAAACGACCTCTTCATAATCATAAGACTCCATACCATCAAGGGTAAGAGCAATAGCTTTAAAATGCACATGGCTATTTTCAATATACGCATAAGCGCCTACCGGGGCACTACAACCGGCTTCCATATCGTGCAAAAAATCACGCTCAATTGTTGTACACAGTGCCGTTTCATCATGATCTAATTGAGAGATAATCTCTTCCATCTCAGAATCCCCTTCACGTATCATCACAGCCATAGCCCCCTGCGCTGCAGCCGACACTATCCAGTCCAGATATTCACTGATATGATGGCCGAGATCGATACGTTCCAGCCCGGCAGCTGCAAAGATAGCGCCGTCCCAGTCGTTCTTTTCTACCTTTTCGAGGCGGGTATTCACGTTGCCGCGAATATTGACAATATTGTGGTTGGGATAGCGGTGCAGCCACTGCGCTCGGCGCCGATTGCTGCTGGTGGCAATCGTTGCTTCATAATCGGGATCATTCAAAAAACCTGTACCATCGGGCGCCACTAGCGAATCGCGCGCATCGGCCCGTTTCATAATCGCTGCTACTTTGAGCGGAAGAGGGTTTTCTGTTGGTAGATCCTTAAAGGAGTGCACCGCAATATCGATCTCATCATTAAGCTGTGCATCATCCAGGGCTTTGGTAAATACGCCTTTGCCCCCCATCTCTGTAAGTGGTGTCGTAAGATCAATATCTCCCTCCGACTTTACAAAAATCAGCTCTGTCTCATAACCGAGATCCTGCAGCTTTTTTGCAACTTGTTTGGCTTGCCATGTTGCCAGTTGGCTATCGCGGGTGCCAATTCGAATAGACGTTTTCTTACTCATTTTCTGTCTCTGTTTCGAGCTTAAACATATCATTAACAACTTTCGTCACCTGCTCCGATTCATGATGATCACGCAGGTGTTCAATAGAGTAAGCTGCAATTTTATTCACAATTCTGCGAGTCAGGTTTTCAACTTTTTCCTTATCCGTATCAGATATTTTATTCTTAAAGAAATCGAACTCATCTTCTCGGATAGAATCAAACTTATTCGTCAAAGCTTTGATAGTAGGGACAATCTTTTGCTTGCTGAGCCAGTTTTTATAGTCTGTCAGTTCATCGTCAATAATCTTTTTTACCAACGGTATATTTTCTTCGCGGCGCCGATAGGCTTCATCAGTAACATCCGTCAAAAAGTCCATATTCGCCAGATCGATAAATTTCAGCTCACCGATTTGAGGATCGATATTTCGTGGAACCGACAGATCCACCATCACCTTAAAACTCGGATTCATCACCGACGGCTTCATATCATCCAGCGTTACCACCGGCTCTTGTGCCCCTGTAGCTACTATCACCAAGTCGGCCTCGGCAATCTCTTCAGGCATATCTTCCATATCCGCTACCTTCAGGTCGAACTTGTCGGCCACGAACTCAGCGCGATCCCGGGTCCGATTTATAAGGGTGAGCTTCTTGGCTCCCAAGTTAATAAGATTTTTACAAGTCACCTTGCCAATCTTTCCGGTACCAATAAGCAGGATATTTTTATTCTTGAGCTTATCAAACGTTTCGATCGCAAATTTTACCGCTGCATAAGCCGTAGTTGCTGCTCCCTCTCCGAGTGAGGTTTCGTTTCGGGACCGTTTATGAGCCCGAAAAACGTGCTGCATCAGTCGATGGAGCTCTCCCCCCACGGCATCAAGATCGCTGGCAAACTCATACCCTTCTTTCACCTGATTAACAACCTGGACATCACCAAGAATTTGGGAGTCGAGTCCTACCGTTACCTGGAACAGGTGTTCAACGGCATGCTGTCCTTCTTTTTCGAAACCGTAATTATGAAATTCTTCAAGCGTACCGTCCGAATAGGTAACCAACAGGCGAATAAGCTCTTGGGCAGTAACATCTTGGGCAAAAATCTCGGTTCTATTACAGGTAGAAACCACAAAAAAGCTTTCTATCCCTTCCCGACGAGCTCCGTCTATAAGATCCTTCTTTCTTGCATCGCTTAAACTAAAACGCTCGCGTACATCAATACTCGCCTCCCAGTGGTTTACACCGACTGCACAAAAATCCGTTATTTTGGGAGCTTCAACTGACATCTATTCGGCAGATACTTTTTGAGATTCCGATTCCAGTTTTTGGGCACTAATCTCGTGATCCAACTTATCCAGTACCTGGCTGGCCAATGCCTCTATATACTTGGGATGATCGTTGATACCCGGCATCACTTTCAGGTTTTCAAACTCATAGCCCTCTTCTTCGAGATCTTCGACCAGTTCAACACCAAGTTCATACAGCGTTTCAATATGGTCAGTAACAAAAGCAATAGGGATCATCAAGAAGTTCTTAATACCATACTCAATATGGCGCTCAACCAGCTCAGCGGTATTAGGTTGGGTCCACTTCTGCGGGCCTACCTTTGACTGATATCCCAGCCAGTAATCGTAATCATATCCCCGCATCTCCATGATTGCTTCCATCGTCTGGTTGATCTCATTGGTATAAGGATCTCCGCTTCGCACCTCTAGTAGTGGAGTACCATGGGCACTAAAGATGAAGTGTGTTTTGTTACGTGTTTCTTCATCCATCTCAGCCAGAGCTTCATCGATGCGATCATTCATCGCAGTCAGATAGTTCTCATCCAGATGGTAGTTCTTCACGTGAAATTCTTTCCAGGGCGTATCATGGCCAAACTTCTCATCACGCTTTGTTTCCCAATCCCGGTAACTGCTGCCGGTTGTAGTCCATGAAAACTGAGGATAAAGCGGAACCATTACCGCGTGTGTGATACCGTCTTCCTGCATGTCTTCCATAGTCGTATCAGCAAAAGGCAGCCAATAGCGCATGCAGGTATATACCTTTACGGTATGATCCGGAATCACCTTACCCAAATGCTTCTCCAAACCACGTCGCTGCTTTTCGGTAAGACTGTTGATGGGAGAACAACAAGTGGATTTGATGCTGTTCTTGCGATTCAGGCAGTGCTTGCTCCCCATGCACCCTTTGGGACAACCATTAATTTCTTCATAATCTTCCTGAACACTTGGCGCACGAAATTTGGATATAATCTTTGCAAAATAGTCTTGGAATTTACCGCCTCCCAGCTTTATGATATCCTCATCGCGAAAAAGATTATACAAAAATGGACGAACGGCATAATCCGCCGTTGGCCCGCCCAAATTCATTAAAACTACACCAATACGTTTTTCTTCCGTCGACATTTTAACTCTTTTTTACTCTGGCACCCAATGCCAATTATCAATTTCTTCAAGCGATATACTAGTCACCTGTTCATCAGGGTAAAGAAACTCAATCTTTATGAAGGGAATTTGAAGAAAAGGACTCATATTTTATTTAGAACGAGTCTATCATACTGGCAGTACTAAGCCTTCTGAAGCTCAAATGAAAATCGTGTACCCTCACCAACTTCACTTTCAACCTTAATATCGGCTCCATGCCCGTCCATAATACTTTTTACTACGGCCAAGCCAAGCCCCGTTCCTCCTTTGTCACGCGATCGTGCCTTATCTGTTCGGTAAAACCGATCAAACAACCTATTCAGATGTTCTTCCGAGATGCCTATACCATCATCTTCTACAACGATATTAACCTTCTCGCTATCAGATTTGTACCGTAGTCGTACGGTTCCCTCGTTGGTATACTTCAGTGCATTTGATATCAGGTTATCGATCACCTGTTCTATCTTAGCCGGATCACCGATAACCGTGCACGAATGTTGATCAAGTTCCAAATCAATACCTTTCACTTCGGCACGCTCATCATAGATCTCCTCCATATGTTCAGCAATAGGTGCCAAGTCAAACTCCTGCTTCTCTATGAAATACTCATCCGAATCATAGCGCTGTAGGTTTTTCAAATTTTTAAAGAGATGAGAAATCCGATCTGTTTGCCTCCTGGCAGATCGAATATACTTCTTCTCCTTTTGAGGATCTAAATCGGGAAGCTGCAACATTTCCAGTGCCCCCGATATGGTATGCAGGGGGTTTCGAATCTCATGGGTGATATCAGCAAAAAACTGGCGCTGCTTTTCAGCAAACTGCTTAATCTGCAGCGTATCAGCCCGCAGCTTTGAAGCCATCTGATTTAATGAATCAGCCAGCGTTCCAAATTCATCACGCCTTTTAATATCGATCTGCCGATCTACATTTCCGTCGGCAATATCCTGGGCAGCATTTTTGATCTGCGTTATCGGCTTCGTCAAATAGCGCGAGATCCAAAGACTTACAATTACCACCAAGCCGATAGAGATAAACATCCCATAATATATTATCCATCGAATGGTTTTAATAGGGGCATATATTTGATCTTTAAGCTGGCTGGCAAGCAAGTATTGTACTGAGCTCCCCGATGCCGGAATAGCGATATAGCTGGTTAAGGTTTCAGATTCTTCATCAGCAGGTAACAGCGGAAGTGCTGCGCGTGCTTCCAGGCTTTTCATGATGCCGGCCGTCAGCTGGCGATCGGGACTAAAAGCAGAGTCATTATTACTATACGAATCCAGTAGCGTACCCGTAGAATCATATACAGCCAGCTGGTAACCCGATGTTTTGGCAGCAGAAGCAAGGCGCTTATCCAAAGTTTCGTTTTCGGCCAAATTTGCCACCGTGATCGACAGCCAGCGCGTATCCTGCTCCATCTCCTCGCGCCCCTCCTCAAGTAAATAATCGCGGATAAAAACAATAGAGTAACTGCTGATAGAAGTGATTCCAAAAATCAGAAGCAAAATAAAAGTCCATGCTAATTTCGAACGTATGCTCATTGAAATACCGGGTTCATCATATTTAAATAGTTACTTTTCATTACAAAACTCTTCAGCAGCTATGAAGAAGAATAAGCCGGAACTGATTTCCGGCAGCCCCATCTATACCTTTACAATCTCACGGTTTAATCCATAACCAATACCACGGTAGGTTTTAATTACTTTTCCTGCATCTCCCATCTTGAGCCTTAAATTCTTTACGTGCACATCTACCGTGCGATCAAACACAAAACGATCTTCTTCAGTGATATGCTCTAAAATCTCCTGGCGGGTGTACACACGCTTGGGATTTTTATAGAACAGCTCAATAAGGGTGTATTCCGTAGAGGTAAGCTCAATCTTCTCATCATCCACATATAATTCTTTGGCATCGGTGTCCAGATAGGTATCACCATATTGCAGCCAGTTAGCTTTTTGGGGATTTTGGCGGCGAAGCAACGATTCGACATGCGCTTTGACCAAATTTAAACTGGCCGGCTTGGGAATATAATCGTCTGCTCCCAGCTCCAGTCCCTCAATCTCATCCTGCTCCTCATCCTTGGCTGTTAGAAAAATAACCGGAATGTCATTTAATACCGGATGCTTTCGGATATGTCGACAAATTTCCTTACCGTCAACATTGGGAACCATAATATCAAGAATAGCCAAATGAATTTCACCGGCATGTTCTTCGATAAGTTCTAGCGCTCTGTTACCTTCGTGCGCTACTAATACTTCATAGTCATTCATCTCAAGGAAATTGGCTAACATCTCAGCCGATTCCTCTTCGTCCTCAACTAATAATATGCTGTGCTTCGGTTTCACAATAATATTTTTTTCTTAGAAGAATGAGATCAAAACAGGAGTTATGAATAAATCGTTGTCCGCAATAAAATATGAAACTTTACACAGTATCTGAACAGAACTTAATAAGCCCTTGTCATGCTGATTTGGATTCAGCATTTTAAACAGAACACATAATTATAGTTGCATACACTAAAATGTCTTTTGAAAACAAAGTAGCATGGATTACCGGGGCCTCATCGGGAATTGGTGAAGCACTGGTTTACGCTCTCCATGAAAAGGGAGCAAAGCTTATTTTATCCTCCCGTCGGCAAAATGTTCTACAAAACGTCAAAGACAACTGCCGGGGCGATACCTCGAATATCCATATTTTACCCATAGACCTTGCCGAAGCCGAGGCTCTTCCCGAGAAAGCCCGCCAAGCCCTCGATACGTTTGGACAAATCGATTATCTCTTTAACAATGGTGGAATCAGCCAGCGTTCAAAGGTCACAGAAACTGACATGGAGGTCACAAGAAAGGTAATGGAGATTAACTTTTTTGGCTCTGTGGCGCTTACCAAAACCGTACTGCCCTCAATGATCGATCGCCAAACAGGTCATATCATTGTTACCAGCAGCGTGATGGGAAAGTTTGGTACCCGTCTGCGCTCCAGCTATGCGGCTTCCAAACATGCCCTGCACGGCTACTTTGACAGCCTGCGCCAAGAAGTGCATAAAGATAACATCCGCGTTTCTCTCGTTTGTCCGGGCTATATCAAAACGGATGTTACCAAGAATGCACTTGAGGGAGATGGCAGCAAGCACAATCAGATGGGTAAAGGACAACAGCACGGCATGTCACCTACAAAGTTTGCCCAAAAGCTGCTTCCTAAAATTGAGGCCGAAAAGGAAGAGATCTATATCGGCGGCAAAGAAATTTGGGGAATCTATCTAAAGAGATTGGTGCCCACCATCTTCAATAAAATTCTTCGCCAAATGGAAGTAACATAGTGATCACAGTGGTCGCCAATATCCACTGTAGTTTTCAAAGAGAAATGGAAGAACTAAGACATGTCGACTTAATATTTGGGGACTTTGCGAAACTAGTCACATCTTGTCATGCTGTCCGCCGGCTGGCGGATCAGCATCTCATATACAGTTATTAGCATTAAAACCGAGATCCTGAACTGAATTCAGGATGACATACCGAGTTTTGCAAAGCTCCCTTTTATATCAATAATCAAAAGTTGGATTCTGGGCGCGATAAGAAAGGGCTATACATTTAGCAGGTTCGGGTGCTTGTTATTTTCTGACCCCATCTTGTTCTTTTGCCTACGAGATGTGAGACTGTGAGTATTGAGTTGGTTCTGACCCCATCTTGTTCTTTTGCCTCCGAGATGTGAGACTGGGAGTATTGAGTTGGTTCGGACCCCATCTTGTTCTTTTGCCTCCGAGATGTGAGACTGGGAGTATTGAGTTGGTTCTGACCCCCTCTTGTTCTTCCCCTACCCGTAGGGGAAGAGACTTTTTAAAAACGTCTTGCGCTTGAATTTTGGCTGAGATTCCCCGAAAAGATATGTGCTTTTGCCCAGCACGGAATGCAGACAGACGTCCCTCTCCCTGCGGCGAGTAGGGAGAGGACAGGTGTGGGTCAACCTACCCATAATGACAAGCTAAGAACTATCACTAAAACACCGAGCTGCCGGCTAGCTAATCTTATTGATGAAACTACACAAAGATATGATAATTCGCTCGAGAGCAAGCCTATGTCCTAACCTGACTTTATCCTGCACTTAAGTGCTTAAACTAAAGCAATGAACTCATCCCAGGCGTTTTCTTTTATTTAGATATGAAAGCAGAGCCAGATCAAATTCACTTTGCGTATCTAGCTGATCGAAATCAATTTGAAATTCACTGCATGCCATCTTAAATCGATGGGTAAGCTCCTCGATTTTCCTTTTATACTCCTCCCTGATCTGTGCCGGTTTTACTTCCATCTGCGCGCCGGTTTCCATATCCTGCATCATTAAACGTCGATCAGAAAAATCGAGCTCTCGCTCACTCTTCTGCTCAAGCACATTAAATAATAGTACTTCATGCTTGCGATGACGTAAGTGCTTCAACGATGAAATAAGCTGGTCATGTTTATCCACATTTTCAAAGAGGTCGGTTAATACTACCACCAGGCTTCGGTGGTTAAGACGCTCAGCAACCTCGTGAATAATCTGGGCTGTTGCGGTCTTACGATGCTCTTCTACCCCCTCCTCTTCTTTCTGGAGCAAATTTTCAAACTCCGAAAACAACATTCGCAGATGCGAATAGGAAGACTTGGCCGGAATAAAATGTTCAATACCATCACTAAAGGTCACCAGCCCGCAAGCATCGCTCTGCCTATTCATCAGGTACATCAACGAGGAGGCAAAATGGATAGCATATCGCAACTTGGACCATGGACTAAAATATTTATAAAACATGGAGCTACTTGTATCCAAAATGACATAGCAGCGCAGATTCGTCTCCTCTTCATATTTCTTAACGAAGAGGCGTTCGGTCTTTGCAAACACCTTCCAATCGATGTGCTTAATCTCATCTCCGGGATTATAGGGCCGATGCTCGGCAAACTCCACGCTAAAGCCGTGGTGTGGACTTTTATGTAGGCCTGAAATAAATCCTTCAACAATTTTACGGGCTCTCAATTCCAGGGGCGCTAATTGCGATAAGAGTTCATGATCTAATAGCATAGTATCCTACAAATATCAGTTGACACTGTTATACCTTCATCTAATGATAGGTAAAAACGAGCAATATTTAAGTTTAATATCTAACCGGACACAGAGTACTATCCCATCAACTGAAAGTGAAAAACAAAATTACCTGTGAGTTTTTAACACCAATAGTTTATTCTTTGCTACAAATGATTATCTTTCATGTCCAAAAAACGAAAGAGATCTAAATTCACTTCAATTGAAATAATTGATTTACCTATGGGCCAAGTCATTACATCCGCTGACCAACTCGATTTTACTACCGGAGATATCTCCGACATGCCATTACCAACGGACGTGCTTATGGTACGCCCCCTGCACTTCTCGGTAGATTATGTCATCAATCCGCATATGGCAGACCAAGTAGGAAAGGTTGACAAAATTGAGGCAAATAACGAATGGGAGCTGGTTCGCTCTCTCTTTAACCAGGTAGGGATGAACGTGCATGTTATTGAAGACCAAGAGGGATTACCCGACATGGTCTTTTGTGCCAACCAGAGTCTCCCTTACATTGATGAAGATGGCAAGCGACATGTTTTTATGAGCATTATGCATGCTGATGAGCGCAAAGATGAGGTTCCTTACATCGAACAGTGGTACCGCCAGCACGGCTACGAAATCTGCTATTTTGATGAAGATAAGATCAGCGATTTTGAAGGATGCGGCGACGCCATCTGGCATACCGGCAAACGTATGTTGTGGGGAGGATACGGTTACCGATCGTCCTTAGAAGCTTACGATACAATATCCGAAAAATTTGACATCCCGGTACTTGCTGTGGAATTGGTCGACGAATCGTTCTACCATCTGGACACCTGCCTTTGTGTGCTGGATGAAAATACCGCCCTTATCTATCCTGAGGCCTTTACCGATGAAGGACTGGCAATGATCGATAAGATGTTTGATACCGTTATACGAGCCTCCAAATATGAAGCTGAAGAACTATTTGCTTGTAATGCTTCTTGCCCGGACGGTCGAAATGTAATTATCCAGCAAGGATGTACGGATGTAAATAAAAACCTTCGGGATAACGGGTTCTCTGTCCACGAGGTAAGCACTTATGAGTTTCTCAAAAGCGGCGGCAGTGTATTCTGCATGAAAATGCTTCTCTGGTAAAGTGGTCACACATATCATGTTATACTGAGCGATCTTAAGCTATAATTCAATAGACATACTATATGAAAAAAGCGGGGCTTAAACTTGGCATCTCCGGTATTGTAACTGCACTTTTCTTTTGGCTTCTTTCAGTACCACTGGGCCCCGCCCCTCCGCTTGGTAAATTCTGGAATCCACAAACGGGGTTCTGGGCCAATACCCAAAACGTTAAGCGTACTGACCATAAAATTTCGGTTGCCAGCGAAGCTCTTTCCGATTCCGTGACCGTTTTTTTTGACCAGCACCAGATCCCCCATATCTTCGCCTCCAACAATCATGATCTCTATTTTACCCAAGGATATATAACAGCCCGGGATCGATTGTGGCAAATGGAGCTCCAGACTCACGCTGCAGCCGGTCGCTTGTCTGAAATTTTGGGGTCCCGAACCCTGCAGTACGACCGCTACCAACGACATATCGGTATGAACTATGCCGCCGAACAGGCACTTGAAAAATTAATGGCTCACCCCAAAACAGCTGAGGCTGTTGAAGCCTATGCGGCGGGAGTTAATGCCTGGATTGATCAGCTTGACCCCAGCGAATATCCCCTGGAGTACAAATTTTTGGACTACCGTCCCGAAACATGGACACCCCTTAAAACGGCGTTATTACTCAAAAACATGACCTACACGCTGGCCGGCAGCAATTCAGATCTGCGCATGAGTAATACACGCGCTTTTTTCGGAGATTCCTTTATCAAAAAAGTATTGGATATTAGCCCTCCCTTGAACGACCCTATCATACCGGAAAGCAAGGATTGGAATTTTGAATCCCAAGCCCCCGAAAAGCCCCAACATTCATTCACTCCCGCTATTGTTGATACGGTAGCTCCTTTTCAGCCGGATCCCAATAACGGCAGCAATAACTGGGCTGTAAGCGGATCCAAAACGGCCAATGGCTACCCGATTTTAGCTAATGATCCTCATCTTAATATGACTCTGCCATCTATCTGGTATAGCCTGCAACTTCACGGACCGGACCAAAATGTCATGGGTGTTTCTTTACCGGGCGCTCCGGCAGTCATCATCGGTTATAACGAAAACATTGCCTGGGGAACTACCAATGTTGGGGCCGATGTATGGGACTGGTACGAAATTACTTTTCGCGACTCCACCTTTTCACATTATAACTATGACGGCGAATGGCATCCTACAACAAAACGGGTTGAAAAAATTAAGGTAAAAGGCGAATCAACAGTCACAGACACTGTTGTTTATACCCATCACGGGCCGGTGGTGCAGACCTCAGGGGATGAACCAATGCGCTCCAATATCCCAAAATACCATGCGATGCAGTGGATTGCCCATGAGAAATCCAATGAGCTTCGCTACTTCCTGGATATCAATAAAGCCGATAACTATGATGATTATCGACAAGCTTTGCAACATTATGAAAGTCCGGCCCAAAACTGGGTATTTGCGGATAGCTCCAATATTGCTCTTACGGTAACAGGAAAATATCCACTTAAGTGGGATGAGCAGGGACGTTTTATTGGGGATGGCTCGAATCCCAGCTACGACTGGCAGGGCTGGATTCCATTCGATCAGATTCCTCACGTCAAAAATCCCGATCGCGGCTTTGTAAGCTCAGCTAATCAAGATCCGGCCGGTGATTCTTACCCCTATTATTTGGATGATGATTTCGCCCCCTATGAACGCGGGCGACGAATTAATGAGCAGCTGGCCTCTATGGAAGATATTACCCCAAAAGAGATGCAGAAGCTGCAAATGGATCTGTTTAGTTATCACGCTAAAAGCATACTACCTACGCTGCTACAACATGTAAAAACTGATACCCTCTCGAATATCCACAAAAAGGCCGTAACGGAACTAACAGAGTGGAAGTACGAGAATAAGGGCGAACTTATAGCGCCCTCTCTTTTTAACGCTTGGTGGGATGAGCTTTATGAGGCAATATGGAGTGATGAATATCAACAGACAGATATCCCCATGGAATGGCCCAGTCGGGATCAAGTAGTTACATTTCTGCATAATAACTCATCCAGCAAATGGTACGACAATATCAATACCCCGGAAAAAGAAACGCTCAAACAACTGATCAACCGGTCATTCAACCAAGCGATATTATCACTTCAGAATAAACACGGTGATTGGGGAGACAGCTGGAAATGGGGCTATATTAATGATACCGACATACGTCATGTGGGTCGACTACCCGGACTGGGCCGCGAGAATGTATTCACGGGGGGAGGTGGAGAATCAGTGAATGCAATACGCGGCAGCCACGGCCCTTCTTGGCGCATGGTAGTACAACTAGGCCCTGAAATAAAAGGATGGGGCATCTATCCCGGCGGTCAATCCGGCAATCCCGGCTCAAAATATTACGACAATATGATTGATGAATGGAGAGATGGGGAACTGTTTCCACTTTGGTTTATGCGGCAACCTCCTACCGCTACTGACTCTCTGCATTATACCATCACCTTAAATTAACTGTCTATGCTTTTAGCTTTATTCATCGCTCTTACCGCTTGGTTGTTAAGTCTTGTTTTCCCTTGGTGGTCGCTGGCCATATCCGGGTTAGTGCTGGGAGCTATACTCGGCAAGTCGGGCAAACATTCTTTTGGATATGGATTCTTGGGGATTGGCGGCTTGTGGCTGATACAATCGATGATTTCTCACATAAATAATAATGGCATACTCACAGAACGCGTTGCCAATATTTTTAGCTTACCCTATCCATGGCTGGCCATCGTTATGACAGTTGCCATCGGAGGACTGGCCGGCGCTCTTTCTTCCCTAACCGGCTACTACTGTGCAGACGTATTCTTGGACAACACAGACAAATAAACCTGTTGCACTCGAAATATAGACATTCGTCTTGCCAACAAGTTTAATAGCATGCCATATATCTGAGAACGGGGACTTTTTCGGATCAACTTTTGTTGTGTCATGTTACAAAAAGTTTGATGCACAAAATCTCCGAACACCAATACTTAAATCAGCACAGAATTATGGAACAAACTGGAGAATCTCAAGACACAACATTTCGATGTGCCTATTGTGGAGAAGTGAATCATACTATTGTAGACCCTTCTCAAGGCAAGACCCAAAAATATATTGAAGACTGCCACGTATGCTGCAAACCCAATAATTTAGCCGTTTCTTATGACAAGTGGAACAAAGATTACATTATTCAGAGCCATCAAACTCAGTAAATATAAATGAACTTAAAATATCGTTGAAAAGAGATTTTTGGATTCGTATCTTTGTACAGTTTTGCGCTGGAAATGGGCCAGCACGCACAAAAAATGATGCACACCAAATTAAATTCATTTGATCTTTACCGAAGCATCTGCACATATACACGGCAGAAAACACTGCCTTAAAAAATTTGAACACATATCTGGCTGGCACCAGATACCGCGCATTCCATTCCTTTTTTTTAAGTCCGGCTTCGTATTCGTTGTCGGATTTTTTTTATATCTAAATTTTAACCTCACAAAACACCACCCCTCTCGATATGTCTCAGTATCCCAGAGATAAAGCTATCATTGCCCTATCTGACGGAACCGTAGAACACGGTTTTGCGATAGGCAAAAAAGGTACCACCGGCGGCGAACTTTGCTTTAATACCAGCATGGTCGGTTACCAAGAAATTTTCACTGACCCCAGTTATTACGGGCAACTCATGATGATGACCTATCCCCACATTGGGAATTACGGCACCATGAGTCGCGACGATGAAGCCCGAAAAGTGATGATCTCAGGACTCATTGTGCGATCTTTCTCCTGGGAACACAGTAATCCACAGGCCGACGGCAACCTGCAAGAATATCTAGAGCGTAACGAAGTAGTCGGAATCAGTGGTATTGACACCCGTAAACTGGTCCGCCATATCCGTTCCAAAGGTGTAATGAACGCAGTTATCTCATCCACCGAACTCGACGAAGACAAACTCGTTGAAAAAGCACAAAACTGGGATGACATGGTAGGTCTCGAACTTGCCACCCAGGTAACACGTGAGGAACCGGGCACTGCCCACAGTGACGGTCCGTTCAAAGTCGCTGTCTTCGACTACGGTATTAAACAGAGTATTATCGACAACTTTGTAGAACGGGGCTGTACGCTGCGAATCTTCCCTGCCAAAGGAGACTACATAGACGAACTCAAACAATGGAATCCCGATGGGTTCTTCTTCAGTAATGGCCCCGGCGATCCCGATGCTACCAGTGAGTATGCTCTTGAGGTAGTGAACTACGCTAAAAGCACCGGTAAGCCACTATTTGGCATCTGCCTGGGACACCAACTGATGGCTCTCTCCGAAGGTATTGCTACAAAGAAGATGTTTGTAGGACACCGCGGCGCCAATCACCCGGTTAAAAACAAAGAGACCGGCTTGGTTGAAATCACCACACAAAATCATGGTTTCGCTGTAGATGAAGATGACCTTGACGAAGAGAAGGTAGAGGTTACCCACATAAATCTGAACGATGATACTATAGAAGGACTACGATTTAAAAACTTCCCGGGCATGTCGGTACAGTACCACCCAGAAGCATCTCCCGGCCCCCATGATTCGCGTTATCTCTTTGATCAGTTCATTGACATGATTAAAGAAGGGAAGCAAGAACCAGCCTAGTAACGGCAGCAGGGATGGATACAACACCATCTCACCAATAAATAAGATCTAAAGAATTTCAAATATAAAAACAGCTTAACATAGAATGCCACGACGCGACGACATAGAAAAAATTCTTATCATTGGTTCCGGACCTATTATAATCGGACAAGCTTGTGAATTTGACTATTCCGGATCACAGGCCTGCAAATCTCTTATGGATGATGGGTACGAAGTTATCCTCATCAACTCCAATCCTGCCACCATTATGACCGATCCTATGATGGCGGATGAGATCTACCTGAAACCCCTCACTATTGAATCCATTAAGGAAATTGTTGAAAAAGAAGAGCCTGATGCTGTGCTTCCTACAATGGGAGGGCAAACAGGACTTAACTTAACCCGGGACCTCCAACACGAAAACTACTGGAGCGAACGCGACATCAAAATTATCGGGGTTGATATTGATGCCGTTGATATCACCGAAGATCGCCAGGAGTTTCGCGACCTGATGGAAGAGATCGACATTCCCCAATGTCGCAGCCGTGCAGCTGAATCTTTACTGGAAGCAAAAGAAATTACAGAAGAATTAGGTGGACTACCGATCGTTATTCGTCCATCCTTTACCATGGGCGGCGCCGGAGGTGGCATCGTTTGGTCCGAAGATGAGTTTGAACGAAAAGTTATGCGCGGCCTGGAAATGAGCCCCGTGCACAGGGTACTTATTGAAGAGTCCATTTTTGGATGGAAAGAGTACGAACTTGAACTGCTTCGCGACCCCAATGACAATGTCGTTATTATCTGTACGGTCGAAAATGTTGACCCCATGGGTGTGCATACCGGCGACTCTGTAACCGTAGCCCCATCACAGACCTTGACCGACAAGCAGTTCCAGATGCTCCGGGATGCCGCAATAAAGATGATGCGCTCGATCGGTACCTTTGCCGGCGGATGTAACGTACAGTTTGCCGTTGAACCGGGCAGCGATCGTTTTGTGGCTATCGAAATTAACCCGCGGGTAAGTCGCTCCTCGGCCTTGGCTTCAAAAGCTACAGGATACCCTATTGCAAAAATTGCTACCAAGCTGGCTGTAGGATATAACCTTGACGAGCTCGACAATCCCATTACCGGGAACACATCGGCCTGCTTCGAGCCCTCCATCGATTATGTGATTGTAAAGGCCCCACGCTTCAATTTCGAGAAGTTCCCCAATGTAGACGAAGAGCTTACTACCCAGATGAAAGCGGTAGGTGAAGTGATGTCTATCGGGCGAAACTTCCCCGAAGCACTGAACAAAGCGTACCAATCGTTAGAGATTGGTCGCGCCGGGCTTGGAGCCGACGGCTACAACGAACTGAATCGCAAAGAGGTTCGTGACCGGCTTAAGAAGCCATATTGGGATCGCATGCTGAATATCCGAAACGCCTTTAAGCTGGGCGCATCGGTAGAAGAAATTGCTGACATTACCAAAGTAGACCCCTGGTTCTTGCAACAGATCCGCTATATGGTATCCCTTGAAAATCGTACCGAGGGACAAACGCTTGACACCATCACCAAAGAAGATCTCTTCGAGCTTAAGCAGGCCGGTTTTGGCGACGAACAGATTGCATGGCTGCTGAGCCAAAGTGATGGCAAGGTTACTGAGAATGAAGTGCGGGCAAAACGTAAAGAGTTTGACCTGAAGCCTTCTTTCAAGGTAGTAGATACCTGCGCAGCTGAATTCCCTGCCGAAACACCTTATTTCTACTCCGCCTATGATGGAGAAAATGAGAGCGAAGTTACTGATAAGAAGAAAGTTATGATTCTGGGCAGCGGTCCAAACCGCATTGGCCAGGGCATTGAATTTGATTACTCTTGTGTCCATGCAGTAAAAGCCGCCCAGGAGATGGGCTATGAGGCCATCATGGTAAACTGTAATCCCGAAACGGTATCCACGGATTTTGATACGGCCGACAAGCTCTATTTTGAGCCGGTATTCTGGGAGCGTGTGATGGATATCTACGAGCACGAACAACCGGAGGGCGTAATTCTGCAGGTTGGCGGGCAAACCGCACTTAAACTTGGTAAACGTTTTGTTGAAGAAGGAATAAAGATTTTTGGCACTGATTTCGAGATGATCAACTTTGCTGAAGATCGCGGTTCCTTCTCAGAGTTCCTCAAAAAGCTCGATATCCCCTTCCCTTCATATGGAACAGCAGAAGATGTAGAGGGGGCTCTTAAGATTGCCGACCGTATCGGCTATCCCGTGCTTATCCGTCCAAGTTATGTACTGGGTGGACAGGGAATGCGGATTGCCGTAAAAGAAGAAGAGCTGGAATTCTATACCGAGCGTGTACTCGATACCCATCCCGAAAATGCATTCCTCATTGACAAATTCCTGGAAGATGCTGTTGAGGTAGATGTTGACGCGGTATACGATGGCGACCAACTCCATATTGCGGGCATCATGCAGCACATTGAACCGGCCGGTGTTCACTCCGGAGACTCTACCGCAGTAATCCCAACCTATTCTCTCAGCGATACAGCTATAGAGAAGATTAAGGAATACCACGAAAGAATTGCTGACAACATGGGTATTCAGGGCTTCCTGAATGTACAATATGGGGTGAAAGGCGATAACGTCTACGTACTAGAGGCGAACCCCCGTTCAACACGAACCATCCCGTTCCTTGCAAAAGCGACAGGACGTCCGGAAGCAAAAATTGCGGTAAAAGTAATGATGGGTGCTAAACTCAAAGACTTTGATGAAAAAGACCTGACATCAACCCTCAAAAACTGGGCTATCAAAGAACCGGTATTCCCGTTCGACAAATTCCCGGAAGTAAAAAAAGAGTTAGGTCCCGAAATGAAATCTACCGGAGAAAGCATTTACTTCATGGAAGATTTCGATGACGAACACTTTAAAAAGCCGTTCGAATTTAAAAACCTATACCTCAGCAAATAACTTTTTAATAACTTTATATACTGATACCATCACTGAAAGAGTGATGGTATCAGTATTTTCATGCGATTTTTTATAGTTAGCTAGAACACTGAATTATTGGCAATGACAAACGTTCTACAGGCATTTTTTGTGTTTATATAAATAACTGCCTGATATCGTTTTGTTTAATCCGTGATACATTCAAATTTCGATTCAATCAATGATTAAAGAAGCACGCAACAAATTAAATAACGTTTTTGGATATGAAGATTTCCGTCCCCTGCAAGAAGAAGTAATTACGCAGGTTCTTGATAAGGAAGACGCCTTGGTTATCATGCCTACCGGTGGCGGTAAATCTCTTTGCTACCAGATACCGGCACTCCTTTTCGATGGCCTCACCATTGTCGTCTCACCATTGATCTCGCTAATGAAAGATCAGGTAGAACAGCTGCAACAGTATGATATTCCAGCCATTTTTCTTAACAGTACGTTGAGCCCCGACGAATACCAGCGGAATGTAGATCGGGTACGTAACGGAGAAATTAAAATGCTGTACCTGGCTCCCGAAACGCTCATGATGGATAAAACGCGGAAGCTGCTTGCCACCCAAAATGTTGATCTTTTTACCATTGACGAAGCACACTGTATTTCGGAATGGGGACACGACTTTCGACCGGACTATCGCGAACTAACTGAAATCCGCAAGGATTTCCCCAATGCCACCTGTCTGGCTCTTACGGCTACTGCTACTCCCCGTGTTCGTGAAGATATTGAAGATATTCTAAAGCTCGATAACTCAGAAACATTCCTGGCCAGCTTCGACCGTAAAAACCTCTTTTTAAAAGTGGCCGACAAAGAAGATCCGCTGGAGCAAACCCTGGATTTTCTCTATACCCGTAAAAAGCAATCGGGTATTATCTACTGTTTCTCTCGAAAGCAGGTAGAAGAGCTCTATGTAGAGCTCAAAAAAGAAGGACATTCGGTAAAACCCTATCATGCCGGACTCTCAAAGAAACTCCGTAACCGGAACCAGGAAATGTTTATTCGCGATGATATTCAGATCATCGTTGCAACCATTGCTTTTGGGATGGGTATTGATAAACCCAATGTGCGCTTTGTAATGCACTACGATCTGCCCAAAAATATTGAATCGTACTACCAACAGATTGGCCGGGCCGGCCGCGACGGTCTCCGTGCCGACTGCCTGGTACTCTATAGCCGGTCGGATAAACAAAAGATCCAGTACTTCATCAATCAAAAAGAAGGCACAGAGAAAAAGGTAGCTGAAAAGCACCTGAAGGATATGCTGAAGTTTATGGAGACCGACGAGTGTCGCCGAGTTCCGCTGATGGGCTATTTTGGAGAAACCTATAAAAAAGATAATTGCGGAATGTGCGACAACTGCCTCTCTATTGATGCCGAGGTAGAAGATTTAACGGTACATGCTCAGAAGTTTCTATCCTGTGCTGTACGCACCGGCGAACAATACGATGCCTATTATATTGCCGATATCCTCCGTGGTTCCACCAAAGAACAAGTGCTCGAAAACGGTCATGATGAACTGCCTACATATAATATTGGCAATGAGTGGGCCAAAGAGCAATGGATCTTGCTGGCCCGCATGCTGGTGAACCAGGAATACTTAGACCGGAACGAAAGTCACGGTCCTCTATCCCTAACCGACCAAGCACGGGCCGTACTCGATGGAAAAGAAAATGTGTTTGGCGCCCTTGATCGCAGTGATACCGTAGTCGGCGACCAGGCTATGGAACGTACTACATCCGAGGTTGAAAAGAATTATGAAAAAGATCTCTTTGAACAACTTCGTGATAAGCGGAAGGAACTGGCCGATGAACAGGCCGTACCTCCATATGCTATCTTCCCGGATACTACGCTCATGGAAATGGCCTATTATTTTCCACAAACTACGGATAACCTAATTCCTATTTATGGTGTGGGGACGGTTAAGAAAAAGAAGTATGGAATGGACTTCCTAAAAATCATTCGCGAATATTGTAAAACGAATGATATTGAAGAGCAGGAAAAGGTATTAAAGGAAAAGAAGGAAGAGCTTTCTAAAAAAGAGAAATACCAGCGAATCGGGGAATCCTTTAATGAAGGAAAATCTGTGGACCACCTGGCTGAACAGTACGGAGTAAAGAATGTGACGATCATTAAACATCTTAAAACGTATTTAGAGGATGGCAATGATCTGCGGCCGGAGGGTATCGTTAAAGCTTCTTCGCTTTCAACCCGCAAGAGGAACAAAGTGCTGGAAGTCTTTGATGAGGTAGCACCCCATATGCTGCGGCCAATTTATAATAAGCTGGATAAAAAGGTGGGCTATGATGAGTTGCGTATTATACAACTCTACTACATGGCGCAGCAGAAATAGCTAGCTATTTCAAAAATCATTTAACTTTTGAGGCACGGGCCCTAAGCTCGTGCCTTTTTTATTGGCTCTATTTTTACACCCTTTCTTTCTGAGATCCTGAAACAAGTTCAGGATGACAAGTTTTTTTATTTTTCAAAAGCTCCATGTACTCTTTGCGCACTCTTCAAATAATACTTGCTCAAAAATAATTTCTCCTAAGTAGAATTTTGGGCCAAAGATCTCTAAACTTTGGATTATGTTCTCTTATTAAATTGAGCTTCCACTCCCTGTGCCAATTCTTAAGCTGTTTTTCTCTGTTAATGGCTCTTTCAATATGTTTAAAAGACTCATAGTGAATTAAATACTTAGTTCTATACTTCTGGGTAAATTCTGACCCTAGTCCTTGTCTATGCAACCAAACTCTCTTAACTAAGTTACCAGTAACACCAATGTAGAGAACTCTTCTCGTTTTGTTGGATAGGATATAAACATATCCTCTCTGTGTGACAATGTTTTGAAAACGCATCTTACTTTTTATAAGTAAGAGCTTGTTAAACTCTAATCCTTACAAATAAATATCTCTTTTAAACCTCTTGTCATCCTGAACTTGTTTCAGGATCTGTAGTTCGTCTTTTCTATTATTCAATCTATCACGAAAACAAATAGCAAAAACTACAACTGACATAGAGCTCAGGGAAGTACCTATCAGCAAACAGTTAATAATTCGATTTGAAGATCACCTGCCACTGGACTTACCCCATAGTAAGCAGCCCGGACAGAGTTCATTATACACACCCCAGTTTTAAGATGGCTAAGTGACCTTAGTGTCTTAGTGGTTGACTTATAATTATGTAGTGAAAAGTATGAAGTATTAAAAATGTACCGACCACCGACAATCGACAATCGACAACCACTAACAGACAACAGATGATTGACGACGGTTACTCCAACTTCCAACATCCCACCTTCGCTTATCACGAGTCACGCATCTTGTCTCAGCATACACTAATAACTTAATCACCTAATCTCCCTCTCTAAATAGTCCACTTTCCTTATCACATCTGAAGTGATCTTTTATTATCATTAAGGCGATTGGTAAATGTAAAAATCCAGACTGTTTTATGAGCTCAAAAAACATAGTCATTGCCTTTGGTGGGGTCTCCCCCGAACACGAAGTATCCGTGCTCTCTGCTATGCAGGTTATCGCCTCCTTAAAAGAGAGCAGCTTTAATCTCATCCCATTGTATATTAGCAAATCGGGACGTTGGTTAACGGGCACACCTCTACTGGAACTTGAAAATTATAAAGATCTCGATAAACTTCGAGAACAGGCAACCGACTGTACTTTTTCTCATAACAAGATGGGAAAACCAATCCTTCTTGAAACAGAAAAGAAAAGTTTCTTTGGAAGCCCGGAGGAATACCCCATTTATGCAGTCATCCCCGCTTTTCATGGATCTGAAGGGGAAGATGGCTCATTTCAGGGTACCTGTGAGACCTATAATATCCCCTACGCCGGCAGCGGGGTCTTTGCCTCCAGTATCGGCATGGATAAAGTTAAAGCCAAAGAACTGTGCCGTGCCCATAATATACCCGTAGTGGATGAGTTCGACTTCTTTGAAAAAGAATGGGAAAGAGACCGCGATACCGTACTTCACTATGCCCAACAGCTCGAATACCCGGTAATTATTAAACCGACAAGATTGGGCAGCAGTATTGGCGTTACTAAAGCCACCGATGAACAAGCACTCATCGAAGCCATAGAAACGGCTTTTCGCTATGATAATAATTTGATGATCGAAAAAGCGGTTAGTCCGTTAATGGAGATTAACTGTTCGGTGCTGGGCACCCCTGAAGAATTGCAAACCAGCGTTTGTGAACGACCATTGGGACAAGAGGATACACTCTCCTTTGAGGATAAGTATCAATCCGACGGCGGACAGAAAGGCATGGCTTCTGCCGACCGCGTTATTCCTGCTGATATTTCTGATGAACTGACTGAAAAGATTCAATCGCTGTCAGAACAGATCTTTAAAGTTTTTCGCGCCAGCGGGGTAGCACGACTAGACTTCCTGATCAATGAAGAAACCGAAGAAGTCTTTTTTAATGAGATCAATACCATTCCCGGCTCCTTCTCTTTCTATCTGTGGGAAGAAAGCGGAATGAATATGAAAGAATTAATGCTAAAGTTAATCGACGTTGCACAAAAGCGTCATCAGAAAAAAATAGGGCGTATCCGATCGTACGATACGAACCTACTTGATGAAAAGGCCATCAAAGGTATTAAAGGGCTTAAGGGATCAAAAAATTAGCGGCGATCCAAATTATTACCAACAAAAATGTAATTATCTATGAAATCATTAACGTTGCGCTCTAAACTACTATTTACGCTTTCTATACTTTTCATAGTAGCTGCATGTAAACAACCTGAAACGGTTGTGGTAGGCGACAATCCAACAACAATTGCTGCCGATACAACCGACAGGCAAGATACCAATAAAAATGAAGCCGGGTTCAGGAAACTACTCATTGGAGAAGGTCAAAAAATATATTCTTTGGACCCCCTCTTTGCTGATAATACCGCCTCGATGCGAGCCATTCAGTTGGTTTACGAAGGTGTCGTCCGCCTTAATGCCA
The DNA here is from genome assembly GCF_011059105.1 of Fodinibius halophilus. Classification (GTDB taxonomy): domain Bacteria; phylum Bacteroidota; class Rhodothermia; order Balneolales; family Balneolaceae; genus Fodinibius; species Fodinibius halophilus. The sequence goes on along the minus strand of NZ_JAALLS010000017.1, from coordinate 43,589 downwards.
ATGGCGAGGTAGTAGCCGGGCTTGCCAAAGACTGGTCTGTAAGTAGTGATTCTCTACGCTATACCTTTACCCTCCGTCCCGAAATATTCTACCAAGACAGTGAGATATTTAGCACCGGTACGGGGCGCAAAGTTAAAGCTCAGGACGTTAAGTATATTTTTAAGAGAATGGCCAAAGCAGACACCCCCCCATGGGCTGCGCAACTCTTTATGGATATACGAGGATTTGAACCCTATTACAGGGAGCAACGCATGGTATATAATCCTGAGAAACGGAGTATTGACGATATTTCCGGTATTTCTACTCCTGATCAACAAACTGTTGTATTTCAACTCGAAAAAAAAGATAGCCGTTTTCTACAAAAGTTGGCCACGCCATACGCTGTTATCTATCCTAAAGAAGCAGTGGCAGAAGAACCCGCTAACTTCTCTCCTGTGGGTACGGGGCCTTTCAACTTCTCAAAACAACCTACCGATTCCACCTATATCTTTTCGAAGTTCAGCAATTACTACAACGCTTCGGGGGTTAATCTCAACCGTGTAGACATAACAACCTGCTCTAATGAGCAAGTGCTTTTCAGAGCGTTGAGTACAAACAAGTTGCATTTAACACCACAAATGGGCCCACAGCTGACCCGAAGTACCATACAAAACGAACGCTTAAAACCATCATATTCCAGCCGATATACGCTACTCAATGGCGGTCCCATTACCTATACACTCCGCTGGAACCAACACAGTAGTATACCTAAATTACAGGCACAGAACATCGGTCGCATCACTACTTCCGACTCAATCACCTTTTTTAAATCTCTGCCGGATGAATATATAACTTCAAACCCTATAGATACCACGACCCCGGATACCACCTCTCTTTCCCAGGCATCACCGATCTACACAATGTATTCTGATGATCCCTATATACGCACCTTCCTGGGAAGTTTATCAACTACTCTGTCTAAGCAAAATATTTCCCTGAAGATGATCCAACACCGGGCCCCAACCCGTAATACCGGACTCTTCTTTACCAAAAGCTATCCTCTAATACCTGATAGCCAGTGGGACAACTATCTCCCGATCTACCAGTTTTCTGTAGACCAACTGGCATTATACCGCAATGAAATTGAACAACTCCATTTCAATCAGTATCCTTGGTGGTTTGATCTTCGGGATGTAACCATGCCTGCTACAGAAAATATGTGATCGAATTTATGAAATTTGCCATCATTGCGAATCCTAATAAGTATTCAGTTAAAGAACCTTTTATTAATTTGCTCAACTGGGCAGATGAGCACGAAGAGGTAAATGTCATCTTCTGCACTGAACTGCAGGAGCTATATAATGGAGAGGAACATCCTTCTGCTGTTGTAGTGGAGAACGAGCAACAAGCCATTGATCAAGCCGATATCATTATTGCTATCGGTGGCGACGGCACCATGCTGTACACCGCACGGCTGATGAAAAACATTCCGAAACCGATCTTAGGCGTTAACAGCGGTCGCCTGGGCTTTATGGCCTATACCCAAAAAGAACAGCTCACAAAAGCCTTAGGCAACTTGCTGGATGGCAAGTATCGCATTGACAAACGCTACCTACTTGAAGCAGAAGACCAAGACGGTACCATATATCATGCTCTAAATGAATTTCTATTCTCCAAAAAGGATTCAACCTCAATGGTGAAAGTGCACGCTGAGTATGATGATATGTTTATTAATGACTATTGGGCTGATGGCCTAATCGTGGCGTCTCCTACAGGCTCTACCGCTTATAACCTTTCTTCCAGCGGCCCCATTGTGATGCCCAATACAGATGTGATGGTGCTCAACCCCATAAACCCGCATACCCTTACCACCCGACCGCTTGTACTGCCATCTAACAAGTCATTGAAGGTACAAGTCAATGAACAAGATCACGAAGTACTCTTTTCTTATGATGGTCACATCAAAGAGATTGAGTCCTATCCATTTGAAGTAGCTATTCGACGCTCTAACTTTACCATAGACCTCATTGAATTGCCCGACCAGAGCTATTTTGATACCCTTCGCCATAAACTGATGTGGGGCATGGATTCGCGAAATCGCTCTTAACTATAAGTTCAAAGTGTTGAAGTTCGAGAGTGTTGGAGTACTTAGTTATCAGTTAACAGTGACCAGTTATTTGTTATTAGAGGGCTTTGCAAAACCTTTGATTTCGTCATTCTGAGCTTGTCGAAGAATCTCCAGTATCCATCTGCTGCCGTTGAAAGGGAGATCCTTCATTACAGTCAGGATGACTGCCTGGTTTTGCAAAGGTCCCTATTAGTAATTGGGGATTAAGAAGTTGAGTAACAGAGCAACAAAGTGACAAAGCAGGACTTTTTTAATTCTTAATTTTTAATTCTCAATTCCTAATTATCCTGAGTCCCAACATCCAGCCTCTAACCTCCAATCTCCAGCATCGAACTTCGACACTTCAAATTCCAACATCCAGCCTCCAACATCTAACTTCCAACATCCAAACCTCAAGAAGGTAACCCCTGATATTCAAGACAGAAAATCTTATCTTTAGCCTAAATTTATAATCCCTAAAACTATTAGTCTCATGAAAGTAACAGTAGTCGGTGCCGGTGGAAATGTCGGCTCAACAGTATCCTTGTCAGTTGCACAGCGCGATTTCGCCAAGGAAGTTGTAATGGTTGATATTGTACAAGAACACAATGGCGAAAAGATTTATCCCTCTAAAGGTCGTGCGCTTGACCAGTGGGAATCGTCGCCCATTCATAAGTTTGATACCAAACTGACGGGAACCGTTGATTATGAAGATACGGCCGGTTCTGATGTTTGCGTTATTACGGCCGGAGTTCCCCGTAAGCCGGGAATGAGCCGCGATGATCTGCTCGAAACCAATGCTAATATTGTACAGGATGTAGTTAGCAATCTTGTTGAGCACTCTCCAAACACTATTTTAATCATTGTTTCCAATCCGCTTGATGTAATGGCCCAGGTTGCCCTCGAAACCAGTGGTTTCGACTCTAGCCGAGTTATGGGAATGGCCGGTATCCTGGATACTGCGCGATACCGCTCCTTCTTGGCCGAAGAGATTGGAGTTTCACCAAAAGATATTCAAGCACTTCTGCTTGGTGGACACGGCGACACGATGGTTCCGCTGCCTCGTTTCACTACTGTTTGCGGTATGCCTATCAAACAGTTCATTGACGATGACAAGCTCGAAGAAATTGTAGAGCGCACCAAAGGCGGTGGCGGCGAACTTGTAAACCTGATGGGGACCTCTGCATGGTATGCACCCGGTGCCGCTGCCGCACAGATGGTTGAAGCGATCGTACTAGACCAAGATCGTGTCTTCCCATGTGCTGCACACTTAAACGGCGAATACGGGCAAGAAGACCTGTTTCTCGGCGTTCCTGTGAAGCTTGGTGAGGGTGGAATCAAAGAGGTAATAGAAGTTGACTTAAACGAAGAAGAACAAGAACTTTTAAATGAGTCAGCCGACCACGTTCACTCTGTACTTAAAGAGTTCCGTCAGCTGATGGACAAATAAATCGCAATAAATTGAGGACGTAAGGCCCTCACTACTTGCATTTTAAAAAAAGGACTCCGCAGACCATACCGGAGTCCTTTTTTCTATTTAAAGGGATACTAATCCTCTGCCAGCCCTGCTTTTTATCTTCTCATACAAATATTACACCTAAGTCCACCTTCTTTATTCCCCTTTCTTTGATTTTTATGATTCGGCAAGACATATTACTAACAAGATAGTAATGTAATTCCTAATTATATGCGATACCTGCTACTGTACACCCTATTGCTTACTCCGGCATTAGGCTTTTCCCAAATATATGTTCTCAACGATGACAACCAGATTCTTGATAAACAGACCATTACTTCTGTCGCTATTTTTAACAATAAGATTTGGTTAGCAACCCACGGTGGTTTAATTAAACTCAACAAAGCCCTAACCGAGCATCAAATTGTCGATGACACTTACATCCTCCCCGGCCAACAGATATTTGATCTTACCATCCATTCAAATAAACTGTGGCTCGTTGGTAATACAGGATTTGCAAACTTTGATGGCACAAAGTGGGAGAAAGAAACACCTAAAGAGTTTACATTTCTGCCTCGCAAAATGGTCTTTGATTCTACCGGTACACTTTGGATTGCCGGAAACAGAGGGTTTGAAACAACATTATTAATTGCCTGGCAAGATCAAGTTCTGCAGCAGCACGATAACAAATCAGGATTATTCATAGATATTGTCTCTGGCTTAACTACTGATCAAACAGGCAATATTTGGTTATCCACCTATCGCGGCCTCAATAAGTATAATGGGAACCAATGGCATTTATATGATAAATCTACTGGCTTACCTTCAAATCATATTACAGGTGTAGTAATCGGCCCAAAGGGCATGGTATGGATTGGTACCAAACGAAATGGTATCAGTATCTTTAAAAATGAGGAATGGCATCACAGAATAGGTCCAAATCTACCCCAGATCCTGAACTTTTCAAAGCAGGGGGAGCTTATTGTGGCTCGTTCTAAAAAAGAGTTTTCCATTTTTGAAAATGGAACCTGGGCACTATATCAGCCTAAACTATCAAAACAACAAATAATTACTGCAATTACAATCGACAAAACCAATTTCTATATAGGAACTAATAAAGGGTTATTGGTTTACCCAAGAGAGTAATACTAATTTTGTTTAAAAAATCATGTTCTATCGATTTCAAATTCTCATCATAAAACAAAAGAAAAGACTCCGGCAGACCAACCCGGAGTCTCTATTGCTTAAATATGTATTTCTGTAAATGTTAGAATAGGCCCGTTATAACCCCATCTTCGTCAACATCCATATCCATGGCAGCGGGCCGCTTGGGGAGTCCCGGCATCAGCATCATATTACCACAAATAATAACCAAGAATCGCGCCCCGGCAGAGAGCTGAACATCGGTTACCGTCAGAGTAAATCCTTCGGGTGCTCCCTTTAATTTAGGATTGTCAGAAAGTGAGGACTGTGTTTTAGCGATACAGATAGGCAGATCTCCATATCCCAACTCTTTGAAACGTGCTAAGTTTTTGAGTGCTTTCTTCTCAAAATAGATATCACCGGCCCCATAAATTTCAGTCGCTACCTTCTGAACCTTTTCTTCCACGGGCTCTTCAAGATCATACAACGTAACTTTTGAAGGGTTGGGATTGTCATCAGCAAGTTCCGCTGTTTTATAAGCCAGTTCTGTTACTCCTTCGCCGCCCTTGGCAAAACCTTCATGCGGGGCACATTCTACACCCAGTTCTTCGCAAGTTGCAATGATCTTATCAATATCTTCTTGCCGGTCACCTTCAAACTTGTTGACAGCTACAACAAGGGGCACATCAAACTTCTTCATATTCTTGATATGTGCCTTCAGGTTCTCCAGTCCCCTTTCGAAAATCTCTGGATCGTTATAACCATTTTGTGCCTCATCTACGGATAATCCGCCATGATGTTTAATAGCACGACAGGTAGCTACGAGAACAACTGCAGACGGCCAGATATCTGAAGACCGACATACTATGTCAAAGAATTTTTCAGCTCCCAAGTCGGCCCCAAAGCCTGCTTCTGTGACCACGTAATCGGCTAACTTTAATCCAATCTTATTGGCAATAATGCTGCTCGTACCATGGGCAATATTTGCAAATGGTCCGGCATGAATGAGAGTAGGCACGTGTTCCAGTGTCTGTACCAAATTAGGCATTATTGCTTCGTTAAGTACCATTGCCATCGCTTTGTGTGCACCAAGATCACGTGCTCTTACCGCTTTACCGGCACGATTATATCCCACAACGATATCTCCGAGCCGCTCTTTCAAATCAGCTCTTGAAGTAGCAAGGGCCAAAATAGCCATAATCTCTGAAGCTGCTGTAATTAAGAAGCTACATTCCCGCGGCACGCCATTCACTCTGCCGCCAAGCCCAACCACGGTGTTTCGGAGTGCACGGTCATTCATATCCATAGCTCGGTTCCATAGTTCGTTAGTCACATCAATATCCAGCTCGTTTCCTTTGTAGATATGATTATCGAGCATCGCTGCCAAAAGATTATGAGCCGTCGAAAGTGCATGAATATCTCCATTGAAATGGAGATTAATACGCTCCATCGGTATCACCTGGGAATATCCCCCACCGGCTGCCCCTCCTTTTATTCCAAATACCGGTCCCAGCGAGGGCTCTCGCAGCGTAATAAGTGGCTTTTTGCCAATCTTTTGCAAACCCTGTCCCAACCCAATAGAGGTCAATGTCTTCCCTTCTCCGGCTGGGGTAGGCGTCATTGCCGTAACGAGAATCAGCTTGCCATCCTGGCGATCCTTAAATTTTTCCATAACGTTCAACCGGATCTTACCGGTATACTTACCATAGAACTCAAAATTCTCTTCATCCAACTCCAAATCCGCCATAAACTGGCGCATGTGATTTAACGGGGCCTGTTGCGCAATCTTTATACTTTCCATAGTGATATTTTTTAGTCAATCTTTTAGCCAACCAGTTTTTTCAACCTACTTGATATGCCCCCACAACCGATCAAGGTGTAAAAGCAACTCTTAATTTAAGACAAAATAGTCTTTAATACTAATTGAAATACAGTTAAGAATTGTGATAAGCTGCAACAAAAAGCAGTATAAACTGTATCTTAATCAAAGAGCTCTATTGACCTGCTTGATTGCTAGCAGCTTTCAGAAAGAAGGGAGCTTATGTAGCCTCAGAAATTTCCCCCAGCAATTATGGTGCACTTACCAACACAATATCTTCGGCGACAAGCCCCTTATCATTTTCTACCAGGTCAAACTCAAAGATCAGGTCGCGGCTGGGTAAAAAACTGGTATCAAAATTATCTTCGAACTGTGAGATATGAGCAAAAACAGTGTTGTATGGAGACTCCTCAAAGCGGGAATCGGTGATCCACAGGTTTTCATCCATCTTAACGAGGAAACGCAGAAAGCCGTAGCCGTCGTTATGGGAAAAGTCATAGCAAACGCCCCGTACCCGGGATCCTTTTTTGCCCCAGGCATAGGGTGATTCTATGGGTAGCAAGCCGGGAATAAGGTAGCCCGAAATATACATATCGGCGGCCTTCTTAAGGTTTTCCGACATATCATCAAAGCCGATAACCTCTACTCGTACGCCCTTATCCTGTACGGCATTCACAACGCTTTCATAGCTGGCATTATTGGTAAGCAAAATAAGCTTATCAAGGTGATTGGCCTGCATCACCACATCCACGGCCATATCCATATCTACGGTAGACTGGGTAATCACCTCTTCGGTTTCTTCATCCTCGTAATACTGTACGGGTCTCTCTATCACCTTGTACTCAAAATCACGAAGTACTTCACTAAAACGAGCCGTTTTGTTTCGGTAGGATTCATCCTCTTCGGCCCGATCTTTATCATACGCCAGATAGACATTCATCCGTGCCGGTAAGGCCCCATCACGACATGCAAACTTACGGAGAATGTCATAGCGTAACCCAAAGCCACCGTTCATTGTAACATTTACCGCATCTACATAAATACCCACTTTACCTTTCATAATAATAACCCCCAAATAATGACTTAATTATTTCAAAATAATATTAGTCTGCAGCAGGATGCTGATCCTAAATAAATAATTAGTCGTTCTGTAAAAACCACAAGCGTGTACTGATTGAAGACGGAATCGACAATATCAGTATTCCTGCACTGCCTATTAACAACATCATGAAGCGACCTGTCCATTCCGACTGAAACCATTCTGTTGCTTGTGGCTGAAAATAGATCGCTGCTGCACCTACACCCATCATTAAAAACGTACGAACGATCTGGTAGTTAACCGGAAAAAACTGTGTGCTTTTATAATACAGAAGCATTGCCATAATGCCATAACTGATAAGCGTAGCGGTAGCAGAGCCCATCATTCCGTATACAGGAATTAATAAAAGATTTGCCAAAATTGTAACCGCTGCCCCAATCAAGGTAATAACCGGTAATACTTTTGTCTCTTCTTCGATAAAAATACCGGCGGTAAAGTTCATATACCATCCGTGGAACCAATATGCCCCTAACAATATTGGTACAATACCGAGACCGGCCCAATACTCTTTACCTACTATATAGGCATCTATCAGTGGTACTTTTATCTGAACGATATATCCGGCAAACAGTGCAATAACCAGAAAACAGATCCCTGCCATGGCATTGTAATAGCGAAATACTTCCCGAAACAACCCCGGTGCTTCCGGATCATCGGCATTACGCAAAAAGAAGGGCTGCCAGGCCATACGGAACATCTGCACCAACAATAGCATAAAAACTGAAAGCTTGTAACAAGCACTGTAGATCCCCACAATATCGTCCGGTATCAAATCAGGTCCATAAAGCTGGGTTACTGTTTCCTGGGACATATAATTACCCAAAAAGAATCGGTCAAGCATTTCGTTGATTACGAAACCAAGTCCGGCCGGAATAAACGGTAACCCAAATTTCAAAACTGATTTTAAAATGGGCGTATTCCAATTACCTGTAAACAGATTGGCTGTTGCCAACCATATTACTAGTGCTGTAAGCCCGGAAGCGATAAAACTGGCAAAAAATATCGCATCAATGCCCCAGTTTAATCCCAGGATCAAATAAATCTGCAGCCCCACGTTAACGATAATATTCCCGGTTTTTAAAAAAGCAAAGAGCCATTTTCTGCGATCAAGACGTAGTTCTGAAAACGGCACCAAGCCCATAGTATCGAACCATAAGATCCCCAGCATCAACCAAAACAGGTTCTGGTTCCCTGTTTCGACCAGGTTCATAGTGGGCATTATCAAGGGGGCCAGCAGGGCTAGTAACAAAACAAACAAGGAGGAAAATACGCCCAGCCCTATCTGCAGAGTTGTAAAAATATCCTGCGCATTTTCCCGATCTTTAGCATATCGCAGATAACCCGACTCCATTCCAAAAGTGGCAATAACATTCAGAAATGCCAGACCTGCATATACCAAGCTCACCACCCCATACTGGGAAGGCAAAAAAGCACCGGTATGCAAGGGAACCATCAAATACCCGATAAATCGGGCCAGCACATTACTGATTCCGTAAACGATAGTATCAGAAAAAAGTTCGCGTAGTTTTTTCAAACGGAGTTCCGGATTTTGATCTAATAAAATGACCCCTGAAACGATACCGGGGTGGCATTGAGACTGATAATATTCTACCTAATCTGCGATAAGTCTTTCAAGGGCATGTACTCCAAGCAGATAGCTTTGTTTCCCCAGGCCGGTGATAATGCCATCCGCAACGGAGCCGGTAAGTGTTTTTTCCCGAAACTCTTCGCGAGCATGAATATTGGAAAGGTGCACCTCTACTATGGGGATATTGATAAGTGCCAGGGCATCACGAATGGCCACCGACGTATGCGAGTAGCCTCCGAAATTAACCATAACGCCATCCACATCACTATCCATCAGCGATTGTACAGCCTCTACCAATTCCCCTTCTAGGTTACTTTGGAAAAAGACCATCTCGTGATCGGGAAAATGATCAATAAGGAGTTGCTCTATATCCTGCAACGTATCCTCTCCATACTGTTCCGGATCGCGCTTGCCCAGCATATTCAAATTAGGTCCATTTAGAATTGATAATTTCATAAATCTACTCTCGCTGCAATTTGTTTTTTAATTTCTAACATACGATCCTCACTTACATTTACATTGTGGCCCAGTGCCATCACCTGGTTCTCTTTATATAGAGGAATCAAATGTACATGGGCATGCGGCACTTCCAACCCCTGAACAATCACCCCGGTCCTGAGTGGATTCAGTGTTTCATCAATAGCTTTGGCAATCGTTTTTGAAACATCCATCGTCTCCTCCATAAGTGCATCCGGCAGGTCAAAAAAGTAATCGATCTCTTTTTTGGGGACTACCAGGGTATGCCCCTCCGCAATAGGATTGATATCCAAAAATGCAATATGGTTATCCGTTTCCGCTACTTTGTGACACGGAATATCGCCCTCAATAATTTTGCTGAATATTGTAGCCATACTAATTGCTGGTTACAGGTTAAAGGTTAATGGAATCTTTTGATAGCTAAGTCAATTATCAAATTCTAAATTCGCAATTCCTAATTCATAATTCCACTCTTTCATTCGGTAACAGTTCGGTATTCCATAGTAGTTTCATCCAAATAGATTGTGCCTTCTTCAATGCCCCAATCCAAATATCCCAACACCTCCGAGAGTACCAAGAATATGGCGCCTTCTTTGATTGGGTCGGGGAACATCGTATTGGAAAGTTCCATCAGGCTCATTGGCTGCTGCTCTAAAAGCTGTTGGATTTTTTGATACCGTTTTTGATGCTCAGACAGATGATGGCTGGCCACTTCGTTGATATCACGAATCTTCTTGCCGTGACCGGGCAGTACCACCCCCTGCTGTTTTTTAATCCACTGCAGTGATGTGCGATACTGTAGCAAACTTTTGTTGCGCTCACCACTGTCGGCATCAAAATTAATAAGGGCATTTGTACTGATATGTCCGAGTAACAGATCACCGCTAAAAATGACGTCTCCATTCGTAACAAACGCAAGGTGTCCGGGGGCGTGGCCGGGTGTTAAATGAACATCAACATTGATGGATCCGCTGCTTAACCTATCTCCGGCCGTAATCCATTCCGGCTCAATAGGTTGTTGATACTGTTGCAACCACTCGAGCTGTTCTATCATCTTTGTCGTAAGTTCCGACGGAATACGATGACGATCGAAAAACGCCTTAAAAAGCTCACCGTCATTATTGGCTGCAAAATTTGCCCGCTCTTTGGGATGCCCATAGATCACGGCCCCCGACTGGTCTGCTAATCCGGCTGCCTGTCCATAATGATCGGGATGACCGTGCGTTAGCCAGATCTCATCGAGGTCTCGCACAGCAACACCATACTTTTCTAACTCTTCCTCCAAAACAGATAGTGAATTGGGGGCATAATGGCCGGTATCAACCAGCACATTCTTTTCATCGTTAATCAGATAACAAAACACATCACCCACTGCAAAAGGGGTAGGTATGCAAATGGGATAAATAAAAACGTCGCCTACTTTCTCTTTTTGCAAGAATCAATTCTTAAATTTAAAACCAATGCCCCTTAAGATATTAATTTTTTAACTAAACTTAGCAGCTTATCGGCTGTTAAAGTGGTTATCTGGTAATAATAAATTTTTATTATTTTTTTCTTGAAATTAAGTGCCTGAAACCTGTATATTTGGACTCTCGTTTTTAACCCAAGAGTCGGTAGCTCAGATGGTAGAGCAACGCCCTTTTAAGGCGTGGGTCGTGGGTTCGATCCCCTCCCGACTCACAATTATGTAAAGAATCTCTCTCTTAAGCCTCTGCTGGTTGATAGCCTCAGAGGCTTTTTTGCTATAAATTACTTACTATTAATGGAATGTCTTGCCCGATAACTTTCGTTAACTTTGTATTGAATTTATTCAACGTTATCGGATCTCATTTAACTACAGTTTATGTCTGAGAAAAAGAACCAACAGCAGAAAAACAAAGACTCTAAAAACAACAAGGGAATTCAAGGCCCCGGCGGAAAACACCAGTATACGTTTTATTGGATCGTTATTGCTGCCCTCCTCGGCTTTTGGCTTTTCAGTTCACAAAGTGGTGGTTTTTTAGGAGGACCGCCCACCATCGATTACAGTGAATTTCGTAGCCAGATCAAAAATGACAATGTCGAGAAGGTTACTATTCGCGGCGAACAGATCGAAGGAAAGTTGGAACAACGTACGGCCCTCAATGCTTCCCAAAATGACACTACCCGATATAAAAGTTTTATAACGTACCTGCCTTCTTTCGGTGATGAGAAACTAATGACGATGCTGGAAGAACACGAAGTACAGGTTCAAACGCTCCCCAAAAGCAACTTCAACTGGTGGACAGTTTTATTGTGGGGAATCCCACTTGCCTTTTTAGTACTCATTGGTCTGCAGTTTTTCCGACAGATGAAAATGCAGGGACAAAACATGTTTAAGATTGGTGAAAGTAAAGCCAAACTGCAGGATGCCGAAAAAGTGGATACCACCTTTGACGACGTGGCCGGACTTAAAGGGGCAAAAACGGAACTTCAGGAGATCATCAGCTTTTTAAAGCACCCTGATAAATTTGATTCACTCGGTGGAGAAATCCCCAAAGGAGTACTGATGGTAGGCCCTCCCGGTACCGGAAAAACGTTATTGGCACGGGCTGTAGCCGGTGAGGCAGGCGTCCCCTATTTTACTATTACCGGATCCGACTTTATGGAGATGTTTGTTGGTGTTGGTGCAAAGCGCGTTCGCGATATGTTTGAGAAAGCCAAAGAGAAATCACCGGCTATCATCTTTATTGATGAAATCGACTCTATTGGGCGTAAGCGTGGCGCAGGACTTGGGGGCGGACATGATGAACGAGAACAAACTCTCAACCAGCTCCTTTCAGAACTAGACGGTTTTGAACCTAATGCAGGGGTAGTAGTGATGGGTGCAACTAACCGCCCCGATATTCTTGATAAAGCGCTACTGCGCCCCGGCCGATTCGATCGCCAGATTACTGTGCACTTGCCTACTCAAGAACACAGAGAACAGATCCTGGAGATCCATGCCAAAAACAAAAAGCTTTCTGATCAGGTTGATCTCGAAGAAATTGCCCGATCAACACCCGGATTCAGTGGTGCCGACCTCCACAACTTACTGAATGAAGCTGCATTAATTGCTGCACGGTATAAACGCAAATCCATTGAACAGCAAGATATTGACCAAGCCCGCGACAAAGTAATGATGGGACTGAAACGCGAAGGGATCAGACTTTCAGACCACGAGAAGAAATTACTGGCTTACCACGAAGCAGGACACGCTATCGTGGCCGCTGTGCTGCCCAATGCCGATCCTATTCATAAGGTTACTGTAATACCTCGGGGTAAAGCAATGGGAGTTACCATGCAGCTACCGGAAAAAGAAAAACTGCTATATGAGAAGAAATATATGCTCGATCGTATGGCCGTTATGATGGGGGGACGTGCTGCTGAGAATCTCATTTTTGATACTGCTACCAGTGGTGCTGAAAATGACCTCAAGCAGATTCGCACACTGGCCCGAAAGATGGTTCTCGACTGGGGTATGAGTGAAGAGTTCAACAACATCGCCTTTGGCAGCCAACGCGAACAGGTTTTCCTTGGCGAACAAATGGGCAACCCAAAGGAATACAGTGAGGATACGGCCCAAAAGGTTGACCAGGAAGTCAAACGTATTCTTGTACAGGCCTATGACCGTGCTATGGAAACGATTACGGAAAACAGGGAGATCCTTGACCGCCTGGCCGATGAACTTATCGAACATGAAGAAGTTCCCGGTAAAAAGGTTATGGAATGGCTTAACGGTAGCTTAGACAAGGATAAAGACGGAACTCAAGAAGAGGCAGAAGAGAGCGAAGCCAAAGCTACGGAAACTGACAAAGGAAATACTGAAGAAGAGGATAACAGCTCCGAAGAAGAATAGTTTCTAATTCGCATTAAACCCTATTTCGTAAAATGGAATATAAAATCATTTTCGAAAGTGGCGTAACAGAAACGATAGAAGCGGAATCTATTAAGCCCAACGATGTACTCGACAAAGTTGAGATAATAGGAGAAGATGGCAAGGAGTTAGAAGAAGTGTATCTCAACTTCGATCATATCTCTGCCATTATTCCGCAAGAATAGTGTTTGCTTCTTTTAATATCCCTGACAGAGGTACACTGTAGGTTTTTAGTAAAATTTTAACAACCACGATAACCTATCGGTATAACTTTTTACCTACTATAAAAAGCTGCAATATGTTTAAAGAATTTAAAGAGTTTGCCGTTCGGGGTAATGTCATTGACATGGCTGTTGGAATTATTATTGGCGCAGCTTTTACAACGGTCGTACAGTCTCTGGTTAAAGACATCCTAATGCCACCGTTGGGACTATTAACCACCGAAATCGATTTCGGAAACGCCTTTCTTGTCCTTAAAGAGGGAACCACACCGGGTCCCTACTCTAGCCTACAAATAGCTCAGGAAGCTGGGGCAGTTGTACTGCGATACGGAACCTTTTTCAATGCGGTAATTAGCTTCGGCCTCGTTTCTTTCACCGTATTTCTGCTTGTGCGATATATAAATAAACTAAAAAGACCTAAGCAAACACCGGAACCGGTTTCACCTGCTATAAAGAAGTGCCAATTCTGCTTTTCAGATATCCCTGTAGAAGCAAGACGCTGCCCACACTGTACATCAAATATTGAAAGTTAATTTTATATAAAAACAGCAGCTCTTCATTCTTACACAAACAATATCACTAATAAGGTATAAAGCCCTGCCCCAAGTCCAGCAGCCATCAGAGCAAGCGGTATCTGCGTTTTTACGTGATCCATCAAATCACTACCGGTAGCCAGTGATGAGAGAATGGTGGTATCGGAGATAGGCGAACACTGATCCCCAAATACACTACCCCCTACTACTGCTCCAAAGCAAAGCGTGATAAAGAATGGATCAGGCAATATGGCCCAAGCCAGCGGCATTGCCACCGGAAACACCACAGCATACGTACCAAAGGAGGTTCCCGCTGCAAAAGCAATTAACATACACAATCCCATTAAAATAGCTGGTAAAAACGCCGGTAATATAGCATCACCTACCAACGCAACTACGTACTCAGCCGTACCCACCGATTCGGCTACCTCTTTCAGCGTTACTGCCAATGCCAATACAATGGCCCCAATGGTTACTCCCTTACAGCCATCAACGAAACCATCCATCACCGTTTTAAGCTCCATACCTTTGGCCAAGGCGATAAACATCCCCGCAAGCACTGCTAAAACAAAAGCCTCGGCAATCATCAAGAGAGGGTCTTCGGTATTTCCCATAACATAAAAGGTAACTATATAGGGAATAATTGCTACTCCCAGAAGCGTACCAATGGGACCAAAGAAATCAATCAATCCAGAATTATAATCTTCCGGTATATCCATTTCTGTCAGTTCTTTTGAAGACATCGGCTCAGAACCATCTCGATCCAGCTTCCCCGTTTCACGAGATCGTTTAATGGCTTCACGCATTTTCTTACTCGGAATCCAGGGGAGCATCTCCCAGGCAAAAAGCAGGGTCATCAAAAGAGCCAGAATACCGTAAAAGTTGAAGGGAATAGCCTGAATAAAAAAGCTAACAACGTCCTGGTTAGTTTCAAACAGCGGAATCGTACCTACCAACAAGCCGGCAATATAGAGTGGCCAAACATTAAAGGGTATCACGGTGGCGGCCGGCGAAGCGGTAGAGTCAACCATATAAGAGCTTTCTTCGTGCGAAACGCCCTGTTCATCTGAAATAGGACGAACGGTTGCCCCGGTCAAAACCGTACTAATGGTTCCGCCCTGGTGAAAGATCAATCCCATCATCCAGGTAAAAAACTTGGCGGATTTAGGTCCGCGCACAACCTTGCTCGCGGCCCAGTCAGCAAAACGTTCGGCACCGCCGGTGCGTGTCCAAATACCGATTAACCCACCCAGCGACCAAAGATACACCAGCAAGATAAGCGCAAAATTTTCGGTTCCAATTGACGGTAGCAGGTAAGCATCTATAATATTGATATTGCCGGAAATAAATCCCCCTAATACAATACCTACAAACAGGGAACTTACTACCTCTTGCGTCCAAAAAGCCAACACAATAGCAATAAGCGGGGGAAGCACGGACCAAATTCCGTAATGATCACCGTATTGAGGAAGCTCACCAGCAAAAACAACCCCCAATACAATTATAATAAGAGCAATACCAATGTTAATCCGATTCCCTTTGGATAGTTGAGTAAGAATTGAGCTGCTTGTATCCGTCATTCTTTATTTGGTTATTTTTTTAAAAGGTCACTCTAACCTGCTTAAAACCGAGCATCAAATCAAATGCGAGTTGCCCTATCATTCCACAATCATTTTACTATATTTACGCGGACATTAGTTTTAGATCAAACGCTCTTATGGAAAAAACTGGCTTTGGCTTTTGGGAGTACGTTCGTAGCATTCTCACAATTATCGTATTCTTTATTACATTTTTGATCTTTACACCCATCATTCTTTTTCTGCTGCTAGTCAGCTTCGGAAAAGCTTCTAACCTTGTTGTTGAGCGGATTGCACCGCTGATGGTGCGCCCGGCATTTTGGATGAGCGGCATTCGTTTTAATGTAAAATATCATACCGACAGCCTGACTAGCCCTGCGGTCTTTATTATCAATCACAGTTCTACGCTGGATGTTTTAACGCTTTTGGCACTTGGATTGCCCAAAATCCGGTTTGTAGCCAAATGGGAGTTTCAATACAACCCAATCTTTCTGATTCTTGGGCGTTTGACGGGACAGATATTTATTAAACGACAAAAGTCTGACAAAGCAATAGAGACGCTTAAAAAAACGCACCGGCGTATTCATCGCGACGAATTATCTATTATGATGGCGCCTGAAGGGTCTCGAAAGCATCCCGGTATTATCGGACCATTCAAAAAAGGTCCCTTTCGTATGGCTATGGATCTGAACTATCCTATTGTGCCCATCTATTTTGAAGGGAACCGCCAGCTCAGTAAAGGCGGAACGATGATTACCAAGTCCGGCGAGCTTACTGCTCATATTCATGACGCTATCGATACCAGTGACTGGAGCCTCGAAAACCTGGAGGAACATATCATCGAAGTTCGTAATCATTACCTGGAATGGGGCGGTGTGGAAAACGATGATGTAGAACCTATAGCTTAAGGGCTGCACTAAAATAGATTTGTAATCCTTACTATATCCGTATAATATTATTACATAATTCCACTTTTATCCTATTTTGTGGTAATATTGTACTATGTCGACAGATAAATCGATCTATTTCCAGATCCCTAAAATTGAAGAAGAAGGAATCGTCGTACAATACGACAATCAACCTCACTTTTATGACCAGCTTCACCATCATCCGGAACTACAGCTGGTGTATATCCTTGAAGGAACCGGTGACCTTTTCATTGGAGATTCGATCACGACCTTTAAGCCCGGCGACCTTTTTCTATTTGGATCCAATCAGAGTCATATCCTGAAAAGTGATGCACAATTCTTTCGCAATGACTGTGAAAAGAAATCGCGTGCCGTCTCTATCTTTTTTCACGAAACATCTCTTGGGGATGGCTTCTTTGACATCTCTGAAACTGCCATTATAAAAAAGCTAATTGAACGCGCCAATCGCGGCTTGGTTTTTTCGACTGATATAGCAGAAGAAATCGGCCGGCGCATGCATCATCTCCTCGATACCTCTGGTTTTGATCGTTTCCTGGAAACCCTATCAATATTGCATAAGCTGGCCCAATCTAAAGAATATGCATACCTGGCTCAGAAAAGTAGTACCCATCCTCCTGATGATAAAGACAGCGAGCGTATAAATAATATTATCAACTACATCCTCAATCATTATCAAGAGGATATCCAACTGGAAACCATTGCTGAGATTGCCAATTACAGCAAAACCTCTTTTTGTCGCTTTTTTAAGAAGAGAACACGTAAAACCTTCACTCAATTTTTAAATGAGGTACGAGTAGCACAAGCTTGTAAGCTATTGCGCAATTCCGACATGAATATCTCCCGGATCTGCTATGAAAGCGGCTTTAACAACGTTTCGAACTTTAACAGGCAGTTTAAACGCATTACAGAAACCACTCCCAAGAACTACGCTCAAAAATTTGAGCAATTGTCATCGAGCCCCCACATCATCCAATACAATAATTAACAGCGAACTTTGCAAAACACTCAAATCTGAATTCGTCATTACGAGTGAAGCAAAGCAACCCCCAATTAGAAGTCGATATCCCGTTAATTAATTACCAGCTTGGCGATACGACCATTACTGCCCGAAGCCCAAACAGCATTCGTTCCATCCTGCCCGACGCTGATAGAATGGAAGCTTGTACCTTCAATAGGTTTCCAGGTGTGACCTCCATCCGATGAGTATTCAGAACCGGACGGACCCGCAGTAATGAAATAAGGGGCTGCATAACGCACTACTGATCGGTAGTCTAACTCTGCCTCTTCAACCAATTGCCAAGAGGTTCCACCATCTTCTGTTATAGCCACACTCTTTTTTGCTTGCAGTTCTTTATTGTAGTCGCCGCCAACAGCCACCCCATAATCTTGGTCGCGGAAGGCCAAAGAAAAAATCCCGGTAGACGCTCGCCCCGAAATAATCGGCGTTTCATGGCTACTCCAACTTTGTCCTTTATCAGTTGTTTTAAAAACTCGGGCTTTACGTCCTCCTGTTCCCAACCAGGCATTATTTTCTCCCTGAACAGTAAGATGAGTTCCACTGGCTGCAAAGCCGTATTCTCCCCGGACACCATCGGGCATCTGTTGCAGTGGTATTTCTGACCAGCTATTACCACCGTCAGAAGTTACTAACACATAGATGCGTCCGTTAACAGGGTCGCCTTGCAACACGCCATGCTCACGATCCCAGAACGCTATAGCATTGAAAAAGCCTTCCGGCTGTTTGTTTTGATGAACCTTTGTCCAACTCTCCCCGCCATCTTCCGTCTTATACAATTGAGAAAGACTGCCCTCACCTGCCGACATCACAACTGCTGTCTTTTCATCAAACGCTTCAATATCCCGAAAGTCCAGGCTATCGGCACCGGGAACAGATCGATCTTCCCAACTTGTGCCACCATCAGTAGTTAGTAGAACCGTACCATCAGTACCACTAGCCCAGCAAACAGAACTATCAATAGCCGAAATCCCCCTCAGAGAAAGCTTTTCTTGCTGATGAACAAGCTGCCAGGAAAATGACTTTTCTTGACTACAAGAAACAGCTGCTACAAAAATTAAAGAACATAGAGCCAAAGGGAGTAAAGAATTAAAACGGTGCATAAAGTCCTGATTTATTAAATACTTCTTCGTTTTTATGATTATAACACTCTGTAATATTAAATTCAGAATAAATCTTTATTCTTTACCGTACTTATTCAAATCTATTTGGATCGGTTAACGGATGTACCAGATCTGCCTTTTTGCCCATAATTAAATCCGCTACAGTTTTTCCACAAACCGCACCAAGGCTCATCCCCATCATTGCATAGCCCGTGGATGTATAAACATTCTTATATCCATGAAAAGCTCCTACATAGGGCAGACCATCCGGAGATATCGGTCGCAGTCCTACCCAGATATCGTCTGTATCAAGATCTGACATCTCATATTCCGGCAAATACCTGCATACTGACTTTTTAAGGCCTGTTATTTTTTTCGGAGTAATACTAGTGTTAGTGCCGGTAATTTCCATCGTCCCGGCAAACCGCAAGCTCCTATTCATGGGCGTCATCGTCACTTTGGCTTCCGAGAATATTCCACAATTTTTCGGCAGCACTTTCGGATCTTTCAGCGTGATACTGTATCCCTTACCGGCTTGCATTGGAATCTTCACATTAAGTGCTTTACACAATGTAGGTGCCCATGCCCCTGTTGCTATAACTACATCTGAACCACGAAATACTCTGCCATCTGCTGTTTTTACGCCCTCTACATCTCCCTTATGATTTACAAAAGACCGCACCTCGCAATTATACTCAAAACGGACTCCTTTTAGCTCTATCGTCCTTTTCAAACCATCCATTAAGGAGCCGGGATGAAGGTGAGCATCTTTGGGAAAGTAGGTAGCACCCATGATATCCAGATCCAAGTCCGGCTGCATCTCCCGGGCTTCCTCAGCAGTAAGAATCTCAGCGGGGATTCCCAGCTTCCTGGCCTTGCGGGCAACTTCGGCCTCTTCCTCCAGTCCTTTTTCGGTATTGCAAAACATAAACAGCCCGTTCTTCCGAAAATCAAAATCCAGATCTTCTTGCTGCTCCAGCTCGATCAGTAGTTCCCGGTTCTTAAGTAATAAATCTCTGAGCAGTGGCGCAGCTTCTTCCACATGCCTTGTTGTCGAAGCTTTCTTGAACTTCCATCCCCATTCTAATAAATCACGGCTCAATCGGGGACGAATGTAAAAGGGGCTTTCGGCACTGAGCATCCATCTGAGTCCCTTTTTTATGATACCCGGCGATGCCAGGGGGATGATATGGCTGGGTACGATCATTCCGGCATTTCCGTACGAGCAATTGTCTTTACCATCTCCTTTATCCAGAATCGTTACGTCCACACCGGCTTTATTCAGGTAGTATGCTACGCTGATGCCGGCAATACCGGCTCCTATAATAAGAACATCTTTGCTGTCTTTCATAATATTGATATTAATTTCTTTATTGCCATACCCCACTAATTCCGCAGCGGAGCGACGGAATTAGTAATGGCGCAGCGAAGCGACGGAATTAGTAAAGTTGCAGTAAAGCTAAATCACCTGAAAACCATGCGCATAGGGATCCTCATCATCAATTACGATAGTATTGTAACCGTAAATACGTGCCCATCCCTCAATACTGGGGATAATGGCAGGCTGATCTCCGACGGTAGTTCTTCCTTCAATACGCCCGATAAATTTACTTCCAATGATACTTTCGTGGATGAACTTATCATCCTCTTTGAGTTTTCCTTTGACTGCCCACTGGGCCATACGCGCCGACGTTCCGGTACCGCAGGGCGATCGATCAATAGCTTTATCCCCATAGAACACCGCATTACGCGCCGTTGAACTATCATCTATGGTATCTCCGGTCCACATAATATGACTGAGTCCCCGGAGGTGCTCATCTTCGGGGTGCACAAATTCATATTGTTCATTAAGAGAATCACGAAGTTGTCGACTCCAGCTAATCAGTTGGTCTGCCTGGTAATCCTGCAAACCGGGAAAATTTTCCTGGGGATCTACAATAGCATAAAAGTTCCCCCCATAGGCCACATCAACGGTGAGCAACCCAAGATCCGGACATTCCACTTCTAGTTCTTCGGCTGCTAGATAGCTGGGTACATTCGTTATTTTCACCGAACTGACCCGGTCCCCCTCTTTGGTGTATTCCGCCTTAACCAATCCCGCCGGGACTTCCAACCGTACCTTTCCCGGTTCTTTGGGCGTGACCAAGCCTTCCTCAATCATCCCAGTTACCGTACCGATTGTACCATGTCCACACATTGGCAAACAACCACTGGTTTCGATAAATAATATGCCGATATCATTCTCGGAATCTGTAGGAGGATATAGGATACTGCCCGACATCATATCGTGACCACGAGGCTCAAACATCAGACCTTTACGAATCCAGTCATACTCCTTGAGGAAGTGCTGCCGCCGTTCGGCCATGGAGTTACCATCCAGCAACGGACCGCCCCCGGCAACCAGCCGCACCGGATTGCCACAGGTGTGGGCATCGATACAGAAAAATCGTTTTTTAGCCATGGTGAATTATTAGAATTGATAAGTATTCTACCTTGTTAAATTGCCATCTACGATACGGTGGATGCCCAGCGGATTATCATCCTTAAGTTCATCTGGTAGCAAGATCTCCGGGCAATCCTGGAAAGCTACAGGACGTACAAACCGCTCGATAGCGGTCGTTCCCACAGAGGTAAACTTCGAATCGATGGTAGCAGGAAACGGCCCGCCGTGATGCATTGCCTGGCACACCCTTACTCCGGTTGGCACCCCATTAAAAATGATTCTCCCGGCTTTTTCACGACAAGTATCTATCAGTAATTTACGATCGGCAAGCTCCTCATCTTCTCCCATAAAGGTAACTGTAAGCTGCCCCTCTAAACTGTTAGCAACCTGATGCATCTGGGCATCATCACTGCAAGACACAACCAAGGTAAAAGGACCAAAGACCTCTTCACCCAGCTTCTCGTTGGAAATGAAATACTCAGCGGTAGTAGCAGCCACGGCACCGGCTCCCCGCGTTTGGGATTCTTCCTCGGGAGCGGCTACCACCTCAATACCCGACTGCTCAAACATCCTGGTTCGCTGTTGCTTATAGCTTTTTGAAATCTTGGGGCTCAACATACAACCAGTCGGGTTATCATTAAGCTTTTCTGCCAACACTTTTTTAAAGGTATCCAGATCGCTCCCTTCTTTGGCAATAATCAGTCCGGGATTCGTACAAAATTGCCCAACCCCTAAATTCACCGAACCGGCATACTGCTCGGCAAGCTCCTCAGCCGAGGCAGCGAGTTTATCATCCAACAAAAACACGGGATTGACACTTCCCATCTCAGCATAAACGGGGATAGGCTCATCACGCTGCTGGGCCATATCAAATATTGCTTTACCGCCACTGAAGGATCCCGTAAACCCAACCGCTTTGGTCAGTGGATGTCGTACAAGGTCCCCACCTACTTCGGGACCACCATTCAGACTGCTAAAGACGCCATCGGGCATCTCCGTTTTCTGCGCCGCTTTAATAATCGCCCCAGAAACAAGCTCGTTAGTGCCGGGGTGCGACTCATGGCCTTTCACCACCACCGGGCAACCTGCCGCCAGAGCCGAGGCCGTATCGCCACCGGCCGTAGAAAATGCCAACGGAAAATTACTGGCCCCAAATACCACCACTGGTCCCAGCGGCACCAACATGCGACGCACATCGGGCTCTCCTTTGTCGATTCGTGCATCTACCCAACTGCCTTCTCGCAGCAGATCTGCAAACATCTTCAGCTGATTACAAGCCCGCCCGCGCTCACCTTCTATGCGTCCGGTCGGCAAGCCTGATTCCGCAGATGCCCGTTCTACCAGCTCGTTGCCCAAGCCCATTATCTCTTCGGCAATCTGGTCCAGGAAGTCTGCCTTTCTATGGCCGCTTACGTGCCGGTATGCTAAAAATGCTTCTTGCGCTTTCTGCAGGGACTGCCCCACTTCCTGGCGGGTTGCAATGCTGAACTGTTCTGAAAGCTCTTTATTTTTTTGCGGATCATATGCACGAAACGTTTGTGCTCCTTCGCAAGATGTCGTCTTTCCAATAAAATTTACTCCTTCAACCATAACTTTAAACCACTTTTAAGCTTAATATTCAATACTAAAATGTAATTCGATATCTATCGTGAACTTACCGGCTGTTGAATTTCGGGTAGCTTTGGTCGTTTTTCTAATGATTCTGATATAACACTTTGTACATGCTCAAGCTCTTCACCAATCAGAGGGAGGCGCGGCTTGCGTACATGTTCGGTACCCACCCCTGTTGCCACTTCGGCTAGCTTAATATTTTGCACCAGTTTCGAATTGATATCCAGCTCGAGCAGCGGCATAAACCAGCGGTAGATCTCTCGGGCCTCTTCAATACGTCCCGCTTTTACTAACTCATAGATGGCTACAGTCTCATCCGGAAAGGCTGACACTAATCCGGCCACCCATCCGCAGGCACCCATCACCATCGCTTCCATGGCCAGCGTATCAACGCCGCATAATATCTTTATTCGATCGCCAAATCGATTTTTCATGCGCGTTACATTCGTCAGATCCCGGGTCGATTCTTTTACAGCCTGGATGTTGTCATACTCAATTAACTCTTCAAACATATCCAACGTCACCTCAATACCGTAGTCTACTGGGTTATTGTAGATTAGGATGGGAAGATCTGTTGCCTCGGCCACTGCTTTAAAATAAGATACCACTTCCCGCTTGTCAGCTTTGTACTGCATGGGGGGCAACAACATAATCCCGGACGCCCCTTTTACTTCGGCTTCTTTAGTGAGCTGTATCGCATCTCTTTGCGTGCTCTCGGCAATATTCAGGAGTACGGGGATCTCATCTCCTACCTCATCCAGAGCCGTGTCCAACAGTTGTAATTTTTCCTCCCTGTTGAGCGTGCTGGCCTCTCCCAGTGAACCTGCCAGAATAATTCCATGGATACCTGCTTCTACCTGTACGCGCAGATGATCCCGAAAGGTATCTAGGTCCAGTGATTCATCTTCATTAAATTTGGTGGTAATTGCCGGATAAACGCCATGCCAATCGATATTCATACTCATAGAATCAGGTTCCTTCTTGGGTTAGAAACAGTTTTGTTCATTCACGATTAGTATGAAAGTCAATAGCCGGGCTGTATTCTAGTACGATATTATCAATTCCCTTGTAAATGTTATCATTGACGATGACCAGTGATCAGTAAACAGATGATCAAGTTTTAAGTGTGAAGTGATTAGGGGATTAAGTTGGGCAGATGATCGATGACGGACGACCGACGACGGAGCACCTCCAATATCCAACGTCTAGCTTCTAATATCTAACCTCCACAAATCACACATCACGAATTACTTATCCATATTTTCAATTCTCAATTTCTAATCATTAATTCCCTTACGTACTGAAAGCAAATTGCCATAAACCCCGACGAATGAGCATACTTAACATCGAGATCAAAGCACGCTGTAATGACCCGAATCGCATCCGAACAATTATCAAGAAGAAAGGCGCCGACTTTAAAGGGACCGACCACCAGATAGACACCTATTTTGATGTCCCTGAGGGCAGATTGAAATTACGAAGAGGGGCTATCGAACAGAATCTTATATTCTACCGCCGATCCGACACCAAAGAACCTAAAGCATCTGACATAAATTTGGTGCCAGCAGAACATCCTGAGAGACTTCACAACTTACTGGATAATGCACTGGGTACAAAGGTAGTGGTCGATAAAGAACGGGAGATCTATTTTATCGACAATGTAAAATTTCATATCGACCGGGTAAAAAAGCTGGGCAATTTTGTGGAGATTGAGGCTATTGATGAGGACGGCAATATTGGCAAAGAAAAGCTTCACGAACAATGCCAGAAATACCTTGAACTATTTGAAATAACAGATGAACAGCTGGTTGCGGAGTCGTATTCGGACCTGCTTATGAATTTGGATAGTAATTAAGTTTTAAGTGTGAAGTGTTAAGTATCCGGAAACCAAAGTTGTAACCTGGAACCGATGACAGACGACCGCTACGACCGAATCCAATTTCCAGCTTCTAACATCCAAGCTCCAGCAGCTAACCTGGCAATAAGAAACAATGCTATTTCTTACATTTTTAAAGAGTCAATTATCAGCAGAAAATCTAAATATTGATTTGTAAAGCTAGCTACCTTTACTCATTTTTATCGCCTTTAATTATCAATATAACGTGGCTTTTTTTAAAAAGGGACAAGTTCTAACACAAAGGACATTACTATTTCAATGCCCTACCGAACCACATAATTATTATCAAGATATGAATTCACAAAAACTTTCTCTTTTAGTATTAATATTATTCTCGCTAGCTACGCTCCAAGCGTGTACCATGGCTAAGATTTCTGGAAAAAGTTCCAAGCCATTGATGCTTAATAATCCGAATGTACAAACAGAAATTGTTCGGAGTGTGAGTCAAACAAAAATGAAAACATTTGACTACACGGGAGCTATTGATGTTTATGAAGTACTAAATGAGGTTATCGCCAATTCTGAAGCCGATGCAGTTACCAACCTCACTGTCAAACTTAAAAGTGACCCAGCTACTTTTTTCGTCAATTTAGTAACCCTGGGCATCGCAAATGCTTATAAGGTTGAAGTAACCGGTGATCTTGTGCGACTACCAAATGGCATTTCTAAAGTTGATACAATCAGCCACAAAGAGCTTACAAACATTAAACCTTCTTCCAATAAAGAGATTACTACCTTACATTTTGATGGGTATTTTCAACCCTAACTAAATTCTATTCTTTAATATTTTTTGGGTCTTGTATCCTACCATAGGTATGAGGCCTTTTTTTCTTCAGATCCTAACAACCATACACTGATAAAGTTAAATCGCAAACCAATGACGAACAACCTGTACCCCAGAGCACCCAGCTGCTATAATCCAGCCTCCAGCCTCTAACTTCCACTCTTCACACATCATTTCACTATTCCTAATTTTTCCCGTATCCTGAAACAAAATTTAGTAAAACGGATCTGCTATGAACCTGGATAGGAATCAATTAATTGACCAACTTGAAGACGATCCCGAGATCTGGGATTTTATTATTATTGGCGGAGGCGCTACCGGGCTGGGTACAGCCGTAGAAGCAGCTTCTCGTGGATATAAGACCCTGCTATTGGAACAACACGACTTTGCCAAAGGAACCTCCAGCCGGAGCACAAAGCTGGTCCACGGTGGTGTGCGTTACCTGCGGCAGGGCAATGTAGCATTGGTGCTGGAAGCACTTCGTGAGCGCGGCCTGCTCCGAAAAAATGCTCCTCACCTGGTAAAAAACCAATCCTTTATAGTACCCAACTATGACTGGTGGGAAGGCCCCTTCTACGGTATTGGCCTTAAAATATATGATAAGCTGGCCGGCGACCTGGGACTTGGTCCCTCCGAAAATCTATCCAAAGAAGAAACACTGGACTATATTCCTACCCTGGAGCCGGAAGACCTTAACGGCGGCGTTATCTATTATGATGCCCAGTTCGACGATGCCCGACTGGCAATAAATCTACTACAGACGATCTTTGACCACGGGGGCACCGCTCTTAACTACATGAAAGTAACGGGCTTGCTCAAAGCCAACGGACTGGTTTCGGGCGTTACCGTTGAAGACCAAGAGGGCGATCACGATATGGAACTGCAGGCCCGTGCCGTTATTAATGCCACGGGGATGTTTACCGATCAAATTCGACAGATGGACAACCCCGATGCTTCTACGCTGATGCAACCCAGCCAAGGGGTACATATCGTGCTAGACAAATCGTTTCAGCCGGGCGAAAGTGCCATCATGGTGCCCAAAACCGACGACGGACGCGTCCTTTTTGCCGTTCCCTGGCACGATCGCATCATTGTAGGCACCACCGACACCCCGCTCGAAGAACCGGCACTGGAACCCCGCGCCACCGACGAAGAGATCGACTTTTTGCTGACCCACGCTGCCCGGTACCTCACCAAAGACCCCGAGCCCGAAGATGTACTCAGCGTCTTTGCCGGCATTCGTCCCCTGGTCTCCCCCGGCGGCGATGATGATACGGCTTCGATCTCCCGCGACCACACCCTTCTTATCGATCCCTCCGGACTTGTTACTATTGCCGGTGGAAAATGGACCACCTACCGCAAGATGGCCGAAGATACCATCAATGAAGCTGCCGTTGTGGCCGGCCTTGATGAACGAGAAGCTATTACCGAGAACCTGCGCCTGCACGGTTGGCTCAAAAACAGTGAAGCCGCCGAACCTTTTGAACTCTATGGATCCGATGCCCTGTCGCTAAAAAGAATTGCCCAAGAGAATGAGGGATGGGCTAGCCAGATGCACCCCAACTTGCCCTATACCCCGGCCGAAGTGGTATGGGCCGCGCGCAACGAGATGGCCCGCACGGTTGAGGATGTGTTGGCCCGCCGCACCCGTGCCCTGTTGCTGGATGCTCGTGCCAGTATCGAAATTGCTGATTTAGTTGCCGACCTACTGGCCGAAGAACTGGGACGTAGTGAACAGTGGAAAAACGAACAGATTGCCACCTATAAAGAGCTTGCGAATGGTTATTTACTAACTGATTAACGTGATGAGTGAGGCGTAATGCGTGACTTCTGATGCGTGAAAGCAGGATACAGGTTGCAGGATGTTGGAAGTTGGAAATTAGAAGCTGGAAGTTAGAGGGGCTCCGTCGTCGGTCGTCCGCTGTCGGTTCTTACTTGGAACTTAATACTTTACACTTAAAACTTGATCATCGTTCACTGTACACTGAAAAACAGGATTTTAAGAGGTGGGATTAAAGCAATGATTTCATATTTTCGGGTGTCTCAAGTAACCCAGTAACTATTATTTGGTATATGGCCGATAATACCTCCAAAACAACCAGTGACACTTCCGAAGAGAGTGACCGCAAAACTGATGTCCGTCAGATCAGACGACCCAACGAAATTGTATCTCACTCTATAGAGGGCCGGCAGGTTACCTTTCGATGCGAAAATGACATTCAACTGCAGATTACCATCCACAGCCCGGAAATCTTTCAGCTCAAGTACATATGCCCGGGGGACCAACCTACTGATTTTTCCTATGCTATCGATCCTGATTGGGGGGCGCCTGAAGCACCTTTCGAGGTGAATGAAATTGCGGACTATTACGAGGTCTCGTCCGGGGCCATCGACTGCCGCATCAAAAAAGAAAATATGCAGGCAACATTTTTGGATAACGCTGGCAACACCCTTTGTGAGGACGCCCGACCGTACTGGCGGAAAGAAAGCCTGATGGAGGACATTACCGAGGTTCGGGTTACACACCGTGCGCCCGATGGCATGCAGTATTTTGGATTGGGGGACAAGGTTTGTGAGGAGGATCTGCGCGGGGAAAGCTTCGAAAACTGGAATACCGACGCCTATGCCTATGAGCGCGGAGATGACCCTTTATACCGCAGTATCCCCTTTTATGCTTCGCTTTATGATGAAAGCGCTTTCGGTATTTTCCTGGATAACCCCTATCGCTCGTACTTCGATTTTGATTCGGATGGAAATAACACCCGCTCGTTTTCGGCGGCCGGCGGCTGTATGAATTACTACTTTATTTATGGTCCGGAGCTAACCGATGTGAGCCGACGATATACCCAGCTTACCGGCACGCCTGAACTACCGCCGATGTGGGGGCTTGGATATCATCAGTGCCGATGGAGCTACTACCCCGATGCACGAGTGCGGCAGCTGGCTGAGACCTTTCGTGAGAAGGAGATCCCCTGTGATGCGATCTACCTGGATATCGACTATATGGATGATTATCGCGTGTTTACCTGGGATAAGGAGCGATTCCCCGACCCCGGCAAGTTAATTGCTGATCTTAAAGTGGATGGCTTTGAGACTATTGTGATGATTGATCCGGGTGTTAAAATGGATGAGACGTATGAGGTATACCAACAGGGAATAGAGCAAGATGTATTCTGTAAGCGACCCGATGGCGAGCTCATGATTGGACCCGTGTGGCCGCCCGAAACCGTTTTCCCTGATTATACTGATCCCGAGGTACGAGCATGGTGGGGAGATCTTTACGAAGATCTAATAACCAATAAAAAGATAAGCGGTGTTTGGAATGATATGAATGAGCCCGCTGTCTTTCAGGTAGAAAGCAAAACTTTTCCCGAAAATATTCGTCACCATTACGAAGGACAGCCGGCCAGTCACAAAAAGGCACATAATATCTACGGTATGCAGATGGCCCGTGCCTCCTATGAAGGGATCAAGAAGCATAACAGTGAGAAACGTCCCTTTCTGCTGACCCGTGCCAACTTCTCGGGTGGTCAACGTTATGCGGCCCTGTGGACCGGCGACAATATCGCCGACTGGGATCATCTAAAACTGGCCAATGAGCAGTGTCAGCGGTTAAGTATATCCGGCTACTCTTTTGTGGGCACTGATATCGGGGGCTTTATTAACGACCCCAGCCCCGAACTATTTACGCGCTGGCTGCAGCTGGGCGTTTTTCATCCCCTTTTCCGCAACCACACCATGGGCTATAATGTGGATGGGGCCGCTGCCGTCAAAGAAGAAGAGGTTAAAAAGAAGCGTCTGCAATCGGACAGCGTTCAGGAACCCTGGACCTTTGGCGACCGATATACCGCCATCAATCGCTCTGTTATTGAGCTGCGCTATCGCCTGCTGCATTACCTGTATACTGCTTTTTATCATCATGTACAGCAAGGTACGCCTGTCTTGCGTCCCCTTGCCTATGTTGACCAAAGCGATGATCGGGCCGCCAAAGAGATCGACCAGTTTATATTTGGGGACCAGATCATGGTGTCTCCAGTTCTGGATAAAGATCAACGGGAAGTTGAAACCTATTTCCCCAAAGGCAGATGGTATGACTATCGTACCCATGAACTGTATGAAGGTCCTGTTAGCCAAACTGTGGAAGCCCCGCTGGAAGAAATCCCCTTTTTCGTCAAAGAAGGTACGGTGCTGCCACTGCGCGAAGTGATGCAGTATACTGGTCAACGTGATGAGAACCAGCTGGAGCTTAATGTTTATTACGGGGATACCAGTGCCACAAGTCCGCTTTATGAAGATGCGAAAGAAGGCTATGCATACACAGAGGGCACCTATCGGCATAGCCGGTTTCACTGGCAAGCAGATGCGGCTAATAATGAAGCTACCTTATCCGTGGATCGCAGCGGCAGCTACCAACCGAGCTATCAGCAGGTGTTGGTGCGGCTGATCGGCTTGCCTTTTTTGCCTGATGAGATCATTGTTGATGGGAAAGCAGTAGCGTTTCAAACGGAAGGTGACGACCAGGCCCTTTATACATTCACGGTCTCCCCGGACTTCAACGAGATTGTAGTTCGATAGTTCGCCAAGTTGCTTTTACCTTACACACCCCGACCTTCCGGGCAACCGCCGAAAAACCACGGCAGTCTCCCTTTCTTAGCTCGCGTAGTAGCTGAAGGGTAGCCTTTGCACATCAACCAACTATTTCATGGAGATTGCCGCGTCGTCCCGCCAACCCACGGTACTCCTCGCAATGACAAGCGTTGATGGCCTTGCAATAAAAATCATATCATTCTCGAGGAGGTCTGGTGCCAAATTTACGGTTTCGACCTGGCCCTAAGAATTGGGAAAAGCTCAAAAAGATGGCCCCAACTTTACGGTTTTAGACTATTGGGGGGGTTTGGGGGAATCGGCCGGAAAGTTGCATTGAGAATAATGACGAATGAGATAGAGCAATTTCCATATCCTTGCTATTGTAAGTCCAAAATCTACGATTCCCACCAAGACTTTTTTGATTCGTTTTTTGGTTACAAAAAATGAATACCGCAATCACCCTTGTGGCTCTGACTTTGATAGGGTCGGTAATCTAAACAGAAGGAGATGCAGGAGGATAACTACTTTTATCTCGTTCTAAAGCCTTAGCATAGTTGAGCTCCGTGCCACTACGCACTCCCCCTCAAGGGTATGTTCATTTTTTCCATCAAGAAAAAACGAACCAAAAAATTGACCGGCTGAGAATTCTGAAATCGCTCCGGCCTTCGGATGAGATAATTCTAATGGTCCATCTCGCTGAAAAGTAGCTCGAAGAAAATCACCGGTATAGAATTATCCTTTTCACCCTTTGGCCTCCGCACAAAATTCTTATGCCGGGGTTGAAAACCTCAAATCAAGCAACAGTGAAGTCCCCTTTGGGCATTACCTAAATGAAAAGCATTGGGGTAATCAGAAGGGGGTAAGGGGGATGATACCATTCACCCATTTATGGTAACCAAACACCCAAATTGAGAAGCCATATAAAAACAATGTCATTCTGTCCAAATAAGCTCGCGTAGAACCTAACGAGCAGGCCAAAGCCCCCTCCACGGGAGAGTGCTCCGACCACAGGCTTAGCGGGATGGGTAAGAATTATTCCGAAGTTGCATCTTCCAACTGCCGAACCTGCCACCATAACCGATTATTATTTGTCTTATCAGACAGTTATTCATTAATTAGTAAAGGTTTCCATGCACATTCCAGCATGAGAAAAAAAGGAGTCTACAGCTGAAGAAACATAGTGAGCCAATATCTTGGTCTCATCCTGATCATAAACAGTGTGGTAATAATCTACATAATTGTGGCAGATATATTTTGAAAAGAAGCTAATAACCCAGAAACCCCATAGCATAACATAGCTGGTTTGACGTAATCATCAATATCTTGACTTCCTACTGATATGGATCTTGACTTACAATCATTAGAAGAACAAGGCCTTGCGCTACTTCGGGAAGCATGCTGCTCATACGGAATCCGAGCCAGTACCGAAGACCAGGAAAATTACCAGCGGCTCTGGGCCCGCGATTCAATTATTGCCGGTATTGCCGGACTGCTTGCCGACGATGAGAAAATCATTGCCGGACTGCGCAACTCCCTTCTCACCCTGGCCAAACATCAAAACGCGCTGGGGATGATCCCTTCCAATGTATTACCCAATGAAGAAAATCCTGATATCAGCTATGGCTCCCTTGCCGGCCGCGTCGACGCCAACAGCTGGTTTATAATCGGCGTGTGCCTGTACCTGCTAAACCGGGCCGATGGGAACCTAATAAACAAGCTTAAGCCGCAGATGGATAAGACCCTCGACCTGCTCGACTGCTGGGAATATAATGCCAACGGTTTGCTCTATACTCCCCTGAGCGGTAACTGGGCCGATGAGTACCCGGTGCAGGGATATACCCTGTACGACAATGCCCTCCGCCTTTGGGCCCTTAGGTTATACAACAGCCTGTTTGAAAATGAAAAGCGCAAACAGCAAGCAAAGGTAATAGAAGAGAAAATAAAGGTTAACTTTTGGCCCACGACCTCAAACCTCAACCACCCGGCCGTCTACCATCAGCGTTGTTTTAAACAGACCGCCAATGGCAACCTGGAACACTTTGCCTGTGCCATCAATCCCCAAGGATATAATATGCATTTCGACACGGCGGGTAACGGCTTGGCCCTACTGTTACGGCTGGCTCACAATAGACGGTTCAAGAAAATGCTGAACCACCTGAAACCGATCTTTCGACAGATCAGTACCGTGCTAATGCCTGCATTCTGGCCGGTCATCACATCCAACGATCCCCTCTGGGACGCCCTTAAAGATAACTTCAACTACAATTTCAAGAACTACCCGCATCAATATCACAACGGCGGAATATGGCCTGTCTGGATGGGATGGTTTGCCCTGGGAGCAAGTGTAACCGGTATCTCCGACCTGCCGGAAACCATGCTCCAGGCCTGGCTAAAAATCGAGGATAAAGACAATATCAGCTTCAGCGAATATATATCGTCCGACACCCTGAAACAAAACGGCAAAAAACGACTCAGCTATAGTGCCTCAGGACTCATATTTCTATGCAAAGCCATCCAGAAAGACTCATACAAGCGTTTACATCTAACATAAGTAGCAGCAATTCTCTGTAACCACCGAAGGCGACATCACTACCGTATTTTTTTTATTCCTTGAGACAATTTATTGTTGTAGCAGTTAGTACAACTCATAATTATCCTCTCCCTCCTTCGACCTCCACTCAGAATTCATTATGGCGGAGATCCATTGAATCGGTCAATTTTGGAAAGGAATGTCAACACGAGTACAGCATAGCGATATCGATATATTCCTTTGAAAGGTATGGCTTCAAACAGAAAACTCTCCAGAGGGGATTTCTCGGTGCCATGATGAATGGCCAGTAAAGAATTGACGATTAAAACCTGGGCTTAAGAATTGTGAGAGATTCAGGAATATACAACCAATTTTACGGTTTTATAATTTTGGGGGTTTGGGGGAATCGGCCGGAACGTTGCATTGAGAATAATGACGAATGAGATAGAGCAATTTTTATATTCTTGTTACTGTAAGTCCAAAATATGCGATTCCCACCAAGACTTTTTTGATTCGTTTTTTGGTCACAAAAAATGAATACAGCAATCACCTGCCAATCCCCGTACAACCGAGCACCACAAAAAAATCAAAACATGCCACTCCTCTTTGGGCGTATCCGTAAGATCCATTTAACCAACGTATCATTACAAGGGACCTTTGCAAAACCAGGCAGTCATCCTGAATGTAATGAAGGATTTCCCTTTCAACGGCAGCAGATGGATACTGGAGATTCTTCGACAAGCTCAGAATGACGAAATCAAAGGTTTTGCAAAGCCCTCTACAAAGAATATCTGGCCTTTACTTTACACACCCCACCTTACGGGCAGCCGCCGAAAAACCGTGGCAGCCTCCCTTTCTTAGCTCGCGTAGTAGCTGAAGGGTAGCCTTTGCACATCAACCAACTATTTCATGGAGATTGCCGCGTCGTCCCGCCAACCCACGGTACTCCTCGCAATGACAAGCGTTGATGGTTGAGTATTATGAGTATTAATAAAAGCAGTGTCATTACGCTGTGCCCCATTCTACGGGGAGGAGTTGCTTATAACGACGAAGTAAATCTCCCAGAATAGACCCGCGTAGTATCTAAAGGGCAACCTTCAAACTATTAGAAACTATGTCTTGGAAATTGCCGCGCTGCGTTCCACTCCGCTCGCAATGACGAGCGTTGGTTAAAAAGGATTGTAAGGGACACTTCTCAAAAAGATCTTACTATCTTATGGCAAAAAAATATCACGTCTATATCATGAGCAACGCCCATCACACCGTACTCTATACTGGTATGACGAGTGATATTATAAAACGGGGTTGGCAATACAAGCAACAATTGATAGATGGCTTTTCCAAACGCTATAACTGCACAAAAATGGTGTATATTGAGGAATATAACCATCCGCAGGATGCCATTGACCGGGAAAAGCAGATTAAGGCAGGCTCTCGAAAGAAGAAATTAGAGTTAATTGAAGAGTTAAACCCGAACTGACGATACTTCTATGAGGAACTTACACGATAACAAAGAAGCAATGTCACTGCGAGGGATTCCGGTGATTTCCCGGAAGCCCGCGGCAGTCTCCCTTTCTTAGCTCGCGTAGTAGCTGAAGGGTAGCCTTTGCACATCAACCAACTATTTCATGGGGATTGCCGCGTCGTCCCGACAGCCCACGGTACTCCTCCCCGTAAAACGGGGCACCGCGCAATGACAAGCGTTGATGGCCTTGTAATAAAAATCATATCATTCTCGAGGAGGCCTGGTGCCAAATTTACGGTTACGATCTGGACCTGAGAATTGTGATAAGTTCATAAATATGCCCCCCCAATTTTACGGTTTCAACCTATTGGGGGTTTGGGGGAATCGGCCGGAACGTTGTATTGAGAATAATGACGAATGTGATAGAGCACCTTCCATATCCTTGCTATTGTAAGTCCAAAATCTGCGATTCCCACCAAGACTTTTTTTGATTCGTTTTTTGGTCACAAAAAATGAATACTTTAATCATCTTTATGGCTCCGACTATAATAGGATCGGTAATGTAAACAGAAGGAGGTGCAGCTATGCGCCTCGAAGTTTTAACGTAGTGCCGGAGGATAACTACTTTTATCTCGTTCCGATGCTCTGCGTCGGAACGAATATTTCCCTAACCTAGCACAAACTTGCATCTTTTGAAAGGGTATCCATCCGCCTTTTAGTATGATCCATCCACCAGTACCCCCCCCATCAACGCTTTTTCAAAGCAATCCCAACAATTTTTTCCGGGCTTATCCCCAAAACACCAATAATTAAAGATTTTCAGTAAAGAGACGATAAAAAGTGGTGTCAACTAGCATCCATATTTCATCACTATGATATCTGAAAAAAAACTAAAAGATCTGCGAACTGCTGTTCCCACCAATCAGGAGAGTCCATTTAAAATTCACGAGCTCTTTTTCTCTGTCACCGACCCTAAGTCAAATATGACGTTTATCAACGAAATATTTGAGCGGGTCAGCAAATTCGATCACGAGGAAATTATCGGCCAACCCCATAAGCTCATTCGCCACCCCGATATGCCCCGGGCAGTATTTAAAATCTTTTGGGATCGGCTAAAAGCCGACAAACCGGTCGCCGCTTATGTAAAAAACATGGCCAAAGACGGAACCTACTATTGGGTCAAAGCCCTTGCCTTCCCTTGTGATGGTGGATACCTCTCAATACGTCTGAAACCTACAAGTGATCTTTTTGACAAGATAAAAGATATCTATAGTGAGACATTACAGGTTGAGCAAGCTAAAGAAGAGGAGATCGGCAAGCGCAAAGCTATGGAGCAGTCCGAAGAATATCTTCTTGAACTCCTTAAAAACGAAGGTTTTTCCGATTATGAAGAGTTTATGTGGAACGCCCTGCAGCAGGAGATGCACCAGCGCGAAGAAGCCCTGGCCAAGACTACCGATACCACCCGCAGCCATACCGAAGAAGTGCCCGAGGCTCTGCTGGAACTAGAACCGGTACTCCAGGAACTGGTAATCTCACTCAATTCACTGCAAGATATGCATCAAGACCTGGTGCAATATTCTGATTACATCCTGGAGCTGGCCCGTTCCATTCTGTTGCTGTCTATTAATGCCCAGATCGGCTCGTCAAAGCTGGACCAAGATGATATTGCCCTCTCCGTAATTGCCGAACAGATGGGCGAACAGTCTATTGAGGGTGAAGAGAAACTCCTTGAAATGAAGGATAACATCCAGGGAGTCAGCGACCTGGTTGGGATGCTGAACTTCGAAATTGTAGCTTCAAAACTACAGGTAGAGATGACCATCGACTTTATGGACGAAATTGCCGCTGACGCTTATGTGGGAAAGAAATCGACCATCACCGCAGATAAATCTATCGAACTGCTTTACGATGCCTTTCTGCCTCGCCTTTCCACTATCAAAAATGGACTGGGAGAATTGCCCAACTACCTCAAAAAGTTGCTGACAAATGTAGAAGAGATCGAAAAGTTTCTGTTGATCCTTCGGCTTATTCACAATACGGGCAAAGTAGAAATAGCCCGCCTCAATGACGACAGCAACTCCTTTCATACCACCATCCAGGATTTGCTGGAAGAAGTTACGACCGCCCAAGAACACCTTGATAAGCTCACTACCCTGGTGCACAAGAACAAGAAGATGGGCGAACAGTACACCGATCGACAACAAGACCTAAACGCTCTTATCTCAGAACTGCAAGAACATGCGCATGCTTCTTCTGATGCCTCTGAGGGAGATGAATAACCTCTATTATTGCGAGAACGGCTGTTACGGGATAATTAGGAATTGAGAATTAATAATTAGGAATTGGATGTTCGATGCGGTCGGTCATCAGTCGTCCGTCGCCAGTCGTACTTTGTAAGTCTATCACTTCATCCCCTAATCACACAGCTTCTTTGTTGCAGGATAATTAAAAATTAGGAATTGAGAATTACGAATTGGTATGGTAAGTGAGGCATAATACGTGATTCGTAAAGAGTTTAGATAGTAGATACTGGATTTTTTTACCGTCGTCGGTCGTCTGTCATCGGTCGTGCTTTTTAGCCCAATTTCCATTCCGCTCAATCTACGTATTAACAAGGCGCTCCTCTCCCTGCCTGTAGGCTCCTGTCCAAAAAACCCATCCAACCTGACTTTCTGAATAAATAAACCTATACTGCTTTCGACTGCAATATCGATTAACAATCAATATGACTCAGAAAGAGATTCTATCATCGTTAAAAGATCTAAACGCCAACAAAGATTCCACGACTTGGGATCAGCGGACTTTCCAACGGGCACCCCATAAACCCTTTTTACTGCTCAGTATTCTGGATGGCATTGAGATCGGCTGGATTGATGATCCGAGAATTACCTTAACCCAGGATCTGATAGAAACCTTCTTTCGCTACTGGAATAGGATAATGGGCGAAGATCGTAAAACAACCATCGCCCTCCCCTTCTTCCATATGAAGAGCGAACCCTTTTGGGATTTACACTACCGGGAGGGCATGACCCCATACAGCAACTCCCCGTCGCTGGGCGGATTGATGAAGCGCCTTAGCCATGCCCGGATGGATGATCAGCTATTTGCGATGATGCAGGATGAGGAGGGACAACAGCGTATCAGTTCAACCATCATCCGGCACTATTTTTCGGAAGATCTTCGGGAAGAGATACAGAGTATACATCGGATAAACATTGGGGCGTACCGCTATGCCGAGCAGCTGGAACTGCTGGCCGCAGAACCGTTTGAAAAATATCATACGGATGATAACGCTCCCTCCTACTCATGGCAAAAGAAACAGCAGCGCAAACAGGGCTTTCGGATAAATGTCCGTCAGAATTATACCCACCGCTGTGCCATCTGCCGGGCCAAAGTACAAACCCCTAGTGGGAAATCGCTGGTTGAAGGCGCTCATATTATACCTTGGAACAGAAGTAAGAACGACGATCCCCGCAATGGACTGGCCCTGTGTAAAACCCATCACTGGATGTTTGACAAACAGCTGCTCAGCATTCGGCCCGACTACCAAATAAAACTATCTGCCTGGCTGAAAAACAGAGGCGAAAATATTGATGACACCTTAGCCTGGGACCGCGAGCAGATATTACTGCCTGACAAACAACAATTTCTGCCCAGCCAAGAGGCACTGGAAGAGCGGTATGAGGAGTTTAAAACAGGGAGATAAAACAGATTTAATTATTCCTGCAGAAAACTATCTATTTTCTTTTTGAGTTCAGGAATATTTTCTTCCCTAATTTCACATTGCCAGATAATTAAATACTCCCAACCCAACTCTTCCAATTCTTTATAGTTCCTGTGATCTCGATCTATATTTTTTTGGATCTTATTCTTCCAAAACTCTGTATTGGTATCAGGAATGGATGCTTTTTTACAGTCTTCATGACCGTGCCAATAACAACCATGTACAAAAATAACACTATTATACTTGGGAAAAACTAAATCGGGGGTGCCGGGTAGATCTTTTCTGTGAAGCCGAAAGCGGTAGCCCATACGATGCGTGAGACTTCGTATGAACAATTCGGGTTTTGTATCCTTGGACCCGATGTTGCTCATAATTTCAGATCTTTTATCTTCTGAGAAGATATCAGCCATTTTTTAATGCTTTATATCATATAAGATTGTTAATTACTTCTCTTTATGAAATGAAATTTCTTTATCTACTTTTTTAAGCAACTCATTTAATTCCTGTAAACTTTTTCTATTTGCTCTATGCTCTTCAGAGCCCATTGTTCTAGGAAATTCTTTCAAAATATCTGCAGATTTTTTGGGGAACTCATTTGCTAAAACATTTGCCATACGATCAATAAAATTGACCAAATACCAAAGCTCATCATGGGATTGAGGACAATCATAATGGGCCATTCTATCAAATGTGAAATTATATGTCTTGTCTCTGAAGTTATGTGCAATCACTTCATTTCTAAAGTCTCGAAGATCTTTCCAAGATCTAACTGCTCTTGAAGCAACCGCTGCTGTTTTTTTTACTTTGAGTATTCTATTTCTAAATTTTTTTTCTGTCTTTACGCCTAATATACTGTCCCACTCATCCAAAAAAGAACAAGAGTCGAGGATTATTTGAAACCACAGAGAATCAAGAACTGCAGAGTCCATATGAGGCTCTCTAGAAGGTATATCCCGTCCTTTAATTATTACCTCATTTTCTTCTATAAATGCAGTGTAATAAGAGAGTGAGTTAAAGGTTTGTTGAATATTTACACACAAACATAACTTTTATTGAGCTTTTGGTACTTATTGTCTCACTCAAATTGCTAAAACTTAATTATTGTAACTGTTGGTTTAAATGTTCTTTAATATTATTTGATTGTATATAACTGAATTTCGGAGGTAGGGCATTACCAATCATAGAAGCCAAGGCATTCTTGGGCATGTCTGTTGAAAATTTATAATCCTTTGGAAATGTCTGTAATAAAGATGCTTCACGAGGAGTAATCACTCTATCTTCTTCCGGATGTAGGAATCTTCCTTTTGACGGATTTAAACAGCCTCCGGTAATGGTTGTAGAGTAATCATCCCATCTTAGGCGACCATAAACATCATTAAAACCTACATTTTCTTTTTGATGACAAGACAAATATTCGGGATCTACATCACTCAAACTTCCCCCATTATGCGGGACCTCGGAAATTAACTTCTGAATTCTTTTTGTATGGTTAACAGTTATTTTATGAAGAGGATCTGTTGTTTCTTCAAATGACTCGATTTCATCAAATGTTTCTCTAACTGTTTTCGCTTCACCGGTTTCTTCAGCTACCTCTATATCTCCTAATAATGAACCTACTAAAACAAGGCGTCGCCTGCTCTGAGGAACTCCATAGTTTTTAACATTAACTACTCTATAGTCTAGTTTATAATCCAGTTTTTTTAACCCCCGAATTAAATCATCAAACTTATAGTAACTTTCCAGGCCGGGTACATTCTCCATCATTATAGTCAATGGCTTAATTCCTTCAACAAATCTTAAATACTCATCGACCAATGCATTGCGTGGGTCTTTTCTGCTTCTTTTTTTGTTCAATTTTCTGATTGAAGAGAACCCTTGGCAAGGAGGGCAACCGGCAAGTAGATGCAATATATTATCACCTAAATATTCTTGAACCTCTTCAGGCGATATTTTTCTAATATCTTCTGATATTACCTCACAATCTCCATGGTTTTTTTTAAAAGTTTTAATTGCATATTCATTATTCTCAATAGCCACTTTCACATCAAAGCCAGCTTCAGACATTCCCGCTGAGAGTCCGCCACAACCTGAGAATAAATCTGCTGAAATATAGGTATTCATTGATCTCAATTTAAATCTACTAATCCTTTAATTCTTGGGTCTTCAGGTGCTTTCATCTTTAAAATATCTAAATAAGTTTTATATCTACCCTGAACTGTTTCAAACAAACTATCCCAAGTGACTGTTTTTAATGTAGTATTCAGATTATTTATGGTTTCATTTAAGGAAGGGTCATTATTTCGTTTATCTGCAATTAAAATTCCTTTTACATTCATTCCACTAAATTCGGAGGCCGTGCCCTTTGTTTCAATTGCTGTTTTAACCCTTGTTACATATCTATTGAGTCGCATCACATGATCATAATCAATTGATAAACCTGGGCGCATCAATTCTAATATTACGATTTGCCAATCGTTTGTCATACAAAGTAGATCAAAGCGACGGTTTTCTCTTTTGGTCCCACTGCTAAATTCTTTATTAGTATCTTTGAGTACCTCTTCTATCCATTTGTCAACCCCTTTTTCATGATGAAAATCAGCAGGAGTTAAATGTTCATACTTTTGTCCAAGCAACCAAGGATAATCCTTAATAAAATCCTGCATATCTAATTTGCCCTGAGGACTCTTCTCCGGTATTCTATTATCTATATGTTTTTTGAACTGTTCTATTATTTCAATTTTACCAAAAATTACTTCTGCAGTTGAAACTGCACTAATAATATCCCACTCTTTAATTGCTTGAATTAACTCAGGAAGAGCCCCTTCTTCAGTTTCATTAATTCTTTTTATTACTTTTCTAACACTTTCTCGTTCTACTCCCTGTATCATAGAACCAGCAATGGTTTTAAAATCTTCCTCATTGATTCTCTCAATTAAAGCGATTTTGTCTAGTGCGGAAGTAATATCTTCTTTTTCTTGAGTCGACAACCTTTGAATCCGCTCATTAAATTCGGAATATTCATGTTTGAACCTATCACGTTTTGCCTGATCTCTTCTTTTTTTCCAATTTTTACAAAGTTCTTTAATCTTTCCTTTCCCCCATTTTTCTAAAATCTGAGGCTTATTAAATTGCCAGTTTACTGTTTGTCTATCAGTTGCTATGTAATCATCTTTTTCGTCTAGTTGATTTGCCTTTACCTGGCCTGTTAAATATTCAAGTCCAACTTGGCCTGTAATTCCACCACTTAGATTAAAGAAAAATGGAGTGAATTGAGCAACACGATCTCTTGCAAAAACAGAAATGCCACGTAACTCAGGTTCATCAATTGTATTTTTTGTAAAACCAAACCAATATTCTACTTCACCAAATTCTTCAATCTCTTCTTTTTGCCAACCTTTTGAAGGAATCCGATGTTCAAATTCAAAATCATCCTTTTTTAATGCATCTCCATTGACTAAGATTTGCATCTGTTCTGTATTCAAAGCAAACCTTCGAGCCATACTTTTTTTAAAGCGCTCCCTATTAATTGAACGCTCTAGTTTAAGGTTTTGATAGATTACTGTAACTCCACTTTTCTCTGAAGTTTTTTCAATTTTATTAGGAATAAATTCAAAACCATCCAACTCTTTCTTATTCCTTAACTCTGCATAATTCAGAGTAAACTCGACTAATTTACCATCTTTAACAGAGCGTAATACAATATCTTCTGCAATTCCGAAGCCAGCTAACTTACCAATTCCTTTTCTCCCCATTACAGGTCTTCCGCCCTCTGTTTTTTCTCCTCTTTTTTTCCTTCGTTCATAGCCCACATTAAGATAAAATTTATTTAGCTCTTCAAACGTCATGCCTCTTCCATTATCCTTAACCACAATTACGGAATCATCAGTCAAGTTTTCAGGCACCTTAATTTCAACCTTTTTAGAGTCAGCATCCCATGCGTTAGCAACAAGTTCAGCAACGGCTGGAACAGGCCCTCCATACATTTGTTGCCCTAACAAATCTATAAATCTTCCAGCAAATTTAATCTTGAGTTTTTCTGACATTACAATTTGAAGAATTTTTAAAATTTATTGGGTGCTCAAGTTAGTAGAAGTACCAGAAATCTCAACAGTTTATCACTTAATAATTTCACAACTTCATCGATAACTTCGCCTGTATGGAATCATGATTCATGACACCTTTTTGAGCTTATTTCATCCAATAATAATCATTCCTCCCTCCTCCCACAAACTGGTAGTTTCAACCACCAAATGGCTCTTATCACTGATCTTTAGAAATAGAGGTTATCAACAGCGTTGTTAAAGCAAACAGCTTAATATTTCTCCACACACTCCTTCCCAAAACCGCAAAAGCTAACCCTAACATCAGCGACACTTTAATTAGTCCCATTATAATCTCTTCCGCCGGAAGTGCCGGTAAATGAGGCAAGGTGGCTTTTAAGAAGGTGATTGGGTGATTAAGTAACTAAGTTACCCCGTAGAACGGGGCACGGCAAGAGGGGATTTTTGGTGCTGGGATGGAGATCCGAAGACCAACTAACGGTTTTAACCTGGTCTTGTGAATTGTGAGAAGTTCAGAAACATGCAACCCATCTTAGGGGGTTTAGAATGTTGGGGGTTTGGGGGAATCGGTCGGAACATTGTATTGAGAATAATGACGAATGAGATAGAGCAATTTTTATATTCTTGTTATTGCAAGTCCAAAATCTGCGATTCCCACCAAGACTTTTTTTGATTCGTTTTTTGGTCACAAAAAATGAATACCGTAATCATCTAAATTTCCTGGCTAACCGGGCACGACGAAAAGTAGAAAAACGCCGCTCCTCTCGATTATTTTTTCAGCGACGTGGTGACTAGGTAACAAAGAATATCTGAACCTTTACACACCCCGACCTTTCGGACACCCACCGGAAGCCCCCCTGCACTACGCCAAGGTATTAATCTGCCGAAGTTTCCGACGCAGGTACGGCTTCGAGCAGTAAAACTCTCTAGAGGGGATTTTTTGGTGCCGGTTATTTGGTAAATAGCCTTTTCGCTGAGGCTATCAGCTTTAATATCATCCTGCAAAACGCTGAATTTCAGTAGGAATCTTAAATCATACTCCATATTAGTCCCCTCCCGGGGAGGCTTTGCTAAACGAAGCTAATGAGAAAGCATTAAGGTTAGCCAAAGTAAATTTAGCGTAGTTCAGGGTGCTCGGCCGACAGGCGGAGCGGGGTGGGTGTATGTACTAGCTAAAGGGTAGCCTTCGTGCATCAACCAACTATGTCAAGGAGATCGCCGCGCTGCGTTTCACTTCGCTCGCGATGACTAGCGTTGTTTTTAAAAATTAAAGCAGTGTCACTGCGCTGTGCTCCGTTTTACGGTGAGGGCTTCCAACAACTTCCCGGAAAACCGCGGCAGTCTCCTTCTCTTAGCTCACCTAGGATCTGAAGGACAACAGTTTCAGGATACAAG
This sequence comes from Fodinibius halophilus, assembly GCF_011059105.1. Lineage (GTDB taxonomy): Bacteria > Bacteroidota > Rhodothermia > Balneolales > Balneolaceae > Fodinibius > Fodinibius halophilus. Next base: position 169 of record NZ_JAALLS010000017.1, on the reverse strand, counting down.
ATGCGGGGTAATTAGGAATTGAGAATTAGGAATTACGAATTGGGAATTAGGATTTGGTACGGTAAGTGAGGCGTAATAAATGACTCGTAAAGAGTTTAGATAGTAGATACTGGATGTTTACCGTCGTCGTTCATGGTCAAGTCTCAATTAGTGTGTAAAAATGTGAGAA
>NZ_JAALLS010000016.1 GCF_011059105.1 Fodinibius halophilus | reverse complement strand
CTTCTCAATTTTTACACAAGTATAGGGACATTACCGTCGGTCATCAGTCGTCCGTAATCGGTCGTACTTTGCAACTTAGTCACTCAGTTACTTAATCCCCTAATCACACAGTCTCTTTGTTACAGGAGATTGCTTCTTTGCCGGGCGGCGGTTCGCGATGACGGGCATTGATGTTTGAGAATTTTTTGAGCCTGTTTCTATTGCCAGCCCGCATATGCTTATAGTAAGCCAAGTATTTTAACACAATACCCTCCAACTCTATAGTATTTATTTATGCTACCAACCTTGAGACAACTATTCGTGAAGAGCTTTTTATTTATAACAGCAGCTTGTTTGTTAACATTGGTAAGCTGTGAGGGCCCGCAGGGACCTGAAGGCGCACAAGGGATTGAAGGTCCCCAAGGGCCGGTTGGTCCGTCCGGTGAGGATGGAAGTGTCATCTATGCCGACCAAGGAGCCCCAACTGTTGATATCGGCAAGAATGGCGATTATTACCTGGATCAAAATACCGGTGAGCTGTACGGACCCAAAGACAGCAACGGCTGGGGAAGTCCCGGTATCGTATTGATGGGTGATGATGGTCAAGACGGCACCGATGGGCAAGATGGCGTTGACGGCAGTAAAACTTATTCCGGCAGCGGCCCGCCCGATGCCACGATAGGCACCGTTGGTGACTACTATCTGGATAAAGCCAATTACGAGCTTTATGGACCTAAAACAAAACCTAACAAGGTTAGTAACGGGTGGGGTACTCCATTGAACCTGAAGGGGGCGGATGGTAATGCCAATGTAACACGGTATATCTTTCCCGGTCATGATTTTTCGGCTGATGATTATGCTTCTGCCAGCATTTCCGGAGTTACTGATCCGGAGGAAAGTGCTTGGGTAGTCTATTTACAAGTTGGAAGTTATACCTATCATATGCCGGGATGGGGGCTAAATGGATCCAGTGAATACAGGGTGTTTCACAGGGGGTCTTCTTTTACGCTCAATCTACAAACCGGATCCGGGGAAGCGTATGATCACATCGAAATTCTTCGTATTGAATCCAGTAGTACCGATGATCAAACAACACAGATAAAATCCATTATCCCAGAGCAGCTGGATATTTCGGATTATAAAGCAGTAGCTGATTATTATGGATTTGGTCAGTTATAATTGATCAGTTTTCAGTTAGCCCGTTACTTGAAGAAAGGCGGGTGATTCGCTGTTTGCAAACCCCGAACTCGGGAGCTATTTCAGGCACACTTTGTATCAGTCCCCTCCACGGGAGGCTTTGCTAAACGAAGCTAATGAGAAAGCATTAAAGTTAGCCAAAGTAAATTTAGCGTAGTTTAGGGTGCTCGACAGGCGGAGCGGGGTGGGTTGCAATGGCTATCGTAAAACCGTAGTGATCACTTTTGCTTAGGCAGCTAGTAACAACAGAAGAGCCTCCATACATCAACCAGCTGTTTCTTGGAGATTGCCGCGCTACGTTCCACTACGCTCGCAATGACGAGCGTTGTTTTTTAAAAAAGCAGTGTCACTGCGAGGGATTCCGACGATTTTTTCGGAGGACCGCGGCAGTCTCTCTTTATGAGCTCGCGTAGTAGCTAAAGGATAGCCTTCACCCGTCAACCAATCATTTCCCGGAGATTGCCACGTCGTGCCGCCAACCCACGGTACTCCTCGCAATGACAGCCGCTGTTTAATGTATGGCTGTTCATCCCAACCTATGGTTAAGGCCGCAACATACACCATACATTAAAAATGTATATTTTTAATGTATACCATCCATAAAACCCTTATCTTGAGGCTGGAAGCCATGCCAAACCTTAAATGAAGGATATTTTAATGCCTCAACAGCCGCTCTATCATACCAATCCCGATCGGGACGTGCCCTGGAATGGGCTACCCCTGCTCCCCATCAATGAGGAGCTCTATAAAAATGTGGAAATCTATGAGCAACTTGGGCGGGCGAAAGAGGCGATGGGCTTGCTGGCGGGGCGCAGTGTAGCTATCCCCAATCAAGCGATACTAATTAACAGTATTACCCTGCAGGAGGCGAAAGATTCGAGTGCAATCGAAAACGTATTCACGACCAATGATGATCTCTACCAGGCATTCAGTGACAGCCGGTTTGATGTTAATGTATCGGCTCCCACGAAAGAAGTGCTTCGATACCGCGAGGCGATCTGGAAGGGACACGCATACTTGCAGGAACACGGCGCTTTTGATATCGATTACTTTATCAACCTATACCGCGAAATAAAGGAGGCTCGTGACGGAATCCGCCCTCCTTTTGCCACGACCTATATTCGCCAGGCTGGCAGCGGTCCTAACGCGGGTAAGCGAATATATACGCCGCCCAAAGGGAAAGAGGTACTGCGGAAGAAGCTGCAAAACCTTGTGAATTTTCTGAATGATGATTCCATTCCGCCTAAAGAGCCACTGTTAAAGATGGCTATCGCACATTTTCAATTTGAGGCCATTCACCCTTTCCGCGATGGTAATGGACGTGTGGGACGAATTCTGAACATCCACTATCTGACGCAGGCTGAGCTCCTGGAACTGCCGATTCTCTATCTCAGCAGGTATATCATCGATCACAAACAGGAATATTACGATACACTGGCAGGTGTATCACAGCGCGGAGATTGGGAATCTTGGATTCTGTATATCCTTCGGGCTGTTGATTCTACGGCACGTCTGACCTATCGCAAAATCAATGAGATCCTAGAAGCCAAAGAGACCATTCTGGATGCGGTGGAACGGGAGCAAAACTTCCAGCGGCCGGGCCAGTTGATTGATGCAATTTTTGTGCAACCATTTACAAAGGTGAGCCATTTAACGGATGCGGATCTGTATGCTGAGAATACTGCTCGCAATTATCTCAATAAACTGCATGAGATGGGCGTGGTGGAAAAAAGGGAGATAAAGGGTCGACATTATTATAAGAACCATGAGTTGGAACAGATTCTGTCTTTTTAAAACCTGTTTATGGTGCTCTTCCGACTAGGCGGAGCGGGGTGGATGTACGTAGTAGTTAAAGGTTAGCCTTCACCCGCCAACCAATCATTTCCCGGAGATTGCCACGTCGTACCGACAACCCACGGTACTCCTCCCCGTAAAACGGGGCACCGCGCAATGACGGGCGTTGTTGTTTAGGTATTAATAAAAGTAATCTCACGGAATAGGCCCGCGTAGTATCTAAAGGGCAATAGTTTCAGGATCCAAGATACAGGATGCGGGATAATTAGGAATTGAGAATTAAAAATTACGAATTGGGGGAACAGGTGATGAGTGGGGCGTGATGCGGGATGCACGAAGTTGGATGTTGGAATTTGGATGCTAGAGGCGAGATGTTCGATGCGGTCGGTTGTCGGTCATCAGTCGTCCGTCATCGGTCGTACTTCGTAACTCAGTCACTTAATCCCCCTAACCACACCGTCTCTTTGTTACGGATATTGCTTCTCCCCGGCCGGTGAATTGCAATGACCAACGTTGCTTATTTCTCTTTCCACAACCCCACGACCCCGCCAACGGTAGCGGCTGCCCCACCGACCATCATCCAGATCGCTTTGTCGGAACCGGAACCCCCAAAGAATTTATCCACTTCTGATTGAAAAGATTGGTACTCGTCGTATCCGAAATAGAGTAATACAAATCCGCCGACCAACAGTGCCGTAAAAATTACTTTTTTCATGCTATAAAATGATTGATTAATAAGTATACCATTAGCTACTAAAATCTGTCGTCATCTTCAATTGCTATTTCTGAAGAGAACGTGATTCGTGACGCGTGAAACGTAATGCGGGATACAGAATTCAGGTTACGGAATGGAGCGACAGTTAGACATTCCAGTATCAGGCCAGGATATTTTCGTTGCCCGAATCAGCAACAAATACGCATGCCGACTGGGTAGTTTCCACATAAGAACGAAGCTCATCCAGGTTCGGATCATTAGGTAATCCCAGGAGATCAAGATCGGCTTGCGGGGCGTTTTGTAATGCTTCGTTAAAAGCGCCAATTTCCACATGCTTAAGGACTTCCGGCAGACGGGCCGCATCCAGCAGGTTATCAAGATAGCGATACGCTGCTTCAACCTGCGGTTCATCGACCACAGTAATAACCCTCATCTGGGCATCCCAATTGACCTTTAATTTGTAGGCCGTCAGCAGGGCCAGGTCCACATTGCCGAGCTCCATACTCAGATCCCAGCCAGGGCTCTGTTCTCGTATCCACACATTAATCGCAGAGCTCCTGCCCAACTGAGCTATGGGATCCTCAACATACAGCTGTATCCCCATGTTATTATGCCGTGCCTCGTTGATGATAGAGTGGATCTCCTCGTCGTACCGTTTGTGGGTCGGCAATCGAAGGAAAAGGATATTCGGCTTGAAAAATGTGCCCTGCAGGGTCTGCAACGAAGTCAACACTCCTTCCTTGAAATCATCCGAATCGATAATACTCCACCGGGTATATACATTTTCACGGCTGAACGACATGGCAAAGTCCATCAGCGATTCGCCAAAATGGCTGCTGCCGTTGCTTCCCCCCATACCCACCAGTTTTAGTGATCCCTTGGGATATACCAGGTTGCGAATAAGACTAAAGCTGCCTCGTAACTCCCGGGCACTGCGCACGGGTACTAAGAGATTGGCTTTCCATGCCCGTTCGTTATTTTCGGGAAGTAAGGAAACGCGTTTGGCTGCCCACTCGGCCAGAGATACAAAGAGGCCGCTTCGCATATCCCCGTAGGGTACCTCAAGTTTTCTGTTGGTAAGATACAGGTAGATAACAATCACCAGGCTGAGGGCAATAAGTCCAAAAGTAGAGTTGATAATAAACATGGTAAACAGGCAGCCCACCGTACCCAGAAAGGGCACAAATTTGGGGATGGGGAATGTTGGACGAAAGCTGATCATATCCATCTGCTGTTCAATAAAAACCACTAAATTGATCATCATATAGGTGATCAAGAAGAACATGGTAATGAGCGGGGCAATGGTATTTAAATCCCGAAGCAGTAGCGTGACCAGTACCAGTCCACCGGTAAGTAAGATCGCATTGCGGGGTTCCCCATTTTCAGCTAGCTCCGAAAACCTATCTCCACCGGGGAATATTCTGTGATGACCCAGTGCCTGCAAGATACGCGGAGCACCTACAATAGATGCCAGGGCCGAAGAAAAGGTAGCCCCTAACAGTCCCCCAAGTACCGCCGGTGCCCAGAGCGCGTAATCTATCATCACGTTATAATTACTTACCAGCTCATCAACCGGAGCCACTTTGGCCATCCAATAGCCCGAAGCCATGTAAATTACATAACTTATCGCGATGGCCGACAAGGTCCCCAGCGGTATACTTTTCTTGGGATTTTTTAGCTCACCCGACATATTTGCTCCGGCCATGATGCCTGTGGCTGCGGGAAAAAGTACTGCGAAGACTACCCAGAAACTTACGCCCTGAAAATCACTTTCGGGTGCCCCGGGAAAGGTCCCCCACCACTGAATGCTTTGGTCCATCACGCCCGTAAATACGGTGGCTCCCACCGATACCAGCGCCCCGACAATGACTGCCAGAATAATATACTGAATGCGAAAAGCGAGCTTCGCGCTCATATATGCTACCAGAAACAGTATCCCAAATACCGCAATATCAACTACGAGAGCATAATGATCGGGAAAGATATATAACCAACCCTCCCTGAAACCAAATATATACATCGTAATAGCGAAGGTCTGTGCCAGGTATAGGGGCACGCCCACACTGCCGCCCACTTCTAAGCCAAGTGACTGCGATATGATCGAATACGCACCACCTGCTTTGATGCGAATATTGGTGGTAATACACGACATGGAAAGGGCTGTAAAAGTCACAATCACGAAAGCAAGCGTAATGATAAGCCATCCGCCCAGCAGTCCGGCGTTCCCGATTACCCAGCCCTGGCGCAGGAATAAGATAACCCCTAAAATGGTTAATAATGTTGGAACAAATACTCCACCGAAGGTTCCGTATTTTTGCTGCTCTGTGGATTCTCGCTCTTCAACCTGTTCTTGCAGCGTTGCTTTTCCCGGAGCTTGCTCATCCATATACAATCACCAATTGATTTGACTGATCATTGAACAACAATAAACAAAACTATATCTCAAGATGCAGGATTCCGGTTGCAGGATGCGGGGTAATTAGGAATTAGGAATTAGGAATTGAGAATTAAGAATTGGGGAGATACGTGAGACGTAATGCGTGATGAGTGATGCGTGAAGGTTAGAATTTAGATGTTCGATGCGGTCAGTCGTCGGTCATCGGTCATCTACCCAACTTAATCACCCAATCACTCCCGAACCTTAAGAATTCACACTTAAAACTTAATCACTGATCACTGATCACTGAAAAAATAAGTGTCTTTCGCCTCTACAAAACCGTACCTTTCAGCGAACCACTTCTAATTTTTTTACCCGCTTCCCCATTTATGAGAAATGACAACGTCATCCAGAGCATACGCTATATGCTGGATATCGATGATCACGAAATTGCCAAAATTCTAAAGCTTCGGGGATACAAACCTAAACGCGGAGAAGTATCTGCTATTTTTGAAACCCAGGACCTGCCGGAGGGTGAAAAGGGGCCGGATTGTAGTCACGAACTGATGGGGCATTTCCTGGATGGGCTTATTTACTACAAGCGCGGCAAAAGTGATAAGCACCCACCGCGGCCGATCAAAACTCCCATCACGAATAATATTGTGCTAAAGAAACTGCGGGTGGCCTTTAAGCTCCGCGAAGAAGATATGCATGATGTACTGGAGCTAGGCGGATTTTCGATATCCAAGCCTGAGATGAGTGCCCTGTTCCGTCGTGAGGGACATGAGAACTACCGGGAGTGTGGCGACCAAATTCTGCGCTATTTCCTAAAAGGACTCACCAAGAGAATTAGGAATTAAGAATCTTGGAATTAGGAATGATACGTGACGAGTGAATCGTGATACGTGAGGGCAGATACAGGTTCCTGGAAGTTGGATATTGGGGGCCAACTGCTTAACACTTTACACTTAAAACTTAATCGCCCAATCACTGTTCACTGAAAACTCCAACACTTAGAACTTCGTACTACAACACTCCGAACTCAACGAAAAAGTGTGACTTTAAGTGGTGATTATGCTTATCTTCATCCATTGTTTTGAAGTCCATTCATTTTATTCTTAATTCAATTTTATTATCTCCGTGAGTGATCAGAAAGTAATATTCTCGATGGTTGGGGTCAGCAAGGTCTATAAGCCCAACAACTTTGTTCTCAAAGATATCTATCTCTCCTTCTTCTATGGCGCCAAAATCGGTGTTCTCGGTAATAACGGATCCGGGAAGAGTACCCTGCTGAATATTATCGCCGGCAATGATGAGGAGTACCGGGGCGAAATATCGCGGCAAAAGGGAATTACTTTTGGGATGCTGCCACAGGAGCCGAAGCTGGATCCTGATAAGACTGTCAAAGAAATTGTGCAGGAAGGCGTGCAGGATAAGATCGACCTGCTACAGGAGTACGAAGATGTTAATGCCGCTTTCGGAGATCCCGATGCCGATATCGAAAAGCTAGTCGACAAGCAGGAAAAGCTACAAGAAAAAATTGAACAGATGGGCGCATGGGATCTGGACAGTAAGCTCGACCAGGCGATGGATGCCCTGCGCACTCCTCCCGGGGACACTTCGGTAGAAGTGCTATCGGGTGGTGAGGCACGCCGTGTGGCGCTATGCCGATTGCTGCTTCAAAAGCCGGATGTACTGCTTCTGGACGAGCCTACCAACCACCTGGATGCAGAATCGGTGGCCTGGCTGGAACAGCATCTGGATCGCTACGAGGGCACGGTTATCGCTGTTACCCACGATCGGTACTTCTTGGATAATGTCGCAGGATGGATTCTGGAACTCGACCGCGGTGAAGGTATTCCTTTTGAAGGCAACTACAGCTCGTGGCTGGAACAGAAGCAAAATCGTCTACAACAGGAAGAAAAGCAGGAATCAAAACGACAGAGAACCCTGCAAAAAGAGCTTGAGTGGATTCGCCAAAATCCGAAGGGCAAACGATCGAAGAGCAAGGCCCGTATCAACAAATACGAGGAACTTCTTTCTGAGGAGCGCAGAAAACAGCGTGAGGATATGGAGATCTTTATCCCGGCCGGACCGCGACTGGGTGATAAGGTGATCGAAGCCAATGATGTATCGAAAGGTTATGGCGAACGGTTGCTTATTGAGGATATGAACTTTAGCCTGCCCCCGGGCGGCATTGTAGGCGTTATTGGTCCCAACGGAGCCGGAAAATCTACTCTCTTTAAAATGATCACCGGCGAAGAGGAGCCTGACAGCGGAGAGATTGAGATCGGGGAAAGCGTTGAGCTGGGATACGTCAATCAGAAGCGCCCGCTGGACCCTGAGAAGTCGATATGGGAGGAGATCTCTGGTGGAAAGGATACGGTCAAGCTGGGTGACCGAGAGATCAACTCACGGGCCTATACGGCACGATTCAACTTTAGCGGCAGCGACCAGCAAAAACGCTGTAGCGAGATCTCGGGCGGAGAGCGTAACCGCGTGCATCTGGCCAAGATGTTAAAAAAGGAATCAAATGTACTGCTGCTCGATGAGCCTACCAATGACCTTGATGTGCATACCCTGCGAGCACTGGAAGAGGCTCTGCTCGATTTTGCGGGCTGTGCGGTGGTTATCTCGCACGATCGCTGGTTCCTGGATCGTATTGCTACGCATATGTTGGCTTTTGAAGGGAACAGTCAGGTGTACTGGTTCCACGGCAACTATTCGGAGTATGAGGACAACCGCGAAGAACGGTTGGGCTCTCGTTACCATCCTGAGCGCGTGCAGTACAAAAAACTGATGCGGGACTAGTTAATTAGGAATTACGAATTTTGGAATTAGGAATTGGGTGTGATGCGTGATACTGATTCGTGAGACGTGATGCGGGTTCAGGATCCAAGATGCAGGATGTGGGACAATTAGAAATTGAGAATTAAAAATTAAGAATTGAGGGAATCCTGTTTTTCTCACTTTGTGACTTAGTCACTCTGTTGCTTTGTTACTCAGTCGCATTAATCACCTAATAACTTCTGTGCTTTAACACCCAGAACTCCGAACTTCAACACTTAATTAACCACTAAGGCACTAAGATCACTCAATTACCCAATTTGTCTGACCACTGTTTACTGACCACTGTTTACTGATCACTGTACACTGTTAGCTGTAAATCTGCATTATCCTGAAACTCCTGCCATCTATTAGAAATTGTTTCTAGTTCCGAACTGAGCGTTTCAAAGCGGGTATAGGCATCATTGCCGGGACGCTGGTCGGCCGAAATCGTCATATAATAGAGATACTCCAGCTGATCGATAAGCATCGGCGGCTGGTAGCTTCCCTCCTCGGAGCTCACCAGTTCGCGGTGTAGTTCGTCAAGCTTTTCTTTCACCGACGCTGTCTTATTCTCGGCAAGGTCTCCCTCCTCATTTGCCGAAACCACTCGACTGCGCAATGTATCTATAGCCGCGGCCATTTTCTGGGCTTTCCCAATGGCATCACGCATCTTCAAATTGAGCTCCAGCTGTTCTTGCAAGTCGGCCTTATTTACTCCGTCGGCTTTAACACGGGGATCAATCTTCAGTTGTAGATCTTCAGTTTGACTCCAGTCTCCAACAGTTAGCCGCACCTTATATTTGCCCGGTACTGCCATCGGACCGGCTCCAACACCAAAGTACTGCTCTCCTTCTGAAGAAGCGACCGTTTTATTGGGATACCGAAGATCCCAGCTAAAGCGATTATGCCCCTTTTCAATTTCGATACTATCCGGTTCTCCAATCTTCTCGGGACCCGGAGCCATCATATTGGTGTCACCAGACTTTTTCGTTTCTGTTTCTCCATTATCTCCGATCTTCCCGGCAAAACGGCGAATCACCCTACCCTCTTCGTTAAGAATATCCAGGGTAAGTGGAGCATCGGGGGTCTCATCCAAATAGAAATCAACCATCGCACCCGATTCCGGGTATTGCGGTACATCAGAGCCGCTGCCCCAATAATCCAGGCGATAAGCATCGCGCGGCTCAAAAAGATGATACTCAACCTTACTTAGTTCATCGTTAAGCTGGTGTAGGGGCGTCAGGTTATCGAGAATCCAAAAGCCGCGCCCCATGGTCGACAGTACCAAATCCTTCTTATGCACACGAATTTCCGTAATGGGCGAAACGGGCAATCCTTGCTCGAACTGCTGCCAATTTCGGCCATTATCAAAAGAAACAAATAGACCAAAGTCGGTGCCGCCATACAATAAGCCTTCGCGATCGGGATCTTCCCGAACAACCCGCGTTGGATAGTCCGCAGGAATGCCATTCTCACCATTAGTTAACAACGTCCAGCTCTTTCCAAAGTCGGTTGTTTTATAGATATAAGGATGAAAATCATCTAACAAACGACGCTGCACCGCAATATAGGCTGTGCCTGCCGAGTGGGGCGAGGGCTCAATGCCATCAACACGACCATCCTCAGGCAAGTCTTCGGGCGTAATATTGGTCCAGTTTTCTCCGCCATCTTGGGTAACATGTACCGGCCCATCGTTGGCACCTGCCCAAATTACATCGGGATTATGCGGCGATACCTCAATAGAATAGAGCGTGCTATAATGCTCTTCTCCGGTAATATCTCGCGTTATAGGTCCGCCCGATGCCACCTGGTATTTATCTTTGAAAGCTGTTAGATCGGGACTGATAGTCTCCCACTTTTCACCGCCGTTGGCCGTACGATGCACAAACTGCGAGCCGTGATATACGACGCTGGAATCATGGGGCGACACTTCTATAGGCGACACCCGCTGGAAACGATACTCCAGCTTACTGGGATTGCGCCCATACATATATTGAGCACCGACCCAGTACTGCTTTTCTTGCCCCGTCTTTTTGTTATAGCGCCCAAACCGTCCCTTACAATTGGCAAATACGATCGTGTGATTGTTAATCTGTGGCACGGCCGGCCCCGTTTCACAACCACCGATCATATGCCAAAGTCCCTGTGGTGTTTCAGAGCTTTCGGCCGGGGGCAGGCTGGGCACCGAAATAGTCGAATTATCTTGCTGACCGGAGTACAACCAATAGGGAAACCGGTTATCCACATTCACTTGATATAGCTCTGCGGTAGGCTGGTTATACTGTGTAGACCAGCTTTCTCCCCCATCCAATGTAACCGTAGCTCCGCCATCGTTACCCTGCAGCTGTATTTGGGGATTCTCGGGGTTGACCCATAAGTCATGTACGTCGGCATGTGTTACCGATTTACGTTCAAAAGTATCGCCTCCATCATCAGAAACCCAGTAACGGACATTTCCTACATATATCTTGTCGGGATCCTTCGGATGGGCCGTAATATTTGTAAAGTAAAACGGGCGGCTCATGATAGATTTTTTGTCGCTGATCTGCTTCCAGCTCTCACCGCGATCCTCGGACCGATAGAGTCCCTGTTTATCATCGGGTGCTTCCACCAAGGCATAGACGCGATCGGGATTGGCAGGGGTAACTGCAAAATCAACTTTGCCCATTAATCCCTGCGGCAACCCATCTTCCAGCTTGCGCCAGTTGTCACCACCATCGGTAGATTTATAGATACCATCCTCTTTAGCCGCGCCGCTGATGATGGTCCACGGCTTGCGTTCGGCCCGCCACATGGCAGCATAAATTTCGTCCGGGTTCTCGGGATTCAGCTCCAAATCAATAGCCCCCGTAGAGTCGGAGAGGAAGAGCACCTTTTCCCAGCTTTCACCTCCGTCTTTAGACCGGAAAACACCGCGCTGAGAATTTTTACCAAAAGCATGTCCCAATGCAGCGACATAAACCAAGTCGGGGTTCTCGGGGTGTACTTCCACTGCCCCAATCTGCCCGGCCTCTTCGAGACCGATGAACTCCCAACTTTCTCCTGTATCGGTAGATTTATACATCCCTCTGCCGGTCGTTACATTTGCGCGAATGCCATCGGTTCCCGTTCCCACATAAATAACACTGGTATCCGATTCCGTAACCTCAATAGCTCCAATACTAGTGCTCTTAAATCCTTTACCATCCGTTAGATTATGCCATGAGTTCCCGTAATCAGTTGTTCGCCAGACTCCACCGCCACCGGCAGCCCCCATATAAAACGTTTGGGGATGAGCTGGGTGTCCCTCAACCGCTGTTACCCGTCCTCCGCGGGTGGGACCTACCGTTCGAAACTCCATATCTTCATAAAGCGAACTATCATATGTTTCGCTCTTCTGATCTTGGCCATTGGCTTGTTGGGGGACCAAAAAACTTACTGCAAAAATTAAGAAAAAGGCTAACGGAATGGATTTCATCAATTTCATAAATACCCTACTTTGTTGACGTACGAATTATTAAAAATAATTAAGGAAATCGAAGGAGAGATAAAAACAGATTTATCAGGGATTTACATCTTTCTAAGGAACCGGGCAGATTCCCATACTCATCTGTAGAAAAAAGGACCCAATTACTAAAATCAATAGTATTGTAAAAACTACTAATTTAACGGGAGAATCTTCCGATTCCTCCCGGTTATCAAAACTAAAAAAACGTATCATAGTCCTCCTGTTAAAAAGTATTATAAACCATTGGTAATACAATGACCTCGGATCAAGAGACGAGAATTTGCAAAAAAATACTGCTTATTCATTTTCGTTTGAGATACTGAATTGAAAAATACTCTTGTTCATCAGTCCATACTTCTTCAACAGCGTACCAATCATCAACCAGATTTTCAAAATCAGCCAGAGAATACTTGTACGAATTTTCGGTATGGATGGATTCCCCATCCTCAAAATGAAACTGCTTGTCTCCAATTGTTACCGACTGCTCTTTTTGGGATACCAGATGCATCTCAATACGGCCCTGCTCCTCATCATAAAATGCATGATGTTTAAATGCATCGATATCAAAATCCGCACCAAGCTCGCGATTAATCCGCGCCAACATATTTTTATTAAACGCAGCTGTTATGCCCTGCTTATCGTTGTAAGCCCTCTCTAAAATACCCTTGTCCTTTTTTAGATCTACCCCGATCAACATTGCAGAATCTTCATCAGTAACCGATGCCAGTGCAGATAAAAAAGATTTTGCTTCGGCAGGTCGAAAGTTTCCGATTGTAGATCCCGGAAAAAATACCAGCTGTTTTTCATAACTATCCCCGAGATCAGGCAGGTCAAACTCAGAGGTATAATCTGCAAATACCGGGATGATCGATATCTTAGGATATTCCATCCGCAGACTATTTACCACCTTCAACAAATATTCCTCCGATATATCAACAGGCACATAGGCAGCAATTGACGAGAGTTTTTCAAAAAGAAGGCGGGTCTTTGAACTACTGCCGCTCCCCAGCTCAATTAACATGGGCTTGGGACCAACCTGCTCAGAAATCTCTTCTATATTTTCTTGCAATATAGCACGCTCGGTTCTTGTCAAATAATATTCATCCAGGTAGGTTATCTGCTCAAACAGTTCCGATCCCTTTTCATCATAAAAAAGCTTAGCCGGCAGCTCCTTTTGTTGCTGCTGTAACCCCTCCAAAACCTCTGTACGCATTGACTCGCGACTTGCTAAAACCTCATCATCCATAGAGTTCAATAATAAAATTAATGCATGGTTAGCTGTTTAACTGCCAGTACATTGCTGCAGAATAGTGTATCAATATATCTTTAAAGGGGCTACCAATTAGATACCCACATATATAAGATAATTTCAAACCTATAAGTATACTGCTATCACATATTTACACCATAAGATCTATTATAACTTCTATTTCTCTCTATAAAAGTAGATCTTTTTTTTATCAGGATCTTTCCCACTTCTAATTTTAACTCCTCTATCCTGATTATACTGATACACAGCCGTTCGCATTGAGTTCACACTTTTGTCATCATCGTAATCAACTTCAATAGCTTCTCCACCGACCTCAAGCTTATCCAATGCTTCCAACAGGGGTTTAAACTTGGATGACCTTCGTTTTGAAGAATATATTTTTTCTCTGTCTACAAATTTAATATCCATTTTATCCTACTATTAATAATAAATCGTTCCATTGCTAAATATAGGACAATTTACATCACGATGTATAATATTAATACCAATCTATAACTATTTTTTCCTTATTGAAATTCATTTTTTAATAAAAAAAGCCTGCAGGAAAAAATCCTACAGACTTCAAAATAAGCGTTTAATTAGATGTATTACTGGATTTCATAGAATTGCTTGTAAACATAATCCCAAAAGTCTGCCAAGTTTGAACCTTTATTATGTGGGTTCTTAGAGGTTGATGATTTCATCGCATCCAGGCAGGCTTTTTCTTTCGCATCATAATATGCTTTTAACTGATGTGCAGTGGGATCTTCGATCATCTCTTCGAACTTCTTTACTTTCTCAGGCATAGAAAATGACTTTGGTTCTTTTTTCTTATAACGTGGAAAAGGATAAAAAATTTCCCACTTTCTTTTAATAAAGCAGTTTGAATATTGGATTGCAAAAGCTACTTGCCATATCACTCCCGATAATACCGTTGATGTCAAATTACCAGTGTTAAAACAATGGGCATATGGTCAGAGTTATTCTCTCGCAGAACCTTCATATCAATGACTTCCCAACTCTTACCTGATAAAAAGATATAATCAATTCTGCTCGTTGGATTATCATAGGGAATGGTAGGTACAATCTTGTCTGCCAACTTAGCCGCATCAAACCATTCTTTTAAAGCCAATTGATATGGTTCCTGTTGAGGTGTAAAGTTAAAATCTCCGGCAATGATGGCAGGTGTTTCACTCCCCGAAAAAAAGCTGTTTATTCTTTTCATCTGTGCAATCCTATTTTCATGATGCTGATGACACAAATGTGTTCCGCCAAAAGTTATGAACTGCTGTTTATTAACGGGATACCGTGCTAATAACAGTGTTCGGGGTTCCCCGCCCTTAGGTATAGGCAGATCAACTCTTTTTGTTCCAATTGATTTGGCAGCTAATATGCCTTCCCCATAGCCACCGCCGTCATAATTCATTGCTTTCCCGAAATAGCCATGCATTCCTGTGAGCTCAGCCAGCTTTTCTACTTGGTTAACCGGCCTTCCACCATTAAAAGAAGCCGATCTTCCCGTCAAACTATCAACTTCCTGAAGGGCAACCAGGTCTGGCTTTACGCTATTTATCACATCAGCGATACCTTGCAAATTACTTTCTCCGGTCTCATAGTAATGTTCCCCGTGATAAATATTGTAACTCATTACCGTTAAGGTATCCTGCGCGGTGGCCGGCAAAACGTTTACACTGAAGATGAACCAAAAGAGAATGAATAAATATTTAGCCATAGTTCCGTAATTTAATACTCGAGGACCTTGCAAAAACAATTGTCATTATGAAAGTAATAAATAATCAATTACTTCCTTTTTAATATTCCGGCATAACGAATTTTCAGACGGCCTACCCTATCGAATCTTTAGTATAGCAGGGTGACTTTTTTCATCACTGAATAAATAGTAACAGTCAAAACATACAGTATTTTCTTTTCAACTTTTTTCTATCCCCTGTTCTTTAGTAGTCCATTTTTTACCAATCCAAAAAACCATCTAATCAAAGCATTTGGGAAAGGGATAAGTTCTTTAATTTACCAATAGAGGGCTTTGCAAAACCTTTGATTTCGTCATTCTGAACTTGTCGAAGAATCTCCAGTATCCATCTGCTGCCGTTGAAAGGGAGATCCTTCATTACATTCAGGATGACTGCCTGGTTTTGCAGAGGTCCCCAATATGTACTTAGCCAACTAATATAGACTTAGAATAAAAAAATCCCCTGTCTCTAGTATAACAGGGGATTTTCGCTCACTTATCAGACAGCGCAAACGCTATCGATTAAAATTTTCCGTTGGGATCAAAAATACGATTATTTTCAATCCATTTTCCGCCCGTAAAGTCAGGGAACTCTACCGGCGCACCACCTTCTGCAATAGACTGTTCAGACAGTGGAGAAATCACACTCCATGCAGCCGCATCATACACATCCTGCGGAGTTGGTACTTGATTCTTAATAGCCTCCACAAATGCATTGCGCACGAAATAATCCATACCACCATGACCCGACCCTTCTGCTTCGCGCTCATGGCGTTTCCACAATTCAGAATCGAACTCGTCTTGGTACTTATCAAACTCCTCCCAGCGATGGGCGTTACTGCGTCCCCTGATATGTACTGCATCACGCTCCATCTGCCAGATACCGTTGGTACCCTGTGCTCTGAAACCCAGTGAGTAAGGTCGTGGGAGCGTAGTATCAAACGTAATAATGATCGTCTCCCCATTGGCCGTAGTTATCGTTGATGTAACGATATCCCCGGTTTTCCAGTCTACCTCTTCATTGGGATGATCTTTCCCGCCGTAATACTCGATATGGCTCTCCAGGCCTTTAGCTTTAGTAGCATTGGCCGTTAGCTTCACAAACCGGTTGCCCCGATTAATATCCAACCAATGGGCTACAGGACCGATACCATGGGTAGGATAATGATCTCCATTTCGCTTCTTATAGTGCTCTGTCCGCCAACTTGAAACACTGCCCGTACCGGGACCATATTCCAGATCATCATTAAAAATATAGGGGGTCAGGTCGTGCTGGTATCCACAACGGGCGTGGATCATCTCTCCAAACAAACCTTCACGCACCATATTAAGGATGGCCATCACATCACGGCGATAACACACGTTCTCCAGCATCATACAGGGCATACCGGTGCGTTCAGACACCTGTACCAACTCCCAGCAATCTTCGATAGTAAGAGCAGCAGGTACTTCAACCCCGGCATATTTCCCATTTTCCATGGCTGCAACAGCCTGCCGCGTATGATATACCCACGGAGATGCGATAATCACACCGTCAATATCATCGCGCTGGCAAAGCTTGGTATAATCCTCCTCATTCAAATACCCATCCGGGCGGTCCTGCCCCGCCTTTTCAACCATATCCAGGGCACGGTTCAGGTTTTCTTTTTTGGGATCCAAAATTGCGTTGACTTCCACATCATCACGATTAAGAATACCCTGCAGGTGGCTGGTCCCGCGGGCCCCTACCCCCAAAAACCCAAGTGACACCGTACGATCATCTTTCCCCACTAGCGTTGAAAAGGGTGCTAAAGAGAGCCCCAGCCCGGTAAGGGCTGAGGTTTTAATAAAGTCTTTACGATTCATCTTCTTTCCCATTTGGCCAAATATTTCTTTTTAAAAATCTAGTTATGGATTTTGCTCTAAATTCTCGTTCAGCTGCATCTCGCTTTCCGGGATAAAGAACACCACGCGAGGATCACTCGGCTGTATAACCTGGGTTGTCTGTCCCGGATCAAGGTGTGTGCCCGGATAGTTCCGCTCTATCGGTCGATCATTTCTTAACAGATCATACTTACGGTGGCCTTCAAAAGCAAGTTCAAGACGACGCTCTTCCAGCACTACATCCAGCAGCGAAGAGTGGTGCTTGTAATTACCCACCGTATACAACTCGCTGCCCGATAAACCGGCACGTTTGCGTATACGATTTACATCATCAATAACAGCCTGATCATTATTACCAATCTTAGCATTTGCTTCGGCCCGATTCAAGTACATTTCTGCCAAACGCAGTACCACCGGCGAACTCAGCGAAACGATACCACTCTGGTATGAGAATTTATTCACATAATATTTAGGATAACCGTTACGCTTCTCCAGTACCGGATCCCCATTGGGATCAGTTATAATATTACCGTCGTCATCTCGCTTATATTGCGGTTCGATGAAAGCATGCCGGGCATCATCCTCGTACCGCCCCAATGCATCACGGTACGATTCTGAGGCATACATCTCGCCCCAACCAACGCCATCATCACCTTTTAGGTACATTGATCCGATATTACCATACCCGTGGTCGTTTTCCTCGGTATGTTTAATAGCAAAGATCGTTTCCGGGTTATTTTCATTTGGAATCGTAAAGTATTCACGGAAGGTCGGGGTATCAACAAGCTGGTACCTGTTAGAATTGATAACCTTATTAGCATATTCTCTAGCCAGCTTATTCTTATCCATGTTCAAATATACTCTGGATAACAGGGCATAAGCTGCCTCAGTAGAGGCAAAACTGCTATTCTTTTGTTTAGTCATCAAAGAGGCAGCAGTCTTCAGATCATCAATAATAAAGTCATAAACCTCTGCCACCGTTGCTCGCTTAGGACGCTTCTCAACATCCGTAAAATCTACGATTGGTACCCCAAGGTTCTGTTGGGGATTTTGAACATACGGCCGACCAAATATACTCACCAGCTGATGATGTACCATTGCTCGTAAAAACAGGTTCTCTCCTTTAATCTGATCATACTCAGTTGAGGATTGATCTCCAATGGCATCTATAACCTTATTAGCTCCTGCTATAATTTTATATCCATCTCGCCATAAACGTTCGGCGTTACCCATATTTTTGATATGCTCATAATTATAAGCATAAAACAGGGGATCGGTAGTAGTTCCAGCTAGAGATACATTATCTCCAGGAAACTCATTCATATAAAACAGGTGCTTGGCATAATAATAGTAGCTGTCGCCCCCAACCAAAACTTGATAATTACCGCGCGTGGCGGCCTCCAACCCCTGAACAGTGTCAAGGGCCTGTTCACTGGACTTACCATCATAAGGATGGGTAGCTAAATCGCAGCTACTCAACACAAACAGCATTAGTCCGCATATTCCAATTAGTATTTTTTTTACGTCTTTCATATTACTGTATATCAAAGAATTCATAATTATATCCCTCACGCTTTACTTGTATTTAAAGTCCTAATTCAATACCCATCAGGTATTTTTTGCTAATTGGATACTTAGTGCCGGCATATCCTCCAATACCGACCTCCGGATCCATACCCGAAAAGTTTGTCAGTGTTACTAAATTATCACCACTCACAAATATCCGTGCAGAACGGATACCAACTCCCTCTAATAAAGAACTGGGCAATGAATAAGAGAGCGATACATTTTGCAATCGCAGGTAAGAGCCATCTTCCAGATAGCGTGAAGAAGGCTTGTTAGATTGTTTGTTGCCTCCGAATATTGGTTTTGGATGAGTAGCATCATCGCCGGCCTGTTGCCAACGGCTCCAGCCATCTTTCAAGACCATCTGGTTATAGGTGGCGTAAGCTCCATCCGAATCAAATAGCTCGCGCGCCGAATGATATATCTTATTGCCATATACAAAGTTAATAAAGGTATTCAACCGTACTCCTTTGTATTCTACAACATTTCGCAAACCACCGCTAAAGTCCGGTGAAGCAGATCCTACCTTCTGAAGCGTAGCTTGGTTGTAGTTATTGGTTGTTTCTTCTGAAATCACATTGCCGTCAGCATCTTTCGTCTGTTTAACCCACAGCGGATCGCCATTATCTGGGTCCACACCGGCCCATTCGCGCATATACCATGTTCGCAGCTCACTGCCTTCCATAATACGCTGCAGACCGTTGGGAATATCTTCCCCATCGTTAAGCGAAAGCACCGTATTACTATTGAACGAAATATTAAAGTCTGTTGTCCAGCTAAGAGCTGATTGGATATTCTGAGAACTGACTCCAATTTCAATACCCCGATTACGTACCGATCCAATATTCTTTGTTATGCTATTGAAACCTGTAGTCCCTGGTAGACGCACATTTTGAAGTAAGTCTTCATTATCTTTTTGATAAATATCCAGCGTCAGGTCCACACGATCATACAAGCTGATATCGATTCCTACGTTGGTCATTCGCGCTATCTCCCAAGTTAAATTAGGGTTGGCTATCCGATCAGGCTGGCTGGCAGGGGTACCCGCATATTGTACCGAATAGGCATAAAGTCCTTGTGCTAAATAGTTACGAATCTCTTCATCAATCATGATATCAGCATTACCGGTAGTACCATAACTGGCACGCAACTTTAAGTTGGTAATAGGTTCGATATCCGCCAGAATTTCCTCGTTGCTGATAATCCAGGAACCTCCTACGGAATAGAAATTTCCATAGCGGTTGTTATCCCCAAAACGAGAAGAACCATCGCGACGATAAGAAGCCTTTAAGAAGTAGGTCGTATCATAGTCATAGGTAAGTTGTGTTAATGCAGAAGCAAAACGACTTTCCGTTTTAAATCCTCCAATAGAAAAGGCCTCGGCGGTTACGTCCAGAATCTCTAATCCAGAGAAAATACCAATCCCGGTTCCACCCATGCCGTCGGAATAGTTTCTTTCATACTCAAAACCTGCCACACCGCTTAAGCTGTGTTTGTCAAACTCTTTACTAAAATGCAGCAAGTTTGAAGACAAAAACGAACTCGATTGCGAATAATAGTTATACAACTCTCCGCCGTTGGTACTACCTGCCGACGTTCGTTGATCCAAGAACGATTCATTCCGATAGGTAGAATAGGTAACTCTGTTGGTAGAGGTCACATACAACCAATCCGTAATGTCATATTCTGCTCGTATATTCGTCGTAAGGTTTTTCGAGTTTTCATTATTGAAGTTGTATTGCAGGGGATACATGAAGTTTGATTGATCACGACCGATCCAACTGGTTTCTTTTCCCGTTTTCAATTCTCCATTGCTGGCATAAGGCTTGTCCCACGGCATATTAATATATGACTGATACAAAGCACTGGTCGGATTATTATCACTATTCGTATATCGGCCAGACAAGCGGGCTTCTACCTTAAAGTCATCCGTAAACTGATGATCCACATTTACCCTGCCGCCAAATCGTTCATAGCCCGTAGCAATAAGGGTACCTTCTTCGTTGTAATAATTACCCGATACATAAAAGGTCGTATTCTCATTACCCCCGGAAGCTGTAGCCTCATACTTTGTTGTTACCCCCTCTCGAAAGGCAAGATCTTCCCAGTCGGTGTTAATATCTTTATAAGCCGGATCAAGGATAGGGCTATTAAATTCCTGCTGGTAATTATACAACTGCTGGCTGTTCATCACTTCAAAATTCCCATTGGTATGCCTGTTCCAGCCTGCAGTACTGCTGATATTAATCCGGGTATCACCACTGCTACCCGATTTTGTTTCAATAACTACAACTCCATTAGCAGCCCGCGAGCCATACATCGCTGTTGCGGATGCATCTTTTAGCACCGTCATCGATTTAATATCACCGGGATCTACCGTACCACCGATAACCCCATCTACGACATATAACGGACTTGCACCGGCCGAAATTGAACCTGTACCCCGAATACGGATATCTGAACCCTCACCTGGCTTACCGGTACTTTTGGTTACAAAAACACCCGTTGCCTTACCCTGCAGGGCTTCGGTAGCCGAAGAGGTTGTTACATCATTTAAATCTTCGGAACTCACCTGCACTACCGAACTGGAACTCTCTTCCTTCGACTGCTGGGTATATCCCATCACAAACACTTCTTCCAAGGCCTGTGTGGATTGAACCATCTGTACATCAATAGTTTCTCTGCCATTAACAGGAACCTCCTGTGTCTCAAACCCAATAAACGAAAAGACCAGTACCGCATCGGAACTCACGGTGAGTTCATAAGTACCATCAGCTCCTGTTGTTGTACCCCGATCACTGGATTGTACCCCCACATTTACTGCCGGTAGCGGCTCTCCATCTTCAGCAGATGTAACAATACCACGAACCGTCACATCCTGCGCCTGCAACGACAGCGTACAAAACATCAATAAAACGAAACCTATTATGGTTATTTTTTGTTTTTCAAACATATCTAGTAACTATTTTTAGCGTTTTTACTTACTAAACGAAAAAATTTAACTTCTTTTTCTTTCATTCGCTTACAATTTAAGACACTGTTAATAAAATGCAACCTTTTTATTTTCATTTTGTTTTCACTTTCTTTTTTATACATTTCAGAATCTTATTAATTGCAAATTCCCAACTAATAAGTATTTTTAAGTATTATTGAAGCTGACTAAAACTATTTCGCATGACCGACATATTTGATTCAGACATCGAAAGCCATACTCCTTCAGAGCAAACCTATACTTCCTCGGAGATACATCATCAGCCTGAAACGTGGAAAGCGACCTGGAAAAAGATCAGGCAGGAAGAAGAAACACTCTCCTCCTTTTTGAACGAGATCTTGAGGATGGAAGGGCTTAATATCATTCTTACCGGAGCCGGCTCATCTGCATTTGTGGGCAATGTTGTAGCATCTACCTGGCAAAAAGACACCGAACGCCCTGCCAAAGCTGTTCCAACAACAGACCTTGTTACTCATTGGCAAAACTACATATTACCGTCAGAACCGCTACTGCTCATCTCTTTTGCACGGTCGGGAAACAGTCCGGAGAGCACCGCCTCTATTGAACAGCTCAACAAAGGATGTGATAATGTTTTTCATCTTATTATAACTTGTAATCCGGATGGAAAACTTGCCCAAATGAAAGAAAATGAAAACACTTGTGTCTTTTTATTGCCTCAGGAGGCTGAAGATAAAAGCTTGGCCATGACCAATAGCTTTACGAGTATGGCATTGGCCGCTACGCTGATTTCTAAAATGCTCAAAACCGAAACAGATTACCTGGATACACAGGTGCATACTCTTTCCTCATACGGAAATACTGTTCTCAACAATTATGATGCGTTACTTAAAGAGGTCGCCCACGATGACTTTAATCGAATCGTATTTCTTGGGAGTGGTCCTCTTCAAGGCATTGCCAGAGAAGGGCACCTTAAAGTACAAGAACTAACCAATGGACAGGTTGTAGGAAAATTTGATTCTTTCCTCGGCTTCAGACACGGGCCCAAGGCTATTATTAATGATAATACCCTGTTGGTGTATCTTATCTCCAATAATAAAGATACAAACAGGTATGAACGCGATTTAGTCAGTCAAATCAACCAGCATAATATTGGCTTACACACGCTGGGAATCGCCGAAACTGAGTGCATTTCCTCAAATATTGACTACTGCATTACGCTGGCTGACGAACAGCAACTGGACGAAGCATTCTGGGCTATCCTCTGCACTCTCCCTGCTCAAATAATCGGTCTCCACAAATCTATAGACCTCGGCTACAATCCCGACGAACCTTCTCCCGACGGCACCATATCACGGGTGGTGGAAGGCGTTCAAATTTATAATGATTCATCCAACGAGTTAAAAGACTAGCCCGATGATACTCGCTGTCTGTGCCAACCCTTCTGTTGATGCCTTTTGGGATATTGATGAAATCAATAAGGGCACTACCAATCGTTCTGCGAATGAGCAATATTTTCCCGGGGGAAAGGGCATTCATGTGGCTTTTGCCCTGCAAGAACTGAATGAACAAGTTACTGCCCTGGGGGTCTGGGGCGGAGTTACCGGCCGATGGATACAGGAAGAATGTCATAAAAAAGATATTGCAACTATTGGTCCGGAAGTTGAAGAATGGACCCGAACCTGTATTACAAACAGATGTGATACCGACTGGGCAGATACCGAACTTTTAGGAGCAGGACCTTCATTAACGCCCGGTCAATCAAACGATTTTCTTTCCATCTATCGCAGGGCCCTAACAGAGTCAACGGTAAAGGCTGTGGTTCTGAGTGGATCTGTTCCAAAGGGCATGAGTCAAGATATCTATAAACAGATGATCACAGAAGCCCGAACACATGATATCCCGGCCTATGTTGATGCCAGTAACGATTTATTAGAACATGCCCTGGAGGCCAATCCCTTTGCTGTGCATATCAATCAGAAGGAGGGGAAAGCACTGACCGGACATAATAATCCTGTAAAAATTGCAAAATCACTCCGAAAACAGTGTCACATAGCTGCGGTAACTGCGGGGAAAGATGGATTATATCTTGCAGCAAACAATCACATTTACCACGGTCGCTATAGCATCAATAAACAGGATATCATTAGTACGATTGGTTCAGGCGACTGTCTGCTTGCCGGACTTTGTAAAGCTATTTTGACGCGCGACGATATCGAAGAATGGACGAAGCTGGCTACCGCCTGCGGCAGCGCTAATTGCATTCACCCCAAACTGGGAATGTTCAAAGCTCAAGACGTCAATAGAATTTTTAACCAGGTACGCCTTGAAATATTGTAACCACTATGGGTAAAACAGATACAAGCCCCCTTGATATTTTAGTGATCGGCGAACTCAACATGGATCTGATTCTTAATGATCTTGAAGAGTTTCCCCAACTGGGCAAAGAGAAAATAGCCAATGACTTTAATCTTACGATGGGTAGCTCTTCGGCTATTTTCGCCGCCAACTGCTCGCGACTGGAGCAGACCGTGGGCTTTTGTGGCATGGTGGGGGATGATGATTTTGGCAAGCAGATCAGGGATCAACTGTTGGCTTTCGGTGTTGATGTTCGCCACATATCCATTTCAAAAACACATAAAACGGGAATTACGGCCGTCCTGCGGTATGATGATGACCGTGCAATGGTGACCTATCCGGGGGCTATGGAACATTTTTCTCTGGCTCAAATAGATCCGGATGCATTTGAAAATGCACGGCACCTGCATATCTCCTCTCTCTTTTTACAGCCCGGTATCAAAACCGATCTATTTGATATTATTGAACGAGCCCAATCCCGGGGAATGACTACCTCGATCGATCCCCAGTGGGACCCTAAAGAACAATGGGATATAGATTTTACGAAACTGGTAGGCAGAATAGACTTTTTCTTGCCTAATGAAGATGAATTTTTGAGCATCACTGAATCTTCAACTGTCAAAGAAGGAATTAACGAGATACGTCCCCACCTCGGCGACGGTACCATCATCATAAAACAAGGTACCGAGGGCGCCACTTTTGTAAGTAGTAACGAAGTAAAAAAGATCCCCGGCTACACCAATGATACTCCCGTAGATACCGTGGGGGCCGGCGACAGCTTTGATGCAGGCTTTATCTGCCAGATTTTAAATGACACTTCTATCGAAGACAGTATTCGCTTTGGCAATATTACCGGGGCTGTTTCTACCACCGAGGCAGGAGGCACCCGAGCCATCCAAAGCCGCAAGCATGTACAAGAAATTGCAAAAAAGAAATTCTCTATTGATGACTTTACAGGATAAATTCGCACAGCTCGACCAACAAAATAAGGCCTTACTGGCCGTCAACTTTTATAACTTTGAAACGCTTTCGGCGGTACTAAAAGCGGCTGCAGCCCAAGACACAGGCATTATCCTGCAGTCCACCAAAAGTACTATCGACTACCTGGGATTAGAAATAACGGCCAAGCTCGCACGCGCCGCCATTAGCCAACATGACGTTGATGCCTGGTTGCACCTTGATCACGCCCAGGATATTGACCTTATAAAACGGGCCCTGGATGCCGGCTACGACTCCGTAATGATTGATGCCAGCGAACAGCCTATTGAAGAAAATCGAGAAGTCACCCAACAAATTGTGGAAATGGCAAAACCTTATGGGGCCAATGTGGAAGCCGAACTGGGCTACATTGCCAAATTGGGGCAATCCAAAGAGAAAGCTGCTTTCACCCAGCCCGAAGAAGCACGAGACTTTGTTGAACAAACAGGAATTGATGCCCTCGCAGTAGCTATTGGATCGGCACACGGCTTTTATGACAAAGAGCCCAACCTGGATATAGAATTATTGAATCGCATCCGGCAGGTAACACCGGCAGCCCTGGTACTGCATGGAGGATCGGGTATTCCCGACAGTCAGATACAAGAGGCAATCCGTAACGGTATCCGCAAAATTAATGTAGCTACTGAAGTAAAAAATGGTTTTATGAATACGCTGCGAGAAGAGATCCCCAATACAAAGGAGATCGACCTCCGAAAAGTATTTCCGCCGGCCATCGACCACGTACAATCACTGCTCGAAGATAAAATTGCGATGATAAACCAAGCATGATGGTATCTATTGACGATTTTCCAAAGATTGATGCTCATATTCATTTTAACGCTGACCGGAAAACGGTACCGAAGCTTGCCGATAAATATGGGTTTGACCTGCTCACTATCAATACCGAGGTGCCGGAATTCCCTCCCATCGATAAACAACAGCAGCTGGCTGTTAAATATCGAGAGACCGAAAACTGCAAGCTGTACCATGCTGCTACCATAGATACTGAAAATATTCTTGAACCGGGTTGGGCAGGCCGAGCCATAAAACAGATTAAAGAAGCCATGAATAATGGGGCCTGCGGCATCAAGTTCTGGAAAAACATTGGGATGTCCATTCAGCGTCCCGACGGTTCTTTCTTGATGTTGGATGACCCCGAGCTAAAACCGGTTTTCGAATTTCTTGAGCAACAACAGATTCCCGTACTCGGCCACCAGGGCGAACCCAAAAACTGCTGGCTTCCGGTTGAAGAAATGACCGTCCAAAGTGATAAAGACTACTTCTCTGCCCATCCCCGGTACCATATGTACAAGCATGACGAATACCCGGACTACTGGCGCCATATCGAAGCACGGGACGCCGTACTTGCTCGACATCCCCAACTGCAGTTTGTAGGACTTCATATTGCCAGCCTCGAATGGAGTCTGGACGAAGTGGAACAACGGCTCGATCGTTTTCATAACATGGCGATAGACCTGGCCGAGCGTATTTCGCACCTTTATTACCATGCCGCTGAAAATCGGGACCGAGTGATTCGATTTTTTGAAAAGTACCAGGATCGCATTATCTACGGCACCGATATTATTGATGATCCGGCTGCTGATCCGGCTGATATCATCGAAGAGTTAACACATCGGTGGGAGAGTCACTGGCAATTTTTAGCAACTAATAAAAAACTATCTTCTCCACAGGTTACCGCTCCTTTTCAAGGTCTTGCCCTCCCCCAATCAATACTTGAAAAGATCTATCGCACCAATGCCATACACTGGTATCAACTTTCACAGAAGTAGAACTCTGAGACCTCACTTATGTTACTGACTTCAATTGACTGGATAATCATAGCTGCTTATTTGGTATTCTCACTCGTTATCGGCGTTTGGGTAGCCAGACAGGCGGGCAAAGACTCAACTGAATTTTTTGCCGCCGGTAAAAATATGCCGTGGTGGCTGCTTGGTGTTTCTATGGTGGCTACGACTTTTTCAACCGATACGCCCAACCTTGTGACCGACATTGTACGTACGCAGGGCGTTGCCGGAAACTGGAGCTGGTGGGCCTTCTTACTTACCGGGATGTTAACCGTTTTTGTCTATGCCCAACTCTGGAAACGATCAGGAGTCCTAACTGATGTGGAGTTCTACGAGCTGCGCTACAGCGGTAAATCTGCGGCATTTCTGCGGGGCTTTCGCGCCGTCTATCTCGGTTTTCTGTTTAACATTATTGTAATGGCAACCGTCTCGCTGGCGGCTATTAAGCTTGGTACCGTACTCATGGGCTTAACCCCGCTCCAAACCATCCTTATTGCCGGTACCGTAACCGTTATCTACAGTTCACTCGGGGGATTAAAAGGCATCCTGATCACCGATTTCTTCCAGTTCTTTTTGTCTCTGCTGGGAGGACTGGCCGCTGCTTACTATGCCCTGCAGCATCCCGATGTTGGGGGCCTGCAAGGCCTCATCACCAATGCCGAAGTAGTACCCAAGCTCAATATCTTTCCCAACTTTAATAACCCCTCCGAAATGTTAGGCCTCCTTATTATTCCACTGGCCGTACAGTGGTGGAGTGTCTACTACCCCGGCTCAGAACCGGGCGGCGGTGGCTATATCGCCCAACGAATGTTTGCCGCAAAAAATGAAAATCACTCTGTAGGTGCCGTCTTCTTTTTCAATGCCGCCCACTTTGCCCTGCGCCCCTGGCCCTGGATTATTGTAGGGCTGGCTTCCCTGATCGTCTATCCCGATATCGCATCTTTGAAAGAAGCGTTCCCGGCCGCAGCAGGAGTCGCCGACCATGATATGGGATACCCGGCTATGCTTACCTTTCTTCCCAAAGGGTTGGTGGGATTAGTGCTGGCCTCCCTCATTGCTGCTTATATGTCAACCATATCAACACACTTAAACTGGGGATCTTCGTACCTGGTTAACGATTTTTATAAGCGATTTATACGCCCGGAATCATCCGAAAAAGAGCTGGTAACGGTCGGGCGTGTTTCTACTGTTATTCTGATGATTTTCTCCGGAGCCCTGGCACTTGGCATGCGTTCTGCACTGGATAACTTCCAGATCTTACTACAAATTGGAGCCGGCACGGGACTCATATTTATACTCCGCTGGTTTTGGTGGCGAATCAACGCAGCCAGCGAAATCGCAGCGATGATTATCTCTTTTTTAGTCGCAATCTACTTCCGGTTTTTTCATTCCTATACGGGACTACCCACACTAACCAGTTGGCAAGAACTTATTTGGGGAGTGGTTATTACCACCATCGGCTGGGTAACTACGATGTATCTCACACGTCCCACCAACCAACAACGGCTGGTTAAATTTATCGAACTTGTTAAACCCGGCGGACCCGGATGGCAAAAAGTACGGGCAAAAGCCAAAGCCAATGGATATACCATTGAACAAGAGAAAGGCGGATGGATGGTGCCCCAGGGTATACTCTGCATGGTGTTAGGCACCATCGTAATTTATGGTGCCCTGTTGGCTACGGGCTATTGGATCTATGGCAATAGCATTCCTGCTGTTACTTTAACCATTGTCACAGTCGTAGCCGGTGTTCTTCTTTATCATGCCTGGAAGAAACTCTTGAGCATACGGGATTAAGAGATAGGCTCTATACCTTTACAACTTCGATATCCCGCTTCTTGAATTTTTCCTCAAACTCAGGGGAGATCTTATCATCAGTGATAATTGCGTTAATGGGATCTAAATCACAGATAAAAGAAAAGCTGTGACGATCAAACTTTGAAGAATCCGTCACAGCTATAACGCGATTGGCTCGTTCTACCATCACACAATTTAGTTGTGCTTCCAGCGGGTTAGAGGTCGTTAGACCGTGTTCAAAATCCATTCCGTCTACTCCCAAAAAGAGCGTATCAAAATAATAATGTTTCATATTGCGCTCTGCCTCAGGCCCAACAAGCGAATAGGATTTATCACGGAGTACTCCCCCCGTCATCATCACCTCTACTCCTGATGACCCGGCCAGCTCCAACCCAATATTAAGGGCATTGGTCATGACCGTGATATTTTTCTTATCCTTGATGCGAAGTGCTATTTCGCGGGTGGTTGAACCCGAATCCAGGATTACCGATTCCCCCTCACTGATCATACCCGCCGCATACTCACCAATACGCTTCTTCTCCTCGGCATTAATTTTTTTCTTCTCTTCAATAGAGGGGTCATTATAAACATTGTTACGCAACAACGCCCCGCCGTATGTGCGGTCAATTAATCCCTTCTGCTCAAAGAAATCCAGATCATTGCGGATCGTTACCGTCGAAACATCAAACTCTTCACTCAGCTCATCGACCCGTACAGATCCTTCACTCTGGATTTTCTGTATAATCTTATTCCTTCTATCAACTGTTGATTTCATCTATTTCTTCCTGGCATTATTAAAAATCACTAATTTAATCAGCAATGCTAAGATAAGAAAAGAAATCAACTTTTTTTATTGCCCCTTTGGCAGGCTATCGAAAGAGATCTCCGGGGCAGTGCCTATAGCTTCTCTGCTAAATTCTTTTTGTAAAGGCACTCCTCCATTTTCAAAACCACCGTTTCGCAAGAAGAAAGTGTTGTCTTCCACACCGCCGGCAAAGTCAACTCGAAATCCGGAGTTTGCCATTTTATCTCCGGTGAACGTAATTTGGGTGATTTCGTGCCATGCCCCACTTTTGTCCCGCACCCACTGGTTGCCATAATGCCCTTTCCGTTTTTTATATCCATTACCGGCTATAAAGTTCTCCAGGAAAGAATAAACGCCCGTCATCCATTTATCAGTTTTGGGACGCAAGAAACTGGCAATTAGCTTCCATTCTCCCAGCTCAGGTGCATAGAAATAAGCTGTATTTATGGTGTTACCGTCGCCATCCGGCTTTACCCTGTTTAAAAATTTATATGTATTACCGACCTTCCAGGGATATACCCAATAACTCTGTCCGCCGGACCCTTCATTACCAAACTTCCCGGCCTGCACGCCATCGCCCTTTGCAAGCAGCTGTATGCGCTCATCCTCGGGAATATCATCCGGGTTATCCGTATTATGGGGACTCCAGATCGAAAACAGCACGCGCCGCTCCTGCTCTGAATTTACCTGTATTCCGAAATACCCTTCCGAAAACCCATTCGCCATAAAATAGGATCCAACCGGGTCTTCGCCCTCATGAACCGTAATCTCACTGTAAAACCACTCAATATCTTTTTCGGCCGGCAGCGTATGTTGCAGATGCACCGACGGACCTCTTCGGCCCCAGTAGAAATTATTCTCCTCATTATTCTCGATATAAGTAGCCGATGCCTGCTCGGGAAGATGTAAAATAAGGTCACTGACTTTCCCAAAACTTGTGCCGGATTTATCAATCCCCTTTAAATCGATCTGCACATATCCCTCTTTTTTAATCGGAAAGACAGGAGCTTCCGTAGCTATATAGCTGTCACTTCCAGAGATTTCTACTTCTTCTGTCCTATCCCCAGAAGTAATAGCTATTGTACTGCCAGCTGATGATAACTTAGCCCGTGCCGATACCTTAAAACTATCAGCCCCGGTAATTTTAACAAAGGTACTAAAGATGCTCTTTGAGCTACTCCACTGCTCAATGCCTTCTGTTGTTATAGATTCATTACTTTGGGTATTGGTCTGATAGGTATTGCCCCCTACCGGCACCTGAACTTCCTTTAAATATTGCTGCTGTTTTTGACCATTTACCTGCGTGTTACCGGTACACCCCAAAAGAATGGGGACTATAAATAATAAAACAACCGCTTTTACCATCTTTACGCTCGAACATAGCTGATCTCTCATTGTCACTTATCATCTTTCATTAAACTTAAAACAAAAGATATAATATTTTATTTCATTTCGAAATATATATTTTTCTTTCATTCTCTTTCCATATCTAAAATATAGCAGAGTGGGAAGCGTATGAAGGAGAAAAGCGTTTGTTAGACCCACCGTCTCACAAACAGCGGATAGGTAATTTGCTCTAAATAATCACCTAACCTGTATTGTCATCTCTAAAGGCTTTCGAAAAAACTCCCAACCCTTCAAACAACTCCATTAGCAGTGATGAGATAAATTAAACATTTCCCGGATTATTTTGATCTTCCTGCCATTGGGATGGGTTCTGGATAATATAATAGCGGATGCGTTCCAGTGAACCTTTATCCCGGATGATGTGATCATAATAATTTCGTTGCCATAACCTGCGATCGAATGGTGGAAACTGATCCTTTTTGACGCCTTTAATATATTCATTGGTGGTCATGGTTTTTAACCACTGCACGATCTTCGGAATAGACGCCTGGCGCGGTTCAAAATCCGGTTTTAACCGTTCATTACGTTCAGGGCTGATACGTGGATCAGCCCCTTCGTTTTCGGGATTTATAGCCGGTTGACTCGAATCTGATTGGGCCGAATCTGGTTGGGATGGACCTGATTGCGACGAATCTGGTTGGGGCGGATCCGCGTATCCGCCCCGATCTTGACTACCCCCTTTACCCCTGTTAACAGGCGGATCGACCTCTACAGTTTTGTCGGGATCGGTAATTTCAACGATGGCGTGAAAATGGTTAGGCATGACCTGATAAACGTCTAACCGACTGTTTGGAAATTTCTCAGGGATCTTTTTCCACCATTTATCTACGAACCGACCGGCGGTATTAAAAATCATCTTTCCATTTTTTATTTCTCCGAACCGACATTCCCGATTTTGCACGCAGAAGGTCAAAAAATACAGGCCGGGCGATGCGTAATCATGGCCCTTTAGACGAATAGAACGGCGGTTATGTTTTTTGGGATCATAAACCATCATTACTCCATTTCTATGGCTTCAGGGGCACTATTTCTCTTGATAGAATGTAACGCAACATAGCAATTTCGAAAGATTGGTCAAACCCCAGCGCTAAAAAATAGAATTTACTTTTTTTACAAAACAGGGACTCTTCACTGTTTCTTATTACCATAGGGATTTGGGCACCAGTTAGAAGGGCTGATAATTCTTGGTTCTCCAATATCTACCGAGAAAAGATTTCTACAAAAACAAAAAAGCCTCACAAGTCGATGACTTGCAAGGCTTGAGAGTGGGCGATGCAGGATTCGAACCTGCGACTTCTTCCTTGTAAGGGAAGCACTCTAAACCGCTGAGTTAATCGCCCATCAAAAAATTTTCTCCCAGAACTACCAACTCTCCGAAGCTTTATGTGCAGGAGAGTTAATCGCCCCTTTTTGAGAGAGCACAAATATACGGATTATCTACAATCTGACAAAACAATTTTTGAAACAATTTGAGAACCGGAAAATATCCCCAGTGCATTGCCAGTAAGAAAGTAAAGTCATTATCCCAGTGAATGTATCTATCGGCGTCAACGATTTTGTTATTCGTTATCAGTTATTTGTTAACTGAGATTGGATAGTGAGGCGTAGGTTATCCGTTGCACGCTAAGCCGGTCAGCCGTCCACCGTCAGCGGTCTTATTTTGAATATTTTGCCTTATTACGTAATACTTAAAAACTAAGGTCACTTACTCAGCCCAGTACTCTCAATATTGCAAACGCCCAGTTACCTGACTACATACCAAAAACAACAAATAACCACTTTCCCGATTAACCAATAACTACACTAGGTTAACACTGTTAAGTTTTCTCTTGATTTAGGGGTTGGTTTCACCCATTTTAGAGTTGTATTAACATATTCGTTGTCTTTCACTCGTACATATATATTATGGCTGATCAATCAACCAATGGATCTCAGTTAGAAGCAGTAATTGTCGACGGCGGCAGAATTCCCTTTCAGCGTTCGGGGACCGGCTACAACGACTTAATGGCCTATGACCTGGGCAGGCTGGCGGTAGAAGGCATCATCAGCCGCGCCCCTATTGATGGCGGCGATCTCGACCGGGTTATCATGGGGACGGTTATACAGGATGTTAACACCAGCAACGTAGCGCGGGAGTCGGCACTGGGCGCAGGCATCCCCAATCACGTTCCGGCCCATACAGTAACGCAAGCCTGCATCTCTTCGAACCAGGCGGTTACCAGCGCTATTAACCTGATTAAAGCGGGACAAGCCAAAGCGGTACTTGCCGGTGGAACCGAAACGATGTCCGACATCCCCATTCGCTTTCGCAAGACGTTTCGGCAAAAACTGTTGGAAGCACGTAAGTATAAATCGATCAGCGATTTTCTGAAATTTTTCAAAGGCTTACGTCCCTCCCATCTGCTGCCGGAGATCCCCGCAATCGCTGAATTTTCGACCGGCGAAACGATGGGCGAAAGCTGTGATCGGATGGCAGCCCACTTTGGTATCAGCCGTCAAGAGCAGGATGAGTATGCGCTCCGCTCGCATCAGCTGGCAGCAAAGGCAACAAATGAAGGGTGGCTCGATCCCGAGCTTCTGCCGGCAGCGGTGCCTCCCGATTTTGATACGATTGAACACGACAACACCTTTCGCGAAGATACCTCGATGGAGAAGCTGGAGAAACTCTCTCCCGCTTTTATAAAGCCGCACGGTACTATCACGGCCGGAAATTCATCGGCCTTTACCGACGGGGCTTCGGCCTCTCTCATCATGGAAAAGGAAGCTGCGCTGCAAAAAGGTATTACGCCCAAAGCTTATTTGAGGGGCTATACTTATGTAGCGCAAGACCCGGAAGATGAACTGCTGCTGGGTCCGGCGTATGCTACGCCCAAGGTGCTTGATGCTATGGGTCTGCAGCTTTCCGATATCGATGTATTTGAATTTCATGAGGCTTTTGCCGGACAGATTTTGACGGTGCTTAAAACATTAAACTCCGACACTTTTGCCCAAGAAAAGCTAGACCGCGACCAAAAGGTGGGCGAAATCCCTATGGATAAATTCAACTGCTGGGGCGGTTCCCTTTCACTGGGACACCCCTTCGGAGCTACGGGTGTCCGCCTTGTAACAACCGCAGCAAATCGCCTTCATCACGAAGACGGAGAGCTCGCACTTGTGGCCGCTTGCGCTGCAGGCGGGCAGGGACATGCCATTGTCCTGGAACGCTTTGACGGCTAATTTCAGATTCCAATTTCTTATAGACTACTATTATGAGTTATCTATCGACAGAAAATGAAGACGGTGTACTGGTTGTAACGCTGGATCAACCCGGCGAAAAAGTAAATAAACTGGACGAACAGTTAATCGGTGAATTCCAGGACCTCTTGCAAAATACCGACCCCGACTCTATTGAAGGGATCGTACTGGTAAGCGGCAAAGAGAGCAATTTTATTGCCGGCGCCGATGTAGAGATGCTCAAAAACAAGTCAGCCCCGGAAGGTATTGAAGAGTTGAGCCGGCGAGGCAACAAGCTGCTGCTAAAGCTCGAAAACTACCCCAAGCCCGTAGTAGCAGCCATTCACGGCTCCTGTATTGGCGGGGGAATGGAGGTAGCCATGGCCTGTAACTATCGCGTAGCTTCGGAGCATTCCGATACCACGATGGGGCAACCCGAAGTACAGCTGGGACTGCTTCCCGGCGGCGGAGGAACCCAGCGCCTGCCCCGATTAATAGGTGTTCAAAATGCGCTCACCTATATGTTAACGGGCAAAACAATCTATCCCCGAAAAGCATATAAACTGGGATTGGTGGATGAGCTTACCCACCGCGATGCCGTACTCACCGCAGCTAAAAAGGCGGTTGCAAAAATTAATAAAGATAACTTTGAGCGAAAAGATAAGCGAAGCCTGCTCCACCAGCTTATGGAGGGGTTGAGTCCGCTCCGGAAGATTATCTACTCTCAGGCCCGCAAGCGTTCGAAATCCAAAACAAAAGGAAACTACCCCGCCCCCGACAAGATTATCGATTGTGTAAAAGAGGGCTATGAAAATGGTATGGAAGCCGGACTTGAACTGGAATCCGTCAACTTTGGAAAGCTAGCGGCTACCCCGGAATCGGAAGCCCTGGTAAACCTCTTCTTTGCCATGCAGGGGGCCAAGAAAAATTCCGACGAAGATAAGGGTCGGGAAGTCGAAAAAATTGGCGTGCTTGGGGCCGGGCTCATGGGCTCGGGTATTGCGGATGTAAGTGCCAATAATGACTACCGCGTTTTACTGAAAGACCAAACCGTGGAACAGGCCGGAGAAGGCAAGAAAGATATCTGGCAACGGCTGGAAAAGAAACGCAAGAAACATATTATCTCCTCTTTTGAACGAGATCGCATCTCCAGCCTGGTAACTCCTACGGAAACCTACAAGGGCTTTAAAAATACGGATCTGGTTATCGAGGCTGTTTTTGAGGACCTGGATCTCAAACAATCGATACTACAGGAAGTAGAGGAGGCCACGTCGGACCATGCTATCTTTGCCTCCAACACCTCCTCCCTGCCTATTGAGGATATTGCAGATGCTGCCGACCGTCCGGAACAGGTGGTGGGCATGCACTACTTTTCACCCGTCCCCAAGATGCCGCTGCTCGAAATTATTACCACCGACCAAACCGCCGACTGGGTTACCGCTACAGCGCGTGAGGTAGGCATACAGCAGGGCAAGCATGTGATTGTAGTAAATGACGGACCGGGTTTTTATACCACCCGGATCCTCTCTCCATTTATGAACGAAGCCCTGATGCTGCTCGAAGAAGGCATTGCTATTAAAGAGCTGGACAGCCATATGAAGAACTTCGGCTTTCCGGTAGGTCCCGCGGCACTCTTTGATGAAGTAGGTATTGACGTGGCAGCACATATTACCAAGGTACTGAATGATCTCTTTGCCGAACGTGGGGTAAATCCCAGTACCAAACCGGAAGAACTTTTTGAGGCAGGATACAAAGGTCGCAAAAACAAAAAAGGGTTTTATCGGTACAAACAAGAAAATGGCAAAACTAAAAAGGATGAGCCCAACGAAGAAATCTATGAATTCTTTGGCGGTTCCGGACGCACTTCTATGGATGCAGATACCGTACAGCAACGTATGACATTAACTATGGTCAATGAGGCCGCCTGGTGCCTGCAAGAAGATATCCTCCACAATCCCGTTGATGGGGATCTGGGGGCCGTGCTGGGACTTGGATTTCCGCCATTTCTGGGTGGGCCATTTCGATATATCGACCGCGAAGGAGCTGATACTATTGTCGAACGACTACAAAAATACGAGCAAAAACACGGGCCCCGCTTCACCCCGGCTGATATCTTGAAAGAGCATGCTCAATCAGGTGAAAAATTCCACCAAGATTAAGCAGCATCTACATTTATAGCTATTAGCTGCGTCGGGCTGCTTTTTATCATACCCCAGAATTGGAGCAGGCCGGCAAAAATGGTATCTTAAGTAGCTATTTTTAACAACCAGCTGTAATAAAACTAATTATTTCATGTTCAATATTGCGATTCTTTTGATGGGAGCCCCCGAAGGCGGTGGTGGTGGATGGATGAACCTCATCTTTCTGGGAGCTATTTTTGCCATTTTCTACTTTTTCATTATCCGTCCTCAAAAACAGCAACAGCAAGAAATCCAGGAAAAAGTTGATAATATCCAGAAAGGAGATAAAATCGTCTCCTCCGGCGGAATGATTGCCAAAGTGAAGTCTGTTGATGACGACACTGTTCTTGCTGAAATTGACAGCGGCGTGAAAGCTCGATTTACAAAAAGTTCTATTGCGGATGTAAATCCGAATCAAGATTAATGAAGCTTATCTACTAGTATTATGTCCGGTGAAATTCAATTCGATAGCATAGAATCGGCTATTGAGGATATTAAAGATGGTCGCATGGTTGTTGTCGCGGATGACGAAGACCGCGAAAATGAAGGCGACTTTGTTATGGCCGCAGAAAAGGTCACTACCGAAGCCGTTAACCTGATGGCCAAGTATGGGCGTGGGCTTATCTGCGTTCCTATTACCCGAGAAAAGGCGTATGCGCTGGATCTTGACTATATGGTTACAGATGGGGCCGACCCTGATGAAGCTGCTTTTACGGTTTCTATCGACCACAAAGAACTTACTACTACGGGAATATCTGCCGCAGACCGCGCCAATACGATCAAGGAGATGATCAAGCGCGAGTCGAACCCGGAAGATTTTCGCCGGCCGGGCCATATCTTCCCGCTTATCGGAACTAATGGCGGTGTACTGCGCCGTGCCGGACATACCGAAGCGGCTATTGATTTAGCACGGCTCGCTGACCTCGAGCCCGCAGGTATCATCTGTGAAATCATGAAAGATAACGGGGCAATGGCACGCCTGCCGGATCTCGTAGAAATTGCCGATGAGTTTGATATGAAGCTGATCAGCATTAAGGATCTGATCTCCTATCGCATGGAGAATGAATCGCTGGTCCGCAAGATTGTTGATGTAGACCTACCTACGATTTATGGGGATTTCACGCTCCATGCTTTTGAAGAACGCCTCACTGGTGACCATCACCTGGCGCTGGCCAAAGGCGAATGGGATGAAGGCGACCCTGTACTGGTCCGGGTACACTCCTCCTGTATGACCGGCGATATTTTTGGCTCCAAACGCTGCGATTGTGGCGAACAGCTGCACCAAGCCCTCTTGCAGGTCGAAAAAGAAGGTCAGGGTGTTGTGCTCTACATGAACCAAGAAGGCCGCGGCATTGGGCTTGTAAACAAGCTTAAAGCCTACAAACTGCAAGAGCAGGGTATGGACACCGTTGAAGCCAACGAAGCTCTTGGATTTGAACCTGATGCCCGAGACTACGGTGTAGGTGCACAGATCCTGCGCTCATTGGATATTTCCAAGCTTCGCCTGATGACCAATAACCCGGTCAAGCGCGTAGGACTTAAAAGCTTTGGCTTGGAGATGGTCGAAAATGTACCTATCGAAGTGGGAGCTTATCCCGAGAATGTGAAATACCTGAAAACCAAGCGCGACAAGATGGGCCACGAGCTGGAGCTGGAAGAACTGGATCCACACAGTCCCGAATTTATCGACAGTATTGTAACGGACGACTAGTGTAGTTATTGGTTAATTGTAGTGGTCATTTATTGTCCTCAGTATGTAGTCAGGCAACTGAACGTTTGCCAATGAACAAATAACTGATAACCAATAACTACTCTGACCAATTGAATTAGCAAGACCTACCCTACTTTATTAACATCATTTTCTTGTCTTCAATAATCTTTTTCTTGCTCGGCGCATCCGCAATAATCCGGTAAAAGTACATTCCACTGGCAAACCGCGAAGCATTCCACTTAACCGTTTGGCTGCCGGCCTCCTGAATTTCATTAACCAGCGTTATTACCCGCTGTCCCAGGATATTATATATCTGAACAGTGACATCCATCTGCACCGGCAACTCATAGTTAATTGTCGTGGTCGGATTAAAAGGATTAGGATAGTTTTGGTTTAATTTCAACTCCGTTGGCGCCTCTACTGAGAGTGAAATCTCCTTCCCCCAGCTATAACTATCTTTATTTTTAGCTACAAAACGCAGCGTCACCTTTTCTTGAACCGGTGCCTCTTTATCAATCTCAAATGAAAAAGAGGCGGTTGCCTTTTTCCCACCTTTTAGATCACCAATTATAGCTGAAGGAGATGTAAACGTCATCCATTTGGGAACATCTTTGACTTCTATTTCTAATCCGGCAACCGTCTCAGAACTGCTATTTTTAACTTTCATTCTCACTTCATTTCCACTGCTTCCAAAGGGAACCCCATGGACCATCTCCTTTGCATCTGCCTCAACATCAGTGGTAGAAATATGTTTTCTCACCATCGGCTTCTTCTCTTCTATATTATGACCTTGTTGGGCATCAGCAGTTGCTGCAATAACGAAATAGGCTATGAATAAAATTACGATACGTCTCATGACAAAACAGTTATTGGATTAAAATGAAAGTTTTTTCCTCAGATTTGCTATCGAGGCTCTGCTTAAACGAAGTGTCAAATTGTTAGATACTTGCAGTGAAACGCCAAACGGCCCTTCGTTATATACCAGCATGCCTCCGGTAATAGATACATTATTACTTACACTTGTTGTTGGCCCTACCCCCGGCCGGCCTCGCTGTATAACAAGTCCATTCCAGTTCAACTGTCCACTCACCCGTAACTGCCCATCAACCAATAGAATACCATAACCGGACATACTGCCTGAGGTTTGCACCCCCTGCTGAGCATGTAATACGACCGGTTGTTCTTTACTCCCATAGGTGCCTGAGGCATTCACCGGTATCGTCTGATCTACATGGGCCAGCACAGAATCAATAAGCGCCGCAGGATCAAAGTCCAGCGAGCCGGTTACAATATCGGGAACATCTCCGGACCCAGTTATATTATCCTGTTGATAGCTCTGCAACCTGCTTGCAATCCCCTGCTTGGCCGTTGAGCTGGTGGTAAAGATACCACTAGCATCCCTTTTGTCATTACTAACAGGCGTGCCATCAATAGTGTGATCATTACTGGAAATAGAGAAGTTATCGACACTGAATACGCCAGAGGCACAATCCGAAGAGATGGTTAAAGCAGCCGGTAACAGTGGAATTATGGATAGTTCCCCAGGCGTTGCAGTAAATATCTGGCATTATAATAGAACAGACCATACCCTTCTGTAGTCATATTAGCAGATCTATTAGCTTTGATGATCTCTATAAAATCAGTTACAGCATTTGCCGCCAGAAGTGAATCCCCCGCTGCAAAATGGGTAGATACTTCTTGAAGCTGGTCTTGCAAATCATTGCAAACAGCCACAGTATTTACCCACTCAAACTCATTACAAGACCGTGAGCGATAAGACTTTAGCTTATTTAAAAATGTTTTAAGATCAACACTATCAGCCCATACTCTGGGTGAAATAGTATATCCCTTATAAGCGGCTTCTTTCCAATCAATGAAAATTTCATCCTCTGTGTAACCGGCCTTAAATAAGCTATCGATAAGTTCCCTGGTAAATGGACGCACAAACCCTTCCGTGTAAAATGGGTTGATGGCAGGCAGCCCTTTAGATACAAAAGAGATTTCCATCGCCTCTCCCGGCTCCAAACCATTTTCAGGAGGTAAAGACAAAGCTCTTCCTGCAGCTGCCCCAGTAATATAAACTTTTCCTAAACCATCGATATACCACTTCTTATTGGGAGGACTTGGTATTGTCTTACCATAGAATGATCTATCTTTAATATTAATTGAAAAGGAAACCAATACCTGTTCACTCTCCTCAGAATTCTCAATAACATACTCATATTTGTAGTTGACAGAATTCAAACCTGTAACCTCTGCCTTAAATTTCCCATAGGCTTTATTCGGCCGTTCAATCTGGCAGATACCTACTTGACAAACACTAAATAGAACAATTGATAAAAATATTATTCTCATAACTTGCCTCTTCTTAATCAACTATTTTTCAACCTTATCTCTTTTTAATAATAAGCTGGGTACGAAGTTAAAGAGAACTTGCGTACAGCAAAACAACAAAGCTTGCCGAAAAAATATCGTTTTGGGAACGTCCTCTTAGTCATAAAATACTGCTTTCTTCTTATTCAGATTAACAAGAGCAGCAATAGGGCCTTTCGTTGCAGAAAAGGCAGATCCATTAGACAAATTTAATAGCCCCTGCTCCTAAAGGAAGGGTCCACCTGTAGGGCTACGATCCGCCTGCAGCTGTCGGAACCATTCCATTCATCAACAAAGCTCTCTCAAGGGCAGTTTCTTACCGGAAACAAAGTGCACACTGTTTTGATACAGAAGAAAAAAAGAAAGGGGAAGTGCTGTTGTTACTCTTCTTCCAAGTGAGTGGAAACAGCTTGAGAATCCTGATCTATGCTGTCAGGACCATCAGGAGAAGTAAAATCTTGGGGCATCACTTTTTTGTGGAAGAGGATCATCGCTATAATTGCCGTGCTGATAGCCACATCAGCCACATTGAAAATATAGGGGAAAACCGGGTACCCGCTGATAACCAAATCAAAATGAATAAAATCAACCACGTGTCCTTCTAAAAGACCGCCATACGACTCCAGGTATCCCATTACCAGGCGGTCAATAATATTCCCGAAAGCACCACCGAGCACCAGTCCCATACACAGAAGGTAGCCCTTGGTGGCCTGCTCCCTGTTATAAAGCACATACGTTAAAATCCCTATCGTAGCTATAATGGCCACAATGCTAATGACCTCCGTAGAGGCCCAACGCATACCCAGCGCCATGCCGGGATTTTGGGTATAATTAAAGGACAGCCAGCCGGGAATAACTTCCCAGTGATGATAACTCGGTGATATACGGATCCAGTGCTTGCTCAGCTGATCTAAAATGACAACAATGACAGCCGGAACCGTTAGCGCAGTTAATTTTGATCGATTCAAATGAATACAGTATTACAGTAAGTTTTTATTATCTGCGCTTAAGTTTCGCCTCAATGCTAAGCTGCGTATGCGGCACAGCTTCAAGTCGGCCTTTGGAGATCTTATCTCCGGTTACCTTACAAACGCCGTAAGTTTTATTATCAATACGTTCCAGGGCACGGTTCAAATACCGTACAAACTTCTTCGTACGATTAAAGAGCATATAAGTCTTCTCACGCTCCTGGGCTTCGGTACCTACATCAGCCATATGGAAAGAGTAAGCCGAATCTTCGCCGGCATTCTCCATACTGTCTTTTAGTGAACTCTGTAATGAATCGAGCTCTTTTTCTGCTTCTTCGAGCTTTTTCAGGATAATGCCCCTGAAATATTCTAATTCCTCATCAGAGTATGGAGATACTCGTTCTTCGTCTTTGTTGGTATCATTATTTCCTGATGCCATAATGCACTCACTATCTTAGTTAGGATTTCTTCTGATGGAAATAGTGGACTCTTCATCCCCGATTTCCCAATTTTTAACAAAATCTGAGACTTCTAATTCCTCAGCTACAATCTCTTCGGCCAGCGTCTCACTTTTAATATATTCCTTCATCGACTCTACGGCCTCTTCCAATTTATCAGCGCCATCAAAACCGATAACGATACGATCAACGACATCAAAATCGGCCTCTTTACGCATATTCTGGATACGATTTACGAACTCACGGGCCATCCCCTCATTTACAAGTTCGGGGGTAAGCTCAGTATCCAGCGCCACGCTTAAACCATTTTCTGTTTCTACCGACCAGCCTTCGAGCCCGGTACGTACAATTTCTAATCCATCGCTGCCGAGCTGTACGATTCCTTCATCTCCGAGATCCAGTTCAATAGAGCCGGTTTCTTCATACTCCGTAATTTCTTCGGTACTTAATTCAGCTACTTTTGCTGCCACCGGCTTCATCTTACTGCCCAGCTTGCTACCCAGCTTCGGATAGTTGGGCTTTGCTGATTTGTGGACAATACCGGAATCGTCATCAACAAATTCGATCTCCTTCACATTAACCTCATCAAGGATGATATCTTTGACCGACTCAATCGCTTGTCGGTCATCTTCTTTGTCAATAGGCAAAATGATACGTGCCAACGGCTGACGCACATTAAGCTCCAGCTTGTTACGCAGGCTCAATACCATTGACGAAATTTGTCGGGCCAGCTCCATTCGGTGTTCCAGCTGCTTATCAATAGCCGTTTCTTCAACTGTAGGATAGAATGAAATATGTACTGACTCTTCATCCACTTCGGTCACATCATTCAGCTTCTGATACAGCCATTCTCCGGAAAAGGGTGCAATGGGACTAATCAGCTTCGCCAGATCCACCAAACATTCATAGAGGGTCTGGTAAGCGGCCGTTTTGTCAAGGCTCTTACCTTCTTTCCAGAAACGGCGGCGATTACGACGCACATACCAGTTACTCAGCTCTTCAACAAACTCTTCGATAGCACGCGCCGCCTTTGTGGGTTCATAATCATCCAGGTACTCATCTACCAGTTTTACTGTGGTATTGAGTCGCGAAATCACCCAGCGATCCATCTCTTTGCGGTCGCCTACCGGAATGGGCGTACCGGAATAGGTAAAGCCATCGATATTGGCATACATAGCAAAGAACGAATACGTATTAACAAACGTATTAAAAAACTTACGCTGTGTTTCTTGCAGACCGTGTTCACTGAACTTCAGGTTCTCCCACGGTGATGAATTACTCATCATATACCAACGAACCGTATCGGCGCCATATTCTTGAATAACTTCAAAAGGCTCTACTGCATTGCCTTTTGACTTACTCATCTTATTGCCGTTCTCATCGAGTACCAAGCCATTGGATACTACATTGTTGTAAGCCGGCTGATCAAACAACATCGTCCCCAATGCATGCAGCGTATAGAACCAACCACGTGTCTGATCTACGCCTTCTGCAATAAAGTCTGCGGGGAAATTCTCTTCAAATTTGTCTTTGTTCTCAAAGGGATAGTGCCACTGGGCAAACGGCATCGAACCGGAATCAAACCACACATCCATCAGGTCCGGGATACGACGCATGGTACCACCATCGGGACCTTCCCACGTAATATCATCAATATGGGGGCGATGCAGATCAATCTCTACATCATCAGCCAAACCGGCTTTCTTTTTCAGCTCTTCTACACTGCCAATCACTTCAATATGATCCGGGTTTTTATCACTAACCCAAATAGGAATAGGGGAACCCCAGTAACGCTGACGAGAGACGGCCCAATCCACATTATTTTCGAGCCATGT
Source organism: Fodinibius halophilus (assembly GCF_011059105.1). Taxonomy (GTDB): domain Bacteria; phylum Bacteroidota; class Rhodothermia; order Balneolales; family Balneolaceae; genus Fodinibius; species Fodinibius halophilus. Next base: position 58,752 of record NZ_JAALLS010000016.1, on the reverse strand, counting down.
TCCAAATCGTCCCGAACCGGTGCTCGGAGGTTTCCAGTTAATCTTTTTATTAAAGTTGACCATTTTATCCTTCACATCAGTGGTTTCGATAAACCACGATTCAACAGGATAAGACATCAGCGGCGTACCTTTACGCCAGTCGTGCGGGTAGTTGTGCAGATAGGTTTCGTGCTTGTACATCAGGTGTTTATCCTTGATGGCACGAGAAATCTCTTTGTCGGCATCTTTAAACCACTGTCCTTCATAATCGGGCACCTGCTCGGTAAACTTCCCGTCCCCGTCGATGGGGTTAAACATCGGGATATCGTTCTTCTGGCCGGTCTCATAGTCATCAGCACCAAAAGCGGGAGCCGTATGCACTATCCCGGTACCCTCTTCAAGGGTCACATAATCTGCCGGTACAACTTTCCAGGCATCTTCTTTGTCATACTCTTCAAGAGCATATTCAAAAACCGGCTCATAATTCAAGCCTAACAGCTCTTCGCCTTTATACTCTTCTACAATTTCATAATCATGATCGATGACCTCATCGATACATCCTTTGGCCATGATATAATATTCTGTGCGATCACCCTCAGAAATTTCGATCTTGGCATAATCCAAGCCAGGATTTACGGCCAAGCACATGTTGGAGATAATGGTCCAAGGGGTCGTCGTCCATGCGAGGAAGTACGTATTTTCAGCATCCTCTACTTCAAATTTTACAAATATGGAGGGATCCTGCACCTCTTCATATCCCAAGCTTACTTCGTGCGAAGAAAGCACCGTTCCGCTGCCCGGAGAATACCACTGAATTTTATATCCTTGATAAACAAGACCTTTTTCGTAAAGCGTCTTAAAAGCCCACCACACCGATTCAATATAATCGTTGTCAAAGGTGATATAGGGATCATCGAGATCTACCCAATAAGCCATCCGGTTTGTGAGCTTATCCCACAAATCCTTGTATTTGAGCACGCTCTCACGGCATTTCTCATTGTATTCGGCCACGCCATATTCTTCAACCTGCTGACGGCCTTCAAGCTCCAGCTCCTTCTCAACTTCAATTTCTACAGGTAATCCGTGCGTATCCCAGCCGGCTTTACGCTCAACGCGAAATCCTTTCAACGTCTTATACCGGCAGAACATATCCTTGACGGTTCGAGCCATCACGTGGTGAATGCCCGGCTTACCATTAGCCGTGGGTGGCCCTTCATAAAATGTAAAGGGTATCCCCTCTTCGCGCGTAGAAAGACTTTTCTCGAAAATATCGTTCTCTTTCCACCACTTAAGGGTTTCAACTTCGAGCTTCGAAAAATTTAATTGTTTTACTTCGTCAAACTGTTTACTCATAGAATGCCGTTGTAACTGCTGCGTTGGCTTTTTGTGAAGCTACTAATATAAGATTTTTTTCAATCTTGCAGTAACTTTCCATACTTAAAAAAATGTGCGCTCAATTTAAATGAGCCCCAAAGATACAAGTCTTAAGTCATCAATTCACATTCAAAGTATGAATTTTACAATGTTAGCGACCTATAAAAAGGAAAGGTAGAGCAAGTTGCAAATTAGAATTACCCCATTTGAATAAGTATGCATAATCGTAATAGCATCATTATTTTATGCTGAGCTTAATCAACAAACTATTATTTACGGTTTATTTACTATGGATTTAAACATCTCCAGCCCTATTACAAAAGAAAATCATTATAAAATATGTTTTGTTTGCTTAGGTAACATTTGTCGCAGCCCTACCGCTGAAGGCGTCTTTCAGCATTTAATCACAAAAGAAGATCTCGGAAACTATTTTGAAGTTGATTCTGCGGGCACCTCCGCCTACCATATTGGAGAGTCTGCAAACAGTAAAAGTCAGCGCACGGCCAACAAGCACGGCATCAAACTGCACTCAAAGGCGCGCCAGTTTAAACCTTTCGACTTAGATTATTTTAATCTGGTTCTCGCCATGGATAATGAGAACCTAAAGAATGTTGAACGTATGGCTAATGAAAGTCATACTGCTACCATTGGCCGAATGCGTGATTTTGATCCCCAACCAGGCGATGGTGAAGTGCCGGACCCCTATTATGGTGGTCCCGAAGGTTTCGAAAATGTTTTCCAAATTGTAAAACGAAGCTGCGAATCGCTCCTGGATGAACTGGAACAACATATTGAGCAATAATATGATCCCTGATATACTAGTAACGAAGCTGGAAAGCGCGCTTGACCAAACTATAGAATCACAACGGCGGGTTTCCGGGGGCAGCATCAACCAAGCGGCAAAAATTACGCTTCCAGGTGACCGCTCCTGCTTTCTTAAATGGAATACAACGGCCGATCCTAGCATGTTTTTTGTTGAGGAAAAAGGCCTCCAATTATTGGATGCAGCAGATACGGGCCTCTTTATTCCAGGCGTTTTAGCAACCGGAGAAACAGAAAACGGCATTGGATTTTTAGTTCAAGAGTTTATCAAAGAAGGAAGAGCACAAAACAATTCAGCAGAAATATTTGGTCAAGAACTGGCGGCCCTGCATAAAAACCAACACGAGCAGTTCGGGCTCGATCACGACAACTACATCGGACGCCTTCCCCAGTCCAACAAGAAACATCAAAGCTGGATAGACTTTTTTATTAAGGAGCGCATGAAGCCTCAACTTAAAATGGCCACAGACTCCGGCAAGCTGGGAACAACGACAGTCTCACATTTCCAATCAATGTATAAGCAATTGCCTGACATCTTCCCAGAAGAACAGGCCAGCCTTTTACATGGCGACTTGTGGGGTGGAAATTACTTTTATGACCAAAATGGACGTCCCACTATATATGATCCTGCTGTATATTACGGACATCGAGAAATAGAATTAGCCTTCACTCATCTCTTTGGAGGGTTTTCAGGTGCTTTCTATGATGCCTATAATGAAGCCTATCCCCTGCAACCCAATTTTAATCAACGAAAAGACATTTATAACCTATATCCGTTATTGGTACATACCAACCTGTTTGGCAGCAGTTATGCTCAACAAGTAAAAGGAATTGTACAACAATTTTGACCAACCGTTTGGGATAAGTACATCAATCTAAAAACTGGTAAATAAATCACCCTATTAATTAATAGTTTTTGTCGATCGTTCTTGGCTCTTACTGGGTCCATAACCAGTAAAATTTAAAAAGAGATGCACTACATGTTTCGTCGCTGAAGCTCTGGAACACAAGAGACCGAAATAGCTTGGAGTTTTGGGGTGAAATAACAGTTTTTTGTAGAGCGATTTGGCAAATCGCTCTACTGCGCCCCCCCCTTAAACGGATGCTGCCCTACATAACTTTCTTTGCTCATAAGCCATTTCAGAATAACAAAACATTTTTTTTAGTTATTACAATAAAGAGAACTCACAATAATCAATAAAATGGCTTTTTATCGCAGAAACCTCCCTCATTGGCAACCACCAAATGCCGAATACTTTGTGACATTCCGCCTGACAGGATCACTCCCCAAAAAAGCCATTGCACGGATTAAATCCCTCCGGAATAAACAATCAGCACAAACTGATTTGGACAATGATTTTATATCAACAAGGATTACTCGAAGAATTTTTAAAAAATATGAACACCTTCTTGCAGGAAATACCAAAGGCCCCTTCTGGCTTAAAAAGCCAGAGATAGCCCAACTAGTTTGCGATGCAATTGAATATCGGGATAACGAAAAATACCTTTTGTATTCTTATTGCGTAATGCCCAATCATGTACACATAGTATTTAAACTATTAGCCAATGAACAAAAGAAGGATGAATACCCTGTAACTAAAATACTTGGTAGTTTAAAAAAGTTTACCGCCAGAAAGGCAAATCAAATTTTGAATCGAACAGGACAATTTTGGCAACATGAGAGTTTTGATCGAGTTATTAGAAATAGTTCGGAGTTAGAAAATACTATAAAATATGTACTATTAAACCCGGTAAAAGCCGAATTAACTGATGAATGGCAAAATTGGCCATATAGCTATTGCAACCCAGATTTTAGAAAAAGTATTGCTGAATAGTTTGTAGTTCTATAGCGATTGGCAAATCAATTTTTTTGTAAAGCGATTTGGCAAATCGCTCTACTATAAAAAAAAGCTTTACCCTCACGCTGTTTATTATTTTTTACCTACCGGATTCAACCATTGCCAGATCGTAAAATAAGCCTTATCGTTATACTCAAACTGCATGTAACTTATTAAACAGCTCAATAATCCTATTACACAATTTATGAGCACAAAAAGTCCTCGCATTATAAGCTTAGTCCCTAGTTTAACAGAACTGATTATTGATTTGGGACTCCAACAGAATCTCGTCGGGCGCACCCGCTTTTGCGTACATCCAAGTGAACAGGTAGAATCAATTCCTATTGTCGGGGGCACTAAAAATCCACGGATTGATAAGATTTATGATACTGATCCCGACTACATCATCGCCAACAAGGAGGAAAATCGTCCGGAGGATATTAAGCAGCTCATGGATGATTTCGAGGTTATTGTAACCGATATCGAAACTATTGAAGATGCCCTTATAACTATTCATAACCTCGGAGAAACATTTGAGGTATCTGACACCGCCGACGAGCTCATTTCTGACATCCAACAACGCTTAGAAGAACGACCCGACGAACCGGCATTACGCACCGCATACATGATCTGGAAAGATCCCTGGATGTCGATAGGCCATGATACGTACATCCACGATGTGATGGACCACTACAACCTATCCAACGTGTTCAACAATGAAAGTCGCTACCCCACTTTTGAACTTGATGAACTTAAAACCTATAACCCGGACCTAGTCTTATTAAGCAGCGAACCCTATCCCTTTAAAGAAAAACATATCAGCATGGTCGAAGAAGTATGTCCCGCTGCCAGAGTACTCTTGGTTGAAGGAGAATGGTTTAGTTGGTACGGTTCGCATATGAAGCATGCCTTTGGACGACTAAACGGCTGGCGTAAAGCAATTACGAACTAATTTTGGGGCATATGCTGATTGGAAGTACAATTTATTGTACTATATAGGCTAAAAATTCGTTACCAATGGGTATGAAAATAGTATCATCGAACAATTTTACTTTCGTTGCCTGCAACCTGCTGGCATTGCTCTTTTTGGTGGTAAACCTAAAGGCACAAGACCGCCAGATGGTAGAAGAAAGCACCCGCATCAATGCCCAATCGGCATATATCGATGGGCTTGCTGCATTTGAGAATGAGGATTACCAACATGCCCTGGACCTGCTGAAAGCGGCATACGTCAAACTTCCCGACCATCCCGGAGTCAACTATGCCCTGGCCGATGCCTACCTGATGATGAACGACGTTACCAATGCCGAGTACTACGGAAAGCAGGCAGTAAAGCTTGCCCCCAGAAATCCATGGTATCGTCTAAAGCTGGCCCGTTTATACCGCGATCAGGGTAAAAACAAAACAGCTGTTACAGAACTTACCGATGCCTTGGAGTATAATCCGCACAATGAAACCTTGCTGCATGAACTGGCGCAATCATACAGCGATCTCGGGCAGCTCAACGAAGCCAACAAAGTGTATAATAAACTGCTGTTTCTTAAAGGCGAAGACCTAAATGTACGCTTGGAACGGCTCCGAAATTTTAATGATTTGGGGATGCAAGATTCTGCCATCACCGAATTAAAAAAGATCCGTGACCTTAACCCCAATAATATTGCCACGCTCCGGGTACTAAGTAACCACTATAAAATGATAGGACAAATGGCGGAAGCCAAAGAAGTACTGAATAATGCGCTCCAAATAAATGAGCGAGATTCCAAAACCCTGCTCATGCTCTCAAATATCTACATTGAACAAGCGCAATGGGACAGCCTGTCTACGTTTCTATCGAACACAATTGCTGATTCTTTGATCGCCACCTCAACGAAAATTAATCTGGCAAAATATTTATACTCTAATTATAAAAACGATCGTAAAAACAGGGAACTCCAAAAGACAACCGCAACAGTCTTAAAAAAACTGATGTACTCAGAACCCAATTCTGGCAGTGCCCAATCGCTAGCCGCAGACTTCTTTACCCAAACAGGACAAACAGAGCTCGCTTTACAGGCTTATGAAAAGGCGACAGAACTTGCCCCAACTAATGGTACAGCGTGGCAAAAACGACTTCAGCTATTACTTAGAAAAGGAGAAATTAAAAAAGCCATAGCCATTGGAGAAGAAGCTACAAAAGCCGTACCCCAAGAGCCTATCATCTTATATTTTCTGGGCAGTGCCCATCTTTCGGACCAGAATTACCAAGAGGCTATCACTTACCTTGACAAAGCTAAAGAACTACCAATCCGACGCTCTTTAAAAGCAAATATCCTGGGTGCTCTGGCAAATACCTATGCAGCGTTAAAACAATGGAATAAAGCGTTCCCGCACTACGAAAAGGCACTGAAGATTCAGCCCAAAAATCCCGGTTTCTTGAACAACTATGCCTACTATCTTTCTTTACAGAAGCGAAAGCTGGACCAAGCCAGGAAGATGGCCCAAAAAGCAATAAAAATCGCTCCCAACAATCCATCCTACCTCGATACCCTTGGATGGATCTATTTTCAACAAGGAGAGTACAAAAAAGCTGAAGAATATATTCGTGCCTCTCTGGATACAGGACAAGCCAGTGCTGAAGTTATGGAACATATGGGCGATGTATTACAAAAGCTAGGCAAACTGTCACAAGCCCGTCAATGGTGGCAAAAAGCATTCAACAAAGATTCTACACGTACTCATCTCAAAGATAAAATTCCTGCAAACGGTGAATAATCGGTTACAATTAATACTCTTTCTTTTGCTCTTAGTGGGATTGGTTTCTTGCACGAGCACACAAAAGTTAAGCACTAAAGGATATAAGCAGACATCGGTAAAACCATCAGAAATCATAGCTCAACTCCCCGATTATCGCTCAACATTAAACGCCTTAAAAGGAAAAGGGCGCGCTATTGTCAGTGAACCCGGTAATACCGATCGGGTCACAGTAACATTTATGAGCACAAGGACAAAAAGCTTAGTAAAAGTACGTAACGGCATTGGCATAAAAGGCGGAGAACTGCTGACAGATGGAGATACGCTGGTAGTTTATAATAAGGTAGATAAATATGTGCGTAAAATTCCGGTTCGGGGCGGCAAACTCAAACGTATCAATAAACTAGCCTCATTGAACATCTTACAGCTTATTAACTATCCCATTTCGCCGGGTGATGTGACCGGTATATCCGAGAATAAAACGTTATACAAGCTTTCCCTCTCAAGCGGCACCAGCGTTTATATCGATAAAGAAAATCATACCATCCGCCAGATTAAACAACCGGATGATACCAAACTGCCATACTCTAAAATAAGATATGAAGCCTATGGCACTATTGATGGGTTCACCCTTCCGCGCAGAATTAGTATCTTTGGAGCAGAAAAGAAATCAAAAATTGCGCTGCAACTGACTTCACTTGATTTAAACCCCGATTGGGGTAACTTGTACATTAATTATCCAGACGATATACCTGTTTATCACCGATGATGAATACACACCGTTTTTATATTATAACCCTCTTTCTTTTGCTACTCGGTGCCTCATCTGTTATTGCACAAAACTACAGAGAGATGCGGCAAAAAGTAATAGAGAAACAAGAAAAAACGCGTAGTGAGATCCAAAAACTTTCTGAACAGATTGATAAATACGAAGAACGGCTCCAGTTAGCCGACAAAAAATACGAGGCGTTATATCAAAAGTACAAAGACCTTAAAAGCCTTATTGCCCTACAAGATAAAAAGCTGGAAAAACTTCAGAATAAACAATCCCAGATTAATGAAGAAATACAGGTAACAACCCAATCGTTTAAAAAAAAGCAGAAAAAGCTGGAACAGCTAATTGAGAATCATAAGAAAACCTTGGGCTACCTGTATAAACACGGGCGTACTTCCCAGTTAGCACTTATCTTCTCCTCCTCGTCAATTAATCAGATGCTAGTTCGCTCCTATTACCTGGAGCAGTTTAATGAGTTTAGAGAAGAACAAGCTCGCAATATCCGGGAAGCTAAACAGGAGCTCCAAAGAACAAAGACACAGCTTGTTGAAGCACGCAGTAAAAATGAGAACATACTTTCAGAAATCAAGCAACAAAAGGCCCAACTGGCAGAAAAGAAACAGCAGCAAGCTAAAAATGTGGCACTACTCCGAGAAAACAAGCAGGAGATTGAAGAAGATCTGAATCGTAAAAAGGAGCAGCTGGAAGATTTTAAAACCAAGCTTTCGCGGTTTATTCGAGAAGCAAAAGAACTCCGAGAAGAGCGTTTAAAACGACTTGAAGCCGAACGAAAGCGCAAATTGGCAGCAGCAAAAGAGATCGAAGATGAGACAAGACGGGCCAAAGAGGTAAAAAAATATTCTGAACCTATAAAAAAGCGAAACTTCATTAGTTCGGAAGAGCTAAAGAAAATTGAACGACAGTTCGCCCGTCAAAAAGGACAGCTGCCATGGCCGGTAGACAGCAAAACGGTAGCCGAACATTTTGGCACCCGCCGCCATCCTGTTTACGGTACGAAAACACAGAATCCCGGTATCGAAATCGTAACAGAACCGGAAGAATCGGTACAGGCAGTCCATAAAGGATATGTCATTGCCATCCAACCTTTTAAGAACTATGGCGATGTTGTTTTAGTGAAGCATGGACGCTTTATTACTGCTTACGGTAACCTTAGCCAGATATATGTGACCAAAGACCAGATACTTCAACAAGGCGATACTGTTGGGTTGTCGGGAGATTCTTTCTCAATAAAAGGAGAAAGTCTCTTTTTCCTTATCCGTGAAAATAATGACTTTTTAGATCCCGAAAAATGGTTGCGTTCTGATGCTGTATCAAGCACATATTAACTCTGGTTTTGCCTCTCAATTGTTGGTATTTTAAGCTCATCATATCCACACTTATACATCTATCGCCCGAGCACTGAGCTCAGCAAAAACTTTGACAAGAATACACCTTTTCATGATTAACTGGCAACGTACCTTCGCATTTGTTACCGGCTCCATCGTATTTGGCTTGGCCATCATATTAGTATCAAATAGCTACATCCAATATGTAGCTGCCGAAGGAAGCACCGGCTACCTGTTTCTTTTCGGTTTTGGATTGGTATACCTGAACCTCAACTTTGGATTTAGCCGTCGGTTTATGATGAAGGCCTTTAATATTAACTGGATCTGCTACCTAATGGCTTTCTTTACCATCTTACCCACCATTTTTTGGGTATACACTAAAGATGTGGGATTAGCAGAGACAGAACTTGTCTTTGTACTGACAACAATATTTTCGGCTTTTCTAGGAGCCTACTTTGGTATCCGACGCGGTGTCGTAAAGCGCGCAAAGTATATACAGAGACTGCGAGAAGAAAAAGAAGAGTTGCCCGATTCGCTAAAACGTCCGCACGATGACTTAAACATCAACTGACCTTCTCATCACTAAAAAGCTTTTTACATAAAAAAAAGCTGCATTTTTCTTATAGTAAAAGAGCATATTAAATAAATCTTTTACACTATGAGAAAAGCACTCACTATTTTAGGCAGTTTACTTCTACTAATTTGCTCTTCTTTTTCATTACAGGCTCAGCCCGATCGTGTAACCGGCGAGCCTTTTGCTACTCGTTCTGAAGTAATTGGGCAAAATGGGATGGTGGCAACCAGCCAACCCTTGGCTACACAGATTGGCCTCCAAGTCCTTAAAAATGGAGGGAACGCCATTGACGCCGCTATTGCTGCGAATGCCGCCCTGGGATTAATGGAACCCACCGGCAGTGGTATCGGCGGCGATCTCTTCGCTATTGTATGGTCAGCCGAAGATCAAAAGCTGTACGGACTCAATGCCAGTGGACGCTCTCCCATGGGGCTTTCGTATGAACAGATGAAAAAAGAGATCAAAAAACGAGAACGTGATGATATACCGGCCTATGGGGTGCTTCCTATTTCTGTGCCCGGTGCTGTCGACGGGTGGTTTGAACTCCATAATAAGCTGGGCAATATGTCGATGGATAAGATTTTATCCCCATCTATCAAATATGCCCGTGAGGGGTTCCCTGTCAGTGAGCTTATCGCTTTCTATTGGGATATCGGTGCTCGCATCCATAACGACCGTCCCGGAGCTTTTAAAGAAGAGATGACAAAAAATGGAGAAGCTCCAGAGAAGGGCGAAATAATGAAGCGGCCTGAACTGGCCAACACCTACGAACTTTTAGCAAAGAACGGTCGTGATGCCTTTTATGAGGGAGAAATTGCCGAAAAAGTTGATCGTTTTATGCGTGAGAATGGAGGTTATTTAAGCAAAGAAGATTTTGAACAACATACCTCTACCTGGGTAGAGCCCGTTTCGGTAAACTATCGCGGCTATGACGTTTATGAACTGCCGCCCAACGGGCAGGGAATAGCGGCTTTACAGATGCTACAGATACTCGAAGAGTTTGATCTAAGTAAAATGGGCTATGGCAGCGTTGAAGCCCTCCATACCATGACTGAAGCCAAAAAACTGGCGTTCGAGGATCGGGCAAAGTTTTATGCCGATATGGCCTTTGCTGATGTACCTGTTCAAAAACTGATATCAAAAGAATATGCCAAGAAACGTGCTGAAAAAATTAAAGAATATGCCTCTCGAAATGTGAAGCCCGGCATGTCGGGTCTGGAAGAGGGAGATACAATCTACCTCACTACTGCCGATAAAGAAGGTAATATGGTATCTCTTATCCAAAGTAACTTCCGTGGTATGGGCTCGGGCATTGTGGTACCGGGGACAGGTTTTGTGATGCAAGATCGAGGAGAACTGTTCTCAATGGATCCTAACCATGCAAATGTATACGAGCCCGGCAAACGACCTTTCCATACCATCATTCCTGCATTTGTTATGAAAGATGGCAAACCATTTATGAGTTTTGGTGTAATGGGCGGTGCCATGCAACCACAGGGACATACCCAAATCATTACTAATATGATCGACTTTGGGATGAACCTGCAAGAGGCCGGAGATGCGGCACGATGGCGGCATACCGGCTCTACTCAGCCTACTGACTCGGCAGATGAGTACTTACAAGACAGTGGAACGCTGAATCTGGAATCGGGCTATCCCTATAAAACGGTTCGCGAACTGATGATGCGAGGCCACGATGTAGCTTTTGATGTTGGCGGATACGGTGGCTATCAGGCTATTATGTGGGATCCCGAGGAAGGCGTTTATTATGGAGCCTCCGAATCACGAAAAGATGGACAGGCCGCAGGATATTAATCCATTTTCAAAACAGATGATGCCATCACTATGAGGTGATGGCATCATTATATAAAGAATTAGATATTGCTTACCGTCGCTTAGTTAAACAGGTAAAAATCGAAGCCTACATTTGCCTGAAACGCACGTGAATCAGCTCTGAAGATACGGCTACTTTCCCAATCGTATCCCACTTCAGTAAATAAACCGAAACTATTGGCAATTCGTACTGCCAAGCCGGCACGGACTCCAAAACGCACTCGAAATCCTTTTGACAGATCTTGGGTATTCGCTAATCTGCTAAGACCCAGGTTATTGCCAAACATCGAATTAAACTGGGCATAAGGTTGAACTTGATCCGACCGGAACGGGTAAGCACGTATAACAGGCCCAAGTCCCCAGCTGCCAACCCCAAAACCGGAATCATCGCCCCCGGTATAAAAACTGGTCATGAGTTGATATCCCACTCCCAAACGCTGAGACATCATCCGCACATTGCGGTAGACGAACTCTAACTCTGAGGTATTATCAAAGGTAAGGCTGTCACTATTACCCTTGTATGTTAAATCACTAAGTTGATGGATATTTGCTGTTAATCCGTGAATTCCCACATCAGAACGAAGCGACTCAAATTGGTCATCCTGATTGGGGGTTGTACCCGATTGGGCAGAAACCGGATGAGAAATCATAACAATCAGCAGTGCTGCAGATGCCACTATTCCGAAATAGTAATAAATCGATTCAAATACTTGCTTAATCATGTGCGTCAATTAATTGGTAAATTCTATTAGAAAAGCATTTCAACGGCCTGTAAAATTGCCTAATAATTTGTACAGTTACAATAACTGACTTAAAACAATATTGTTGCCGGGCAATCTGCTTGATTTTGCCTCTTTTGGGGCCTCTTTTACAACTGATAATAGAACTTTAACATACCACAATATCCACCCTCCCTTTTGAAACTGTTTATCGCTATATCTTGTATTTATATTCGCTACACCTATTTCTGATCATCTTTTCATCACCTTGTCATTATGCTTAAAAAACTATTTTATCTGCTGGCATTATTACTGTTCTTCTCTTTTCAATCTTACGGACAACAACCTAATTTCTTTTCTGATCGGCTAATTATCAAATATGAATCTGAACAAAAACTAACACAGATTCGAGCAAAGAATCGAAATCAACCAAAACGGGCGGTGCAAAAGGTCTTAGCCGATCACGGTATGCGTAGAACCAAACCATTACTGAATAATCAGATACGCCAAGCCCTGAAACGGGAAAGCTTAGCATCTGCTAAAGAGGTGTTGCGAATACATGAAGTATACTTTAATAAGAAGATTTCGCCCCTTGTACTTGCTGAAAAGATAAGTCGTATGCCGGGAGTAGCATATGCCGAACCCAAATTTATCAGGCAGATGCACTATGAACCTAACGACCCTCAGCTCGGAAAATATATTAACACGCACAACTTCAAAAAAGCATGGGATCTTAGTCAAGGGTCACGAGAGGTGATTATTGCCATTAATGATGGAGGCGTGGGATACACGCACACCGAGTTGGACGCTAACCTCTGGGTCAACCAAGATGAAATACCCCCTACCCTGCAACCACAGGTAGATCAAAATAATGACAATACCATAACCTCAACGGAAATAGATACGTACTTAAACCAGAATGGGGATGACTATAACGGTGATGGTGAAATCGATCTGCAAGATGTATTCGGTTCTGGTTCTCCTTTTATAGATAACCTGGATACCGACCAAAACAGTTATACAGATGATATATTTGGATGGGATTTTTGGGAGTCCGGTACCAGCAATATTGAGCAAGACAATAATCCTTTCCATAACGGCACCGACCACGGAACACACGTAGCAGGTATTGCTGCAGCAGAAACAGATAACAATGCAGGAATAGCCGGTGCCGCCTTTACGGCAACCTATATGCCTGTTAAAACCGGTGGTATACCCGATGATCCCAGCACGCCAAATACTGATGAATCTAATTCTATAGGTTTTGGATACGAAGGAATTATCTATGCCGCACAAAATGGAGCCGATATTATTAACTGCAGCTGGGGTGGCAGCGGATCCTCACAAGCCGAACGGGATATTATAGATTTAGCTACAGAAATGGGCAGCCTGGTTGTTGGGGCTTCCGGTAATGATGGAAGCCAGCAAGTAGGTTATCCCGCGGCTTATGACAACGTACTGGGGGTGGGGTCCGTGGAACCCAACAACAGTGTGGCAAATTATTCGAATGTAGGGTATAAGCTTGACGTCTTAAGTACAGGCACTGATATCCTCAGCACTTCATATAACCAAACCCTTGTTACTAAAACCGGTACATCTATGGCAACACCGGTAGTGAGTGGTTTGGCGGCCTTGGTTAAATCCTTCTATCCAAATTGGTCGGCCGAGCGGCTTAGCCTGCAAATACGTTCTTCTTCGACTTTCATTGATAATTCTAACTCTCTGGACCTACAAAACAAACTGGGGCATGGTTCTATCAACGCATTTAAAGCTTTAAACATAGACTACCCCGGCATCAAGGTTATATCTTATCAATTTGTTGACAATAACGGCGAAAAACTTACCCTTGGAGAACCCGGCACAGTAAAAATGAAGCTAACCAACCTTGGTGCCCCTGCCTCCTCTTTAAATTTAACCCTTAATAGCTTAAATAAGGAAGGCGTTGAAATTAGTAATAACCCACAACAACTGGGCTCTATTTCTAATGGAGATACCCTTGATGTTACCCTTCCAATTAGCCTTTCTCAAAATTTTGATCTTAATCAAACCCCTACACTAAAGCTAAATTTTGTTGATTCAAACCAAGGGTACGAAGATTTTAGCATCTTAGAATACGAAAATCTACTGTTTGATATCATAGCGGTAAATAATGTGAAAACTTCCCTGGCTGCCGATGGCTCTATTGGATTTACAAATCCCCTTGCCGGCTCCGGGGGAATAGGATTTATTCCACGCAGCCCTGATGGAACCGGTGGATACCAGGAGGGGGATAACCTTCTCTTTGAAGGTGGGCTGATACTGGAAATAGATGGTGAAATAATTGATGCAACCAGAGCAGAGAACGGCCTATCCAGAGATTTTATTCCCCAACAGGTATTTATCCCAAAAAATACATCTGATGGCGCAAAAGGAACTGCTCGTTTTATTACAGACCCTGATTCTGTTGAACATGCTATCATCGATTTGGAAACCTACTCTTTTGATGAACCAACGCTGAGTAATGTGATATTCCTTAAATATTCCATTCAAAATCCTTCAACGTTTGCACGTCTAAAAAATATATATGTAGGGCTTTTTAATGATTGGGATATCGGTGATTCTGGAAATAACAATATTCGGTATAATAAATCAGATAGTCTTTTATATCTTTCAGGAGCTTCAAACTTGCCAACAACACCAACGGTGGCAGTAGCTCACCTCGGTCCCATATCAAGCGTTCTGGGTATTGACAACACTATTGATGGGAGACAAGATTCGGTAACTTTTGGTTTGTATGATGGATTCACGGACAATGAGAAAAGCATAGCGTTGAAAGCTGGGGAAGCACGAACAGAAGTCAGCGAAACTGATGTATCAGCAGTTACAGCCTCCGGCCCATATACTATAAATCCCGGTGCCGAAATTACTGTAGGTTTCATTTATGCCTTTGGCAATACCACCAGTGAACTTAGAAATCAAATTGCCGAAGCGCGATCTCTAAACCTTTTCGAAGTTTCTTCCACCGGCACTGCCATTGCCGATAAAACCCCCACCCAAACCAATCTATTTCAAAACTATCCCAACCCTTTTCAAGAAGAAACGAATATTCATTTTGACCTTGCACAGCCTTCTTCAGTTCAACTCATTGTTTATGATGTATTGGGGAGAAAAGTCCGTACTCTACTTAGTGAACAAATGGAAGCAGGCCCCCACTTTGTTACATTTGATCCTAAAAATCTGAGTAGTGGAACCTACTTTATCTATCTCAACACTAATTCTGAAACTCAAACAGTGCCAGTAACATATATTAAATAATGGTACTGTAGTTATTTTTCTTTCCTATGTGCTTGTATATTCTGTGCTGAAACTTTTAAACGCATTTGACGACGATCGGCTGCTTGTTCATAGCGTTCTTTTTCAAAATCAGTTTCAGGAATTATTTCCGGTACCTTAACCGTATTGCCATCGGCATCTAGAGCTACGAATGTATAAAAAGAAGTGGTACATAATCTCCGCTCACCGGCTCGTTGATCTTCGCTCCATACCTCCATAGCAATCTCCATGGAAGTGGTAAAGGTACGCGTCACCTCGCCCTCAATGACTACTACCTCTCCCAATTTTATTGCATTTTTGAACTCAATACTATCTGCTGCTACTGTAACAACATTTCTATTACAATGCCTCCTGGCTGATATAGCTGAACAGACATCCATCCACTGCATAAGGCGGCCGCCCATTAAATTACCCAAAGGATTGGTATCATTGGGCATTACCATTTCATTCATTATTACCCGTGATGCCGATACGGTTTTCTCCTTACTGTTTGTATCTTTTGTAAAACGTTTTTGCCTTCTATTATCCATGTACTTGAGCTTATATAAAAGATAAAGATCAATGACTTAACAGTTAACGACGCTATATCATTTAAAATAAAGAACCATTTTCTTATTCATCCGTCTGATCATCCTAACCAAAAAAATTAGTAAGCGCTACATTAATTAACCATGCAAACAACGCTCGATAATTTATTTTCTTTCCCCAGTACAGTGTGGGCTTGTAATGGCCACATACACACCATAGCGCGTTCGTTATTGGGAGATACAACAATTCCCCGGGTAGAAAGGGTAGAGATTACTACCCCGGATGATGACTTTCTAGAGATTGATTGTGCAATCAACAAAGAATCAAATTCTATAATTGTACTTTTCCACGGACTCGAAGGCTCATCACGGCGCTATTATATTGTAGAGCTAATGAAAGAGTTAATTGAAGAACAACACTCTGTTGTTGCAGTAAACTTTCGTAGCTGCGGGCACAAAATGAACAGACGCCCCCGATTCTACCACTCGGGCGAAACCGATGATTATAAAACAGTATTTAGCTGGCTACAAAAAAGGTATCCGGACAAACAAATTGGTGCTGTTGGCTTCTCACTGGGGGGCAATGCTTTGGTTAAATCTTTAGGCGAGATGGGCAACTCTCACCCAGCTGATGTAGCAGTGGCGGTATCTGTGCCATACGATTTACGATTAGGATCCCTGTTACTTTCAAAAGGCTTTCATCGAATCTACGAATACCGATTTTTACAGACACTGCAAAAGAAACTGGCAACGAAAAGAACAGCCTACCCCGATCTCCCTGAATTCAATGGGGCCACACTCTATGATTTTGATGACCAGGTTACAGCTCCTGTCCATGGTTTTAACGATGCTGATGACTATTATAAAAGGTGCTCCGGACGACGATTCATTCATGATATTCAAACCCCGACCTTATTAATCCATAGCCGGGAAGATCCACTTTGCCCTATTGAAGCGATGCCTATTGATAAAATAAATGACAATGGATTTACCGATTATATAATTACCGACCGAGGAGGCCACGTAGGATTTTGGAGCAACCCCAGAGGATGGCTTAATTATGCTATAAGAACATTCATAAGCAGGAAGACATAATGCCACTAATTTTGTTGTACATGCAATTATGATTAGGTCTACTTTCCCATTTTTCTCTTTCTGATAGTTGCATACACAATATTCCTTTATAAATAGCTCCCAAATTATCTTTTTGTAAATTCAAACCGTTATCTTCAACTCAATCTCAATATTTAACAAATAATTTTATACTCGATGGTCATTATTGTAGGAGCAGGCCCCATTGGATTAGCAACAGCTATTGAACTCAAGCGTCTGAATATCGATGCTAAAATTATTGAACGGGGATGTTTGGTTAACAGCATTTTTAACTACCCGAAAGATATGACCTTCTTTTCGACCTCGGAACGCCTGGAGATCGGTGACGTGCCCTTTATTTCTCATAATCCCAAGCCTACTCGCAGAGAAGCCCTGGAATACTACCGTCGCGCAGCGGAAAGCTATGAGCTCGATATCCACCTTTATGAAGAAATGCAAGAGATAGAAGGCAGCGACCATTCTTTTACCGTAACTACCAACAAGAATACCTATAAGGCTGAAAAAGTTGTGGTTGCAACGGGGTTCTATGATATCCCTAAGAAAATGGGAATTCCCGGAGAGGAACTCGAGAAAGTCTCTCACTATTATGATGAGGCCCATGCTTATGCCTGGCAAGATGTACTGGTTATCGGTGGAGGTAATTCAGCAGTAGATGCCGCCCTGGAGACCTATAGGTCGCATGCAAACGTAACATTAGCTGTTCGCGATTCGCAAATCAAGGAATCCGTCAAGTATTGGGTTAAACCTGATATTCAAAACAGGATTAAAAACAACGAAATTACGGGATACTTTAATACAGAGGTAAAAGAGATTTATCCGGATCGAGTAGTCCTTGCTACCCCCGATGGAACCGAAACTATTGCCAATGACTTTGTGCTGGCCATGACCGGCTACCAACCAAATTTTGAGCTCATGAAGAGATTTGGCATCGCCCTTACAAACGATGAAGACAAAATGCCTGTATACGACGAAGAAACCCTGGAAACAAATAGAGATGGGATATATGTAGCCGGTGTTGTTTGTGGGGGCATGGATACCAGCCGTTTGTTTATTGAAAACACCCGCATTCATGCCAAGCATATTGCAAACGACATTGAACAAAAGATAGGATAAAAAAAGAGAGGGTAAGCAACCTACATCACGCCGCTACGACCTCCTACCGCTGCTACCTTCCGGTCCTGACGGAGTTCAGAGGGAGCTGGCTGCGTAGGGCCTACCCTCGAAGGACAAAGATACTATTTATAGTGGGTAAATGGCAAACAAAAAAACTATTTATTTCTATTTAGATTTCATCACATAAACCCCGTTCCAATCCGCTGGCGGTGGATTTTTTTTCATAGTCTTACACCTATCAAGATATACCAGTGAAGGATTCGTATGAATGAACGATTTTTCGTTCGGCACATAAAACTCTAACTCTCTTGACTCCTCAAACAAAGCAATAGCTTTATCCCATTTTTGCCGTTTATAGACTTCAATAGCCTGCTCAAACTTCTGTTTACAAGCAAACTGAGTATCAGACATATGTTCCCGGAGACCCATAATTTCATATACATCTACCGGCTCGGTTTTTCCTTTAACGACTATACGATCCAAATAACGAAATACGCAACGGTTACCATGAGCCTCAGCTTCTCGTTTTGTATCTGCTGTTACCATAGTATAAACCCCAAACTGCTTCGCCCCACTTTCGCACCGGGCTGCCAAATTCACATTATCGCCCATCATAGTATAATTGAACCGGCTTTCTGACCCCATATTCCCTGTTACCATTTTCCCGGTGTTAATACCAATTCTATTACGCATATAGTGCACAATTTCCGGCCATTTTTCTCCTTCACTTCGCCATTTGCGGCGCAATTCATCAAGTTTTAACTGCATTAGCTGTGAAACCACACATGCTTTATATGCGTGGTCTTCCTGGGGCACCGGAGCTCCAAAGAAGGCTACAATAGCATCCCCAATATATTTATCAAGCGTGCCTCCGTGAGTTGTCAAAATATCGGTCATTGCAGACAAGTATTCATTGATAAGCTTCACCAACGTTTTTGCAGGAAGCTTTTCCGAGAATGCAGAAAATGATTGGATATCACTAAAAAAGGCAGTCATATATACCTCATCGCCTCCCAGTTCAGGCTCTTTATTTGATTCTACCATCTCTTCTACCACAGTCGGGGAAACATAAGAGGAAAACAGGTTGCGAAGACGTCTTTTTTCACGTTGTTCTATCACATATTCATAACTTTGTGTGGTTACATACCCGACAGTTAAGGCTATGAGCATAGATATGACATCCAATATGAATCGAAACTCCAAAAACTCAAAGATTGTCAATGCAACTACCAAAATACCCAGTGAAAAATACGTCATGAACCCACCCAGGCCTGAATACCGGCGCCCCGCCCAAGCTACAAGGGTAATAAGCAATACAATCAGGGTTAAATTGAACCACGGCGAGATATGATGAATATATTTTCCAGACAGTATGGTCTGAATGGCATTGGCATGCATTTCTACTCCGGGCATAGCATCCTGCGGGGCAAAGGGGGTTGAGTGCAGATCGTTTAGCTCTGGCATCGTAGCTCCCACCAATACGATCTTGTCTTCAAACACACCTGACTGCTTTAAACCGTAATAAGGGTCCGAAAATGTATTGGTTTGAAACGACGAGTCTTCAGAAGCAAGTATCACCGTAGAATCATCAATAACATTCTCAAACGAATAACGTGGAAAAGTTCCCGGGCCTCCAAAATAGTTTATCGCCATCAGATTATTGGAATACCATGGAATCTCAAAAGGCCCCAACTTGAACGAGTCAGGGGTCCCAGATACTTCTTCCGGTGCTATATTTTTAAATAGCTTTAACACCTCTAAACCCAATGATAAATAGCGCTCTCCATTGTACGAGGTTGAAAGTATATATTTACGAATTGCAGAATCCAGATCATTATAAGTTCGCACAAGCCCCAACGGATTCTCATTTGCTTGCCGCAAAAGCTGGTGCGGCCTCACAAAGCGGGTAATTTGCGAACTACTGCCCTGCCCCCTACCCTGACCCTCACTCTGAACACTTGCGCCTAATATTACCTTTTTTGACTGCATTATGGCTTCAGCAAAGGCTGAGTCGTTTGAGAGACTATAGTTATCCGTTTTGTCAAAAATGACATCAAATCCAATAGCTCGCACTCCCGCTTCATCAAGATTATTTACCAAATTAGCGTACAGATCTGTAGGCCATGGATATTTTTGAGGTATCTCTTGGTCAGCTTGCTGACTTATAGCTACAATCACTACGGAAGAGTCTTGAATAGGAATAGGACCACGTAATTCAAACAACTGGTCTGTAACTCCCAACTTCAGATTCTGCATAGGAGTGGTAAACGACAACAAGACGGTCATCAGTAGCGAAAAAAGGATCAGTCCGGGTAAAACCAGGCGTGCAGTCCATCTGTTTCGGTCGTTTTCCATATCCTAAAAGTTGAAGATATAACGGGCCTGTATCAAGTGGTCGTTAGGAATGGCTGAAGATAACAACACATTTCGGATGTTTGAGTAACGGAATGACAACAAAAAAGAATGTTGATTACTCAAATTATATCGGCCACTGGCATTCATTATGTAAGAATGGCTTTCTGAGGTAGATGCAGAAGCGTTATTGGCGCCGGGCTCATAGTAATCGTTACGATTATCTCCATCTTGCGAAATAGTAGTGGGTATCCCTAATGATATAGATTCAGTACGATTTTTGGTAAATGCAAAAGAGGCATTGATATTGAGCTTATCATCCAATAAAAACATCGATCCTCCTACACGAAAACCCAATATTTTTATATCCGTTAAACCGTTCCCGGTTTCTGTGCTGTTGTAGTTAAAGCCAATTCTAGTCTGCAGTGGCTTCTGTTCGAACCTGTTTACAACTTGCATTGATAAACTGTTGCTTAGAGCTCCCCCGTATTGAAAACGCTGATCTTTAGTTTTTGTATATGAGTAACTAAGGCTGGCATTATGTGAAATACCAAGCAAAGAAAACTCCTGTGATATAGATGTGGACATCTGATATGAATTCGTCAACCGTGCATTGGGGGCAATCAACGTATCCCCCTGTTGTACTTCAAAATTCTGTACTGCTGCAGATTCTACTCCTTTCGGCACAAATGGATTAAAAAGTGCTACATCATTATCACGGTTTCTATTCAGAAATCCTATACTTACGCGGGGCAGTCCTTGATCAAGTGGGAACCAGCTCACATTAGCCCGGTAGGTATTCGTATTTGTTGTGGCTTCTTTGGCACCGGTAACGTTATCGTTTAATCGCTCATACCCTAATGTCAAATATACGCGATTATTTAAGAGCTGGAGGCGATCAGTCAGGGTAACGCCTGCAATATCATTACGAATTGTACTGTTAGCAAGTGAACGATAGGCCGGGCCAACCCAACGATATCGAATCTTTAGATTATTATCATAATAATTGAATCCGACCTTTGAGTCTAAGGCCGCCATGCTTACAGGCAAATGAGGCTCTGCGGTTACTCCGGATTCATCTGCATTAAACCGAAGAGGCAAGGTATCCATATTTTCATTGATGATGATAAGCCAGGATAATTGCTCTAAAAGATTTTCAGTATCCTTATCCAGACTAAAGCCTAAATCATCTGCTCTTTCTTGTGAAAAGGTGCCCTCAGAAATATCTCCATTCAACAAACTAAAAGCCCCATCGGCTTCAAAACGAATGCGATCAGAATCCAAACTTACCATAAGGTCTGAAGCAGCCACAAAATTACCTTTGGGCCGGGGCATTCCATTAATAGTGAGCTGTTCCGGGTTTTGATTCAGATCGTTACGTTCTTGTTCATTCAAAGACTCGGCAAGACTCGGATTACGCTCCATAAGAATATTAAAATTATCAATAATATTTATGGAGCTAGTATCATCCTCTACCTTTAGAAAATTAAGACCAAACTCAAATGTTTTACCGCGGCCCACTCCTAATCTACCTCCCGTAATATCCCGCTCAAACGTTCCTGCTCCACCATTTTTCGTACTAAGCAAGTAAGACACACCCAATGTATCCTGTTGCTGAATTTGGTATTCCGGTTCCAAGTTACGGAATAAATTATCAATGCCCCGTCGTAATTTCCCATGTAGAATTCGTAAGCTTAATGCGTCATCCCATGGATGGAAACCCACATTAAGTCCCTGCATGCGCTGCCCTGATATTGTAAGTGCACTTAACCGCGGATAAACATGCCCTGCTTTAAGATCAAACCATTCGCCCACATACAGTTGTGCTCCGAATCGATTTTGAGCCTGCAGCCGTGGATCTTCTTGAGAAGTTAGCAAACCATACGCCGAATAAGAGATATTGCCCTTTTCTCCCGACAAGCGCACATTACCACTAAGAGCATCATTCTGCAGACCTCCAATTTTCTGGTTCCGTCCACTGATCTCTACCCTACCCCTGGGAATCCAATCATCTTTGCCGGCACCGGCATCCCCAATATCAGAAGACACCGCTGGATCCAGCACAGTAAAGTTCCAGCTGGCCACATTCTGAGTACTGTCAGCATTTATTAAATTAAAGATTACTTCATGTTTTCCGGGTGAAAGCTCATCCGGGGCATATGTATAAAAATAATCACTTGCATTGGCTTGTTCTGTCACGTCACGACCATCCAATAGAAGCTCAAAAGAAGAGGCATCAGCATCAATCTCATCAGGGTCATAAAAAAGGGTTAACGCAATCACTACATCATTTCTAGAAATACTGGTCCCCGGCTCAGGAGACAAAATGGTATAATCAACTCCCGTCTTTTCCACTCTTAACTGCCGTGCTGACTTTCTCTCATCGATAACTTCAACGGTAACTGGGCTACTTATCGTAACATTTTGAGGATAGGTTACCTTTTCCCCGTTATGCAACTGAATTTCAAAATAGTATGCAACTTCGGTAGCTTGCCTATCCTCTACTCTAAGAGGTGCTGTAAATTTAGTTGCATTTAGAGATGCTTTTTGTTGCTTATATGAGATATCTCCTTCATGCCGGTAAAAAAGATAGGCTTCTGCCACTTGATCAGGTTCAATACCCGGTACATTGAATATTAAATTCAATGTTGTCCCCCGTTCAATAAATGATGGTTCTTGATGATGAATCTGGTTGGAAGCTCCATTGGTAGCAGCTGTTGCAAAACCACACCCAAACAGAAAACCCACCAGCAATAACCATTTGCTAATCTTTTTCATACTGAACCCCAGCTTTCCGGCCCTCATTTACAACCGGTTATTTATTCTCATTCTCAAAAACTTTAACCTTTAATACTCTCTGTTGACCATTTTCATCAACAAAGCGGATCTCAATAATTTCAGGCTCCAGATTTTCTTCCATCTGGCTATATTCCTCATTCCGTTCCTCAATCTCATCCTCCGTTAAGGTCCCCGTTTCAATAGTACCATTGCTCAGCACTTGTCCGTAATTCCCACCTGTAAGTTCTGCAGACTCTCCGGTTCCACTAACCAACAGCTCTACAATACCTTCCTGAACCCAAAAAAAGTTATCAGAGGTGGCCCCAAAGTCTGTTCCTTTTACAGATGCTACCGTCGTATTTGTTGCTACTTCAAAATTATCTCTGCCCTGTTTCGTCACATTGAGAAATATCTCACCGGCCTCTAAACCAATTCTGGCGCTGGTATTCTGCTTACCCCGTACTTCACCTTCAACAATCAGGCGGGACTCTGGTTTTACTTTTGCCAAGCTTTTGTCCATAAACTGTACCAGTGCAAAACCATTTTCATCCGTACGCAATGTATCTCCATTAAAAAGTGGTTTGCCCCTTTTTTTGATATTCTCAAGTGTACCGGCATTTTCTACACCAACACTTGGTTTAAACTTTTGAACAAAAGCCAAGGGACGATCAGCTTCTTCATAACCGGTAAGGGCTGTTGCAGCCCCCATTGCAGTAATAAAGAACAACAACAAAGTTAGCTTTGTACTTATTTTATGATAACGTGTCATAGTCTATTGCCTCTCAATTACTATTGAAACCTCACCGTTCTCAACCTTCCTCATTAGCTTTCTAAGTTGTTGCAGGGCTTGCCCATCTCGATAAACCCGGCCAT
This sequence comes from Fodinibius halophilus, assembly GCF_011059105.1. GTDB lineage: Bacteria > Bacteroidota > Rhodothermia > Balneolales > Balneolaceae > Fodinibius > Fodinibius halophilus. The sequence continues at coordinate 34,694 of NZ_JAALLS010000016.1, read as the reverse complement.
CAACCACAACCGCTTCAAAAGAATAACCCTCTGTATCAAATTGATTAAACTGCTCACCAAGTACTGATTCCAGCACCCTTGCCATTCCTGGTGTTTCTGATACCGAGTTACTGCTATTGCCGGTAAAGGTAAAACTCCATATTTCAGATTCTTTTTCTTCTAGTCCACTGCTCGTTTCACGCAAACCAATAACCCGCCAGTAATACGTTTTTCCCGGCACAAAATCTTGTACTCCCGAATTGGGATACTGCAAATTGGACTGGCCAACTATTCGATCTAACATCTCATACCCTACTAGAGTGCCCGTGCCCCCATTACCCCTGGTAGCACTTGTACTCTTGGCCCCATCAAGAAGTGATTCCGGAGTCTCATTATTTCTTTCTTCAACAATAATAAGACGATATGAGCTGCCGGTTTCACCCTGCCATTGAAAGTTGGGGTACGGATTAGCAATGCTAGTAGCCGAGCCCACCTCATTACCGGGTGTGAGTAAATAAAAGTCCTGTATCTTTTCTGTAATACTTGCCCCCACCTCAGCCATGTCAGATGCAACTTTATTTTGCAGTCCAGAACCTTGATATATATTTATTTGAATCTGGTAGTTATCGGCAGGTAACGTGGTAGCGCCCCCCAGGTTATTAACAAATTCCTGGCCTTCTGTTGTTAACCCACCATCAAACTCAATAGCCTCTTCTACCCCCGGCAAACCGTTGCTAATATTATTATTAGTCGCAAATACTTGCTGTCCCGGGTTTAAACTGAACGGCTGCCCCTTAACCTGCGTAACCTCAGCAATTGGGCCCACTTTGTCTGAACTAATTAAGATTTCAAAATATAGATTGTTCACATATTCAGTACTATTCTTATTGATCAAATACATTCGAAATAGGTTAGGACCTTTCCCATCATTTGCAACAAGCGATTTGATATTTATCGACTTTGAGTTGGCTAATGTCTCATTAACCTCAACACGCATCGATATATCGGCCTGAGCATGTACTGAATGCGCTGTTAGCGTACACAACAAAAAGAATGTAGCTGTAATAACAAACTCTTGTAATTTCTTCATCTGGCTCTCCATACCCTGCATCATTTTATAACAAATATATTTAGATATACCCCCTCGGATACATCAAAACCACAATTGTAATGTATAATACTAAAACTATACCCCATATAGCAAAAAAAACGCCTACCACCGGTTTATATTACTCCTGATATTACACAAAATGGGTACTCCATTTTCTCCTACTACAGCTACTAGTTTACGATGCGATTTAGCCACCGCCTAGAATATCAAGCAAACAATTTTCCCATCTTGAAATAGCTTTTTTCTTACTCTCGTCATGACTTTGCTTATCGTACAAAGATGATAGACTACTTTTTCCCTCCTTATAATTAAATAACTTCAATAGAACTTCCCTTTCTACTCCCAGTTTTGCCATATACACACAAACTGTTTGTCGCAGATAGCGTACTTTAAAATCCTTAACACTTGAGACCTTACGAATTCGTTGTGCTGCGTTCTTAGTTGTTGTAAGCGGAGCATTTTGTTTTCGCGGCGAAAGAAATACATACTGACTGTTCCCGCTGTATGGCTTTAAACTCTGGATAACCTGTTGCGAAATATTACCTAATGGCACTTTATTCGGATCCCCGCTCCTTGACATCTCTGCCGGAATGGTCCAAATATCATTTTCTATATCCTGCCATCTCATCTGGAGGGTCTCATTTTTTTGCTGTCCCTGCACCAGCAAAATTTTTAACAATTCACCCATTGGTTGTGTCTGCTTACCGAAGCATCTCCACAGCTCCCTAATTTCGAGCTCATTATAATGTCGCTTGCTCTGCCTGTTTCGGGCCTCGTACATATCGGTACTGTGAACCGGGTTAAGAGCGGTTATCCGCTGATCTATCCCGAACGAAAAAATACTGCTTAATACAGCTCGCATTCTGTTGGCCATTGTCGGCGCTGCTTCTCTGTTTGCTTTATGATCAAGTAATTTTTCAATATGATCCACTGAAATACTGCTGATCTCGAACTCTGCCAATGCCGGGAGCAACTCACGATCAATAATTCTCGTGTATTCATTGCGGGTACTCATACGTAATGCAGGCAAATGATGCTGCTTAAATAATTCGGCAACCTTTTTAAAAGTATATATACTGTCAGAATTTTCTTGCTCTTTATACAATTCTGGGTTCTTATAAGTATGCACCTTATGCCTTGCCTCTGCCAAAGAGTAAGCGGGATATTTTCCTATGGTCTGTCGCTGATGCCTTTGTTCATCGTAATAGCGATAACAAAATGACTTTGTACCCGCTTTGGTATGGCGAAGAATTAATCCCTGCACCAAGGTATCATAATACTCCACCTGTTTCGCAGGCGGAGCCAAGTTTTTAATAAAGTTTTCTGTCAGCTTTTTCTTGGGCATAATCTATGGACCAAATTCACTGCATGGGTATATATTATTATATTTTATTCTTTCAAGAAGCTATGAACATAAATATATATGCCTCTCTGCCGTATAATACTGAATATACATCGTAAATATAAATTTAAACCTTCTGTTTTACAATCAGTAGGTTAATATTGGTCTATCATTATATCCGGTTGCAAACAGAAGGCAGGCAAGTACTTACTTGCTAATAAAATTACTCCAATATTGTAAACTCCAGTATCACTTCTGCATCACCTTATGGATCATCTTGACATATTGAATAGTACATAGCAATAATGGGTAAATAAAATGACAGATCATAACCATCTTGTGCAATGTGCAATATAGCGCACTGGTATTAGTAGTTAACCTACCTATTAATAATCAGTGGGTTATATATTTATAGGTATTATCTAAGAATAATTTATGCCGAACAGTAAAATAACAGAACCGTGATCATCGGCACTGAAATTGCAGTAATGAACAAAAAATAGGCTGACTCATCTAAGGCCTCGTAATAGTATGTCTGTAGTTATCTAGATTGTCTTAGATCCACAATGGCTACAACTCGCAGGGTGCTTTCTTTGCGGAAAGGGTATAGAGCAGTGAAAAGTAGCGGTGAATAGAACTGCTACAAAAAAGAGGACCGTTAACAAAGTCATTTTACACAGTCTGGCTCTTTAACAGTAGTTGGTTGGCCTGGTCCGAGACAAGCATCTCCGGGCATGCAGTCTTTATGGCTACTTTAAATCTGGCACAGCCTAGAACAACAGAAGTGTAAAACAATTAATCCAATACCCGAATTTTCTTCATAAGTTGGGAACAATCCCTTAAATATTGAATTAGTAAAATAGAACGGGGGAAGTGAGTGGAGCTACGGGGACTTGAACCCCGGACCTCTTGCATGCCATGCAAGCGCTCTAGCCAACTGAGCTATAGCCCCATTAACGGATGGCAATAATAAGAATTATTTTACTTAATTCACACTTTTCTATCCATCTAGTTTCTTTTTGTTTTTAATTGTAAATGATAACATATTATTGGTAATTATTTTATGGAACAGTTTTAGATTAGAAAGTAAACCTCTATTTTTCATCAGTTCAAAAATTAACTTTAAAACTACATAGTAACACGATGATAAACTCAAAATTGATTTTACTTGTCTCTTCCGTGTTTCTTGGGATGGCCTTGCTTACAGCTTGTTCCGGTACCGAAGAACTCCGGGACCCCTCGGAAAGAACCCTTGAATATCTGCAATCTCTGGATAAAGAAACGCTACAAACTCTTGATACAGATAGCGATGGTCTTAACGACTGGGCGGAAATGAATGAACACGATACTAATCCACTAGAAGCTGATACCGATGGTGACGGCCTAAATGATGGTGAAGAAATAAATGAGTATAACACCGATCCAAACACTGCCGATAGTGATGAAGACGGGCTAAGTGACGGAGAAGAAGTTAATTCTCATAACACTGATCCCAACAATTCTGACAGTGATGATGACGGACTAAGTGACGGGGAAGAGATCAACGAGTACCGTACAGATCCTAATTCTGCTGACTCTGATGGTGATGGCATCAACGATTATGACGAAATCAACGAGCATAACAGTGATCCCAACAACAGCGATTCTGATGGAGATGGTTTCACTGACTCTCAGGAACTGGATATGGGCACAAGCTTAAATGACAGCTCTGATCCTGCGTACCTCAAAGAAGGAGCTCTTGGAACTGTTAACTTTGCTTTTGACAAGTCCAATATTGATGAAGAGGCTGCAAAAATCCTCAGTGAGAATATTAAGAAGCTGATGGATTCTAAGAAGTTCCGTGTTCGTATTGATGCTTATACCGACCATGTCGGTGGAGACCAATACAACTTGCGACTCAGTAAGCGTCGTGCTGAAGCCGTTACTCAATTCTATATTGAAAATGGAGTTGCAGAAAGCCGAATTGAATCTCGCGGCTTAGGCAAAGCACCTCAACCTTGCATGGATATGACCGACGAAATCGGTTGCCGCAAGAACCGTCGTGCAGAATCTCATCCACTGAATCCTTATCAGTACTCTCCAAATAACTAATAAGGATCTGCAGACTGGTTAATTAGTTTATACAAAAAGGCGATCTCATTACGAGATCGCCTTTTTTATTATCCATTATTAAGCAATAGCATGAGATGGTCGGCCACATCCTTCCTAACTCTAACGCCTACACTTCCAATCGTGCTCCACCCGCCGTATCAGGCAAAGAACTATTCGTTAGTCTACCCTGAACTTCAATGTGTATTCAGTACCTTTTCCTTCATTGCTTTCAACTGATAGCTCTGCCTTAAGTTGTCTGGCGAATTTCTTTATTAGTGTAATCCCCAATGAATCACTTTTAATTTCATCGAGTGCATCAGGCAAACCTATCCCGTTATCACGAATAGTAAAGTTGATTACCCCATCCTCAACCTCACTCTCGAGCCAAATACGCCCCTTTTTCTTACCCTGAAAAGCATGCTTGTATGCATTTATTAAAATTTCATTGATAAAAAGCCCTAATGGAATAGAGTGTTCCATTTCTAAGCTCGTATCCTCAATATCTGTCCGTAATTCCACATTTGTTTTTCCTCCACCAAATGATTGATGGGTCAACTCTCCCACTTGCTCTACATACGACTTCATACTGATATCAGAAAGAGATTCATTTTCATATAACACCTCATGAGCCATGGCCATAGATTTGATCCTCGACCGTACAGTCCTGAAGTTATTTGGAGTAGACTTATCCCCGGACTTTATTTGCTGAAGCTCTAGCAAAGCACTTACCAGGGCCATATTATTTTTTACACGATGATGAATTTCTCGCAGCAACAACTCCTTTTCTTCTAAAGAGACTTGCAGTTTTTCCTGGCTTTCATTTAACTCTTCTGTCCGGTTTTCTACCTCTTGGCTAAGGCGTTTATTCCATCCACTAATTAGTTTAAAAGCTCCATAGCCGGTTATCATAATAATTCCTATTGAAATCCAGGAAATAATCTCAAAAGATTCCAGGGCATTAATTACATCAACGACTGTTGCTGATTTTTGGCTCACCATTACCTCTTGCACCCGCATCTCACCAAGCAGTTTTCCTGATAGAATAAAAAGGATAAGTGCTCCCGTAATGGAGGCTACCGCACCAACGATCCATTTTAAGGATACTCTTTTATCCTCTGAAAAGTTGAACCACTTTCTTTTTAAACGCCCGATGGCAGGCGTCCCAATCCAAAGAAATGGACCTATAATCAATAAAGCCTGTAAAAAAGAACCACTCCACCATCCTTTCCAAATAACCAATGTATCAAAAGCGGAAAGCTTGTGAGAAAAACTCCAAATGAATGCGCCTAACGAACTGCCAATAGAACCAATGAAAGATATTGAAACAAAAAACGCTATACTTTTGAAAGATCTAAGATCATGAGAAATACCAAAAGCACGATAAGCCGTGGCACAGATTGCTAAACCGAAAACAAATGCGATTCCAAAGATGAGAGCCCACCCCCAAGCCATACCCGAATAGAAAGCAATCATAAATGAACTAAGGAAAATAGGTATAAAGCCCCACTCAAACCCAAACCAGAAGAAAAGCAACATCCCAAGTATCAAAGCAGGATTAAAAAGAAAAAATTGTACTATCTTATTCCTGCTGCCTTCAAGTAGCAACCATTCTTCCGGTAAAAGAAACATTGTCGCCGAAAGTGTTAAAATCACCGCCAAAAACCAACTACCTAAAATCCCCCACAGACGTTTATCAGCCAGTGAGTAATGAGATAAAAGTAGTTCAAAAGTAACCGGTTGCCAATTGTAACCCTTTTGTTCTTCTTGATCACTCATATATTTGCTTCTTGCTAACTATTTTCTAGTGCCCCATATATCTAAAGGTATTGAATCATGACTACATTAAAAAAATTTAATGTTTTTGCAGGCAAACTCCTACCCCCGCTTATTTACTGTTGAAGAATATAACTTGCTACCCATACCCCATTGCCAGCCTGTAAAGCATCTTAAAATCAATAAGTATATCAGTTAGTGTAACTTAACAGGCTAACAATAGTACAATATTCCGTCCGTTTTGAACACAAAACCATATTCCAGTGAAAATCATACCATTTGCAACACTTCTCTTATTATTAGCAATAAATCTCCCAGCCGAAGCCCAACACACTATTTCGGGAACAGTCAGTGATGCCGAAACCGGAGAAAGCCTACCCTCAACAAATATTCTTATAGAGGGAACCTACCAAGGCACTATTACCAATGCGGACGGCACCTACTCGCTATCCATCCCCGACTCCTTGCTGCCCGCAACTATTATTGTGCGTTATATTGGCTACCAATCAACAAAGAAAACAATTAAAAGAGAATCTGCCTCCCAACAGAAATTTTTGCTAAAACCCGCTATTACTGATATGGAAGAGATTGTAGTCACCGATGAGGATCCGGGGGTTCGTATTATGCGGGAAGTGATAAAACGCAAAAAGCAGTGGCGTAAAAAGCTGGCTACCTACAAAGCAGAGGCCTATACACGGCAAAAGTTAGCTAATGATACCAGCATAGTTTCTATTACCGAATCGGTTTCTGAAGTTTTTTGGGATAAAGAGAAGGGCCATCGCGAAGTGTTAAAATCCAAACGACAAACGAAAAATATTAAAGCCGGCGATAACTTTGCTGGTGTTAGTTATTTGCCAAACTTTTACGATGATAATATCGAAATCTCGGGCTTTGAAATCGTGGGAGTAACCCACCCGAAAGCACTCGATTATTATAATTTCAAACTCGTCGATCAGACCTCATTAGATGGCGAAACAGTCTTTAAGATCGAGGTATCTCCCAAGCGAAAGCTGCAACCCCTCTTTAAAGGCACTGTTTATGTTTTAAATATTGAATATGCCTTAGTTGAAGTAAACCTCACACCCAATGAAGTCGTAAGCTTCCCTCCCCCTGTAAAATCATTTGACCTGGATTATCAACAGCAGTTTAACAACTATGGCAAAGCCTTTTGGCTTCCAGTGGATGTACGCATTGGAGGGAAAATAAAAATTTCGATGGTTGGTCTTGATTTCCCGATGATAAAATTTAACCAACTAGCGCGTATCACAAATTACCAGGTTAATACTACCCTGCCCGATTCTCTTTATGAAAAAAAGGATCTTTTCAGTGTTGACAGCACTACAGTAGAATCTGATTCGCTCATCCATAAAGAAGTTAATACTGTACCTCTGTCTGTTGAAGAGGAAGAAGCGTATGCAACACTTGATAGCACTGCCACCCTGGAAGAAGCTTTTAAACCGAGTGGATTCCTTAGCCGCTTTATGGATGATGATGAAGGCTCGGGGTCCGGGGCATTGTCATTTCTCGGTGAAATGCCGGGTAACATCTCTCCGGATGCACGATATAACCGAGTAGATGAGCTTTTTGCCGGATTAAAATATCGACTCGACGCAACAGATTGGCTTGAATTCAATGCAGACGGGGGATACAGCACAGGCAATAAAAAATGGAGTTATGGCGGCGGCCTTACCTTAAACTGGCTTAGTAAAGATAATATATCGTCCTCATTCGGTGGTAGCTATCATGCGGAAACAGTGAACCGTAACCATTCCCGAATTTACAGCCCCTTTTATGCCAGTATACCAAACCTTATGGGTAATAAAGGCTATTTTGACTACTTCCGGTCTGAAGGGTTCAGGTTGTTTTCTTCAGTCAAACTACCTGAGGAAAGCCTTTCCATCAATGCTGGATTTAACAGCAATAAACAGCGATCGCTCCTTACTACAACCGCCTACGACATAACCGGTCGTTCCAACAACTACCGTATCAACTCTCCTATTGACGAGGGGCGGATGCGCTCTATTGACCTAACTGCAGGATATAATTTAGACAACAACTACAACTTCGGGGCTACCTCCCAGGATTTTATCATGTTTAAAGTTGAACACTCTTCGTCAAAATTAGGCAGCGACTATAATTTTACCCGATACGAAACAAAATTGGGTTGGTCTTTTCCCACATTTTACCAGCGCAGGTTTATGCCAAATACCCTGGATATTAATATCAATGCCGGAACTTACAGCGGGAATATTCCCATTCAGAAACTGGGTGCCGTTGATGTTGCATTGGCTAATACCAGTCCTTTTGGCGTTTTACGTGCAACTAGTGGGCGTCCCTTTGAAGGCAACCAATATGTTTCTCTAAATATTGAACATAACTTTCGAACCGTTCCATTTGAGGCCCTTGGGTTACGTCCCCTTGTGGAACATAATATTGGTCTCATCGCTTTTGGAGGAGTAGCTCGTACCTGGCCAGATTGGAACACACCCCAAAATGCTTTATCTGGCTTTCAACCACGCGGTACAGGAGGCACCTATTGGGAAGCCGGAGCATCCATTAACGGTATCCTGGGGATATTCCGCGTAGACTTTGCTACCCGACTTGATAAACCTGCCTTTTTGGTTAACATTGGCGTTGCGCGCATTTTTTAGCCACTTCATCTCATTTATTGAAAAAATGACTCTAACTTTTTGATATTTTTTCATATACTTAGATTCATTTTAAATAAGCACTTAATAGATTCAGCGAAAATGTTTACCAACACTTCAGGCTTCTATAGAATCACTACTGTATTAGGTCTTTTCTTTTGTACCCTATTACTGATCTACTGTTCTTCTCCAGATAAAAAGGAGACTACAGCTCAACAAGAAGGTGTTGAAAAGGCAAAAAAGGATACGCCGGAATTAGCAGACGCAATGGGACAGCTTCAATACTATACCCACAAATATACATTAGCTGTAGATGCCCAAAATCATGAATTAGCTACATTTTACTTCCATGAAGTTCGGGCAGCAGCCGATGGGATTAAAAAAAATATTCCCGGCTACGAAGGATATGACATTGCACGTTTTATGAAACTTTTCCTGGATCCTACTATAGAACCTGTAGAAACCGCTCTTGCAAACAAAAACTGGGAAGAGGTGAGAGCAAAGACAATTGAGATGGTTAACTCATGTAACTCGTGCCATAATGCTACCAGTCACGGATTTGTTAAGGTAACACCGGGTTTTGATAATAACCCATACAACCAAGACTTTTCTGCGCCAAAATAGAAGCAACTCATTTATTGAGATATAGAGGCCTGATAATGGTATTGTCGGGCCTCTATTTTTTCATAGAATCTTTACCTTTTGAGATAACTCCGATAGTAACGGCAAAAAGTGCAGAACCAAATATAGACCAGATAATAGGAAACATCTCCCCATTTATTTCTACCGGCAGCAGATAGGTTAATCCCATTTTAGCAGCGAGCCATTTACCAATCAAAGCCCCAATAAAGCCAACCACTGTAGAAATAAGACATCCCCCTAAAGAGTAGCCTGCAATACTTTGACCAATTGCTCCACATATTGCAGCTATAATAAGTAATAGTATAAAATCCATACCGAGTGAGTTTAGTCTTCGCCTTCCAGGATCACTGCAGATTCAAGCGGTTTTATTACCACAGCATCATTAGGTTCAAAAAGTACACGATTATCAGTATGAACCAAATATTTTTTCCCTTTTAGCTGCACATGATAAGTGATATCATGTCCTTTAAAATCTCTTCCTACTACCGTACCTACATTTTCCGGCTTTTGATCTGTCGCTTTTTCTAGGGTTAAATGCTCGGGACGGATAGAACAAAGAACCCGCCCACAGGCATCACAATCTAAATGCATGGGGCCCAGACTGGTAGCAACCTCTTGACTACCGTTTGCCTCGGCATGAAAAAGATTAGTACGACCTAAAAATTGTGCTACAAATTTTGTTTTAGGATTATAATAAACCTCTTCGGGCGTACCCACCTGCTCGATTTTACCATCGTTCATAACGGCAATTCTATCTGCAAAAGATAGTGCCTCTTCCTGATCATGCGTGACTAACAACGCACTCATTCCAGCCTTTTTAAGGATGCTGCGCACCTCTTTTCGCATAGAATCGCGTAGCATAGCATCAAGGTTAGAAAATGGCTCATCCAGTAAAACAAGTTTCGGCTTGGGAGCTATAGCGCGAGCTAAGGCTACCCGCTGCTGCTGTCCCCCGGAAAGCTCACTGGGGTTGCGATCTTTATAATCTCCCATCCCCGTTCGGCAAAGCACCTCTTCGGCATATACATTGCGTTTATGTTTGGGAATATCTGTTAACCCAAAGGCGACATTGTCTATTACCGACAGATGGGGAAAGAGAGCATAATCCTGGAATACGAATCCGATGCCCCTGTTTTGGGGTGCCACATGTTGTGACGGGGACTCCAATAATCGACCTTCAACCTTAACTTCTCCCTTATCCGCTCGCTCAAAACCAGCGATAAGGCGCAGGCAGGTTGTCTTACCACAACCACTGGGACCCAGCAGGGCAAAGATTTCATCCTCTTTCACTTCAAAATCCAGAGAATCTACAACAGGCCCACTTTCATCAAAAGCCTTACTTAAATTTGATACCGTTAATAAATCTTTCATCATGTTTTTAGCTCTTTCGAGAACAATAACCCTACAAACAGGGAGGAAAATAATAAAATTGTCAATGCAAAGGGAGCGGCTTCTGCAAACATTGCCTCTCCGGTATATGACCACACGTTAAGTGCCAATGTATCAAATCCTATGGGAGATAATAGAAACGTTATCGACAGCTCTTTCATTGCAGATAAGAAAACCAAAGCTGCGGACGCAATAATTCCACCGCGCAACAAAGGTAACGTAACTTTAAAGAATGACTTCACCGAGGAATATCCCAATGAACGTGCAGCTTCTTCATATTGCGGTGGAGCTTGATACAGGGCACTGCGTACCGGTCCAATTCCTTCGGCCAAAAAGTGCAACGAATACGCAAATACCAGTAAAAACAGCGACTGATACAGTACCGTTGAAACCTGGAGAGAGAAAAATACAAATGCTAAAGCAAACGCAAGAGGGGGCGTAGCATACCCAAGATAGGCCACCCGTTCTATCGGGTTACTTAATTTTGTTTTATATCGCACACCAATATATGCCAAAGGCAATGCCATTAACGTTGTTAGCACAGCCGCCGGTGCCGACGCTTTTACTGAATTCAAAAAGGCTCGGTACAGATCACCTGCCACCGAAGCAAAAGCTGATTGTGTCAGCCAGTGCATAATTGAAGAAACCGGTAGCAGCACAGATATTAAAAATAGCACTCCTACAAAAATGTAGGCCGGGTATTTCCATGGGCCGAGTTTTAAAAATGTTTTTGACTTGGCCGCTCCACGTCCTAACCGGTAGTAAATTGCTTTCTTCAATAATTTATACTCCAAAACCAAGGCAGCTGTTGTTAATCCCAGCAGCATCAGGGCCAGCCAAGCTGCGTAGATACGGTCAAAGGCAGCAATATACTGTAGATATAATGCATAACTGAATGTCTCAAAACGCATCAATGATACTGTACCGAAATCACCAATAACATGTAAACTAATGAGTAAAGAGCCGGCCAAAAATGCCGGTTTAAGCTGAGGTAAAATAATGTTGATAAACGTAGACTTAGCATCATGCCCCAGCGATCGGGATACCTCCTCAATAGATTGGTCTAACCCCAATAAAGCAGTTCGCAAATTCAAATATAAATAGGGAAAAGTGCAAAGTGTCAGCACTATTAACGAACCAGCAAAACCGCTTATCCGCGGGAAATTCCAACCAATCCACGCCTGAATACTGCCATTAAAACCTCCCAGCCCTAAAATAGCATAGGCCATCACATAGCCGGGAATAGCTAAAGGTAGCACTCCCAGTAAGGTTATAAGTCCTCGGGCTTTTATCTTACACCGAACCGAGAGATACGCAAGCGGAAGAGCTATTAAGGCATCCAAGACCAGCACCCCTACTGTCAACAATAAGGTATTGCCAAGCAGGCGCAGGTTCCGCATTCTGAATACAACATTGTTTAGCATCTCGGGCGAAGCCCCAAATGCTCTTATCAACAAATATACCAACGGCAGTAATACTCCTACAGCAATGAGAATTGCAAATAGCAGGAGATACCACGGAGGAGATTTTTTATGTAATTTTGTGCTTATAATATTGCGTTCTGGTGCTCTGAGAAGAGGGAAATTTAGATCAAATCTAAATAGAAAACAACTCGATAGCAACCCCTCTCACTATAAATTTACCTCCTTTTTCACCCTTAATTAATCCATATAATTCTAAATATACTTATTTGGTTAATATATTTTTGCACCGTAACTTTTTTTAGTAAAATTAATGTGGGCATCAAAAATTCTTATTCATTAAATATCTTACTCATGAAACGATTAGTAATATTTCTGGTCACCTCTTCCATTGCTATCGGTTTACTAAATGCATGTGGACCAAGCGAAGAAGAAAAAAAGCGTCGTGAACAAGCTCGTCAAGATTCTCTTGAACAAGTTCGGCAACAGCGTCTGGCTCAGCAACGACAAGACAGTATCGAGCAAGCTCGTCAGGACAGTATAAAAGCTGCAGAAAAAAGAAAACGAGAACGTAACCGCATTGAATTCGACAGCGATGGTGCCTTTTCTGTTCAGGTTGAAGCATGGAGATCAAAACATAAAGCACAGTCACAAATTCAAAAGTGGAAAGACCGAGGTTATGAAAATGCTTATGTAGTTAAGTATGGCACTGAAGAAACCGGAGATATTTGGTTCCGGGTTCGATTAGGACACTTAGCCACAAAAGAGATGGCCCAAAAATTGAAGGATAAGCTTCAAAGGAAACATAATGAACAATCTTGGATCTCAATGGCCCAAGACAGTTCTGAAACTACAGAATAGTATTCTTTTTTATCTTACATCAAAGCACTAAGGAGCTATTCTCCTTGGTGCTTTTTCTATATAAAACAGCCTTCAATAATATCAGACAATGGAACATCTGATCACTGAGATCCCTGATTCACTCTCTAAGCTTGAAAATTTTATAAAAGCTCACGAATCGGCACATGAGCTAAAAGAAGGGGCAGAAGCACAAATCATCTGGGCAGATTCTTCATCAATTAAAAGGACAGAATATGCCATTGTATACCTTCACGGCTTTCGAGCTTCCCATCCGGAGGGAGATCCTGTTCACAAAGCAGTAGCCCAAAAACTGGGGTGTAATTTATATTTGAGCCGATTAGCTGAACATGGGATCAAAAGCCAATACCCTCTCTTCAACCTTACCGAAAAATCATTACTAAAATCGGCTCACTTTGCTTTTGAAATTGGTAAACGAATTGGTAAAAAAATCATCCTCATGGGGACCTCAACAGGAGGGTCGCTGGCTCTTTATCTGGCATCACATCCTGAACACAAAGATCGTATTTCCTCACTCGTTCTATACTCTCCTCTAATTCAGTTCTTTGGTATTAAGCAACAATTGTTAACTAGCACTGCAATTCGCAAGTTGCTTTCTATCGTTCCCGGCAAAAAACATTTAATAACCAATGCCCAGTCGACCTATGCCGAAGATCGCATCTGGAATAAAAAGTATACCTTAGGTGGGGTTTTAGCCCTCGGAGCATTTGTTCAACATCATATGAGAAATGAATTGTTTAAACAGGTCCAACAACCTGCTTTTATAGGCTATTATTATAAAAACAGAAAAGAACAGGACACTGTTGTATCCGTCCAAGCAATAAAAAGAATGGCTAAAAAACTGGATTCTCGCACAGCACCTCCCCAAGTTGTTAACTTCCCCAATGCAAAAAACCACGTAATTTGCAGTTCACTACTGTCAAAGTCGGTTGAAAATGTTATCGATCACACTTCCCGGTTTCTCAAAGACCTTGGCACTCATAGGACTACAGGAACACACTAAATATGGCACCATTTAATATTAAAACAAATGACATTTAACAAAAATATTTGTAAAAAAGGGGTTAATTAGTGTATATTTAAGTGCGCTCAAGTAGCGTCTCTCTTGATGAATAGTCAGGGCCTCACAACTGATACTTGTGAGGCCTTATTTTTTTGAATCCTTTCTGCTTATTTTTCGTACTCCCATTTCTGTTATTACCTAGCAATATGAGCTTTATTTAAAGCCTTGTACATAAAATTCCATATTAATTTCGAGACAAGCGGTTTTTTGCGTACCATGTTTAGAAATTTTTTTATGTTTACAGGTTCATTCCACCAAGGAATAGTTTTCTAATACCAAATCCGCAGCAATGAAAAATTTTAAAATTAACCACAGAGAAGTTCGCTCTTACGACGTACTCGAACTTAGTGGCGAGCTGGATGCTCATACGGCCTCGCAACTCGAAAACTCACTCAAAAAGCTGATTGATAATGAAAAGCACCATATAATCGTGAACTGCGAAGACCTCGATTATATTGCCAGTGCAGGGCTTGGTGTGTTTATGGCTTACATTGAGGACGTACGAAGCCTCGGGGGTGATATTAAGCTCACTAATATGAATCCCAAAGTTTATAATGTATTTGACTTATTGGGCTTTCCAACCCTTTACGACATTTTAGAAGAAGAATCAGATGCCGTTGAAAAGTTCGATAACAACGAATCGAAATAGAAATCACCTTGTCAAACTCATCTTCTACATATAGCATTTCTGTTCAAGCTTCGACAGAGCATTTGTCCGAGGTGCGCGATTTTGTTGCTAAGCATGCCTCGGAATTTGGTTTTGCACCACAAGATGTTGATGATATTCGCTTGGCTGTGGATGAAGCTTATACTAATATTATTAAACATGCCTATAAAAATGACCGACAAAAGTCGGTAGATATTGAGCTCGGATATAATAGCCAAAAGTTTTGGATTTCACTTCTGGACACCGGGGATGCTTTCGACCCCAGCAACTACTCGAAGCCGGATGTACGGCAAAAAATTAAAGAGAAAAAACGCGGCGGTGTTGGCGTATACCTTATTAGAAAACTGATGGATGATGTTGAATATCAGACCAAAGGATCGGTAAATGAAATTCGTATGACCAAAAAAAGGTAATAGTTTTGAGCAGCTCTTCTTTTGAAAATGACGAACGGCAGTCCCGTTTCGAAATCAAAACCCTACTTGAGACCTCACGCATGCTTATTGAGTCTCAAGACATGGATTTTGTCCTCAATAACCTATTACTCATCACCATGGGTAAATTGATGGTAAGTAAGGGTATGATCCTCATCTACCAACCTGCTACTGATAATTACGAAGTTTCAAAATCCAAAGGAAGAGGATGTCCCACAGAAGGAAAAACGCTATCATTTAATTGGGACCAAGAGGTTAAAGAACAATCCGTGATTCGTTGCGGTATCGATGATTTTGAAATGCCGGAAGTTATTGAAGGAGACACCCATTGTACCTTTTTTAATCTCCAAACCAGTAATAATCATATTGGTTTTCTTTGCCTGGGTTCAAAGGGCAACAATACAAGCCTGAGTGAACGCGAAATTGAGTTTATTGAGAGCTTGTCAATCATCTCTTCAGTTGCCATTGCCAACTCACGCATGTTTACAGAACTCAGGCGTATCAACCGCATGCTCGATAGAAAGGTATATGAACTAAATACCCTATTCGATCTCAGCAAAGATTTTAACATCATGGTGGACCGGGAAGAGATTGTCCGGATCTTCAAGTTTGCCATGCTGGGGCAGATGCTAATACGAAAATTTTTCTTCGTCCTTGAAAATGAAGGCGAACGAAAAATGGTAGCAAGGAGTGGTATTGAGGGTTCGCTTTCATCCGAAGAGACTGATAAACTTTTCGCCCTGGAAGATGATTTGGTAGAAGTTGACCAAGAACTGACCGAAGAAATCCCCTTTTTAAAAACCAATGAAATTAAAGCCGTTATCGGCCTACAGTTTCAAAGCGAACAAATAGCTCTTGTAGGTGTGGGAGCCCGGGCCAACGAAGAGGAATATTCCAGCTCCGACTATAACTTTTTACGATCACTGGGAAATCTGGCTGTTCTTTCCATCCAAAAAACCTTCTTGCTTGAAGAACGAATAGAAAAAGAACGCATTGAGGAGGAGCTCAACATTGCTAAAAGTATACAGCAGGGGTTACTGCCAGATCCCATTCCAAGCAGTGACAAGCTGGAGATCGCAGCAAAGAACATATCATCTTACCAAGTTGGAGGAGATTATTTCGATATCCTCAAGGTACCTTCAGGCGAGCTGTTATTTGCCATAGGCGATGTCACGGGTAAAGGTATTCCCGCTGCGCTGTTAATGGCAAACCTACAAGCCATGTTGCATGTACTGCTTCCTATTGATATTTCTCTTAGCAAAGCTTCAGCACAGATCAACGACATTATCCATCAAAATACCCCCAGTAATAAATTTATCACCTTTTTCTGGGGGATATTTAATCCTGATAACCGAGAATTCCGTTTTGTAAATGCCGGACATAACCCTCCTATATGGTTAAAAAAAGGGAAAGAAGAATCGGAAGAATTACAAGAAGGCGGGTTAATTCTGGGAGCGATGCCTACGATGGCACCGTATGAAGAACAAACCATCCAGCTATCGGAAAAGGATGTGCTTGTATTTTATACAGATGGAGTAACCGAAGCTATGAATGAAGATGAGACCGAAGAGTTTGGAGAAGAGCGACTACTCAACTGTATTAAAGAAAATCGCTTTCAATCTGCCGCAGAAATTCAAGAAGGGATTATTGAAGAAGTAGAACGCTTTTCTCATGATGTACAATACGATGACATCACACTCATCGTACTAAAAGTCAGCTAAAATATACCCAATACACCGGGACCTGCATTCCTTTCACTCTCTTTATTTAGGGTCAAAATCGTCTGGTAAATATTATACCGGTTTTTAATCTCCTCGACATAACGGACTGTTTCAATTCCCCGACAAAAACCATAGCGTGCATCTTTATAATACTTACGCTGCATTAATTTTAGTAGTGCATCAGATACATTTTTCCACTCATTCGGATCTCTATTCTGATCAATAACCAAACGACGGGCATCAGCCACGTGCCCCTGCCCTGCATTGTAGGCGGCAAGAGCGAATGACCACTTGTCGGTACTGTCCATGTAGGAATAGTGATTAAGGTGCTCTTTAATAATCCGAACCCCTTCCCGTAAATTTATCTCTTCATCATAGAGCATCTCTTCTGAGGAGATTTCTGAATAACGCGGCAGCACCTGCATTAAGCCTACCGCACCGGCCCAACTTTTTGCATTCGGATTAAACTTGGTTTCCTGAGCAATAATCGAAGCTACCAACAACCAATCAATGCCGGCCGAATCAGCAACACTTTTAATAAGGTCATCGTATGGAGAAATTACGCCCCCACCCAACATATTGGTCTCTGGATTATAATAGTTGGCAATGTGCGGCCCCTCTTTGAAGTACCGTTTGCGTAACACATTTAAAAAGGTAGAACGTTTGGGAGACTCATTGGGTCCGCCAAACCGAAAATGGTCATACAAAAATCTATTGAGTTCTGTTTTAAGATTCGGAGCATTTTTTCGGATTGCCCAGGCAATTGTATCATTTTTTGCTATTACAGGACCCTTTTTAATTCCCTGCATATATTTATTAGAAGCTTGGTAAATATTGTCATCAGCTACTGTAGCCAGGTATTGGCCATTAGAAATCTCGTACAGCAACGACTCGGTATCTTTCTTATTAGACACCAGGTTGATTGACAAATCAATCCCCTCTGCTTTCAGTTCTTGCAGGCGATAATAGTATGAGCTGTTACGCCGTACTGTTATAGGAATCTCTTGCTTGGCAATTTCTTCTATTGTTTGTGGAGCATTCGGTATATTTTCTGAAAAAACCAGTAGTTGATTAACAAGATTATAGGGACGCGTAAACTCTACGTATTTTTTTCTTTCTGGTGTACGTGTATAATTAGCTGCAATAATATCTCCCTCTCCGCTATTTAAAAGGTCATATGGATTTTCATCCGGACCTATCACAACCACTTCCAGCGCCAGATCATGCTGGTCGGCAAATTTATTAACGAACTCGTATTCAAATCCCCATTCAAGGCCCTGGTGCAAAAAATAGGTATTAGAGCTATAACGGGTAATCATACGCAATACCCCGTTTTCTTTAATATCTGCGTAGTCGCGCTTTACAGGCTCTACCACATTTACGTTAAGTCCCTGATCCGGATCTTCATTTGCGGGAGCTTTGTCGAAAAAAGAGCAACTGTTAAGAAAAAGACCTACAGCAAGCGTACCAGCCAAGTATAGCCTTGATGGAACATTTATGAATTTTCGCATAGTGCACAGTTTGGTTATCAATCGATGAACCTACATGCAAAAAGGAGTCGCCACGTACATTTCTATTTTACCCCATAAGATACCCAAAATATATCTGGAAATCGTCTTAATCTATCTTTTTTAATATTTCATCCATTTATTTTCTGTTTTGCGAAATACAACATTTGCAAAAAAAGATTCGTTTGATAAAGCAGAAGGCTATTCAATTGATATTCGTTTTCACAACTTTTAAACCGGTTAAGAGTTGTAAATACCAACCCTAGAACTGTTTAGGCCACTTATTCTTTTTGAAGAACAATACTGAAATGAATACTTTTTGCGTTATATTTTGAAGCTGCAACTAAATTAGACACCCTACCATCCGTATGCAAACCCGTTTGCTCTCAATTTTTCTCTGCTACCTATTCTTTATCAATATCGGCTCACTTTCTGCACAATCAGCGAGCATTGAAGGACATATAACTAGTTCAGAAACAAATAAAGCTATACAACAAGTCAATATCTACCTTTCTAAATATGAGGGTTCATTTTCTACAGGAGTTGCTACAGATGAAAATGGCTACTACCGGTTTGAAGGACTACAGAAAGGACGGTATGAATTAACGTTATCTGCAGTAGGGTTTAAACAAGAAAAGCGAGAAATAAAACTGCAGACTTCTGAGACAAAAACAATTGATCTTACATTGCAGCCTGCCAGGTATAAGTTAAATGAAATCATTGTAAGCAATTCTAATAGGAATGCTTCAAACACAACTACAGTGCAACGAATTGATGCTGAAGATATAAAAAAAGTTGATTTAGGTACCGTAGCTGATGTTGCTCGTTTACTGCCGGCTGCTCATGTAGCTACCAACTCCAGGGGCCAAACAATACTTTATCTGCGAAATTCGGCAGATCGTCAAACTGCTCAATTTTTTAATGGCGCCCTTATCAATGTCCCGTGGGATAACCGCGTAGACATAAGCTTTTTACCCTCCTCCATGCTGGGAGGCGTCACCGTTTCTAAAGGCGTTCCTTCTGTTACATACGGAGCCAACACTATTGGAGGAGCAGTAAACTTTCGAGCTAAATCATTACCAAACGATCGGGAGAAACTTACCAAACTGTCTGTTACCGGCTCTATGCCCGGGCTCGGGGGAGCTTCTGTTGTCCGTATGGGTCAACATAATAGCCTTTCATACACGGCAGAGGTTGGCTATACCAAGCAGTATGACTATATGCTTCCTGATGGAGCTACAGTACCGCACAGCCAGCCATCGGATGACAGAAGGGTTAATACAGATAAGCGTAATGTGAATATGTTCTTCGAAGGAACAAAGCGATACCAGAATGGTGCTCGTTTAAATGCTTCTATCTTTCACGTAGATGCCGAAAAAGGGGTAGCCCCGGAGAGTAATCTCGATCCTGAAAAAACTGGAGTGCGTTACTGGCGTTACCCTGCTATTCGCCAATCCATGGTTATTGTTAATGGGTTGATCCCCTTGAATTCCGATACCCATCTCCGGGGAGCAATGTGGTTTAATCGCTATGAACAAGATATCCACCAATTTCAAAGTGTTGCCTATGATACCCTGGATCAAACCCAAGATGATCTTGATCTCACGGGTGGTCTGCGTTTAATCCTTGATCAAGAGTTAGGCAAAGGAAATATAAACGTAGCCCTAAATGTACTGACGACCCAGCACAATCAAACAATTGTTCCCTATTCAGGTGGTAATGCCCAAGGGGACTCCAGTGATACCTATGGCCAACAGATTTACAGTTTAGGTGCAGAGTATTCCTTCCCTATTGCACAAGACTTGTCCGGAATGGTTGGTATAAGTTATGAAGGCAGCGCCATTACAAATACTGGTCCCTGGGAGAATGAGGGATATGAACACTATTTACGATCCGCCCTTAGTATCTCCGGGGGATTAACCTATGAGATCTCTGAGCAACTACGGCTCCGTTCTTCTTTGGGTCGCAAACCCCGTTTCCCCACTATGCGAGAACTTTATGGCGGTGCATTAGGCAAGTTTGTACCTAACCCCAACCTTAAGCCTGTTACTGCTTACCTGGGAGAGCTTGGTATTGAATGGCGAGGAACTGCTGTTAGTGGTTCACTAACTGGCTTTATTACACGCACTTATGATGCTATTGATAAAAAAACGTTCCAACAAGGGCCTAACACAGGCAAGGAACAGCGCATTAACCTGGATGGAAGCAGGGTGTGGGGCATAGAATCAAAATTTTCGGCTGTTCCTGTCACGAATCTTTCTATTGATGGCAGTATAACCTACATGAACAAACGCGGCATTTTACAGGGAGAACCTCGCAAACTTGACGAAAAACCGACCTGGTTAGGAAAACTGGGAATTACTTATGATCTAACTGATCGAATTTCCATCTTATCACAAACAGAGTACACTGGGGGCATATATACCCGTACCGAGCAGAATACTTTTGTGCTATTACCCGACGCTCTTATTTTTGATGGTCGTCTTGGATACGACCTGTTCCCCCAACATAAGACGCTGGAAGGGAGTGAGCTATTCTTTCGAGTGAATAATATCACAAATGATTTGCGCGTGCTACAACTGGGCTTACCCGGGCCCGGACGAAAATTTTTAGCAGGGGCTAAAGTCCAATTTTAATTTTCAGCCGCTCTTTTTCGAACTTCCTCTTCGCCATGTAAGTCCCACCCCTGCCAAAATTATACACATAGCGAGAATAGATGTTAGTGGAGGCATCTCTGCGAATAGCACAAAAGCCAAGACCGAGGCCAATAAGGGCTCTGCTAAAATCAGCGTGGATAGTAACGTAGGCGACACATATTTGACGGCAAAATTCATGGAGCCGTGACCTAAAATCTGTGGACCAAATGCGAGGCCTGCTCCAGCCCAAATCCCAATTGTTGAGATATTTGTCAGGTCTTTGCCAAGAACAACAGCTACCAATACGCAAGTAGCGGCCGCATAAAAATAAACAGGAAATACATAGTCAACCCATTCACGCTTTTGACGAATCTTTTGACCTATTAATAGGTAAAAGACAAAAATAATTGCAGCTGTCAAAGCCAAGAAATTACCAAACAATGGATCGGCAAACGACTGTTCAATTTGACTGTCAGAAATTCCCAGCAAGAGTGATCCGCCAAATGCCATAACCACCCCAATCCATGTGGTTGTAGCAAAGCCTCGTTTATACCAGAGGCGTTCAACCAGGATCATAATAATAGGGTGCACCGTTACCAATACCGAAGCCGAAGCTACAGATGTATAATAGAGAGAAGAGATCCAACAAATAAAATGCAAGCCCAGACATGCCCCTGATAGTACAATCCAAAGTCGTTCTTTCCCCTTCCCCTTTCGTTTTTCGCTACTGCGTTGCCACAACCAAAATGGCAATAACATCAACACAGCAAAAGCGGTGCGATAAACTACCAATACCAAAGGAGAGGTGTCGGGAGCCAGACGAACAAGAATGGGGGCGAATCCAAATGCCGTAAGTCCTGCCGCCAGAGCTGCAAGTACTTTGACCTTTGGGTAGTCAGCTGCCATAAAATATTACCTGAAATATAGGTGCTATCGGATGCGATCCATCGATTTCACCAGTTCAATATCATCTCTAATTTTTTTGCGGGCATAAAGTTGGGAAGCTAATGCCAACACAAGTAATCCCAACCCGATGGTTTCATCCCACAAATAGGTTCCAAAACCACCCAGTGAAATATAAATGCCCACGGCAAAGCCAATAGCAACAACTTGTGGAACCAAAAGGCGACTCACCCACCGAAGTTGGTTTTCCCGGTTTTTGTACAAAAATATAGTTCCCACAGACCCCATTGCGGCAATTGTCACGATAATGGCGAAACCGATTCCTACCCACGCTTGTGGATCGTCCATTGCATGATGATAAATTGCGTTAAAAAAGATACCGCCATTTAATAGAAAGGCTGCAAATAAGAATAAAGTTTGTAATCGTTGAATCACAGTTTCGCTAACATATTTTGTATTGCCATTTTATGTGACTGCAAAGATACAATTTTTTGAACAGTTGGTCATCCTCAAAAGGCATGATTTATCTTTGCGCATTAGGAGTTCAACGATCCTGCTAAAAAATAACAAAGTCCGCCATAAAGACGGACCCTGTTAGTTGTAGCGCACGAAGAATCAAACATTCTTACTCAGACTTTAAGACGCCCTCTACTTCTTCTGTCGGAGCCCCGTTAACCTCCGGAGATTTCACGATAATACCGGGATTCTTCTCACCAAAGAAGAAGAGATTTACATTACGTCTTCCCTTCTCAACCAAATAGTACATAACAGGTACAAGAATGAGAGTAAGGAATGTTGCAAATATCAAACCATTGATAACGGCAATAGCCATAGGAGCCCACCATGCGGCTTGCTCTCCACCCCAATACAAATACTCTCCAAGATTAGTGAAAAACTCCATTGGAGCACCAATCAGGGTTATAAAATCAAGATTAAAACCGATAGCCAATGGCACCAATCCTAAGGTGGTGGTTAGTGCCGTTAGTATTACCGGTCGGAAACGAACCTTCCCGGCTTTCACCAACGCTTCGTACAGCGGCATGTTGTCACGCACTCGCAGAATATCGATATAATCGATAAGTACGATGGCGTTATTCACCACTACACCGGCCAGGGAGATTACACCAATTCCGGTCATCACCACAACAAATGGCATTCTAAACACCACCAACCCAAGAACAACACCAGCTGTAGACATCACCACCGAGAACATCACAATGAGGGGTTTACTTACAGAATTAAATTGTGAAATCAAGATGAAAGCAATCAAAAACAATGCTATGAGGAAAGCGGTGAACAAGAAGTCTATCGATTCTTGCTGATCTTCCTGTTCGCCGGTCCATTCTGCGCTGTAGCCGGATGGTATCTCATTTTGTATATAGGTGCCCAATATCTGCTGCACCTCTTGGAGTACGGCATTAGGGTTATAGCCGGATCGCACATCAGACATCACCGTTATAACACGTTCCTGGTCTATATGTTTAATACCTCCAAGCCCTTCACTCATCTCCCAGGTAGCCACACTTGAAAGCGGGATCTGTCGTCCCTCATCCATAACAGTCAGGTCTTGAAGAGTACTCATATCATTACGGAACTGCTCATCAAGGCGGACCGTAATATCGTACTCATCCTTTCCATCCCGAAACTGAGATGCTTCTACCCCATTAATAGCCTGCCGCACTGTGTTTCCAATCTGCGTAGTTGACAAACCGTAAACAGCCGCTTTTTCGCGATCGACATTTATACTAATCTCGGGGCTTGGCTCCGGCAGATCACTCTCCAAACCAGAAAGTTTACTATACACCGAATCGTTTTCAAGAATCGTAATTATATTCTCGGATACCCGCTTGAGCACATCCATATCCTTACCCGAAATTTCCAGGTTAATGGGCTTACCCGAAGGCGGACCTTGCTGTTCTTCCTCTACAGTAATATCAGCACCTGCGAGCCCGGTACCGAAATTTGACCTTGCATATTCCATTGCATCAAAGGTAGTTCCTTTTCGCTGCTGAAAGTCAGCAAAGTTCAGCACTACGGTTCCCAAATGCGAGGAGTTACCTTGATTGCCGCCCGGTCCTGAGGTAATAGCAGAACCAGCCGTACTAAGCACTGATTCTACATCTTCATTATTTGGAATAGTCGGTACTTTATTTTCTATTGAATCTACTATCCCCTTAGTAAATTCCACATTAGTACCAACCGGGGCTTCAACCTGAACATAAGCACGGGCGGGGGGAATCCCTTCAGGGAAAAATTCCATACCGGCATTAAAGTTAAAAAATATGATGAAACTAGAGACTAGAACCCCAACTGAAATTCCCAATATAGACCAGCCGTGATTCAGCGACCACCTAAGGGTAGACTCATATTTATCTAGCACCTTATCTAACCCTTCTCTCTGCCACCAATCGCCCAACGGACTCATGATATATCGATTGGATGCCCACATTAACACCCCTGCCAATATCAACATCGACCACGTGAGGACATTAAATATCAGGGCAACGACTAAAAAGAGTCCGGCAAAGATACTCATTACCAGCTTTCCGCGCGATGTCATTTTGGGTTTATCGGAATAATCATCCACCTGGTCAAGGTTCATAAACAAGGCGCAAAGCACAGGGTTAATAACCAGTGCTACAAACAGAGAACTACTAAGTGTAACAATTAATGTTTTAGGCAAGAAGCTCATGAACTCCCCGGTAATACCCGGCCAGAACAGCAGGGGAAAAAATGCTGCCAGTGTAGTCATGGTTCCCGAGATAATAGGGATAGCCACCTCGCCCGTCCCCTTTTTCGCAGCCGTAAAGTTATCGTATCCCTCTTCGAGATATCGATAAATATTCTCTACTACAACAATGGCATTATCTACGAGCATCCCCAGTGCCAATATCAATGAGAACAGTACCACCATATTCATGGTAATACCCAGGGCTGCTAAAATGATAAAGGAAATAAACATCGACATCGGGATAGCAATGCCAACAAAAGAGGCATTCCTCACTCCCAGGAAGAAGAGCAAAATACCGACAACCAGAATCAGCCCGGAGATAATATTATTCTCCAAGCTGCTTACCATCGATCTAATATCTTTACTCTGATCGGAAGTAATTTCATAGTGCGTAGTAGGCGGCAACATCGGCAGCTGCTCTTCCATAATACCTTTAACCGCAGAAGAGGTTTCCAGGATATTTTCTCCGCTCCGTTTTACAATGGAAAGCGAAATCACCGAACTGTTATTAAGCTCAGCATAGGTTTCGCGCTCTTTAAAGCCGAACTCAACATCTGCCACATCACGAATATAAATAGGCTTATCATCGGGTGCCTTAATAACGATATCCTCTATGGGATCTACCGACTCATACTCCCCGGGAACACGCAGCAAAAACTTCTTTATTCCCACATCAATATTTCCGCCGGGAACCGTTACGTTCTCTTTTTGTATAGCAGCAATGATATCAGTAAAGGTAATTCCATAATACTTTAACTTAGGCAGGTTTACGTCTACCTTAACCTCTCGTTCAAGTCCCCCCGCCAAGTTTACTTCCAGTACCGAAGGAACCGACTCAATACGATCTTGCAGATCCTCGGCAATCTCTTTGAGCTGTACCAACCCATATTCTCCCGAAATATTCACCTGCATGATCGGAAATTCAGAGAAGTTAATCTCCTGGATAATAGGATCTTCTGCCTCTGAAGGTAATTCCGGCTTCGCAAGGTCTACCTTTTCACGCACCTTTTGAAGGGCATCGTCAATATTAATATCTGAATCGAACTCCATGTTGATGTTGGAGTATCCCTCGGCCGAAGTAGAGTTCATCTCTTTAATATCTGAGATGCCACTAAGCTCTTCCTCAATTTTACGCGTCACCAAGCTTTCCATATCCTCAGGCGAAACACCGGGATAGGTGGTAACCACCATAATATTTGGGATAGTAATGTCAGGGGACGATTCTTTGGGAATAGTCAGGTACGATTGAATTCCCATTATTGCTGCCAGTACAACCAGTACCAGCACGCTAATACGATTATCAATGGAAAAAGAGGACAGACCAAACTCTTCCTGGTCCTGCGGTCCGCCTTTTCCGTTTTCCGGTGAACTGCTATTTGTAATTTCTGAATTAGTCATTATTACTGGTACTACACGTTAGGAATTTTTCTGAGCAATTTGTTCGTCTTTATTTTCTACAATATTAATTCGCATTTGATCTTGTAGAAAAGACGCACCCACTGTAATTAATTGATCATCGGCTTTGAGACCTTCTTCAATAACGACACTATTTTTGTAAGAAGCCCCCAATGTCACTTTCTGCATCCGAGCTACCTTGTTACCTTCATCATTTTTGGCCACAGTATATACTACATTTTGACCCTTATTCTTAAAAACGATTTCGGCAGGTATAACGATAGCATCCTTCTGTTCCAAGGTTCTTATTTTCACATTAGCAATCATATCTACTTTGTAACTCTTCGAACCCTGCGGCAGTGGCATCTCAACCTGGAACGTTCTTGCCCCGGGATCTATACTTTTACCCACGAACTTAATGGGCAATTGCATGGTATCGGCCTGTTGAAAATCGAACCACACTTCGGCACGGTCTCCCTTTTGCACCACATCCGAATAAGTAGAAGGGACGCCGGCGGTAACTTTTAGACGATTTACACCAATGAGGCGTACCAAAACGGCACCCGGACTTGCCATTTCCCCTTCTTCCAACACAATATTTTCTACCGATGCATCAAAAGGAGCCGTAACCAAACTCTTTTCAATATTCACCTTGACAGCCTCTAATGACGCCTTATTCTGTTGGTAGTTGTACTTGGCATTGAGATAATCAATTTCTGAACCTACGCTATCTTGCTTAAATAAACGCTTCAGGCGTTCGTAACTTTCTTTTGCCTGGGCAGTAATGGCCTCCAAACGTTCGCGTTCGCGGATAAGCTGCGAATCATCAATCTTAAGGATTGGCTCTCCCTTTTTGACCTCATCGCCCTGATCTACGAAGTACTTTTTTATTCGGCCTGAAACCTCTGCCGAAATCCGTACGTCATTACGTGACTCAACAGTACCAACGAGCTTCAGATAACGTTCAAAAGATTGTGGAGCTATCTGTTTGGTTTCGACATTAACTGTTTTAACGAGCTCTTTTTCTGTTGCCTGTTTTTGTTCTTCTGAACAACCAGACAGTAAAACCAGTGCTATAATTCCTACGAGTATAAGTTGCTTGTTCATTGTCTTGAGAGTAATAATTATATTTATTCGTTAATTTCCGGTTTATCATTATCCACAAATGGCACCATTCCTATCGCCTGGTCGTACTGTGCTTTAGCTGACAAATAGTTATACACCATCTGTGCATAATTAGCCTCGGCTTCTCTTAACTGAAGTTCAGCATTGGTTACATCCAGCTGCGATCCCATCCCATTCTCAAGCCGAGCCTGGGCACGTTGGTATCCTTCTTGAGCTAATTCCAAGGCTTGCTGCCGTGCCGGGGCTGTCTCCAATGCTTGATTAAGCGACTCCCGGGCCGACTGTATTTCGTTCTTGGCAGATCGCACTGCAGCTCGTTGTTGTTCTTTAATATCCTTGCGTTCTATCTGGGCGATATCCAGATTCGATGATCGTTCAAAGCCCTGAAAAATCGGGAGACTCAATGTAAACCCAAGAGTTTGAGACCGCGCACGAGTTTCATCAGTACCAAAGAAAACAGGAGTACCGGGCTGTGAAGCAGTCCAATTTAGGTTATAACTTGCTGACAAAGTTGGCAAAAACCTGCTTTTAATTGCCAAAACTTCACGCCCTTTCAGCTTTTCTTGCTGTTCCAACATTCTAATATCTCCGCGCAAATTCGTAGCGATATCTATCAATTCTCGATTCTTCTGGAATTGGTAGGGCGTCATGTTGTCTACTTGTTTTAAATTCTTATTGACCCTCTTCATCGCCTGCTGCGAAGTTACATCAAAAGAATTTAGATCTCCGGATACCGAAAACTGAATATTTAATGGTATTCCCAGTGTAACTTTCAGTTCACGATAGGCTTTCTGTACTGCATAACGGGCTTGTGTTAACTGTGGCTGCTGATTTCTAAGCTGAACTTCAACCTGCAAAACAGCATATTCATCAATAAGCCCCGCTTTTTGACGCGCCTTATTTTCTTCCAAATTCTTCTTCAGCCTTTTCACCGTAGCTTCTTGCAAGCGCAACTGCTCTTCGGCAACCAGCACACTATAGTAGGCTAATCTTGTTTGTGTAACAATCTGCTGAGTTGTAGCACGCAGATTTTCAGATTGGGCTGCCTTAAATAACTTGGAACTACTGATACCAACAAATGCCTCTCCCCTAAATAGTGTTTGCTTTACAGAAAACCCTCCCTGCCAATTATTGTCAGTACCAAACTGTAGAGGCACCAACTTATCAGAAGGGGCATTAGGATCGAAGAATTTTGCCGGAACAAAATTTACGGGGATCTCCAAATTTCGTGTAAATGATGCCGAACCTGAAACATCCGGCATTACCGAGCTCCATGCCTTTGTAACCTCTTCATCTGCAACCTTGAGACTGAATATCGATCGTTTTATTTGCGAATTATTTGCTAAGGCCATCCTTATAGCTTCGGTAAGCTCTAACTTTTTCTGCTCGCCTACAACCTCTGAGCCTGAACTCTCTTTATCGATTTGTGCCGATAAGGGAGAAACAATAAAGACCGTACTAATAATTACCAGAACTGCTGCCTTTTGGGAAACCCTACAGACAGATTGAAAATAATTTAACATATCACGATAAAACATTTATTGAATTAACAATTGACAAGTATTTCTTAAATAATGAGAGTGACCTTACGCATATAATTTCAATTTGTTTCAATATTATGACTGCCAGTCAGTCCTTTTTCACGAGCTTCTTCTGTAGCAACACCTGTACCCACAAGATTCAGAAAACTCTCAAATAACGACTCAACAGATATCTCCATTTCATCTATCATTTCAAGGTGATGGCCGAGCGATCGCATATGCGTAACTGTTGTTATGCCTTTGGTACTGGCCCAAATAACCAAGGCCAGCTCTTTTGGATCGTAATTATCCTGGATAGTTCCATCCTGCATACCAATCTGCAAAGCGCGAATCATATAGTTTAGTGCCTCTTCGCGGTGCTTTTCGCAGGTTTGTGCAAATTCGCTCTCTTCCAGCTCCTCCACGTTATTAAGCGACTCATAGTAGATAAAAGCATTAAAGTAGTTCGGATGCTCCCGAACAAAATCCAGGTATAATTGCCCGATCATACGAATCAGCTCAATACCTGTGTGTTGGTGAGAGGTGGCAAATATTTTAGCAAGCTGATTGTTCAAAATTGTTGAACCTCGCTTGGTTATTGCCAGGTACAGCTCATTTTTATTTTTGAAATAGAGGTACAAGGTACCTTTGCTGAGCTCAGCCTCTTCCGCAATCTCATCCATTGTAGACTGTTCAAGGCCCTTCGAAAAAATTATTTTTTCGGCGGCATCTATGATCTGGTTTCGGCGCTGCTCTTTTTCGCGCTTCTTTCGCTCTTCGGTTCCCATATAACATATTTAACTTAAAAATGACTGTCAGTCAGAAAGTGACCAAAGTTAAGAACATTGATTTTGTTATACAAACTATATTCCTTAAAAGTTTCCCTTTTGGGATTAAATCTTATTAAAAAAGAGACTCCAAAAATAAAATGGTACCTTTAGCAGCTACTATTAATTTTCAAAGGATTGGCGAGCTTGAACATTTCTAAAAGAACTATTGTTGAGACCTCACTTTTTCTCGTTGCTATTATATGGGCACTGAATTTTTCGGTTGTCAAAAGCGCACTGTCAGAAATAGATCCACTTAGTTTTAACGGGTTACGGTTTATCTTTGCTGCGGCTATTATTTGGATTGTATTAATCTATCGCGGACAAACTTTTACCATTCCGAAAAAAGATTGGCTTCCACTACTTGGAATGGGATTGCTCGGAAATCTAATATACCAGGGGCTTTTCATAATTGGCATCGACTATACTTATGCTGCAAATGCAGCCGTAATGCTGGGAACCATCCCTATCTGGGTAGCATTATTCAGTCACTTTTTTAACCTGGAAAGAATGAATATCCTAAAAGCTATTGGGGTGATTTCAGCATTCGGGGGGATTATCTTCATTGTCTCCGGCGGTAAAGACCCGTTCTCATTAAGCTCGGATACCTTTGTTGGGGATATCACCATCATTGCTGCAGCTGTTGTCTGGGGTGGCTATACTATTTTATCCAAGTCTTTTCTGGACCGTTATACCCCTATTCAATTTTCAGCCGTTATGGCAACCATAGGCTCTGTTGTTCTTTTCTTAATCGGGCTGCCAAATATTCTACAACTTCAATGGCAAACCATCTCTGCCTCTGCTTACGGTGGTGTTCTGTACAGTGGCATCCTTTCAATAGGAGTCGCTTACTTAATCTGGAACTATGGATTACAAACGGTTGGTGCCGTACACACATCTACCTATCAAAATCTGGTTCCCGTGTTAGGTCTTATTTTTGGGATAGTACTCTTAAACGAACAGCTAACGCTGCTTCAATATATTGGGTCGGCCCTTGTTATAACTGGTATTGTACTGGCACGCTGGAAGCTAAAAAAAGTGGGGAAGGCTCCCGCCTAAGCTGCATTAAACATATTCATCAAATATGCAAGCAGCAATTCTGAAGGAGTTATGCTCCCATTAAAAGTGTCTCGAAGCAGAGCGCACAATGGCAAAAGGTTCTAGAAGCTATTTAACGGTATTGTAACAAGAAATTGAGTTCCATCCCCATTAGCAGATTGTACCTGTATCGTTCCGCCTTCTTCTTCCACTAACTGCTTAACGTGTTTCAGACCAATACCAAAACTGGCTTCTCCCTCTGTTCCTGAAGTACCTTTCAATTCCTCATCATTATTAAAGGCCTCAATCTGCTTCTCCTGCATGCCTTCACCATTATCTTTGACCTGTATTTCAAGGGATAACGTGTTACCCTCTTTTTCTACATATAATGAAACTTCTACCGACCCTCCGCGGGGCGTAAATTTAATGCCATTGGCAACCAAATTGCCTATAACCTGAATCAAGTTGGTAAATAAAGAGTAAGAAACCTCTTGAGATTCCTTGAGATTATTATCTAATAATAAAGAAATATCTTTCTTCTTTGCCGGGGGAGTATAAAGGTTTCGTACCTTTTCCAATATATCTTCTAACCTTGTAGCTCTCCATCCTTTATCCGATCCTTTTTGCTCATCAATAGAGTTTAAAACACCGTCAATTTTTTCAACTACCGTTTTGGCACATTCTTTTATCACCATTAAATCGTCTGTGGGCAAGTTCTCATTCCCATCGTCTTCTACCAATATGTCGACGATTCCAACAATACCATTTATAGGGCTCCGAACATCGTGGTTGAGCGTATGGAAACGCTCTTTGAGTTCGTAATATTCATACGCGATATTCTTATTTTGACTCTCGCGTTCAATAGACTCTACGATCAATTCAGCCAAGTGCTCCATCTGTGTTTTCTGTTCTTCTGTAAGCACCTTTGGTTCTGTATCTAATACACATATTGCCCCAATATTGGTACCATCTGAAGTGGTGAGCTGTGCCCCGCAATAATATCGCAACCATGGTTTGCCCGCTACGTAAAATCGATCCCTGTAGCGTTCATTCTTTTCAAGATCTTTAATTTCATAGGGCTCGTTTACCTTAATAGTATCTTGGCAAATACTCTCCTCCTTTGGTATCACTTTTTCATCCAGTCCATCACCGGCAATCGTCCACTGGTTATACCCTCCCATAATATTGATAAGACATACGGGGGAATCGGCTATATACTTTGCCAACTCTACATAAGGCTGTAGAGATTCGTGGGGCTGATCCAAATCGATACCATACGACGTTAAATGCTGTAACCTTCTACTTTCTTCCATAAGCTATTTTACCTAACAATGTTAATTATATAGAAAGGAAAAATCATCCTCCCCTTTAAGAAGGATGAACTATCTATATCCCCAAACACCTTTATTTAGCGAGCTAAACTTTGCTGCGTCTGTAACACTATATGTACATATAAAACCTCTAAAAGATTCCTGCAGGAACACAACAATCATGAAAGAAAAGTCCATAAAACACCCTCTAAATGCGGGTGCCTCCACTTAAGAGATAAAGAATGGCCATCCTAACAGCTACACCATTAGTCACCTGGCTTAGGATAATGGATCGATCGCTATCGGCAACTTCACTCTCCATTTCTACCCCACGGTTTACTGGACCCGGGTGCATAATAGTGAAGTCGGGATGCTTTTTAAGATGCTCCATCGTAATACCAAATAACTGGTGGTACTCCCTGATACTGGGAAATAGTTCTGTCCCATCTTCTTGACGCTCAAGTTGAATACGCAGAGCCATTGCAATATCACACCAACTTAACGTATCATCGAGATTATATGAAACTTCGGCTCCCAGTTCATGCACATAGGCCGGCATCATTGTTTTAGGACCGCAAACGGTAACATTGGCCCCCAGTTTCAGCAATCCAATAACATTAGATCTTACTACCCGGCTGTGAGCGATATCGCCAATAATAGCAATATTTTTATCCTCTAAATCCGGATAAACCTGCTGCATGGTAAACATATCCAGTAGTGCCTGGGTAGGGTGTTCGCGGGCCCCGTCTCCGGCATTTATAATCGCTGCATCAACACATCGCGTTAAGAAGTGTGGCACTCCCGGACTTTTATGGCGTGTTACCACCATATCAATTTTCATCGAGCTTATATTTCGTATGGTATCTTTTAGCGACTCGCCTTTTTTAACACTCGAAGATCCCTTAGAAAAGTTCACCACATCAGCCCCCATCCGCTTTTGGGCCAGCTCAAAAGAAAGTCGTGTTCGAGTACTATCTTCATAAAAAAGGTTAACAATAGTCTTATCTCGAAGCGTTGGCACTTTAGGAACGGGACGATCCAATATTTCTCTAAAATACTGAGCCTGATCTAATACATATTGAATATCTTCTTTCGAATAATCCTTTAATCCCAACAAATGCTTATGCGGAAAATCATAATCACTCTGTTCTAACTCTATTTCTTCAGCCATTATTATTCACCCTCCGGATTTTGTACCACATAAACGGCATCTTCGTCGTCCAATTCTTTAACCTTCACCCGGACTTCCTCGTGCACATGGGTTGGCAGCTTGGTACCCACATAGTCTGCAGAAATTGGCAGCTCCCGGTGTCCGCGATCTACCATACAGCAGAATTTAATTGTCGCCGGCCTCCCATAATCCATCAGTGCATCCATTGCTGAACGAACCGTTCGACCCGTATATAATACATCATCCAACAACACCACATCACGATCGTACAGATCAAAAGGAATTTCTGTAACTTTAACCTGGGGCATCTTAAGACGTGTCCGAAAATCATCGCGGTAAAACGTCACATCAAGCATCCCAAAATCCGGCTTAAAGCCAAACTCTTTATCGATAAGCTGTACAATACGCTTACCCATATAAACCCCTCGTGTTTGCATACCAATGAGAGCTAATTTTCGGGGATCATCATGGGGCTCCAAAAATTGATGGGCAAATCGCAGATAGGTGCGATTTAAATCTTCGGCCGACATTATCTTCACTTTATCCAAACGAGAGTCCTCGGTCTTTGTTTTTGCTGCATGAATTTATGGAATGACGTAAAGTAACTCAATTTAAAGTTTATATAAATCTTAATCTCATTTTCTCGGATATTTTCTATCCATACATCAAAGTTCAAACACTTTCATTTACATATTAAAAGCTGTGTTCAACCCAGTAATGCAACAGAGCCTGTCGTTAATATATAGGGTACATCTCTACCAAAATACAGAACGTTCACTTTTAGAGTCTGCCCCTTAATTAAAAGCCCATAAATGTAATATCATCCTGCCTGTCGTCGGGCGACTGGGCTTGGGCGTCCGGCGACAGAAAAAGGCACGTCGCGATGCCCTGTAAGACCCTCCCTTAATCCCTCCCTCAAGCATCGAGAAAACTCCTTTCGCGGAACATGCTGAGTGAGGAGATTGGTCGACCAAGCACCCGCATAAAATGATAGGGAGCTTTGCAAAACCGGACATGTCATCCTGAATTCAGTTCAGGATCTTGGTTTAAGACGAATAACGNGAAAACTCCTTTCGCGGAACATGCTGAGTGAGGAGATTGGTCGACCAAGCACCCGCATAAAATGATAGGGAGCTTTGCAAAACCGGACATGTCATCCTGAATTCAGTTCAGGATCTTGGTTTAAGACGAATAACGGTATATGAGATGCTGAAACAAGTTCAGCATGACAAGATGTGACTAGTTTTGCAAAGTCCCCTGATAAAAATAAAAAACCCCATTGCTGCCAAAGCAACAATAGGGTCTGTAATTAATGTACGGGGTAAACCGTCTGGGAGTATTATCCGAGGAATCCGAGTACGGACTGCGGTCCG
>NZ_JAALLS010000015.1 GCF_011059105.1 Fodinibius halophilus | reverse complement strand
CCCTCGGATGTATCGGTGACCGAAGATACCGAAAGCAATGTAGATCTGTCTTCTGCGACCTTCGCAGATGTGGAGGGGGATAATCTGACGATTACCTTGACCGCCTCAGCAGGAACCTTTAGCAGTCCCTCCGATGGATCGGGTGTGGGATCCGGGGTAACCACAACGAAGGTGAGTTCTACGGTAATTACGTTGGCCGGATCCCCGGGTGATATCAACACCTACTTGGATACCAATTCGAATATCAAGTACACTGGTGCCTCCAATGCGAGCGGAGACAATGCCGCTACGATCAGTGTGGAAGCCAACGACGGAAACGGTTCGGGGGACCTGTCTCTGGGAACGGTGAACCTCGACATTACCGCCGTCAATGATGCCCCAACTCTTTCGGGGCTTCCAAGTGACGTCACCGTGAGCGAAGATACCGAAAGCAACGTAGATATATCTTCTTCGGTATTCGGGGATGTGGATGGGGATAACATAACAGTTACCCTTACCGCCTCAGCGGGTACGTTTAGCGCTCCCGTTGATGAAGCAGGGATAACCGAAACACTGGTGAGTGCCACTGAAATTACGTTGGCCGGTGCTCCCGGAGATATCAATACCTATCTGGATACCCCTGCTAACATCAAATACACCGGAGATTCTAATGTTAATGGTAATGATGCGGCCACGATATCGGTAAAAGCCAATGACGGGAATGGGTCTGGGGATGTTTCTTTTGGAAATACGAATATTGATATTACTGCGGTCAATGATAACCCCACCTTAAGCGGGCTGCCCTCGGATGTATCGGTGACCGAAGATACCGAAAGTAATGTAGACCTGTCTTCTGCGACCTTCGCAGATGTGGAAGGGGATAATCTGACGGTAACGCTAACCGTTTCGGCTGGTACCTTTAGCAGTCTTGCCGATGGATCGGGAGTGGGATCCGGGGTAACCACAACGAAGGTGAGTGCCACTAAAATTACGTTGGCCGGTGCTCCCGGAGATATTAATACGTATCTGGGCACCAGTACGAACATCAAATACACCGGTGATACAGATGCATTTGGAGATGATGCGGCTACCATCAGTATAGAAGCTGATGACGGGACTTCCGGGAATATTACTCTGGGCACGGTGAACCTTGATATAGATGGGGTCAACGATGAGCCAATCCTGACTGCTACGGGCACAGATCCAACCTTTATAGAAGGAGCAGGAACCCCGGGAGCTAATCTTTTTAACAGTATTACTGCTTCTGCGATTGAGTCGGGGCAGACATTTACCGAATTTACTCTTACGGTATCTAATATAGCTGACGGCACTGATGAAATTTTGCGATTGGATGGCAGTGATATCTCTTTAACTGATGGCAATTCGGTTACTACGGCTACTAACTCACTCAGCACAAATGTAAGTGTGGGTGCTTCCACAGCAACAGTACATTTTAGTGGAGCTACGCTGAGTGCAAGTCAGCTACAAACTCTGGTGGATAACCTGGCTTATCGGAATGCTTCAGATAATCCCACAACAGGATCAAACCGTACAGCTACGATTACAGAGATTATTGACAGCGGAGGAACGGCCAACGGGGGTGATGACACAGCGGCACTTTCACTTAGTTCTACCGTAAGCTTAACAGCAGTTAATGATGCTCCGGCTTTAGCCAATCTTGGCGGTAATAATGCGGGGGTACAGGCGGGCGGTAATGCTGTTCATATAGATGATGGAGAGGATGCAACCGTATCTAATGTGGATTCACCTAATTATGATAGTGGCTTTTTAACGATTACAGATAATGGTAATAATAATACTGCCAATGGGAATTTTAGTGTAGATGGAACGGATGTAACGGCCAATGGAGATGCTACGATAGCTGCCGGAGAGACCATCGCTGTCGGTGGGACTGCTGTAGGAACCGTGGATGCCACTAATGACGGCCAGGGAGGAAATGTGTTGACCTTCAATTTTAATGCGAATGCAACGTCTGCCCGTATACAGACAATTACTCGAAACCTGCGATGGGCAGCTGCAGCAGGCAGTGGTACACAAACCTTTACGCTGACCCTTTCTGACAATGACGGAACTGCTAATGGCGGGGATCAGGATGTAACTGCTGACTTTTCAATGACGTTAGGCAATCCGCCGGTTGTAGGTAATATAGACGGGGACACCGTAGATTTTGAAGTCGGTGGCTCGGCGGTAACCCTTGATGACGGGGGTAATGCCACCCTTTCTGATGCTGATACCCCGGCCAGCTTAAACGGCGGGAACTTGACTGTAACCGTATCGGCGAATGCGGATGCTTCAGAAGATTTATTACAATTGAATACCGGGGGAACTGTATCGGTATCCGGAACTACGGCCGGAAGTAACGTAAGTGTGGGGGGCACCACAGTTGGGACCTTGGTAAATGATATTGCGGTTGGTAATGATCTTAGAGTCAACTTAAACGCTAATGCTACCTTAGCTCGAGTACAGGATCTGTTACGGGCAATTCAGTATAAAAATACAGCAAGCCCCATATCAGTGTTTAGCCGAGAAGTAAGTGTTACTGTCACCGATAATGACGGACTTTCCAGTAGTACCTCCACGGTGTCTGTGAACCTGGCCGGGAATCCCCCCATCATGGTTTCCAGTGATGTTACCAAGACCATTGATGAACATACGGCGTCCGGAACGTCTATTACTGACAGTGATGCCAAGGATGGGGACGGCGGAGCTGCAGATGCCAATATGACGTATGCAATCAGTGCAGGAAACAAGGATTACGACAGTGATGGCAATTCAGCTTTTGCTATTGATACTGAAGGGAAAGTAACGATTGATGATGCATCCGACCTGGACTATGAAGGGGCACAAACATTTTCATTGATCGTGGAAGCCACCGACACCTTTAATCAGTCGGTCACCCAATCTATTACGGTGAATCTAAATGATCTGGCCGAAACATTTATTGTAGATGGAGATTCTCAAGACTCTTTTGACAGCAAATCCGAAGCCGAAGAGCGCTCCGACGGTGGTGGATTAGATGTGTATGAGGCCGTTGGACTGGCACAGGTAGAATCCAGCAGTCTCGATACCATCCGTATCAAACAACCGCAAACATCCTCTGAACAGATCTTTGTTTCCGGCAAGTCGCGGCAGGTCAATGCGGTGCTGGAAGTGGCATCAGGAGTTACCCGTACCGGCACCAACGGGGCGTATATTTTCAGTTCCGATGGCAGCTCATTTGAAAAAATAATCAATAACGGGGATTTGGAGCAGGGACAGGGCAGTTCAGTAGATCCGGTTTCGGCTCTTTATTTAAAGAATACAACGCTGACCAATGGCTTTGAAAATAACGGGCTTATCAGAAATGACTTTGGGGCCGCAACCAACCAGGCTATACTTATAGATCAAGCCTCTACCATTGACGGGGACGTTACCAATACCGGGACGATCACCGGTGCAGCAACGGGCATTGACATCCGGACCGCAATGAATGGTATATTTTCGAACAGCGGTACAATCACAGGAGAAACTTATGGCGGGTACTTTGCAAAGGACATTAGCGGAAATGTTACAAACTCCGGCACCATAACGGCTGTATCGGGTAGCGCACTTCGCATAGATGGCGCTATAAACGGTACGCTGGTCAATAAGTCCGGTGGAACGCTTAAAAGTACAAATAATGCGGCGCTACAGCTGGGTAGTGCAGATCATACGGTTATAAACCGCGGAGATCTTACCGGCGGCAACGGTACTGCAGTAAAACTTGGAGATGGTAATGATACGTTTACCGCAGAATCAGGAACTATAACCGGTGCAGTTGAAGGGGGAGCTGGGAGTGATACATTCAATGGCCGGAATGCTGCTGAAGAGTTCGTGGGTGGTACCGGTGATGATATTATCAATCCCGGAAAAGGCAACGATACCATCACGTTGGGAGATGGGGCTGATGAGGTCCGGGGAACAGCTCAAGAATTAGACGGCGATACCATTACTGATGCTGCTGATGGAAATACGGTTGTATTAGAAGGAGAAACAGGCTTTTCCTATCCGGCCACCATACGTACTACAACGGACCAACTTGAAATAGATCTGAACCAAGATGGGTTTGGAAATGCTGATGATATTATTGTTGATGCGCCCGGTGTTGAGGGGTTTTTACTTGTGGTCGCAGATGATGGCACGGATACACGTATAACTATTACTGATAACAATGCACCAATCATTAGCTCAAATAATACCTCCAGTTTTGATGAGAATAGCACAGGAACGGTATTAGATGTAGAAGCTACTGACGGGGAGGGCAATAGTACGGATCAAAATATTAGTTACACACTTTCCGGAACTGACAGTGGGCTGTTCTCCATTAATGCGCAGAGTGGTGAAATAACCTTCAATAATGCGCCCGATTATGAATCTCCGGCTGATGATAATACTGATAATAGTTATGAGGTGACAGCAGAGGCAGATGACGGGATTGTGACTGTTTCTCAAGCGATTACAATTAACGTTAATGAGGTCAATGAATCGCCAACCATTACCACTGTTCAGGATCAAACAATTGATGAAGGCAGCGCTACGAATGCTATTTCATTTACAATATCAGATGTTGACAATACTTTTGGTGAACTGAATATTACGGCTACTTCTTCCAATCAAACGCTTTTGCCGGATGCCAATATTACGGTCGGTGGAAGTGATGGCAATCGCACGATTACCCTTGATCCTGCTGACTATCAGAATGGTAGTACAACTGTTACACTTACTGTGTCTGACGGTTCGCTGTCGCAGTCTATTTCTTTCGACCTAACTGTTAATGCTGTTAATGACGAGCCGGTTATTAGTGGTACGCCAGACAAGACGGTAAATGAAGATGCTGCCTATAGCTTTACGCCTTCGGCCAGTGATCAGGAGGGGGATGACCTTTCATTTACAATCCAGAATAAGCCTGGCTGGCTTGCCTTTGATCAACAAACCGGGTCCCTTTCCGGAACTCCGCTCAATGAAGATGTAGGCGTTTATAAGGATATCACCATTACAGTTTCAGATGGAAATGGAGGATCAAACAGCTTACCGGCATATGATCTGACGGTACAAAATGTTAATGATGCGCCGATTGTTGATGCGGGTATTGCTGATCAAACTACGATCCAGAATCAATCCTATAAGTTTACCATACCTACAGATGCATTTGATGATGTAGATGCCGGCGATGTCTTAACACTGTCGGTTGCCGGCCTGCCCGATGGACTTACTTTTGATGCCAATAACAACGTCATCAGCGGTACTGCAACGGCTACCGATGTCGGCAAAAACACCGTACAAGTAACGGCTGAAGATCAGTCAGGTGAAACAGTAAGCACTTCGTTTAATTTGGAGGTTTCGGCTGAAGTACCGGATAAGGTTGTGTTATCGAGCCCGGCTGATGCAGTGAAGGATGTGAAGGTGCAACCGGTATTTGAATGGCAAAAAGAGATGATTTCGCAGAAGTATGAAATTCAAATTGCCACTGCTAACTCTTTTGGGAGCGGAGATATGGTAATAAATAATGTTATTACGGGGGATACGAAATTCCAGCCTTCAGCTGATTTGGCACGCAGTACAACGTTTTTCTGGCGTGTTCGAGGTATAAATTTGGGGGTTCACGGAGATTGGTCAACGGTGAATAGCTTTACTACTGTTCCTGAAGCTCCAGCGCAAGTTACCCTGGATAGCCCGGCTGACCAAAGCAAGGATATAGATCTGCAACCTACATTGACCTGGAATAACGCTGCACGTACTGCTAATTATGAATTCCAACTAGCTACGGGCAAATCTTTTGGACAGGGAGAGATCATCATAGACAAAGATAATATCTCAACAACAGAAATAAGTGTAACCAGCCAATTAGACCGGGAAACGACCTATTACTGGCGGGTTCGCGGTAGGAATGCAGGGGGAGAAGGGCAATGGTCAGCAACCTTCCAGTTTATAACACTTCCTGTTATTCCGGCCAAAGTAACACTCAAAGCTCCGGCAGATCAACATGGCAGTTTTCCGCTCGATGGAACGCTCCGTTGGGAGACCGTGAGTGGTGCTACTTCTTATGAAATACAGATATCAAATGATTCCGGATTCTCAGATCTCGTAGCTTCTGATAAAAGTATTACCTCTGAAGAATTCATTTTAGATGGGCACGTCGCAGATTACTCAAAATATCATTGGCGCGTAAGGGCCTGGAACAGTGCCGGAAATGGAGATTGGTCAGACAGTAGAAGTTTTATGACCGTTGCCAACCCTCCGGCATTAACATTCCCTGCAAACGAGGAGAAAGATATTAGCATTGCACCGGAATTGGCTTGGCAAAGTGGGTACGAAAATACCTCATATCGAGTAAAAGTAGCGACGGATGATAAGCTACAAAATGTTGCAATTGATACACTTGTACAATCACCCTCGTTAAATCTGGAAGGGCTTGCTACCGATACCCCATATTATTGGCATGTACGTGTAGAAAGCGATGGCAGTACCAGTCCTTACAGTT
Organism: Fodinibius halophilus; assembly: GCF_011059105.1. Lineage (GTDB taxonomy): Bacteria > Bacteroidota > Rhodothermia > Balneolales > Balneolaceae > Fodinibius > Fodinibius halophilus. Next base: position 106,812 of record NZ_JAALLS010000015.1, on the reverse strand, counting down.
CAGCCTTTATGTTTAAGACACATGCCCCGGAAGAGGAGGATGTACCTGAGCAACAGATTACTTTTGGTGAGGAGTCTTCTTCTGAAGGTAATAGCCGAAGTTTTGATTCTAATGATTACCGCTTAGTGGGCTTGCCCGGTGGTGATGATGTTCCGGTAGATGAACTCTTTGAAGGGGAATATGGCAAAGATTGGAAGGTATTTTCCGACAATGGAAAACAAGAGGATTATCTTGTTGAATACTCAGAAAATAATCCATTAACCTTCAGCGAAGGAAAAGGATATTGGGTGCTCAGTAAAAAGGCCCTTACCGTAGGAGGCAAAATACAACCTGTTCCCATTTCAAAGAAAGATACGTACAGTATTACACTGCAGCCGGGCTGGTGTATAATTAGTACTCCCTTTACCCGAACGGTTAATTGGGAAGATGTTCAAAAATATAACCAGACTAACTTCGCTATTTTTGGATATGATGGCAGTTTTTATGAAAGCGACAAGCTAAAGCCGTTTTTCGCTTACTACGTGTATAATGATGAAGGAAAAGAAGTTGAGTTAGAAATTCCTTATACCAGCATCAATAAACGAGAACAGGAAGAAAAGACAGAGCGCAAAAAGCTCTCATCAAAGCCGGCAAAAATCACACTTGAAGTTAAAATGAAGGGGCAAAAACGGCCTGCCAATGTGCATATGGTATACGATGCACAACAGAGTGAGCAAAATAGGCATACCAAATATATGCCGCCCCTGAAGCTCAGCAAGTTTGGAGCAGGAATTGTAAATAAGAAGGAATCTAACCGCAAAAAATTACTGCATACTGTAGGGGATGTCTTTGATCGGGATCGCAAGCATTATACGATAGAAATAAAAGCCAATAAAAAAGGCATCGTTAAATGGACTCCCAAGATATCGGGCCTCAATAATAATATTGCGGTGATGGTTACCGAAGCCAAAAAGGGTCGTGCCAAAATACTTCGAAACGGAGAAACTTATCCGTTTATGTCTGCTGAAGGAAGAAAACAGTTTGAAGTATATATAGGAACCACCGCTGAACTTGAGAAGGTAAAAGACAGCATGATACCTCAGAAAATTACTCTGAACCAAAATTACCCGAACCCTTTTAACCCGACTACAACTATCCAGTTTGGTATTAAAAAACAGAGTGATGTGACGCTTGAGGTGTTTGATGTACTGGGAAGAAAAGTGAAGACACTGGTTAATGAGCGTCTGAAAGAAGGATGGCATCAAGTTAATTTTGACGGCCGGCGTTTAGCCAGTGGTACCTATTTCTATCGATTGATCGTGGGCCGCAAACTGCATACTAAGAAGATGGTCTTGATTAAATAGGGAATGAAAAATGAAAATCAATAATAGAATACAACCGATGAAGTTATATAAGTCAATTTTTGTAATCGGATTCATTGCATTTTGCTGGGCCGTACTGCCTCATTCTTGTTTGGGACAAGAGTCAGCTTTTGAGTTCAAGGCCGATCCGGCAAATAGTGCGGCTCATTCCATTACTAAGCATATATCTGATATCAGGGATGGAATCAATCATCCCAAAAGTTGGAAGGATTTGACTTTGGATGGTGATCACCCTGCGATTGGCTTGTTAAACCAGGCGATTGATAAAATGGGGATTACTAAAGTTCGGTTGGCAGATACCATTCATATGCTTACGCTGCCCGACGGGACCTATGAAATCCGAGATATGTTTGTAAAGACAGCTAAAACTGATACCCTGGAACATCAGATTTTAGCATTGCGATTTGATAGTGATGCCCAGTTGATAGGTGTTGAGTTGTTATCAGCAGCTAAGAATTATCAGTTAGCTTTTGACCGAAAGGTTAAAGCCACACCTGAAGCAAGGCGAAGAGTGATAAAGCAACTTAAAACCTTTCAAAATGCTCTGGTAGAAGGTGATAAGGTCAAGGTTACCAAATTTTTGACAGATGATGCTTATGTAGTTGTAGGTAAAATTGCACGCTATTATTATAACGATACGTTTGGCCCATACTATCAGTATGCAGTTACCAGGCATAAAACATTGGTATCAGGAAATGTTGCTAGTCAGCAGTCCAATCCTGAGATTCGTTATAACAATATCAACGTGTATGAGTTACCGCCATTTGATGATGTGTTTGTGGTAACTTTTTTCCAGGAATGGGAGTCGGAAAATTATTTCGATAAAGGGTATGTAGCAATGGTGTTTGACCTTAGGGATGGAGTCCGGGTTCCAGTACGTAGATGGCAAGATACACCATTTGATACGGGGTACTTAGAGGTGGATTTGTCGCCAGTTACAGAACTAGCAGTACCCCGGCTTGGTACCTTTAGCTATAGCCAACAAAAATTTACATCGCTGAAGGTGATGGAAGATCGTCATGAGAAGGCGAAACCGGGTTTTCTTAGAAGAAATAAGCGGTTGATCATTTTGGGGCTAGGTACTTCTGCAGCTGTAACAGCTGGAGCCATATTACTGACAGGCGGTGATAAAAATACTGGGTTACCTGATCCACCGGGCAGGCCTGCATTTCGGTAACATCCCCGTATAGCATCACAATTGTGCAGAAGCTGCTTGCCGGTACTCTGTACTTGATACTCCTCGTCATTGGCATTCCTCGGAGTGACTTGACGGGGGCGGGGTTTTGTCGTATAGCCTGGTATGTGAAGCTGCCGGTGACGACAAGGTGATATTAATGCTTCCCCGCTCGTTGTCACTCCGAGTGTAGTGAGGAGTCTCAATCGGTATTATGGCAAGAGGGCTTGGTAAGGGAGTATGCCTGTAGTCTGACTTGATACTCCTCGTCGCGGGCTCCTCGGAGTGACTTGACGGGGTTGGGGTTTTGTTGTATAGCCTGGTATGTGAAGCTGCCGGTGACGACAAGGTGATATTAATGCTTCCCCGCTCGTTGTCACTCCGAGTGTAGTGAGGAGTCTCAATCGGTATTATGGCAGGGGGACTTAGTATGGGAGTGTGCCTGTAGTCTGACTTGATACATCCTCGTCGCGGGCTCCTCGAGTGACGTGCTGGGATATAGAGAGGATAGGACTAAGAGATATGAGTAGTGAGATATGGGACTGTGAGCTGTGAGACTATGAGATTGTGAGTAGTGAGCTGGGAGAGGGTAGTTAAATTCGCATCTTGCATCCTGAATCTTAAGTCCAATATTTTTGCAGAAATCCATACAAGGCTACGCCCACGGTTACAGAAACGTTGAGCGAGTGTTTATGGCCATATTGCGGTATCTCTACAAAATCGTCAATAAAATTCAGTATATCGTCATCCACACCGGTAACTTCATTACCAAACACCATGCAAATTTTTTGATCTTCAGGCAATGCATAGTTAGGTAATAAAATACTGTCTGTTGTTTGCTCAAGACCTACGAACCGGTAGTTGTTATCTTTAAGCGCAGTAACTTTGGCAGGTAATTCCTTTATATATTCCCATTCAACATGTTTTTCGGCGCCAATAGCTGTCTTGGAGATCTCCGGGCGTGGTGGGGTAGGGCTGAAGCCTGAGAGCAATATTTGATCAATACCAAAAGCATCGGCACTGCGAAAGGCTGCTCCTATATTATGCATGCTTCGAACATTGTGCAGCAATATTTTAAGGTTTGAAAGCTTGCCAGGGACTTGTCGATCCAGGTTCTGTTTAAGGATTTCTTTTGTGCTTAATTTTGTCATAGGAGAACTGAAAAGGAAGTTCAGGTTATTTTGAATAAGCTGGCATAAAATAGAAAGTTCTGCAGGCAATTTGTAACCTGATTAGAGGCATGGGAATGGGGGCTTCTAATAATAAGACAATGGATTAATATATTTATTTTTATACCTACATAAGGTAAAATTGTTGTTTCCAATAGTGAGGAAGCTAAAATTTATATTTGGTATAAGAGTCTTAATCATGGTATTTTATGTCACATTGTAATGAATAGAATGTCAGCTTTTGGCTGGCATTTATTTTTTGTGGTTTAAAATATATTTCGAATTAAACTTTGATCGTCGTGGAAAAGAATTATTTATCACGTGAAGGATACGAAGAGTTAGAAGAAGAGCTTGAAGATCTGAAAGGACGTGGGCGAAGAGAAATAGCCGAAGAGATCGCGGAGGCTCGTGCCAAAGGAGATCTCAGTGAAAATGCAGAATATGACGCGGCTAAAGAAGCTCAGGGTATGCTTGAGAAACGCATTGCCGAACTTGAAAATGCCTTGGCTAATGCTCGGATACTTGATGAGGAAGATATTAAAACTGACAAGGCATACTTACTTTCTACGGTGACCATTCATAATCACACAGTAGATAAAGAAGTGAAATATACGTTAGTCTCTAAAGATGAAGCTAATTTTAAGGAGAATAAAATCTCTGTTGATTCTCCTATTGGCAAGGCAATCCTCGGCTCTGAAATTGATGACATTGTTGAAGTAGAGGTTCCGGCCGGTACTCTTAAACTAGAAGTTAAAAATATTGAACGATAAGTAGATGAATTTAACAGTAATAGGCACCGGCTATGTGGGACTGGTCAGCGGCACCTGTTTCGCCGATTCCGGTAATGATGTAACATGTGTAGATATTGATGAACAGAAGGTTGCTGAACTCAAAGAGGGGAATGTCCCGATTTATGAGCCGGGCCTGGAGCCAATCTTTGCCCGCAGTATCCGCGAGGGACGCTTGCGGTTTACTACTGAGATGGAACAGGCGGTAACGGAGGCGGATATCGTCTTTTTGTGCCTGCCGACCCCACCGGGCGGTGACGGGCAAGCCGACCTGTCGGCCGTGATGAGTGTAGCCGGGCAAATAGGACCGCTGCTTGAGGATTATACGGTCATTGTAAATAAATCGACCGTGCCGGTAGGCACCGCTGATCGCGTGCGCGATGCGATAGCCGAGGAGGCCTCTGAGGAACTGTTTGATGTGGTTTCCAACCCCGAATTCCTGCGCGAAGGCGCCGCCGTCGACGACTTTATGAAACCCGAACGTGTGGTTATCGGGGCAAACAGCGAACGCGCGGCCGAGCTGATGACCACCCTCTACGAACCCTTTGTACGTTCGGGCAATCCCATTATTACGATGGATACCCGCAGCTCTGAGCTCACCAAGTATGCGGCCAATGCCATGCTGGCCACCAAGATTACCTTTATGAACGAAATTGCCAATATCTGCGAGCGCGTCGGCGCCAATGTCGACAATGTGCGCCGTGGCATCGGTACCGACTCGCGCATCGGCAAGCGCTTCCTGTTTGCGGGCATTGGATACGGGGGCAGTTGTTTCCCCAAAGATGTGCAGGCGATCCACCATACGGCCGGGGAGCACGGCTACAATTTTAAGATTGTGGATTCGGTAATGGAGGTCAACAACTGGCAGAAAACCTCGATCGTCCGTAAGATGGAAGCTCACTACGGCACCGACGACTTCAGCGGTATGACCTTCGGGATGTGGGGCTTGAGCTTTAAGCCCGAGACCGACGATATCCGCGAGGCCCCGGCACTATATATTGCCGAGGAGCTGGTCAGCAGAGGCGCCAAACTCATTGCGTACGATCCCGAGGCCATCGGCACCTTCAAACAGGCGACCAGCCAAGACGTGCTTGAGGCCACCACCTTTGTGCATAACCAGAAAGAAGCTTTAGATGACATTGACGCGCTGGTGATCTGCACCGAGTGGAACGAGTTCCGCCGGCCCACCGTCGACAATTTTGCGGACGAGATGAAGCAGCCAGTCATATTTGACGGACGCAACCTCTACGATCTGGACCGGGCACGGAAAGCGGGTATCACCTACATCAGTGTGGGACGTCCCGAAGTAAATACCCCAAAAGCTGAACCGGCAGAGTAAGGAATCTTATTTTGGTTGTTTGGGAAAAGGCAAATGGACAACGGACGACCGACGATTTTTAGGTAGCTAGGTAATAAGTATGTAATATGTAATCTTTTTTTCTTCAATTACTTTGAATGAGCATGGCTTTTAAGTTTGAAAAGCTAGAAATATGGCAGCAGTCAGTGGACTATGTCGATTTGGCTTATGATTTAGCAGGGGCATTACCAAAACTAGAAAGGTATAATCTATCTGACCAATTGCGTCGTGCTGCAACTTCTGTCTCCTTAAATATTGCTGAAGGCTCAACTGGACAAACAGATAAAGAACAGAGCCGATTCCTCGGTATTGCTTTGCGCTCTCTTCTTGAGACAGTTGCATGTATTCACATAATAAAACGAAGAAAATACTGTAAAACTGATGAAGAAAAAGAACGATTGAGCACTCTTTATCAAGAAGCAAATCACTTGGCGGCTCGTATTCAAGCGATGAGAAATTCATTGAGCAATCATGTTGGAGAAGAAAAAACTGATTATTTAGTTGATGATTAACAAATTACTGCTGATTCCTAGTTACAGCCGTCCGTCGTCAGCCGTCTCATAACTAAAAATAAGATTCACAGCATTTTGATAACTAATAACACAAAAAATAGCACTCAAAAACAACGCGTTCTCATTACTGGCGGAGCTGGGTTCCTTGGTTCTCATCTCTGTGACCGATTTATTGAGGAAGAATATGAGGTTATCTGCATGGATAATCTTAGTACCGGCAGTGCCGATAATATTGCTCACCTCATCGGTAATGATAATTTTACTTTCATCAATCATGATGTTACCAACTATATTCATGTTGGTGGAGATTTAGATCTAATTCTGCATTTTGCATCCCCAGCTTCTCCCATAGACTACCTGGAGATGCCGATCCAGACTCTTAAAGTAGGATCTTTGGGCACCCATAAAGCATTGGGATTAGCAAAATCGAAAAATGCACGTTTTGTATTGGCCTCTACCAGTGAGGTATACGGCGATCCGCTAACCCATCCCCAGGCAGAAAATTATTGGGGCAATGTTAACCCCATTGGGTTTAGAGGTGTGTATGATGAAGCCAAGCGTTTTGCTGAGGCGATGACGATGGCCTACCACCGTTTTCATGGCGTAGATACCCGTATTGTTCGAATTTTTAATACCTACGGCAGCCGAATGCGTATTCATGATGGACGGGCACTGCCCACCTTTATGCGGCAGGCACTGCGGGGGAATCCGTTGACAGTATATGGGGATGGTTCGCAAACGCGCTCTTTTATGTATGTATATGACCTGGTAGAAGGGGTATGGAGGTTATCCCAGTCCGACCATGTTGAACCTGTTAATATTGGAAACCCGGATGAGATAACCATACTAGAGTTTGCCAAAGAAATAATTGAACTAACAGAGTCTGACAGTGAAATCACCTTTGAAGAGTTGCCCAAGGATGATCCGCAGGTTCGTCAGCCTGATATCTCACTAGCCAAAGAGGTTCTTGACTGGCAACCGGCATATGATCGCCGGGAAGGGTTGCTTAAAACCTTTGACTATTTTAAAAAGAAAGCGCTAAAGGATACCGCCCATATAGATGAGTGAGCTGGTTGATGTTTATCCGTACTGCAAAGAAAATGGGGATATTAAACTATTACTTCTAAAACGGGCAGATGACGTTATTTATGCCGGTCAATGGCGCATGATAGGTGGGAAGGTAGAAAGCAATGAAACAGCAACAGAGGCTGCTCAACGTGAATTGGAAGAAGAAACTGGGGGCCAGCCGAAACATTTCTGGGCTATTCCGTCTTTGAACCAATTTTACGATCCCCATTCCGATACTATTTTGCAGATACCTGCTTTTGCTGTCGAATTAGATCCAAATAAAAAGATTGAGCTTAATCACGAGCATATCGACTATATTTGGATTTCAGAAGATGAAATTGAAGCCTATATTAGCTGGCCCGAACAAGCTCGTTTGCTGAAGCTTGTATCATCGATTGTAACAAATAATAAAATTTTGAGCGAGTGGATAATTTGAATTCCCGAAAGGTTTACTTAGTACTATTTGCTTTACTACTGGCTGTTTTGAGCATTTGCGGCAGATCGCAAAAAGCTGTAGCTCAGTCATCGTATGAGTTATTACCGGCTCCCGATCTGTGGTACAACAGTGTAGATGGCATAAGAATTGGAGGCAGGCTGCGAGGCCAGCAAGCAGGTACCTTTGGAGATGGTCCGCACCGGTTGAATCTTGGTTTTTGGGTAGGCACTAAATTTCCCGAAAACCCTGTTTCATATTATATATCGTTTACAGAACCGATCAATGCTATTTCGGATTTTGGAAGCGAGGCAAACATACAGATTGAAAGTTTGTTTAGAACCGGTTTTCAACAGCATGGATTTGCCTTCAATAAACGCTGGCAAAATGGATTTAATGAAGAAAACTACAAAGAATTAGCAGTCGGGTTTAGAACGGAGCATCGTTTTGATAAGGACTATCTGCTTTATTCTCAGCTCTGGCAAACAAACTGGCTATATCTTACGACTTTTGATTTTACGATGACTGCCGATAATAGTCCCGGCAGGTATGTACTGTCTTTTAATGCTGATGCCAATATGGGAGGCAAATACGACTCTTTTTTACGAGGAGGGGTCTCATTTCAGCAAAAGGTTGAGCTTTCGCCCTCGTTTACACTGTATAGCAAACTGTATTCCGGGTTTGCAACCGAACAAACAGCTCCCGAATACCTGTTTATGCCCGGTCTTAAAACCGCCCGCAGATGGATGGATAAAGGATTAACAAGGGCTCGTGGTACCATGCCACCGTCTTGGTTAGAAAGCGGAGTAGTACAAGTTACAGGGGCAGGAAATATACGAGGATATCTGCAACAAAATGTGGATCAACTTAACAATGGAGCTGCCCCCTTATTGACCTCTTTTTCGACCTTAAATTTAGAACTCGATTATCCGAATCCCCTGGATAAAGCTATTGATGATATTCCTGTGGTCGGCAGTTTTCTCGATTTGCGGTCATATGTGTTCTTCGATAGCGGTACTTCACTGGGAGTTACTGATTTAGAAGAAGACAGATTACTTTCTGACGCAGGACTTGGTTTTATGTTTACTCTCAATATTCCTGATTACCTTGGGAAACCGAGAGGATTGATGATCCGATATGATATTCCTTTTTGGGTTTCACACCCGGTTAATGAAGAATCTTTTAAATTTCGCAGTGTCCTCGGGATAGGAGCTGTTATATCACTATAATATTTTCGTGAAATTATTTACTCACATAGTATTTATTGCAGTGCTGGGGTACGGTTTTATGGGTTGTACCAGTGCCCGCTGGACCGTTAAGGATCAGCATGCTATAGATGAATCAGATCCTGAAATTATTAACCAGGATCGCTTTTTGATGCAGGTGGGAAAAGTACAACCCTCAGAATCGGCACTTACTCTAAACCTTATGTCACGTACCAAGTATCGGTATAACCAAAGGGTGCTTGCTCGGCGAAATATTCAAAAATATAAATTGAGGCCGGGTTTTATTGCCGCCGGTCTCAGCGGTGCGGCTCTTGCCTTTATAGCGGCAAATTCTACTGCCATTAGTAAAAACCGATCCCAAACAAGAATGTGGACGCTTAATGCAGTTGGTTCGGTTATGGTTGCAGCTGGGTTTTTAAATATGAAACCCGTGGGAGAACCACGTGCTACAGGAGAAGAAAGGCTTTTAAAAAAATCGGGTACCATTGTACGAACAGATACTGTTACAGTTGAGCAAAGTTTGGAAACAGATGCCTATGTAACAATCCAGTACCGGGATTCCACGGTGCGCAACGAGGAAATTCGTTCTATTGTTGATGGTCAGCTTCAGATACCACTCTCAGAGTTGTTAAATAATCAGCTTATAACAGGCAGCCAGCCGGGCCGGGTCGATATTACTGTTCAATTTCAGGACTCGTTATATAGTTATGCCTTTCCCGTTTCCGACATCCTTGAACCCTATGCAAAGGTTACTACCCGAATTACGTCGCTGCGGAACAGTGCCGATAAAACAACGAGCAATAATATCGTTGCCGATTTAGTAGAAGGGAGCCAGGTGAAAATTGCGAGCACCGAGAATAAAGAATGGTATCGAGTATTGTATGGTATCTCAGAACACTATATATCCCGGCAGGATGCCGAAATTGTATGGAGGTCATCCGACTTTAATCAGCAAGATCAAGTGGTGACTGTACCAAGGTTACCGTTCGGGGAGGTAGATGTTGAAACAAACATTCCGGTATTGAGAGCACCCCAAGAAAATGCGATGGCTCTTATCATCACTAACAAAAATTATTCCGGGCAGTACAAAGAAAGAAGATATGCCCACCGCGATGCACGACTTATGAAAACGTACTTGCAAACAGCATTGGGATATAAACCCCAGAATATTTTTGACCTCAGAGAGATAGCTGATACGGATACCTTACATAAGGTCCTTTCTACGATGGGTTCTGTAGCAAATGACAGTACTGAGCTTACAGTGTATATCAGTGGATATGGTGAAGTAAATGGGGCCGACAAAAACAGTCAACTTACGTTTCTGGGCGTAAATGGGGAAAAGGGTAATAAGCAGGAAGTGATAGAATTAAATAGCCTGTTTAAGACCCTTTCTAATCTTACCAAAGCACAAACGGTAATATTGAGCGATGTCGATTTTAGCCAATCACTGACCAATAATATATCGGTAATTAAAACACAGAGAATTCTGGAAAGCAGTATTCAAAATCTGGATAACGATGATAACTGGGCTGTATTATTCGGTAGCCAGCTCAACCAAGAATCCCAGGTTTATATTTCTCAGTCCGGGAGTGGTAAAAAGCACCGCATTTTACCCTATTTTTTTGCTAAAGCTTTACAAAACAGGACAACCGATTTATCTGAGATTTATCAATATCTCGAACGAAATGTCTCATATACAGCTCGCAAACTGCACGACCGGCCTCAAGACCCGCTTTTACTGGGCAATACAAAGTTAGATTTAGCAGAGAACTAATGGCCTACTTCTACCTTCTTTTAAGTTCAGTATGTTCCCTTGCTATTGCCCATTTATTGAAACTGACTGAAGTTAAAAAGCTTCGAACACTTAACACACTTACCGTAAACTACCTGGTGGCTGCTATTTTTGCCTTTAGTGTAGGGCTATCACAAAAGAGCGGGGGAGCTCCATTGGCGCAAAGCTCATTCCTGGTATTTTTCTGTATCATCGTGGGAGCTTTTTTTATCGGTAACTTTGTAGTTTACGGAAAATCGGTGCATACCAATGGCGTAGGTATTACCATTGCTGCTATGCGTCTGTCGTTGCTTATTCCTGTATTGATATCGGTTTTTTTGTATGCTGAATATCTGGGTGCTCTTAAAATTTTGGGTGTTTTATTAGTCTTTGGGGCAATGGGATTGTTAATCCCAAAGAAAAATTCGGTGAAGGTAGGGAGCATAAGCGCATCCTGGCTGTTGGTTATTATTTTTGTGCTTTCGGGTTTTGCGGATGCCTCCCTGAAAATATACAATGAAGAGTTTAGCACGAATCTCAACGAGCTTACTTTTATGGGGATGATTTTTGCCGGTGCCTTTGTGATTGGGCTTGTGCTCTGCGTGCTTCGGAGCAGACCTTTGATCAGGAAAAAAGAACTACTGCTGGGGGCGGCTATCGGAATTCCTAACCTGTATTCCTCAATTTTTTTAATTTATGCATTGGACGGTATCAGTGGAGCTATTGCTTATCCTATTGTAAATATTTTAAACGTCTTGGGCGGCACATTCCTGGGGCTATTGGTTTGGAACGACAAAGTTTCTTATAAACAATGGGGAGGCATTGCCGCTGCAGTAATCGCAATTTTATTATTGATATAATGGCTTCTATTATTGACCGTATTCGAGGCAGGGCAGCCTCAAAAAATAAGAAAATCGTATTACCGGAAACAGGGGATCACCGAGTGCTGCGAGCAGGTGCCTATCTGGCCAGAGAGAATATCTGTGAGGTAATTTTGGTAGGCCGTAAAAAAGAGATTACTGCCCGGGCAGAAAGTGAAGGGATAGCATTAGCCGATAGGCTCTCTTTTTATCCCCCTGATGAGATCAATGAAACACTGGTAACCCATCTGTATAATCGGCGCAAACACAAAGGAATTAGCAGGGAAGAGGCGACATCAGCATTGGAGAATCCGTTATACCTGGGGGGGAGTTTAGTAGCCCAGGGGGATGCAGACGGATGTGTAGCCGGATCCGTTGCAACTACTGGAGAAGTAATTCGAGCGGCTATTCATACTATTGGTCTTCGCCAGGGAACCGGTATTGTATCCAGTACTTTCTTGATGGCTCTGCAAAATGGTCGGGTACTTACCTATGCCGACTGTGGTGTTGTACCCTATCCGGACAAAGAGCAACTGGCTGTCATCGCTGTTGAATCGGCCCGAACCCATGAGCTCTTAACTGAAGATGAACCAGTAGTTGCAATGTTGTCGTTTTCTACCAAAGGGAGCGCCCGCCATGAACGTACCGAGTTAGTAACAGATGCTCTCACTATTGCAAAACAAAAAGATCCCGATCTGGCCATTGACGGAGAGCTACAGTTTGATGCTGCATTTGTACCATCCGTAGCAAAAAGAAAGGCACCGAGATCGGAGGTGGCCGGGAAGGCCAATGTGTTTATTTTCCCCAATCTTGATGCCGGAAATATTGCTTATAAAATTACCGAACGATTAGCCGGTGCCGGAGCAACAGGTCCCATTCTTCAGGGTCTTGCCCGACCAATGATGGATCTTTCGCGTGGCTGTAGCTGGCAAGATATTGTAAATGCTGCCTGTGTAGCGATATTGATGGACAGTTCGTAGTTATTCGGAGGTCCCGATTTGAGCATTTCCCCAGCCGATAATGGCACCATATATAAGATGAAGGATGAGCGTCATTATGAGGTATTTGGGCCCGCTTTCAAGATATAGGGGAGCATCAGCAGCAAGTTCATCGGCACCGCCAAAACCGAAAAATCCCCAGCCGATGATGGGACTTAAGATGAGCATCATTACGCCCCAAAGCGCAAGAGCAAGATAGATGCCCTCTTTAATGCTAACACTTTCTTTAAAAAAGTAGTACAGAACCACCGACCAGAAGGCTCCGTATCCGAAATGCACAATCAGGGGCAGGGGGCCAATATTCAATCCTAATTGGTGTAAGAAAGCAGCCGAAGGCGGGGTGTTGAATGGGGCAAATCCCGTTGCATGGATACCAACCATCATAATAATAAACATCACAAAGCTGCCTGCTAATCCCGAAAATGCACTTTTAATCCATTTCATAACGTCAATAATTTTGTTATACATAATGTTTGTTCAAGCTATTGACTCATCGTAAAACGTTATTCTTACTTTTTAAGATGAGGAGCCAATTGTCTGCCATAACGTTATCTCGGTCATACTATGGAAAAAAACACCCTGCGTCAAAAACTCAAGGCAAGCAGTGATTCTTTGTTACACACCATTTCGACCTTTCCTGATAGTGAATTTAATACCGAACCCCCGGAAGGAGGATGGAGCGCCGGCCAGGTTGCAGAACATCTTGTAAAGGTAGAAGGTGGTACGGTACGTGTACTTACATCCGAGGGGCAGAAAGCAGACCGTGCCCCCGAGCAATATATTCCCATCATGAAAAAGCGTTTATTAGATTTTGAATCCAAAATGCAGGCTACAAAACCCATAGTTCCTGATGATCAATCAAAGGATAAAGAGGATATACTTGCGACCTTGCAAGATATTCGCCAGCGTATGACCAGCCTGATAGAGACCCAGGATTTGACACAACGCGCTGTTGCTTTTGAACATCCCATATTTGGATATTTAACTCGGGTCGAATGGATTGTATTTGTGATATACCACAGCCAAAGACATCTCTACCAGATCAAAGAATTAGCAAAAGGGGCTGGGCCGAAATAAAGGATAGGGCAAAATAGTTTTTACCTATTCGGCAAATAGTATCATTCTATTGGTTTTGGATGGGTATTATCTTCATTTTCTGGGAGGTGAGTAGCAAAAAAAACAGTCAATCTTATTCGTCGAAATAAGTTTAACTTGCTAGTAAGTTTGTTTATATTCCGTGCTCGGAACAGAAAGCGTCTCTAAAGTGTCTTATAGAGGTAAGGGCTGTAATTCCAAGTATCACACCGTCCCTTTATTCTGAGCGTCGCACACTGTTCTGACGTTTTGTTAGTCAACTACAATACATTATAAATATTACCGCAGATATCAACTTATGAGTGAAACTGAAGCACTTGAATCCATGGTTGGTGGTGAGTATAAGTATGGTTTTACCACCGATGTGGAATATGAAGATTTTCCAAAAGGTATTAATGAGGATATCATCCGGGAAATATCTCGTCGCAAGGATGAACCGGAATGGGTATTAGAGTTCCGTCTGGAAGCTTTTGAAAAATGGAAGCAGATGGAAGAGCCCGACTGGCCCAATGTTGAATACGAGAAGCCTAATTTTGATGAAATTCAATATTATTCTTCTACCAAGAAGAAGGATGGCAAAAAGCCAGAGAGTCTGGATGAAGTAGATGACCAAATTCTGGAAACCTATGAGAAACTGGGTATTCCCCTTGAAGAGCAAAAGCAGCTGCAAGGTGTGGCTGTAGACGCGGTATTCGATAGTGAGTCTATCTTTACTACCTTCAAAGAGAAACTTGCCGAGGCGGGAGTAATCTTTTGCTCTATTTCAGAAGCGATTCAGGATCATCCTGAACTCGTTAAGGAATATATGGGATCTGTTGTCCCTAAAGGAGATAACTTCTATGCTGCATTAAATTCGGCAGTCTTTTCTGACGGCTCATTTGTGTATGTGCCGGAAGATACGGTATGTCCTATGGATCTTTCTACCTATTTCCGTATCAATAATATGCAGTCAGGGCAGTTTGAGCGCACACTCATTATTTGTGAAGATAATAGTCATGTGAGCTATCTTGAAGGTTGTACTGCTCCAATGTATCAAGAGAATCAGCTGCACGCTGCAGTTGTAGAGCTTGTTGCACTTGAAGATGCCGAAATTAAGTACTCTACCATTCAGAACTGGTATTCCGGCGATGAAGAAGGGCAGGGCGGTATATTTAACTTTGTGACTAAACGGGGACATTGCCGCGGTGATAATTCCAAGATCTCTTGGACTCAGGTAGAAACGGGTTCAGCTATTACTTGGAAATATCCCAGTGTAATAATGCAGGGTGATGGTTCTATCGGAGAATTCTTCTCTGTAGCGGTAACCAATAATCGCCAGCAGGCCGATACCGGCACTAAAATGATTCATGTGGGTAAAGACACGAAGAGTACCATTATTTCAAAAGGTATTTCTGCCGGTGAATCTGATAACAGCTATCGCGGACTCGTTAAAATTAGTCCCCGGGCAGAAAATGCACAAAACTATTCGGTCTGTGACTCAATGCTTATTGGGCAGACTTGTGGAGCGCATACCTTCCCGTATATTGAATCGGCGAACCCAACTGCTAAAGTTGAGCACGAAGCTTCAACAAGCAGGGTAGGCGAAGATCAAATCTTTTACTTACAGCAGCGCGGTATGGATGAGGATGATGCAATTTCGCTCATCGTTAATGGCTTTTGTAAAGAAGTGTTGCAAGAGCTGCCGATGGAATTTGCTGTTGAAGCTGACAAGCTGCTTGGTATCAAGCTTGAAGGAAGCGTCGGCTAATCATCATATAGATCATTTTTAAATCTAAAAATAATATTAGAGGAATAAGGTAACGTGCTAGAAATAAAGGACTTACATGTATGTGTTGAAGAGGATGGAACGGAAATCCTCAAAGGTGTAAACTTGACAATTAACGAAGGAGAGGTTCATGCAATTATGGGCCCCAACGGAAGTGGTAAGAGTACCCTTTCCAAAGTTGTTGCCGGACATGAAGCGTATGAAGTTACGCAGGGCGACATCTTGTTTGAAGGAGAAAGTATCTTAGAGCTTGAGGCAGATGAACGGGCTCACTTAGGACTTTTCCTTGCGTTTCAGTATCCGGTAGAAGTACCCGGTGTTACAAATAAGAACTTGCTGCGCCAGGCTTATAATACAATCGCTCAGGAACAGGGGCGCGAAGAGCTTGACCCGCTGCAGTTCGAAGATTATGCCAAAGAAAAGCTTGATCTTATAAAGATGAAGCCGGAATTCATTGAGCGTAGCGTTAATGCCGGCTTTAGTGGTGGAGAGAAGAAGCGTAACGAGATTTTTCAGATGGCTGTTTTGGATCCAAAAATTTCGTTCCTGGATGAAACCGATTCCGGGCTCGATATTGATGCCCTTAAGACGGTAGCCAACGGAATTAATCAGATCGCTGACGATGATAACGCCGTCGTGATGGTAACCCACTATCAGCGTATTCTTGATTATATTACCCCAGATCATGTACATGTTATGATCGATGGTGAGATTGCAAAATCCGGTGATAAAGATCTTGCCATTAAGCTCGAAGAGCAAGGCTATGACTGGTTGATTGAACCTGCAACTGCATCTGTAAATGGAGAACAGCAATAATCAAATGGCTAAAGTGAAGCAAAAGAAAGAACGCACATTTTTACAAGATCTACTCAACTTTCAAGGTTCTTTAAACGGGAAGTCTCAATTTCTCGATAAAGTACGCCTGAAAGGGGCAGAAGGGGTTCGCAATACACCATTTCCCACAAAGAAACTGGAAGATTGGAAGTATATCAGCCTACGAGACCTGTACCGGGATTCTTACGAGCTGGCTTCTGAACTGGATGTGGAAGTTCCTGATTTTAGCGAACATTACCTGCCGGAAAGTGAACAGTCTCGACTGGTTTTTATCAACGGATCCTATTCCGAGGCGCATTCCACTACGGAAGCACTCCCGGACGATGTTACTATCGGTAATATTGCCCAACTGGCAGCAGAGGATAATGAATTGTTAAAGGAGCATCTGAATACGTATGCACAGAATAATTTTGAAGATGATGTGTTTACTGCCTTTAATAGTGCTTTCCTAAAGGATGGTGCTTTTATCCATGTTCCGGAAGGGAAAACAGTGGATACCCCCATTCACCTGCTTAATATCCAGACTGATGCGGAAGAGCATTATTTTGCCACACCCCGAACGGTTATAGCAGCAGAACAGGATTCTGAGGTAACGGTTATTGAAGATCATATTGGTCTTGCTGACAACAAGTACTTTAACCTGCCTGTTGTAGAAGTTAACCTGGAAGAAGGGGCACATGTTAAGCATACTAAGATCCAGCGCGACAGCCGAAAAGCGATCCATATAGCGCGTACTGCTGCCTTTGTAGCAAAGCATGCGGACTATGAATCGTACACCATTACGAGAGGAGCAAAGCTTTCTCGAAACGAGCCGCGTATTTCCCAGCGTGATGAAGAGGTTGAATTTACTGTTGACGGTTTGGTACTGATCGATGGAGACCAAGTTTCTGATACCCATTCCGTAATGGATCACCGCTTTTCTCATGCCGAGAGTCACCAGCTGCACAAATGTGTAATAAACGGCAAAGCGCATTCCGTTTTTAACGGCAAAATATTTGTGCAAAGAGATGCCCAGAAGATCGATTCCTTCCAGGAAAATCGAAACCTGTTGCTTTCTCGCAAAGGATTGGTGAATACCAAGCCCCAGCTCGAGATTTTTGCCGATGATGTCGTTTGTACCCACGGTGCAACGGTAGGACAGTTAGAGCAAGACGAACTGTTTTATCTAAAAAGTCGTGGACTTAATGAACAACAGGCACGAGAACTGCTGATTTATGCATTTGCATTAGAGACCATTGAAAACATTTCAGTAGATTCTGTTCAAGAACTCTTGGCAGAAGAAGTTCGTAACTTTACCAAGCGTCAGCTTGACTCTGAACTAGCGGTATAAAATATCATGGCAGAAGCTGCACCATCAATATCAGAAGAGAAGACGGATTTTAGTAAGATCCGTGAAGATTTTCATGTGCTTAGTCAGCAGGTGAAAGGTAACCCTTTAGTATATCTTGATAATGCAGCTTCAAGCCAGATGCCGGCTTGTGTGGCTGACCGCATGGATAACTACCACCGAAACGAGCATGCTAATGTTCATCGTGGTATTCATACTCTCAGCCAAGAAGCAACAGATGCCTATGAATTAGCTCGAAAACGGGTGAAGGAATTCATCAATGCCGAGCATGAAGAAGAGATTGTCTATACAACGGGTACAACCGATGGTATAAACCTCGTTGCTCATAGTTTTGGAGCACGATTTATTGAAGAAGGGGATGAAATCCTCATATCTGAAATAGAGCACCATGCTAATATTGTTCCCTGGCAAATTATTGCCAAGCAAAAGGGAGCCAAAGTTGTAGTTGTACCGGTTAATGATGCCGGTGAGCTTATTTGGGAAGAATACCTGGATAAGCTCAATGAGGATACTGCTATTGTTGCTATGGGGCATGTTTCCAATGCTCTCGGCACGGTTCATCCCGTGAAAAAGATGATAGAAGCTGCTCATGAGAAAGATATACCGGTATTACTTGATGGGGCACAAGCCGTTCCGCATAGTCCTGTGGATGTTCAGGAGCTTGACGTAGATTTTTACGCTTTCTCTGCTCACAAGATGTGTGGGCCTACCGGATTTGGCATTTTATACGGCAAAAAGAAGTATTTGGAAGAGATGCCACCCTATCGCTCCGGGGGGGATATGATTGATAAAGTATCATTTGAGGAAACAACATTTAATGTTATCCCTCACAAATTTGAAGCCGGAACGCCTCCAATTGTTGCCGGTGTTGGATTTGCAGAGACGATCGATTATCTGAATGGTATCGGAATGAAAAATATCGCTGCATATGAACAGAAGCTCCTTAAATACGGAACGGAACAACTCTTATCTATTGACGGCTTACGCATTATAGGAACAGCAGAAGAGAAGGCATCAGTACTCTCTTTTGTTTTTGATGATATCCATGCCACGGATATCGGTACTATCCTGGATCAACAGGGTATTGCAATCCGAACGGGACATCATTGTGCGCAACCTGCTATGCGTCGATTCAACGTGCCCGCTACAGCCCGAGCTTCAATTTCCTTTTATAATAACAGGGAAGATATCGACCGGTTAGTAGAAGGGATTAAGAAAGCAAAAACGATTTTTTAAAAACCTTTTGATATACACTAATTGGAACTGTGAATTGCAATAGATTATATTTATATTCGTTCTAAATAGTGAACAATTAATAAGCTATTAGCCTTTACTGTTATGCCTAAGATCAAAGAAATTGAACGTACACCAAATCCCGATGCTATGCGCTTTGTATTGGGAGAACCGCTTACAAATGGAGTTACTAAATCTTTTGAGAATGCTGGAGATGCCGAAGGTAATGAGCTGGCGTCCTCATTATTTGCAATCGATCATGTTATCAATGTCTATTTTGTTGATAAATATGTAACGGTAACACAGGATGGAGATGCGGTATGGTCTGAACTGTTGCGTCAGTTGGCACCGCCGATTCGTGAGGCTACTCCACAGACGGATGCCGTGGAAGATGATGAGGTCCATGCAACGAAAGAAGTTCAGGAATCTGACGACCCCAGACTGATTGAGATTAATAAGATGTTGGACGAACAGGTACGTCCGTATTTGTTAGCCGACGGCGGTGGATTAAAGATCCTGGGACTCGACGGTGATCGTTTGAAGGTACACTACCAGGGTGCCTGTGGAACCTGTCCTACGGCTACCAGCGGTACATTATACGCTATTGAAAGTATGGTCAAGCGTATTGATCCGGAAATTCAAGTAGTTTCAGTTTAAAGTGGTATAACAATTTATGTCCATTTCTATTACTGAACGTGCAGCAGCGCGTATCAAAAAGATTCGAAAAGAACAGCAGATTGCTGATGATGCCAAGCTCCGTGTCGGAGTTGTAAGTGGTGGTTGTTCGGGTCTTACGTATGATCTTGAGTTCGACAGTGCCCCTGAATCTGCGACGGAAGAAGACCAGGAGTTCGAAGAAAAGGGGATTAAGCTGGTTTGTGATATGCGAAGCTTTTTATACCTGTCCGGAACTAAGCTCGATTATACTGACGGACTTAATGGCGAAGGGTTTCACTTTCATAATCCAAATGCAAACCGCACTTGTTCATGCGGAGAATCATTTTCTATTTAGATTATGGCTACAGATACCAAAGGCGAAATAGTAAACAAGGTTAAACAGTCTGAAAAGCTGGTTACCATAGATCTCCAGCAGTATTTTGATTCAACCCCAAGAGCAGAATTAGACCTCAAACAGTTTCTTTTTAAGGGGATGATTCTGAAAGAAGAAGATTTTCGTGATCAGCTGAATGAGTTTGACTGGAGTCAATTTGAAGACCAATATGTGGGCGTGTTTTGCTCTACAGATGCCATTATTTCAAAATGGGCCTATATGTTGGTGGGGCAACACCTGGCACCATACGCTAAAGAGGTATTTCAAGGACAGGCTGATGAGATGCTTTATGAGCTCTATCGGCGGAACCTGGAAGAGGTAGATTGGAGTTCCTATGAAGATAAATTCGTTATCTTAAAAGGCTGTTCAAGTAAAGAAAAGCCTGTGCCCGAGAGTATTTACCTGCATGCAACCCAACAGCTTATACCATATGTTAAAAAATTGATGTATGGTGAGGCCTGCTCAAATGTCCCCGTATATCGGGCTCAATAATCAGTAATTTGCACTGCTGATTATAAAATTATCTGCTTAAAGTAAGCCTGTCGGTTTGTAAGCCAATTGTTGTTACATTACCTTCTAGATGTAGCAGAAATAATAACAAATCCCTAGTCTTTTGTACGCATTAGTAACCGGCGCTTCACGTGGTATTGGAAAAAGTATTACCAAATCGTTATTGAAAGAAGGAGCTGAAGTTATAGGTACCGCTCGCAGCTCTGATTTCCCAAAAGAATTTCAAAAGAATGATCGATTTGAGGGGCTGTATGTTGATTTGGCCAATCCCGAGACCTTAAAAGCCAAATTAGAGCCTGTTTTTAATCGGGATTCGGTACCGGGAATATTAATAAATAATGCAGGAATCTTTTTGGAGTCCGGTTTTGATACTGATGACCACTCTTGGCTGGAGGCCTGGGATAAAACTATGCAGGTTAATCTGCGGGCTCCCGCCTTGCTATCGAAATGGGCACTTAACAGGTGGAAAGCAGATGAAGAAGGAGGGATTCTGATCAATGTGTCTTCGCGAGCAGCTTATCGGGGAGATACCCAGGAATATTCCGCTTATGCAGCCTCTAAAGGGGGAATGGTTGCTTTTACCAAAAGCGTAGCCCGAGACTATGGACAGCATGATATTTCAGCATATTCTATAGCCCCTGGTTTTATCAAGACCGACATGGCCATGGACTCTATCGAAGTGTATGGCGAGGAATACTTGACACAGGGGATGGCTTTTGACGAAATCACCTCTCCGGAAGAAGTAGGGGAACTCGTTGCCTTTCTGGCTTCCGGTAAAGTACCGCATATGACCGGTGCAACTTTCCATATCAACGGCGGAAGCTATATGATTTAAAGAGTATTTACAGATGAGTATAAAACAGCGAAAAAAAGATCACGTTTCTCTGACGACCTCAGGGGAAGTGGATTACCAAACGGAAACGGGTTTTCAGCAGTACCGGTTTATTCACAATGCCCTGCCAGAAGTCGATATTGGGGATGTTTCTACTGAAGCCCGTTTTTTAGGGCGGAACTTTGCATTTCCGCTATTTATCTCTTCTATGACGGGGGGATATACCGATGCCGGAGCCGTAAATGCTATTATAGCCCGCTTTTGTGAAGATTATAATTTGCCGTTTGGTGTTGGCAGCCAGCGTATTATACTTGAAGATGATAGTACCATTGAATCATTTTCTGTGGTAAGAAAAGAAGCTCCCAATGCGTTTATAGCCTCAAATATTGGTGGTGCACAGTTGGTTGGGGGGCTTGCAGCCTCGCAAGTTAACCTGTTAATAGATTCCATTGAAGCTGATGCAATTATTGTCCATCTCAATCCACTGCAAGAGTTGATGCAACCCGAAGGAGATCGAAAATTCAAAGGTGTGGAGGAGGGGATAAGTCAACTCTGTACCCAAAGTCCCGTACCGGTCATCGTAAAAGAAACCGGGGCCGGAATTTCAGGAAGTGTTGCTAAACGCCTGTTAGACGTTGGGGTTAAGGTCATCGATGTAGCCGGAGCAGGGGGGACCAGCTGGGCAAAAGTTGAAAATGAGCGGCTTTCCAATCATGACCCCGATAATGACTTTAATGATTGGGGAATTCCGACTTTGGAATGTGTTAAACAGGTAAATGAGTTACGATCCGATTATGAGTTCGAACTAATAGCTTCCGGGGGAATACGCTCCAGCCATGACCTTGCCAAAGCATTATGTCTTGGGGCTGATTTTGCCGCTTCTGCACAACCGGTAATAAGAGCGGTTGTTAACGATGGGTATGATGGACTCGAACGCCTCTATAAAAGTTGGTGTAAACAGTTTACTACTATACTATTACTGTTAGGCTGCGAACAGCCAAAAGATCTCAACCGGAATCATATCCAATCAAAGTGATTTCGACAGTAACATCTTACATTAAAATCCTTATATTTGGCCTTTTATAAATTCAGCATAGAACAATTTGAAAAATACTAAGCAACAGCAGAAACTTTCAAAACTTATAGATGCACGCCTTGCCAAGCTTAAACTGCCGCAAGAGCCGTCTCTATTATATGATCCGGTGCGCTACACCTTGTCACTGGCTGGAAAGAGAGTACGTCCGTATTTGACGCTGGTTGCTTGTGGAATCTGTGGCGGAGAGGTTGAAGAAGCTTTGCCTGCAGCCCTGTCGATTGAACTGTTGCATAATTTCACACTTCTCCATGATGATATTATGGATGGGGCCGAAAAACGCCGTGGAAAACCGAGTGTGTACAAAAAATGGGATGCCAATACAGCTATACTCTCCGGCGATGCAATGTATGCCAAAGCATTCAAACAGCTACAGGCGTATGGCAGAGACGATAACTATTCCAAAGAGGAGTATAGCCTCATTTTAGATCTATTCCTGGATAGTGCCGAGAAGGTATGCGAAGGGCAGGGATATGATCTGATGTTTGAGACTCAGGAAGATGTTTCTATCGAACAATACCTTGAGATGATTGAAGGCAAAACAGCGGCCCTTATTAGTGGAGCCCTGACTATGGGAGCAGCTGTTGCGGGAGCGAGTTCCGAACAGATTCATGAACTTAAATATACAGGCAAAAAAGTAGGAATTGCATTCCAGATACAGGATGATTTATTGGATGTTATAGCTGATCCTGAAAAATTTGGCAAGAAAAGGGGAGGAGATATCGTTGAAGGTAAGAAGACCTATCTTTCTCTCCTAGCACTGCAAAGAAGTGAAGGTAAGCAACACCAACAACTGACGGATTTGTTATCAGCTGAAAGTAACACAAAAGAAGAAATTGCAAATGTTATCTCCATCTTTAGATCCTTGAATGTTATTGAGGATACGAAAAGTGCTATGGAGTATCATTACCAGGAAGCCATAGATCATTTACAGATCTTTGGTGATTCTACCTATAAAAGCGAAATTACTGAATTTTTTAATCGTTTGATTTCTCGGGAATATTGAAAGCTAAAAAGTATATAATGAAGAATATTTCAACTCTTATTGTAAAAGGCTCAGTCTTAGTATTAATGTTTGTACTGCTGGCTTCGTGTAAAAACCAGCAATATATCCAGCGCGGAGATACATTGCCCACGGCATTTAAAAAATCGATGAAATTATTTCAGGCCGAAAAATATTCCGAAGCCGCATCTGCTTTTGAAACTGTTATTCAAATTGGGCGAGGCACCGATTATGGAAAAAAAGCGCAGTTTATGTTAGCTGAATCATACAACGAAGATGAACGCTATCTTCTGGCTGCATCGGAATATGAGCGTTATATTTCGCTCTTTCCACGATCCGAAGACCGGCAAATTGCGCAGTTCAAAGAAGCGTATTGCTACTATAAACTGAGTCCGCGATATAAATTGGATCAAAGTTATACCCGCAAAGCAATCGAAAAGTTCAGGTTGTACAATTCGCGGTATCAAAATTCCGAGAAACGCCAAGAGGCCGCCCAATATATTACAGAAATGCGGGCTAAATTAGCCAAAAAGCACTTCTATGCCGCCGATCTGTATATGCGTATTGATGATTATGAAGCTGCTATCACCTATTACGATCTCACTATTGATCAATACCCTGAGTCAATTTGGGCACAGCGTGCACTTGTCGAAAAAATTAAAACCTATAACATCTATGCCGGCAGAAGCATTATCTCTAAGCAGAAAGAACGGTATCAGAAAGCTGTTTCGGCCTACGAAACATTTATTCAGCTTTTCCCCAATGGTAAATATCGAAGTCAAGCTGATGAGCACGTAGATGTTGCACGGGCTGCACTCGCTGAACTGACGGTAGAGTCTGATGAAAAGAACAGCACCGCCCGCAATGACGATTCTGGAAGCAGTTACTAATAATGGCGGCTGGTAAAGAAGCAATAGGGCTTTTTGGGGGAAGCTTTGATCCCGTTCATAATGGTCATTTATCTATTGCTCGTTCTTTTCTAGATTCGGGGTATATTTCTGCACTTTGGATTTTGCTTACCCCGAATCCTCCCCACAAAATTGAACAATCACTGACAAGTTATGAGCTTCGACTGCAGATGTTGAAGCGCGCTTTTGCAGAGTGGGAGGATGTTACCATTTCTGATATTGAAGATCGGTTGCCTAATCCTTCCTATACTGTTCAGACGGTGAGGCACCTTGCTAAAGCCTATCCTGGTAAAAACTTTTATCTCTGTATCGGAGAGGATTCAGCCCATCATTTTACTTCATGGCATCGCTGGCGCGAAATATTAAGCTATTGTGAGTTGTTGGTAGCACACAGGCCTTATGATAAAGAGCTGGAGTTAGACCCAGAAGTTGCCCGAGATGCTCACGTCATTGATCACAAACCCATTAATATCTCTTCAACAGAAGTAAGAAATTTAATTCAAAGTGACGGCGATATTTCTGGACTTGTACCAGCCTCAGTTCAGGATTTTATACATCAAAATAATCCCTATTAACCCACTAGTTATGGATAGAAAAGGATTCCTTAAATTTTTAGGTGCTAGTAGCGTGGTATCCGTACTAAATTCCGCTGCTATTGCGCGCTCTCCTCAAACTCAAATCATAACAAAACCCAAAAGACTTCAGAAAGGGGATACCGTTGGATTGATAAGTCCCTCAAGCAGGCTACCCGAAAAAAAGCTGTACAACAAGATTGTAAAACAGATAAAAGAGTTGGGGTACAAGGTCAAAGAAGGGAGCAATGCCCGTAATCAATATGGGTATCTGGGTGGCACTGATGATGAACGAGCTGCCGATCTTAATGCCATGTTTGCAGATGACGAGGTAGATGCTATTATACCATTTCGTGGTGGTTGGGGAGCAAACCGCATTCTTGATGCTATCGATTATGATTTGATCAAAGCCAACCCCAAGATCCTGGTGGGATTTAGCGACATAACCTCATTACTATTAGCTATCTATGCCAAAACAGGACTCATTACGTTCCATGGACCTGTAGGTAAATCCGACTGGACAGGTTATACAACAACGCATTTTGAGGAGATGGTATCCGGGCAACAGGTGGTCCAACTGGAGATGCCTGCAGAGGGTGTTTGCAGCGGTTGCGACAACCATATGGTTATACGTTCGGGAAGAACATCGGGACGACTCTTAGGTGGCAATCTGAGCGTTCTAACTGCAATGGCCGGTTCCGACTATCTTCCAGATTGGCAAGGAAATATCTTGTTTTTAGAAGATGTGGGAGAAGATATTTATCGTATAGATCGTATGATAACCCAACTCAAGCTCAGCGGCATATTGGATCAGATTTCCGGTTTTGTTTTCGGGCAGTGCACCAACTGTGAACGGTCAAACTCGTACAGCCTGACGTTAGAGCAAGTCTTTGATGATCATATTAAACCTTTGGGAATTCCTGCTTTCTCCGGGGCAATGTTTGGCCATATCAGCAAAATGGTGACACTACCTGTAGGCTTACGGGCCCGTATTAATGCGCAAACCGGGACAATTCGTTTAAATGAAATTGCTACAATTCCATAAATTGAAATTAGGGCAGGGAAAGATATTTTCGGGTTATCCATTCAGCAGATAACAAAACGATTACCAAAATAAACCAGCCTATATTCCGGTAGAGGTAAAAGTAAGATGTCTCACTTTTTTGATTCTTGCTAAGCAGGTTCTTGTCACGAAAGTTTTGCCAAAACCCGGAAACAGAATCGTAGGGTAGATAGGTACCCTCAGTCTTGTTGGCCAATGTTCGCAAGAGTTGATCATCACGGGTGGTATTCACAAATTCGGCATTTGATTGGGCAACAGCGAACTCTCCTTGCTGGCTATCAATATGGCGGTCGCCTTTCTGGGCAACAGCGTTAAAAGTGTAAATACCTTCGGGCATGGTTCCCAGGTCTAGGCGATAGCGGCCCGACCCAACATTTTCCATAGAATAGAAGTGACTTTCAAGGGTATCCGAAGAAAAAGTAAGATCAATTGATGCATTAGTTTCCATCTCTCCCCGCTCATTCTGTAGATATGCGTCAATTATAACATGCTCTGATCCATTGAAAGTCGTTTTTGTGGGTTTAGCTTTAAGCAATTGATTATTGGGATTGGTAGCTGTCCAGCTAACAACGTTAAGGAGAAGTTCATTGGCAAAATTTTGAACTTTTCTATTTGGTTCCTGGTGGAATTGAAACCAACCAAAAGCATTAAAAAAGGATATTCTGTGGTTGCCAATTTCCTGTACAGATAATACTGGCTTATTGGTTTGTTGCCCCCGGTGGGTACTGTTAAAAAGCTGAGTAGCGGTAGCAGTGGGGTTTATGTTGTCTACAGGAGACAACAGAGAAGGCAGTTGGCTATAGTCAAGGGTGGGTAATTCCATTATAGGATGAGAATTTGTTTTACCCCGGGGGCTCAAACCCACCTGAACATAATTCCACGGCCCTAATAGGCGAACAGGTAAAGAGCTAATTTCTTGTTCAAATTGTTGAGGCGAAAAAAGCGGTGTTGCAAAAATGATATGTGGAACTTCATTTGTAAGTAATTTTATCTTCTTTTCTAAAGAAGCAGGCAAGCCGTTGCCCGGGTAACCGTGAATAATAGCAAGATCAACAGTATCAGCAGCAATACTGAGGTTACCTTCAATAAAACGATTGTTGTTTATCCAGGTTCGTGTTGTCAGTTCAGTATTTTTATCGGATCGCAGAAGTGAACGCACATATTTTACATCGGGATGTACTTCAAATGCCAGTGATAGTATTGACTGTTTGGCATCTTTAACATCCACTGAAAATAGCTGGCTATTATTATTGCTTGTCCACTCTTGTTCAAGCGCAGGAATAACAATGGAATATTGTTGGAGCCCTTCTTTTTGGGGAGTTAATTTGAAGGTGAGTTCATGGTTATCTGAGACTAAGTCAGGGCTAACGGTTTTCGTGCTGAGAATCTTATTTCCATCTTTTAGATGAACTTGGAATGATTGTCCGCGAAATCCATTGCTGGCTATGTTAACAGTTACAGGTTGAGGGGTGTCTAGGTAACCCGTAGAATTAGTAGAGCTGGAACGGACCAGAATATCTTTTTGGGATGTAGTATCGCCAAGTCCCACTGTATATATCGGGATTTCGAGGTCGTTCGTGTTAAAAATGGGATTCCGGCCTTGCGTATAAATACCATCGCTGATGAGTATGGCACTGTTGACCTCGCGCTGGTTTGCTTTTAGCAGTTGTATAGCCTTAGATAAATTTGTCTGTTCGGCATCAAAGGTAAGAGAATCAAGCTTGGTTGGTTCAGCGCTACTTCCAATGGCATAAAACGATAAATTTACTTCCTCAAAATCACCGAATTCAATATTATTCAATGTTTGAGTATAGCTTTCAACCCCCTTATATGATGACTTCCGGATGGCGGTACTGGCAGAATTGTCCATCATCACCATTATGGTAGGCGTTTCAAAATAAGTGGTTTCCGTCTTGATGAACGGGTTTAATAATAAAATGAATAAAACAGCAAATACGGCTGTTCGCAGCCCGATAAGAAGGTATCGATATGTAGACTTAATACCAGTACTATCCTTATACGACCACCACGCCAATACAGATGTGCCGATAAACATCAACACATAAGACCAAAGGGGCAGAGCGGATTGAAAGCCTTGAAAAGTGAAATCCACAGTGATAACGGGTTACATTTCCTCGAGCAGCATTTCGATAAGTTTATCAGCCGAGAGCCCCTCAGCTTCTGCTGCGTAGTTATTGACAATTCGGTGGCGAAGTACCGGTTTTGCCAGTGCTCGAATATCTTCTTCGGTCACGTTATATCGGCCTCGTGTCAAGGCACGGGCTTTTCCACCAAGAACGAGAAATTGTGAGGCCCTGGGGCCGGCACCCCAACTCATATATTTTTTGATAAAATCAGGTGCAATATCAGACTGGGGGCGAGTTTTGGTAACAAGTTCCACGGCAGAAGCCAGCACGCCTTCGGGTACCGGAACTTTACGGACCAGATCCTGAAGTTCAATAACCTGTTCAATATCTAACACGGCTTCAATATCAGCCTCATCCAGTTCTGTGTTTTGGCTAACAATATTTTTTTCCTCTTCAAGCGAGGGATAATCAAGCCAGAGGTTAAACATAAAACGATCCAGCTGTGCCTCTGGCAGCGGATAGGTACCTTCTTGTTCAATGGGATTTTGAGTAGCCAATACAAAAAACGGTGGTTTCAGGGGATAGGTATGTCCGGCAGCAGTAACATGGAACTCCTGCATGCCTTCGAGCAGGGCAGCTTGGGTTTTGGGCGGCGTTCGGTTGATCTCATCCGCGAGAATGATATTCGCAAAGATAGGACCTTTAACAAATTTGAACTTCTTTTGGCCTGTTTCCCGGTCATCCTCAATAACCTCGGTACCCGTAATATCACCGGGCATAAGGTCGGGGGTGAACTGAATACGGCTAAAGCTTAAATTTAATGTTTGAGAAACCGTACGAATCAGCAACGTTTTGGCCAGCCCGGGTACCCCGATCAGCACACAATGTCCCCGAGAGAATAAACATACTAGTAATTGATCGAGAATATCTTTTTGGCCGACAATAACTTTGCCAACTTGCTCCCTGATTTTAGTAACCGAATCCTGGAAAAAATCAACGGCTTCAACCGAATCTTGCGGAATCTGGCTCATACGCTATTTACTATAATTGTTTGTATTTCTCTGGTACCGAAATTTTGTACTCAACATACATTTCTTGACGCAGCTTATCTAAAAGCTTAGCAAACTCTTTCTGCTGTTTTTGTCGTAATGCAGCAGTTTTAATACGTGAATAATCTTGTTTTAAGCTGGCTGTATGTTCTTCAATGCGGTCATCAAGGCGAACAATGCGGTATGCTTTTTTTGAGTTGTTCTCGTTACCCATATTAAATTTTTTAGGCTCAGAGATATCTCCCTGCTCTTCAAGTAACAAAACGATGCGATAGAGAGCGGGTTCCAGGTCTTTAAGTGGGATATGGCGTTGTCCGCTCTGGGGATGCAGTACGCGACCACCTTGAGAGGCTGTGTTCGGATCATCTGAATGTTTACGGGCCATTTCAGAAAAGGTGATATCGTCATTTGTTTCAACACTATCTTTTATCTGCTTTAGCCTGTCGATAGCTGCTTGATCATCATAACTCTCATTATCAACCTTAATGAGAATATGGTTCGTATCAATTTTATCGCCTTCGCGTTTGTTTAGGCGGATAACATGAAAGCCAAAAGACGTTTCTACAACCTGTGATATGTCACCGGTGTTCAGGGATGTTGCTGCCGCAGAATATTCAGCTACCAGGTCATTTATAGCCATCATTGGTACTTTACCACCATTGGCAGCATTTGGGCCATCACTATGTTTTTTTGCCAGCTCTTCGATGGTTTTGCCATGGTTAAGCACAGAATCGCGAAGTTGCTTAGCAAATTCACGGGCTTGTGATTTTGCATTTGCCAGGGTAGGGGGTACAGCTACAATCTGAGAAACAGCCACCTGTTCCGGTATAGTCGGAAGTGAATCCTGGGGGATTTTGTTAAAGTATTCTTCTACCTCGGGACGTGTGATAGAAATCGCAGTTTGTTTTGTTTGCTGAAATCGCTGGATCGTCATCTGTTCGCGGTAATTTTCGCGTAGATCAGCACGCAGCTGTACAACACTTTTACCTAACTGCTGTTCAAGGGCTTCTTCACTTCCAATACGTTCAATATATTGTTGGATACGGCGGTTAATCTGTTGATCTACTTTCCCCGTAGGTACTGAGATAGAATCGATGGCAGCTTGATCGAGCATCACATAACGGTCGATTGTATTTTGCAATACGGTATACCAAATATCTTCACCGAAGGAGATCTGTTTGCCCTGTTGTTGCTGCATCTGCATCATATACTGTTGAACCTGCTGGTCGATCTCAGATTTTAATATGATATGATCGTTAACGAGTGCAACAATTTGATCCAGGTTTTTACCTTCAGCCTTTTTTTGGGCCTGCATCGAGGATGGAATTATAATTAGTGAAACAAGAAAAAGTAGTAAGAGATAAGCTTTATTCATCAGTTGAGTTGCTTTCAAGAGTATCTTCAAAGGTAGTTGTTGGATTAGTTTGTGTAGGTGTAACGTTAAAAGTCTCTACTTCATTATTCGATTTCGCCTTAAGATAAAGATTCTTTACATAGGAACTGAAATTTCGACGCTGTTTATTTAGAACCATCCAGTCTTTGATCTTATCCAGCAGCCAGTCAAGGTCGGGCAGTTCACCTTTGGCACGACTGTCGATAAGTTGAACAAAATGATAAACCCCATTTACGCGCTGGATAGGCGATATTTCGTTCTGACCAATAATATTCAGATATCTGTTCATTATATTTATATCGTTCAATGCCATCGAAATAGGCCAGTATTGTTCGGCTTTATCCAGTGCTGATTTCGGGTTAATAGCGTATTTGTGAGCTACTTCTGCCCAAGAAACTCCACCCAGCAGATCTTGTTTGGCCGACCGTGCCTCTTTTAATGTGCGAGCACGTATATGACGGAACTGTACAAATTCTTCATCCAGGGCAAACTGTTTTTTATGTGCCTGGTAGTACGTGCGGGCTTCTTCATCCGAAATCGTGAGCTCTTCTTTTTTAGATGCGATAATGTATTTTCGGAGTGCTTCACGCAGAACTTCTTGTTGTGCTTTTTGAAGCTTTTTTTGTACTGCCTTTTTTTGAGGTAAGCCCAGGCGTTTAGCTTCTTGCAACAAAACTTGTTGTTGAATCCATTCGTCGCGGTAGTTTTTTAGAGTCCCCACACTGTCTTGTTGTAGTAGAAACGCCGGCACTGACTGTTGAGCTTCTTCAATAGTGAGGTACTTCGTTCCTACCCGAGCAAGCACATTATCCTTATCAACGGGAGCGGTACGAGTACAAAACAGTAATACTGTACAGATCGCTATAGATAAAAAGGAGATAAGTATTTTTTTAACTGATAACATCTTTAAAATAATATTCCTGCGATTGTAGCCGTCATTAGGTTAGCTAATGTTCCGGCCAATACGGCTTTGAGTCCGAACTGAGCCAGCTCTGACTTTCTGCTCGGAGCCAATCCTCCAATACCCCCAATCTGAATTGCGATAGAAGAAAAATTAGCAAATCCACAAAGGGCAAAAGTAGCCATCGTTATTGTTTTGGGACTCAGTGTCCCAGCTCCCACCATATCAGAAAGCTGGAGGTAGGCTACAAATTCATTTAGTACGACTTTGGTCCCCAACAATGAACCGAGGTTTACAGCATCGGCCCAAGGAGCTCCAACAATATAAGCAAGAGGAGCAATAATCCATCCCAGTACTTTTTCAATGCGCAAGTTACCGTCGGCAATCATTCCATTGATACCTGTGAAACTTCCAAAGCTCTCCAAGAAATAATTGCCCATAGCAAGTAACGCTATAAAAGCCAATAACATAGCGCCGACATTTGCAGCAAGTTTAAGGCCGGTAGTTGCGCCACTTGCAGCAGCATCAATCCCGTTAGCATCTTGTTGTTCAACATTCATTTTGACGTCTCCCTTTGTAACAGGCTCATCTACTTCGGGATACATTATTTTAGCAATAACCAGTGCTGCAGGGGCTGCCATCAAGCTTGCGCCCAGCAGTTGTTCGGCAAACATGAGTCGGCCAACATCCAGGGCTACATCATGTGCTTGCGAATAGGAATTGCCGAGCATTTGCACATAGGCGGCCATCACCCCACCGGCAATAGTGGCCATTCCTCCCGTCATTACAGCCAACAACTCCGATTTTGTCATCTTTTTAATATAAGGCTCAATAACAAGGGGCGCTTCTGTTTGGCCAACAAAAATATTGGAAATCACGGAAAGTGACTCCGCCCCGGAAGTCCCCATTAATTTCTGCATTCCCTTGGCCATTACGCGCACAATCCATTGTAGAATACCATAGTGGTATAAGATGGCAGTTAGAGAAGCGAAGAAGATGATCGTCGGCAGTACCTGGAATGCGAAAAAATTACCCATACTGCCATCCATGCCGGGGCTTTTAGCCAGATCACCAAATATAAATTTTGCGCCTTCAGTGGTAAAGTCCAGAACAATCACAAAAAAGGAAGAAACCCAGCTAAAAAAGTCTTTTGGCCATCGCAGGGGAGTCCAGTATTCGGCCATTTCATTGCCCTTAAGAATGAATACAGCCAGTATAAACTGTATGCTAAGCCCGGTTCCGACGAGGCGCCAGTTTACTGCTTTTCGATTTTTGCTGAATGCCAGGGCAATACCGATTATTGCCAGCATCCCGATCATACCTCGTAGAATATCAATCATCTGAGTTTTGTTCTTCGTTGGAATTATCTTCTGCAGAAATGGGAGTGATAGGGCGCCCGCGTCGTTCATCAACAGGGGGGCGGTAGCAATGGCGTGAACGCGGTTCGTAGGCGTCAGTTTCACCTACTAATACCCGATCCTCACTGTCTACAACCCGTTGAGAATAGTGGGCCATAGTGCCACTTTCTGCACACACAGCATGCAGTTTGGTTACATATTCTGCAATAGCTAACATCTGGGGCATTGGTTCAAAAGGGCGGCCTTCGAAATCCATATCCAAACCGGCTACAATAACTCTTTTGCCGTCGTTTGCCAACGTATTAGCTACATTCATAAGCTGCAAGTCAAAAAACTGTGCCTCGTCAATACACACCACTTCAGCTTCACCGGTAAGCAGAACAATTTGATCAGCGGTATCAACGACTAGTCCGGGTAACACATTTTGATTATGAGAAACTACATCTTCATCATCGTATCGGTTATCTACTTTAGGTTTAACTACTACTACCTTTTGTCCGGCAATATGAGCTCGTTTTGCTCTGCGAATTAGTTCTTCAGTTTTACCACTGAACATCCCTCCGCAAACAACTTCAATCCATCCCACTTTTTGCGGGACCAACGATGGTTCATTTAGCATAAGTCGTTTAAAAAATAGAAATTTTGGGTGTGCTAGCTAAAGCATGGAATATATCTTTGTGAGGGTAAAAATAAAAAGATGATTATCCCATTCAATTATAAGGAGTAAGGTGTTTTCGTGAGATTTCATCAACATTTCGACAGCCTGAGAGTGCCATGGTTAGTTCAAATTCTGCCCGAAAGTTTTTGATTACTTCTTTTACCCCCCACCTCTCCGGCAATAGCCAGGGCGTAAACATATGGACGCCCCAACAGAACAGCATCGGCTCCCAATGCAAGTGCTTTAAAGATATCGCTACCCGAACGGATGCCGCTGTCAAACAAAATGGGGATTGTAGCAACCAAATCCTGGCTAATATCAGAAAGTGCATCTAAAGCGCTAATAGCACCGTCGAGCTGTCTGCCCCCGTGGTTAGAAACAATGATGCCGTCCATTCCGGCTTCTACCGCCATCCTGGCATCATCAGGATGTAAAATTCCTTTTAAAAAGATCGGGAGGTCGGTTATTGAACGAAGGAACGATAAATTTTCCCAGGTCAGGGAAGGCCGTGAGTAACATTCAATAAATGTTTTAACCGCTTTCCGGGGTTCATCTGAAAAAATATTCTTTAAAAAACCACCGGGATAGTTTTGAGCCATTTGGATCAAAGTGCGAAAAGAATTTATGGTTATTGATGGCGATTCATCTGCCTGGGCAACATTGGTATCCATCAGGTCACAGAATACCGGGTCAGAGGTATATTGGGCGATCCCCATACCGCGTAAAAAAGGCAGGTAGTCCAGTTCCAGATCGCGCGGACGCCAACCCAGCATGGTCGTATCAAACATAAGAACAATACCTTTACAGTTACAGGCTTCGGCCCGTTTAACAAAGCTTTCTACCAGATCGTCGGAGGTACTCCAATACAGCTGGAACCACCGGGGAGAGGTACCCATTGCACGGCTACATTTTTCCATCGGTACCGATGCCTGATTCGAAAAAATAAAAGGAATATTCTCTGCTGCCGCCGCTTTAGATACCGCTAAATCTGCTTTTCGATGCGCCATCTCCAAAACACCTATGGGAGCCAAAAGAAAGGGGGCGGGCAGGGTAGAGCCACATAACGATATTTTGGTATTACAGTCAGCTACGTTCCGAAGCACACGGGGAATAATTTCCCATTTCTCAAAAGCCGATCGGTTAGATCTTTTTGTTACTTCATTGCCAGCCGAACCCGCGATATAGGCAAAAGCCTCCTCCGGCAGTTGAACTTTTGCTTTTGCTCTCAGCTTCTCGAAAGAAATCGGGATCTTCTTTTGATTGCCCCGCAGCTTACCCAGGAAAATATCGGATTGGCGCTTCCTGGAATAAGGCTTTTCAGAAGACCGATTACCCATATTAGATAGTCGAGTTTTTCATTGATTTACGCTGCCGGAACATATCAACAAACAGCCAGATGATCGGATAAGGTGGAAAAAGGACCGAAGCAACGAGTTTGGCCGTTTTTTTTCTACTGTGGGGCAATTGTGATATACCGGCAATGCCGGCCATCCAAAAAATAAAACTAAGAAAAATAAACATAGCTATAGCAATGGAGCCAACAAAACCGAAGTTATTATAGAAGGTTTGGAGCATTGAGTTTCTACTCTACTTTGAGGAGTTAATTCATTATTTTTAACGCTTATCACTGAAAATAACATATTAATCAAAAACTCCCACATGCTCCCTGTAGTTTCTATCGTAGGGCGGCCTAACGTTGGCAAATCTACAATTTTTAATCGTTTGATCGGCAGCCGTAAAGCCATTGTCGATGATCAGTACGGTGTAACACGCGATCGCCATTATGGCGAATCGTTCTGGAATGGTCGTGAATTTAATGTCATAGATACCGGCGGATATTTGCCCGGTGCCACTGATGTAGTTAAAAAAGGAATTCGAGAACAGGTCCATATTGCTATTCGTGAGTCGGATCTTATCCTCTTTGTTGTTGATACCGAAGGAGGTATTACCAGTTTGGATAGCTCTGTAGCCAAGCTGTTGCGCGAACAAGAAACCCCGGTCTTATTGGTAGCCAATAAAGCTGACAATGAAGAGCGGGAACTTAATGCTACCGAATTTTATACTTTGGGATTTGATGAACTGTATCCCATATCAGCAATCAGCGGCCGGGGAACGGGCGATCTGCTGGATCGTATGGTTGAACTGTTGCCTGAAGAGCGCGACGAACCTAAAACAACCATTCCCAAGCTGGCTGTGGTAGGGCGGCCCAATGTAGGGAAAAGCAGTTACATTAATGCGATGCTGGATGATGAACGCTGTATCGTAACCGACATACCGGGCACAACACGCGATTCTATTAATAGCAAACTTGTGTATAACGATCAGGAATACATATTAATAGACACTGCCGGACTCCGGAAAAAAGCCAAGGTACAAGAGAATGTAGAGTTCTATAGTACTGTACGCACAGACCGGGCCCTAAAAGAATGTGATGTGGCCATTTTAATGCTTGATGCTATGCGTGGTTTCGAAGCCCAAGACAAACGTATCATCACGAATGCGGCCGACTACAACAAAGGTATCGTAATCGTTTTAAATAAATGGGACATTGTGCCCGAAAAGGATACCAATCTTCTTAAAGAATTTGAGGAGTACATCTACGATCGTATTCCCCGTATGACTTATGTGCCCATTGTTTCCATTTCTGCTATCCACCGCAAACGCATCCATAAAGTGATTGATGTAGCGGATTTAGTTAGGAAGGAACGGAAGAAGACGATAAAGACTTCACACTTTAACTCCTTTATCGAACGCATACTCAAAGAAAAACCGTTGCCGGTGCGCAAAGAAGTACCGCTTAAAATAAAGTATGGCACACAGGTAAAATCGAGTCCCCCGGTCTTTAAGTTCTTTATGAACCACCCCGAGGAGCTTCCTGCTAACTACAGGCGATATATTGAGAATAAAATCAGGGAAGAGTATCGCTTTACGGGCGTTCCTATAACGATGCGGTTTGTCCAGAAATAAACACATTTTTGTTTTGATGTGAATGCTTGAATCAGTTATTTTTCCAGCGATATTATGCTGAGCAACAATCAATCTCTTTAATTGCGAATTCAGATGGCAACACCACAAAACTTAGAGCAACCACGTGCAAATGCGCTCAACGAAAATTTTGAGCGGGAGCGTTCTTTTTCGTTTCTGGAGAAATTGTACCTGCCCGAAATTTTCAAAGCCCTTTGGTATACATTTAAGCAGATGTTTCAGCCAAAGGTGACTATGCAGTACCCGGAAGAAAAATGGGATCCCCCTTCAATATTCCGAGGACGTCCTGTTCTTGTTGAAGACAACGGAAAAGAGCGTTGTGTAGCATGTGGACTCTGTGCCCGTGCGTGTCCGCCGCTTGCTATCAGCATGCAGGCGAACGAAGACTCTGATGATCCCAAAGAGCGTTATCCCAACTTCTTTGAGATTAATATGCTGCGTTGTATCTACTGTGGGTATTGTGAGGAGGTTTGCCCCGAAGAAGCGATTGTCATGAGTAAAGATTACGATATCGTATTTGAGTCTCGCGAAGAAGCTATCTATGACAAACAGCGCTTGTTGGTACCCAAAGAAGATCTTAAAGAACGTCTTGATTTCTTACGCGAATATAAAAATCGACAGTTCGGACAATTCTGGGATTTCCAGGAAGAAAATAATATACACTCTGTGAGAGATCGCGACCGCGAATTTAATTCAGGTCTCTCACTGGTTGAGATGCTTGAACAACAGGAGCACAACGATAATGTGCAAGCAGAATCTGAATGGGCCCGATAAGTAGATGATGGCAGATCGCGAAATTACCCAAGATGAAATTAACGAGCTCATAGAGGACGCTTCTTACCTGCAGGATGAGGCAGAAGCGATGCAATATGTTATTGATAATGTGCCTTATGAGGAACGACCGCCCGAAGGGCGATCTATTTCTGAGATGCTGTTGCTCATAGATCATGCACAGCTGTCGTACTACCGGCCTATATTAGAAAAAGCTGTGGAGAATAAGCGGCCTACTCATCTTGATAATTATACTCATTACCGTGAGAATTTTGAGCCCGATGAGGATAAAATGAAAGATGTCCAGAAGGTGCTTAAAAAACTTGCAAAACACCGGGCCGGATTGGTTAATTCAATTAAGAGTATCTCATTAATTGACTGGGAAACAGTTGTTTATCGCGATGACCAACAAATATTATTATATGATTTTATGCAGGAGATGATCCGTTTCGAACGGGGAATGCTCCGCGATATCGCCGAACAGGTTAAAGTCTATAACCAAGAGAAAGAGCGAATGCGTGAAATCAAACAGCGTCGATCTCAGCGCGAAAGTCAGCAACCCACCGAAAACTCTTAAGTACTTTTTTAATGCCATTGACAACATTTTTACTGATTCTGGTAGCCGGTTATGTTGTCTTTAAATTAGTTGGTCTTACCCAGAGTAGGGGACGTCTTAAATTTCTGGGACTTACTATTGCCGCAACAATTTTTCTGATTCTCCAGGGATTCAATTTTGTCAGTTTATTTGTTTCAAATGCTACTTTTACTACAACGGCTGATTTTATTTTAGAATGGGGGCACATTACCTGCCTGGCTTTTGTGCTTAGTTCACTGGCCGTCTTTATTCGCGAATCGAAACCGGTATTCGCGCAATTTCCAATGCTTTATACCGGCCTACCGCTGCTTATTGTGTTGTCATATTTTCTAGTAAAAGATACGTATGCTCTCAAAAATTGGCTGATTATGATTTACCAGGGAGGAGCTATTACCGTATCGATACTGATGTATTCGGTATATACCTATAGAAGAAAGCAGTATGCATTAATTCTTATTGGTAGTATTATTTTTCTTTTTAGTTACCTGCTCTATTGGTATGTGCCGGGTATTCAGCCTTCCTATGCATGGTTATGGCAACTGCTTCTGGCAGCTGGCCTTCTCACTATCGTACTAGGTTACGAGCATACCGATACAGCAGTATTAACAGCTGATTCATAATAAATAATATATATTAGGTACGACTATGTCAGTGACTGCAGAAGAAGGCTCAAAAGCACCGGATTTTACGCTCCAAAATACTGAAGGCGAACAAGTAACTCTGTCTGACTTCCGCGGAGATAAAAATGTAGTTATACTCTTTTTCCCATTGGCTTTTTCCGGTACTTGTACTAAAGAGCTCTGTACCACGCGCGATAACATGAAGTTATATGATTCTTTGGATGCTAAAGTCATTGGCATCAGCATAGACAGTTTCTTTACGCTAAAAGAGTTTAAAAAAGCGGAGAACCTTAATTTTACCCTCCTGAGTGACTTTAACAAAGAAGCTTCAAAGGCTTATGGTGTGCTAAACGATGATTATTTTGGGATGAAAGGGGTAGCCAACAGGGCCTCATTTGTAGTAGATAAGCAGGGTATTATTCAACACCGCGAAGAACTTAGCGACTCCAGCAACTTACCCGATTTCAAAGTGATCCAAAAAACATTGGCTAAGTTAAATTAGTAAGCGGTGATTTGTAGCAGCAGGCCTCACTAATCATACTTTCCAGTGATTAGATTCCATAGAAAGTTGCCATGCTCTTTACGATAGATATCACTGTGGGCTCCTCCTTTTGTCAAATAAGCATTTCTGTTTATCAGCTTATCCGCTTGTATGAGGAATATATGTGAATCATTATTATAGACGGTTTCGATATTACCCAGGGAATCTGTTTTTAGGCAGTTGGCACTACCATTCTTTTTGTAGTCTTTACAAAATTGATTATAGCTGTCAATACTTCCTGTATAATCACTCCAAAAAGCTTTATCAACCGCATTATCATATTTTGAAGAGGTAAGGAATACCCGTGGTATATTTGTACATCTTTTGTTAAAGGTGATTTTTTGATTGTTGATCTCTCCCAGAAAACGATTTATAGAAAAAGCCCCTTGCAGGTTTATCAGGCTAAGGTCATCAAAAGTACGCTTTTTTATAGGAGAGTCGGTTCTGTAAATTGCCGGACCTGCACAAGTTGCCACACTTAATGCACGGGCTCCAAAACTGTGACCGATTAATGTAATCGGTAAATCATCATTTACCTCAGGGATAATATCATGAATGAACACTCCCAGCCATGTGAGTCCAATTTCATCGGAATCAAGTTTTTTAGTGGGAAAACTGGCACCTACAAATAGAGGTTTAATCCAGCTGCTAACCCATTCACTGGGCCAGGTGACCCCGATAAACAGGGGATTGAACCTTTCACCTGCATGCTGTTTAATATTTTTAATAATCGAGTTAAAGTTTCTAACAGCTTTTTCTTGTACCGTATTCCAGCCCATTACCGTTACAACAATATGAGTATATTCCCCAGCCGTATTTTGGCGGGCAGAAATATCTTGCTTCAATATTTTCTTCAATTGATCTAAGGCGTACCAACTTTTAATATAGGCCTGTTTAGGAGGTATTGGAGTGCGACCGACTCCATCACAAAGGGGGATGCTTTGGGTGGTCTCGATATTATTTGGCTGAATATATGCGTTATATAATGCACAGTTATCCCGTCCAAACTTTTTTCCATAGTAGCGAACAATATGGGAGACATACATAATCTTTTTATCGACGATCTCGTTTGCAGCTTTTCGTTGCGGTAATCCGGTTTCGGGCAGCCCGGTTATTTTAAGGTCATCGTTATCAGTAATTTTCTTCTTATCACTTTTTTCAATGCCCAGGATATAACCCGGGAAATTCAAGCTTATTCCACTGGGATAATACAGGGCTGAATGGAAAAGCATGGGCGTTTTACCGTGGGTGCCCAATCTTTTTTCGGGTTCATGCAGTACTCTTCTGGGTTTATTTGCACAGCCGGCAAATAAAAGGGACAGAAAAAAGATTATGATAAATCTATGTGTCATTGGGTATGAACTCTCTGAACGATACTGTTTGTATTATTATTCATCCAACGAATATTTATATAGGCTACAAATAAATATCATTAGAAACAATAGCAGTTATCTTCAACAATAGGAAAAGGTATTGACATGCAGGCAGCAGGGTATTGGAAATGTTTTTATAGAGGGTGAGCAGCTGATTATTATCAAAACAGGGTAGCTCAGGACAGCCAGCAGTATTGTTTTAAATGGAATTGAAAAACCTGTATTACTTGTATGCTGACCCACTCCTGTCCTCTCCCTACTGTTCGCAGGGAGAGGAACGCTTATCTACAATACGTGCTGGGTTTAACTTTTCAGAGAATCTCAGTTTAATTTCCAGCTAATTACGTAATAAAAAAGTCTCTTCCCCTAGGTATAGGGGAAGAACAAGATGGGGGCATAAAGCAGCAAAAACATCAAAAAGCAGTACAAGATAAATTCACAATTCAACCAGTAGACAAAAGCTACCATGGTATTTTTAAAATAAATTTATAAATATATTACTTTGACTGGTTATTCATTATGTACCCGAAGAAAAGATGAGAGAGAAAAAGAAATCCATTACAGAGTTAGCCAGAGAACTTAGAAATAATCCCACACCCGAGGAAAAAAAGTTGTGGCCATATCTGA
Organism: Fodinibius halophilus; assembly: GCF_011059105.1. GTDB lineage: Bacteria > Bacteroidota > Rhodothermia > Balneolales > Balneolaceae > Fodinibius > Fodinibius halophilus. The sequence continues at coordinate 65,830 of NZ_JAALLS010000015.1, read as the reverse complement.
GAAAACGATAACTAAATGGATATCGGTTTCTCCGGCAAAAACCGATAATATACCGACAAAGAAATCAAAAAAAGTATTTTTTCATAGCAGATTTCTACTGTGCAAAGGCAAAGCTGGCTGTTGAACTGGATGGAAAGTATCACACCTATAACACAGCTTATGACAACAATAGAGATTACGTAATCAATCAGCTGGGAATAGACGTACTGCGCATTAAAAATGAAGAGCTATCAGACATGCCTACAGTTCTTAAAAAGATATCCAAAGCACTAGGCTCTAAAGCATGATATGGTCACTTGTTAAGTACCTTTATAGAGGAAAAATGGAGAAGAAAAGCCCACCAAATCCATTAAAAAAGTCTCTTCCCGTAGATATAGGGAAAGAACAAGGTGGGGTCAAACTAAACCAAGAAACGGCCACCAAATGGTAATCCTACAGATAAACCCTGGGATGAAATTAGCTTTATAGAATTGGTAAAATACAAATAATGGGCTGTACTGCCCCACTCCTGACCTCTCCCTACTTCCCGCAGGGAGAGGGACGCCTATCTACAATATGTGTTGGGTTGTAATTCGTATATCCTTTCAGAGAATCCCAGTCGACTTCCAGCTTATTACTATATAAAAAAGTCTCTTCCCCTAGATATAGGGGAAGAACAAGAAGGGGTCAGACTGAACCAAGAAACGGCCACCAAATGGTAATCCTACAAATAAACCCTGGGATGAAATTAGCTTTATAGAATTGGTAAAATACAAATAATGGGCTGTACTGACCCACCCCTGTCCTCTCCCTGCGAACAGTAGGGAGAGGGACACTTACCCACAATATGTGCTGGGTTGTAATGCATATAACCTTTCAGAGAATTTCGGATTAATTTTTAGCTAATCGCGTAATAAAAAAGTCTCTTCCCCTGCGTGCAGGGGAAGAACAAGAAGGGGTCAGAAAAAACAAGATGGGGTCACAACCCAAACCAATAAAAGATCAATGCTCTAACTCCAGAGACTCCATCTGGCTCATCATCAAAATATGGGCTGCTGACCAGCTAAAATGCCGGGCATTTAGCCCTTCTCCGGTAATGGGATGATAATTCTCACGAATAGGCTGCGGGCTCCCGGCCAAACCTTTTGCATTTTTCAGTAACTGGTCAACCAAAATCGAGGCCTCTTTATCAAATCCATAGTTCGTAAGCGCCTTAATCCCAAAATAGAACTGGTCCAGCCATACAGGACCGCGCCAATAACCGTTTCGGGGGTTAAACTTGGGGTGAGAAACCTGCAGGGTAGGCAAGGGAACAGTAGAACGAAAATGATCTTCATCCATCATGATATCCCGGACCGATACTGCTTGCTGCTCATCTGCTATGCCTGCCCAGAGCGGAATCCAGCCTTCGGGACCTTTGACCCTGATAAGAGCCTCAGACTCCAGCTCTTTATCATAATAATAACCGGATTTAGAATCGTACATCTGTTCATTAATCCGTTCTTTCAGCCCTTGAGCTTCTTCGTATAATTTTGCTGATTCCCTGGATAGCCCAAGCTTATCTGCCATTTTGGACAAATATATCTTGTCAGCATAGAGGTACGCATTCAGGTCAACCGATTCCTGGTTCAGTGACCACGCATTTTCGCTGTTTTTAACCATTACCGCATCATCAAAACGCACGGCATTATCCATACCGCTCTCCCAGGCGGCCGCTATCCGCGTACCGTCGGTAGAACCATATTCACACAATCCATTGCCATCGTGGTCCCGATTGGCATACCACCAGCGATGATAACGCTTTAGCTTGGGATATATCTCACTCAAGAAGGTACTGTCGCCCGATTGCTCGTAGATATTCCATACGGCCCAGGCGGCAAGGGGAGGCTTGGTATCGCGCCAGTTGTTTTCCGTACTGTCCGCATAAATAACATCGGGAACCATGCCTGACTCATTCTGATAATCAAACATCACCCGCATCTGGTCCTTAGCCAGTTCGGAATCAAAAAGGGCCAGGGCAGAGGCATGCTTCCATGAATCCCAAGACCAAATGCCGTGGAAGCCCTGGTAGGCATAGGAGGGGAAAAGCCCGTTATAACGCAGATCTCCGCGGGGACTTCGCCAGTTATTAATGAGAGTCATTATGCTTTTTATTGACAAGCGCTGCAGGCTACGGTCTTTGTTCCAGGGGGTAGGTGCTCCTAACATATCATTGATCTGTTTATTCCAGCGGCTCCTGTTTTCAGAGAAGTGATCACCGGCATCTGCAATAGGGGCGGATGCTTCTTCTTTGGAGTATGAGTAAGAGAGATATGTTGTAGCAGAAGCGTTTGGTGCTAACTCAACCGGATTAACTGCTGCTACATCATAGGCTGCTTCCTCTCGATGAACCGAAAAGGGGAAATCACCGGAAATATAGTATGATGGTTCATCCGTACCGGTTTCAACCTTTAGGATACCCTGATCGGCCTCTATGCCGAGAAAGTTCGAAAAAGAGGTATGTCTCCATTGGGGAATAATCTTTTGGGAGGCTGAACTCCTGTTCTTGAGTTCAGTACGTACCAGCACTGTTTTCTCAGAGCTGAAAATGAGGGTCATCGTTGCTGTTATATCAGCATATTTGACCTGCTGTTGCAACCGCCCGGGATAAGAATGAGAACTGACCTCAATAGGTTCCCGGTAGCTATCTTGCCCCTCCTTTTTGAGCAGTAGCTTTGCGAACGTTTTTCCCTGCCACCGACTGGCAGTACGCCAGCTGTCAGATATCCGGTAGGGTCCCGAAAAACCGACCTTACCTTGTGGAGATCTACCCGCACTAAAAGCAAAACCAAACCAGGAACCCTGATCAGTAAATACGGATATGCCTCCATCGGTGGTGCTGTCAGGGACGCCCTCCATCTCAAGAGCATCAGGGAAATCAGTAATCTCCTTAGCTTCTTTATTGACCTCAACAGAACTGCATGATATTATTGTAAACAGAAGCAGCGCAAGGGATAAAAGCATTAACCTAAAAGTATTATTCATGAGCTTTTGATACGTTCTTTATTCATTTTAACCATTTTGTAGCACGAATACGGTACAGGGAGATATCATTTTTAAAATGTATTACCAGCTGACATCAAGCTGATTTCGCACCAGATCTTCGTACGTTTCTCGTTCCCTTATCAGCTGTACTTTGCCTTCCCGAATCATCACTTCGGCAGGCCGTAGGCGCGAGTTGTAGTTTGAGGCCATACAGGCCCCGTATGCACCGGCATTTTTGATACAGAGAATATCGCCTTCCCGAATACGAGCAACCGGCCGATCTCTGCCCAGGAAATCGGTCTCACACATATTCCCGGTAATGTGATAATTCTGTAGTTCTCCTTCGGGATTGGAAATATTACAAATATCGTGATAGGCGCCATACAACTTGGGACGCAACAGGTGATTAAAACCGGTATCTGTACCGGCATAAGGGAGGTCGCGATCTCCTTTTAAAACGGTAACCGAACAAAGCAGGTATCCACATTCACTAACTAAAAACCGCCCCGGCTCAAACCATATTTCCGGCCTGCTCCCGTAATCATCATAAAAAGAGTGTACCTCGGTAGTTAATGCCTTTCCCAGTTTATTTACATCGATGGTTTCATCCTCCGGGTGAAAAGGAACAGTAATGCCGCCACCAAAATCGATAAAATCCAAGCCTTCAAACGACCGAGCGATATCAAACATCCGTTTGGCCGCCTTCACATACACGGGGATATCCAAAAAGGAGGAGCTGTTATGAACATGCAGACCCACAATATCGAGATTGTAGGTGTCGATCAGGGCCTTAATATCATCCAGACGCGAATAATGGATACCGAATTTCGATTTGTTGTGCCATTCGGTTGAGGCTTCGTGCTCGCCCACCAGGGGATCCAGCTTCAGCCGAATACTACAGGGCTGACTGCCTCCATACTCCTTGCCAAAGGTTTCTAACAGGGAAAGGCTATCAATATTGACCTTAACACCGCGGGCAATGGCCTCTTTTATCTCCTCAAAAGAGACGCTGTTAGAGGTGAAAAGAATATCATCGGCATCAAAACCTGCGTCCAGTCCCATCTGTAGCTCATTCACCGAAACAACATCCAATCCCAGCCCATAACTGCACATCAGCTTCAGCACCGCAATATTCGTCAGTGATTTAGCAGCATAGTTAATACGATGGGGAAAACCGTCAAACGCATTCTGCAATCGATTAATCTGTCGGTCTATAGTGAATGCATTATACACAAATAGCGGCGTGCCGTACTTTTCGGCAAGCGCTTCCATGCTAATATCTTGAATATGATAGGTAGCGTTCTTCAGTTGCATAAATAACGGTTATTTAGCAGTTGTAAAACATTGGTTAATAAGATCAGAAAGTTCCTTCATATGCTCACGAGCCCATTCAACACGCTGCATCAGTTCCTGTACCCGGTGCAGCTGTTTTTTATTGGGATGATCGAGGAGGCCGTAGCGGAGATGCCAGTAGATCTGGCTGTGAGCGCCCCATCGTATAAACCAGGGTAGCAGCTCTTGCTCCAGGGGGGCAAGGCGCCGGTGCTGCCGGTAGGCGTGGAGCAGTGCTGCAACTAGGTTGCTGTTGAGTTCATTATCTGGATAACCAAAGCCATTGATAACAATTCCCACATCAAACAGCAGCTGGTCTACGCAGGCTTCTTCGAAATCGATGATGCCGACCAGCTCATCACCGCGAAATACCGTATTATCGGTGAAAACATCGGCATGGACAATACCCTCAGGCAAATCTGTGGATAAAGGAGATTCCAATGCCTGCGTTTCCTGTTCAAAATAGGTAAATATGGGGTGCAGTTGCTCCTCATTGTTTGCAAAAAAGGGAATCAATCGCCGGCACTTTTCCAGCGTAATCGCATTGTCACGCTCTAAGTCCTGCCATCCCGTTAAGGCATTGAGCTCGCCAACAGCAGCACCGATCTCCCGGGCCGTTTGGTTATTTAGCGCAGGTTCATCTCCTTCCAAAAACTCATATAAAACAATCAGCTGCTCATCATCATTAATATAGCTGCCGTCGGTCTGGGGCAAAGGGTAGGCCGTAGGGAATGAATGCTGGCGCAAAAAATTAAGCAGACGCAACTCATGGACTAATTCCTGCTTTTCTTTCTGTTTTACAACCCGGAAAAGCACCTTTCCATGGTCGGTAACAAGCTTGTAATTTTCATTGGCAAAACCTGCCGACAGCGGATCCAGGGACCTAAACTGGCCTAACTCATAACGGGGCAGAACGGTATGCTTGGCAATTTCTTTAATAACGCTGATGGCTTTATAAGAGGTTTGAGTTATTGATTCAGAATCATAATAGAAAAGCTGTACCGGTAGCTTTTGGCCGGCAGCCGATATTCAGGGTGGGGACGTGCGCCCCAGCTGTCATCCCCGCCTACGCCCATCTGTGCCTTATCAATATTCACGGTGATGATATCCGTAGGAGTTACATCCGTTATATGTCGATTGGGACCGCCTTTTCTATATCCCAACATGGAAGTAGGAAAGGGATAGAAGCTGGCATTCACTGTTGGTGCGCCTTCAAATCGTAGGCCTTGTCCGGTTTCATCAGTGAGACTAAACCAGCGCACATCCGTTTTATTGCCGGTTTCTTGCGGACGTACGTAGACATGATATTGCTCATAAACGGAACCGGAATACCGGTCTATTGCAGCACCGCTTTTGCGATCCGAATAACTTTCGTGGGGACCGCGACCGTACCATTCGACCTGCTCATAGCGGACAGGCATCTGCATATTCATACCAAAGCGGGGAAGTTCCGGCAGCCTCGTATTGCCCGGTTCAAAATGGGCAGCAATATCAATTTGTCCGTTTCCGTATACGTTGTAGATGATTTTATACTGAGCCCGTAACTGGGATAATACATAAGTGGCTTTTACCTTCATCAGTTGTGGGGCTACTTTGCCATATCGTAGTTTGGTGAGCTTAGCACGGTCCCAGGCAGCTTTCCAAATGCCACTGCGTTGAGGCATGCCGTTGCCCAGATCATTATCGGTAGGAGGCCGCCAGAATCCGGGTTCTAGCGGGGCTTTAAGTAGCTCGTTACCTTCTACTTGTATTGAGCTTAGTAACCCGGTGTCGGTACTAAAACCAACTCGAAATTTATCACCTTTTACATATTGAAACTGCTCATCGGCATCCGGGATAACCTTCGGCATCTTAGAGAGGTCAACGGGAGCTTGGGGGTTCGCAAAGGGCAATTTAAACTGTTCCCAGGCAATCGTATGTCCCTTCGGCACAAGGGGACGTTCGTTGCGACTTTGGGCCCGTATCTTGAGGAGATATTCAGCACCCGGTTTGGGAGTAATATTAGTATATGGAATGGTCAACTGTGTTGATTTACCGCCTGGCAGGTCTACCGCAGGCAGAGTCCCTGATTGTATCACCTCACCGTTTTCTTCGATAATCCAGCTAAGCTCAAATTCATTCAGATTTCTAAAACCATACTCATTGCTAACCTTGATCTTACCGGTGGGGAGGTCTAGCTTTTCAAAGTTAATAGGTTGGTACACCTTCTTGACTTCCCAAATATGCGGTTTTAGTGAACGGTCGGCCTGCACCAATCCATTGGCAACAAAGTTGGAGTCATTGGGGATGGGTTCGGGGTAATCTCCGCCGTAGGCCCAGTATTTTTCGCCCTCTTCATTTCTCTTAAGCAATGCCTGGTCTACCCAGTCCCATATAAAACCGCCCTGGAAATTTTGGTGACTTTTCATCACCTCCCAATAATCCTGCAAATTACCAACGCTGTTACCCATGGCATGAGCATACTCACAGAGAATCATCGGTTTCTGGCGTACTCCATCATCTACATACTCTAACATCTCTTCAATCTGATGGTACATAGGAGCAGCTATATCGGTGTATTCGGTCCGCCATGCCGGTTCATACTGAACGGGGCGAGAAGGGTCGCGCTGCTTAATCCATCTATAGCCAGCTTTAAAATTTGACCCAAAACCACTTTCGTTACCCTGCGACCAGATAATGATAGAAGGATGGTTTTTATCACGCTCGACCATTCGCTTGGTACGATCCATTATTGCTGCCTTCCAATCGGGATTATCGGCAATAGCTGCAAATCCATCGGGATGTGTTTGCAATCCGTGTGTTTCTACATTGGCTTCATCTATAACATATAGTCCATATTTATCGGTGAGCTCGTACCAGCGCGGGTCGTTGGGGTAGTGGCTGGCCCGAACGGCATTGATATTAAACTGCTTCATCAGCTTGATATCTTTAACCATCTGCTCGGTAGAAAGGTAGTTTCCTGTTACCGGATCGTGCTCGTGACGATTGACGCCGCGAAGATAGATAGGCTTGCCGTTTACCTGCAGTTGTCCATTTTTAATTTCCACAGAACGGAATCCGACTTTGGACTGGACCACTTCCGCGGTATCTCCGTCCTCATCTTTCAGTGTTACCAGCAGAGTATACAAATTGGGGGTCTCTGCTGTCCATGCTTTGGGATTTGGTACCTTTGCAGAGACGGTAATACTCTTTGATTTTTCTGTGTTGATGGAGTACGATTTCTGCTTTTTAAAAGCTGTTTCTCCGTCATCTGTGAGAAGCTGAACCCCCAAAGTGCCCTCCTGAACATCCTTGGCATTGTTCGCAAGATCTGTTTTTACCTCAATTTTACCGTTGGTATAGTCATCAACCAAGCTAGCTCGGTGTTCAAGGTCTTTTATATGCAGTTTAGGCCGGGCATAGAGATACACATCCCGTTCAATACCGCTTACTTTCCAGTAATCTTGTCCTTCCAGGTAAGCCCCGTCGCTCCATCGGAAAATCTGCAGGGCCAGCGTATTTTCACCTTCTTTCAGATGGGGTGTTATATCAAATTCGGCAGGGGTTTTAGAACCCTGGCTGTAACCAACCTTTTCACCGTTTACCCAAACATACATGGCAGATTTTGCAGCTCCTATATGTAAGACAATATTTTTCTTTTTCCAGTCAGCCGGTACAGAAAAGCTGCGCCGGTATGAGCCTACCGGGTTATAATCACTGGGAATAAAAGGAGGGTTGGCAGGGAAGGGGTACTCAACATCAGTGTAGATCGGAGTACCAAAGCCTTGCAGCTCCCAATTCCCCGGGACGGTAATCTCATCCCACTCTTCAACTGAATAGGAAGGGTTATAAAAAGTTTTGGGACGATCGGCGGGCTTCTTTACCCAGTTAAACTTCCAGCTTCCGTTGAGGCTTTTATAATTTGCGGACTCAGACATCGTAGCGGCCAATGCGTCAGATTTTGAAGAAAAGGGGAATACGGGGGCATGAGGCGCCATCCGGTTTTCTTGAAACATTGAGGGATCTTCCCAGTCGTTACTGCTCTGTGAGGTGGCCGAATGTACAGTGAAAACCAAAAAGATAAGAGATAATACCAGGGTTGCTCGTATTTTTAACATATCCATATACTGATTATAAATATATCTGCTTTAATTATAGAAAATCTTCCGTCAACTATCGTAATTACTGGGTTGAAGGTACACAATTTTGCGAACGTTTTGCTTCTACTAATCAAAAAGCCCAAGCGGTTTTAAGCCCGGGCTTTTTAATTAATTGAAGGGGTTAGTAACCGGAGTTTTGTTCCAGTTTTGCATTCTTATTGATCTCTGAAAGGGGAATGGGGTAAAGTTCATGCTTCCCTTCCTCAAAGTTAGCAGCATCAGGTTTACCGTGGTTTGTTAGTATACTTTTGATGCTGAGGTTGCCTTTCTTCCAGCGAGCAAGGTCAAACCAACGGATGCCGAACTCCATAGCAAATTCAACGGGACGTTCAACATGACGCAGGTGATTGCGTAGCTGCGACTGGCTCATACTGCTGGAAAGATCAGCACTGCCAGATCGTTGACGAACCTGGTTGACGTAGGGAATCGCTTGTCCCGTTTGTCCCAGTTCATTGAGGGCTTCCGCGTATAGCAGCAGAATGTCGGCATAGCGCATGAGATGCACATTCATACCACTGCGGGTAGTGTTGCCATCCGAAATATCATTACTGTAGAGATATTTCTTATAGAAACGCTTTTCGCTGCCCAGATCGCTTTTAATATCCGCATAGGCGATACCATCTGCCGTAGAGTTGGGATGATCAAAAAATACGGTTCCCATTACACGGTCGCTGAGCTCACCGGAAGCAGTAGTATCTTCCATCATACGATTAAAAAGCCAGTCGGCGGGGAAGAACTCTTCCCATCCCCCCATAATACCGGGGGCCTGCTCGTTATACAGTGGCGTAGATTCGGTAAATCCGTTAGGGCGTTTTGAAGAGTGCTGGATTTCAAAAAGGGATTCCGCACCGTTTTCTCCACTTCCATTAAAATTGTCGGTAAAGTTTGACAGGAGAGAGAAGCCGCCGTTGTCGATAATGTTTTTGAACTCATCATCAGCCTTGTCAAAATCGTGAAGGAACATATAGGCTTTACCCAGATACCCCTGGGCGGCCCATTTGGTGGCACGTCCTTTATCTTCTACAGAGTAGGAAGCGGGAAGGGTATTTTTTGCTACTTTGAAGTCTGCTATGATCTGGTCCCACACTTTTTCCGGGCTGGCCTGCTCAGCGTAATAATCGTCACTGTTTTGAGGGACTGAAGTAACCAGCGGGATATTTTTAAACAGTGTAACCAGGTTCAAATAGTAGTACCCTCTCAGGAATTTCGCTTCTGCCACAAATTGCTCTTTATCACTATTCGAAAGCTCCGGGATCTGCGGCACATTCTCTATAACCTGGTTGGCATAGAATATACCGTTGTAGTAATCTTCCCAGAGATCACTAAATGCTTTGTTATCAGAGGTAAACGTAAAGCCTGCAATCTTTTGTGCAAAGGGCAGATCTTTACGAGTAGCCCGGATTAGATCTGAGCGATAGTTTTGAGCAATATAATGGTTTTCGAACCAGCCCCAGCGCCCATCGGCTTGGAGCTGACTGTAGGTTGCGATAATACCTTTTTTAGCGTCGGTTTTATCCTTCCAAAATAGCTCCTTGTTAAGCTCATTACCATTGGTTTGTACCAAGAAGCCGTCATCACAGCCTGCTAAAAGGAGCAGACTAAACGTTAGTAACAGTAAATAGTTGGTAAGTTTCATAATATTCGTCTGTTGTTAATTAAAACTGTGTTTGGATGCCAATCATGGATGTTCTGGCCAGTGGGTAGAGCCCACTGTCAACGCCTCTTCTAAATAACGAGAAGTTATTTAGGCTGGGATCAAATCCGCTATAACTGGTAAGGGTTGCCAGGTTTTCGAAGCTTACGTACACCCGGAATTTGCTAACCCCGGAATTGCCTAAAAGCTTGTCGGGCAAAGTGTATCCCAGTTGCAGGTTCTTGATACGAAGATATGAGGCATCTTCCAGGAATCGATCCGAGGGACGGGCATTGCCGTTGGGATCTCCCGAAATATTTCGCGGTACGTCGGTATCGGTATTTTGGGGCGTCCAGGCATCCAGCAGCTCGGTAGAATAGTTTGTATTTCTATCGGTACGATGGGTTAAGAATTTGGTACCGTTGTACATCTTGTTGCCGTAGGTACCTTGCACAAATACACTCAGGTCAAAGTTTTGGTAGTTGGCGTTAAAGGTAAGGCCGTATTCGAAATCCGGAGCGGCACTGCCCATATACACTTTGTCATCTTCGTTAAGGACACCGTCGCCGTTGGTATCTTTGAAACGGACATCCCCGGGCGCTGCATTGGGCTGTAATAAGCCACTGGAACTGCTGTGTGCCTGTACTTCCTGGGCATTTTGGAAAAGCCCGTCTGTTTCGTACAGGTAGAACCGTGCTATTTCTCCGCCTACCACCGTTCGCGTAGTAGGGTGGGTGCCATACTCAATATATCCACCGGTAAAAGCCTCGTCTTTAAAACCAAGTTTAGTTACCGTATTACGCGAAGTAGAAATGTTTGCACGGACGTTATAAGTGAAAGGACCGTTGCCTTCACTGTATCGGGCAGAAAATTCGACTCCCTCAGTTTCCATCTCACCGCCATTGGTTAACGGACCCGCAGAAGAACCGGAAGTGGCTGGAATTGGAATATTGACCAACATATCGCTTGTAACATTGTTGTAGTAGTCAGCAGTAAACTGAATTTTATCATCATACAGAGAGAGATCTACACCGATATTTCGGGAGGTCGTTGTTTCCCATTTGATATCCGTAGCTGCAAAATTGGTTATGATGGCCCCGTTATAAATATTCTGCTCTTCGCCCAACACATAGTTGATATAGTTGCTGCCGGCAGAAATAGTAGGAATAAACTGGTAGTTACCAATTTCCTGGTTTCCAAGCTTACCCAAGCTGGCACGTAATTTAAAGTTTGTGATGTTATCAAAATTAAAGAACGATTCTTCACTTATTCTCCAGCCAACAGAAGCTGAGGGGAAAATTCCATACCGGTTACTTTCAGCAAATCGAGACGATCCGTCACGACGAATGTTGCCGGTAAAGAGGTAGCGGCTGTCATAGGAGTAGGTCAAACGACCAAATTGCGAGCGCATGGTACTTTCAAAAATAGATCCTGATACCGAAGCACTTCCACTGCCGGCACTTAGAGCCCGAATTTCATTCGACGGCAGATCATCAATAGAAGCATTTGAAGACTTATAGATCGATCGTTCCTGCGAATAGCCCGCCATCGCTTCAATATCATGATCTTTGAAGCTGTTGGTATAGCGAAGCAATGTATATATAGAAGTTTCAGTATTCCGGCTGCGCTGTTGCGACAAATATGAAACCTCTCGTTTATATATCGAACTGGTATAATAGGTGGGAGCAAAGTAGTTTAGGTATCCGTTATCAATATTCGCTCCAAAACGAAGTTCATATGTCAGGTTTTTCAGGATATCATACTCACCATACACATTGGCCTGAATAAAATCACTTTGACTCTCATTGGTCGTAAGTTCCTGGGTCGCCATAGGGTTTGAGCTCTTCGGCATATCAGGGTGGGGCGGACCGGCATAACCACCTTCATTACTTTCATCATAGACCGGCGTATGAGGTAGCATATCCATAACCTGGTAGATGGTTCCATATCCTCCGCCGTAAGAACCACCCGTCATATTTTGGGTGTTACTTCGAACATATGAGAACGATTCACCCACTTTTAGTTTACCGTTGGTATAATCTGCATTTACCCGCAAGTTATATTTATTATGACCCGTATTGGTAGCAATACCTTCTTGGTCATAAAACCCACCGGCAATGGTGTAGGTTAGGTCTTCCGTTCCACCGGATATCGAGAGGTTATATTTCTGTTCAATACCGGGATCAAAAAATGCATCCTGCCAGTCAGTATCAGCATAGTTGCCGCTACCGGTCGTGTATGCCAGCGGCTGCAGGCCCGCATTGTTATACATCTGTTGGCTGATGGTGTTATACTGTTGTCTATTAGCCAGATCGATCTTGTTATCCAGCGATTGAATACCGGTATAAGCATCAAAGCTGATGGTTGATCCGGAATCTTTCGTTCCTCGCTTGGTCTTTACAATAATCACCCCGTTAGATGCACGAGAACCGTAAATAGCAGCCGAAGCAGCATCTTTAAGCACATCAATAGATTCAATATTATTGGGATCTACCTTGCTGATGTCGCCCGGCACACCGTCAATAATATAGAGTGGGTCATTATTGCCAATAGTACCTAGGCCCCGAATCGTAACATTAGGGGAGGAGCCGGGATCGCCGGAACCGGAGCTTACACTAACCCCGGAAACTTGTCCCTGCAGCATATCAGCCGAGTTGCTACCGGATAGCTTTTCGACATTCTCCATAGCCACAGAACCGACAGAACCTGTTAGGTCAGATTTCTTCTGTGTACCATAGCCGACTACAATAATCTCTTCGGCCATAATCTGGTCGGTTTTCATCACTACATCAATAGTGGTACGACCGTTGACCGGAACCTCTTTTTTCTCAAAACTGATAAAGCTAAAAATGAGTGTATCGGTATCGGCTACAGAAATTGAGTATTGACCGTTAGTATCGGTAACCGTACCGCGATTTTCATTTTTAACAGTGATATTTACCCCTGCTAGTGGCTCTTGGGTATCTTTGGTAATAACTGTTCCTTCTACCGTCACTTGAGACTGAGCGTTGACACCAGTACTCAAAAACAGACAGCTCATAAATAGTAAGCATGCTGCTACATGCCGTATACATAAACTAACCTTATACATATGCTACCTTAATTTTCTTGGGATTTTATTGTGTGCTGCATAAAATGTTAACGATAACACTAAATACAAGTTTTACTAACTATTTGCAAGCAAGGTATGAAAAAAAGTGAGTGAGTTTTTGTGTTTAGGTAGGTTAAAAAGAGTAGTGATCTTATGACATGATAGGAGAGGATCACACTAAAGACACAAATATATTGCCTTTATAGCCAATTAGGCTAACTTATAAGGCCTGCCAGTATTTTGAATTCAGATTGAAAAGTTGCTGAAATTAATTGTATCAAAAAAGAATATTAGTACAATTACTCTTTTTTATATATGTTATCGATAACATAAAAAGAGGGTAAAGCGTCTTGGCCGTTTGATGAATCCGCCTTGATGATGGTAACTCTAGAACTATTAACTAAGTATGAGTTTCGTTGAATATCTGTGATAAAAGTTTTCGTAAAAATATTGACGGTAAAGAAGTACGGTTATTTAAACTGGTTAATAACCAGCACATGCGAGTGCTGCTAACGAACTATGGAGGCCGAATAGTTAGCTGGCTGGCCGCCGATAAAGATGGAAGGTTTGATGATATCGTATTGGGCTTTAATAATATTGAGCAGTACATGGAAGCAGCTGAACAATATCACGGAGCCATAATCGGGCGGTACAGTAACAGAATAGCTAACGGAACCTTCTCTTTGAATGGCAGGCAGTACCAACTGGAAAAGGGGAATAATAAGAATCATCTGCATGGAGGGGGCGGAGGCTTCCATAACACCATATGGAAAAGTTGTGAGTACAACAGTAACAAAGTGGTGCTAAAATATATATCCCAAGACGGCGAACAGGGGTATCCCGGCAGGTTGGAGGTCTTTGTCGAGTATAGACTTACAGAAAAAAATGAACTGCACATTATTTACCGCGCGAAAACCGATCGTCCGACTATTGTAAATCTTACCAATCATACGTTCTTCAATTTAAGCGGTACAACGACTTCAATTAATAATCATCAGCTGAGGATTAATGCCGATCAGTATACCCCGGTTGATGAGAGTCTTATTCCTACTGGTAAAATTGAATCGGTAGATGATACTCCTTTTGACTTCAGGCGGTCTAAAACCATTGGCAGAGATCTGGATATACAAAACCCGCAGTTGGCATATGGGGGCGGATATGATCACAACTTTGTACTCAACAAAGAAGATGGCCAACAACTTACTAAGGCAGCAAAAGTGGTAGATCCTCAATCCGGACGTTTTTTAGAAGTGGAGACAACTGAGCCGGGACTCCAATTCTATGGCGGCAACCATTTGGATGGTAGTGACATCGGCAAAAAGGATATTCCCTACAATAGCTGCACCGGATTTTGCCTGGAACCCCAGCATTTCCCCGACTCACCCAATCAGCCTGCCTTTCCATCGGTTGTACTTAAGCCTGATAGTACGTACAATTCCCGTTCCGTTTATCGGCTGGGTGTGTGCAACTCGCCCAAATCATAATTTTTAGCTGCCTTAACTACATACTTTATGACATTTACCACTATCGACATCATTGTATTTAGTCTTTATTGTCTGCTCATTGTAGGCATAGGCCTCTGGGTCTCGCGCGATAAGGAAGGACATCAAAAAAATGCAGAGGATTACTTCTTGGCGGGCAAATCACTGCCATGGTGGGCCATAGGGGCATCCCTGATAGCAGCCAATATATCTGCCGAACAAATAATTGGGATGTCGGGCTCGGGCTTCGCCGTAGGGTTGGCTATCGCTTCCTACGAATGGATGGCAGCTGTTACCCTAATTGTAGTCGGTAAGTATTTTCTGCCCATCTTTATCGAAAAAGAGATTTTTACTATTCCGGAATTTGTTGAACAACGGTTTAATACCACGCTGAAAACGATTTTAGCCGTTTTCTGGATCGCTTTGTTTGTCTTTGTAAACCTTACCACCGTACTCTACCTCGGAGCATTAGCCCTCGATACTATCATGGGAACCGGTGATGGCAGTTTAATGATATATGCGCTTATTGGGCTGTCCGCTATTGCTGCTGCTTATTCTTTATACGGAGGACTTGCAGCTGTTGCCTGGACCGATGTTCTACAGGTAGGGCTGCTCGTTTTGGGCGGTTTCGTTGTCACCTTTGCCGGACTCTACAATGTGACTCCCGAAGGAGGCATTATAAATGGACTTGTCCATATTTATGAAGTGGCGGGAGAGAAGTTTACGATGATTCTGGATGAATCAAATCCTGAGTATAAGAACCTGCCCGGTATTGCCGTACTTATTGGCGGAATGTGGGTGGCCAACCTCTATTACTGGGGCTTTAATCAGTATATCATCCAGCGGACCCTGGCTGCAAAATCACTCAAAGAATCTCAAAAGGGCATTATCTTTGCCGGCTTTTTAAAGCTAATTATCCCATTGATCGTAGTGATTCCCGGTATCATCGTCTACGTTCTCTACAATCAGCCGGAAGGCACAACCCAGATTACGGGCATCGTTGATGCGTTTACTCAATCGGATGGAAGTATTAAATACGACAATGCTTATCCCTGGTTAATGAAGATCTTTCTTTCCCCTGGATTTTTGGGCTTGGTAGTAGCGGCACTTGCGGCAGCTATCGTCTCTTCTGTTGCTTCTATGCTAAATTCTGTAGCTACCATATTCACGATGGATATTTATATTCCTTATATCAACCAGGAGGCCACGGATAAACAAACAGTAAACATGGGACGCATTACCGCGGGTGTTGCTCTTCTTACGGCCGTATTTATGGCACCGCAACTGGATAATGTGCCCCAGGTTTTCCAATATATCCAAGAGTATACCGGCATGGTTAGTCCCGGCATACTGGCTGTATTCTTAATGGGATTGTTCTGGAAAAAAACAACTTCAAAAGGAGCTATATATGGAGTACTGGCCTCTGTTGTGATTGCGGTATTTTTGAAAACGCCGGCCGTTCAGCTTCCCTTTTTGGATCAAATGTTTTACACCCTTATCAGCACAATAGCCATTATTGCGGGCGTCAGCTTAACAACCAATCCTCAAGATGAAGATCCCAAAGCTATACATACAACGGCAGAACTGTTTAAAACCAGTCCCGCTTTTAATATCGGTGCCTATGTGATCTTGGTGCTGGTTGCAGTCTTGTATGCCGTATTCTGGTAAAATAAACTTAAAACCCTTTTTAAAGTAGATGACTCCACTGATCCGTAAAATAGAGAATGAGTTTAAGAATCATTTTACTGATGAATTTATATTGGTGAAATCTCCCGGTCGGGTTAACCTGATTGGGGAACACACTGATTATAATGAGGGCTTCGTATTGCCTGCCGCAATCAATATGGGGATCGTACTTGCGTTGGCGCCCAACGGCTTAGATAAGGCACGACTTGTGGCCATGGATATGGATGATTCTTTTGAGATCGATATTTCGGGGGAGATCCCCCAATCGGAGAAAGTATGGCCAAACTACTTGTTGGGGGTAGTGGATCAACTTCGGAAGAGTGGGTATTCCCTTGAGGGATTCGATTGCGTTTTTGGAGGAGATATTCCCATTGGTGCGGGACTTTCTTCTTCGGCTGCTTTAGAGGGTGGAGTTCTATTTGGATTGGCAACACTTTTTGATCTCAATATTCCACCGGTAGAAATGGCCCGGATTGCTCAAAAAGCTGAAAACGACTTCGTGGGCGTACAGTGCGGTATTATGGATCAATTTGTAAGCCTGAATGGTAGAGCAGGGCAGGCGCTAAAGCTGGATTGCCGTTCCCTCGACCACGAATATTATCCTTTTAACAATGAAGATATTCGTATTGTTCTCTGTGATACCGGTATACGACGGGAACTTGCAACATCAGAGTATAATATTCGGCGCAAGCAGTGTGAGAAAGGGGTATCTATATTGCAAGGGGTTGATCCGGATATTGATAGTTTGCGCGATGTAGAGCTCGCTTTTTTGTTTCGCTACAAAGATAAACTGGCCCCCGATATTTTTAAGCGCTGTAAATATGTGATCGAAGAAAATAAACGTGTTTTACAGGCCTGCAGTGATCTCCAACAGGATGACCTCACTTCATTTGGTCATCGTATGTACCAGTCACACCTGGGGCTTCGTATCGAATATGAGGTCAGTTGTAAAGAGTTGGATACCTTGGTAGATATTGCTCAGGACCAAGCAGGCGTATTGGGCGCTCGAATGATGGGAGGCGGATTTGGCGGCTGTACCATCAATCTAGTAGAAAATGAACAGCTGCAGCAGTTTAAGAAACAGATCAAAAGTGAATATGAGCAGCAACTGGGACAATCATTATCTGTTTATGATACCAAAGTATCGCAAGGCACCCACCTTTTGACGGAATCGGAGCTTACCTCTATCCAATAGCAGACAGTTTGAATTTAGAATAACCAGCTTATACTAACATGTCTATTGATCTTTCAAATGACCCTCATCGAAGATATAACCCATTAACAGGGGAGTGGGTACAAGTTTCTCCTCATCGGGCAAAGCGTCCGTGGCAAGGCAAAGAGGAAGAGACAGCGACATCTCAAAAACCCCAATACGACTCCGACTGCTATTTGTGTCCCGGTAATGATCGGGCAGGGGATGCTAGTAATCCTAATTATGACTCAACGTTTGTATTCACCAATGATTTCAGTGCTCTTAAGCTGGATACTCCGTCAGAAACGGTTAACAACAGCAACCTGCTGGTTGCCAAAGGGGAAAAGGGGATTTGTCGTGTGATCTGTTTTTCTCCGCGTCATGACCTGACCCTGCCCGAGATGGAGTTACCCCAAATAAGGGAGGTAGTAAATCTGTGGGTAAGTGAGTATGCCGAGTTGGGAGCCCGGGAAGAAATTAACTACGTGCAGATATTTGAAAATAAAGGGGAGATTATGGGATGCAGTAATCCACATCCCCACGGACAGATCTGGGCCCAGCAAACGATCCCGGATGAGCCGGCAAAAGAACTGAAGCAACAAACAGCCTATTACCAAGAAAACGGTACCACCTTACTGGCAGACTACCTGGATCTTGAACTGGAGCTTGATAAACGGATAGTAGCTAAGAATGAACATTTTGCAGTAATGATACCGTACTGGGCTTTTTGGCCGTTTGAGACGATTGTTATAAGTCGTCGTCCTTTTGCCCGTCTTACCGACATGACCGACAAAGAAAAAGAGGGGTTAGCTGATATTGTAAAACAGCTAACTGTCAAGTATGATAATATTTTTGAAGTTTCATTTCCGTATTCAGCGGGTATCCATGCAGCGCCTACCGATGGTAAGGATCATCCCGAATGGCATTTTCATATGCACTTCTATCCGCCTTTGTTACGGTCGGCTACGGTAAAAAAATTTAGGGTGGGGTACGAGATGCTTGGAACGCCACAGCGAGATATTACCCCCGAAGCCAGTGCAGAACTACTGCAATCACTGCCGGCTTTACATTATAAACAAAAGCCATAAAACAGTGCTCCCCTTATCCCTCCTCGAGGAGGGAGGGCAATTCGTGGGCTTCGAATTGGTCGGGAGGTGTTTTTTATGATAATGCTAAAGAAAAGCCTTTAGATGTTACACGAACTAAGAAAGGGAGACTACCATGGTCTTCCGAAAAATAACCGGAATCCCTAGCAGTGACACTGCTTTTAAATTTAGAATCAACGCCTGTCATTGCGCGGTGCCCCGTTTTACGGGGAGGAGTACCGTGGGTTGAGGTTACGAGGTGGCAATCTCCCTGAAACGATTGATTAATGCGTGAGGGCTTCTTATTTGGCACTAGATGAACTCATTCTGAGAGATCCTGAAACAAGTTCAGGATGACAAGGAGTTGTAAATTAAATGGCTTTCCCTTTCGGTATTAGGGGGTATGAGGCTCCCGGCTAGGTGGGGAAAAGGATAATTTCTGGCTATCCTCCTTCGGTTCTTATTGCCAGTCTGCCTTGGATTCGATCACAAGGAGGATTTCAAGTTGCAGATTACAACTCTTGGTATTGACCATTATCGCGGATGCGTCTCGTTTGTGCGATAGTGGTGCTACTTTTAAATTTTAAAATCAACGCCTGTCATTGCGCGGTGCCCCGTTTTACGGGGAGGAGTACCGTGGGCTGACGGTACGACGTGGCAATCTCCCTGAAACGATTGGTTAATAGCTGAAGGTTGCCTTTATATTATACGCGAACTTCTTCAAGGAGATCCGCCGTACGGCGGATGACATTACTTTTGCTGAGGAAAGGAATTCCCCTCTCTGACTCCTGAGTTCTGACTTCGCCTCCGCCCCAAGGGCATTGCACTCCCGAAGTGGCAAAAGGTTATTGCCTTTATCATTCGCCGGACGACAAACCCAGTCGCCCGACGAAAAATGGTGCCAACCGACACACAAGAAGAGCTCAAGGCCGGGTAAAAAAGCCGGAGCTCCTGAATTCTGACTTCTGATCACTAATATCTAAACTTCCAGTCCACCAACACTAGCAGCTGAAGCTATAGAGACTGACCATTACCTGATGAACGACGCTCCTCAAAGAACTTCTTTAGAATCCACTCACAGTCATTCTCCATAAATCCTTGTATAACATTAACTTGGTGATTTAACTTATCATTAGTTGAAAGGTTGAAAGCACTGCCACAGCTGCCCGCTTTTGCATCCCAGGCACCAATAACCACGGTATCAAGCTTGGACCAAACCAGGGCCCCGGTACACATAGGGCAGGGCTCGAGCGTAACATAAAGCGTACAGTCTTGAAGGTATTTTTGTCCCAGGGTAGAGCATGCTGCCGAGACCGCCAGCATCTCCGCATGGGCAGTGGGATCATTCAGTCGTTCCGTCTGGTTATAGCCCTTGCCTACAATGCGATCGTCTTTTATAACCACCGCTCCAACAGGCACTTCTTTTTCCTCGTAAGCCTGCTCAGCAAGGAAAAAAGCCTGCTGCATATATCGTAAATGTTTTTGGGTACCGGGAATATCAGAATCCATTATTATTTGCTTCCTTGGGTTTCAAATAGCTATTATCAGATCGGAATAAAGTGATGCACCTAACATAAAATTCACCACCCTAAAATACAGCATATGGATGCGGTAAAACAACAAATTATTAGACTGTTAAAAGAGAATATTCGCAACATCCCCGATTTTCCCAAACCGGGCATTCAGTTCAAGGATATTACGCCCTTACTCAAAAATCCTGATACACTGGAGTTAACCTCCCAAGTGCTTGCCCACCCGTTTCGCCATATGGATATCGATTATGTCGTAGGGCTAGAGTCGCGGGGATTTCTGTTTGGTACCAACCTGGCCCAGGATCTGCATGCCGGCTTTGTGCCCATCCGAAAACCCGGTAAACTGCCCGCCGAAACCATTACGGCTACCTATGCACTTGAGTATGGCAAAGATGAAATACAGATGCACAAAGATGCTTTTGAAAAGGGCGACCGTATTCTGATCCATGATGATCTTATTGCCACCGGAGGTTCCGCAAAAGCAGCTACAGAACTCGTAGAAGGACTGGGAGGCAACGTTGTAGGCTACTCCTTTATCGTAGAACTTACAGCGCTACATGGAGTGGACAAGCTGCCTGCGGATGTCAAAAAGGAGATCTTAATTTCATTGGATTAATCTTCTGGATAGAAATTTTAATACTAAGAGAGGGCAGGGGGGCAACACTCAGGAGTACTTTACCCGCAAGGAGCGTGATACCTTGGCCGGGGAGGGAGTTTTCTCCCGCCCTTTAATACAACTCGGAAAAGGAATCCCTCCTCGAGGAGGGTGGGCAATTCGTGGGCTTCGAATTGGTCGGGAGGTGTTTATCTCTCGAAAATAGCTTGATAATGTATTTGCCTCTTTAAAATCCTAGGCGAACTTCTATGAGGAGATCCTGATGCCGACAGCTGTCGAGATGACATTGCCTTTAATCTAGTTTTTCAATCGGGGCATGATTTCCATAAACAGATGAACAGTACCATCTCTCAG
Source organism: Fodinibius halophilus (assembly GCF_011059105.1). Classification (GTDB taxonomy): domain Bacteria; phylum Bacteroidota; class Rhodothermia; order Balneolales; family Balneolaceae; genus Fodinibius; species Fodinibius halophilus. The sequence continues at coordinate 44,686 of NZ_JAALLS010000015.1, read as the reverse complement.
GCCCCTTCGGACACCATCTCGTTTTTTCAGCAGAAACCTGCCAAAAGGGGGACTTTTTCTTGCCATACAACGGCTGGCATGGCTTTTAACAACAACGCCTCTCATGGTGAGCGTAGTCGAACCATCTCCATGAATCGATTGGTTAATGCGTGAGAGTTGCTTTTTGATGCTACGCGGACCTCTTCTGGGAGATTCCGCGACTCCGCTACGCTCCCCTCGGAATGACAATGCTTTTGCTGGGAAGCCCCCCCCTTAATTTTATGGAGGGATCAAGCGAGCACACCGAAACTTTCTTGATCTACGAAGCCATACCTGCACCTAAGGGTTTCGGCAGATTAGCACTTTAGCATAGTAGATAGTGCAGGTGTGGGTGGATCAGAAAATGGGGAGCAAGAGATATCCACAAGCGAGACGCTTGCGCTATGTAGAAGATTTTTGATTTGCCAATAGAATCCAGAGAAAGTAATCCAGCTTGTTAAGAGCTTTATATGATTCGCCGGACGGCACACCCAGCCGCCCGACGAGAGATCGTGCTAACCCATCAGAATGTGCCCCGAAAGCTTCTGGGAGAGTTTTTATTCCAATTCTGCTGGTCCGGCTACCGGCGGATGGGGCAAGCCCCAAAGCGGATAAATATACGTACTCTTACTTTTGGGAATGAGACAAGGTATGGGTGCGTCATGGCCGCCCTGGAAGTACGGCCTACATGTGCAGGAGAGACGTCTTAATTAAGGTCATCACTCTAAAGTATCCATTCTGAGTCCTGAGTTCTGACTTCTAAATTTAAAGCTGGGAACAAAACTTTTTATACCATCTATAATTAATTGTGCAACAGATAACACTTGTGCAATTAATAACCACCAAACAACGGTATCATGAAATCAACAATATACACCTATGTTGTTTCTGTAGTTTTGTCTGTAATACTTTTTATGGGTTGTAAGTCGTCAATGGTCATTGAAAAGGTTGACTATTCGCAATCAATTGAGTCTGTGATAACGCCCAATGAAGATGGCCTTGTTAAAGATATCCAGCGTGGACTTACCTTTAATATTAAGCCATTGCAATATGCAGAGACTCAAGATACCTCAGAAATAACAACAAAGCAGGTACGATATATCAGAGGACAGGAGGGGTACTATTACATCACGGCTCCCAACTACAAAAATGTGTATGTGATGGCGCCCGAGAAAGGGAAGCTACAGCTTAAAGAGAAATTAGCCGTATCGGAGAGTGGTATTGAGAAACCGGCACTAAATCAACGGGCTTCTCATGTTCAGCTACTCAGCAGAACATCGGGAGATAGTTGGAAACTATATCCGGAAAAAGCCAAAAAGAACAGTTCACAAATAGTGAAAAAGGAGGGGAACTAGTTATGAAATCACAAATTCTATTTTTGACGTTTATATGTAGTCTTCTGGCCACTAGCGTAATAGCCCAGGAGACGCAATCAGATTATGAGATCCAAAAAGAGTTTAAACAACAGTACGCTCAATTTGAGGATAAGCTGGAAACGGTTTCTTCACCCGATAAAGCAGAAAAACTAATTACCTCAATTAAGGACTTTGATCAAAAGTTTGAGGACCATTCTAAACTATTGAACAAAGCACTGCATCCTAAAACGTATGAGCAGAAGATGAAAGCATTAAAGCGATCTTCTGTTGTCACTAAGGAACGCCTTACCACCATTAGCCAGCAGACTAAAAAGTTGGACGAGCTCCAAACGCAGCTGGCCAGCTACAAAACCGATATGAACCGGTTGAATAAAAAAAACGATTCGCTGCAGGAAGCGATGGCAAAGTCTATTAAGAGTGAAAAGAAACTTTCCGGCATGCTTAAAGAATACCGGCGTAACCTCGAGAAAAGGGATGACCTGATACTCGCTTTTATCGATTCGATGGTTGTAGCATACCAGCAGATGGACCTGGAAGCCCTGCAGGATCTCGAAAATATTGATAAGAAGTCACGTATCAAATCCAATGGCGATGCGCTGGAAATGATTCACGATATCTCTGCTGAAAACCTTGAAGTATTAGAAAAGAACGCCAATAAACTGCGTCTGCAAGATTATATGCGCATGGCGGAAGTCCAACAGCAGTTTGAAATGATGTGGACTCGATTGGGAGATAAAATACAAGAAGTGTATGACGGTGAAAACGCTGAAATGCTTGCCAAAGAAGTAGAACGCAATATTAGTCAATGGAATCAAAAGCTGAAAACACAGACATTCGCAGCTCTCCATGATACGTTGTCCGATAATGAGGTCACAGTAGATGAGTTCAAAAATTCGACCCAATTCTACAATTCACTTAGCTCTTACCTTAATAAGCAAATTAAACAGAGCAAAGAGAACGGTTCTAAAGCGAACTTTAAAAAATTTGAGCAGTTTCAAGAGTTTTGGAACCGGGTAGAAATGCAGTGGTCCAGCAACTTTGTTGATTCCGGAATTATAGGAGAATCAGATATGGCCACTCTTAATGCCCGTGTAGACACTTGGGCTCGACATGCAAAGCCAAACTCAAATAATATGTTAGTATACCTGTTAGGTGCGAGCGTACTATTGGCCGTTACCTTAGGTGTGATGTTGATACGAGAAAAGAAAACGGGTTAGGCAGCCATTAAACATAGGTAGCCCGTGTATGGATCCCGGCAGCGCCAATACTGCCGGGATTTTTTTGTTCCTATGATTAATTGGGGTTTCTTAAACTTTATTTGGTGCGGGTCATTTACCAATGATATTCTGATCGTTAATTAGATGGGATGACATTAGTTGTGCCCGCATAGATAATACAGATATCATAAATAGAAATGTTAGACTGTTAGACTGAAGGTCACTTTCTTTATCTGTATGATGGCTTTTCTACTTCTGTTTTGTTTCTAATTGCTCTTTCTTTGCCTTGTTTATTTGGTTGGGGGTAAGTGAGTTATCAAAGCCATAGAGGGCTGATTCCCATGACCCATAGGCGGGGTTAGGCAGGATAAACCACTTTTTACCCCATTTCTCCAGATGTTTAGTAACGAGCTCGGTACGTTCTTGCTGGCTGATATTCTTGGCTGATATAAAATCGTTCAGGTCATCTCCAAAGAGCATCAAAATGCGATGCTTTTGAGCAACATAACTGCGCCGTTCTGTTTTCGCGGAGGTCCAATTTTGACGCTCGTTCTTGCTCAGAATACGATCTTCATCTTCGGAGAGAGGGAAGCCAAGCTTCCGCAGGTTTTTTCTCGTGCCTTCTTCAACCTTCGCTTCGCGATTGGTGAGATAATAGATTGCAATTCCTTTTTGGGAGGCCCTCTTGGTAAAGGTGAGAGCACCGGGTATTGCTGTAGCCTGCGCTTCCATCACCCATTGGTTCCAATCCGTAATATTGAAATCACTGTTTTGTTTGACCATACGCGCTTGGAAAGGGGCATTATTGAGCACCGTTTCATCTACATCCAGTATTATAGCAGGCGGCTTTGATTGGTATTCATCTTTTTTATCACCGGCATATGCCGACCAGTACGAATCTTCTACAGCCAGTGCCAGGTTCGCACCGGCTGTTTTATATACTGAAGTGGTCAGTGCATGATATTCTGCGGCATTTTGCATCCACAGGGTGCTATTTGTTGCTGGGTGATCTAGTACCGTAGCCGAGCTACTGCAGCCTGCAATAACGGCAGATATAAATGCTACAAATAGTGCAGGTAAAAAGGAGCTTTTGCTAAATATCATCATATAGCTTGTATCAAATTGGTATTACTTTCCGATACTCAAACATATCAAAAAACAGAAAAGAGTTCTGTGATTTTTAATAGCTAAAGATAGATGATACAAAGCTGAATATCCTGTATACTTAGGTAAACTTCTCGTAGGTCACAAAACAGTGTGAGGATAACATGGCTTCACAATTAAATGAGTTGAAGATCATTGGTAGGCTCGAACGCGTGCACTTTCCAGAATGGAATCTTACTAATATTAATGCAAAAGTTGACACCGGTGCCTATACTTCAAGTTTGCACTGCCATCATATACAGCCTTTCGATCGGGATGGCGAAAGGTACGTGAAGTTTAATTTATTAGATCCATCCCACGACACATACATAGATGATAAGTTTGAGCTACCCATTTGTCGTACAAAAACGGTAAAAAGCTCTAACGGATCTACCGAAGAGCGTTATGTGGTTGAAACAAGGGTTGAACTTTTTGGAGAAACAATCAAAGCTAAATTTTCCCTTACTGATCGCTCAGAAATGCGCTATCCCGTTTTATTGGGACGTAAACTCCTGAATGGACGTTTCTTGGTGGATGTGTCGCAGAAGTATATATCACAAGAAATTGAAGAAAAGAAAATATAATATACATGCACATAGTTGTCCTTTCTCGTAATTCGAAACTCTATTCCACCTCTCGGCTGGTCGAAGCAATTGAAGAAGCCGGCCATGAGGCTACCGTCTTAGATCACCTTAAATGTGATATTGTCAGTGAAAAAGATAATCCCTGCATCTACTATCGCGGCACACGGGTGGCAGGCGTAGATGCTGTAATACCTCGCATTGGTGCTTCTGTAACCTTTTATGGTTCTGCTGTTGTACGTCAATTCGAGATGATGAAAATATTTACTGCCGTTGAATCTCAGGCTCTGGTACGTTCACGGGATAAACTCCGAAGCCTGCAGCTGATGGCAAGGGAAGGGGTAGGGATGCCTAAAACAGTATTTACCAACTATTCTACAGAAGTTCGTAAAATTATTGATTCAGTAGGCGGACCGCCATTGATCGTAAAGCTTCTGGAAGGAACGCAAGGAGTAGGAGTTGTATTGGCACCTACTTTTAAAGCTGCTGAATCGATCATCCAGGCATTTCACAGCATGAAAGCTCGTGTTATTGTCCAGGAATTTATTGAAGAGGCCAAGGGCGAAGATATTCGTGCTTTTGTTGTTGACGGAGAAGTAGTGGGAGCAATGAAACGCAAAGGGGTCGAAGGAGAATTTCGCTCCAATATACACCGTGGAGGAACTGGAGAGCTTATCAAACTCACGGATGAAGAACGCCGTGCCGCACTTATTGCAGCCAGCGCCATGGGGCTTTCCGTGGCAGGTGTTGATATGCTGCAATCCCAACGAGGTCCATTGGTACTGGAAGTAAACTCCAGTCCGGGTTTGGAAGGCATTGAATCGGCTACCGGCAAAAATATAGCAGGACGTATTATCTCGTTTGTAGAACGGAAAGCCGAAGAGATGAAAGACTCTCCCAATAAAACGATAGCTTAGGGCATAATGGCTGATACAATTTCAATCGATGACCATACGATTGGCCTCGGAGAGCAGAAGCAAATTCAACTCAATATTGCCCGGCTCCCGACCTATACCAACATTGACCTGCCGGTACATGTTTTTAGAGCTGATAAAGAAGGACCCACATTATTACTGACAGGAGGTCTGCATGGTGATGAGCTCAATGGTATTGAGATTATCCGCCGGATGGTTTATAAGGATATGCTGATCCCCGAACGGGGAAGTGTAATAGCACTACCGTTGGTTAATGTCTATGGCTTTATACAAAATGTACGGGGGCTGCCCGACGGTAAAGATATTAATCGCAGTTTTCCCGGGAATAAAGGGGGATCTTTAGCCCGTTTGTTGGCCCATACGCTGATGAAAAAGATTATTCCCCAAATAGATTTTGGTATCGATTTCCATACCGGCGGAGCTGCCCGTTCCAATTATCCCCAAATTCGTTGTACCTTTGATGTGGATGAGAACATGGAAATGGCTAAAGCTTTTGCGCCACCTTTCGTGGTCCATTCCTCCCTGATAAAAAAATCATTCCGTAAAGCAGCTCATAATAAAGGAAAGCCCATATTAGTCTATGAAACCGGTGAATCAACCCGCTTTGACGAAGAAGGGATAGAGGAAGGAATAAATGGGACATTACGACTAATGAAACACCTTGGGCTTAAGGATGAAGCCCCGGAAGCGGAGCATCAAACAGAAATTTTTAAAAAAACTACATGGGTCCGAGCGAAATATGCCGGACTTTTTCAACCTGAAATCAAGCTTGGAGACCGCGTCCAGAAAAAGCAGCTGTTGGGCTATGTCACCGACCCTTATGGCAATGAACGATTTAAATTCATTTGTCCATACGAGGGCAGGGTAATTGGGCTCAATTATGCCCCCGTTGTACACAAGGGCGATGCTTTACTTCATCTGGCTTACAAATAATTTTAAAGAAAATAATAGAACTATGCGCCACGATTTACTTTTTCATATAACGTCAAAAAAAGAATGGAAAGAATATCAAAATAATGGCAGGTATGAGCCGGAAACCCTTGAAGACGAAGGGTTTATCCACTGTTCAAGTGGAGAACAAATAGAAGATACGGCCAATAGACTCTTTAGCGATAAAGATAAGATTTTACTGCTTGTTATTGATGTTTCTACACTCGGCGAAAACATTAAATATGAAAAGGATGAGGAAACAGGAGAAAAGTTTCCCCACCTTTACGAACCACTGGAAAGCAGCGCAGTGATAGATAAGATTGAGGTTGGGGCCGAAGATGATGGAACCTTCAATATCGGTTTTAGCTCAAACTCCTGATTGTAATGATTGATCGAGCTATTCAGCATATTAAGAGCACAGCTAAAGTTCCCTCATTCAGCAGTTATGAAGAACGGCTGCATCCCTATATCAGATCCGTTATCAGCAACGTGCCGCAGGCTACCGAAATTGAGGTACTCGGAAACAATCTGATCTGGCAAATTGGAAATAATAACGATCAGCCCACCGTTGCATTGGCCGCTCACCTGGATAAGATAAACCACTACGGAAACGATTATCCTGAAGAGCTGCCGGTAAAAGTGACAAATGAATATATAAAAGGGGCAATGGATGATTGCGCCGGACTCGGTATGCTTTTAACACTGGCCGAAAAAGCCTCAAAACATAATTGGCCAAATTTGTTGTTGTTCTTTTCAGAAATGGAGGAGAGTAAAGGCCTTAAAGAACATCCGGAACTGCTTCGGAATAATGGGGATGGCTATACTCATGGGATGGGGGCCAAACGCATTGCCAGACAATGCGTTGAGGAGAATTTAATTCCGGAACAGGTTATTACCCTCGATACAACTCCACTATTTAAAGGCAAACAGGGTATAGCGCTTTATTCAAAACATTGGGAGTATAATGATTTAGATCCCTCTGACGCCCTTATAGAATCAACGGAAAAGGCAGTAGGTCATTTTATCAGTATCGATGCACGCATCAAAATAGATAACAATACAAATGACTATCTCCATTATGGAGAAGTTTTTAACCAAAGCAGGGAACAATCGGTTGTATCCGTAGCCCTTGAACCCGCTATCTATCCATATCACCAGAAGGGCGAGCGTGTTTTTACCGATGATATAGAACGCTGCCTCAATATTATTTCGGAATATTTAGATAGCTTCACCGCTTGAAACGGTATCTGTTTATATATAATCCCGCGGCACGCAACGGTAAGCCAAATGGTCGTTTGGCTCGCTTAAAAAAACGAGTCGCGGATCACCCCGCTTCGACAATCCTGCACTCGCAAAAGAAGGGCGATATTGCTCAGTTGGTTCAGCAGAATATCAACGATTATGACGTTTTTGTGGCTTGTGGCGGTGATGGAACCATAGGTGAAATGGGCGGCCAACTACTTCATACAGGAAAAGAACTGGGAATTATCCCCATGGGCACCGGTAATGATCTAAGCAAGACCTTAAAGATCCCCAAAGATATAGATCAAGCACTTGAAATTGTCTTCGAACAGTCCTCAACGGCTATAGATGTAGGACAATTTAACGATGTTATCTTCTTAAACACCTTGGGTTTTGGCTTCGATGGACTTACCAACCGGTATGCCTATGATTATACTATGTTACCCTCATTTCTCCGTTATGCTTTTGCAGCAATTCGAGCTAGTATTACCCACAACCGGTTTACGGTACATTTTAATGGTGATAGCAGTGGCAGACAACTAATTATGCTTTCTTTTGCCAATGGAAGGGTAGAGGGAGGCTCATTTTGGATAGCACCCGAAGCCTCTGTTACCGATCAACGGTTGGATATGGTATCAATTCGAAAAGTTGGAAAATGGCTTATCCCTCTTTTATTACCATTATTTCAATTTAAAAAGGCTGGCGTTTTGCCCCAGGTACAATATCGACAGATTCGCAAAATATCATTTTCCTTGGATACCACTCCCGATATCCATGCCGATGGTGAAATTATTGAGTCAGAAGCTACGCAATTTACCGTGACCACACTTAGCAGGGCCTTAAATGTGATTTGCAAGCTATAGAATTACTTTATTACTCCATCAATAATATGTATTACCCCATTATTAGCCTTAATATTGGGCGATATTATTCGAAATGAGTTAACCAGCACTTGATTGTTCTTCGCATTTATTGTTAACCTTTTGCCACTCAAACAAGTAACATTTGCCATTACTTTTAAGCTCCGTTCTGTTGCCATACCCGTAAATGCATGGTTAAGAATCAGCTGTTCGTTGTTCTGTTGTATCTTCGGTATTGAGGCAAATTTTTTGTTGGAAGGCACAAAAAGGGTAAAGGGACCCGAGGCATTGAACTTTTGTTCCAAGTCAGCCTCAACAATGGCTTGTGCAAAATGACTCGTTTGGTCATTATTCTGTAGTTTATCCATGATATTTTGGGCTTCACAGAGCTCTGAGAAAGCCAAAATACCCCCACAGATAAGTAAAAAAGGTATGTAACGCCTGAATTTTTTCATGAGTTCTCCTTGATTAGGGGCCTGATTTATATTTATGTGAGCTCTCTTGCTGAGTTTCATTCGTTATTATAACAGGAATTTTATTATTTACCAATAAGATAGGTGGTTTATAACGATTTACAGCTACTTCAGACAGATAAAAAAACTTAATACTATCTGGTTAGTATTAAAATAAACTATAATTTTACTGATATGAAAAAAGCGTTCTCTATACTTCTTTTTACTATAGTTGGAATAAATTTTTCAGTTGCACAGCAATCACTGAATGAACTCAGTCCACCAGAATATTTCGATTTTTGGATCGGAGATTGGGAATTACGTTGGGGAAACTCGGATGGTACCATTGGCAAAGGCACAAATAATATTGAAAAGATACTTGACGGCAAAGTGATCAAAGAAAACTTTAAAGCAACTGAAGGTGCCATGACCGGTTACGTTGGAAAAAGTTACTCGGTGTATAACTCCAAAACCGGTAAATGGAAACAGACCTGGGTTGATAACCAAGGAGCTTACCTGGATTTCACCGGACGATTCAAAGATGAGCAAAGAATCTTTCGCAGAGAAACAACAAATGAGCAGGGAGATCAAATCATACAGCGTATGGTCTTTTACAAAATAAAAAAAGATTCATTTATGTGGAGATGGGAGAAATCAGAAGATAATGGTAAAAACTGGGAAATCTTGTGGAAAATAGCCTACCGAAGACATTAATAATTATTTTAAGCCTCTTAGAATCAAAATTTGAGGATGTCACCCATCAGGGGCTCTAAAGGCCGTTTTAGGCTAAAAATTGTATTTTAGGATGGTGATTTTTGCAAAATGGAGATAATATCGAGCCGAATAACACATTTCGTAAAGATTGCAGCGGCAACAGAGAATACGTGATATAATCTGGCCAAATATTAGTTCAACTTAAATTAATCAGCAGATAAAGGTTTAGATTATGCAATATCCGAAACAGATAGAAAGTAAAGGATGCTGTGATTCATAGCTTCAATAAAAGGATAACTGTCATCGTAATATTGTGTCACTTAAAAATAAAAAGTGGAAGTCAGTTATTGAATATCATGAATACGATCGAAGTTTTATTTAAAAAGAGAAGATTCTATAGCTGTTAGCTACAAGAGTATTGGTTAAAAAAGGTAATGAGAATTCACACGATTATATGTATTAATACCGGCTACATTATATTATACCGTATTATTGTCGTATAATTTATATTATGTAAAATAGAATAATTTGGTAAGTAACAAATAGATATCAATCCTCCTCTCGTTACTCTTTATCGAGAGACAACCACTTTTATCAAAACGGACAACCATATTTATCAAAAATTATCCTTCCCTATATAGAAAGGTTTGCTAAAACGTTTGAAGAGAAGGGCTCAAATTTTTATCCCAAATTAATCCTGAACTCTAATTAACTCTAGGAGTATCCGTGGTCCTCCCTTTTTATAAAATGAAGTACATCAGATAAATAAATACCGCAATAATAGAGATTACTAGAGATGAACCTTGGACAATTATCAAGCCTGATGGTAGAGATACAGATTCTAATATTTGATCTGCATCTTTTAATTTTTTCTTATCACTTTTTTCTTGAGAATCCTCATCAAATGTTTCTTCTATTTCTAATTCCTCGAAATCATTAAGCGTATTTTTAATAGTTGCATCTATCACTTTTACCAGGACTGGTTTTAAATTTTTCAGTATATCATCTTTCATTGAACATAATTTTATCCAGAACCCAGCCCCTAACGAGATCACTAAAGTTACTAATGCAACTATTGCATTAAAGTTTAGAGGTTGTATGTCAGCTAATTTTAGCTGTATTAATAGAGCTGTAAAAAATCCTAATAAGGCTAATCCAATACTCGTAAACCACTTGGATTCCTTAACTATCCTCTCAACAGCTACCTTTAATAAATTAGCAGCAATTTCTTCTTTTTTGTTGTTTAGCCTTTGATCTAATGTTTCAATAAGTTTTTCTTCACTCATCGAATATCAAATATTATGAATCAAGGATTATTATTTCATTTTCTGAAAACCAGTCCTGAGAAATAGCATGATTTTTTACTTTCTCAACGTTCTGGGTATAAGCAACTACAGCTAAACTTTCTTCTGCTCTACTGCATGTAACATAAAAAAGCCTCTTAGTTCTATCTATAGTCGTTTCTTTTCCATTTTTCTCATTACGTTTGTCTGTAGTCGAAGGCTCTTTAGCTCCGAGTAGCTTTTCATAGTTAAAAAGAAACCCTCTTGACTCTTCATCATCCAGAATCACCAAAACTCTAGGAAATTCTAGCCCTTTAATTCCCTGATGAGTATCAAAATTAGATTCGTCAGATATATACTCTGCATACTTTACTGCTTCACTGAGCGAACTCTCTAAAGCAGAATCCCAAGCCTCAATGACACTATCTCGTAATTTCCCCTCCTCTTCTACTTCTAAATCTTCCGAGGTCCTTTGTACTATTGGTTTTAGAACTTCTGGAATCGCTAATAAATTCAATTCATAAATTGTTAAAAGTATATCAATCAATTTGGGGTCAGAACTTTCCTCCCACAGCGAATAAAATTCATTAATAGCCTCTTTTGCCTTTTCTATTTGTTTAATTGCACTTTCACTCTGCTCTAGTCTATCAGGTTCAAGAAGTGGAGAAAATCTCTTCATTAGTCTCGTAGCTGAAAAGTCATCTTCATTCCTTAGAAAATTGACTAGAGGGATTAATTGATTTGTAAGGAAAGGTATTCCCCTCATAGTGCCATCCAATAATGGGGTCGAATCAGAACTCATATTATAAAGAGGGGCAAAAAAGTTTATGAACCCACTTCTACTAGCTGCCATATGATGTTCTAAAGTCAGAACCTTTACATTATTACTAGATTCCCACAGTTTATCTTTTGACTCCTCACCCATCTTGGACCTAACCCTGGACTCTATATCACTTTTATTAATATCCTTGTCTGAGTCAATAATAAAGAGCCTAATTGTGCCTTCATCAGCTTTTTCAGGTGCCTTTTGGGGTTGATCACCTCTAATTTTATTTGTTAGCTTAATAACTCTTTTAGGGCACCTATAATTAATTTTCTTTTGAGGCTTAGCCCATCTATCAGGCAATCCCTCTCCTAGATTGGGCTTACCATCCATATAAATGCGTTGCATCGTATCTCCAAACAAGCCTAAAGAAAACTCAGAATTATATTTATTCTCAACTTCAAAAAAAGCATCAATAAGGCTTTCCTTAGTGTCTTGACTTTCATCGATCAAAAGTATTGGGAACCTCTTTATCATTATTTTTTGCAGAAGTGGCTTATTTATCAAAAAATCCGAGGTCATTTTTATTACCTCTGCATGGTTTAAAGCACCATAACCACTATTTATACCCGTAGGACTATAATTGAAGGATATAATATTGTCTATGTTACTTAATCGTTGTGATTTGGAAGAGATTTTTCTTTTACGATCTCTGGAAGCTTTTGAACCCGGCCGCCCTCTACGTTCTTTTTCCTCTAATTCTTCTATCTCTTTTTTAGTATTTATGCGTACCCATTCCTTAATATCATTTTGATAAGATTTGATAAGTTCCCAACTAAAACTGTGAATGGTTGATACAAAGAAAGTTGAATCAAAACCCAGTCGTCTTTTTATCTCATCAGAAGCAGCATTTGTAAATGTAATAATACCAACCTTTTGACCTGTATATCTAAGTTGTTGGGCCTTTTCATCTTGAAATGTTTTTAAAACCGTAACTAGAGACCTTGTCTTTCCAGTGCCTGCTCCTGCAAAGAGAAAAAAACTTTGAGGCGAATTTAAGTTAAGACATGAATATATTTCTTGATCAACCTCAGATAAATCATGATCCATTTTGACCACCTTCGGTTTTGATTAGCAAATCAGATTCCTCGTCTTTTAATTGAGACTGTAACCAAGCTAACCCGTTCTCGATATATTCAGGTGGCTGCAAAGCTTTGAGACCTGGGTCTTCTAGAAACAACAAATCCATTGCCATAGTAGCTTTTTTAGAACTACTGTTTAAAGCTTCGAACATTTCAGTGCTAACCTCTTCAATAGAATTATCATTTAGGGCATCCTGCATTTTTTTGATCAATCCTGTAGCACCTTCAAGATTTCCAAATAACTCATTATTTGAGATAGCTAAAGCATCCTCGAAGGTATAGGGCAGAAATTCAATCTCTCCGGAATTATTATCTTTAACTTTGATAGGCTGTTGAAAGGCAACTCTAGTTTGATTATCAGAACTTAGTAAGTTGTCACAATCTAAAAGTTCGTCGATATTTTCTTTGCAGGGAAGCCATTCCTTTAAAGTATTATTTTTTGTTTTCTGGTTTGCTCCTCTTTCCGGGGCTGCTTTTTCTAATCTATTATTAGACTTTTTCTTTGCTGAATCTAAATCAGTAATTATCAAAGTTAATAAACCTAACTTCTCAATTAATGGTTTTAACCTATGAGCGTGGCTACCTCCAATTTCCAAAATTGATATATACAATGAGTCCAATACTGAAAAATTCTCCTTAATAAAATAAGGAATGAGTAATCTTTCAGACGTGCCTTCTACTAAGATAACAGCATCGGCAAAAAATAAATTACTATGAGTTGCTTTTAAATATCGAGTCGCAAATCTTGCCGTTTCCGGTTCATTTCCAAATGTATCTGTTAGGTTAATAATTGATGCGACAGGTACTGAGTTTGATTCACTAGGTTTTTCTTTTCGAAAGTAGCGTAAGTTGGAAAAATCAACCTCATGAGCCACATGGTTCGAATGTGTACTTACTACCAACTGAGTTGAATATTCTGAATCCTTATTGAGGCGTTCGTGATTCCTCAGTACTTCATAAGCTTTATCAATAAAAACCTTTTGTACCTGAGCATGTAAATGAGCCTCTGGTTCTTCTAATAAAACTAAATGTAAGGGTTCAATGATTGAATCCTCACTTGTCTTCTCTACTTTTCCTTCTCTCATCCATTCATCTCGAAAACGGATAAGCTTGAATACCATTGAGATCAAATTTTGGTATCCAAGTCCATTATATTTTTCCGGTAATGTCAATTCTTGCTGCCCATCATTTCCCTCCAGTATACTAAATTGAACTGCAGAGTCATGATCTAAGCTGTCAATAGGGTTTACTTCACTTTTAATTGTAATTTGTGGATCACTTAACCCAGGATAACCAATAGTTTCTAATTCATCTATCGGAGATTTAAATTTTTCCTCTAACCTCGAATCAAAGCTTTTTCTAGCTTCGTCTATAGCTCTTAAGGCATCAATATCTTCCTTCCCAGGTAAATCAGAAGGATCTAAGTGCTTTTCATAATAGTTCCTTAACTGAACCGAAAGTCTGCTTAAATCAGAACTAGAACTGATCTTTGATTTGGGATCTGCAAAACCACGTTGTGCATTAATGTCATTGATATTTATTAAGTCTTCGAATGGTTCAGAATTTAGAGGCCTAGCACCTTCCGGCACATCTTGAGGGTTAGCGATACCATCAGTAGGCTCAATAAATTCGTCAGGATCTAATAGATAACTATTTACCTCAAAAAAAGTTTGAAGTTTACCATCAAGAAAATCTTTCAACGATTGTGGCCAGAGGTCTAAGTCACTCCCATTTGTATCATCTTCTGATAAAGCATTAGCTTTACTGTAGGCTTCTATAAATTCTTTATAGAGATCCTCAACCTGCTGTTCTTTGTTTAATTTGGGCTCAAAGCTAAGGCGGACTCCAAGAAGTCCACCGTCCCAACTAAGAGATGGAAAAAGTTCGTGGACAAGGTGCAACTCGGAATCTTCAACCTCTAGCCAAAGATCAATTGAAGGCAAGTAAGGTCGCCATTGGTTAATCTCTAAGTTTTGCTCTTCCTCATCAGATCTTTTTTCAATCCATTCCTCACCAATTTTATTCAACTCATTCCAATTTGAAAGAGTAAAGTCCGTAATATCTATTTCTCTTCTTCTATCCTTTTTAAGAAATAATATAAGAGCATCTATGGCTGATGTTTTGCCAGTGTTATTTGCGCCAACAAATATTGTTTCTCTCTCTCCTAAATCTATTCGACAAGATTTTAATTTTCTGAAGTTTTGAATTTCTATATGGGCTATTCTCATTGATTACTTTTTCTACAATCATTAATGATACATTTTTATTGTTCATTAACTAAGGAATTAATTATTGGTGGATTAATCAAAATGCTTTTAACTAATCTTTTCCAATGCTTTTTTAACTCTTTGAACAGTACTTTTACTTTTCTCAGTTAGCCGGGCAGTTCTTCGAATGGACTCTCCCCTATTTAATTCTTCTACTATATCTAAATGTTTTTTAACCAGCTCAGCATCTGATAAACTAATGCCATTTGCCCTACCCTCGTATTTACCTTCAGCTTTAGCCCTTTAAATACCTTCTCTTTGGGCTTCTCTCCTGTTGTTATAATCAATTTCAGCCAAAGTACTCAGAACAGATACTAATAGTTTAGCCACTGGATTTTGATCACCATTATCCAATAAAGTATTTAGCCCTTCTTTTTTGGAAATAATATTAACACCGAGCTCAGTAAAAGTTTTAATCGTCTGCAGTACATTGATTGCATCGCGGCCAAGTCTATCTATTGAATGGACTTCTATTTCATCTATCTTCCCCTCCTTAGCATCGGCTAATAATCGTGAGGCATTTTTACGATCTTCAAAAGCAACCATTCCTGACACCTTATCCCAATATACTTCTCCCTCCTTGTTTTTTAATTGTCTAGAAATATTTTGCTCGAATGTTGATACTCTTACATAGGTGGCTTTCATAACTAAATATTTCGCACTGTACCAAAATTAGGATGGTGTATTCAAGCAGGTGATTACGAGCTCTCAGCAAAGTTTTTTTAATAAAGTATCGTACTGATTTAGGGTATATCCTAAATTGAATATGTTCACAGTATTCTATATAGACTTATGACTTAGACTGCTTGTCAATGTATATTTTCCAATAATACTCGATAACAAAGGAATTCATTATAGATGTAATGTTGCAATATAGTTCTGTTGAATTTCCCATTATTGTAATTCCAATTGTACTATTTCTGGTATTCTTGGTTTTGGAACTATGGCTTAAGAAAAAAGTGACTTGGGAAATAACAAAAGAATGACTTGTTGTATAACCAGCGCATTAATCGGACAGGCGTCGCCAGTCCCATGCTCTCCTCCCATTTTATAGTTACTCTTTCATTTGTAAATAATTACAACACTCCGACGGCTCTAGCTTATGGACAGGGCGTTATAGGCGTAGCAAAATCGTTACATACAACTGTTTGATTAGGTTAAACGGAAAAAAAGCATCTCTTTTCAAATTTCTAATCTTAAGTAGTATTTACGACATAATCATGCGGTGTAAAGCGCTGATTTATTTGGTAATGTCAAATTAATGCTTGAGTAATAGATATGAATAAAGCAAGGATAACATTAATAGCATTGGTGTAACGTCTGTATAATTTTAATTCACAAATTCAGGTTATAACAAATGGATGATTTTTTAAAAAATGCAAAACAGTTGGGACAGGATGTTGAAAAGCTCAAAAAAGGAGAAAAGATTTCACATAATGTCACAGTAGAAAATATCGAAGAGTTGAAAAAAATGCTCCACGATGGCCAAAGCAAAGACGTGCGTACAGAAAGACCAAGCGGTACCGATCCCGATACCCACCAAACATTGGCCGATCAGCTGGTCAAAAAAGCACAGGATTACGTATTTTGCGACACACCTCTGAGCAATGAAGAACAAACCCAAATTGCTGCAAAATTTCCAATGGATGTTCAGGTCTCTTCCCTGCCGGACAAAACACTTGCGGCCGGAGAAGAATGGGATCTGGGAACCTCAACCAGTCCTGTTGTAATAAACCTAGGCACGCTCACGATGGAACCTGGTTCGTCTATTAAAATAGCAAATACAGTACTGAAAATGAGTGTGCAAAAGCTGGTCCGGAATTCGGGATCGACCCAAGGAGCGAACTATGACCTCGGTATCTTCGGTGTAACAGGAACAACACCACCCCAGGCAGCGCATGGAACCAATGGTGACGATGGAATAAAGGGAAAAGACGGAACTTGTGGTTCTGGAGGTGGCATTGCCGGTGATAACGGTAAACCCGGTGCAAGAGGCAGTAGCGGAGGTACAGGTTCACAGGGCAAGACAGGTGGCGAAGGTTTACCTTCTCTCACCGCCAATATTACTATTGGATCCGGAGGCATCGGAGGCAGTGCCGACCAGTTTGTTATTTACACACGCTCCGGCGACGGCGGACAAGGTGGACAAGGCGGCAAAGGTGGCAATGGTGGTGACGGTGGTAACGGTGGCAACGGAGCTACCTGCGGCTGTGAACATACCGATGGTGCCGACGGCGGCAATGGTGGTAATGGCGGCAGAGGAGGCAACGGCGGACAAGGAGGCGACGCTGTGGCCGGAAACGATATCTATGTTACCGTACCAACCGATAATGCAAAAAAGATCGTTAAACAAAGTTCTGTTGCCAATCCCGGTAACGGCGGACTGGGAGGTCCCGGCGGTGACCCCGGAAATGGCGGTAAAGGCGGAAGCGGCGGCGGTGCCTCCGGTTGTCCCACAGGTAGTGGAGGTTCCAGTGGAAGCGGTGGATCTGCCGGAAACTCTGGTGACAACGGAAATGCCGGTACCCAAACGGGAGCTCCGGGTACGATCTACGTTACTGAATCCTAAGCCACTGAAATATGAAAAGTCCAGATATCCTGCAAAGCCCGCAGATACATCCCTTCCAGTTTGATAACAGCAGTGATCAGATTGCAAAAACAGTCAATCTTTTCAGAGGGGATGTAAATTTTAATATTCCACTGGTTTCTTTTACCGGCCGGAACGGGCTAGATCTCCAGGTTGCTGCATTATACAAAAGCAATATCAGTGAGCAGGCCGTCACCCGTAATCTGACGGCCCCTACTTCTATTCTCGGGCTGGGCTGGGATATGCCCATAGACCGGATCGAAGTTGAGACCAACGGAACAGGTACCCGGGAAGACAATGTTTATTATTTTGTCCGTACCGGGATTCGAAATCAGCTCTATCGCAACAACAAATCCTGGTTAAGAGGTGAAATCGACAAGAGCCTGTCAAAGGATCTGGATAACCAAAAATTCAGTGAAGCATTGTCCACAGCCCTGCTTTCTCAGGGGCTGCGGATTGATGCTTCTTCCACTATTACTGTTCAAACAGCCGGAAAAAACTGGGAAATCACCGACTCCGTCAATGAATTTGTCCTTCGGCTGAGTCTGGAAGATGATGCATCGAAAATCAAAGTTTTCGACGGCGGCTGCTCATATGAACTGCAGGGATATGATTTTTCGCGTATTCGCTATTATCCCCGGTTCGAACGCTGGGAAATCACCTTCTCCAATGGTATTACCAGTGTATTTGGTGGAAATGTCACCATTACCGACGGAATCAAATCTTCCCGGAACCGGACTATCGAATGGGGAGTTAGAAACGGAAACTGGCAAGGCCCCGGTATTCTCACCCACAGCAGCTCAAAACCCGGCGAACGCCTGCAAACTCAATACGCCAGAGTGTGGAACTTTGCTTCTTCCTATACCATCTGGAACGACCGGGTGACGTTCGAGTATGAACAGGTACTTCAAAAGGTCGGCTCCGACGGCCTGCCCTATACCAAGGCTACTTATTTAACTAAAATCACGGAAGTACTGGGACGAACCGTACATTTCAACTACAAAGACAAAACCTTTGATAACTCCTCGCCACAAAGTCCCAGAGAGTATGCTGACCCAAACAAGGCAACGCCCGATAATAAGCCGAATGCCTTTCAATCGAAATATGAAAGCCGTTATCTCTCCGATATAAAGGTAAACAACAAAAAAGGCGATGTGCTCTTTACTTTGAATTTCGATTATGAATTGAAACGTTATGCCGCGGCTCCGTCTACCAGCGATCCTCTTTTCGGCAACACCTTTAAAAGAATATTGACCAAAGTAACAAAAACCCTGGGAACCGGACGTTCTTTTCCCGATACGGAAATGACGTATTATGGTGCTTCGGATACGCATCCGGGGGCCCTGGAAAGTATTACCTATGCCGAAGGCAATACCGTCACCTACACCTACTCCAAAACAGAATTGAAGAACTGTGCGAGGGATCTCAGTATTTCAAATCCCGTTCCCGGCAGTACACCGCGTGTCTGGTTCGGCGATGATTACGCACTGGTGACATGGTACAATCAGGGATCGCTCCAAATTGCGATCTACAGCTGGATCGGGCGCTGGCAGGTGTGGACACCTCCGGTGAATATCGTCAAAGATTTTATAGACCTCGACACCCTGGATTGCGAAGTTCAGGAAGATTTTGTGGTTTTATATTACAAAAATGAAAACGGAAATAGTTATTCAGTACGGGCCTATCATAAAGATCCGAACATAGTTGGCGGATGGATTCCCATTTCCCACGATCCTATTCAACTGCAATCCAAAGATGTGATAGTAACCGGCGGATCGAAATATTTTGCAGTTGCCGACCGCATTAATTATAAAGTCAATACGTATACCTGGAACGGCCTGCAGCGCAAATGGGATAAAGCAAGCCTTCCGGGCTACTCTCCTCCCGAAAGACCCGGCGATACTACGCTTTTCTTCACCGGCACCGGCAATTTACTGATGTTCCTGCCCTATGACTTACAGGGAGCACCGGGAAAAAAGGACAATCAGCTGACATTGTATTATCTCGACGAACTGGCGCAGTGGCATACCGGTGACAGCCGAAAGGCGACGGAGATCACCATAGATCAAAGTGATGTAACGTCCAATTTTCACTGGTCTCCCCTTCCCTGGGCTATCACTGCCACCTATGTTACAAAAAGCGACACGGGCACCCTTGAATATGATCTGACCATTTACCAGTGGGGAGCTGACGGCGACGATAAATACAAGTTCAAACCCCCTGTCACAAAATCTCTGTCTCTGCCCAAAAGCAGTCCGAGCGGAAAGATGACGATACCTTATATCGCCAATCCTCAAAGGACCGGTCTGATCTCGAGCGGTCCCCACCTCCTTCGATACAACGGGGAGGACTGGCTGAGCAATAACAATTTAAAGTTAAAACAGCAGGTGTCCGACGGTACCATTTTCTGGTTTGCAACCGGACCGGACTTTGTCGTAAAAACTGAAAATTCAGAAAACCGGGTAATCGGAATGGTACAGGTTTTTGATCCCGATACCCAATCACTGAAATGGCAGGAACAAGCCATCACTTTATTTGATTCGGCCCCTGTCGGAGACCGGCTTATTTCCTACTTTCCTTCGGCAGCTAAAGACTTCCTTACTTTCAATATCGACATCTATGAAAGGGATACCTCAACCGATTGGGTAACACCACTGAAAGACCCACCAGTCTACAGCATTCCGAAAGGATCGGATACTACAACGCTGATCAACCAGGGTCCCAATTTTATGGTTTACCTCATTAAGAGTGATGATGGCAAAACCATCGAAGGTACCGAAGTACTGACCATCGATAACGGTAAAGTTAAGTCTTTTGCCAAAGTTAATGAACGTTATTTCAGCCTTGTCAATGATGGCCGTTTCGTATCCAATACCAATGGAAAAATGCCGGGAGGCCTCAACTCCTTTCTGACCTACCTGCCCCTTGATAAAGAGTTTGATGATGCATCTTCAATTACGCTGTATCGTTATCTGGGTCAATCCATAGAAGACCCGATTGAAAGCTATCCTGCGACAAAAGTAACCATAGACGATGGTTTTGAAACAGAAACAATCCGATACAGCTTTGACCCCGACAATGCCGCCTGTGATTTCAACGGTGCAGTGGCCAAATTCTTTAAAACCACTGTTACAAAAGGAGAAGGCACAGAAAACGGATCGACCGTATACGAATTTTTTAACAGCCTGGGCGGAACCGCTATCCAAAAAGGAAATCTGGCTGAGTCAACGTATCTGGATGGAGCCCTGATCCGGGAGACAAAGCTTGATTCTTCAGACAATAAGGTAGCTGTAACCTCAACAGATTTTGAAGTTGTAAATACCATTGCCGACAGGCCCGATGCCAGTGGAGATATACCGATATTCGGAGCTATAATCCGGGCCGTACAATCCACAAAAGTAAAGGACCAGGTAACCAGTATAACCAAATACGACTACAATCAGGCCTCGGGAGGAGTCACCAAACAGGAACTGTCGGCCTATAATGCTGCGGGGAAACAAGAGGTACACCAAAAACGCTCTACCTATGGATTTGAAGAATTTCCTTCACTCTGGTATACCAACAATCTGGGAGCCATCATACAATCGAAAACTACTGTAAATGTCGACGATGATACGGAAACGGTTGTTAGCTCGGGAGCCACAACATATAAGAATTTTGAAATTGAATTGGGTGACGGAAGATCCCTCTTTCTTCCTGCACTATTTGAAACATACCTCTGGCTGGGCGGCGATGATTCTGGCAACTTCGACTTTAAAAACTGGTCTTCCGGCAGCGGATATTCCAGCTTCTGGCAAAAACAATCGAGTATAAGTGTTCGGTCAAATCACGGGCTGGAAATCGAAAGTGAAGCCCCGATCGGAAAAACACATTCTACGATCTATAACGATGATCAGGGAGTCGAGATCGCTCTTTTCAGCAACGCCAGCCTGAAAGGACAGGAAGCCTACTATTATGGATTCGAAAACTATGAATCGCCCGGCCGCTGGAATCTCGACAGCCATACCCCTGTCACCGACACCATTTCATACTCCGGCACCAGATCATTGAATATTCCTCCCGACACCACCGGATCAGCCCTTCAGCTAACACCGGACAATCAAGACCGGGCTTACATGCTTACTTTTTGGGCAAAACCGAGTAAGAATTATCAATCCGACAACCCGGCCGGATGGACCATCAAATTCAAGGATGGCGATAACGTATTGAAAACGGAAACAATTCAGATAAACACTTCCGATGACTGGCAATTCTATTTTAAAACTCTGGACCTTTCTGAATTTTCAGAAAATACCGTTACGCTGGAAATAGCACCATTTAACAAGGGAAGTGTGAATGTCTTTGTTGACAATGTGGGCTTCAATCCCTTCGACAATCCGTACCAGGCATCGGTCTATGAAGAGGTCTATTTCCACCAGACCGCAGAACTCGGCCCATATGACAGCACCCTGAGGAGGTTTTATGATAATCTCGGTCGCATCGCGGGACAAACAGACGATACCCGTGGAATTGTACGGATGGCATCTTATTTTCTCTCACGACAGGTCGACGGTACATTCCAGAAAACTGAGCCCAATGCGCTGATCAATTTTCAGCCTATGGGTGAAACCTGGTTTGACCGGTTTTACAACAATGGCATTTTAGACAAAAACTGGGAGCCCTCCGATACCTCTGCCTGGTCTTCCGAAAAAGGATACCTCATACACACGGGTAATAGCCGGGACAGTATCGTTTTTTCAAATGCATCATTCAAAAGCAATTATGTGGTCAGTCTCAACATGGAAGCCGATGAAACTATCGATGCCGATATGGGACTTAAAATAGGTAGTGATCTTACGCTTCAATGGACTGCTTCCGAATCCAAATGGAAGCTCATTGACCACAAAAACAACAAAAGTATCGACAGCTCCTTTACCAGTTCTGCTCCGGGAGATGAATGGACTCTTGTGATCAGCAAGGCTGCTGTATTACTCTATATCAAAGGAAGGCTGATATTCAACTACCTGCCGGACCAAATGCCGACCGGCAATCCGGAGTTGTTTACCGGCAACAAGGTTCGCTTTTCTAATTTTCTGATCGGTCTGCAGCCCCAGGCAGGCGTCAAATATGTTGATGGCAGAGGGAAGAAACAGCAAGGCCAATCCTTGGAAAACGGTAAGGTTACGGTGACTCAAACGCTGTACGACAGTTTGCTCCGTCCGGCCGTTACTACAAAAGCAGCAACACTGGAAACAGATTCCGGTTCATTGATGAAGTACCGGACCGATGCTGTCACTTCCCTGGATTGGGATACGGGCATCATGGAAGGAGCTATTTCCGACGCCCTGCCGGATGACGAAGGCTATCCCTATAGTCGCAAACGTTTTGAAGACTCTCCGCTGGGACGAACCATAGAGATCGGAGCACCGGGAAAAGATTTTGCCATCACCGGATCCGACAGTGATCACACTGTCAAGTATGCTTATGGTTCCAATACAGAAGACGATCAGCCCAATCTGCCTGCGAATCAGTATTTTAAAACGACGCGGACGGATCAAAACGGCAAGTCGAAGTATTCGCTTCAGAACAAACTCGGGAAACAGGTTTTCAATGTCATTCCGATGGATAACAGCAGTGACATCAAAAGTGCCACACTGATAACATATTCCGACAGCGGAAAAGTAAAAACAGAACAGCTCCCCAATTATTTTGATCCGCCCGAAGATTCCAAACCCTCCGACTGGCAGCGCAGTAAATCATACAATACGAAAGGATTGCTCACTGAAAGTGAAGGACCCGACTCGGGAAATGTCAGCTTTATTTATAACCCCGACGGACTGGTACGCTTTTCCCAGAATCCGGAACAGTCGGCCCAGGGAATGGTATTGTATAAAAAATACGATTCCGAAGACCGTATCATTGAAGAGGGCTATTTTCCTCACGAATGGAACGCTGACAAATTACAGGAAAAAGCTGATACAGCCCCCGACTGGCCCGGAACCGATCAATCTACGCATCCACGATACAAATACAGTTATAATGGAGATGAAAAGACCCTGAACGATCTGGGGCAACTGACCAAAATAGAGGTCATGAGTCCTGCTGAAGAAGATACAGTTGAGGTAGAAGTACTCCATCATTTCAACGATCGCCAAAAGCTGTCTGAAGTCGTCCTTAACCTGACTGCCGAAAATTCCACCTTTACAACTCGCTATGACTATGATAACCTGGGTAATCTCAAAGGAACCACCTACCCTTCCGGCCTCGATCTGACGTACGTCCGCGATGAAGTGGGACGGGTGGCAAAAATTACCGATACCGAAGGTAATGTTCTTTTGGAAACTACATATAATGCCGGAGATCAGGTGCTGAAAGAAACCAACAAGATCAATCCCTCGAATCCCCTTACCACAAATTACAGCTACAATTCACAGGGATGGATCACACAAATAAACGGCCCGCAGATAATCGAAAATATCACATACATCAAAGGTGGGTACAACGGAAAAGGATTTTATGATGGAAATGTAGCATCGAACAGCATCCAGCTAGACCTCCCATCGACTAATAAAGTACCTTCTGAGCTGACCTATCGTTTCGACTATGATAATGCATATCGGGTTGCCGTTGCCGATTGCCTGTTGGGAGATAAAGAAGCATCCCAATGGTCATTGGGGCTGGACACTCCCGTTACCTACGATGCCAATGGCAATTTTCTGAAGGTGGACAGTGAAACCTATGAGTATGAAGACGGTACCGATTTCGTAAAAAACACAGCTGGTTCCGACAAAGTGGACTTTACGAAAGATGAAAATGGTGCTACGATATCAGCTCTTCCACGGGGAATAACACAAATATTGCGGGATATTTACAGCAGCAAGGCAAATTCGATTGAAACAAAGTCCAACGGCACTATCCGTTTTACTTATGACGACAAGGAAAAGAGAGTGATGAAGAAATCCTCTCAAAAAACCAGGACCTATTCCAGGAATATTGTCGGTGCCGTTTTGGAAGAAACAACACACAGTAATGGTAATGATCAAACCAAAGATTTTCTCTACGGCCCGAGTGGGCTGTTTGGTCTGAAAACAGCTTCAGAATTACATGCCGTTCAAAAAGATCATCTCAAGTCTCCCAGGATACTGACTGACAGCAGTGGAACGGTTATCTCTGCCTATCAGTACGAGCCCTTCGGTGGCCTGATTGAAGGCAACGAGAGCAACACCGAACTGCTTCAATACCTGTTCGGGGGTTATGAGTTTGATTCCGAAACCGGCCTGTACAATGCCGGAGCCCGATTGTATGATCCAAAGCTTCGCCGCTTTTATAACACCGATCCAAAACAGCAATACGATTCGCCATATGTATTTGTCGGCAATAATCCTATGAATATGGTCGATCCCGATGGAGAAGCCGCCTGGTGGGCTGTTTTGGTCGGTGCGGTAGTAGGTACTATTGTAACAGTTGCCACAGGAGGAGCAGGAGCCGTTCTGTTCGGAACGGAACTGGCAGTTTCTGCGGCTGTGGGAGCCGTCGCCGGAACAGCGGGCGCACTGGCTGGAGACGCCACAACTGCCGGCATTGCCGGAGAAAAGTTTACCGGCAAAAGAGCCCTGGTCGATGCTTTATCCGGTTTTGCCGGAGGGCTGGTCGGTGCCGGTGTAGGTGGATCAGCAGGAAGAGGGGCTATAAACTTGGCCTACAATGCCGGTCGTAACACCGCAGAAGACATCACATTTGTCACGCGGCTGGGAGCTTCAACCTCAATGATCAGCGGTGGCTTTGCGGGAGCTACAGCCTCATCGGCGGTCAGTTCCGCCATGACGGGACAACCATTTTTCAGTAAGGAAACGGCTCTGAATATCGCCATAGGTACTGTTGCCGGCGCAGGTGGTGCCCTGATGGCTTCGGGAGCTCATTTCGGATTTTTTGGATCAATGCCTAAAGAGTTAAGTGCAGCAGACTTTAACGATATTCGCACAAAACTGGATATTGGAGAAAACAGTCAGGTATTATTGACCAGTGTGCAGGAAGATCAATATTTATCTACCAGGCAAGCCATCCGCAATTCCTATGGGCGGGATGATGCTGTATTTAAAATGAGTCCCGGCGGAAATGAGGAGGCAGATGTCATTGCCCTGCATGGCGTGGGGCGGTTTGTCTTTCCGCTGACAGAACGAGGATATACACAACCTATGTCCTCCAAACTTTTCGCTGATTATTTGAATGCTCAACACCAGTATCTGGATGCCCAGGGTGCACAACTCCGAAGAGGCTATGTTCCCCCTCTCAAATTATCGATCTGTTTCAGTGCATTGCCCGGACGTTTTGGCAGTGTCGGTCAAACACTTGCTACGGCGCTGGGTCGCACCACCTCAGCCGGAAGAGGTATTGTTTATCCGGCTAAGTTAGCACAAAACTGGATAGAATTTAATCCCTGATATTTTGAAGAAAGAAATTTTCCCCATTCGATCAAAGCTGAACCTCAGCCGGAAGCAGCTCAAAGAGTTCAAGGCTATTGCTGCCAACGCAGGACAGGATCTGTCCCTGCTGTATGAAGGTGAATCGCAAAATACCTACCATCGTATTGCCACCATGCAGGAAGCGCGGCGTATCTTGTCACAGGCAACAAAAGCCCAGCGCAGGAAAAGAAGTGAAACCTTTCTCGATGGCCTGGAGTACAGAAGCCGAATTCCGCAGGGTATGCATGACAGAGGTGAAGCCTATGTATTTGCCGATCATCCACTGGAGGAAGAGCGAGACAAAGGCGGCCACAACAACCATCTGCCGATATATGTACGCACCCTCTCAATACTGGAGAAAGTTGTTCCGGCCGGGGAAGTATGGGATCTCAGCGTTCATCCCTCCGAATGGGATGTTGACGAACGCGAAGAGATGTATAATATCGTTAACATCGGAAAATTGACACTGGAAGCTAATGCATCAATCATCGTACGGGGAAATGCCTTTATTTTAACCTGTCAAAAGTTAGTTAAAGAAGGTTCTTCACCCGAAAATTATGACATCGGTATTCTGGATACTCCCCATGGCTTCGGCTACCGGATGGGTGATTTTGACGGGGCTGATGGTCGGGACGGTGCGGATGGAAAAAAAGGAGCAGATGGCCGGCAACCCCGATTGGGTACAACCTTTCTGGGACCTGTCACAGATCAGCTTTTCAAAAAAGAAAGTTTAGATGGAAAAGATGGTACTCCCGGTGAAGCCGGCACAAACGGTGAGTCCGGACTTAACGGTGGTGCCTGCCGGCTTGCAGAAATCAATTTGCGACATTTGACAACTCAGTCGCCCGTTACCGTGGGGGTTATTCCCGGAAGCGGCGGAAATGGTGGTGACGGTGGTAACGGAGGCTGCGGCGGTGACGGCGGAACGGGAGCAGATGGCTTTAGAACTGTTGAAAAAAACGTTGAGCCGGGACATGGTGGCGATGGTGGCCCGGGAGGGAATGGTGGAAAAGGAGGCCGCGCTGGACATGGCGGTATTTCATCCAATGTTTTTTTGGAAGTTCCTGAAGACGAGATCGATAACATCCGTTATTACTCTAAGAAAGGGCTGCCGGGTAAACCGGGCAAGGGCGGAGCCGGAGGCAAAGGCGGGCGGCCCGGAAGAGGAGGCCTTCCGTATAAGAGATCGGAAAATGAAAAGCAAACAGACACCGGACCTTTGAACGGTACACCGGGAAAACCCGGAAAAGACGGACGCGACGGGCGGACCGGCAGGGTGATGCCTGCTGCCAAAGTTTATTTGAACAGTCGCCATGAGACAGGTTCCGGGCCGCAAGAATAGTCTTAACCTTACAGCGGACCAGCACTTCAACGTAGCCCCCGTAGAACGTGGGCAAGCTAATCCTTACCAAACGTTCGTTTTATTTCTCTCCATATTTCTACAATCAAAACTAAAATTTGGTACTTTGGGTCCAACTGTGGATATTTCTTCACATATCCAATCAAATAAAGTACGGGATGAAAGGAATAGCCTTTGTTATTACAGCCGGTATTAGCTGCTTGATGTTGGTCTCCTCCACTTCGGAATCGGTATGGGCTCAAAATAGCGGTACGGTGAAGGGCAAGGTTATATTATCCGCCCAACAAACAACAGTGCGATTCAGTGGCACACGGTACGGGCGTCCCAAGCAATCTTCCGGCTCCTCACAGGCCGCCGAAGATTCGGTACTGATATGGCTAGTCGGTGACAATCCTCCCTCCTCCACTCCACCTCAAGACCCCGTTATATTAGATCAGAAAAATCAGCAGTTCAATCCTGTATTCTTGCCGGTTCGTCAGCACGGTGCGGTACGCATCCGCAATTCTGATCCGGTATATCACAATGTCTTCAGATGGTTACTGCTTTAAAATTCTATTCCTATTTCAATAGGCAGATATTGCGTAGGACTGTTTCCATTAGCATCAAACCAAGCCTTATAATTAACTTCAGCTAGAAGGTGTAAATTATTGGATAAGTTGAATTTAAATCCGGCTCCTAAAGAAGCTGTAGGTCCCCAGTTCCGAAATGTTTCGGAAACAGTTACCTCTGTTCCTATATTTTGGCTTGTCACTTTGGTTTGGGAAACCTCTCGAAATTGTGATGCTCCCACCCCAATTTTAAAAAATGGTATGCCAATCGGCCGATCAGGAAACGGTGAAATTCTGAGAGAGGCCGTTCCTCCCCATGTACTTTTCAAATTGGCATTTTCATATATTAACTCATTTCCCAACTGGTAGAAACCGGCAAAGTAGTTCTCATCAAAATTGACACGACTAAAATCAACCGTTGTTGATAGGGTAAGAACCGGAGAAAAAACATAACCGATGCCGAAATTAATATTATATCCCGGTGACCAATTACCTTCAAAATTATCATAATGGTCAGAATGTATGGGCAAGGTAATGCCCGAACCTGCATAGAATCGAAGTTTAGAAGAAGATTGGGCTTTCACGGCCACTTCTAACCCGACTAATACAATTACTAAAAGAATTATTTTTTTCATGATGTTTCCGTCTTTAAATCGGTTAGTATATTAAACCAGGATACTCTCTCTGTTTTACCTGATTTAATAAAGTAAGTATCAATGATAATAACGAAATACCGCCAATACTACCATTATAAAATAGTAACAGTCGGTTATTTCCGAGCTGATATATTTCTTAATGCCAATGTTAGGCCAAGGGGCGTTTTAATCTTTTTTAAACGATAACCTGAATACGGTCCCCTCTTCTACCGGCTGGTATTCATAGGTGCCATCGAGCTGTTTAGTGAGTTTCTGAATAAGATGCATCCCCAGCGAATCAGATTCATTCGTAGCATTAAAATAGTTTGGCAACCCTACTCCATCATCTTTAACAGTAACATCTACAAGGCGATCCTTTTTTTCCACTTTTAACTGTAAATTCCCTTTTGCACGGTCTTTAAAAGCATGTTTTAAGGCATTTGTAATAACCTCACTGATAATAAGAGAGGATGGAATAGCCTGATTTAATGCCAATTCGACCTCTTCAAGATCTGTGGTAATCTTAATATCGGTTTCAACCTGCATGGTATCAACCAGTTTATCGGCAATGGTTCTAATATTTTGTGAGAACGCGATACTGGAAAACATCTCCGATTGATAGATATGCTCATGAATGGAAGCCATTGTGCCTATACGAGCCACATTATCGAGTAGTTTTGATTCCAGCTGGGGATCCTCCTCTTGATAGGCCTGTAGCTGCATCATCCCCGAGACTACAGCCATGTTATTTTTCACACGGTGATGGACTTCCGCAAGAAGTGTTTCTTTCTCTTTAAGTGCATCTTTTATTTCATCTTCCGCTTTTTTGCGTTCGGTAATATTGGTGAGTGACCCGACCATTGCCACCGTTTCTCCATCTTTTACGATCGGGGCTTCATTTACCTCTACCCATATAATATCGCCGGTTTTCTTTTGTAGTTCTAACTCAAACGGTTCTTGGGTTTCGCCGGTACGGATTGCCTCCTCTGTTTTCTTTAGCCCCTCCTTATTTTGGGGATTGTCGGTTACAAATTCAGTCCATTTTGTTTTGGCTTCTTCGGGTCTACAACCCAGAAACTCTCTGGATTGTGGACTCACATAGGTTAGCACGTGATCGGTTGTATGTCGGTAGAACATATTGGTACTGTGCTCAACAATCTCACGCAGCTTCTGTTCTGCGGCGTTAAGCTTATTCTCTGCTTGTCTACGGGCCGTAATATCGATAGCTACTCCTCCTATGGCATTTTCAAGGCCCGGCACATCATCAAGAGAAAACATAGAAGTTACAAAATACCGTTCAACACCATCTATTTTTACACTTTCATAGAATGTCTGAGTAACCCGATTAGAAATGATATTAAGATCATTCTCATGAAATTTTTTGGCTACCTCAGAGTCAAGTAAATCAAACATTGAATGCCCAACCACCTCCTTATTTTCAAGATTGAACAGTTTTTTCCAGGCTTTATTTGCGAGGATGATGTTACCTTTTTTGTTGCGGATCCAAATCGGGGTTTCCACATTTTCCGTGATCGATTGCAACAATAGGCGGTGACGTTCCTCTTTCTGCTTCGCTTTTTTACTTTCAGTAATATCCTGCATTGCCCCAATAATTCGTACCGGATTATCCCGCTCATCTCGTACCACAGAAGCCCTGTCAAAGATATGTTTATAACTGCCATTCTTACATTTAAAGCGATACTCAATTTGAAAACGATCTTTCCCGTTTTCAATCACTTTATCGACCTTGCTTACGACATCCTGCCTATCGTTGGGATGAATTTTCTTCTCCCACCATTTTTGCAGATTGGCAATTTCAGTTTTGTCGTAGCCAAACATATCATGAACAACCTCATTATAGCTAATCTCATTTTTTTCGAGATCCAGATCATAAATAGTATCACTTGTTGCCTGGGCCACAACATCATACCGCTCTAAACTTTCGCGGACTTTAGCTTCTTTTTGGATCTGTTCGGTAATATCCCGTTCAATAGCAATAAAATTTGTGCACTCTCCCTCATCATTAAATATCGGATCAATAGTGATATCCAGCCACAATTTTTCGCCCTCTTTGGTATAGTTCAGAATGCGTTTTCTGATCGATTCTTCTTCCCCGATCGCCATTGCCAACTCCTGTACGGTTTCAGTATCTGTTTCCTCTCCCTGTAAAATTTCACCGGGCACCCTGCCCTTCACCTCTTGCTGGCTATAGCCTGTCAGTTTCTCAAACATCGCATTCACCCAAATTATACGCTCTTGGGAGTCGGTAATTATAACGGCATCGGTTGTTTTTGATGCTACCAGTGACAGGCGTTCGAGTTTGGTGTTGAGGTCATTGATTTTTTTAAAATCTGCCGCGGTAATAAGATAACCTACGACCGTAAGCAGCAACCCAAAGCCGGCAATAAACCAGAATATTATTACTCGCAATCCATGGGCTACACTGGTAAGTGTGGCGGTAAAAGCATCCTCATAACCAGTTAACTCTTCGTCAATCCGGGCAATTTTTTGCACATACTCTTTACGTTGCCGGGGCGACATTTTTTCTTGTAATGCCTGTTGGTGAAAATTCTGAGCAACGGATTCAAGCTCTGCAATCTTACGATCAGCATTTTTCCAAATTTCAAATGACTCTTTCACATAGGTAAAATCATGAAAATTGCTGCCCAGCCATACCATAAGTTCAATATCGGTGGGATGTAGCTGACTAGCACGAAATCCTTGACGGGCTGTTTTAGGATCGGGGGGATCAGAGATCATTGCTTTCCGAGACGTGGAAAATTGATTATGCAGGATCAAGGTCTCTTTGAACTGCTTATAATCGTTTAATTCCTCGTATTGCATATATTCCAGGATATGCCTGGTAGCCCTTTTTTGAGCTTTTGACCAGAGCCCCTCTCCTGTCACATAGGCTCGAACGGCCGACATTGTTTTAGTGCCATAATACGAAGCCACAACTAAAAAAGTAGCCAATATCACAAAAACAGCTATAATACGGATACGGCTGTTACTGTTCCTGGAACTCTTATTAGATAAAGTCATCTAAACTACTATATAATAATGGTTTATAATTGTGTTTTTTCGGTAAATATCACCAATGACATATTGGTGGTTATAGGTATATTTAGTATGCAATATGAACTCTTTACCGGGTACGGTTTGTATTTACAGGCATCTGCTTTTTATTGATGATATACCTTATTGCCTGTGATATTATTGTAACGACTATTCAATCCAATCAAATTTTTTAGATATCTGTGACCTTAACAACTATGAAAGAGAAATCACTCCATTTTTTATTAGTCTTGTTTTAACTGAATTTTAAAAAGGTTATTCGGATGAGATTTTTACCGATGGTGAGATTTAGTCGTATAACTTTGGTGTAATAGTTATCTTATCCTTAACTTCTGCACGGCACTGTTTCGTACCTCGTAAGTAACAATTCTATAACCAAGAAGATTTCATTTTGAAGATTTCTGATTTCAATCAAACCGTCTCTATTGACCAAGTAGGTATAGAGGAGCGGGTAGCACGTCTTAATTCCAGGAGCATCAAAAAAGAGTCTAAAGTACAGGCCTTAAAGCTCGCATTGAGCATGGTAGATCTTACCACCCTCGCGGGAATGGATACGCCCGGAAAAGTTA
The DNA here is from genome assembly GCF_011059105.1 of Fodinibius halophilus. Taxonomy (GTDB): domain Bacteria; phylum Bacteroidota; class Rhodothermia; order Balneolales; family Balneolaceae; genus Fodinibius; species Fodinibius halophilus. Next base: position 12,548 of record NZ_JAALLS010000015.1, on the reverse strand, counting down.
TTCAGCTTTGCCAAAAGGCCAAAGAACCTTATGCAGGGCTGCCACAACTTCCCACAGTAGCTGCTGTTTGCGTTTATCCTAACATGGTGAGTGTTGCTGAAAAAGCTCTCCGAGGTACTGATATTAATATTGCCAGCGTTGCTACTGCATTCCCTAGTGGAATGAGTACCCTGGAAGCGAAACTCGAAGAAACTAAAAAGGTTGTTGAAGATGGGGCCGATGAAGTGGATATGGTTATTTCACGAGGCGAATTTTTAAAGGGAAATTATAGCTATGTATATGATGAAATAGCTGCAGTAAAAGAGGCCTGCGGCGATGCTCATTTGAAAGTGATTTTAGAAACCGGCGAATTACAAACCTACGAGAACGTTCGAAAAGCAAGCGATATCGCCATGCATGCCGGCGCCGACTTTATTAAAACGTCTACCGGAAAGGTAAAACCCGCTGCAACCCAACCTGTTACCTTAGTAATGTTGGAAGCAATCAGAGATTATTTTTATGATACCGGTCGCATGGTGGGGATGAAGCCGGCCGGCGGTATTCGAAAAGCCAAACAGGCTATACAATATCTTGTTATTGTAAAAGAGACATTGGGCACCGATTGGTTAACGCCCGATTATTTCCGCTTCGGTGCTTCTTCCCTCGCAAACGACCTGCTCATGCAGATTGTCAAGCAGAAGACCGGTGTCTATCAAAGTGCCGATTATTTTTCTAATGACTAAAACAGTTTATTAACTTTTTAATTGATCAACATATTATGTCCGACGATCAACAAACTGCCGACACTATTGAGGAAAAGCCCTATAAGCCATCCTCGCCCAGCTCAAAGCTTAACTTTGACGGAGTCTGGGAATATGATGATGCTCCCCAAAGTACTGAGCATGCTGAAGTTAAAGAACAGTACGATCTCTATATCGATGGAGAATTCGTAGCACCCGAAAAGGGTCGATATTTTGATTCTGTTAATCCTGCTACCGAAGAAACACTCTGTTCTTTTGCCGAAGCTACCCAGCAAGATATTGATAAAGCGGTGAAGGCTGCTCGCAATGCTTTTGAAAATGAATGGTCTGAGCTTGAAGCCAAAGAACGCGGAAAATATATATTCAGGTTGGCACGTCTTATTCAAGAACGGGCGCGAGAATTTGCAATTTTAGAGTCCCTTGATGGTGGCAAACCCATCCGGGAATCACGGGATGTGGATATACCATTGGCAGCGGCACACTTTTTCTATTATGCCGGTTGGGCTGATAAACTGGAATATGCTTTTCCCGGCAAAAAAGCAGAGCCTTTGGGTGTAGCAGGGCAAATTATCCCCTGGAACTTTCCTATGCTGATGCTAGCCTGGAAAATTGCCCCTGCCCTGGCCACCGGCAATACCGTAGTGCTAAAACCGGCCGAAACCACCTCGCTTACCGCCCTTAAGTTTGCAGAATTGTGCCGGGATGCCGGCCTCCCCGATGGCGTGGTTAATATTGTAACCGGTGCAGGCCAAACCGGATCTACCATTGTTAATCATAAAGGAATTGACAAAATTGCTTTTACCGGTTCTACCAAGGTTGGAAAAATCATAAAAGAATCACTGGCCGGTACGGATAAGAAGTACACTCTTGAACTGGGTGGCAAAGGTCCAAATATTATTTTTGAAGATGCTCCTCTCGACCAAGCCGTGGAAGGTATCATTAACGCCATTTTCTTTAACCAGGGTCATGTTTGCTGTGCCGGATCACGACTTTTTGTGCAAGAAGGCATCGCCGACAAAGTAATTCAAAAGCTGCGCGACCGCATGGAAACCCTTATTGTGGGCGATCCATTAGACAAGAACACGGATATTGGTGCCGTTAACTCTGAGCAACAGTACAACAAAATTAATGAGTACCTGGAGCTCGGTGTTAATGAAGGCGCAGATATGTATCAAAGCTCTTGCCAGATACCAGAAGAGGGGTATTTCTGTCGCCCTACTCTTTTCACCAATGTTGCGCAGTCAAATCGGATTGTACAGGAAGAGATCTTTGGGCCGGTTCTTACGGTTCAAACATTCCGAACAGCGGAAGAAGGTATTGCAAAAGCTAACAACACTCCCTACGGGCTTGCCGGTGGGGTCTGGACGGATAAAGGCTCGAAGATATTTAAAGTGGGCAGTAAGATCAGAAACGGTGTTGTTTGGTCGAATACCTACAATAAATTTGATCCAACTTCTCCTTTTGGCGGTTTTAAGGAGAGCGGTGAAGGCCGAGAAGGAGGGCTTCACGGTTTGTATCCCTATGTGAAGTTACGATAACGCATTAGAGAAAAGAATTTACAATATTAGATATTAGGTTATGTCAGACAGAATAGAAGTTTTGAAAACGTATAAAACATATGTAGGCGGTAACTTCCCGCGAACGGAATCCGGTCGGTACTATAAAGTCTATGATAAGGATGACAATGTATTGGCCAATGCCTGCCAGTGTTCGCGTAAAGACCTCCGTGATGCCGTTGTAGCCGCCGGTGATGCACAACCCGGCTGGAATGATCGTACGGCTTATAACCGGGGACAAATTCTCTACCGCATTGCCGAAATGCTGGAAACGCGGAAAGCCCAATTTATCGAAGAGCTGGAGACGATTGGCTATAGTAATGAAGAAGCCGAGGAAGAGGTCAATACCTCTATCGATCGGCTTATATACTACGCAGGGTGGTCAGACAAATATCAGCAGGTTTTTGGCACTATTAACCCGGTAGCAAGCTCTCACTTCAACTTTTCAATGCCCGAACCGATGGGGATTGTCAATATCTGGGCTCCGGAAGAACGTCCCCTTTTGGGATTGGTTTCCGTGATGGCTCCTGTAATTGTAGGTGGCAACAGCTGTATTATATTGGCTTCTGAGAAATACCCATTAAGTGCCGTTAGTTTTGCAGAGGTGCTTAACTCTTCTGATGTGCCCGGCGGTGTGGTCAATATCCTTACCGGCTACCGCGATGAGCTGCTTGAGCATATGACTACTCATATGGACGTGAATGCTTTCTTTTATACCGATACCACGGTTGATGAAGAAGCCCGGAAACAAATTGATGAGAATGCCACTTTAAATTTAAAGCGCGTCATACGAAAACCGATAGAAGATTGGCTGGCCGACGATTCACAATCGCCCTATTTTATCACCGATTTCCAAGAAATAAAAACTACCTGGCATCCTGTTGGACTGTAACCACATGACTCAATACCTACGTAATACTGTTTTCTTTCTTTTAATACTCTCACTAATGGTTATCGGGGGCTGCTCTACAACCCAAAAAGCAACTGATGACCGTAAAGCAACTGCGGCAGATTCCACCGCTTTGTCGGCAGCAACGGATCTGCAGAAGCTGTTAAATGAGAATAGAAGTAAACTCAGCGATCTATATGTTAGCCAGCAACAGGATATGCCCCAAGGGTTTTTAAAGAAGGATTCTTCTAATACCTCTTTTAACAGAAACCCTTTTGATGGGTACCGGGTACAAATTCTCTCTACTCGTGATATTACCCTTGCTGATTCTGTCACTACCTCCTTTCGCATGTGGGCTGACACTACCATAGCAGGATACGATGCAAACGCCTACCAGTCATTTCGCTCGCCCTACTATAAGGTACATATCGGGGATTTTCAGGATCGAAGTAAAGCTAATAGCTTCTCACAGCTTATTAAAGATCGTTATCCCAGTGCCTGGGTCGTACACGATCGCATCAATCCGTCGAAAGTACCGGCAGATACAGCTTCATTTTCCTTCAAAGAGAATGAAGAGGACTCTTTGTCAATCAGAAACTAAACAAAACAGGATGGTTAGCCGTCTAGAGGTTTAGAACCTCTGCCCCACTCCAGGCCTCTCTTTACTGTTTGCAGGGACAGGGACACTTGCCAGAAATATATGTCGGGTCAAAAACAAAAATCCCTCCAGGGGATATCAGCCAAATACTTTTTACAAAAATATCCCTTCACCTGCAGCTCTACTTTTTTGTTGTAAATATAGCCATAGCTCATTCTATATTTGAATGATGCGACAGGTAAAAACAGCCTCCAGTTGTTGATATAGGCAACGATGCTGATGTATTCCTTTGAGGCTGTCCGTTTAGATGCAGTCATGGAAACCGTAACATATTAGGCTGCTGATAAAATAGATGGATAACTCCTTCAGTCCTTCCACCGATCGGCGGACAAGCACTTCTCCAAGGAGGAAGGACTGAAGGTGAACATTGCTCAGAACCCCCTAAAAGGCATAACCCAAGTCCATCTTGGAGAAGAGGGATTTAGCTTGCTCTACAAAGCCTTGTGCGTAGTAGTGGGAGATTGCCATGCCTTAATTATTTAGGTGGCCTTCAGTCACTTTGGACTTATTGGACAGCTTCACCTTTGTAGTTGAGATCTAAAACTAATAGCACAATATATTGAAACAGGGTGCTATATCTTATTGTGGCTACAGACCATGAAGATAGCATATTTATTTCTCCTCCTTATGAAGGAGGAGATTAAGAGGTGGTTGAACATAACGGGGATTAGGATACGTAAAGGTCGAAAATGTTAAACCTTCACTGCTGGCATACTGACCCACTCCTGGCCTAGAGGGACGTCTACCCGGAATATGTTTTGGTTTTAAAAGCTCCATAGCCTTTCCCAGAATCCCGGCCAAACTTCAAGCTAACTACCTATTAAAAAAGTTTATTCCCCTGCGTGTAGGGGAAGAACAAGATGGGGTCAGAAAATACTAATTACATTACTGAAATCACGTAATCCAAGCTAGCTTTATCGTCAATCTTGATGGCATAACAATCCATAAAAAAAGGAGATGAATAGTAATCCATCTCCTTTTTTGTTCATTTTAATACCGGTGTTATACATTAAAACGGAATAACATGACGTCGCCATCTTGCACGATATAATCTTTTCCTTCCTGACGCATTTCTCCGGCGTCTTTCACCGCCTTTTCAGAACCTAACTCTTTATAGGTTTCATAGCTGACGGTCTCGGCACGGATAAATCCACGTTCAAAGTCGCTGTGGATCACTCCAGCCGCTTCAGGGGCTTTTGCTCCTCTTCTAACTGTCCAAGCGCGTGTTTCTTTGGGTCCTGTAGTGAAATAGGTAATAAGGCCAAGCTCTTTATAGGCTGCACGGATCAGTCGCTCCAGTCCCGCACTCTCGGCTCCCAGCTCTTCCAGGAACATTGCTCGTTCTTCTTCATCAAGCTCGGCAATCTCTTCTTCAATCTTGGCGCAAAAGGTTACAACCTCATCATCAAAGCGATCGGCGATCTCCTTTACCTCATCAACCCATTCATTACCCGAATCCAGATCTTCTTCAGAAACATTACAAGCATAGAGCACCGGCTTGTCGGATAGTAGAAAAAGTTCGCGATAAATTTCTGCTGCATCATCGCCAATCTCAAACGTCCGCGCAGCATTTCCGTTTTCTAAATGCTCTTTCAGATTTTCAACGATTTCCAGGTTTTTAAGATCTTCTTTGGCACCGCTCTTGGCCTCTTTTTTCAGCGTTTCAACCTTTTTTTCGACCGATTCAAGATCTTTGAGAATGAGCTCATCTTCAATAATGTGTACATCGCGGGTAGGATTAACATCCCCTTCTACGTGTATCACATTTTCATCATCAAAACAGCGGACCACATGCACAATGAGATCTACTTCGCGTATATGAGATAAGAAAGCATTACCCTTTCCTTTGCCTTCGGATGCTCCTTTCACGAGCCCCGCAATATCTACAAATTCTACACTGGTCGGTAGTTTTTCTTCCGATCCGACAATTTCGTACAGGGTATCAAGTCGCTCATCCGGTACCGGCACAACCCCAATATTGGGATCGATAGTGCAAAACGGAAAGTTAGCGGCATCAGCGCCGGCATCACTTAAAGCATTAAAAAGGGTGGACTTTCCAACATTAGGAAGTCCTACAATTCCACAACGTAAACTCATGTGCTATAGGTAGTTATAAATGTTAAAAATCAATTATTTGATATATCAGTCAATAGATTCTTGTTGAATAAATTCTTCTTCCGGAAGCTTTACGGCTGTTAGCTTGCCATATCCCTTGCGAGAATATACACATCCTGTATCAATACCGATCATATTTTTTCGTTGTACCGGCTGCTCAGTGGGAGTATGACCAAATACCACTGTTTTCTCCCATGCCGTTTCGAACGCATTTAAATGTGATCGTTCCCACAAAAATTCTTTTACCTCATTCTCCTCGTTAATGCTTTGGGCAATGGTTTTAGCTGGTGACAGCCCGGCATGTACAAAGAAATAATTGTCAGTTTCGAAGTACATTTGAGTATTCTTATAAAAGTCGAGATGCTGATCAGGAATATCAGCTGCTTCACTAATCCCACCATATGATTGCAATGTTGTTCGCCCTCCATTCATCATCCACATAGAACGTTTGTTTTTATGGATGGCATCCAGCAGCATCTGCTCATGATTGCCTCGCAGATAGATCGTATGAACCTCGTTACGAAGTTCAAGCAATCGATTAACCACCCCTCGAGAATTAGGGCCGCGATCGATATAGTCTCCCACAAAAACGAACTGACGATCTTTATATGGAGCCAGTTTTTTAAGAAGGGCTTCCATTGATCGAAGACAGCCATGAATATCTCCGATAGCTATAAATTGTTGTTCATTCACTATGGGAGCAGCCTAAGAATTGAGCGAAGTTTCGATGAGTCCCCGACCCTTTTTCTGGATCCGGCCATCTTCGTTAAGCTGTTTTAGGGCCGAATCCAAAATCCCATTCACAAAATTGCCGGATTTCTTTGTAGAAAATTTCTTCGCAACTTCGATAGCTTCGTTCATTGAAACCTTGGTGGGAATCTGTTCAAAATACAGAAACTCTGTTATGGCCATGCGCAATACCAAGCGATCGATAGTGGTAAGTCGTTCGATACGCCAGTTGTTGATATGTTCGGTAATAACCTCGTCAATTTCATCTAGGTTGTTTACGATCTTTAAAAAGAGGCGTTCTGCGAACTTAAACGTCTCTGTATCGTTACCTACCTTCGGTTTTATTACCGATTTGATAATCTGGGTCCACTGTCCTTTGCCAACATCGCTGGCATATAGTGCTTGTAAGACTGCTTCTCGTGCTTCTCTGCGTTGAGCCATTAGAACTTCTTTGTTTACCTTCTAGGGAATCTTAAAAATACAAAACCTCCCTCAGAGCTGAAAGAAAAAAGGTTTAGTTATTACGAGTTAGATAATTTGAAAATTATAGAAATGATTTTTGCTATAAAGGCCCAAATATGAGTATATTAGGCGCTCTTGGGAAAAGAGATATATCCCACTTTGGGTGCTTAGCTCAGTTGGTTTAGAGCGCTACCCCGACACGGTAGAGGTCGTAGGTTCGAATCCTACAGCACCCACTCAAATTACTGAGTGCATGTTGATTTATACTCCCCACCTTTTCACTACCCTCCTCGGTTTTTCCCATTATCGCGAGAGCCCTAACCGAAAATAGTTGTGCAAAATCACTTCTCTTTAGCTATCAAAAACTGTTTTTAGGATAACGGACCTTACTTAAGCTAACTACAGCATTAAGTATTCCAAAGGGATCTAAGGTAGTCTTAAAAGGTTCTAATCAGTTTTTACGTATATGGAAGGCTCAAAATTTTACATTGTTTAGCTGATTAGTTGCTGTATAGAGCCTTTATTACTAACTGATTAATGTGCCGGATTTCATAGCACAAAATTTTAAACTGTATTTTATTTTTCATTCTAAATGTAAAAATCGATATGAGCCGTCCCCTTCTTTCTCTTATACTCATTTTTGTAGTTATCAGTTCTTGTAACACTTTTGAGAAAAATGAACAACTACCAGAAAAAGTAATTGTAGGCTACCTATTTCCTCAAGAAAAGGTTATAACCGAACAAGATGTTGAGGTAGAAAAGCTTACCCACATAAATTATGCTTTTGCCAATATTAAGGATGGCAAGATTGTGCAAGGGTTTAAAAATGATGCTAAAAATTTTAACACCCTCAACTCATTAAAAAAGAAGAATCCTGATCTGAAAATACTTATCTCAGTGGGGGGATGGACTTGGTCGGGAAACTTTTCGGATATGGCGCTTACCAAGCAAAGTCGTAAGAAGTTTATTGACAGTGCTGTTGAATTTATAAAAGAGCATAACCTTGACGGCATCGATCTCGACTGGGAATACCCCAATATGAAAGGTGCCGGAAATGTGCATCGTCCCGAAGATAAAAGGAACTTTACGCTGCTGTTAAAAGAGCTGAGAACAAGATTAGACGAGCTTGGCGAAAAGGATGATAAACACTACTTATCTACCATTGCTGCGGGTGTATCAAAGAAGTATATAGCAAATACAGAGATGGCTAAGGTGCAAAGATATGTAGATTTTATAAATCTCATGACCTACGATTTTTATATCACCGGTCCCGACAGTTTAGCAGGCCATAATGCTCCCCTCTTTACCAATCCCAAGGATCCCCGTAAGCTTTCCGTAGATGTGGGGGTCGATATGTTTTTAGATGCAGGTGTACCTGCTGATAAAATTGTTATGGGTATTCCTTTCTATGGTCGTTCAGCTAAAACACTATCATCAACCGGACATGGTTTATACGAGCCGGCTTTACCGCCAGAAGAAGGTTTGCTGACATCTTTTGAGCATATTAAAAAGAACCTTGAGAATAAGAACGATTTTGTTCGCCATTGGGACTCTACTGCAAGTGTACCCTATCTTTTTAATAAGAAAAAGAACCTCTTTGTCAGTTATGAAGATGTTGAATCGGCAACCAGGAAGTGCAAGTATATTAAAGAGCACAACCTTAGGGGAGCTATGTTCTGGAGATATCAATCTGATTATAAATCTAAACTGGTAACAACCTTGTTTGAGAATCTATTAAACTAGCATGTTTACCGGGCGCTATCGGTAGCAGCTCTTCAGTTTTGGGCTTCAGCAGTTTGGAAAAGTATCAGTGTAGCAGAACTCCTGTAAAAGCGATGAGATGCCAAACTGTTTTTATTTAGGATATGTGATTGGGGCAATTATCAGGATAAACAGATAGTAAATAGGTATAAGGAAAATCATGAGTGTACAAAGTAATACAACTTGAAACACTTATTCCTGCATGTTGAACACTAAAACCTATGAAAAAGCTTATCCTGTTTTCCGTGATCATACTTGGGTGGCACCAGGTATGGGCGCAAAGCCATGAACCTCTTGAATCCATCAATATTGGGGTAACATCACGAATTGGAGCGTTTAATCTCACTCAAAAGTTTGTACCAGTCTCTTCGGAAAAATGCGTAGAAGGATGTAGAATAAACCACAGTAGTCCTTCTTTGAACCTATCGTTAGGCTTCAAGGTTCGCCTGTTTTTGTCTGATAATATGGGAATATCTTCTGGTCTTTTATATGCCAGCAGTACATACCACGAAAAATATATTGGGAATAACGGAGCAAATAACTTCAGCATATTGACCAAGAGAAACTTTAATTTTGTCAATATCCCTCTGCTTCTACATGGAACATTACACTCATTTACCCAAGAGTCTTTTTCCTTTTTTGGGGAGATCGGAATTATTAACCAGTTGAATTTAACCTCGAAATTCCCCGATACCTTCTCAACTATCACCTTAAAAAGGCATGGGATAAGTGGGCTAGTGTCTGTGGGCGCCAGGTTCACTAAATATCAATACCTTTTTGAGCTCTCTCCCTACTTTATGCATTCATTAACCAGTTTTGGAACAGATATATCGCAAGAGGATACCAATTCGCATACATTTGTCCCCTATTCAATAGGATTTACGATCTCTATATTATACACCTTGTAACTATTCTGGTGGGTTTAAGGAAGCGCTATTTAAATACAATCACTGTTGCTGGGAGGGACAGAATATGGCAAAATTTCTGCTGAAATTAGATTAGAAATTGGCAACGGAATGGTCAAGCAAACGGGATTAAAATCATTGACCCAACACTATTACTTTCTGTTTGGCTATAATTTTTAATCAAGACCTATCTTAAAGTTATTTTGTTATAACACATATTAGTTCAATGGTATTTTAGGGGGGCGGGCAAAACTAGTCACATCTTGTCATGCTGAACCATGTACTGAGTCTGTCGAAGTATCTCTTTCAGCATCTCATACACAGTTGTTAATCTTAAAACCGAGATCCTGAACTGAATTCAGGATGACATGTCCGGTTTTACAAAGCTCCCTTTTAATAATAAGGCATGAGAAAAGAATACCTCCCGGCAACTGTTTTTTTATAATAAATTTGGGGATTATCTTGTTTTGCTAAAGTATATTTATTCTTTGGTATTGTTCACTTCATTTATTTAACTTATCACGTGTAATAAGGGTATGGCAAGAGAGTTGATAGCTGTAAAAGCTACCTATAATAACCATTGCTACCAGCGATGGTATCAAATTTAAGAGACCTACCCTTCTGTTAGTTCATAATCCCAATAAAAATACTATATCAATGAGTGTTACTTTAAAAGCCATCAAGTTTAACCATGATTCGGCCTCCTCTTCTCATGATGCTATAAATATTCGAAAAAGTAAGAATCAATTTATCTCTGTACCGGAATGGGAAAAAGGAAGCAGCAGTAAAGCAGAAGATTCACTTGCTGCTTATGCTATTAAAGAAACGCATGGTAATACAATAACCGTACAAGCTCGTTTTACAGCTCCTGATATTCAATCCGCTGAAATAAGGGCAATAGATCCCACTACTTCCCCATCAGGCAGCGGCGGATGTGGTGCTTGGCTTATTTCGCTAATCATCAAAATTATACAAGCCGCTTTTGGTAATGTTCTAGGAGAGGTAAAAAAAAGAACCATTACTTTTGGGTCGGGAGGGGATTCCGGCTTTGTTTCTTTTGACCTCAAAAACACGAGTCTTACACAATCCGGGGTAGGTATTCATTATACGACGTGGAAGTGGCAATACCGTCGCAACAGTGGACAGCCGTGGCAAGATATTCAAACCACTAAGCATAAGATCTATGTTTTGTTAGAAACTCCTACTGCTCCTTGGCAGCAGTCTCCTTATAATGCCTCCAATACCCAACTGCCCTGGACCGATGTCATGGATCACTCCTGCCTTTGGGCATTAGGTACCAAAGACCGTGATTCGGCGGCAGGGAAAGTAACGGAAAATGTGTACGATCTGGGTCCTTCAACATTACAGTATGATTGTCCCGGCGGCGGAGCCTCTCATTACGCTTATGGTAACTTTAACTGTACCCAATTTTTGAATCGATTGGATGGCGGTAGCGGACTGGGGAAATATGTAAATTGCACTGACTGTGCCACCATTGTTTCTACCTTTTCAAATGTTCTCGGATGTGATCTATGGCAATCTCAAATGGGCTATGGTTTTCAGCTCAACGATATCATTGCCATCGGCTATTCTAATTGGTATCCGGGATGTTCAAATTGGCCCAATACCGGCTTCTCTTATCATGAAGTTGCTTGGAAAGGAGGTTGCGATACGGACGATGAAGTCTTTGATGCCTGCTTACAAGTAGATGGTGATAATGATCCTACCTCTTCTCCGCATACACCGCTTCTGCCTATAAATATGAGGTTTGGAACATGTAATGGGCCCCTTGAATATAGACGCAGGTTATCACCTCTTGGTGCTAATGGCTGCCAGAACTGTAGTCCGAAACCCAGCACTAAAAAACGCAGACAAATTATATAATTAACTTTAGGATGATAAAATTATGAGTAATCAAGAATTAAAAGGAAAGCCGGGAGAAAGAGACCTCGAACAATGGGCAAAGGAAACTGATAAAGGCAAACATATATTTGTATGGAAACACTTTATGGCCGGAAAGGAATTTCAGGGATGGGAACTTTTAAAATCCATCTCAGAACCTTTGCAAGACGACCTGCTAATGCATACGTATATGTGGAGTAATACCCAAAATAATGAGCAGCTCGTAAAAATTAATATCCTTGAATCGACCTCGTGGAGGCAGTCACAGAAAAACCTGTTGAGCTTTTTTGATAACTTCGAAGCACCCAGCCTTGACAGGGCGGAAACAAAAGATATAAATGTAGGTGATATTGCTTTTGTAGGATTTGGTGAAATCGTACAGGCTATTACTTTCAGCCGGGCCAATATGTTAGCCCGTGTACAAAGTGTAGGCGATGAAGGACTGCCTGTAACAGAGATAACTGCTCAATTAGATCGGTTCTTCGGCGAACGTCCTGCTCCTTCCAAAGAAGGAGTACGCCCTGAATTCGAACATTTCGAAGCCAGCAGTAATACCACTGCAATCAATGAAGCTATAACACTGAGCGTAGAAGCCATCGATCCGTTGAAAAGAGATCTTTGGTATAAATTTATAGCTTCAGGCGGAGAGCTGGCAGTAGAAGATGAACAACTTCGTTTCCAATCAAATAAAGAAGGGAAGTTTGAAATTACGGCATATGCCATAACAGAAGAGGGATTCGCTGAAGGAAGTACAATCACAGTTAATGTAGAGTAAAAGTTCTAAAATAATTTAATTTAACGCGTTTACCGATTATCATTATAAATAATAAA
>NZ_JAALLS010000014.1 GCF_011059105.1 Fodinibius halophilus | reverse complement strand
TGGCGCTCCTCGGTTTCATACTCAACGTGAGCAGTAGAAATGGTGATACCACGTTCTTTTTCTTCGGGCGCATTATCAATATCAACGAACTGCTTGGCAACCCCGCCGTGATGCTTCGCCATTACCGTAGTAATAGCAGCTGTCAGAGTTGTTTTCCCGTGATCGACGTGACCAATGGTTCCTATATTTACGTGCGGCTTATTCCGCTCAAATGTCTCTTTTGCCATGGCTAAATGAGTTTACAGTTAATTGTTAAATAATCATCCTAGTAATAATTATAACACATCGTGAGCCGTTAGTCGGAATTGAACCGACGACCCCTTCCTTACCATGGAAGTGCTCTACCCCTGAGCTATAACGGCTTTTGGGTGCGCTCCCCGATAAGGGGATGAGCGGGCGACCGGAGTCGAACCGGCAACATTCACCTTGGAAGGGTGACACTCTACCAATTGAGTTACGCCCGCTTAATGTGGGGGGAGCAGGATTCGAACCTACGAAGTCTCACGACAACAGATTTACAGTCTGCCCCAGTTGGCCGCTTTGGTATCCCCCCGCGTTTTCAATATGTCAAAAAAATATTCGACCCAAAAAATCAGATCGAATCTCGATTTTTTCTTGTGAGCCAACGGCCGGATTCGAACCGACGACCGGCTGTTTACAAGACAGCTGCTCTACCCCTGAGCTACGTTGGCTTATCGAGATAATTACTTTCTTTGCAGCTGATTTTCATTCGATTATCAGCCTCTGGTCGAAAGACTCGAAAACTAAGTACTGTTTATATTTTTGTCAACACTGAAATCAAAATTAAATCTATTTTCTTCTGTATCCTCAACTCCATAAAAAAAGTGGCTCTATTTGCGATAGTAATAGATACCGGCCCGAATAATTAGGAATAATGCAATGCCAGCCAAGATTATCTGACCATAAACTGAAAGATAATCTCCTATAACCTTCCAATTCTCGTGCACGACCCATCCAAATCCAAGTAAAATACCGTTCCACAGAATCGAACTTATAGTAGAGCTAATTACCGTCGGAGTTATACGGGTATGACTCAGTCCGGCCGTCAACGAGATAACAGACCTGGTACCTGCCAAAAAACGATTTGCCAGCACGACCCCCATCCCCCAACGCTGCATCCACGAACGCGTCTTATTAATATATTTTAGCGGGATGAAACGTAACAACCATATCCGTTTATTTTTTTTCTCAATCTGGGTACCCCAGCGACTTCCAATCCAGTACATGCTCATAAATCCCAGTACAGATGCAATGGTTGTCAATAGCAAAATAGGCACCAATCCAATAATAGATTCAGCAGCGAGGTACCCGCCAAAAGCGACAAGCACATCCCCTGGGATAGGAGGAATCACATTTTCAAAATATGCAATTAAGAAAAATACCGTGTAGATACTCAGCGGCGGAAGCGTATTCACAATATTCACAAACTCCTGAACAAACTGCTCAACCATATCGCTAAGCCTCCTGAAGTAATACCACAGCTCGAGAAGAAATTCCCTGTTGCCGCCCTTCAAATCCGATCCCTTCAGAAGTGGTTGCCTTTACCGACACCTGCCCTTTACCCAGGCCAAGGTCTTCTGCTATACACTGTCGCATCTCCAAAATATAGGGTGCAAGTTTAGGCTGCTCTGCCACCACTATTGCATCAATATTCGCTATATCATAACCTTCTTTTCTGATAAGTCCCGCAACCTCCTTTAGTAGGAGCCGACTATCAATACCACTATACTGCTCATCGGTATCCGGGAAATGCTTCCCAATATCGCCCAAGGCAACTGCACCGAGCAGAGCATCAGAAATAGCATGCAGCAATACATCCGCATCGGAGTGGCCGACCAATCCCTTTTCAAAAGGGATTTCGACACCGCCCAAAATAAGCGATTCACCAGCCTCCAGGCGGTGAACATCATATCCATATCCGATACGCATCTTCTATTTTATTCTTTTTCAATTAATAAACGAGCCAATTTCAAATCCAGCGGGTAAGTGATTTTAAAGTTGGAGCGTGATCCCTCAACCATTCTCACTTTGCGACCCAAATACTCTACAAGGGAGGCATCGTCTGTGCCCGAAAAACTATCTTCCTCTGCTTTTTCAAAAGCTTCAAGTATAACTTTCGTACGGAAGACCTGAGGCGTTTGCGCCTGCCATAAAAACTTTCGTGTTGGCGTCTCTTCTACATACCGCCTTCCATCAACACGCTTAATAGTATCTTTTGCAGGAACCCCCAACACTGCAGCACCTGCTTCAGAGGCTACACGACAGCACTCGGCAATATGTTTCGCCTCAACAAAAGGACGAACGGCATCATGAATCATTACCAAATCAACATCCGAGAGCACTGCTAATGCATTGCGAATAGAATCCTGCCTCTCGTTGCCCCCTGCCACACAGCGAGCAGCAACTGTATCAGGAAGTACCTTTTCCAGCATATCGTTCGCCTGGTCAAGATATTCTTGCGAGGTTGCAATTACTACCTGCGCAAGCCCATCAACAGACAGAAACCGACGAACGGTGTGCTCTAATATGGAGTCTCCTGCCAACTTCAAGTAGGGCTTCGGAACCTCCCGCTGCATACGACTTCCTGATCCCGCTGCCGGAATAATAAGAGATTTCGTAGTCACTTTTTATATAATCAACATTGAGTCACCAAAAGCGAAGAACCGGTAATCCTCCTCCTGTGCTTCTTCATAAGCTTCCATTAAAAAGTCATAACCGGCAAAAGCAGCACCCAACATCAACATCGTTGACTCCGGGCGATGGAAGTTTGTAATAACTCCTTCGGTGATTTTAAAATCGTAAGGTGGAAAAATAAATTTATCGGTCCATCCGGTACCCGGCTTGGAAATACCGCTGGCCATAATACTGGTTTCAATGGTACGAACAGCCGTTGTACCACAGCCAACTACCTTATGTTCATCACTTGCTAACGCTTCGTTAATTTTGTCAGAGGTTTCTTCAGATATATAGTAGTTCTCTGAATCTGTCCGGTGCTTTGTGAGATCCTCTACTTCACAGGGTCGGAATGTTCCCCATCCGATATGCATTGTAATGGGCAGCATCTGAACTCCCTTATCTTCCAGCTTCTCAACCAACTCTTCGGTAAAGTGCATTGCTGCAAAAGGTGCAGCCACAGAGCCACGCTCTTTAGCAAAGATGGTTTGATACTGCTCTTTATCTTCCTCATCGGCTTCTCGCTCAATATAAGGTGGCAATGGCATTTCACCGATGTTATCTAAAATATGGTACAGATCTTCATTAGACCCTTCAAATAAGAAACGAATAGTACGTCCGCGCGAAGTTGTATTATCAATAACTTCGGCCATCAGATTTGGTCCAAAATACAACTTATTACCTATCCTGATTTTACGTGCCGGTTCAACAAGTACATCCCACAACATGTTTTCGGGCACCAGCTCACGCAGCAAGAAAACTTCGATATCGGCATCTGTTTTCTCCTTTTTACCTTTCAGGCGCGCCGGAAAAACCTTGGTATCGTTATAAACGAGCACATCGCCCTCGTTCATATACTTGTGGATATCAGAAAATTTTTCGTGAGAGATGGTCTGTTCCTCCCGGTCCAGAACCATCAGTTTTGCCGCATCGCGGGGCTGAACGGGTTTTTCAGGAACATTAAAATCATCTGTATCAAACTTAAAATCGGTAAGTTTCATTATCGAACTACTGCCTTTTATTTGGTTTTATGAACCAGCATTTTTGTTGGATTGAAAAGCGTTCCAAATATACTCGATTTTAGCCCGCAGGACAAGTATCATTATTTAAGAAACAAAAACCCCCTCCCACAAAATCCCATTCTTAGCCAAAGTCGTTCTCAATTGTAGTAGAATAGCACTTTCTATCAATTTTTAAATTCAGCTATTTCATTCACACTAAATAAAATAAAGTATGACAGAAACCGTTAAATGGCTAAGTATGTGCTGTTCGCCTCTTTATTGTAGCTTAATACTTTATTATATTTTATTATCATTAAAAGCGCTATTTTGATGTTAGGCAATCAACCAATATCGGTATCGACTATGAAAAAAAATTCTGTTCTATCTGCGGTTACTTTGTGCACGATATTTGTGCTAGGGCTTAGCATTGTATCACAGGCACAACTTCGTGACCAGCAGACGAGGTCAACTGACTTAATGGGCCCCATCGTAAAGGAGAATCCCAGTGAAGGTGCAAATTTCAGCAATCTGTTCAACATGCAGATGAGCCACTCATACTCTATGAATTTTGCCAGCTGGGGTGGGCAGTTTCAAAACATGAATGCCTATACCAATACCATGCAGTTCTTCTTTTCAGAGGATCTGACCGGGCGTGTTGACTTACAAGTTTTACACTCTCCATTTGGGAATAGCTTTATGCCTAACAATAATTCTGGAATGGATATGAAGTTCCTGATTCGCAATGCGGAACTTAATTACCAAATTAATGATAAGAGTAATATCAGCATCCATTTTCAGCAGGTACCTAGCTATGGGATGAATCCTTGGTCTTCAGGGCTATATCGCAATTCATATAACTCGCCTTTCAACGATCGAATTTTTGAGTGATAACAATATAAATGAGCCCAAGAAACAGCGAATCTCATTCTTTTGCCCTTAATGCTGTTATCGGCTTCCTAAGCCTTCTGCTGGTATTACTGGTTTTTGGATTGTTTACACGCATTATCTATCCCAGAATTGAAAACCAGCGAGCAGAAGAAGATACCGACCTTATTGGCAATGTGATACAACTGGAGGTTTTAAATGGATGCGGGGTTCCCGGCCTTGCTAATGAATTCACCGCTACCCTCCGCCAAAATGGTTTTGATGTAGTGGAAACCGGGAATTTTAAAAACTTTGACATGCAACATACTGTTGTAATAGCACGAAACTTTGATTCAGAAAACGCCCATCGCGTTGCCGATGCCCTGGGTATTGACCCGGAAAATATCTTCATCGAAGCATCCGAAGATTATTATTTGGACGCTACCGTGGTTATCGGATCTGATTATCAAACCCTAAAACTTAACTAATACTATATGACCAACAGCTCTCAAAAAGCAGACCAGCAGTTTACTACTGTCGATAAAGCCAAAACGGCCGATGCCGACAAATTAATCGATGTTATAACCGAGGCTTTACTCGATAAACAAGCAGAAGATATTGTAGTGCTTGATGTTAATGGCCTTACTACGCTAGCCGACAAGTTTGTTATTTGTCATGCCCAAACGGATGTGCAAATAAAAGCTATTGCCGATAATGTAAATCAAGAAACAAAAGAACAACTTGGCGAGAAGGCCTGGAAAGAAGAAGGCCGTGAAACACGCCGCTGGGTAATACTGGATTATGTGAATGTAGTCGTCCATATTTTCAAAAAAGAACTACGCGAATATTACGCTCTCGAACGCATGTGGAATGATGCCTCTGTCCGAAAAATTGAAGATGAACAATAATACGTTGTGAAATTTATCTACCTATCAATTGTTACGTTAATCGCTGTAGCAGGTTGTGCCTCATCTTCTTCGAATAATGAAGAAGATGGCCCGGAGGAGTATGAAAACCTTGTATCTCTGCAACAACCCAATATACAACAGCACGAAAAAGCGACTGTATATATAGATTCCGTAAAAAAAATAACGGTTCAACAGCAGCCTGCCCTCCTCATTAGTGGCACCTTTCCTGATGCCTGCACCAAGTTAAAAGAAGTAACACACAGCATTAGTAATGAACAACTGTCATTAGAAATAATAGCTTGGAGAGATCCGGATACCATGTGTGCCCAGGTACTTACCCCATTCAATTACATCTACGATAAGCTTACGAAAAAACAGCTTTCAGCCCATTCGAGCATTATTATTAACGACACTGAATATAGTTATTAATTATGGCGAAACGCGTACTGGTAACTGAACCTATCATTCCATCGGTCATTGAAAAGCTACAAAAACATTTTACAGTAGATGTAGGTGAACGAGGCAAGTATAACACAGAAGAACAGCTTAAAGAGAATATTTCTGACTATCATGCCATTCTTCCGATGCTTTCAAACCCAATTACCGAAAGCGTTCTTTCAGAAGCAACAAATCTTGAAATTGTTGCAAATCATGCGGTAGGCTACAATAATATCGATCTGGATGCAGCCCAAAAATCCAATATTAAAGTAGCCAACACCCCCGGCGTACTAAGCGACTCTTGTGCAGAATTTACCCTTGGATTAATGCTCGCGGTGGCCCGCCGTTTTTATGATGCGCAAGAGTATCTCCTGGAAGGCAAGTTTGAAAGCTGGGAACCTCTTGGATTTTTGGGCATGGAACTACAGGGCAAAACACTTGGAATTATTGGAATGGGACGTATCGGCCAAGCTGTTGCCAAACGGGCCCGTGCTATGGGGATGGATATCATCTATCACAACAGAAGTCGCGTGAGTGATGAGACCGAACAAAAGCTGAATGCGAGTTACTACTCCTCGCATAAAGAGCTCGCGCAGTCAACCGATTTTCTTACCCTTCACTGTCCCCTTACCGATGAAACGCGGCACCTTATTGATGCTGAAGTTTTAAGGTTGATGCCTCGTCACGCTATTCTCATTAACACTTCACGCGGACCGGTGGTAGAGGAAGCGGCTTTAGCCGAGGCCTTACATAATAACACTATTGGCGGGGCAGCTCTTGATGTTTTTGAAAATGAACCCGAAGTTCATCCCAACCTTCAAGATGCCCCCAACTGTTTACTTACACCCCATATGGCCAGCGCCAGCTACAAAACACGAGAAGATATTGGCATGCTTGCGGCAAACGCTATTATTGGTGTACTAAATGGCAAAGCCGATTCTGAAATCCCCAACTTGATTCAGCCCTAATTTCGGTTCATATTCAGGTATCTACTGAATTGACCCTATTGCCATGTATAATTTTCTGGATACCAACCGGCTTAACCATCTCTTGGGATGGACACTATTGGGACTCCTGCTTACTTTGTTGGTATTAGAAGGCTGGCGATATGCCATAAAGCCATCCGTGGCACAAAATGAACAGGTTATTGAACAAAGCCTCTCCGAAGCTTCTGACTATTTTCTATCAAAACAGGAAGAGCTGTTAAATGATACTGAAACCTTAGCAGCTACTCTCCAACGTTTACTGCAAAAAGGTAATACCCAACAGTTATATAGCACTGCTAATCAATTCCCGCAATTTTGGAGTACTGCCCTATATCAAAAAGAAGAACCCATTGTATGGAATGGCTTTGCTCTTGGGGATAAACAGGACCTTCAACTGATAAAAAGCCAAGAGGAACAACGGGTATTTATTAAAAAGCATAATAATGTCATTTACTGGCAGTTCCATGTTCCATTTAGCATTCAAGACAGTTCCGGGAGTATCGACTATAATCTGCTGACAAGCTATAGAATTCGTCAGACCAATCCCCTTGCCATAGGTAACCGCCACGAGTTTAACCTTTTCAACTCTTCACAACTTTCCTCTTACCCACTTAGCTTCAGCATATTTAGTTCGTTACCTACAGACTATGTTCAGAGCCAGCCGCTAACTAATGTAAACGGTGATTCTGTAGGAGTAGTCTATGCCACTGCCGAAAAATTTCAACAGACACAGCAAGAGTGGCAACAAGGGAACAGGTTTTGGAGATCTGTTTTTGCCCTGTTTAGCTTCGTTATTCTCAGTTGCTTACTCTTCTGGGGGGCCGATCTACTGCCGCTGTGGCAGGGCTTATCTATACAGCTATTATTTATAGGTATCGGCTGGGGTATATTATACTATACAAATATGCTCGCCTACTGGGTACTCACTCTTGGAGGGCTATCCACTGATACCTGGGGGGCGATGGTTGAAAGTATCAGCTATACTTGCACCAATGCCTTTTTTGCACTTATCTGTGCCACTACCATTGCCCGAAAAATAAACAATCTGAAAAAACAGATATCCCCCGACTCTTATCTTACTACCATACTTTTTGCCAGCATAACGGGTGGCATCAGTGCATTGGGGATACTTAGTGTGTTTAATCTTTTATATCATAACAGCCTAGCCAGTAATATCCCCTTACTCGATTTACGAATACTTCCTCAATGGGGAACTATTATCCTCTACTTTGCTATGGGCATGACGGTACTGGCTTTAACGATTGTTCTCATAACCCTAAACAGGCTACTCTTCAGGGCCACTTCAGAACATTTTAAACTTACCGTAACTATACTGTCTCTATCGTTTATTATAAGCGTGCTGTCTGCCCCTCTCCTCTTATCGCTAAAGCTCCCCTTTGATATTATAATGCTTACCAGCTTACTAAGCTTTAGTCTTATCCTGGGCATTTCTGTATTGTATTTCCATTATTTCGGGTGGATTTCTAAGATATCTCAACTTCGAAAAATTATAACAGCAAGCTTTATCATCGCCGGTTTGTGCATACCTGTGTTATACCAGGCGTCGGTTAAAAAAGTGGATAAAAAACTTCTTAAAACGGCTCAGGACTATGCTCAAAGAGAAGACCCTCGGGCCAAAGAACTCACCAAAGATATCCTTACCACCCTTGAAAAACAGTATCATAACCTATCTCCATCGGCATTGGAAGAAAACCGTTCTGGCCTGCAAACCCGCTTTACCCAGACCATTCAAAACTTCATCTCTCCAAAATGGAATACTTACTCTTTTAACCTTCAGCTCGTTGATAACTCAGGCAATTTAATTGCCGACTACGCAACCGACCTCAACTCCCCCAATTGGACGGCAATCTATAACATCCCCACCCTGAAAAGTGTTACCGATATTGAGCAGATAACAAAATCATCTCTCCACCCTATCGTCCAACTGCCCCAGTTAGTAAACCAACAAGATTATCGAACCTTTTACCGTGGCTGGATCCCCGTTTTTGGCACCTCCGAAGGTACCCCTATCGCCTGGATACTATGTTCTATTTACCAAGAACGCCCCGAGTTCAACAAGCCTATACGGGCAGTAATGGCATCACTAACCTATGAAAACTGGAATACTGCCTACCTGATGCAAAAATATGAAAATGGTGAAATAGTCAGTTCGGCACGCCAGGGCTATACCGGTCATCTACATGCTAAACGCACACTGGAAAATTCCGAAATCCGAGCCCTTCAACAAGATACGCTTATCTACCTCAACAAGGAGACTCCGGAATACCATTATCGTACATTACTGTGGCATACTCCTGAAGACCAAACAATTAAAGTTAGCACTCCTCTTTCTGACTATAGAGTGATCCTTTTCACTTTTTTCCGCTTTAGTTTTATACTCCTGCTTGTAAGTGGTCTACTCTTGATGATAAAACAGCTACAGCTCTTTACTTCAAAAAACAGCTCCTTCTTAAGTAAAGACAAGCGATTTCAAGACCGTATTCTTGACAACTTTCTCTTGGCTACGTTAGTCTTCCTCATTTTTCTAATTATAAGCTCGCACTATGCTATCAAACAGCAAAACCAAAATATAGTAAAACAAGAGTTGTTCGATAAGCTGGAGAGTTTATCTACCACTGTAGCTACAAACCGCAGCACAAACTCTAATACCACTTCTGACCGAACCTTTTCGCTCGATGCCCTTACGTCTGCACTTAATGTAGATGCCAGCTTTTATAACGGGCGTACTGTTTCAGAGACCACTACGC
Organism: Fodinibius halophilus; assembly: GCF_011059105.1. Taxonomy (GTDB): domain Bacteria; phylum Bacteroidota; class Rhodothermia; order Balneolales; family Balneolaceae; genus Fodinibius; species Fodinibius halophilus. The sequence goes on along the minus strand of NZ_JAALLS010000014.1, from coordinate 104,732 downwards.
CACAAATCTACCAGCAACACCTGTTACCTTCGGCACTGCCCTATGATATCTATGAGGAGCTGTATAACGATCGTCAAACTGATGTATTCTCAACTGTGACACTTGCTGGCCAATCACTGCTTATCGGGTATAGAACTATTTTGGATAAGCAAAAAAATCCTATCGGCACTATCGCAATACCGACATTCCTGCAATCACCCAAATATGACCAACAACTACTGGAAACCACCAGCTACCTTATACTTATCTACCTGTTTGTTTTTGGATTATTTATTCTTGCCTCCACACTTATCTCTAAAAAACTAACGCGGCCCCTTGTGTATATACAGCGTGGGCTTAACAAAATTTCGGCAGGCAATCTTGATACAAAAATACCGGTCACCAGTAACGATGAAATTGGGACCCTTGCCAATGCCTACAACAAGATGGTTTCCCAACTTAAAAACCTGCAAAAAGAATTGGCTGAAGCCGAACGTGAAGCCGCCTGGAAAGAGATGGCCCAACAGGTTGCTCACGAAATTAAGAATCCGCTTACGCCGATGAAGCTCAATGTGCAACACCTGGAGCGGCAACTCAAAGATGGCACTCAAAATCCGGAAGAACTTAAAGAAAGAGTGCAAAAAATTACGGCAAATCTTATAGAACAGATCCAGACCCTGAATAATATTGCATCCGACTTTTCCAAGTTTTCTCAGCCCCTGGATGAGGATTTTGAAAAAACCGATGTCGTACAGATTGCCTCATCCGTTGCAGCCTTATATGAACACGACGAAAAAGTGGTCATACAGCTTCAATCCCAAAACAAGGCCATATATGTGCACGGCATCAAAGATGAACTCAAAAGAGTAATCATCAATTTAGTCAAAAATGCGTACGAGGCGATGCCCGAGGATGGTGGGGAAATCTCCCTTGAGATCTACCAGCAACATCAGCATGTCTTCATAGAGATTGAAGACAATGGAAGTGGCATTCCCGAAGAAAGTCGCGACAATATTTTTGTACCCAACTTCTCAACAAAGTCCAGCGGCACCGGGTTGGGGCTTGCGATCTGCAAAAAGATCATCGAAGCCCATGAAGGGAGTATCAGCTTTGCTTCGGTGGAAGGAGAAGGCACTACGTTTGTGATTAAACTGCCACAGTACTAATCAGCGGACAGGGCTATACCTACCCCCAGCAATGGGGCTTTATATTCAGCGACATAGCCGACGCTTATAAATCCCCGGACGTGAGCTCTCTTGCTATACCGATCGGGCGTCTGCCCCATCAGCCGTACCCCATACCATGGAACTTTAAAATCTGCGATCCCCATATCCCACTGATCTTCTTTCTCTACAAACTCCATCGGTTGGTTTCTATAGAATGCACCCAAACTGAGTCCGCCCCCATCTTTTTCCCAAATGGGTCGCTGCAAAATAAGCTCTCTCCCACCATTTATTGAGATATTTTGATTAAATGTAAAGAACACCTTTTCAAATGTGCGCACAGTTCCATCAACATGGGTACCTGCAACAAGATATCCAGGGGTAAAAGCGATAGCAACGCGGCGACCGTTACCAAAAGAGATGCCAAAACCGGGATTACCTACCGATGTCATAAAATAATCGTTTAGATACCTCTTTTGATTACTTCCATACTCATCTACAGCAGCATTTTGCAAAGGAATATGCCCCGGCAAAGTGGAGGTTAGAGTTATTGAAGCGCCGTAACGAATAAAGGGCAAAATCTCATCATGCGTCTGCCCGTACGGAGAAGAAGATGAAAATACCAACCCTTCACTTACCGGCATCTGAATACCGCAGCCCGTTAATAAAATCATTAAAACCAACCCGAAAACGATTTTTCTGTATCTCTTATCCATTGCTCTCTTAGTTGTTTTTCTAAATAGTTATCATGTACCAAATATTACGGCACCCGCAAACAATATACCGCTTTGCTGCCCACATTGACCATATATCCTTCGCCCACCCCCAGCGAAGAGATATAGACGTCAAAGCTGTCCTTGTTATAATTGGGAGGTCGTTCATGGTAGATTGTTGCTCCATCCTTTATATCCAACACCCATATACTCCCACCTCCGGAATTGGTAAAGTACATTCGTCCGTTTTGTACCGTGGGGATACTGGTGTTGGCATACGTAATATCCCGCTGCCATATTACTTCTCCTGTTTGCAAATCAAACCGGTAAGCAAAATTTCCTACCGAAGCAGCATAAATGTTTCCTTTCTGAACATCCAACCCCACGTCAAAACCGCTGTTAGGAAAATTCTTAAACCAGCGCACATCTCCATTTGAACGATTTAATACTATAACTGACTTGCCTTGGAGAGCAACAATGGAAGATTCAGTCACTTCGATATCGTAGATGGGCGGGCTCACCACAAGTGAATCGCCGGGTTCCTCCGAGTAATGATTTTCGATTTTATATTCTACTCTCGTCTCCCAACGTATCTCCCCGGTCCGGGCATCAAACGCAAATATATTGGCCCCGAATTCCTCTTCGCCAGGTGTGGTCCGGTCATAGTACTGCGTTGGTACATAAAGAATATTATCCCCGAAAGGTGAAATAATCGGCTCGGTAGAACCCTGTGTTACCCCATTGGGCACCAGTCGATCCAGCGGATAGCGTTGGACGATTTGCCCGTCGCTCTTGCGAAGCTGTAGCACATACCCCTTTCGCCCAGCATACAGGTAGTCTTCGTCCTGGCTCATAATAGGGCTGCCAATACCGGATACCTCTTTGGCATCCTCAGTAATGTCCGTTTCCCATACAAGTGCTCCGCCGGTTTTATTAAAGGCTTGTATTCTAAATCCGTGATCAATAAAAAGCTTGTCTCCTGAATGGATGATTTTATGAGTGTAATCTCCATCTCCCTCTTGGGTAATTCTGCGACTCCATAGATAACTTCCTTCCTCAAGAGTATAAGCCTTCAATTGACCATCTTGTAAAAAATATACCCTTTGATCTTGAATCAAAGGTTGTGTACCAACTGTATTTTCGCGCTCATTTTCAAGGCGCCACACCACTTCGCCACCCTTTTTATCACTTCCTCCACCGCCAAACAACTCGCAGGAACTTAGTAGACTACTTGATACGAGAATGCAGGTAGCTATTTTTAATAGTACACCTTTCATGATTTATCATATTCTAAGTGTTATAATTAATACAGATGTCGGCCTCTTAGAGACCGACATCTCCAAATTGCTAACCAAAACGACTTACTGCTCACACGGAATAATGATATTCGCACCGACCGAATTGCTGCCGGTGCCTTCACAACCGTAAACATCTACCGAGTGGATATCGGCAGCCGTTTCTCCTGCGGAACTCACCTCTACTTTGACCGCTGAATGGGCAGTTTCACCCCCGGGAGCGCTGTAAAAGGTATGCTCAAATGAAATTCCGGTACCGCCGGCTATCCAGGAAGAATACGGTTCTTGACGATAATACCATTGATAACTGACGGATCCCTCTGCATTGCTAACATCGCTGTAAAAATAGGCCGTTTGCCCGTCATTGATATAGGGCGGGCCGTTGACGGCAACCCCCAGCGGGTCATTTGCGCCTTCTTCCGGAATATTAACGTCCGAGTTTTGAAAAACTTGTTCAAGTCGTTGTCTCACACTCGGATGAGCGGTTTCTTCCACATGGTTGGCGCCTATAGCAGGTAAGCGTCGATCAATTTCATCTGGAGTATCAAAGAAACTCGGTGCCTGGGTTTTAGCCGGTAACAAACCATCATTGGCATCCTTAAACACTTCGCCATTATGCGAATAGTAGTTTACGCCTATTATTTTTTTGTCCCAGTCGCGCTGCTGGTAATACACTAATGAAGCAAAACCACGGGCCCATTCACGAGCAACACTCAGGTAAAATACTGCCCGATTATAGTATGAGTTATAAAAAGGATCACTGGGGTCAGATTGATTATATTTATAAAAATATTTTGCAGACAGGTATGCATAATAAGAAGTAGCAACAAAATAAAAAGAAGCGATTCCATGGTGGATACGAAGAAACACCCCACTTTCGACGGGGTTTTTGTCATTATTCTTATTCCTGAACGACTCAGCAATACGCACATACTCAAAGTTGTCTTCTGCCCCAAAGATAGCATACCGTGCTGAAGGTAAAGTGTTGTTGGGTACATTATTCAGGGTAGTAAGAAATGAACTGTTGGGCTTCATGTTATTAACAGAAGCAACATTACCAAACATCCCTTCGAGCCTCCTATTTATTCTTGTACCTGCTGCGTTAGCAGAATAGTCAATTTTGCCTAATAACTGTTTAGCAAACTGACGCCCCCCAAGACTTCCAAGGGAGATAGCCGGTCCGGCTGCCATGTCGGCAATCCAATCAGAAACAATTTGCCCAACCTTTCCATTTTGAGCTGTTTCCGCTACCGGTGCTCCTTTATGAGGGGTTCCCACTGTTATAAGGGCCTTCATTGCACTATTGCTTTTCTGTCTCAAATACTCCCGAGCTACAAGCCCTCCCAAACTATGTCCTACGGTTACCCCATTGGAAGGGAAATATACACTTGAGGCGGAATTACTTATTGCTGAGCTAGAATTATAACTTACATTATCTCGAACAAAGTCAAACTCATTATCTAACTCATTAGCCATGGTATTCCATACACTAGAATCATCACCCAAACCATGAATAAAGGATACTTGGTCTGACTGTCCATAGCCAATTGCTACAAACATAAAACTAAAGATTATGAATATAAATAGTCGTTTCATAACAAACTCTCCATCTTTAATATTAAGATCAAACCAAATGATATATTAACTTTTCAACCTTTACTCTTTTAAAAATCCAGCAGGCACTTGACGTGATACCGTTTTCCCATTTTCTGAAACAGAATAATCTGCTCCCATTTTCTCTGTTTTAGCATTAAAAATGCTTGTAATACTCATTTTTCGACCAAACTTCTTCTTACTATAGACCTTGGTTACCTGGAATTTACGATTGCCCATAGCTTTTACTTTTTTATATCCTTGCTCTTTTAACCACTGTTTAACCTGTTGGTCGGTCATAGCCTTTAGAGAATGTCCTTTTTTGATTTTGGCAGACATACTATTCTTTTCAATACAACGCTGAATATTAACTTCACTTCCCCTTGGACAAGGCTTGGGTGGATCATCTCCATATGTTCGAGCTTCATCCAGTTTTTGTTGTAAATCTGCCAATATATCTTGTTGCTTGGTAGTTAGAGATGTTGAATAAGAAGTGCCATTTATAGTGTAACTCAATACGGAGTTTCCACTATACGAGATCGTTTCAGGTATATCTTGGTATGCACGATATGTGGGGTTTACTTGCATTAAATCTGATGCCGGACTTGCTGATCCTTTTGTTACCTGCAGATTTCCTGTCACATTGAGTGGATCTGAGGTCTGCCCATTTAATAACAAATGATTAGTAGACCCCGGCTTTTTTGCTTTGCCATTCAAATTTGTATTAGTGGGCGTAATCTCTAAGGAAAAATCGGAGGATCCCGATGCTGATAAAAAGCCATTTGCTGAGGCCTCCGACTTTACTTTGCCCGGTACCTGATTTGCACTCGTAATGTTTGTCATACTATCATCCTGTTCAAGTCCATCTTGGGTATCACAGGCTGTTATTCCAAACAACATTAACACACATATGCAAATAATTTGGATTATAGATCTCTTCATAGTTCTAGTATTTTAAATTTTAATAGGGTCTCTACTCTCTACAGAGATTTATCTCCCTCAACAATATCAAGAGCATTAACACGTCCGATTGTTACAAATTTTTCCCTTTTTTTATCAAAAAAAACACTTCTGCCTTGGCAAATAAAGACAATTAATATTTCATTCCACCACCCTTACTATTCCCCTACTTTTTTTGTACCATATGCGATTATTTAGGATTGATCTTTTTTACTGCCAAACTGCCAAGGCTTTTCTCTGTTAATGCTCTCTTACATCAAATCTGAAAAACACAACATACGTAAAGAAGCAGGGCTGACCCTCAAAATCGGGCTACCTGTTATCATCGCACAGCTGCTACAGATGTCGATGAACTTTGTTGATACCGTGATGGCCGGGAACCTTTCTGCCGAAGACCTGGCTGCGGTGGCCGTTGGTGGAGCCGTCTTTATTCCCTTTATGATGTTAATTGCTGGCATTCTGATGGCCATTACTCCTATTGTGGCACAGCTGGTAGGAGGACGAAATCTTAAAGAGATCGGGGTTAATGTTCGGCAAAGCCTGTGGCTCGCTCTCATTCTGTCATTACCTGTATTTTTCCTGATCCGAAATCTCGAATTTGTGATGCATTTTCTGGATGTAACTCCTACCATTATCCCCATAGCGCAAGGATATCTGGATGCTATTTCGTGGGGCGTTTTTGGGATCTCTGGATATATGGCATTGCGCTTTTTCAACGAAGGGATGTCGGTAACCCGTCCGGCCATGTATTTTGCCCTCCTTGGCGTGTTTGTCAACGTTATTTTTAACTATATCTTCATGTACGGCAAGCTGGGATTCCCCGAAATGGGTGCCGTGGGCTGCGGGTATGCTTCAGCAGTAAATGGTTACGTTATGTGTTTGGGGATGCTTCTGTTTACCGTAAAACACAAACCTTACCACCGGTTCGATATCTTTTCGTCTCTACGATTGCCCGAATGGAAATATCTCAAAGAAATTCTACAGGTAGGTATTCCTATAGGGCTCAGCTCCACGATGGAAGTTAGCATGTTTGCCCTTGTCAGCCTGCTAATGGGATCGTTGAGTGCCGTTGCCGTAGCGGGCCACCAAGTTGCTATCAACTTTTCAGCTATGACTTTTATGGTCCCCTTCGGCCTGTCCACGGCAATAACAACCCGCGTAGGAAATGCAATTGGAAAAGGAGATATGCCCGAAGCGCGGCACCGCGGCTATGTTGGTATTGGTCTCGCCACCTCCTTTATGTGTGTAACTGCTGTTATCATGTATCTTTTCCCGGATGTGATCACCAGCATCTATACCCAAGATAAAGCCGTACAGGATGTAGCCATCAGCCTGCTTTACATGGCCGCTATTTTCCAGATTTCTGACGGCCTGCAGGTAAGTGGATATGGCGCCCTCCGCGGACTCAAGGACACTACTATCCCCATGATCGTTAATTTTATTGCTTACTGGATGGTGGGTTTGCCCCTCGGTTACTACCTGGGACTTATTCGCGGCGTCGGCCCCCAGGGCTTGTGGATGGGACTTATTGCCGGACTTACCATTGCTGCAATTCTCCACAATATTCGGTTTTACAAGTTGACGAAACGGTGAAGATTCCTTCATCCAAAGAGGTGTATAAATTCTTTACGTCTCTGATTGCTTATACAATTCGCCGGACGGCAAACCCAGCCGCCCGACGAAAGATAGTGCTAACCCGTCTTGACCTTTTTACTCCAGCTTGCTGGTTCGCCTGCCGGCAGACGGATCAAGCGCTCGTTGGACGGGGCACGGCAAAAGGCGCATAAATATACTTATTCTTACTTTGGGAAATATCCAAGGCGTCTCATGGCCGCACTGAAGCACGACCTACATTATAATTCCCCGAAAATAGCTCAAAGCTATCTTAGATATTAGGCCAACCTTTTCAAGAAAATCCCTCCTTGAGGAGGGTGGACAATTCGTGGGGCTTCGAATTGGTCGGGAGGTGTTCTTTTGGTAAAAATAACTTTATGATGCATGCGCCCTTTTAGATGCTACACGGCCTTACTCCGGGAGATTACTTCGTCGGGCTTCCATAGAAAGATGCAATTGAGTGATTAAGTTACAAAGTAACAGATTGACAAAAGTCCCAGAGCAACAAATTGACAGAGCAGGACTCTATCAATTTAATTAGAAAGTTTTGCAAAGCCTCGTTTTATAAGAATTGGAATTGGGAATTTTTCCCGCATATTTAGAGTATTACAGTATAAGCTGTAACTGTTCACCAATGTACTATCAATGGCTGCCTATATTCACAATATTGCTACAGTAGTTCCGGAGCATTTTTATACACAGGAATACCTCCGCGACCGGATGAAGGAATATGTCGGCAACGGCAAAACTTCTCAGCGCATTATTCATCGTATCTATTCAAAGTCCGGCATCAAAAAGCGCCATACCGTTATCAACGATTTTGATAAAAATGGAGCTTCACGCTTCTTTTTTGAAAAGGATGGCTCTCTTAACAAACCGTCTACCGGCACTCGAAATAACTTTTATGCTAAAAAAGCCAAAGAACTTTTCGTTACTACTGCCCGTAATACGATCCAACAAAATAACAGCATAACCAAGGATCAGATCACCCATGTTATAACGGTCTCATGCACCGGCTTTTTTGCCCCTGAACCGGGATTCGAGATCATCAAAGAGCTTGGACTTTCTGCCTCCACTCAACGTTTTCATCTTGGCTTTATGGGATGTTTTGCCGCCTTCCCGGCTATGAAAATGGCCAAGTCATTTGCTGCCGCTGATCCCGACGCTACGATACTAGTCGTTTGCCTGGAACTCTGCAGCCTGCACCTGCAAGATTCAATCTCCACCGACAACCTCATTTCTGCTTCCGTTTTTGGGGATGGGGCAGCAGGAATGCTTATCACTGGAAGAAAGCCCGAAACTGACGGATATGAACTGACGCAATTTTCTACAACTATTGCCGAAGAAAGCGAAAAAGATATGGCCTGGACTATTGGCGATACCGGCTTTGACATGGTCCTTTCGACCTATGTGCCGGAAATTATTGAATCAAACCTGCCCAAAGCTCTAAAACCACTTTTTGAAGATTACCAGCTGCAACCCGAACAGATAAAACACTGGGCCATCCATCCGGGCGGACGTGCCATACTTGATAAGATTGAACAGAGCTACTCCTTAGAAGAAGCACAACTGGCCTCACCCCGAAATATTCTGGCTGAGTACGGAAATATGAGCAGTGCCACTATTCTATTTGTACTGGAAGATCTTCTGAACCGATCCAAAGCCGAAGAAGCTGAAACCGTTTTAGCAATGGCTTTTGGTCCGGGACTTACCATGGAAAGCGGCTTGTTGACTAAAATCAGCCCGTGCTCATGACTTTCTTCTTATCTACCCGGGATACCGCCAGTACAGAACGAATGGATGACCCCCATTGTGACCTTTCAGAACTGAAGAATACCTACAGGCAATTTCGTATCATCAACAGCCTGATCTCGCAATGGCATCGCATCTATAAAAGAGAAATTCGTCCCCTTTTGGATATACATGCACCAAATACCATACTGGATATCGGTTTTGGGGGCGGTGACATCCCAATAAAAATAGCTCACTGGGCAGCAGACGACGGCTTTGACCTTCAGATCACCGCTATTGACCCCGATCCCCGCGCATTTAATTATGTGCAACAGTTATCCTATCCCAATAACATTTCGTTTTTGCAGTGTGAACTTTCCGAACTTGATCCGAAACAGGACCAATTTGATATGATCATCTCCAACCACCTGCTTCATCACCTCAGTAGCAACGAACTACAAGAGATGCTGGATCGAACAAAAGCATTGAGTAGTAAAAAGGTCATTTTTAATGATATTAAACGCAGCGATTGGGCATATCTTCTGTTCAACTTATTGGCCCGCCCAATTTTTCGCAGCTCTTTTATTACCGAAGACGGATTAACCTCAATAAAAAGAAGTTACACGCTGGCAGAACTGCGTAATGTCGTACCCAATGGCTGGCAAGTAAGCCCTGTTTTTCCCTTTCGATTGATACTTACCCTTTGAGCATGCATAACCATTCCCAAACATATCAAGTGGCCATTGTCGGTGCAGGAGCAGTAGGACTCTTCCTTGGCATCTGCCTTGAAAAAGCGGGCATCTCTTGTATCATTTTAGAAAAACGTAAAAAAGTCAGGAAGGGATCTCGCTCTCTGGGCATCCACCCGGTATCGTTAGAACTCTTTTCAAAACTGGATATTACAGATCCATTTCTCCGAAAAGGTATACACATTTCCAAAGGACATGCCTTTTCTAACAGCAAAAAATTAGGCACCCTCTCCTTTGAAGATGATCAAGCCCCATACAATTTTATATTGGCACTGCCGCAGGATACTACAGAACGCACTCTCCAAAAAGAGCTCAACACTATTAATCCTGATATTCTAAAGCGTGGCGCAGAGGTTTCTTCAATAGCACAAGACAATGAACAGGCGACCATTTCTTACCACTACAAAGGCAAAGCCCAAACACTTTGCACCGACTATGTTATAGGATGCGATGGCAAGCACAGTTTGGTTCGGCAGCAGATGGAGAGTTCTTTTGAGGGCTATTCCTATCCGGATACGTATATAATGGGCGACTTTGAAGATAACACTGACTTTGGATCCGATGCCGCTATCTTTCTGTGTGATGAGGGCTTAATAGAATCTTTCCCCCTGCCCGGGCAAAAACGGCGGTGGGTTGTTAAAACGAAAGAGTATATCTCGAGCCCAACGCAGGTAGATATAGAAAAACGCGTGCAGCATCGTATCAACCATTCATTGAAAAACACAGCCCCCACGATGCTTAGCAGCTTCGGTGTTCAGAAAATGATGGCCACTCCCATGGTAAATAGTCGCATCATACTTGCCGGTGATGCCGCTCATGTAGTAAGCCCTATTGGGGGGCAAGGAATGAACCTGGGTTGGCTGGGAGCATGGAAACTCACACAATATCTCGATTGTATTCTTAACAATAATGTGGCCGACTGCTCCAGCCTTAAAGATTTTGAACACAGACATGCTAAAACAGCTAGAAATTGTATGAGGAGAACAGAACTTAACATGCGACTGGGACGCCGAGCCACCTTCCCTGTTGCCCGTAACCTACTTGTAACACTGATGCTCAAAAAGCCGATATCACACCTTATGGCAAAGCTTTTTACAATGCGGGGCGTCGACCGATGGATTATCTAAAAGAGAGGTTACTGATCAAATGAAATAACGAAACTGGCTCCACCTTCGCTATCAATCTCCATAGATGCTTCTAACTTGCGAAGCAACACATCAATAAGCCAGCTTCCCACCGATTCCTTGGTACCAAGCGAAAAGTCTTCTTTTAGCCCTTCCCCGTTATCGGCAACTTCCAGCCGTATTACCTCTTCATTTTCCACGAGATCGATATGGATTTCCCCGGTAACCACATCATCTTTAAATGCATGTTTATAGGCATTGACCAGCAGTTCATTCAACAGTAGCCCGCAACACATGCACCGTTCCGAGTCCACTTGTACTGATTCTGCTTCGATCTTAACGGAGATATCCTGAGAAGGGTTGGCGAGCATTGAGGATATCTTTTTAGTTAGCCGTCCGATATACTCTCCAAGGTCAATCTCCTTTTGAAGATCATTATGATATAAGAGGTCATGGATCTCGGCCATCGAATCGATACGTGCACATGTTTTTTGAAGCACCTCGCGGGATACTTCATCAACTTCAGGAATTTCCATCTCGATAAGTGCCGTCAGCGTCAGTAAGTTATTTTTAATGCGGTGGCTGACCTCCGTAAGCATAATCTCCTTATCCTCGACGCGCTGCTGTAAGTTTTCGAGCTCCCTGGTGCGCTCAATAGTATGAGCAACATGTTCTGAAAGTGCTTCAAAAACAGGAATGTCATCTTCCGAAAAGCCCCTGCCCCCTTTTCTGTTAATTGCTTCCAATACACCGATCACCTTACCGTTTTTACCGGAAAGAGGCACACATATGATACTTTCCGTTGTAAAGTTTTCAGAAAGCTCTCCGGCAAATATCTCCGTTTCTTTGGGGCTATTTGAAAAATAAGGCTGGTCATTTTCCAGTACCCAGCCTGCCACACCTTGCTCGCGTGAAATGCGTATACCCTGTATTTCGTGACGTACCGGCCCTGAAGGAATACTCACAACCAACTCTTGCGAATCCTCATCCAACAAAATCAGCGAACTCGCCTCAGAATCCATCACTTTCTTTATAATGCCGAGACTTTTTTGCAGTACTCCCTTGAGTTCAACAGCTCTGTTCAGGCTGCTAAACTCTTTTAACAACATTCGAAGACTATCACCACTGATACTGCCGGGGTAAGCCTTATTGGCAGATGGCATAATGTACTATCTCTTTTGGGTTTCCCTATTATTATTTCACGTTACCATTTTTTTATCAAAACTTAAACAGGTCAGCAAAAATAGTATATAAATAAAAAGCCCGACCAAAACAGTCGGGCTTTAGAATACAATAAGAAACGATTATCCGATCTTACTTATTTTTCTCTGCGCGGTGATACTCTCGCAGTACGTAATGCAGAATACCTCCATTACGATAGTAATCAATCTCAACCGGGGTGTCGATACGACATTCGGTCTCGAAAGAGATCGTTTCTCCGTTCGATTTCTTGGCGTCTACCTTTACTGTATCCTGTGCCTTAAGGTCATCAGAAAGATGGATGGTAAACTCTTCCGATCCATCAAGGCCTAAAGCATCGGCAGATTCGCCTTCTTTAAACTGCAGTGGCAGCACGCCCATACCTACCAGATTAGATCGGTGGATACGTTCATAAGAAGTGGCAATAACTGCTTCAACGCCTAACAGGTCGGTACCTTTAGCAGCCCAATCGCGAGATGAGCCCGTACCATATTGCTTACCGGCAAGAGCGACTAGTGGAGTGTCGTCTTCTTTATATCGGGTAGCAGCATCGAAGATAGTGGTAATCTCATCTTCGGGGAAGTAGTTGGTATAACCTCCCTCTTTTCCGGGCGCCAGCTGGTTTTTAAACCGAACATTGGCAAAGGTACCACGAGTCATAACGCGATCGTTACCGCGGCGCGATCCGTAAGAGTTGAAATCTGCGTACTCTACTCCATGATCTTTCAAATACTCACCGGCCGGACTATCTTCCTTAATATTACCGGCAGGCGAAATGTGATCAGTAGTAATAGAGTCTCCAACCTTAACAAGAGCACGTGCATCTTCAATAGAAGTAATAGCATCGGGTTCTTCTCCCATATCCATAAAGAATGGCGGCTCTTGAATGTACGTAGAGTCCTCTTTCCATTCGTAGAGTTCTCCACCGTCAACAGGAATTTCATCCCACTCATCTGATTCAAAGATATCACCATACTGCTCTTCGAAGAGTTCGGGACGAATTGCACTGTCAAGGTGCTCCGCAATTTCCTCGGTTGTTGGCCAGATATCTCTGAGATACACATCGTTGCCATCTTTGTCTTGTCCAACAGGCTCATGCTCCAGATCGATATCAACAGTACCGGCAAGAGCGTAAGCGACAACCAAAGGTGGAGAAGCCAGGTAATTAGCTTTTACATAAGGATGGATACGACCTTCGAAGTTTCGGTTCCCGGACAGTACACCGGCAACAATCAGGTCGCCTTCTTTCACAGCATCTTCAACAGGCTGTGGCAAAGGCCCGGAGTTACCGATACAAGTAGTACATCCATATCCCACGAGGTTAAATCCTAGCTTATCCATATAGTCGGTTAAGCCGGCCTCTTCGAGATATTCTGTTACTACGCGTGATCCGGGGGCCAATGAAGTCTTCACATATGGAGGAACTTCCAGTCCTTTTTCCAGCGCTTTCTTGGCAACAATTCCGGCACCCAACATTACACTTGGGTTAGAAGTATTGGTACAAGAGGTAATAGCTGCGATAACCACATCTCCGTGGGTCATCTCCATCTCCTGACCATTCTTAAATGTTCCCTTGTTAGCCAGCTTTTCTTGCTCCAGGTTGAAACCCATTGTTGGGTCATCACTGGTAAGGCTGCTTTCAAAGGTAGATTTCATATTTGGCAGGGTGATACGATCGTGCGGCAGCTTGGGGCCGGCGAGCGATGTTTCTACCGTGCTCAAATCCAGTTCCAAAGTGCTGGAGAATTCCGGGTCGGGCATATCTTCTGTGTGATACAGTCCCTGCGCCTTCATGTAACGCTCTACCAGTTCAACATGCTCAGGATCACGTCCGGTAGCTCGCATATAACGCATCGCTTCTTCATCCATTGGGAAGAAGCCCATTGTTGCTCCATACTCGGGAGACATATTCGCAATAGTAGCGCGGTCGGGCAGACTCATGCTGCTGAGACCATCTCCGTAAAACTCTACAAACTTACCCACTACGCCATGCTTACGCAGCATCTCTGTTACCGTCAAGGTAAGGTCGGTGGCTGTAACTCCTTCTCTCAACTCACCGGTTAGCTTCATGCCCACAACTTTGGGAACCAACATATGAATTGGTTGCCCCAGCATAGCAGCTTCCGCTTCAATACCACCAACGCCCCAGCCAAGAATACCGAGACCGTTAATCATGGTAGTGTGCGAGTCAGTTCCCACCAACGTATCAGGATATACAATAGTAGAACCGTCCTCTTCTTCACGGGCAAATGCTCCCTTAGCCAGGTACTCAAGATTTACTTGGTGTACAATTCCGCGCCCGGGAGGTACAACCCGAAAGTCATCAAACGCTTTTTGCCCCCACTTCAAGAATTCGTAACGCTCGCGATTACGCTCAAACTCTTTCTCCACGTTATGCATAAAGGCATATTCCTGCCCAAATTCATCAACCTGTACCGAGTGGTCAATAACGAGATCAACCGGCACCTTTGGATTGATAGAAGTTGGAGGTCCGCCCATGCGATCCATAGCAGAACGCAATGCTGCTAAATCAACAACAGCGGGTACTCCAGTAAAATCTTGCAGTACCACACGCGAGGGTTTAAAAGGAATCTCTCCCTGCGGATCTTCGGCATTATAATTTGCTAAACTATTAATATCATCTTCGGTAAACGCATAGCCGTCATATTCTCTAAGTACCGCTTCAAGCAATACTCGGATGGTGAATGGAAGCTTTTCCATTTTTCCGTACCCCATCTCTTCCAGCTTCTGCAAGCTGTACATATCGGCTTTTCCAGATCCCGTATCAAAGGGGATTCGCGTTTTTGCAAACTTATTTTCTTTGCTCATTTCTATCTTCATTTCAAATTAACACTCTACTTCTTAAGCACGTCTTTTTAAGGTTAGCTAAAGATACAACTTTTTTTTAAGAGTTTCTTGTCTTCAAAAAAGATAACTTTTCTCCTTCTATTTAATGTAGTGGCATATTCCAATAACTTGGTGGTGTAAGCCCCCTAATAAAAATTTTAATATCTTCACCATTGCAAATGGAAATAAATAAGCCTATTTTGCGGGACTTCACTGAAAAGCAATTTTAAACAATTTTTAACCGTGGACACGAATAGTTACAAGACCTACTCCGCTAAACCGAGTGATATCGAAAAGAAATGGGTTCTTGTTGATGCCGAAGGGCATGCTCTCGGACGCGTTGCTTCTAAAGTAGCAACGTACCTGCGAGGCAAGCATAAGCCCGAATTTACCCCTCATATGGATACCGGCGACAATGTTGTAGTCATCAATGCCAGCAAGGTAGTGCTGACCGGCAACAAGTTGAAGCAGAAGGAATATTTCCGGTATACCGGCTACCCCGGTGGTGAACGTTTTACTTCGGCTGAAGAGTTGCTGGAGCACAAGCCAGAGATTGTCATGGAAAAAGCTATTAAAGGAATGTTACCCAAGAACAAGTTGGGTGATAAGCTTATGACAAACCTGCGCGTTTATGCTGGTCCAGTACATGAACAAGAAGCACAACAACCAGAAAAAATCGAGCTTTAATAACGAATGGAACAGAAAAACTTCATCGGAAGAAGAAAGACTTCTACGGCACGATTATACATCAAACCAGGATCGGGCGACTTTATTGTAAACGACCGCCCCCTGGAAGATTATTTCGCGACCAAAGCACATCGCAATGTCGCTACCTTACCTCTTGAAGTCACTGAGTCGGAAGACCAGTTTGATATCAAGATAACGGTTCGCGGCGGTGGCATTACCGGGCAATCCGGAGCCATTCAGCATGCGCTTGCTCGCGCTCTTGATGATCACAATGAAGAATGGCATGATGTATTGAAAGCACATGACCTTCTTACTCGTGATGATCGTATGGTAGAACGCAAGAAGTACGGACAACCTGGTGCTCGTAAGAAATTCCAGTTCTCCAAGCGTTAATATACCGCGCGTTTTTACGCTTTCTTTTTTCCAACACACAATTTAATCACACATATACAGAGACTCAGTGCGCCGAGTGTCTGCCTTTGGGCAGATTAGCGCCGGGGACGACCTGTATAGAGGATTAACTCAAAAACAAATCATACCTATGCCTACTACACCTGATCTACAAGAACTATTGAAATCGGGCGCCCACTTTGGGCACCTTACCCGCCGATGGAATCCCAAAATGAAGGAATTTATCTTCATGGAGCGTAACGGGATTCACATTATCGACCTCAAAAAGACACAGAAGTTTTTCCAGGAAGCGCTGGACGAAGTAACCAAGCTTGCCCGCGCAGGGAAAACGATCCTTTTTGTAGGAACCAAGAAACAATCTCAAGATATCGTTAAAACCGAAGCTGTCCGTTGTGGCATGCCTTATGTTACGCATCGCTGGCTCGGTGGAATGCTCACCAATTTCTCTACGGTGAAGAAGAGTATCTCTCGTATGGAAGAGATCGATCGCATGAGTGAAGACGGTACCTTTGACGAGCTGACCAAGAAAGAGGCTCTGATGCTAAAGCGTGAGCAAGATAAGCTTGAAGATACCCTTGGCGGTATTGCCAACATGGGACACCTGCCCGGAGCTATATTCGTTGTTGACACTATTAAAGAACATATTGCTGTCAACGAAGCTGTGAAGCTAAACATCCCTATCGTTGCGATGGTAGATACCAATAGTGATCCCGATATTCCGGATTACATTGTGCCTTGCAATGATGACTCTGCCCGTACGATCCAACTCATTACTTCTAAAGTTGCTGATGCTATTATCGAAGGCAATGCTGAGCGTGAATCTCACAGTGAAGAAGAGATGATGCAACAAGCGGCCCAAGATGCCAAAAAAGCCGAACAGCAAGAAGTAAAGAAAAAGATCAAAGCTACCGGCAAACGTCGCTCACGACGTAAGGATAAAAAGGATGAGAACTCTTCTGACGAGGAAGAATAAAATCCATTTCGATTTATAAATACAAGACGAACTTTTAAATAGCGTAACGCGAAAATGAGTATTTCTGCAAAAGACGTAAAAGAACTACGCGAACAAACCGGGGCCGGAATGATGGACTGTAAAAAGGCCCTTCAAGAAGCAGATGGCGACTTTGAGGAAGCCACTGAAATCCTTCGCAAGAAAGGTCAAAAGCTTTCTGAAAAGCGAGCAGACCGTGAAGCTAATCAAGGACTTGTTGTTACCCGTGTAAGTGACGACGGTAGCACAGCTGCTGCTTTGGAAATCAATTGTGAAACCGATTTTGTTGCTCGCAATGATGACTTCCAGGAAGATGCACAGAACTTTCTTGATATCGTTTTTGAGAACGAAATCGGATCTGTCGATGAACTTCTCGAAACAGAAGTAGATGGCCTTACTGTTGCTGACCAAGTAAAAGATATGGTTGGTAAGATTGGCGAAAAGATCAAGATCAATCGTGTGATCTTTACCGAGTCTGACGGATACCTTATCTCTTATATCCACCCCGGTAACCAACTGGGCGTGTTAGTAGAATTTGAAGATGAAATTTCTGATGACGGTATCGGCAAAGACGTGGCTATGCAGGTTGCTGCCATGAATCCACTTGCCGTAACACGCGACGGCGTTGACAGCTCTGTAGTCGAAAAAGAGCTAAAAATTGCCAAAGAGCAGCTTCTCGAAGAAGGCAAGACAGAAGAAATTGCTGAAAAAGCCTCTAAAGGCAAGCTTCGACGCTTTTATGAAGAGCGCGTATTGCTGGAACAGAAATTTGTGAAAGACAACAGTCTTTCTGTTGAAGAGTATCTCAAACAAAATGATACTCCTCTTGTGAAGTCATTTCACAGGATCCAGCTTGGAGAAGACTCCTAAAACATTTCTTTTTCAAAAGGCTACCAATTTGGTAGCCTTTTTTTTATGCTTAAGGGATTACAACTTACGATAGATATCAGCACGTAAACAGTTAATTCAACTTCCAACAAATAAAGAAAGTGGCAAATAAGTATAAGCGGGTTTTACTGAAAGTGAGCGGTGAAGCACTGCTCGGCGAACAAGGGCACGGTATTGACGGTGATGTTTTGACGCAGTATTCCGAAGAAGTTAAATCCATCCACGACGAGGGGTATGAAGTATCTGTTGTTGTAGGCGGCGGCAATATCTTTCGAGGTGTTAAAGGCGCTACCGAAGGAATGGATCGGGTTCAGGGCGATTACATGGGTATGCTGGCAACAATGATTAACAGCATGGCCCTGCAAGATGCGCTCGAACGTATGGGTGTGCATACCCGCCTGATGTCTGCTATTCGTATGGAAGAAATTGCCGAACCCTATATCCGCAGACGGGCCATTCGCCACCTTGAAAAAGGAAGAGTTGTTATCTTCGGGGCGGGAACCGGAAACCCATACTTTACTACCGATACTGCAGCTTCGCTTCGTGCTATTGAAATTGAAGCCGATGTCATTCTCAAAGGAACCCGTGTTGACGGTATCTTTGATTCTGATCCGGAAAAGAACCCCGATGCTGAAAAATTCAATACAATCAGCGGCGAAGAAGTACTCAGTCGCCGACTCGATATTATGGATCTTACAGCCTTCACCCTATGCCGCGAAAATGAAACTCCGATTATTGTATTTGATATGAACAAGGTCGGAAACCTCAAAAAGGTGTTGGACGGTGATAACTCTGTTGGGTCTGAAGTAGTTTGGGAAGATTCCTGAATTTCTTAAATTCATTTTGATTGATATCAGTATTAAAAAAGACTATTAATAATACGCGAATATTATGATTCCTCCAGAATTACAGTCTGTTATTAAATCTGCCGATCAAGAAATGGATCGCGCGGTAAAACACTATCGCAAAGAACTGTCACATATCCGTGCGGGCAAGGCTCAGCCCTCTATCCTAGATGGGGTCAAGGTTGAATACTACGGCTCACAAACCCCACTAAATCAGCTGGCCAACGTAAGCGCTCCTGAAGCACGCCTGCTTACCGTACAGCCTTTTGATAAATCGGCCCTTGAAGAAATTGAAAAGGCTATTATGTCGGCAGGCTTGGGGCTAAACCCCAGTAATGACGGAAATATTATTCGTATCCCCCTTCCGATTCTTTCAGAAGAACGACGTAAAGAACTGGTAAAGCGGGTTAACGAACTGGCAGAAGAGGCCCGGATCTCGATCCGAAATACCCGCCGGGATGCCAATGAGGAGATCGAAAAGAAAGTGAAGAAAGAATCTCTTCCCGAAGACTCGCTCTATGAGGCAGAAGAAGAGATCCAGAATCTGACTGATCAACACACCGAACAAGTTGGGGAGCTCTCTGAGAAGAAAGAAAAAGAAATAATGACCGTTTAACACAAGGCTGCCATATACAACTATACAAGACTCAAATAATTCTGGATTATTATTTGAGTCTTTTCATTTGATACCTAATGCATGTATATATCCGAACTGGAACTACAGGGATTTAAGAGTTTTGCCAACAAAACCAATGTCTCTTTTGATAAAGGGATAACGGCTATTGTTGGCCCCAACGGCTGTGGAAAATCCAATATCGTTGATGCCATGCGCTGGGTACTGGGTGAACAGCGCCCTACCCTGCTTCGCTCCTCTAGCATGGCCAATGTCATATTTAACGGTACGGCCAAGAAGAATGCCCTGGGCATGGCCGAAGTATCCCTCACTTTTATCAACAACAAGGGACTGCTGCCCACCGAATATAACGAACTTACCATTAGCCGGCGCCTATACCGTTCCGGCGAAAGTGAATACCTGATTAACGGTACTACCTGCCGTCTTAAAGATATTACCGAACTCTTTATGGATACCGGCATGAGTTCTGATGCCTACTCGGTGATTGAGCTTAAGATGGTAGAGGAAATTCTCAATGATAAAAATAACGACCGGCGACGCCTTTTTGAAGAAGCAGCAGGTATTACCAGCTACAAAGAAAAGCGCAAAAAAACCTTCCGTAAACTTGATGAAACGGAAGAGGATCTCCAGCGGGTAGAGGATATTCTTGTTGAGGTACGAAAGAAGACAAAATCACTGGAAAAACAGGCCGGGAAGGCGAAAAAAGCAAAGAAATTTAAAAAAGAGCTGGAACAGCTCGATAAAGCCCTCAACAAGCATGAATATGTGCAGGTAAAAGAGGAGCTGGAACCCCTTGAAGAACGCATTGATAATGCCGACAAGGAGAAGAAAGAGATTGTATCCAAAACAGAGAAGCTTGAAAAAGAGATTGAATCGGCCCGCAGTACGCTCAATGAAAAAGAGCGCAAGCAGTCAGAAGCACAACGGCGTGTAAGCCAACTGCACTCTAAAATACGGGATACCGAGACCAACCTGCAGATAACGCGTGAAAAGATAAACAATGAAAAGGGCGTTATTGAGCAGTACACCAAAGATATTGAGCAGGGAGAAAAAGACCTTAAAGATCTGCGTGAGGCTTTTCAAAGCAGTAAAAAGAAGCTAGAAAACTTTGACGGTGATCTCCAGAAGGCTGAACAGAAGCTGAGTGATTCCAAAGAGCGATATTCGGAAATTCAGGAGCAGTACTCTGATGAACGAGAAACGCTCAAGAAGCTGGAGCGGTCGTTCTCGCAAGCCAACCAGGATCTCAATGACCTGCAAACCAAACGGATAAAAATTGAATCGCGGCTGGAAAATACCGAAGGAGATCTTATCCGTATCCGGGAAGAGATTGAGGACCTGGAAGATGAGATCATGAATTTCCGCGGTGAAACGAAGCTACTGCGCGAAAAGCTGGAAGAGGCTAAACAAAAGAGTAACGAACAGCAAGAGAAGCTGGAGCAGTCTCGAAATAAGCGAGAAGAGCTGGGAGAAAAGCAGAATGAACTTAAAGACCAGATACGCAGTGAGCAAAGCAAGCTCGATTCTGTAGAATCTGAAATTGAGCTGCTCCAGGATATTGCAAGCTCCAATGAGGCTTTTCCCTCGAGCGTACAGTTCCTGCTCGAACACTATGCCGAACAGTTTGAGCTGCTGGATGTTGTTTCCAACCTGCTGTCAACGGATGAGGATCACGCTATTGCGCTGGAATCGGTGCTTAGCGACGCGCTCAACTATGTGGTGGTCAATACACTCGATGATGCCCGCCGATCGGCTCAGCTGCTAAAAGAAAACGAAGAAGGGCGCGCCACTTTTATACCGCTGGATCAACTGTCTGATTCTTACGAAACCGTTTCCGGCTCTCTGGCCCAACAGGTAGAATGTGACAAAACGTTCTCAGCCCTAAAAGAGCTGCTGCTCGGTAACGTAGAGCTGTACGATTCTGTTGAGCAGGCCTATGATGGGGTCTCCGGCGACGGTACTATCGGGGTTACCCTGAATGGTGAAGTTGTGACCGGGAACCAATTTTTGCAGAGCGGAAGCAAAAGCAAAAATGCCGGCATACGTGTTGGCCTCAAAGACAAAATTTCTAAGCTGCAAGAACGGGCTGCAAAAATTAGCAGTACCATTGAGGAGTCGAAAGCTGAGCTTGAACAAGTGCAGCAGCAGTACCAGGCTATCGATCTCCCTGCTATTGAAAAAGAGCTCAAAGAGAAAGAAAAGGCAGCGCGTCAAATCAGTAACAAGATCAACAGTTTTACCCAGAAAATTGAGATCTATGAAAAGAATATCGGGGAACTGAAGAGCCGTCGCGAAAACCTCATCAACAGCGAAGACGATTCGCAACAAGAACTTGACAGGCTGCAGCCCCGCCAAAAGGAGCTCCAGCAGAAGCTGAAAGACCTGCATGAACAGCAGGAAGAAAAGAAAGAGGTACTGCAAGAGCTCGAAGAAGAACGATCTATTGCCCAGGAACGCTTCAATGACGCCAAGCTGAAGCATCAGGACCTTAAGAACAAGGTTGAAAATCACGAACGCGACATTAAGCGTGCACAAGAGGGGATTAAAAACCTGAAAGAACGACTCAAAATTCGCTCCGAAAAGACCAAGGAATCGAAGAAGCGAATCAAAAAATACAGCTCGGCTATTGAACAAGCCGAAGATCAGCTTGAAACCTTAAAAGAACAAAAGAAAAAGGCCGACAAGAATCTCGAAGATGCCGAAGAAGCTGCCGGTAAACAGCGCGGACGAATTAATGAGATAGAGAAAGAACTTAAAGAGGTGCGCCGCCGCAAAGAGGTAAATATGGAGCTGGTACACCACCTGGCAATGTCGAAGGAGAAGTACGAAATGCAGATCGAAAACCTCTCTGATCACATCTGGGAAACCTACGGTATCCTGATGGACCAGGTTAACGAGCAGCTCCCCGAAGATACCGAGCCCGATGAGGCCAAAAAACGGATCTCCTGGCTCAAACAAAAGCTCAATAAGATCGGTGAGGTCAACCCGCTGGCTATTGAAGAGTTTGAAGAGGAAAAAGAGCGCCTGGACTTTTATGAAGAGCAAGTTGCTGACCTGCAACTAGCTGCAGAAGAACTTCGGGAAACTATTGACCAGATCAATGAAACGGCCACCGAACGCTTCAACAAAACTTTTGAAAAGATCCGGGTTAATTTCCAGAAGGTCTTTCATACGCTCTTTAATGATGATGACTATTGTGATCTTGTCATTGATCAGGATGCGGAAGATCCCCTGGATGCCAGTATTGAAATCAAGGCAAATCCCAAGGGTAAACGGCCCTCTACTATCAACCAGCTGTCGGGCGGCGAAAAAACCTTGACGGCTATTGCACTACTCTTTGCCATCTACCTGGTAAAACCTTCTCCATTTTGTGTTTTGGATGAGGTTGATGCCCCTCTCGATGATGCGAATATCGAACGCTTTTCTGCCATGATTAAGCAGTTTAGCGAAGACACGCAGTTTATCATCATTACGCACAATAAGAAAACGATGAGTAAGGCAGAGATGATGTACGGGGTAACGATGCCGGAGACGGGCGTCAGCCAGCTTGTGGGTGTTAAGTTGGATGAGGTAGCTGAGGTTTAGACTTTGAGATGTGAGACTTTGAGTATTGAGATATGAGATTATGAGATGTGAGATTGTGAGATGTGGGGTTTAGGTGGGGAGTATGTGGCTGGCTGAATTCTCTTTGTTTTATTTGATCGATTGACTCTTTCCTTCTGTTATAATTCGTGATGTTTCGCCTTAAGCTCCGTATATTCAGGAGCTAAATTTAAGACAGTTTTACTACCTATGGGTCGCAAGACGTTCGATATTCCAGAAATTTATCAATCACCGATTATTCGTAAGGTGAAAGATGCTAATAAAGTGATAGATCCCCGCAAAAAGGATCTGGAACCCAGTGTGCTGGACTTTGGGCCGGTTCGTTTTCATGTACCTCGTCATTTCGGTTTTTGTTATGGGGTAGAAAATGCGATCGACATTGCCTACAAGGCGGTAGCTAAAAATCCGGATAAGGATATCTATCTGCTTAGCGAAATGATCCATAACCCTACGGTTAACGAGGACCTGCTGGATCGGGGAGTAAAATTCCTGTTTGAAACGGACGGTACAGAACTGATCCCCATAGAGTCGCTGGACGAAGATGATATTGTTATTGTACCCGCTTTTGGTACTACCCTGGAGATGCAACAACGTCTTAAAGAGCAGGGAATCGATCCATACGAATATAATACGACCTGTCCCTTTGTGGAAAAGGTTTGGAAGCGCGGCAAGCAGCTGGGCAAAAAAGGACATGCTCTCGTTATTCACGGCAAACATCGCCATGAAGAGACCCGGGCCACCTTTTCTCACAGTGCAGACCATTCTGCATGCGTGGTGGTCTTAAACCCCGAGGAGGCGCAGATCCTGGCAGATATTCTAACCGGTGATCGGCCCAAATCTGATTTTGAAAAACATTTTGGTCATAAAAGCACTGACGGTTTTGACCCGCATGAAGACCTTGAACATTTTGGGGTGATCAACCAAACCACTATGCTGGCCACCGAGACCGAAGAGGTAATGGAAATCCTAAAGCAAGCTGCCATTGAAAAGTATGGCGAAGCCGATATTCTCGATCATTTCGCCGATACTTCTGATACGCTCTGCTACGCTACAAACGAAAACCAATCGGCGACCCTGGCCCTGGGCGAAACCGACAGTGATCTTGCCATAGTAGTGGGCGGTTACAATTCGTCGAACACTATGCACCTGGTAGAAATCCTGGAACATTCGTTCCCTACTTACCACCTGCGTGATGCCGAAGAGTTCTCTTCGCCCGACAGCATTCAGCATTTTAATCAGTGGGACAAGGAGCTTAAAAACACCGAAGACTGGCTCCCCATGGAGAACGATCCGGTTGATATTGCTATTACTTCCGGTGCATCCTGTCCTGATGTGCTGGTGGATGAAGTTATCTTGAAGATACTCTCTTTCTTTGATGAAGCAGCAGAGGTAGAAGAAATTATCAAACCTTTTGAAGAGGAGCTCGAAGAAGTAGCCTAACAGCTCGTTGCTCTCAATCCAGCACCATAAAATAGGCGACACTTCGCGGCTGGAACGACCGAATTTTAATATGATACTTGGTCTCGACCTGTTCTACCTTGGGCGTAATAAAACCGGATGAATCCTGTTGAATCTGCCTGTTTGTGATATATGCCTCAAAGGGATTCAACTTTTGCACATCGTTATACTCTCCGACAGGCACCCGGTATTTTACGGTGATGGACGAGGGGCTAAAACTAATACTGCGCCCCAATGGCATATTACGAGTGGAAACATCTATGACTTTTTCCCCTTCGGTAAACTGTGATACCTTCCCGGAAAACGTTACTTGTTCATTGGAAATGTTAAGCAGCTCACCGGATTCTTTAAGCTGCACCAACTGTGATAAATCACCGGCAACCCCCGTAACGTTAACAGAATCCGTCGGCCATTCTTTGATATTAGCAATCAGCGAACGCGCACCACTAATGACAACACTGTCGGGAGAAAGTTCAGGGGATCCTACAAAATCATATAGCTTATCAAAAGAGACATTAACACGCGAACGTACCGGTACTTTTTTTGATACCCGCTCTTCAAGGTCCACATCCAAAATAAGCGGCTGCACTTTTTGCACATTAATATCAGGAAGCGTATTCATGCGTTGCTGAACCTGGTCGTATACATTTACTTCTGCATTGGTAACGTCCACATTTATTGTAGGGGGATTATTGTACAGACTGATAAGCTTCCACCCTTCGCCCGACACACTTACTGTCGCTTTATCGGGCAGATCCTCGACCAGGGCCTGCTCCTCCGGTACAGCTCCCAATGTTATGGGTAACTCCACATTCAAATTATACTCCCGGCTTAGATTTACCATCAGCCAAAAACAAAAGGCGAGAATTAACGCAACAGCAAATACAACAATACGTTCACGGCCGATCTCCAGCTCGGCTTCTTCATCAGATTTTTTGACAAAGTCATTCCACCAGCCTGATATAAATTTCTCTTTATATTCTTCAAATTTGGACATCACAACACATTAAAGTTTCAGCCAATATAATTCGAGGCCTAATCCATTGCAAGAGGACTTTGCACAAGCGTTTAAGAACGCACCACAATTTCTTTAATAATTTTTTCCTCTACTTTGTCATTCAACTTTTTGGCAATGCTGAATCGTTTCATATGTATCTCTTGTCGCCAGGCCGGATTCTTCACATGAACCACTAAATTGCCCCGTTCGAAATGGACGTTTTCAGTCTGTTCGGCAATTTTCTTTCCCACGGTACGCTCCCACATCGACAGAATCATGCCGCGCTTTAGCCGCTTACGATGCGGGTAATCATCAAGGAAATCCTTGAGGGCATCTTTCAGCGATTTAGGAGTATTTGATCGATAACGTCCCACAACAGTATATCTCTATTTTAAGCGATTAATATTGCCGTTTTCGACTTTAAATTTACGGTTCCGTTCCCCATCAAATGTAAGATAATCATCAAAAGGGATAGGATTAGCAGCCGTCACAAAGGTTTGCCCGGCATGCTCAATTAACGCATTTAATAACACATCCGTGCGTTGGGCATCCAGATCCCCAAAAACATCATCCAGCAAAAAAATGGGCAGATCATCCAGCTCTTCTGAAAAATACAAAAGCTGGGCCAGTTTCAAAGCCAGGGCAAAAAGCCGATGTTGACCCTGAGAGCCATATTTGCGCAGTTCAAAATCATCCAGGTAAAAAACGATCTCGTCGCGGTGCGGCCCCACCAGTGTGAGCTCACGTTCAATTTCGTGATCCTGCTCTTCTTCGAGCTTGGCCTTATAGCGTTCACGTATTGTGGCCTCCCCTTCGTCGGGCTCACAAAAGGTTTGATACTCCAGGTGAGGCTCGTGGCGCATCCCAGATATCACTTCATACTCTTGTGCCAGGAAATCCTGGAATTTATTCAATACCTGCGTACGCTTTGCTACAATACGCGAACCGTATTCCAAGAGCTGTACGTTCCAGGGTTCAAGATACGAAACAAGCACCTCTCTGCTGCCCCTAAACTGCTGCAGTAATTTATTTCGCTGCTTACGCGCCTTTCGAAAATCCAGCAGATCTTGCAGGTAGGCCGGAGAAATTTGGCTGATAAAAGAATCGACAAAAGAGCGGCGTTCACTGGGTCCCTCGCTGGTTAACTTTTTATCCCGCGGCGAAAGTACTACAACCGGTACCATGCCAATAAGGTCGGAAAGGCGATCCAGGGGACTTTCGTTGACAAATATTTTTTTGCCCTCTCCCCGGGAATAGGAACAGCCCACATCAAAACTGGAGCGAATATTCCCTTCGAAATGCCCCTTTATCATAAAAAAGGTAGCATCCTGATTTACCACATACATATCGCTGCTGGATACAAAACTGCGGCTCATACACAGGTAATGGATAGCATCAATAAGATTGGTTTTACCGGCCCCGTTCTGCCCGATAATAACATTCATATGCGGAGCCCAATCTACCGTCGTCTCAACGTGATTTCGAAAGTTTTGCAGCTTCAGGCTCGTTATTTGCATCCAAAAATATTATGTGCACCAATTCTTATATGAATATCGAAAAGTAGGCCAGCGCCGGACCGTTCCGCCGGGTACTGCCCAACGCTGAAAGTTGCTAAAACTTAAACCCCAAATGCATCTGCTCCCATGAAGATGGCATTATCACCCAACTGCTCTTCGATACGCAGCAGCTGATTGTATTTTGCAATACGGTCGGTACGGCTCATTGAACCGGTTTTAATTTGCCCCGCATTGGTCGCTACTGCCAGGTCGGCAATAGTGGTATCTTCTGTTTCTCCCGAGCGATGTGAAATCACTGCGGTATAATCATTTTTATGGGCCATCTCAATCGCATCCAATGTTTCTGTAAGCGTACCAATCTGGTTCACTTTGATCAGGATAGAATTTGCTACTCCCATCTGTATGCCCCGGGCAAGACGGTCGGTATTGGTGACAAACAGATCATCACCAACCAGCTGAACTTTATCGCCAATGGCGTCGGTAAGTTTTTTCCAACCATCCCAGTCATTTTCATCAAGGGCATCTTCGATAGATACGATGGGATATTTGTCTACCCAGCTGCTCCAGAATTCTACCATCTCTTCGTTGGTACGTTCACTGCCATCACTCCATCGGAACTCGTACACTTCTTTCTCAGCGTTATAGAACTCTGCTGTTGCCGGATCCAGGGCAATAACAACTTCATCGGAAGGGATATAACCTGCTTTTTCAACGGCCTGCAAAATCACTTCAACAGCTTCTTCATTGGAATTCAGGTCGGGAGCAAAGCCACCCTCATCTCCTACTGCTGTACTGTAGTTTTTACTGCTCAGTACCTTTTTTAGGTGATGGAAAATTTCGGAACCCATTCGAATAGCTTCGGTGAAAGAAGCCGCTCCGCTGGGCATAATCATAAACTCCTGCAGATCTACATTGTTGTCGGCATGCGAACCCCCATTGATGATATTCATCATTGGCAAGGGGAGCACCTTTGCGTTCACCCCGCCGATGTACCTCCAAAGTGGAAGATTCATAGCATTTGAGGCGGCATCGGCCACAGCCAGCGAAACCCCCAACATTGCATTGGCACCGAGCTTACTTTTATTTTCGGTCCCATCGATTTCTAGCAGGGTGTTATCAATTTCTACCTGGTTAAAAACTTCCAGTCCGCGTAGCTCATTGGCAATGATAGTATTGACATTTTCAACGGCCTGGCTAACCCCCTTTCCTAAATAGGCATCGGAATCGGAATCCCGAAGCTCAACAGCCTCATATTCTCCTGTTGATGCTCCGGATGGAACGGCCGCGCGCCCCATCATATCATTTGTCAACACAACGTCAACTTCTACGGTTGGATTTCCGCGTGAATCAATAATCTGGCGACCTATAACTTCGTCTATAAAGCTCATGTTAAAATATCTGTTTATTACTTGTAGAATTGTGGACTAAGGTACAAGGATTTTATCTATCGGTAAAGAGAAGATTGTGAGATGTGAGACTATGAGATTTGAGATTTGAGATAGTGAGATGTGAGGTGTGAGATGTGAGATTATGAGATATGAGATGTGAGATTATGAGATATGAGATTTGAGATTATGAGATATGGGATGGGGAGGGGATAGAGATAGGAGGCAATCCCTGAGGTGTGCTGATCACAGCGATTCTGCCTCCTTCATCCCGTATCCTGCATCTTGTACCGTATACTGTAGCACTACCACATGCCGCCGATCGTGACTTTAATTTGTGGGGTTCCAAAATACTTCTGGGCCGGATTAAAAGAATTACGATTGGCTCCTTCTACTTGGCACGGTACTGCCGTATTATTTTTCATACATGCTATTGGAAATCCAGGATCGGAGCCATCAGGCTCTGTATAACCATATGGCTTGTAAGGCTCCATTATTTGTAAGCCATCTTTGAGATAATAGAAAAAGTATCCGATTTCGACAGTCGTTTGGCCGCCAAATGAGCTTCCCAGGTCGGCCCCGATTTTAATTTCTCCATTGAACCCCCAGTGTGTGCTCCCGTTTTTCCATCCACTAAAAAAGTCATTGACCTGTTCAACCGGTCGTAAAACCGAACCACCGCCTCGCACTTTGATCAATCGAAAATCTCGAAACCCATTATTATTCTTATCCTGGAGGTACGGATAGGTAAAAACCATGGCCGGTCCTAACCCCGCACTAACAAACACACGGAAATTATCTTCAATTTTAGCCGGAAAAATACGGTGCTTAATTCCCATTAAAAAAGGGAAGCCGAAAGCCCTTTTATATTTATTAGGAATAACTTTATTGCCGGTAAAATAACTTTGAAAAGTTTGTTCACTATCGTCCCGAACCCCTGTTATCCCGGACCGAAAAGTAATAGCAGTAAATGGCCCTACATACTTTGCATAATGTACACCCAGGCCAAAGCCGAAGTTATTAACAAACAGATCAAGACCGTATTCATTACTTTTATCTTCAGAGAAAGGGGTCTTGGGTTCAAGTGCTTCTTTCACCTCTGGTTCTACAAGCTGTGCATGCGCATCATTAGCCAATGCCATACCCAAAAGCACTAGCAAGGCAATACTAAACTTCAATGTTCTAGAAATCATCATAATATAATTGTCACAATTCATATTCGCGTACACATAACAAATGTTACTAGTATAACAGTCATTAAGCACAAAAAATTATACATCTTTTAATGTATAGAAAAATAAGTCAGAAAAAAGCACTAAATAAACTTGACTATGGTTGAATAAAAACTTTTATTCAGGCTCTTTACAATCTAAGTAATTTACCAATAGAAGTTAACACATTATGGCAACTGTAAGCAAGTATCTTGTTTATGGTCCGGCAGATACTTTAAGACGCATGCCGAACCAACTATTTGAACAAATTGAACCGAAATACTTGTACGACTACAAATCGTCGGATACCGGTGACCAGGTTCACGTTGCAGTTTATGAAGAATATGAGAAACAGATAAACGCAAGTGTAACCCTTACCTGTATTATTGAATTCACCGGTAAACAGAGTCGTTTTGAACTCAAAAAAACCGGCGGACGTATGGGGTTTCGCGGAAGCTCTCTGGATGAAGAGAAGCGCACCATTGATGACGAAGTAGTTGACTTTATTCTTGATTTCGGTAAACGATTTGGTCTCACTGTTCAACAAGAAAAAGAACAGAGCCCACAAGAAGACGAGTCGTAAACCACGCAAACTGTTGCCATGAGCTCCAAGGTCGAGGAATGGACGGTCCTTTCCATGTTGGAATGGGCTACTGACTTTTTTAAAGAAAAAGACATTCCCGACCCCCGGCACAGTATCGAATGGCTGCTGGCTCACACCCTGGATATTAAACGGCTCGACTTATATCTAAAGTACGACCGTCCTCTCTCACCTAAAGAACTCAATACATTACGGCCGATGGTAAAACGTCGGGCCAAACATGAACCACTCCAATATATTATTGGGTTCACCGATTTCATGAACGCCAAGATCTCGGTAGATGAGAGTGTTCTGATTCCACGTATAGAAACCGAACAGCTCGTAGAGATTATCCTGGATAACCACAGCGATGACAACCCCCGGAATGTCTTGGATATGGGTACCGGATCGGGCTGCATTCCCATTGCGCTCAAAATGGAGCGACCCGAGTGGAGCGTTTCCGGAATTGAGATCTCTGACAAAGCACTCACCGTTGCCCGGGAGAACGCCACACAAAATGAGGTAACGGTTTCTTTTACAAAGGCCGATATTCTCGATCCCAAAAGCATACCCACCGAGCAGCCTTTCGAGATCATCGTTTCGAATCCACCCTACATCAGGCCCGATGAAGAAGAACTGCTGGAACCCCAGGTTAAAGAGTACGAACCACACAAGGCCCTCTTCTTTGATGACATGGAGCGCATGTACGGCAGCATCATCAATTTCGCCGCCGATCACCTTACCGATAAGGGGTCTCTATACCTTGAACTCCACGAGAGCTATGCAGACGAAATACTGGATCTTTTTGATACCAACATCTGGAAGGCCAGCATAGAAAAAGACTACGACAAAAAGCCTCGCTTTATTACTGCATTTCTCAAATAAAGCTCTTTTATAAAAAAATTCGTAGCCCATTTTTAGGTAATTTTACCCACCCGTCAGCAATCAACATTTGGATGTGGACAACTTGTTGAAAACTTTTTTTAGAGGTCACGCTATGTATTAATCAAAGGTAAAATCATTGTTAGCGTAGTATTACGTACTGTCAAGTACTATTTGATAGAAATGTGCATAAAATACTAAGTCGTTGCTGCGCATGGCTTTATAATGTTTAGAGCAATGTGGATAACTTTTGCAACCACCCCCAATATTTTTTTGACATCTGCCGCTGAAATTATCATCTTCATCTCACGCCAAATAAGGTCAGCACTTAAAACGTGTGGATAACTATAAGAGTCCAAGTGTAATAATTATTAATCTTTAGAGGAGGTTACGGGACGTTGAATAACATTTCTGCCGATACTGCGTGGGAGCAGTGCCTAGAAATTATTAGGGATAACATAAGCTACCAGAAGTATAAATCTTGGTTCGAACCCATTGATCCGGTAAAGCTTGAAAATGGCACACTCACAATAGAAGTACCCAGTCAATTTTGGTACGAGTGGCTAGAAGAGCATTATTATGGGATGTTACGTTCAACACTGGCAAAAGTGTTGGGCGAAGAGGGAAAACTTGAATACTCCGTTCTTCTGGAGAAATCCGAGGATGAGAGTAAAAACAAGTCGGTTCGGCTGCCACAGCAACCGATGCCGCCAGACAGTAATCAACAACAAGATGTAAAAGGATATTCTGAGTACAGTCCCGGGAAAATTGAAAATCCGTTTGTGATTCCCGGAATTCAAAAAACAAAAATTGATTCTAATCTCAATTCCAGCTATGTCTTCGACCGATATATTGAAGGAGACTGCAACCGCCTGGCACGCTCGGCGGCAATGGCTATTGCTGAGAACCCGGGAAGCAACTCATTCAACCCTTTCTTTATTTATGGGGGTACCGGCCTTGGCAAAACACACCTTATCCAAAGTATTGGGAACAGGGTTAAGAAAGAGCACGGAGATGATTTAGCCGTTCTTTATATATCGTCGGAAAGTTTTACGAACGAATTTGTACAGGCCATCCGAAATAACCGGGCCAGTGAATTTACGATGTTCTACCGCCAGATCGATGTGCTTATTGTTGATGACATCCAGTTCTTTAGCGGTAAAGAAAAAACACAGGAAGAGTTTTTCCATATTTTTAATGCCCTGCACCAAGACGGCAAACAGATTATCTTAAGCAGTGACCGTTCACCGCGCGAGATCCCTGACATTGAAGAACGACTGATCTCTCGCTTTAGCTGGGGATTAAGTGCCGATCTGCAGATTCCGGAATATGAAACACGATACGCCATCCTGGAACGTAAAGCCAACGACAACGGCATTGAGCTGCCGCACAATGTGCTCGAATTTATAGCCCACAACTTTAAATCTAACGTGCGCGACCTTGAGGGAGCCATTATTAAGTTACTCGCCTTCGCCTCGCTACAGCATGTGGATGAAATTGAGCCACAGATGGCCAAGCGCGTGCTTAAGGATATGATACAGGAATCGCACACCACGGTTTCTATTGAACAAATTCAAAATTACGTCTGCGAATATTTCGGCATCGAGACCAACAAAGTTCGCGAAAAAACACGGAAGCAAGAGATCGTGGAAGCGCGCCAGATTGCAATGTACCTGGCCAAACAGTTTACCGATTCCAGTTTGAAAACGATCGGACTTCACTTTGGGGGCCGTGATCACTCTACGGTGATACACGCCATCTCAACGGTAGAAGAGCGTATGCAGACCACAGCCAAGCATAAGCGTGTTGTGGATGAACTGCACCAAAAAATTGAAGTATCCACGATCTAACCATGGAAACGCTCACACTTAAAGCACTTAGCTACCGGGGGTTCCACGGCTACTACCAAGAAGAGCGCGATGAGGGCAACGATTTTGAAGTTGACCTCACTTTTAAAGCCCCGTTGCGCCGGGCAGGTGAATCCGATGAACTTGCCGATACCATCGATTATCAAAAGGCCGAAGAAATTGTCTCTTCCGTAATGCACGGGCCCTCGGTAAAGCTTATCGAGACCCTGGCCAAAAGTATTGGCGACAATCTCTTTGAAAGCCTGCCGCAGGTACACGAGCTTACCGTGGCCGTTCGAAAGCTGGCCCCTCCCCTCGACACCGAAACTGCTCATTCCGAAATTAGCATGACATGGCAACGGTCGTAGTCGCACTCGGCTCCAATGTGGGAGACCGGCAACAACATCTTTCCGACGCCAAAGCTTTTTTGAGCGATCTTTCCAAGACGCCCATCCAGCATTCCGCTATCTATATTACCGAACCGGTGGGCCCCTCCACGCGCGACTTTTATAACTCAATAGTGGTGCTCAGCAGCACAATGGAGCCGGAACCGCTCATCAAATCCTTTAAAAAGTTTGAGCAGGAACACGGCCGCAAAGCCGATCATCCGCGATGGAGCGCCCGAACCATCGATCTCGATATTATTTCGTACGACGACTTGGTGATTCAAACGGATAATCTTATCATTCCCCATCCGGAATACGGCAAACGGCTGTTTGTTTTAGAACCGCTGCAAGAGGTTATTCCCCAGTGGCAAGATCCCCAGACGGGTAGATCTATTACCAAACTTATTGCTGAGGCTGACCCCCTCCGAGTAAAAAAATCCGATTTACGTTGGTAAACTATGGAGAACCAATTTGAATTTATTGCAATAGAAGGCGTTATAGGCGTCGGCAAAACGTCGCTGGCTAAACTACTTACCAAGCGACGCGATGCACGGCTGGTGCTCGAGGAATTTGACGAGAATCCCTTTCTGCCCAAGTTCTATAACGACCGTGAGCGCTATGCTTTTCCCACCCAGATGTCGTTCCTGGCCAGCCGTTTTAAGCAGCAGCAACAGATGCTGAGCAAAGATCTGTTTCAGCAGCTCACTATTTCGGACTATATTTTTGAAAAGGACCGAATCTTTGCCCGGCTCAATCTCGATGACGATGAGTTAGCGCTCTACGATTCGATCTTTAATATCATGACCGGCATTTCGGCCAAGCCCGACCTGGTGATCTACCTGCAGTCTAATGTAGACCGGCTGATGGAAAATATTCGTCAGCGCGACCGAGACTATGAGCGCCATATCTCACGCTCTTACCTGCAGGAACTGAGTGATGCCTACAACCATTTTTTCCATCACTACAATAAATCACCCCTGATGATCATTAATACATCAGAGATCGATTTCGTTAGTAACGAAAAACACTTAGATTATATAGAAGAACAGATCTTTAACGAGCCCATTCGCGGCAACACACATATTCATATCATTCCCGATTAGCAGTACATGTTTTTACGCACTCTTTTATTTTTCGTGGTGATGTACTTTCTCGTGAAAGTCATCAGCCGCTTATTTCTATCTTCCGGCGACCCCAAAAAGCGTCGCGGACCTAACACCTTTGTGCGTATGATGCAGCAGATGGCCCGGCAGCAACAGAAAAAGCGCCAACAGCAGCAACAAGACCGCACAAGCAGCAGTTCGCAGACCAATACCGGCAACACCGGCAACGGACCCCAGCGCTTTGAGCAGATCGAAGAAGCCGAGTTCGAAGAGATTGTCGAAGAGGAAAAAACCGGCGACAAAACGTCTGATTAACGCCCAAACTTTGCTTATCTTTGGGGGCAGCAGCATATATTACCTAACATTTTATACACCAAAATTAACTCGAAAGTAGTTTTTACGCATGAATTTTGAAGAACAGCTCGAAGAAGGATTAGCCCTATTGCACGAAGGGGATTATGATCACGCGCTCGATATTTCGCACCAGCTCCAGAAGATGGAGCCCGAATCGGCTGACGGTTACCACCTGGAAGGCATGGTTTTTCAGAAGCTTAACCAGTGGGAAAAAAGTATTGACGCCCTGGACAAAGCCGTGGAGCTCGAAGACCAGAACAGCGGCTATCATAATCTTCGCGGATTTGCAAACCTCCAGCTCGAAAACCTGGACCTCGCTATTGAAGATTTCGAAAAAGCGATTGACCTGGACGACTCCCCTGCGGCACACCGCAACAAGGTGCTGCATATGATTATGACCGATAAGGGCAACAAAGCTATCGAATACCTGCTGAACCGCATTAAGCAGAATCCCAAGGATGTTGAAAACTGGATTCTGATGGGCGACCTGATGCAGCGTGCCGGACAAGGAGCCAAAGCGCGTACCTATTACGAGCAGGCCTCCAAGATGGATCCGGAGAACGAGTACGTGAAGAAGCAGCTCGAAGAGATGTAGGATATAGGCAAACGGTTTGTGCCCGGATCGGCTTTGGCCGTTCCGGCATAAACTTTTTGTAATTTCCTCTTTCAATTTCAGTGGAAAAACCACTATATTTGAAGCCGTTGAAATGGCGCTCACTTAGCAGAACTTCGGAGCGCTTTTTTGAATTATTGATTGTTATGCCCTGGTGGGCCTCCTGCGCTAAAGCTTCGGAGAGCTCAGCGGAATTGGTATCCCGACGGCTGTCGGGATTGAGGGGTCAGTTCTTGCTTCTGCAATGGGAACTGACCGGCCGGGGCTACATTTGACATATTGATTTTTTGACCTATGCCCTGGTGGTTCTCCTGCGCTGAAGCTTCGGAGAGCTTGGGGTAGTAGCTACTTTTAGTTTTATGCCCTGGTGGCGGAATTGGTAGACGCGCTGGCTTGAGGGGTCAGTTCCCATTTTGGGAGTGCTAGTTCGACTCTAGTCCAGGGCACTTAAAGCCTTGCTTTCTGACAGGTTCAGAAGGCAAGGCTTTTTTTGTTGGGGGAA
The DNA here is from genome assembly GCF_011059105.1 of Fodinibius halophilus. Lineage (GTDB taxonomy): Bacteria > Bacteroidota > Rhodothermia > Balneolales > Balneolaceae > Fodinibius > Fodinibius halophilus. The sequence continues at coordinate 68,870 of NZ_JAALLS010000014.1, read as the reverse complement.
ATACTCAGGCCTATCTAATTGAGAGTTATATTTACTCCCATAGATCAAATAAAACTCTACACATTAAATCTATAAGAATAATTTCATCTCATCTATTTAATACCTACTATTTATTAATTAACTAATTTCTCCTTTTACCTACCCAATATGAGTAAATCGAATCAGGAACCTACTGAAGAAGAGATAATCAGGAGATCTAAAGAGAACCATCTTTACTCCCATGATTTCGGTGGAGGAAGATACTTTCAAGTAGTACACGAAGATAAAAATGGCTTTGAAGTAAGACTTGCTCCCAGAACAATGTTCAAGGTTGTCTATATCAAAAACAAAGGAGATATAGAAGGTCTAGAAATCATAAAACTTGTCAATAAGGACGAAAAAGAAAGAGTTAAACTTAATAAATTCAATTTTGCTCAACTCAAAGCTTTTCTTGCCTTTATAGATGAGATTGATCTTGGAGCAATAACCGAAAGACGATTAAAGCTAGATGAAGAAAATAAATTAGACGAAGGAACTAAAAAGAAAATTAAAACTTTGCTTGCCCAAGAAGGTGGTGAAGAAATTATAGAAAGTTTAATATCTGAAGGAATAGTCACATCTAAAGATATCGTAAATACAGGATACAGGAAGAGGCAAATAAATGAATTCAAAAGACTTCTAACTGAAAAAAACTATTGGAAACAATACTCAAATGACGAAGAGATTAATAGTCAAAAAGAAGAAAAAACATGGCAACACTTCTTTTCCAAAAATGAATGGATTTTTGGTTATGGATTAGATTATCGGTTTCAAGGAATTCTCCAAAAAGAATTTCATGCGTCAAGCACTGAAGCTGATGGTTCTAGTGCTGTTATTGGTGACTTCCTTATAGGGGATAAACGCTTTACAACATTTGTAGAAATAAAAAAGCCTAGTACTCCTTTGTTTGGGAACTCAAAAAATAGATCAAACGCCTGGGCTTTATCAAATGATTTAATAGACTCTGTATCCCAAATACTAGAACAGAAAGCTAGTGGACAAATTAGATTGGAACAAAAAGATTTACACGATGATAAGGGAGAACCAATTATTCAAAAAAGTTATGATTCAAAAGTAATACTGATAATTGGCAACTGGGATAAAGTCACATACGACAACCCTAAAGAAAAAATAATAAAAGGTAAAACTTTCGAACTTTATCGAAGAGACTCAAGAAATGTTGAAATAATTACCTACGATGAACTTTATAACAGAGCAAAATTTATAGCGAACCAATCTATTAAATAGGTTGATTCGTTTTTTAGCATTCGCATTCTTCTTCATGAATACTTCCAAACGCCCTATACCCAATAAGTTATTGCCTTGCAGTTATTTACATTTTTTTTAAAAGGGAAGAGTATAATAACAGGTACAACAAATCAACTGGTTCAATTTGTCAGATATCATAAACCAAGTCAGAACCTTCATTTGATTCTGGTACTTTATTGCTTATAAGACCTAGTTGGCTTGCACTTTCGTTAGATTCTCTTTGCCTTTCATCAGTTAAATCAACCTGATATCCTAAATCTTCAAGGTCAGAAATAACCTTACCAGAAGGATGACCATTTTTGTTCGGGCCCACAGAAATTGCTACCGGTGTATCATTTTTGAATTTTCTTTTTTTCCAAAACTCTCTATAATGATTCTTTAGTGATCCATGGTGAGGTATTTGTCCTAAATAGACCTCTTTATCAAAATGTTTCAACACCTTAATCCCAATTCTTCTTAAACTTTGTATTTCAACATCTGATGTTAGAAGAATTTGCCAATCATTAGATTCAATTGATGTTACTAATGAGAGCAAATTAGGATTGGGAGCACTCTTAAAATCTAAATCTTTATTAAAAAGAGTTTTATAAAATTCATCTTTTTCTTGCTGAGAAGGTGAGAGAATCCTTAAAAATATTTCATCATTTAAATTTAAATTTTGACTTAAATTATTAACTAGACCTCTCGTTTTTATAATTCCTTTATCCTCTAGACTCTTAGCCTTAAGAAGAATCTTTTGCAAACTTTTCTTTGCATCATAAGGCATTAAAACAGTTTCCAAATAATTTTTACTTACATCAGTTGTGAAGGCAAATAAATCAATAGTAATATCTTTACTATCACAATAATCTAAGAACTCATAAAGCCCAGAATAGTGGTCTTGATGAGGATGAGACATGAAAACAAATCTTATGTTGTTTTCTTCTGTAGCTTTAAGATAATTTAAAGAAGGATTTTCACCATGCAACTTTTTACAATCTATAAAACCTATTCCATCCTCCCACTCTATTATAATGCTATCTCCTGACCCAACATACTTAAATGTAACTCTCACAAACTATTTTTTTATAACTTACTTAGATCAATTTCTTGATTTTCTATTTCATCGATTTCTGAAAGCTCAGGGTGGCTTTCAAAATATTCTTTATTGACTAGCTTTTCACCATCATTAATAGTAAATGATACTTTACCGGGTTTAGTAAATTGACGTATAAGTATGTATTGCCCTTCTCTTAATTTTTCAAAGTTATTAAACAATTCCAGCCTGAAAATACGAGTTTCAAACCGCTTATTCTCTCTATCAATTAAGCAATCTAATACTACATTTGGATCATTTATTTCTATAACCCTGGCATCAAATGTTTTAACAGTATCCCAACTTTCATTAACTCCAGCAAAATGAGGAACACTCTCTTTTACTAAATCCTCTAATTTTCCAAAATCTTGGATAATAGTATCTATGTCAAACTGATCCTGTCCTATATCACCTGATTCTGGATTCAAGTCATATTCAGTTTCCCACAGATCCTCATTGGAATCAACAAAGTCACCTATTATTTCACCTATTGTTTTATCAACACTCATTCTTCTATAGAATTTATGATTCTTTTATTTGCCTCTAAAAACTTTCTTACTTCCAGGTAGTCAAAACTAGTGCTTGTGCTTCTAAGAGTGCTATTAATCAAACAACCCTCGGTGCAATCTATATTATTATGATCAAAAGCTGAACGCTCAAAAATAGATAAATTATGTCTTTCAATGTCTCTTGGGTAATCTAGTGGGCCGAATGTAGTACTGAAACTCAAATTAGAGTCAGTCAATTCCCCATCTATAACAATTGCACAATCATTTGTATTGCTTAAACTAGGTACTGATTCAGTAAAAAAAGTTTCTCTAAATGAATCTGCATCAGAATGTATATTAGGCAATAAATCCCAAGTGCGAAATACAGAAAATTCGATACCCTCAAAAGTATCTAATTCCCTAATATCTTCAATCAAATCATACATAAACCTCAATTTCCCTTCATATTTATCTAGATCTTTAGTTTTTCCAGATACAGCGACTGCAATGTGATTCCAATCAACTGATATTATATAATTTTCATCAGGGAACCTTAGTAAGACTCTCTCATTAGGTTTATTGACATTTTCAAACCCAATATTTTTTGCATAACTACTATAAGGAGAAACCAATTTTCTCACATGGGATGAGAAATCAGTAATTGTGTGATATTTTATTTGGAGTTCAGCTTTTAACTCGTGCATCTTAATTATGTATGATGAACATGATATGACATCATATATAAATTTATTGATCCTTACAAATTTCCTTCCATTTTCAAATCGGTGAATTTTGGGACTAAAAACAAGCCAGGGGCAGAGCCCCACCTTTGTCCCATAATCACATATCATGAACGCTAATTAAAATTCACTTTTTTGTTTTCCCAAACTTCAGTGAATTAATCCGCTCCATTAACTCCTGCATGCGTTCCAGTAACTCTTCAAAGTTCAGTGTATCCCCATAGATCATACTCTCTCGCATATTTCTATAATCTTTCTTCCATTGGTTCTTGGCTGTACCCGGCGGAATGAGACTGACCGTGCCGGGCCAATGGCTGTCATAATCGATGCCTTTAATTCCAATTAAATTTCGTCGGTGATTAATGATATCGCTATACAACTGCTCATCCTCCAGTGCCTGCTTCCCGTGTTCTTCATCCATCATTTTTTCGACATCATAGATATGCCTGCTCAACCGTTCAGCTCTTTTGAGCCGCAACCTGATCAAATATCTGTTTCTTTCGCTCCCTTGATAAATCAAACCACTTTTCCATATCTATTCTATTGCATTTAACATTATCTCTCGAATCCAGACCGGGGCCAGCTTAGCATCGTGCTCAACCGTAGTTGAATCCTCTTCGGCAAGAATTTCTGCAATTTTATGGTGCTGTTCCTCGCTCACGTTACCATTGCCAATTTCTTTGAGCGCTTGTATCACTAATCCGTTAATCTCTCCCTTTACCGCAAGGTTTTTAGGTACCGTCCGCTTAAATTTAATTTTCCTCTTCCCCACCTGAATGCTTCTAGGAGATCCGTCGGTTAAATAGACCGCATTCATAGGTACTTGCGAGGTAAGTCCTAACTTATTCAAAGCATAGGTGCCGGTTGGGATAATTTCTGCTTTATCTCTTTTCGCAATAGCCCGGGCAATTTCATCGATGGACGGATATAAAACACCAAGATCGGGGTCTTTCTTTGGACGCAGATAAATTCCCTGAGCTAAACGAATCAACTCCCCATCATCTTCTAACCGGGACAATGCTTTATGAATAGCATCTTCACTACCAATTTTTATAAAATGATCAGGGAAAAATATTTTTCCACGGTTATAGTTCTTTATCTTACTAAGTATCTGATTTTGAACGGATTCCATAAAATAAAACCTCTTATTTTGTCAGAAATTTAGTAAATATTTCTGACAAAATGAACACCTAAATATCTTTTTAAGAAGACTTTGCAATTTGTTGTCTTCGCGAATAAAATACGGCGATCCCCTTTTGCAGCTTCTAACAGGAGATTGCTTCGCTGCACTCGCAATGACGGGCTGAAAACTGGAGGTTTTGCAAAGATCTCTTAAAAATATCCGAGCCTCCCTGCCCCTCCCTTATATTAATTTTTACACAAACCTAATTTCTCAGTAGTATTAATCCTGTGAGAACAAGCACCAATTTCAAAGAGCGCTTTGCAAAACCTTTGATTTCGTCATTCTGAGCTTGTCGAAGAATCTCCAGTATCCATCTGCTGTCGTTGAAAGGGAGATCCTTCATTACATTCAGAATGACTGCCTGGTTTTGCAAAGGTCCCTTCAAAATTAGTTTCCGTCAACCTTAGTATTCCTCACTGCCCCCAAAACTCTCCGCTATCTCTTCGAGAAAAGGGTGCAACATTGTTGCTTATAATTTAATTATATTTATAATGCATGGTTTTGATGAATACTATAATTGGATGACAATGAAATTCTTTTACTCCACTATATTGATATTGGCTATCATCAGTTGCACCGAACGGCAGGAATCCAATCCGGTTGAACAGTCGGCGCCACCGGATACTACTGTGGTTGACTCTGTTTTGATTAAACAGTCAGATTCATTCACTCGTGATGCCACCAGTATTGGCCAAATGGTTTATGTACCGGTTTATTCTCATATCTACCAACAGGATCGAAAAAGAACGTTTAATTTAACAACCACCCTGAGTATACGTAATGCTGATCCCTATCGCCCTTTAACACTCACAAAAGTTTTGTACTATGATTCCCAGGGAAAACTCGTTCAGCGATATATCGATTCAGAAATCGAAATAAGTCCATTGGCTTCAACAGCTTACGTAATTGAAGAGCGCGATCTGCGGGGTGGTGTAGGGGCAAACTTTCTGGTTAGCTGGAAATCAAAAGAACCAGTAATACCGCCTGTGATTGAAGCCGTCAATATCAGCACTTCAAGTAACCAAGGGATCTCTTTCTTAAGCGTGGGACGCGTTTTACAGGAACGCTCATCAACTGAAGCAAGTGGTAACTAATGGTATTTGCTGTTACGCTTCCTTTCTTGACAGAACTCGTCGCTCTATTTACGGTAAGCGTGGGTATTGCCTACGTATGTTACCGGCTTAAGATTGTGCCTATCGTCGGCTTTTTAATTGCAGGTGTTATTATTGGCCCCAATGCCCTGGGACTAGTCCAAAACCAGGAACTGGTAGATATGCTGGCTGAGATTGGTATCATCCTTCTTCTTTTTACCATTGGTATCGAGTTTAGCCTGGAGAAGCTTTCACGTATCAAAAAGGCCATATTCCTGGGAGGCGGATTACAGGTCGGGATTACTGTTGGCATAGTTACTTTCATTTTATGGTACTGGGGCATTAGCTGGAATTCTGCGATCTATACCGGCTGTCTTGTAGCCCTAAGCAGTACTGCTATTATATTGGGTTTACTTAGCGATGAGGACAAGACCGACACGCCTTCCGGACAACTATCGCTGGCTGTACTTATCTTCCAAGACCTTGTCATTATTGTGATGGTATTGCTCGTACCCATGCTGGCCGGCCAGTCAGAATCAATAACCAATATTGGATGGATACTGCTCAAAGCAGGAGTATTAATAACGGTCGTCCTATTATTAGCCGAACGTATTGTCCCCTGGATTTTAGAGCAGGTAGCTAAAACCCGGAGACAAGAACTCTTCCTGCTAACGGTAGTTGCCATCTGCTTTGGTACTGCAGCCCTTACAAATTTAGCAGGTGTGAGCCTTGCGCTGGGAGCTTTTTTGGCGGGCTTGGTTGTAAGTGAGAGTCATTTTAGTGAACAGGCCATCAGCGAAATATTGCCGCTGCGCACGATATTTAATGCGGTTTTCTTTGTATCAGTAGGCATGTTGCTTGATCTGAACTTTGTCATTGCAAACCCGTTGATCATTCTCGGAACTGCTGTAAGTGTGGTAATCATTAAATTTTTAATTACTACAGCCAGCTTAATGACTTTAAAATATCCGATCCGGATTATTGCCGCTTCCGGGCTTACACTGGCCCAAATCGGGGAGTTTTCATTTGTACTTGAAAGAGCCGGTCGTACAGCCGGAATTACTCCTGCGGGACTGGGAGAAGACGGCGTACAAACATTTATTGCAGTGGCGGTCCTGTTGATGATTGCTACTCCCTTTATGCTTCACAAGAGCAGCTGGATGGGAGAACTGCTCAGCAAGACATTTCTGAGACATCTGGCCCGGGCCTCAAAACAAGCTTCGGTTGAAAAGCCAAAGACAATTCTAGAGGATCACGTTATTATAGTAGGATACGGCCCGGCGGGCCGCCATTTAGTTCAGGTCTTACACGATACCGGTATCCCCTATATTGTTATTGAAATGAACCCGGACTCGGTGGAAGAGATGCACAAAAACGATATTCCGGCCATATTTGGAGATGCAAGCCGGCAGCATATTCTTAATTTGGCAGCCGTTAAAAGGGCTAAGCTCTGTGTAATTGCTACCAATGATCCGGCTTCGAGCCCCCGTATCATCCAGCAGGCTCGCCACTTGAATCCCACTCTGCAGATAATGGTTCGCACGCGGTATTTGAGTGAAATTGAACGATTTGAAAAGCTGGGAGCCGATATTGTTGTACCCGAAGAGATGGAAACCACAGTGCGACTTTTTTCCCATGTCCTGGGTGCTTACAGAGTTCCGCAGCAGGAAATACAGGAGCATGTACAAGCGCTTCGTGCCGATGATTACGAAATTGTTCGGGGAAGTATTCAGGAAGCCCATTTGATGGTACTGCAGGGGCTTGACGAGGAAGGTCTTCATACCCGCGCAGTGGCCGTGCGAGAGCATTCTCCTGCTGCCGGGAAAACACTTCGGGAATTAAAACTTCGCAATGAATATGGCCTAACTGTTTTGGCAATTAAACGAGGAGAGCAAACTATCGGCAATCCCTCTGCGGATTTTCGTTTACAGCCTGATGATCGTTTGATTTTAGTTGGCAACGCTGATCAGTTTGTAAATTGTGGTGAACTTTTTCGGTTATCAAACTAATAACTATTTGCATCGACCAACCTTCCAAATATCTACGTGAGATAGGGTATAATCGGCTTTCAGGACTATGCCATGGAGAAAAACTTGCCATCAGACTGCTATAAACAACAGTTAAACCTCTACCTTTTTGGCTAAAGGGAATCAGCCATAAATAGGATGTCAGAATTCTATTGTGAAATAAATAGAATTTTGTACCTTTTCGGTCGTTATCTTTTTTCAATATCAGTGGGTATATCATATGACAGAATCAACGGCTGACCAAGAGTTAGCACGGGATCTTGGCTTTCTGGAAGCGTACACTATTGGGGTAGGAACTATGATCGGGGCCGGAATCTTTGTGCTGCCCGGTATCGTAGCCAATAATGCGGGTCCGGCGGGGATGATCTCGTTTATCATTGGCGGGGTTGTATCATTACTTACTGCTCTCTCCCTTTCTGAGCTGGCAACCGGCATGCCCAAGGCCGGCGGCAGCTATTATTATGTGAACCGGGCTATGGGCAGCTTCTTTGGTTCTATTGTGGGATGGAGCATGTGGGCGGGACTCATGTTCGCCACGGCCTTTTATATGCTTGGCTTCGGGCAATATCTGACGTTCTTCTATGGCAATATTGCCGTTGGTTGGTCGGCCCTGGGGATGGCTGCTCTTCTTATTGGCGTCAACTACCGGGGTGTAAAAGAAGCGGGAGCGCTGCAAAACCTGATTGTCATTCTTCTTATCGGTTTTATACTGGTATTCCTTTCTTTCGGGGTTTTCAACATCGACTGGGGCGTATTTAAACCCTTTAATCCCAATGGATGGGGGGCAGTAGCATCCACGGCGGCCACGGTATATGTCTCCTTTATAGGATTTGAAGTGATAGCCACCAGCGCCGAAGAGATCAAAAATCCCGGCCGCAACCTGCCGCTCTCTATGATCGCCTCGGTACTTACCCCTATGATATTCTATGTGTTGGTGATGCTGGTCTCTACCGGGGTACTGCCGGTGGCTGAGCTGGCCGGATCCAATATTCCGGTGGCCGATGTAGCCAGCGAGTACTTGGGTACTATTGGAGCCTTGATGATGGTCGTCGGGGCCCTGCTTGCTACCGTATCCAGTGCCAACGCCTCCATTCTTTCGGCGGCCCGTGTAAACTTTGCGATGGGGCGCGATAAAATCCTTACCGGCTGGCTCAACAAAATTCACGACAAATTTCGCACTCCCTTTCGGGCGATCCTTATTACGGGAGCGGTTATCCTGCTGCTTATCGCGATTGGCGTCGGTATCGAAACGCTGGCCGATGTCGCCAGTTTCTTGTACCTGATCACCTATGCATTAGTTCATATAGCTGTTATTGTGATGCGTCGGGCGGAGCCTGAGGATTATAATCCCGATTTTAAGCTCTCCTCCTGGGCCTATCCTACGATCCCGCTTCTTGGCTCTGCATCATGTTTGGTTATTGTAGCGCAGATGCGTCCGCTGGTACTCCTCATCGGGGGTATTATTATCGCAGTAGGTGTACTTTGGTACTTCGGATATGCAGCTAGCCGTGCCATCAAACCCAGCCTCGTGGGAGATGCTATTGCCGCCCGTGATCGTACGCCCGCGCCCAATGAGCGATATCGCATTGTTATTCCCGTGGCCAACCCAAAGACCGAGCAACATCTTATCAATATTGGAGGCATGATTGGCGGCAATTACGGCGAAGCGGAAATTGTAGCTGTAAGCGTTCTGCAGGTTCCTCAGCAGACCTCTCTTCAGCAGAGTATAGAGTATGAAGACGAACGTATTCAGCGCCAACAAGAGCTGCTAAACGGTGCTCGACAAACAGCCGAGCAAGCTGGCTTAGGGCTTCGTACCCGGGCTATTGTGGGCCACAGCATCAGTTCTACCGTATTGAACGTGCTTAAAGAAGAGCAAGCCCAACATCTTATATTAGGATGGAGCGGTAAACGCAAACGATATGAACATATCCTGGGCTCCAATATCGACCATATTGTGGATGAAGCCACCTGTGAAATAACGCTTGTAAAAGCCGGGCAACAACCGGTGAAAAATATTGTTGTATTAGTTGGAACCGGTCCAAACACGATACTGGCCGTCAAACGAGGTTACGACCTGGCCTCCAGTGCCGACGATACTTCTCTTACCCTGTTGATGGTCCAAACACCGGGTACCGATGGCCACACCGATCCCCAATCGAAGGGAGAGGGATATATTCATTCAGTAGCCCATGAGGCCGGGATTAGCTCCGATCAGTACAATACAGAAGTCATTGTATCCGACAACGTACGTGAAACACTGCTGGAAGCCGTAGAAGACTATGACACGGTCTGTATCGGGGCAACGCGCAGCACAGCCATCCGGCAGGCGCTATTCGGCTCTATTCCCGAAGAGATTGGCGAACACACCGATGGAAACTTAATTATAACAAGGAGCAGAGAATATAAACCCCGCTCTGTAACGGAGGGTATTATTGAACGGTTATCGAGGTAGCGTTAATTGGTTTCAAGCAGCTTGTCGACATCTTCTTTGCGTCCCACCAGTAAAAACTGGTCTCCCTCTTTAACCTCCGTTGAACCTCGCAGGATACCGATAGGTTTATAATGTTTCTCGGGACCGATCTCCCCTTCCAGTTCTACCGGTCGTTTAATGGTGATTAAGTTGAGCTCATAGCGCTTACGTATTTCGAGTTCTGCCAGCGTGTATCCCACCATTGCTTCCGGGGCTTCTATCTCAAACATCGCCAGTCCTTCCCCAATATCAAACACATCGGACATCCCCCTGCGCACCAGTGACACTCCCATGCGCTCTGCGACCTGTCGCTCGGGGTGGATGACATCGGTAATGCCGATCTGTTTCAAAATCTGTTCCTGAATATAGGTGCCGGCCCGGCCATATACCTCAGTGACACCCGAATTAATCAGATGCATGGCTATAAGAGCCACCGGCTCAAAGGCTTCCCCGATGGCTATAATTGCCACATCCACGTTGGTAATACCGTGGTTTTCCAGCAGGTCCGGATCGGTGGCATCAAAACAGATGGCATCAGAGACATATTCTTTGACCTGGTTGATATGCTCCATATTATTATCAATAGCGATTACATACGCTCCTTCCTCGGAAAGCTTTTTAGCCAGGGCACTGCCAAAAGCTCCAATACCGATAATTGCAAAATGCAGGTCACTTCGTCGTTTCATAATTTCAAAAATAGGTGATTAACATTAAGAGACGAAAATTAAATCGCCGGAATTCATTTATAACAACTTCGCTATATGAAAAACTAATTTATCAACATCTGCCAAAAAGTTCAGTGCGGTTCTAACAGCATATTAAGAACTATCTCCTCCCCTTCAAGAGGCTGTAAAAAAAGTGACACAAAATTACAACCAATCTAAATCTTTTAAGGCGAACCGTTAACATTCTGCCAATACCCGTTTTCTGTCCCCCTTCGAAGGGGGTTAGGGGGATGACAACCAGGTTATTTAAACCCATAGTATTCTATTCAGGATATTTTTAAAACTATATTTTCATCCATTGCGTGATTTTTCAACAATTCATCCTGTTATGACACCATAATATCTTCTTCGGGATACTTGTATTTATTGGTATCTACTTTGGTGGCAAAGGCCGCCATAAATGTGAGAATCCCCACACGGCCCAAAAACATAGAAACCACAATAATAAATTTTCCCCACGATGTTAGATCCCCGGTAATACCCCGGGACAAACCCACCGTGGCAAAGGCCGACACTTCTTCAAAAAACAGATCCACAAAGCCATGATCTTCTACCAGCGATAATAAAATGGTACTAACGCCAATACAAGAAGCGGCTAATAAAATGACGGTCATAGCCCGAAAGATAACATGATTGGGTACCGTTCGCTTAAACAGTTCCATCTTGTTGTATCCGCGTACGGTCATCACAATGGAGCGCATCACCACTGCAAAGGTTGTGGTCTTGATCCCCCCCGCGGTAGAAGCCGGCGAACCCCCGATGAACATCAGAATCAGCATCACCAGGGTAGCAGATATGCCGATAGCCCCGGTATCAATGGTGTTAAATCCGGCAGTACGCGTGGTTATACTCTGAAAGAGGGACGCCATAATCTTATTCCCCCAGCTGTAGCCGGCCAGCGTTTGGTTCCATTCCATAACAAGGATAAACAATGTTCCCACCGCAATAAGTACCGCCGTAGTCACAAGCACCGTCCGGGTATGTATCGATAACCGCCGTCGCCAGCGCGAGCGGTCCGTTCGGGTTCTGATCATCTCCCAGATAACGGTGAAGCCCAATCCTCCCAAAACGATAAGTATCATCGTAGTAATATTGATCCCCAGGTTGGTGGCATTCGCCGGATCCGCCAGGCTGTTGGTAAACAGCGAAAAGCCTGCGTTACAAAAAGCCGATATCGCATGGAATATGGAGAACAAGATCCGTTGCCCATGGCTCGGGAAGGAGACCTCCCAGCTCAGGTAGTAGCCTACGGCACCTATGGCCTCGACCAAAAATGTGAATCCCACCACTCGTTTTAGCGTGGCCGTCACCAGGCTCGCATTGCTTTCCCCGACCATTCCTTTAAGAGTGTTCATCTGTCCGACGCCCAGGCCTCCGCTGATAAATAAAAACAGAAAGGTAGCAAAAGTGACAATTCCTATACCGCCAAGCTGGATTAAGGTAAGAATCACCAGCTCCCCAAAAAGCGTAAAATGAGTGGCCGTATCAACCACAATAAGGCCCGTCACACAAACCGCGCTGGTGGAGGTAAAGAGGGCGTCAATAAATTCAAGTCCGAGTCCGTCTTGAGTGGCACCAGGCAACATAAGTAGAAAGGTACCACCGGCAATGAGCGATAAGAAACTATAGATTAAAAACCGTCCGGTATTCTTTTGTTGCCCCAGCAGTTCGGGCAGGTACTGCAGGAACTTTACCGCCACCACAAAAAGAAGATAACCTTTTAGAAACTTCAGGAATAGCTCTTCGGGATGGGCGGCGCCCTTAAAGAGGTAATCAATAATACCAATTGTGGAGACCCCAATATCAACGAGTAGAAACACTGAAAACAGTGAAACGACAGCCTCAAACCATCGTTTCCTGAGGTAGGTCTTTCGATCGCTGGTCAAAATTAAGCGAATAAAGAAGCTGGCAACAAAGCCAAACAAGATCCATCCTTCTATCTGACGATTCAGATATACCAGCTCGGGGGTCAGTTCAAAGCCAATAGGAATAAGAATGCTGGCTATCACCAGCAGGCTCAGCAGCACGCTCAAGGCTCGCAGATACGGATGTGCGACCTTGTCAATTTCGTAAATATCATCTTGCAGGTAGTGGAAACTTAGATTGGCTTTTTTTCTAAAGTTTCGCCATCGCCGAAGCCACTTAATCCACTTTTGCTTCCAGTTGTGAGGAGATTTCATAGCCCCGAATCTATTAATTTATTAGCTGACTACAAACATCGGTTTTTTATTGCAACTGCTCAATATCAAATTACTCAACTGAATGATCGGCAGTTGCTTCCTTGATATGTTTGACGCAACAGGTCGGGCTGGATCTGTGCTTCGACGCCCTCAAGCTTTCTGTTATACTGACCCTTATCCTCTCTCCAGATTTCAGCGATTGCTCATATAAAAGTTGCTGCTGGTGCTCATGAATATCTTGCCCCTCTTCGACCAGCAAATGCTCTTCATAAGAAATTTCGTTAGCTGTTGCTACCATTGTCTTCGCTATCACTTTCAAGTTGATTCAAACCATACTCCTCTAAATACCGGTCGATCGCTGTCTCTATCTTTTCTTGGGCATCCTTTACCGATGTGGCCTCCTCGGCAAAATCCACCTTCATGTTCTGTTGACCGGGATGAAAACCATTAGCTATAAGTTTTACATCAACCTTTTCACCTTCCGATGGGTCAAACTGTTCAACCTCATATACGGCGGCTCCGCGATATGTACCTAAAAATTTAGTCATGGGTTAAATGTTTATTTGCTGGTAATATGAAAACTGTTACTCTTCCCGGGCCGTAACAAATTCCTTTGCAGACGAAAGTCCAAGCCCGGAACTGATCTTAATTATCTGTGACAATAACATTTTATTCATCGCTGCTTATCTCCTGTAAAGTATACTGTTAGATGCATAGCTATGCCAATATAATATGCTCGAATATTTCAGAGAAGTCTGGGAAATCGAGATGCTGAAAGAGATGCCCCGCAGATCAGCCTATGCCAAGGCTTTGGTTGGCTGCTATTTTCTGACCCTATCTTGTTCTTCGCCTACGAGATGTGAGACTTTGAGAGTGTGAGTATTGAGTTGGTTCTGACCCCATCTTGTTCTTCCCCTACACATCGGGGAAGAGACTTTTTTATTGAGTATTCAGCTGGAAATTAAACTGAGTGTCTCTAAAAGGATACACGCATTTAAACCCAGCACATATTGTAGATAAGCGTCCCTCTCCCTGCGAACAGTAGGGAGAGGACAGGAGTGGGGCAACATGCCGGCAGTGAAGGTGTAGGATTTTCGACTGTTGGCAGCATAACTCCCGTTATTTTCAACCTCCTCTTAGTCTCCTCCTTCATGAGGAGGAGAAATAAATGTGCCATCTCCATTGGCTACAGCAACAATAAGATATAGCGCCCTGTTTAAATATATTGTGCTATTAGTTTTACATCTCAGCTACAAAATTCCCCTCCTTATCAAGGAGGGGTTAGGGGTGGTTGCCAATCCCCTGGTCTTGCACCGTATCTTGGCCTCTTTTTTCATAAAGAAGAGAATTTTCTGATGATAATTTAAGCGTTATTACTAAAGCACTGGAACCACCTGTTAGCTGATCTCAGTGTTTTTTTCGGATATACCAAAATAATATAAACCACTTGACGAGAGACCTCAGTAAATCTCCCGGAGAACTCCTTCATGTTACACTCGCTAATTGAATTCAGATTACCCATTAATAAATCCCCAAAAAAGATCATTAAAAAATGTATTCACCTGATCCAGGCCTTAACAAAATTTCGGTTTTGCCGATAACCTATAGTGGATATAATGACGGCCATTAAATAAAACACGTGCAAGATGATTATAAAATTTGCAACAGGCATACCATCAAGAAACTCACAACATAGTAATTTTAACCACGGCTCCGGCCTTCCCTCCCCAACTACGATGATATTTTTTGCAACTACAACTGATAACCAATAGAACCGACCATGTCTGCATTCCATAATTATTGGTGTTCCGGATGTGACCTGGAGGGTTCTTCAACCTGCACATGGGGAGATTTCTTTTATCAGATTGGTACTTATCGTTTTTCGATTCCAAGAAGGGCCGGTGTGTGTTATAACTGCGAAAGTATTACAGCAGTGGAAATATTGCCGGATCAGACAGCTCTACATAAAAAGGTAAAACAAATAAAAGGGAAATCGGCTCCAACCGGCTACCTTGCCGAACAGATTGAACTGGCAAGTCTGCTAGAAAAAAGGGAGTCTCAGCCACGATGCCTGGAATGCGGCAGCCATAATTTCCAGGTGATTCCCAAAATCGATGTCGGCCCGGGTAGGCTTACGCTTAATACCCCTAGAAAAACAAATCTCATTCACAAAAAATGTGGGGGCAAAATCTATGTCCGCCAACCCCTGCTTCATATTGACGGACACGACCGTAAAGAACGATTTT
Organism: Fodinibius halophilus; assembly: GCF_011059105.1. GTDB lineage: Bacteria > Bacteroidota > Rhodothermia > Balneolales > Balneolaceae > Fodinibius > Fodinibius halophilus. Next base: position 53,355 of record NZ_JAALLS010000014.1, on the reverse strand, counting down.
ATACCAAAGAGGGTATCGAAGTGACGTACCAAACACACCCTATTTTCAAATTTTGAGGAATCACGGCAGGGATCAGTATGCACCTGCGAATGGAGAAGACCTCCTCTGTTACTCCGGCGGCGCCATAAATGCCGGACTCACGGGGTCTTCTACCATTTCCTCAACAATAGTTTCGATCTCTTTTACCTGATCTGCCGTCAACTCCCAGCCGGTGGCTTCGTCAAAAGTAACTTGTTCCGGTCGGCGGGCACCCCAGATGGCCGAATCCACTCCTTTATGTAAAATCCAGCGTACAGCTAAGCCAAGCACACTCCTGTCCAGTTCTTCAGCAGCATACTCTTTCAGTTTTTCGACCGCATCCAAATGATTTTTAAAGACGTCACCCTGAAACTTCGGATCGGTATTTCTACGCAGGTCACCCTTCTGGAACTCCTGATCCTCATCCATCTTACCGCTCAACAGCCCCCGGCACAGCGCGCCGTAAGTCAGTAACGAGATATTATGCTCATTACAATACGGCAGCAGATCATGTTCAATGCCCCGCTCAAACAGATTATAGGGCGGCTGCGCCACATGGATGGGGGCATACTGCTGAAACTCCTCCATCTGCTCCACCGAAAAATTCGAAACGCCTATAGCTTTAATCTTTCCACTGTCCAAGAGCTGCAGCAAGGTGTTGGCCGTCTCCCTGAAATTGGTCTGCAGGTCGGGCCAGTGAATTTGATAGATATCGATATAATCGGTCTGCAACCGCCGCAGCGAATCATTAAACTCTTTGAGGATACGTTCGCGAGAGGAGTTTCGCCGTACGTTTTCATCATCATCCCACTGCAGTCCAAACTTGGTAGCAATCTGAACCTCTTCCCGATTGCCAAATTCCTTTACAGCCCGGCCGACCAACTCCTCGCTTTTACCAAAGCCGTATATGGGAGCCGTATCAATCGTTGACACCCCCATTTCTAATGCTTCAAGCACGGTATCAACAGACTGTTGCTCATCCGTGCCGCCCCATTGCCATCCGCCAATGGCCCAGGTTCCCAGTGTTATCCTGGATATTTCGAAATCGAGATCGCTTACTTTCGTGTATTCCATCGGTAAAACAATAAACTTAGAATTTATCTTTATGATATCTGCTTTGGGTAGTATTTAACAATATTCTGTCACTTTCTCTATCTGCTGACATGCTCTAAATAAATATCTATCAATATTCACTTATAAATACCTATTTGCCAATAACAACCTTTTTTAATTAGTTATGATCAAGAACAAAAGGAGCGTTAGGCAAACATATCATTTACTGCAAATTAAAGGGTAGCATGCATCAGCATAGGGTAGCATCAAAGGAACTTTCTCATATCGTAGAACGCATGTATGAAATTGATATTCCGCATGCCAGCACCTTTGAGGATAACCAGGTAATCCCCATCGGCATGGGAACCATAAGCGTGGTGATGAAGGGGAATCCCCGAATTAAAGGCATTAACGGCATCCGACCCTTTCCCAAATATGCGCTGGGTGGGCAGTACTTCCCCACCTTTTCTTTTGACAGTGATATTCCCTTGCAATATTACGGTATTGCCCTGCGACCTACAGCCACCTATAAGCTCTTTGATACCTATCTGGCTGAGATTCAAAACGATTTTATTCGACTTGATGAAGTTATGGGTGACAAAGCAGACCAACTTCGTGACCGTATGCTTGAACTTGAGGATACCGAAGAGCGCTTTGATCTCTTGGAAAATTTCATACTACAGATGCTGCCGGTATCTCCGAAATACAATCATATTGACGTGATCATTGACCTGATCTACGAAAAGCAGGGTATCCTTAAAGTACAGGAGCTCTGTGAGCATGAGGATATCAGCCGCCGCTACCTCGAAAAGAAGTTCAAAAAACATATTGGCTTTACGCCCGGCCAATTCATTCGCCAGGTTCGCTTCAATTTTACTTGCGCCCAAATTGCTGAGGGCACAGAGCCCGTCAACGATATCCTGGTGAAATTTGGCTATTACGACCGCTCACACTTCATGAAGAAATTTAAAAAGTATCATAGTAACGATCTGAGTGTACTTACCGGTGACGAGGATAATCTGTTTAAGATCGCCTTTTCTCGCATCATGCGCACCGATTCGGAAAACACCTTTCACCCATAAAATTAGTTCAATTCGTTATTAGGGACCTTTGCAAAACCAGGCAGTCATCCTGAATGTAATGAAGGATCTCCCTTTCAACGGCAGCAGATGGATACTGGAGATTCTTCGACAAGCTCAGAATGACGAAATCAAAGGTTTTGCAAAGCCCTCTATTAATTATTCGAGTTTTCCTCAATAAAACCATAGATAATCCCCCCCTACATTGACAGAGGCTTACTCTGCATTACCATCTCTTGCCATACCAAACATTAAAAGCTATTAACATAGCCGGTCCGTTCGCATTTTTACTTCCTGATCAAGAGAGATTGGCTTACATTTTTAGCTCAAAAAAGGGCCATTTACTGATCTGATTCGTAGTGCGAAACAGCCCGTTTATCACAAAATATCACATACATTAAATAATAGTCAGTGGATATTGGAGAATTACAATGCCCAAATTAATGGCATTATGCATTTCGTCGCTGCTGTTCTATAACTTATAGACAGCAAAGCAGTTTAAATGTTAATACCTGTCGAATTACCCGGCAATATCCCATCCCCACTGTCTTGTACCCCGTTTCATTTTAACAAGTATCACTATTCTGCCCCCCCATGCAAATACCTAAGACAAACAGTCTCGTGAAACAGCAGTCCGTTAAGAAACAACGTCTCATTAAATGCCTGGGCATCCTCCTACTGATGCTGCTTGGGCTATCCCATATTAGCCTGGGCCAGCTTACTGTCAGCAGCACCCAGCAATCGTCCGGGGCCCCGGGCACCAAAGTAGATATCATGGGCAGCGGTTTCGATGCAAATGCCTCCGACCATACCATTACTTTTATACCGGTTGGCGGAGGGGCTGGAACAACAGCTAATCCAACCAGGCTCACCGGCAACATCATTACTGCTCACGTACCAGCAGGGCTGGCTGCGGGTCCCTATCATATTCAGTTACAACGGGCCTCCGACGGGATAACCGCCACCACAACGGATCTGTATAACGTGGTGGATCGTGGCGGAGATAATTTCTTCGACATTGGGGCAGGACTTACCGGACTCTTTCGCAGCGCTATGGACTGGGGCGATTACGACGGGGATGGGGACCTCGACCTACTAATGACCGGGCGTAATGGCAGTGGACCCCAAAGCTTTATTTATGAAAATGACGACGGTAGCTTTTCCACTATAGGAGCCGGACTCACCGGGCTCCAGTACAGCTCGGCCAACTGGGGCGATTACGATAATGACGGTGACCTGGATCTCATCATTACTGGCATGGATATTAATGATGTCCCGCGCAGCCTAATCTATGAAAATGACGGAAGCGGTAATTTTTCAAACATCAATGCAGGACTTACAGGACTATTTCGAGGGTCATCAGACTGGGGCGATTTTGACGGCGATGGCGATCTTGACCTCCTCATCACCGGTGCAGATAACAGTTATGCCCCCCAAAGCCTGATCTACGAAAATAATGGGAACGGTAATTTTTCTCCTATCGGTGCAGGAATCACCAAAGTCTTACTCAGCTCAGCAGACTGGGGTGATTACGATGGTGACGGCGACCTCGATCTCCTCATTATCGGTTACCTTAACAGCGGCACTTACCAAAGCCTGATTTATGAAAATGATGGGAATGGCAACTTCTCAGATATTGGCGCCGGCCTCACAGGTCTCAGCACTGGAGCAGCGAACTGGGGTGACTTTGACAATGACAGTGACCTCGACCTGCTCATCACGGGCCTCGATAACAATAATAACGATCAAAGTCTTATCTACGAAAACAATGGCAATGGCACCTTCACTGATATCGGCGCCGGACTTACAGGACTATCTCGAGGTTCATCAAACTGGGGCGATTATGATGGTGATGGTGACCTGGATCTCATCATTACAGGTGGTTTCAATGGCGCCCAAATAATCTACAAAAACAACGGCAATGGTAACTTCTCAGACATGGGCGCTGGAATTACCGGACTATATCGAGGGTCATCAGACTGGGGCGATTTTGACGGCGACGGCGACCTTGACATAGCCGTCAATGGCAATGGTGACAATGGCTTCCAAAGCCTGATTTATGAAAACAACAATGCCCCCTCTGCTGCAAATATTACTATCTCCGGCTCCCTAGATATCGGCCAACAACTTATCGGCAACTATGACTATACTGACCAAGATGGAGATACCGAAAGTGGCAGTACCTACCAATGGTACCGGGCCGACGATACCAGCGGCACTAACGAAACAGCCATTACCGGTGCTAATGGTCAAACCTATACTCTCACCTCTAATGATGCCAGAAAACATATCCGGTTTGAGGTCATCCCCAATGACGGAAACGTGGCCGGCACAGCCGGGAAGAGTACCTTCCAACAGGTTCAACCAAGTGATTTGCAACTTACCGGTACCCAACAGTCTTCCGGGGCCCCGGGCACCGAAGTAGATATCCTGGGAAGCGGTTTTGACCCCAACGCCTCTGACCATACCACTACCTTTGTACCCGCAGGCGGCGGAAGCGGTACCACTGCTCCCCCAACCGGGCTGACGGGCGGTATTCTCACCACCACAGTTCCGTCAGGTCTGGAGGCCGGGCAATACCATATTAAAGTACAACGAGCTTACGATGGCACCAATGCAACCACTACCGATCTCTTCAGCATTGTGGACCGCGGTGGCGACAATTTTATTGAAGTCTCGGCCGGGCTCACCAACGTCTATGAAAGTTCAGCTGATTGGGGCGACTTTGATAATGACGGCGACCTCGACATCGCTATTACCGGCAATAATGGCAGCGGCCCTCAAAGCCTCATATATCGAAATAACGGTGACGGCACCTTCACCGATATCAATGCCGGGCTTACCGGGCTCTCCCGAGGCTCAGCTAAGTGGGGCGACTTTGACGGCGACGACGACCTCGATCTAGTCATCACAGGCGACGATGGCACCAGTCCAAAAAGCCTCATCTACGAAAATAATGGCGATGGCACCTTCTCTGACATCGGGGCCGGCCTTACCGGCCTCTTTGCTAGTTCGGCCGACTGGGGAGATTTTGACGGCGACGGTGACCTCGACCTGGCCATCACCGGTAATAATGGCGTTGGTCCCCAAAGCCTTATTTATGAAAATAACGGCGGCAGCTTTTCCACTATCGGTGCCGGACTCACCGGGCTCCAGCATGGCTCCGCCGACTGGGGAGATTTCGACGGCGACGGCGATCTTGACCTACTCATCACCGGCAGTGATGGCAGTGGTCCCCAAAGCTTTATTTATGAAAATGACGGCGGCAGCTTCTCCAAACTCGGCGCTGGACTCACCGGAATTGGTATTGGCGACGGCGAATGGGGCGACTTTGACGGTGACGGTGATCTCGACCTCATCCTCACTGGTGACAATAGCAGTGGCAGTCTCCAAAGTCTTATTTACGAAAATAATGGAGACGGCACCTTCTCCACCATCAATGCCGGTCTTACCGGAGTATATAACAGCTCTGTTAACTGGGGTGACCTAGACGGTGACGGTGATCTTGACCTACTCATCACCGGTAACGACGGGAACAATTCGCAAAGCCTCATTTACGAAAATGAAAATAGCAACTTTTCTAACATTAGCGCCGGACTTACCGGGGTTATCAATGGCGCGGCCGATCTGGGCGATTTTGACAACGACGGTGACCTCGACCTGATCATTGCCGGCACCGATGGGAGTACTATCCAGAGCCTAATCTACAAAAACAATAATACTCCAACCGTTGCAAATGTTACCTTCTCCGGCTCCATGATTGTTGGCCAAGAACTTACCAGCAGTTACGACTTTAGCGACCGCGACGGAGATACCGAAAGTGGCAGTACCTACCAATGGTACCGGGCCGACGATGCCTCTGGCACTAACCAGATAGCTATTGCCGGAGCCACTGCCCAAACCTATACGCTGGCTCCCGACGATGCCCATAAATACATCCGTTTTGAGATCACCCCTAATGACGGAAACGTGGCCGGCACAGCTGCACAAAATGCTTTCAGCCTCGTCGCTTCTCCTTTTGCCGGTGGCAGCGGCACGCAAGCAAACCCTTACCAGGTAGCTACGGCTGACCAACTTAATGAAGTACGAGACTTCCTTGATAACTATTTTATCCAGACTGCCGATATTGACTTATCCGGCTACACCAACTGGGACCCCATTGGCTGGGATACCGGTTCTGATGGTGCAAACTCAACGGCATTTAGCGGCCAGTATAATGGAAATAGCCACACTATTAGCAACCTGACAATCGAAAAAACATCAACAAATAACACCCAGCATGTAGGGTTATTTGCAAAAATAAGTGGAAGCCTCAAAGAGCTGACTATTCAAAACGCTGATATAACAGGTCAGCATTTCGTCGGCATTTTATCTGGTCAAAGTAGTGGTACTATTCAAACGGTATCTGTAGCAGGAAGTATTGAGGGGCTTTTAAATACCGGCGGGCTGGTTGGGCAACTGCAAAACGGGACAGTAACCCAATCTTATGCCACAGGAACCATCAACGGAGCTAATAACACTGGTGGTTTGGTTGGTAAAAATGGAGGCAGTATTAATCAGTCCTATGTTCTTGGGGATGTAACCGCCACACAACAATATGTCGGAGGACTTATTGGTACTAACACCAGCAATGGCTCGGTAGATAAATCATTTTCAACGGCTAAGATAAGTTACAATACATCCCAGCAAACAGATGTGGGTGGTTTTATTGGCCGTAACCAAGCTTCTGAAAAGGATATCACAAACTCTTTTTGGGATACCGAAACCAGCAGCTATGCTACCAGTGCCGGAGGAACCGGAAAGCCCACTTCCGAGATGAAAGATCAAACAACTTTCACCGCAGCGGGATGGGATTTCAGCTCAACTTGGCAGATCGAAAAGCCATCTAGCGGCACCATCTCGTACCCGTACCTGCAGTCAACGGCCCAGGATCCACCTCCCGGAAAATATGTATTGAGCCAAAATAAAAACCTATCGGCGCTTTCATTCTCTAATGGCACCCCCAATCCGACCTTCGCCTCCAATACTACAAATTATACGGTTTCGGTCCCAGCAAGCGTCACCTCCGTTACCACTTCCCCTACCCTTGCTGACGACAATGCCACCGTTACGGTTAATGGGCTAGTAGTACCCAGCGGTCAGGCTTCTAATCCCATACCGCTAAGTTATGGTTCAAATACGGTCAATGTCATTGTAACGGCCGAAGACGGAAGCACCAAAACATATGAGGTAACGGTTTCAAGAGAAGATAAAAACAATGACGGTGATCTCACTGCGGCACCCGGGGTCACGGAGCCCGTAGCTTTACGCTCTACGGTCAACACTAAAACTGAATCACTGGATATTTTTGATTTCAACCTCGTCGACGGTGGCAGCGATGATGGCCTCCCCTTGGGTATTACTGCAATTGAACTCCACGTCAGTGGAACTGCTGATCCAAACAAAATAACGTTCAGCTTGAACGGACCGGATACTACGAACGTAACCGGGACTTTTGACAGTAATGCCAGCACCCTTACTTTTTCCGGGTTATCTCTTTCTATCTCCGAGGGTGGCAGTGAAGTTTATACCGTCGATGCGCACTACAGTGCTACAACTGGCCTGACGGATGGGCAAACCATTATTCTTTCTGTGGATGGTGACAGCGATCTTACCGTTGACGGAACAGGTACACAGATGGGCAAGACAACCACTATAAATAATGGTATTGGAAGTACTACCGCTGTTGAAGCTACCCAGCTGGTCTTTACTACACAACCTTCAGATTTCGTATCGGGATCGCCACTGGCTACCCCGCCTGCAATCACGGCCCAAGATGTTTTTGGAAATACAGATACCGATTTTTCTCAAGCTGTAGAGCTTACTCTTACTGATGCTAACGGCACCCTCAACAGCATTTCTTCTAATAATGATGAAGATAGTTCGATTAAACAGGCAACGGCTACCCTCATTAAAGGAACAGTAACATTTAGTGGACTAACCTTTGATTATGTGACACCGAATTTCAGTGAAGAAACCATTGCTATCAACGTTTCAGCTCAGGGACTGCCTGGTACAAAAAGCGATCCCATCATTGCGAAATCAGCTATCCCTGATAAGGTACTACTTGCTAATCCCGGTAAGGCCACAGTAAATATCAGTCTTCTGCCAACTCTTCAATGGCAGAAACCATATGGTGCTAAAAGCTATGAGCTTCAATTAGCTACCAACTCTACTTTTTCTGCCGATAAACTAATTATTGACTATTCTGGTATTCAGGACACTACACATCACATCCAAAATAAACTACAAAATGCAACAACCTACTATTGGCGCGTACGTGCCAGTAACAGTACCGGGAACAGTAAATGGTCTGAAACTTTTAAGTTCTCAACAATTCCTGATGTGCCGGCAAAACCCACCCTGCAAGCACCGGAAGATGGGAAGAATAACATAATACTAACACCTCAACTGCAATGGCAAGCCGTTGATAATGCTACCACCTATAAAGTAGAGATCTCCCAAGGAGGAAACTTTAGCGCACCGGTGGCACAAACCGAAACTACAAGTCTTTCATTTACACCAAAAGCCTCTCTCCATCATGCCACCAGCTACAGCTGGCGTGTACAGGCAATTAATGTGGGGGGAAACAGTAACTGGGCCGGACCTTATGAGTTTATGACAAAATCTATTAGTCCAACTCTCGCATTCCCAACGAATAATGAAAATAAGATCAGTATTGCCCCTACCCTTTCCTGGAACTCTGACTACCAGGACGGAAAGTACCGGCTGCAACTTGCCACCGACAGCCAGATGCAAGAGCTGGTTCTCGATTCACTTGTATCTGCAAAAAAACTAAGTGTAGCAGGGTTACAATCAGGATCTACTTATTACTGGAGGGTTCGTACCGAATCACCCTCTACCAGTAACTGGTCTTCTCCTGACCAATTCCAAACCCGGGGAGCTGAGCAACTGCAGTTATCGACAGAAATAACATTTGATACTTCAACAGGAAGCAGAGGCAGTGATGAGAAATGGGATTCATACGACTATCAGCTTATAGGCTTACCGGTCGCCAAGTCTATCCCCGTAGAACAGCTGTTTGACGGTGAATACGGTACCGAGTGGAAAGTGTTTGAAGATGATGGCACCCAAAAAGATTTTCTACACGAACATACCCAGGATAATCCACTTTCTTTCACGACCGGCAAGGGCTATTGGGTGCTCAGTAAAAAACCTCTGAAAATCAATGAGCAACAACCGCCGGTCCCGGTATCAAAAAATGACACCTATGCGATTACTCTTACTCCGGGCTGGAATATCATCAGCACGCCTTTTAACCGATCGGTAAACTGGCAGCAGGTTCAAACATTCAATGGACTAAGCACAAACCTCTACAACTATGAAGGCAGCTACTTAAACAGTAAAAAAATGGATCCCTTCAAAGCATACTATGTGTATAACGACAAAAATACCGACGTTATGCTTTCTGTTCCTTATACCAGCCTGGATAAGCGTGAGCCGCCAACAAAAAAGGAACTGGCTAAAAAAGCGAATCCCCAAAAAGTTAATATCACGATAACCAGCAAAAGGCAACAGACCAATACCTTGCTAAGTATACGATATGTGGATGACTTGCCCCGGCAAAAAGAAGTCACTCGCTACTATCCTCCCTTGCAACTCAGCAAATTTGGTGCAGCCTTCATCAATAAAGACAACAGAAATCGTAACCGGCTACTGCAAACTGTGGGTGATACTTATGAGCAGGAAAAAAATCACTACCAAATAGAAGTGAAATCCAGCCCACAAGACCTGCTCACTTGGAAGGTGCACATGAGTGGTCTGGAACAATCTACCAGTGTACTTATTGTTGATTCTGAAGAAGGACGCACAAAGATTCTAAACCATGATCAGGAATATAATTTCATAACCGGTAACGGAAAAAAAACGTTTGATATCTATACCGGTTCCGAAAATATCTTAAAAGGTATTGCCGAAAGCCTGGCCCCTCAACAAATAACCCTCAACCAGAATTATCCCAACCCATTTAACCCCCAGACCACTATTCGTTTTGGCTTGAATAAAAAAGCTGATGTACAACTTGCTGTCTATGATATACTGGGACGAAAAATACATACGCTTATTGATGAAAACCGATCAGCGGGTTGGTATGAAATTCCTTTTGACGGCAGCAGGCTGGCCAGTGGTACCTACTTCTACCGTATAGTAATAGGCCAGCAAGTTATAACTAAGAAAATGACACTTATTAAATAATGATTTCACGGACCATAAATCTGGATGCTATGCAATCGATGCTCACTATGCACTTACATAAATGCTTTTTTACACTACTACTGATTCTGTTTGCCGGCCAACAGAGTTTTGCCCAGCAGAATAGTGATTTTACTCTTCATGCAGATCCCCAAAACCCTACGGCTCAACTGATAAAAGAGCGCATTATTGAGATACAACACGGCATTAATAACCCTGGCAGCTGGAAAGATTTTACGCTTACCGGCAAGCATCCAGCCACCGGGCTGTTAAACTCACTTGCAGATAAACATAACATTCAAAGTCTTCGAGTTCCCGATAATGTACAGCTCCTAAACCGTAAAGATGGGTCCTATGAAGTGCGGGAATTATTTGTGAAAACAGCCCCTGCCAATGCTTTCTCTCATAAAGAACTCATACTTCATTTTAACTGGAGAGGGCAACTGATCGGTACCAAATTGGGAGACCCTATTCATAATTACCAGCTGGCCCTGGATCGTAACATTTGGACTACTCCGGATCAAAGTCGGATCATTAAAAACTATATTCGCCGCTATCAAACTGCACTGACAAATGGGAATAGCGCAGCAATTGACTCGCTGCTAGCTGCTGATGCCCTTATTATTAAAGGAAATATTGCACGCTACCGTCACGATGAACAACAAGGTCCTTATTTTCAGTACCGCCGTGTTTCCAAGCAACGCTATATTGATATTATCAACCAATCAGCTAAAAAACCGAAAATCCATTTTGAGCAGTTTCGAAGCTATCAACATCCCAAAGTAAAGGATGTTTATGTAATCACTTTTAAACAAAGTTGGGAAACCCCTTCCTATTCCGATAAAGGATATGCTGTGATCGTTCTTGATTTCCGTGGAAAAAATCCAAAAGTAGGAATGAAATCATGGCAATCCTATGCCTATGAGGTTGGAAATCTGGAAAATAACACCCCCTACATAAATAACCTGGCAGCTGCCCCTCTTAGTACTCCCTACCAACCTTCTGATAAACTGAATAATCTACAGCCCTACACTCATAAAGACAATAGCCCCGAGAAAGGCTTCTTTAAAAAGAATCGGAAATTCCTTCTGATTTCAGCGGGTGCTTCAGCTGCTATTTCCCTTGGTACTGTGCTACTAACCGGCGGCGGAGAAAGTGAACTTCCGGACCCTCCGGGGCGTCCAACCATGCAGTAGTTTGAAAACCTTAAGCACAAAATAGTTTACCCCCATACTTATGGATATCCATTCGTCTTGCTAGTTAAAAAACTCAACTTACTGCCTGTCTGAACTCATTCCAGAAAATTAGCGTTCCATTAAATGCATTTTTTTGTCGTAACAACTCTTTAGCAGTTACTCTTAAATCTATTATTGCAAATAGAGTTCTTTTTTAATTATTTAAGGGAGATAAAATATTTAGGCGAAATAGGGTAATATGCACAAGCACAGAATACCACCGAAAGACCTTTCTCACCTTGTAAAGCGTATTTATGAAGTCAACATCCCCGGCCCCAGTACCTTTGAAGAAAATCGTATTATCCCAATGGGTACGGGTACCATTAGCATTTCATTGAAAGGAGATTCGCGGGTTAAAAGTATCGATGGCATTCATCACGCTCCCAATTATACCTTGAGCGGGCAATACTTTCCCACCTTTTCTTTTGCAAGTGACGGTCCATTATTATTCTATGGCATAGCCCTTAAACCTACAGCCAGCTATAAACTGTTTGATATCTACCTGGCTGACATTCAAAATGATTTTATAAAATTAGATGAGGTTATTGGGGAGGAGGCTGACCAACTGAGAAATCAGCTACTTCAAGTGGATGAAACCGAAAAACGATTTGACCTGCTAGAAGATTTTCTGATACAAAAACTACCGGTATCACCTAAATATACCCACCTTGATGTAATCGTTGATTTGATCTACCAAAAGCAGGGGATCTTGAAAGTAAAAGACCTTTGCGAACATGAGGATATAAGCCGGAGATATCTTGAAAAAAAATTCAGTAACCATCTTGGTTTTACTCCGGGACAGTTCATTCGTCAGGTACGTTTCAATTTCACCTGTGCCCAGATTGCCGAAGGGACAGAATCTGTCAAAGATATACTGATGAAGTTTGGATATTATGACCGCTCGCACTTCATGAAGCAGTTTAAGAAATATTACGGCAGTAACCTTAGTGTTCTTACCGGGGATAAAAATAACCTATTTAAACTTATCTTCTCTCGAATCATGCGCACCGATTCAGAAAACAGTTTTCATCCCTAAAAGATTAACTTCTATTGGTATTCAGATGTTTTCCGATAAAGATATGGAGAGCCTTATAAAGCCCCTATACGAATAAACATCTCCCCCCTAGATTTACACAACTTTAATCTGCAGAAAAATATCACCTTCTTACTTATTGGGAGTTGTTGATATAGCCAGTCCGTTCGCATTCTTACTTCTAGGTCGATAAATTATTCTTTTTATTAAGAAACAAGAAAACAGAATATGCTGTTTTCCGAGAATACTGAATCTGTTAAAAGATTCAGCTCTAAGATCTCTTGGGCGTTATCATTTAACTAACCCAAGTTTTATATCTCCTAAAAATACCATGAGTGAGAATAACAACCACCGCTGTGGAAACGGTCTACCCTCCGGTTTTACATGTGGTTATTTATACAACAACAGTTAGTCGCTTCTTGATATTACTATCCTGTCCTTTGTGTTGTGTGTGTACAGTTAACTGCCTGTCCTAATTAACTTTTGATGTAATATGCCGATAACCTAACATTGAAGATATTTTACTGTTAATAATGTACTTGTGCTATGTCTAGCCACGATGAGCTAAAACCTTTTTTAGCAAAATTAAAAACTGTTTTTGATCGAAGTCCCGAAGGGATGGTCATTACAGATATGACAAAAGACAAACAACCAGTTATATACTGTAATAATGCATTTATTGAAATTACCGGCTTCAGTCGAGAAGAAACCATCGGTTATAATTGTCGATTTTTACAAGGCGTCGAAAAAGATCAAGCAGGTCTTCAATTAGTGCGATCAGCTATTAAAACGGATCAAAGTTGTAGAGTAGTATTACGTAATTATCGGAAAGACGGAGAACTGTTTTATAACCGGTTGAGCCTTTTCCCTATTCAAGACAGTACCGGTACTACCATTTATTATATGGGAGTACAAGATGATATTACCTCACTCATCCTCAAAAAAGAGGAAATCCAACGACTTCGTAGTAACCAGGAAGTACTGGAAACAGAAGTGCACCACCGGGTAAAAAATAATTTAGCTGTAATATCAAGCCTCCTCGACCTTGATGTAGATTCATCCTCAGAGACAAAAACGTTGCAAAAGACCCGCATGCGTATCCAGTCTATGAAGATGATCCATGAGAATCTTTATCAAAAAGAAGGGTTTTCTCGTGTTGAATTTGGTTCTGTACTTTTTGAGTTAACTGATGCTTTCCGAAATTATCGAAAACCATCGCAAGCTAATCTAAATTTTATAATAGATTCTGAACCTGTTCCGCTTAATGTAAATCAGGCTATTCCGCTTTCCATAATTTTAAGCGAGCTGGTTCACAACATCTATAATCATGCTTACCCTGAAAGTGAGAGTGGAGAGGTTCAGATCAAATTTTATAAAATTTCTGATCAGAAAGTGGCACTGAGGGTAACCGACCATGGTGAAGGCTTAAAGGATGAAGACCAACCAAGAGACACCAATAATATGGGATACTTGATTATCGATACTCTTGTTCAACAGCTGGAAGCAGAACTTAGTGTCGAAACCGAACAAGGTTTATCTGCAGAGATCATTTTCAAAAAGAGTGACTCCAGTGGTTCAGGACAGTCTCAAGCTATATAACTATCAGTCCCCGATATTTACCGGAAGGGCCTATCTTAATAGCTTAGTCTCTTTTTACGCCTCAGCAGGCTCTACAACTGTTATATACAAACTATACTTTTATTTGTATGTGCAAACATTTTATATATTTTTACTAATTTTCTTGATAGATCCTCTCTTTCAGCATGTTGACCACCGCCTCATTTTTTCTACTGACCCGGAGCGCATCCACCAGCACCAACAAGTCATATAACTTTTCGTCATCGGCACACGCTTTTGGTACTGTAGGATAAAGCGGAGGAATGGATACTCCTTTGGTAGTGTGCCCCTTTGCAGGCCATATATACGGATCATCGACTACAAACTCCCTTTCTAATAGCGGAGCTGAATAAGCCGTGGGCATGCCTCTCTGCAAACGACCGGGAACCGCAGGAAACACATGCTTTATTCCATAAACCAAAAATACCAATAACTGCTCTTTACGTACCGTAACCTTGTCTCTTTCGATAAGATTACCAATAACGGAACGATTTAGCGATTCACTCACTTCCGAATTGCTAATATACAGCTGATTGGCCAGGTCCTTTTTGTACCAACTTTGTTTTCCCAAGGCAACAATTTTGAGCAGTATTACAATATCTTGGGGACGCATTCCTTTGTGTTCTTTCATAAGGTATAAGCATACATAAATATTAGCCTATATACAAGGTTTGCGAATCGCGAATTATAAATATTATACTCTCTAGTCCCTATACCCCTTTACGAAAAATCTGGCGAAAAGAATTCTTGTTGCAAACTGCGTTCAAGCAGTCACTGTTGGATTAGAAATCCTCTTAACATAGGCTTTCTGCACCACTCCTATCCTGACTACTGTCCGTGCCGGGATAAAATGAGCATCTCCTTTTAACGTATCTCAGCTAAACTTCAAACTCTACACTTTTTAACAAAGTCTCTTCCCATACTTGCAGGGAAAGAATAAAATAGGGTCAACAAAAAACAACTAACTTAACCGTGGGCCAAGGACCTCTAAAAAAACCGTAGCGCCATACCTGAACTTTTGACCGGTTCATAGATTTGGTTACTTTTTCATACAACAAAACTTAAGCACCTCGTTATTTCATTAGTCACCAAAAATTGGCTAACCTACAATTATTATCTGGTTTACTATGGATACAATCGATTGGGCGCATTTTGAATCCGTTGAACTTCGAATTGGTACTATTATTGAAGCAAATGAATTCCCTGAAGCTCACAACCCGGCATATAAACTAAAAATTGATTTTGGTGACTCGATCGGAACTAAAAAAAGCAGTGCCCAGATAACAGATCTCTACGATATCGAACAGTTGGTCGGCAAACAGGTTATTGCCGTGGTTAACCTTCCGCCCAAACAGATCGGTCCATTTATCTCTGAATGCCTTGTTACCGGCCTTTACCGCAATGAAGAGGAAGTAGTACTGGCCGTACCCGACAAACAAACACCAAACGGAGCCAAGCTCAGTTGAGATCCCTTAGTGGCATCTGTACTTATCATTTATTAAGCTAACTACATGGTATATCAAACAGATGGAAATAACATTCTCCAAACTCTTATTTTGGCATCCTGCCTATTACTGCTATCTGTATATAACGTCAATAGTCAACACCTGTTAGCTTATCCAAACCTTAAGAATGATTCCCTTTTCTTGGAAGTAGAAAACAGATTTCCCTGCACTATCAATCTCAATGTTACTTCAACTCAACTGGATACCAGTTTCAAAAAAACTATTGCCAAAAATAAAAAACGCTTGGTATTCCAAATGGCAAATCCACCTGGTAACCTTATCAGAGAGATAAAAGATGTATTTCAGTTTGACTATATTTTTGGGGATCCCAATGCCGTACATGATGACGACTACGAATACAATCTTCCTTATCCCAAGGGCAAAGCCTACCGGTTAACTCAGGGGAATAAAAGCACCTTTACCCATAATACCCCCCAGGCAAAGTACGCCTTTGACTTTGCCGTTCCGGAAGGGGACTTTATATCTGCCGCCCGTGGCGGGGTTGTAACTCATGTGGTAGAGAAATACAAAGAGGGTGGACAAGAACGTAGTATGATGGAACAAGGAAACCAGATCATTATTTGTCAGAACGACGGGACGATTGCTCATTATGCACACCTTCAATACCAAGGGGCATTTGTAGAGGTCGGAGAATCTGTTTTTGTTGGAGAAGTTATTGGACGAAGTGGAAATACCGGGTACAGTACCGCTCCTCACCTTCACTTTTCGGTGCTTATTTCCGGTAGATCAATTCCTATCCGATTTCGTAACCAATACACCATTCTCTATGAAGGTGAACTTTATAGGCATGAGTAAAACGCTGATAATTGTATATGCAATCTTATGATTTACCTGTTTAAACGTTGCAGGCGCACTATTTATTATTTGCGTATCGCAAATCACTCAATATCTGTTTTATTGTTGCCATTTTCTGGCTCGAAAACAGAGCACCAAGATTTATGGGCAACTAATTTTTTAACCGCAGCTAACCTTATACCTATATATTTGCTTGTGCATTCATATTTATTATTAAAGGAAGTGAATATTTCGTCAGGAAAATGTTTTCGGTTATTTTAATTGATTGTACAACATCGAATGGGATATTTTTCATATTGAGAAATAACTATCCGTTCTGTGTCCATAATAGAAACTAACTTAATTTCGAATTTTCGACAGGGATTGCTATCCCAATTCATTGGGATAGGGCTTTGCAAAACCTTTGATTTCGTCATTCTGAGCTTGTCGAAGAATCTCCAGTATCCATCTGCTGCCGTTGAAAGGGAGATCCTTCATTACATTCAGGATGATTGCCTGGTTTTGCAAAGGTCCCTGGGATACAGTTAATTTATTTCAAATAACAGCCATTAGTCCAAATAGAGCACAGAGAACAGTAAATACCCCTTTATAAACAAGTTTTGCTTATTAAATAACAAAAAGGCTTATATATTGGTGCTAAGCGCCTAACCATGGGTAACAATACCTAACCATGACTATATTTGTTAATTAGTACGAAAATCCGAGGTTTTTTCGGGCTTATTGTCTAATACCGTTTCAATTGCATCCATAAGATCAGGAGTCAACAAATCGATCACCTCAACTGCCTTCATATTTTGCTCTACCTGTTCCGGCTTTGAAGCCCCGGTGATAACGGTACTTACATCTGTATTTTTTGCACACCACGCTAGTGCCAATTGCGATAATGGTATTCCCAGTTCATCAGCGATCTTAGCTAATTTCTGTACCTTTTTTAATTTCTGTCGACCATCTTCGGTTTCAAGCAGCCGCTCTCTCAGCCAATTATATTCTTCCATAGCTAATCGACTTCCCTCGGGGATACCATCATTATACTTACCCGTCAGCAGTCCACTTGCCAAGGGACTCCAAATCGTTGTTCCCAATCTGATTTCATCATAAAGGGGAGCAAACTCTTGTTCTACCTTTTCACGGTGAAACATATTATACTGGGGCTGTTCCATTAATGGTGGTCGCAGATGATCGCGCCGTGCAATATCATAGGCCTTCCGAATTTCACCTGCCGACCATTCACTGGTCCCCCAATAAAGAGCCTTGCCTTCTGTAATCATTTGATTCATGGCCCAAACTGTTTCCTCTATTGGCGTATGTTTATCCGGGCGGTGGCAAAAAATGAGATCCACGTAATCGGTTTGAAGTCTTTGGAGTGCCGCCTCGGTACCTTCCTTGATATGCTTAAAGGATAACCCTTGGTCGTTGGGTCCCTCGCCACCCCAAAATATTTTTGTAGAAAGTACCAGGTCAGATCGTTTCCATCCTGCTCGCTTGATAATATTCCCCATGATAATCTCTGATTGACCATCGGCATAGGCTTCAGCATTATCAAAAAAGTTAACGCCTGCATCATAAGCTATTTTCATCGACTCGTATGCGGCATCCTCACCTACCTGTTCTCCAAACGTAACCCATGATCCAAATGAGAGTACCGATACCTTAAGGCCTGAACGTCCTAAAAAACGATATTTCATACACCAGTATTTTAAGAATTGTCTATGACAGAACTATCAATAACAGGCTAATGTATATAGCTCCACTTTATATCCCAAATATCAATAATGAGTAGCAACAGGTTCGGCAATCCTTCTTTATTAAACTGCTACCAATAGTGCTGTTCCATACATTAGCGCTATACCCAGTGTAAAACCGGCAAGGTTAGGAACCGTGAAGCGTTGCCCTACCTCTGTATTTCGCATAATATAACTGCTAATTTCAACAATGACTTGCAATATTGCTCCTGCACCTACTGCAAATAATACCGCTCCCCACTGTGGACTATATGAAAAGGCCCCAATGAGAGTACCCGCAGCAGCAGGGAGTCCGGCCAGAAGGGTAAGTCCAACAAAAGTCAACAGCTTTGTCTTACGCTGCAGCAACGGTGTTGCGATGCCAATCCCTTCTGTGAGGTTATGTAGCGTAAATCCTACAACTAAAAATGAACCCAAAGCTGCTTCTCCTGATGCCAATGCCGCTCCAACGGCCAATCCCTCTCCAAGGTTGTGCAATCCAATGCCAATGGAAAGGTATGTTGCCAGGGATAGCCCTTCAGGGGCTTTTCCTTTACTGCGACCCACGGCATAAATTAACAGGAAGGATAGTCCGGTCACTAACCAAACTATTAAGCTACTTTCAAAAACCGTTGCGGCTTCTTCTGCCAGTTCTAATCCTTCTTGCAACGTATCTATAAAAAGATAGAGCAGTAATCCCAGGGTAAGAGTGAGCAGAAACTGTAATACCATATCACCTTTCGTTTTCAGATAGGGATAGAACATCAATCCCAGCGCTACCGGTACTACACCAATAAAAATGCCCAACAAAATATATCCCCAGATACGCTCCATTGTTAATTCGGGAGTGGGGGTAGCAACCTCGATGGTATGAGAAAAGGTAGCCCCTACATCTGTCAAAAGGGTTATTTCGTGCAATTCATCCTTTACCCATGGATAAGGTATTGTTACCCACGATGAAGAAAGACGCGGAATGGGACTTTCGGGCTTCATCGAAAATTTCCAGTACGCCTCATCAACCATCACCTGGGCCAGCGAAACCGGCTCCGAACCGTTTGCACGGACTTTTAGGTGGATACCGTCATCATCCAGCTTCGTTTGTTCTACCGTTAACTGCTGTACAGGCGGGGCATTAATCCCCAAATTTTGCAACGGGTTTTCAACTAAAAACAGGACCACAGCCCCAAATAATAACGCCAGCGGAATTACAGCCCAAATCCATTTCGGCAATCGTTCTATCCAATCGGTACTCATACTGCTGCTTTATTTTCATTAATAACTTCGAAAAGGCTCATCCATCCTAATTCAGCAAATTCAGCCTGATGCGCATGGAACATATATCGGCCGGGTTCAAAATCTTCGAATGAAAATTCTAAAATTCCTCGTTGTGCCTGGCATAACATTACAGTGTCCACTGTTTCTTTGGTGGCATAAAGCGTAGTGCCATGATCATAGTAATCAAAGAAGTTCGCATGAAGGTGAAACGAATTTATTGGATCAAACTCGGTGGCATTTACCAGGTATACGCGTGTGGGTTTGTCATGCTTTATGGGAATAGGCTTCTGCTGGTATGCAAATGCAACCGTATTGGCTGCATATATTTCATTATCGTCATCAAAATTCGTATCAAAGCCATTCATCACCATAAAAAATTCCTGCCACTCTTCATTTTCGGCAGAGCCTAAAAGACGTGACCGGGCTTCCTCTTCATACTCCGGATGCTTTTGGGGATCCGGATCTACAATGAATCCTCCATATAACCCCTTGTGCATGTGGCGTTTCAGCGGCATAGAATGGCAGTGGTAAAGATGACAGCCAAATGGCTCGGCATCAAACTCATAGGTAAAAGATTCGCCGGGATTGATGATTCCCGGGCCATTTCCGGGCACCCCGTCCATTGAAGCCGAATGTATACCGTGAAAATGAATGGTATGTGGATGCGAACCTGAGTTAATAAACTCCACGCGCACCCGATCCCCTTCCGTACATCGCATTGTGGGGCCCGGCACACGACCATTATAGGTCCAGGCAGGAAAATGAATGCCCGGTGCAACCTCAATCTCTTTATCTACTGCAACCATTTGGAACTCCCGCAAGGTCTGTCCGTTCGGCAGCGTTGAGACTTTCCCGGTATCCCAGTCGGTAAGCATTTCATGAGGATCAAACCCATTTTTTTCATGATCAACTTGCCCAACGGCCGTCATTCCATTGTGGTCGACACCCGGATGGGCCGGCCCCTTATTAGTTGGTTCATCGGAATATTGCTCCCCGGAGGTTTGGTTATCTCCACTGCCAAAAAACATTGAACCAAGAAGTGCACTAGCCCCCGATATAAGGCCGGATTTAAGAAACAGTTTTCTAGGAATCTTATCATCAAACATAGTGTGACCATTAGGCTTTATCCTTATTAGATTATTTAATGTATTAAAAATATATTCTTAGTTAAAGCTAAACTTTTATTTATTTAGACTGACACTGTTTTGTTGTGCAGCTTTTTGTGGCGATATAATAGATGAATATGAGTTTCAGATCTTATACTTTCTTCTTTCACAAGGTTGATCGTTATATGTAGGCAACCCAATAAAACCAATAAATAGCCTGCAATCAGCCATAGATGTTCGAACAACATCCCCTTACTTTTAACGCCCACAAATGAGAAAACACCATGCATAGATACCAGGCAACCATTCAATGGCAGCGAAACGGAGACGCTTTTACCGACAACAAATATTCACGCAAACACCAATGGGCCTTTGACGGCGGTGTTACTATAGCAGCTTCAGCTTCTCCACAGGTTGTTCCAGAACCCTTTTCAGATCCTGCGGTAGTTGATCCGGAAGAAGCCTTTATTGCCTCCCTCTCGAGTTGTCACATGTTATGGTTTCTTTCAATTGCAGCTCAGGAAGGGTATATTGTCGACGGTTATTCTGACCATGCCGAAGGTAAGATGCAAAAGAATAAGAAGGGGAAATTGGCCGTTACAGAGGTTATATTGCAACCAGTGGTTACCTTTAAACAGAATCAGCACCCAAACCGTACCGCACACAACAACTTGCATCATCGGGCACATAGGCGATGTTTTATTGCGAACTCGGTGTTAACAGATATCACTGTTGATGCAACTATTGGCGGAACTTCTTAGTTAATGCAATTTCGTTAGCAGGAATTATTCAATAATTTAAACTATCAATTTTTATTATGGCAAAGAGTAAGACCCAAACCGTTGAAGGTTATATTCAGGAACTTCCCGAATACCGAAGGGAAACAATCGAAGAAATTCGAGAGCTGATCCTTGATAATCTTCCTGATGGATATGAAGAGACCATTAGCTGGGGGATGATCAACTATGAAATCCCGCTGGAAAAATACCCTGACACCTATAATAACCAACCGCTAACTTATGTAGGGTTGGCTGCTCAAAAAAACCACAATGCCCTTTACCTGATGTCGGCATACCAAGATGAAGAGATCCAGGAATGGTTAGAAGAAAAGTTTGAGGAATCGAACAAGGAAATGGACATGGGGCGATCCTGTCTCCGTTTTCAGACAATTAATGATCTCCCACTGGAAGCTATTGCCGAACTTATTGCCAAGCAGACTCCTGATGAATTTATAGAGGCATACGAGGAAACCCGAAAGTAGTAATAACTGTTAGGCATAATACATCTACTGTAAGTGGTGCGGCATACTCGCCGCGTGCCCATTTACAAAGAAGGATCAACTATCACTAAATCCAGGATCCAGGTTATTACTATGAATATTATTCGACTATTACTCACAATAAGTGCAATTGGGATATTAGCATCTTCTACTGCAATAGCTCAACAAACTAATAATATATCCATGGAAGAGAATGTTGAAAAGCTGCAACAAACAACTCTCGGGGCCGGGTGTTTCTGGTGTGTAGAAGCAATATTTGAAGAAGTGAAAGGCGTGGAATCTGTTGTTGCCGGTTATGCCGGGGGAGAAATTGAAGATCCCAGTTATAGACAGGTAGCATCCGGTGCAACCGGCCATGCCGAAGTAACACGCATCACCTACGATCCGTCTGTGGTATCTTTTAAGCAACTGCTCGAGGTATTTTGGCATACCCACAACCCAACGACCAAAAACCGGCAAGGTGCTGACGTTGGCCCTCAGTATCGATCGGTAATTTTTTATCATAATGAAGAGCAAAAAGATATCGCTCAGCAATCGCTCAAGAAAACAGATAGCTCTGATCTTTGGAAAGACTCTATTGTTACTCAGGTTCAACCGTTAACAAATTATTCAAAAGCGGAAAACTACCATCAAAACTATTACGAGAACAATCCCAATGCAGGCTATTGTACGGTCGTAATTGCGCCGAAACTGAAGAAATTCCGCAAAGAGTTCTCTCACATGCTAAAGGAGAAGAAAGAAGAATCGTAACACAGATTGATATCCGGGGATTAGGAACCGTGCCGTCTATTTCTACCGACATGTTTACATTCCATACGATGAGCTCAACAGTGATGATGCAGACGACCCATTCACATTTTGGACTTCAAAAGTAAGGTTTAAATAAGTACCGTCATCGGTTCCTATCTCTCCATCTGCCTCTAGTTGATCCATAAAGTTATAAATCAATGTCATGCCCAGGCTATCACTTTCTCTGGGTTTAAAATCCTCTGGCAAGCCAATGCCATTATCTTGT
The DNA here is from genome assembly GCF_011059105.1 of Fodinibius halophilus. Classification (GTDB taxonomy): domain Bacteria; phylum Bacteroidota; class Rhodothermia; order Balneolales; family Balneolaceae; genus Fodinibius; species Fodinibius halophilus. The sequence goes on along the minus strand of NZ_JAALLS010000014.1, from coordinate 30,353 downwards.
ATTGACAGCTTCACCATATTGTCGTCACCTTGCAGGGTAATACAAATATTACCCTCTTCCTGCCCTTTAAAAGCGTGTTTAAATGCATTGGTAACTACCTCGTTTATTAAAAGAGCAAAAGGCACGGCCTGATTGATACTTAGGTTAACCGCATCTATCTTTTTTTCCAGCGTAATATCCTTGGCCGTATTATTAGTTGAGCGTATCGTTTCTAAAAGATCACCAATGTAAGATTGACACGAGATCTCGGAGAGTCTCTGTGATTTATATAACTTTTCGTGAATCAAAGCCATAGTCTGGATACGACTTTCGCTTTCACGAAGTGTATCCCGAACCTCTTCATCATCAGTTTCATACATCTGCAGCTGAATAAGTCCCGATACTACGGCAAGGTTATTTTTAACCCGATGATGAATCTCTTGTAATAAGACGTGTTTTTCTTTAAGCGAACTGTATATCTCTTCTTCATACTTCTTCTGTTCCGTTATATCGATATACATGCCAAAACCGGCAATAGGTTTCCCATCTACAACAACCGGGATACTTGCTACAAAAACGTCTACCAGCGAACCGTCGGCTGCACGACGTTGAGCTTCTCGGTGGAAACTTGCCATCATACGGTTATGCTTGGCAGGCAACGTGGGGGCTTCTTCGCGCTCACCTTCTGGCACCAGCACCTTATCAATATCTTTGCCCTTAATTTCATCTATTGAATAACCAAAAAGCTTCTCAAAACTTCTATTAATATCTTTAATTTCATTATCCGGAGTTACCATAACAATGGCCGAAGGAGCCTGTAAGAACAGGTTTCGAAACAGCTCCTCGTTTTTCCTGAGCTTCTCCCGGGCTTCTACTTGTTCGGTAATATTATGGCCAACCCCCAGCAGGTAGTCTTTACCTTCTTGGCGAAAAAGTTTACCCGTTAACAGATATGGTATCTCTTGGCCCGTTTTTGTCAGGCACGAGACCTCTACAGAAGCTTCACCATCCTCAAAAACTTTATTAGCAAACTCTACAACCTTCTTTTGTGCCGATTTGGAGAACAGTGCCAGGGGCGAGAGTTCTTTCAGCTCACTATCGGTGTACCCAAACTCATCAATTAAATTTTGATTCCAGGTCTGGTATTGCCCTTCTTCATCGATCATATAGAAACACCCCGGCAGTGTTTCTACAAGGGCCTCGTTAAACCGTTTTTCATCTACCAAAGCCTGTTCAGTTTCTTTCTGCCGGGTAATATCGATACCTACCCATATGTAGTAGTGCTTATTATTTAACTTTATGTAATACCCGCGCCAGTAATACGGGATTTTACGACCTAGCTTACTAAGCAGGGTTAATTCAAAACTGCCTCCCTCATTATTGCGTATTTTCTCTTTAGCTTGTGTTAAGCGATTATGATGCTCTGGCACAATAAGGTCATACGCACTTCTTTCTGCTAGTTCTTCTTCACTATACCCGGTAAAGAATTTGGTACTAGCATTCCATTGCACATTATCCAACTCTTCATCTACCAACAGATAGATACTGGGAAGACTATTAAGAATAGCCTCGGTATAATTTTTATGTTCTATCAGGTTTTTCTCAATTTTTTTACGCTTTTTATATGCTGATATTATATCTGCAGCTGTTTGTAAAAGACGTACCTCGTTCTTATCCCAAAGATGATCTTTTTCATTGTCGGCAAACCCAATATACCCAAACCATTCCTCTCCAATAGAAATAGGGATTACCAGCACCGCATTCACATCACGTGCCTGTAGTATCACCCCTTCCTCGTCGGGTAAATCATCAACTCGCGTATTAATAATTTCATTATTGGACAGCTTTTGATACCACCAGGGCACCTCGGAATAACTAACAAGCTGATCGGCTTTGACCTTGGGAATTTCCGTGCCTTGATCTGTAACTTCGATAAGAGGCTCTAAACAGAGTTTATCTCCGACTTCTACATTTCTTGAGATATAGACCCTGTCTGACTGGGTTACTTCACGAAGAATTTTCAAGCTTTCTTCTAATGCACCTGAATTTGTATGCTCAAGCAGTAAACTCGAACACTTCGAAAGAGCCTGCTCATACCGCAAGCGTTGATTTAATTCTTTCTCTACCCCCCTCCGCTTTTTTATCTCCTCACGCAGATCCTCTGAGTGTTGTTGAACACGTTTTTCGAGCTGCTTATTTATTGCAGCGCGCTCCTGTAAACGGGCAAGTCCGTCCGACACATCAGAAATTGTACCGCTGACAATTAACCCCTCAGCAGTTTTTCGTTTCAAACTTTTGGCATACAAATCAACCCAATAATAACTACCATTTTTTGTACGGATTCGAACAACCTTTTTTGCCGACTCTCCCCTCTGCTTTATCAAATCCTCAATCATCTCCTCGATACTACCGATATCCTCCGGATGGAGATAGTTCCAAAAAGAACTTCCTTTTGTTTCTTCCACTGTATAGCCTGTACGTTCTTCCCATGAGCTATTTAGAAAAAGAATCTCCCCGTCGGGGTTAATAGAGTAGGTGATATCTTTTATATGATCAACAACCGACTGATACTGCTCTTTACTCTCTTTAAGCGCCAATTCAGCTTTTTTCCGTTCTGTAATATCGATAGAGGACCCATAAATAAGAGAAGAATCCCCATTGTTTTTGACTAGTTTGAGTTCATCTCGCAACCAAATGTAAGTACCATCTTTTCGCTTAAACCGATACTCATTAATGATACCTTGTTTTTGTTGAACTATCTGTTCAAACCGATGTAACACTCTTTCTTTGTCATCCGGATGGATACGATTCGACCAACGATTTTCACCTTCTAAAAAATATGAAGATTTAAAACCCAATATCTCTTTAACATTTTCACTAACTGATAGTAATGGGAAACCTTCCTTACTATCACATCGAAAAAGTATGACTGTGTTGCTACTAAAAAGTTTCTCTAAATCATTAGAAGAAAATACCTGGCTTTCATTTTCTCTCATTGTGTCCCCAAATACCAAAAACAACTTTTAAAATGAATGAGCTATATATACGAACCAATATATTAAAAAATATTAATACTATATAATTATTATAACTCAGATCCCATATACAGCCATAATTGAGATGAAAAAAGTTGCATAACCTGTGAGGTACCAACAGAACTGTATAATCCTGTAAAAAAAATTGCTATGCTATACTAGCAACGATATACTCATATTGCATGACGAACAAAGAGCTCCTGTTTTTAGTTAAATAATGTGATTAATAAACCGCAGTAAAATTCTACACTTATGGATCTACTAAAAAAACTATCACTCAAGGTTGGTCTAATACTTCTGTTGGGCTTAACGATCACCTCTACGAACTGGGCCCAGGAACGGGGCAACGAAGAACCCAGAACCAGCCCCAATGCCACGGTTAGTCAAACAATAGGTACTACTGATATAACCTTTACTTATGGAAGACCAGCAGTTAATAACCGAGAAATTTTCGGCGAGCTTGTACCCTATGGAGATGTATGGCGTACCGGGGCTAATGAGTCTACAGCACTTGTAGTCTCTAAGGACGTTACTATAGAAGGTAATAAGCTAAAAGCAGGTACCTACTCTCTTTATACCATTCCCGGCAAAGATAAATGGACCATTATTATTAATACCAAACTTTCCTGGGGTACCCAATACAATAAAAGTAAAGATCTTTTTCGATTCACCGTTGAACCTCAAAAAGCAGACTACCGTGAGCGCATGATGTTCTATTTCGAAGAAGTCACAAATAAAAAGGCGACGGTAGTACTGCATTGGGATGAGACCAAGGTGCCCTTTACAATTAAGGTATAACCTGACGATAGATCCAAAGAGATACTCAAAATACCAACACATCTGATGGTGGGATCTGGCCTCATCACAGTATTCTCATTTTATTCACCTTTCTTTGGGGAGCCAACTTTATTTTGGCGGAAATTGCACTGAAAGAGATGTCTCCTATCTCTTTCAGTGTATCCCGTTTTGCAATGGGAGGGTTAGCTATGTTTTTAGTGCTATACCTGCAGTACCGTGCCGAATCAGGACATAAAAAAAATTCCGTCTCCTTTCTTCCCAGTATTAAAAAGAAACATTGGCCACGGCTGATACTTATCTCTGTTGTTGGTGCTACTCTTGCCCCCTGGTTGGGCATTGAAGGGCTTGGGCTTACCCATGGAGCACGAGCTTCTTTATGGCTGGCACTGGGACCCGCAGTTAGCACAGCATGCGGATATTTTTTACGAACAGAACAGATGGGAACTTATGGTTTCCTCGGGGTTTTGTTTGCAGTAACCGGAACATTTATTTTGGGATGGGATGGCTTGCGACCCGAGCAAGGCTACTGGTTGGGAGATGTTATCCTAATTATTGCCCTCATTCTAACCATCATTGAGCTACATTTGATCAAACCCCTGGCACGGGAATATGGCCCAATTCCGATAGTGGCTCTTCGTACAGCTATAGGAGGCACACTCTATCTTTTTATTGCATCGCCTGCATTAGTCGAGGTAAGCTGGCTATCACTCGGCCCCTGGACCTGGTTTGCAATCCTGGCCGGTGGGGGTATAGGAGTAGGACTCGGGCAATGGATCAAAGTACGGGCACTTAAAAAGCTTGGGCCTACCCAGGTAGTACTCTATGGCAATTTGGTACCTATCGCCGCCCTGCTCATTGCCTGGCTCAGCATTGGAGAAAACCCCTCTCTACCGGAAATTATATCAGCTATTTTTATTATCAGCGGAGCTATTTTCATCCAGGTTATTGATAGTAAGCCCACCTCACCATATCAAAATAAACAAATGGATACTTTATATAATCGTACTGAAAAATAAATTAGCTGCTAATCAAGAACTTGCTTCAAAAGCTTATCTAAAAGAAAAAGGCAGGCCTTTCGACCTGCCTTCTCACTCTTACACTAACCTAACACAACGTCTATCTAAAAGGTAAACGAAAGCTGGAGCATAAAATTGCGTCCGGCCTGCGGATAGTAATAATTGTAATAATTGTAGTCGTTGGTTTCTGCTGATACATAATCCCAGACATATCCTTTGTTTTCATACATTTCATTGAAAATATTATTGACCACAAAGTTGGCCTCAATATTTTCTACCATAGGTACTTCTTCCCAGCTATATCCTATGCGCAGATCATTAACAAAGTAGGGATCAATAGACCTGCTCTTAGCTTGAGTATTATCAAGGTACTGCCGACTCACATACTTCGTATTTAATACAGCAGAAAAGCCAGCTTGTTGAAAACGAAGCTTTGAATTACCAATAAAGTTAGGCGAAAATGAAATATCAGTATCTTTAAAAACTCCTCTGCTCTTTGTACCTACAGCTTTTAACTCCCCATTTATGTATTTGAGAACTTGAGTAAACTGTTCGTACTCTTTTATTTTATTCTTACTAAACGTAGCATTTCCATTCCACTCCAGCCCCTCTAATATTTCAACTCCGGCCTGCAATTCAATACCTGCTCTATAGCTGTCATCTACATTCTGGCGTATAGCAGAGCCTGTATCATTGATTTCACCGGTTAAAATAAGCTGATTTTTATAATCCATATAGTAAAGGTTGGCGCCTACAAAGAAACGATTGAAACTACCTTTGTAGCCGGCTTCCCAGTCGTAGAGGGTTTCATACTTAGGACGACTTTCCGGCGTAGAATCCACATATTCCTCACGAGTGGGCTCTTTATTTGCCACACTGAACGAAAGATAGGCACGGTGGTTGCCTTTATTATATGTAAGCCCGGCCTTGGGATTCAGAAAAGTTAACTTGTCTTCTTGCCGGACATCAACAACATTGTAATTGCCATTTTGGTCTTTTATCCGATCCTTACCCAAAAACTCATACGTAACGTTACGGATTTGAGCATCGGCATAGAGTGTAAGATCCTCCGTTACATAATATTGCCCCTTAAGATAGGTATTGAAGTCAGTCTTAAAGCCATTATTATCATAATAACGGTTTTCTACATCGGTATTGCCGGCATACTCTGCCCAGACCACTTCTCCAAAGTGATCGCCATCATACTCATTATAGCCCCCACCTAACGTAAGCGACCATACATCAGACTCATAGCTCGTTGAAAATACCGTTCCGTAGAAATGATTATCCAGCCACTTACGACGTACCAAATCACTACTCGATATCGTGGTATCCGGAAATTGAATAGAATCTATGCTGTATTCGTCAAACTTCTGATCGGCTTTATATTCTTCGTAGTAACCACGTCCATAGGTATAATGGAGTGAAGCATTGACATTCCAGTTATCGGCCAGCTCATAGAAATAATGCAGCTGGTAATGATCCTGCTGGTAGTTATCGGTTTGATTTTCATAGGGTTCACCCGGCTTTCCTGTACCTGCAGAGTTATAGGTTCGGTTTCCGCTTTCGACCTCACTTTCGGGCACCCCATTCCAAGCGTGGTAGGTTTTCTCTTTGCCGGAAAACACATCAGCTCGTAATAAACTTCGCTCACCATGCTTGGCAGCCGAAAGGTAAAACGACTTTAAGTCTGATGACGCCCGGTCGATATATCCGTCAGAAGTAATTTTTGAGAGACGTCCTTCGAACTGCCAACCATTATCCATAAGGCCCGACCCCAGCATCACATTTGCTTTCTGGGTATTAAATGATCCCAAGCCGGTATTGACCTTGCCATAGGCTTCGTTTTTCATTTGTGAGGTCTGCACATTTACGGTAGCACCAAAAGCGGCGGCCCCGTTTGTAGAGGTACCGACTCCACGCTGTATCTGGATATTTTCAACTGATGATGCCAGATCCGGGATATCAACCCAGTACACACCATGAGATTCCGCATCATTCAGCGGAATTCCATTAATGGTCACATTAATCCGTGCCTGGTCAACACCACGAATGCGCATGCCGGTATAACCGACTCCGGCCCCGGCATCAGAAGTTGTAGTCACCGAGGGTGAACTGCTCATCATATAGGGCATATCCTGCCCCAGGTTCTTCTCTTCGATGTCTGTGCGGCTTACATTATCAAATGCCATGGGAGAGGCTTCATCAACGCGAAGCGCCTTCACAAAAACCTCGTTACTGTTTATCGTATTGGACACTAAGGTGATAGTAAGCTCTTCATCCCTTTCTGCGGTATCAATAATTTTGGATTTAAAGCCAACAAAAGTCACCTTTATCTTAGACGATTCGCCATCTTGTAACGTCAGGCTAAATTCACCGTTATTATCCGCCGATACTCCATTACCGGTATTGAGCTGAATGATATTAGCACCGGCCAGCGGCTCATTGCTTTGGGCATCGGTAACAGTACCGGTTATTGTTTGGGCCACAAGCACCGAGCTCATCGCCATAAATAAGCATAAAAATGCTGTTGTTTGTAATAGTTTGGAATACATAAGTTCCTCCGTCTTATAGGATTCATAAGAGCGGGAGATGAACTTGCAAGAAATGCTGATCAATCCGGCAGAAGCGTACACCAATATTTGGAGCACTACCGCTGCCATGGTTTCCCTACGCCGATCTTAATCGGTTCAGGTTCTCAGGGTATGATCTCAGCCTGCTATTGCAAGCACCCCCAACCTTGGGTATAGTTAGAATGCGCCCAAAGATAAGGGCCTATCGCGGAAGTTTCAAAAGATAAGATATATAAATTACCGCTTTCCCTCGACGGATGGGGTAAGCCCTCGTTAGGTGGGAAAGCAAAAAGCTGAAAAATATACTAACTATTGGCTTTGGGAATGAGGCAAGATGTAGGTGTTTGTTTTTCTTGACTGAAAGAATTCACACACATGGTGAGAAGTTCGGTCCGACGCAGAGCCAACTACCGCTAAAGCATCGAAACAATACAAAAGTGACCATCCTCCGCCACTACGTTAAAACTTCGAGGCGCATAGCTGCACCTCCTTCCGTTTACACTACCAATTCTTTCATCCTTAGTGCCACAAGGAAGATTTTTTATTGCCTTTTCGATATTACGCGGACTAAGAAAGGGAGACTGCTTTTAAACTTTTAAATCAACGCCTGCCATGGTATCTATTCGCCGGACGGCAACCCCAGCCGTCCGACGAGAGATGGGAGCTTACCCAAAATATCAAGCCAACCCAGAGCATCGAAACAAGAAGAATTATAGTAGGGAGCTTTACCAAACCCAGCATGTCATCCTGAACCTGTGCTACGAAGCCTTGGCGTAGTAATCAGTTCAGGATCTCAGTTTTAATGCTAATAACAGGTATATGAGATGCTGATCCGCCAGCCGGTGGACAGCATGACAAGAGGTGACTAGTTTTGCAAAGCCCTATAGTAACACTACTGCCCTACCATAAACACTGCATTGCCAAAAAGAAGCTTCCCATTATACCAAAAAGCCCGGAACAGGGGATTATCAACCATATATACTACCGAACCACTCCCCATCTCCTGAACACCAAAAGTAAGAGTGTTGCGAAGCTTTTCTTTGGCTTTATATCCAACAAAACCGCTCATCCGGGCATCCCCTTTTGCTACCCCAACATTCCACCCGTCTTCAAGATAGCTATATGCATCGGCATTAAGCTTCAGGGAGAAATAATGATCATCATATCCAAAGGCCAAGGGATGACTGTTATCCAAACTAATTTTAAAAATCGATCCGCTGTTAAAGCCGGAGATACGTTCTCGCTGCTGATCTCCATATTCATCAAGCACTGTACCGGAATCAGGAGAATCTCCACCATTCCCATCATCCGACTTGTTTTCAATATTAAATCCATCTTTGCCGGCCAGGTAGCTATTTGCTCCCTGCAAAGCAATTAACTTACCGCCTTCCGAAATCCAATTCCGCAGCTCATCAAATTGGCTACTGTCAATTTCACTACCGTAATAGCCGGAGGCCATAATAAGCACCTCATAATTATCCAGGTTCACGCTACTAAAGTAGTCAGTATCAACAAGGGTAACAGGATAGTTGATCTGTTTATCAAAATAGTGCCACACTTCACCAACCCTGTTAGAGGATGTACCTTCACCGGAAAGCAGCGCGATACGAGGCTTTTCGAGATAACGTACCGAGGATGAACCAAAATCGGCCCCTGACTGTACAAAACCGGTTGAGACCGCATCTACCTGCTGATTATGCTTTGTCGCCAGCTCGGTAACAAGCCTTTCAAAATCCTTGCCTCTATTCTTATTATCTGATCGGGTAATAACCAACGTTCCGGGGGCATAATCTTGCCCTTCTATCTTAAATGCTTTTTCTGAAAAGCGAACCTTAATATCATGCTTTAACAGATCGGCCAGGAGTCCTACATCTGACAAGTCTTTCCATTCTGCCAGGTAAGCATAGGCTTTCTCATCAGCGGTATTATTAATCTCTTTTTGGGGAGCCGGCGCCGCCTCTACATCCAGTTGTTCCGGAACAGCATAACCGTCTAGTCCATAGGCATAATACTGTGACCAAGCCGTAATATCATAAGTTACGGAATCAGCCAGCTCCGGACGGGGTTCAAACAAAATGCGCGCCAATACCCCCTTAGGCTGGTAGGTACTCACCAAGTAGTCCCCTTTTTCTACCCTCACCCTCCGTGTTTGACCGGTCTTATAATTATAAGCTGAAACATTTTCGTTTTGCCCGGCCTGCCCATATTCTACCTTATGCTTGTCCAAGAGAGAAAATAGAGCCTGTAGCTTATCCGGATTGTTCTCTTTTTCTATTACAAAAGTCTTGTATTTACCTTCGGGATTATTTTGAGCTTCTTCAAAATAGTCTGCAAAATTATCAACCAGTTTATCCGCATTCTTTGAACTAATCTCCACAGTCGACAACCCTGTAGTATGGTGATGGGTCAATCGATCTTTCAGCGTCAGCGTATCCCCTACCGGCTTCTTGATTCCGAGACCGGCATATCCGCCACCGGCCTGCTCGTAGGTCATGCCAATAGAGCCGTTAAAAATAGGATACGTATCGCCATAACTGGGGTAAAAGAGATCAAAAACTTCGCGCGTAAAGTAAAGCCAGCTATTCTCATTAAAATACTTCGCATGATTTTCACCAATGGTATACTGGAAGTCTCGCTGCCACTCGGTAATAGCCTTATGAAAAGGCTCAGCAGCTGGAGCAAAATAGTATGGAGAAGTATATCCCTGTTCGTGGAAATCAACGTGGATATGGGGCATCCACTTCTGGAACTCCTCTACCCTTGCTCGACTTTCTTTTTGGGTCAACCAAGCCCAATCTCGGTTCAGATCAAAGTAATAGTGATTTGTACGTCCGCCGGGCCAAGGTTCATGATGTTCACGGGCTTCCCCATATGCGTTAAAAGAATCGCCTACCGTCTCTTTATACCAGTGCACATATCGATCACGTCCATCAGGATTTAACATCGGATCCATCACTACCACCGTATTCTGCAGCCACTCTTTGGTATCTGGGTTATCCAGGCGAACCAGCTCATAAATGGTCTTCAGCGCAGCCTCGCTACTGGATGTTTCGTTGCCGTGCACATTATAACTCAGCCAAACTATGGCGGTATTACCAGCCTTAGGCTTACCTTCTAACAGACCGGTACGTTTTAAATTATTCTTACGAATCTCATCCAGCCTCTCCACATTTTGGGTGCTGGAAACATAGGCCAGCATCAACTCGCGACCCTCGTTGGTTTCCCCATATTTTTTTGCCTTTACCATCTCTGACTGCTCAGCCACATGCCAAAAGTAGTCCATTACTTTATGATGTGGAGTCCACTGGCTCCCCAGCTCATATCCCAAAAAATCTTCCGGAGATTGCAACTGGGATTGAGCAGTAGCTGAAACAGAAATCAGTAATCCAAATAATAAAAAAGAAAAGAAGTGAGGTTTTAAGAATCTCATAAACGACTATATAGATTATTAGTAATAACTTACTGTGCTGTTGTATCTTGCAAGGCCTGTTCTACCTGCTTTATAACCGTATCGGCAATGGCATTGGGTATGGGAATAGAGAGGTTATAGTGGGCGATCTTCCACTCTCCCCCTTTTGATATCAAGACCCCGGTACCGCGAGCCGGACCTAAGTTCGGGGTATCCAAGGCTTCATCAAACCAAGCAGTAGTGCCATTTTCTGAAAAATACAGATGTCTTTCAACCGGTGTAAAACTCCAGGCCTTACCACGATCAAAGTAAGGTTTAGACCAAGGGCGAAATTCTGCTACCGTCCAACGCTCTGTGGCATCGGTTCCCATAAAAATGGCGCTATCGCTGGCAAAATGATTAAAATAGCGTTCAAAATCCGCATCAGCGGCCGCCGCATGCCAATCATCCAAAACCCTATTTACAGCTTTTTCTGTTGCCGGTGCGGTATCCATTGATTGCCCGCAAGATACTATAAAAGCAATTCCCAGAAGTAATAGATAGTTTTTCATAAAATAATTTTCTTTGGGTGAATCATTGATAGTACTAAATGGTTTTTAAATCCCAAAATAAGAAGCATTATCTTGTAGAACTTTTACAACGAATCTGGTACTTTCATTTTAAAAAGTTTAGATCTCTTTTATGCCCGTAACAAACGATGAAATTGCAGAACGTCTGCGCGAAATTTATCAACTTATGCAGCTGGCCGGCGAAAATCGATTCCGCGCTATTGCCTTTGACCGCGCCGCACAAACTATCGAATCTCTTAATGAAGATATCAACGAATACATTGAGAATGATACGCTCACTGATATCAAGGGAATCGGTGATTCTATCGCCTCTGATATCAGCTCTTATGCTGATACCGGAGAAATTGAAGTGCTGGAAAGTCTGCGCGAACGCATACCTGCCGGCGTTATAAAATGGCTGAACATTTCGGGCCTCGGACCTAAAAATATTGCAAAAATTCACAAAGAGCTCGGGATCTCAGAACTCGATGAACTCAAAGCGGCATGTGAAGACGGACGAGTAGCATCCCTGGATGGACTCGGAAAAAAATCCGCAGAAAAGATAGTAAAATCGATAGAATGGATGCAGCAGTTTGATGAACGCTGCCGCCTTGATGAGGCCCTGGAGATTGCCCGGCCTGTCTTCGACTTTATGAAAGATCAAGAAGGCGTAGAAGCTATTGAAGTAGCAGGCTCACTACGACGCTCTAAAGAAACGATTGGCGATGTGGATATCCTTATCGGCGCCGATGAAAAATATATTACCGATCTTTTTGATGCCTTTGTGGATCACGAACTGGTTGTCGAGGTGCTTGGCCGCGGCGACACGAAGAGCTCCATCCGTACCAAAGATGGTCGACAAGTGGATCTTCGAATCGTCAAGCCGGACCAATTTCCCGCTGCGCTGATGTATTTTACCGGCAGCAAGGAGCACAATGTAGTGCTGCGACAACGAGCACGCAAACGAGGGCTTTCTCTCAATGAGTATGGACTTTTCGAACTCGATGAGGAAGGAAGTACCGATTTCGATAAACCTATCGACTACTCCTCAGAGGAAGATATCTACCAAAAGCTGGAGCTGCATTTTGTGCCTCCCGAACTGCGAGAAGACCGCGGCGAAATTGACTTTTTTGAGTCCAATAAAACGATGGATCTTGTTGAAAATGATGATATTCGTGGAGTAATCCATGCCCACAGCACCTGGAGTGATGGCAAGTTTTCTATACAGGAGATGGCCGAGGCCTGTATCGAGCGCGGTTATGAATACCTTGGGCTCACCGACCACTCACAAACAGCCGCTTATGCCGGCGGGCTTACTGTTGATGAGATCAAACAACAATGGGAAGAGATTGACCAGCTTAATGAACAATTTGAAGCTGAGGGCACAGCATTTCGAATCTTTAAAGGTATAGAGTCGGATATCTTAAGTGACGGCAGCCTGGATTATGAGGATGAACTACTGGCCCAGTTCGACTTTGTTATAGCCAGCGTCCACAACGGATTGGATATGTCACGCGAAAAAATGATGACTCGCTTCCGTAATGCCATTAAGAATCCCTATACCCGCATTGTAGGGCACCCGACGGGACGTCTTCTGCTGCGCCGCGATGGCAGTGACCTTGATATGAATGAACTTATTGAGCTAGCAGCAGAACACAATACGGCCATTGAAATTAATGCCAGCCCTTACCGGCTTGATCTGGACTGGCGCCACGGCAATAAAGCCAAAGAAGTAGGGTTACTCTCCTCCATTAACCCCGATGCGCATAGCAAAGATGGTATTGATGACATTCCCTATGGCGTCCGCATAGCCCGAAAAGCGAAATTTGAGAAAGATCGGATTCTTAACACTAAAAGTGCGGAAGAAATAGAGGCTTGGTTTAAAAATCGAGAGGTCTAATATAATATAACTTGCAGTGCAGGGTTATAGTACTAACCAATAACTGACAGAGTGTATGACTATGAAAAAGCTGAAGCTACTTTCAAGTGCCATTATAGTACTTCTTTTTTGTTTCTACAGCATGCCAACCGATGTTCATGCTCAAAACTCCCAAATGATTACCCTGGGCGGTTACAAAATGAAACCCCGTGTTGCTACCAGTGGTTCGGGAATGGTTACTGTTAAACTTAAAGGAGACACTCTTACTGTTCATGGGGATTTTGAAAACCTCACCAATCGATACTCGGGCGCTTATATTATGGTTGATATTCGCGGGGAGGGCGGAAATCAGCTGTACAAGCTCAAAACTGATCTCAATGAGGAACAAAACGGGGGAAAATTAAAGACAAAAGAAAACCGTTTTGTGTTGTCGGCCGCCGAAAAACAGCTACTCAAAGAAGGAAAACTATACATAACGATTAATACTTTTGACCATCGGAACGGGGAGATACGCGGGAACATTGCTCCTATGGGAAAGTAATCAACAAAGTTTGAGAGGCTGTCTGGAAATCAAAATTGAGGTATTAATATAGCCAGAACCATTTTTGCTGATGCCTACCCTTGAGACGTGCCACAGCTCAGCCAATCCCTGTTACTTGCATGGCAATATTTTGGCGAACCTAGCATACAAATATCCCACTATCAGCGATAGTAAATTTTGGTGTTTTCCTGAGGAAATGATGAGGAGCAATCTGAATGAAGCTGGACATAGTGGGCTGATAATCTATAACTGCCTGAACCCATATAACTTTCCGATGCCCTTCCTACAAATAAGCGCATTATGAAATACGTATTAGGCATTTTTTACACTTTATAAATTATTATGCATTGCTAATCCAACCTTATTTTAATTATAATAGAAGCATTAATTGAAGTGACCTTTTCTTATCAAATTTTTAAATGAATCTCATGAAACGTTTAGTAATATCATTATTAGCATTTATTTGCATTAGCCCCTTCACTACGGCCGAGGCTCAAACAACATCCTCTGGCCACGTTGAAACGATGTTGGGCTTTGGACGATCAGTAGATGTTGCCAATGGCACCGTTTTTATTGGCGAACCTGCAAATGCACACCAACCCGGTATTGTCTATATTTACAGCCGTTCCGAATCCAATTGGTCAGAGCAGGCACAGCTCAAAGCTTCTGACGGGTACATCGGTGATGGCTTTGGCTCATCATTGGTTGCCACTGAAAACCGCATACTAATTGGAGCGCCTCAACAAAATGATGAACGTGGCGTGGCGTATGTATTTGAAAAAGAAAATGACAACACTTGGACGGAAGTAGCACAAATAGCACTCTCTGACACCAGTGCCGGAGGTGGATTTGGTAACAGTATCGCCCTGCATAAAAACCGCGCTTTTATTGGGGCACCCGGCGAAAATGAAGGTCTTGGTGCCGTGTACGTATTTCAGAAAACTGGTAATGGAGCATGGAAACAGCAAGCACACATTACAAATCCTGATACTGCACAAGGCGTTAGTTTTGGCGCTGCGCTATCGGTGGATGACTCCAGGTTGCTTGTTGGGGCACCAAAAAAACAAGGCGGAGCTGTTTATGTTTATCAAGGTAGTGATTCCGGATCATGGGAGATGGAATCTGTGCTTACAAGTAATCGTGTAGATCAACGAGCTGCGTTTGGTTCAACATTAGGCTTACAAGGGAACCAAGCTTTTATTGGTGCACCGCGCCATGCAGGCGGATCAGGTGCTGTATTTGTTTTCCAGCGTGATACGAACACTCAAGAATGGAATGCCAACGGCAAACTTGTAGCCTATGACAGTGGTTCTCGATACCAGTTTGGAGCTTCCCTTACCTTTGATGGGGCCGACTTGTGGGTCGGTGCACCCGGGGCAGACAACCGAAAAGGCGCGCTCTATCAATTCAACCGCTCGTCTGACAACAGTGCCAAATGGGCTAGTGTTTCTAAAATTGAAGGTCCTGAGCGCAGCCAGGGAGATCAGTTTGCAGGCACTATTGCCGTTGAGGGTGATGTCGCAGTTACCGGTCTTGTTGGCGCTGACTATGGTGCCGGAACAGCCGGAATACTTGAGCGTAACGAAGCAGGTACATGGAATGCTCAAGCTACTGTACTCAGCAACAGCAGTTCAGTTCTTGAACCCATCACAGGTGGCAAGGTAAAATGTGCCGATGGCAAAGCCTCCCTTTTTGGATGTAACAACGTAGACCTTCTTTCCTTCCTGCCTATTAACAAAATGGGCGGTGACCGGGGTGTTCGCCTCAACGATATCTGGGGCTGGACTGATTCCAAAACCGGGAAGGAATATGCCATTGTCGGTCGAATGGATGGTACCTCATTTGTAGATATCAGCAATCCAACTGATCCGGTTTACGTCGGGAATCTGCCCAAACCGGAAAAATCAAATGCTAGTATTTGGCGCGATATCAAGGTTTATGATAATCACGCTTATGTAGTCGCAGATAATGCCGGGATGCACGGTATGCAGGTAGTTGACCTGACGGACCTTCGGGACTTTAACGGCACCCCCCTTGCATTGAAAGAAGCTGCACACTACGATGAGATTCACAGCGCACACAATGTGGTAATTAACGAAGATACTGGCTTCGCATACGTTGTGGGAAGCAGCGGCGGCGGTAAAACATGTGGAGGCGGCCTGCATATGGTAGACATCAATGACCCCACCAATCCAACATTCAAAGGATGTTTTGCTGATCCTTCAACAGGTCGAAGCGGAACCGGTTATTCGCACGATGCACAATGCATAGTCTATGATGGACCTGATAAAGATTACAAAGGACATGAAATCTGCCTCGGTGCCAATGAGACTGCCATCAGCATAGCCGATGTTACGGATAAAGAAAATCCCAAAGCACTTTCAACCGCCTCGTACCCTGACTATGCTTACGTACACCAGGGATGGCTCACAGAAGATCACCGGTATTTCTTCCAAAATGATGAGCTTGATGAGCTTACCGGAAATGTAGACCATACGCGTACGCTGATTTGGGATGTAACAGACCTGGATGACCCGCAATTTGTTCGCGAATATCTATTTGATAACGCTTCTTCTGATCACAACTTGTACATCAAAGACGGAATGATGTACCAGTCTAACTACGTGAGCGGGCTACAGGTTGTAGATATCAGCGATCCGGAAAATCCTGTAAAAACCGGCTTCTTTGATACTGCGCCTTTTGGCGAAGATACACCGGGCTTTGCCGGTACATGGAGTAACTATCCCTATTTCGAAAGTGGTGTTGTTATTATGAGCAGTGGACAAGAAGGACTTTTCATCTTGGATCCGGGCGATTCTAACCCAACATCACCCTCGCGTTAAATACTATTTTGGATGGTGCCTCTTAGGCACCATCTTTTTTTATCGCCCCATTCCCAATAATTGAATAACACTTCTGTTTTATGCGGTGCATGATGATCGCTTCTTTACGTAATATCCTGTTTCTACTTTTGGCCGTCTGCTGGTTAACAGTCCCTCTGTCGGCTCAAAACAATCATTCTAAGCAAAAGTCAGATCACATAAGTTCTTCCTTGGGTCAACAGATTTACGTCTGTAACCAGGGACAAGCAACACTCAGCGTCATTGATGTAAAGACCAATAAAGTTGTCGACAATATTGATCTCCAAGAATTGGGGTTTTCGGCCAACGCTAAACCACACCACACTGTCGCAGAGCCCGACGGCTCACACTGGTACGTTACCCTGATCGGAGAAAATCGTGTTCTTAAATTTAACCATGAGAATGAACTTGTGGGCCAAGCAGAAATGGAAGTTCCCGGCCTAATTACTCTACATCCAACACGCGACTTGCTAATTGTCGGCCGATCCATGAGTGCTGTCAATCCCCCGCAAAGTATTGGCGTTATTCGCCGCTCTGATATGAAGCTAATGAAAGAGGTTCAGACTTTCTTCAGACGTCCTCATGCTATTGCCAGCTCTCCCAAAGGGAACTGGATCTACGTGGCAAGCCTGGCTGAAAACCAGATTTTTTCCTATAACCTCGAAACTAACGAAACAAATCTAACCACCCTTGACGGCCAAACGCATGTATTTGTTGATTTTGCTATTTCTCCCGATGGGGAGAGAATGGTGGCTACAGCACAAATGACCGGGCAAGCGCTTATTTTTGATTTGAGTAATCCCGCATCACCAACTTTAACCGATACTATTGAGGTTGGCGCTCAGCCCTGGCACCCGGTCTTTTCGCCTGATGGCCAGTTTGTCTATTTTGGCAATAAAGGAGATCATACGGTTACAGCACTTGATATAAAAACACCTACCGTAGATGCAACTATTACGGCTAATGGCATTGCACAACCGCATGGAAGTGCGCTTTCAACGGATGGCCAATACCTGTATATCTCAAACAACAATCGCCAAGGAACATACCAGGCAAGCCATTCCTCCGCTACCGCTGATCCTCCCGGTACTATTACTGTTATTAACACAGAAACCTACGATATTGAAAAGGTAATCGAAGTGGAAACCTATGCAACAGGTATTGGTACGCGAGCACGGCAATAATTGAAACAGAGGGTAAGCCCTCATTTTTACCTCCTATTGCAATTTTCAACGTATTCCAAGAAAATGCCATATCAAACGTTCTCTAATCTACTTGTCTTTGCCACCTCGTTAATTTTAATATCCGGCTGCAGTGGAATTCGTTCTACAAGCCAACAAAATGATGGCTCTGGTCAGGCAGATACGAAATATCATCGGGTCGTAGCACCATTCCCGGTTTATGACGGCAGCGGGGCGCCAATCGACCAACCATTTCTAGGCGGCTTTAATAACCCACGCCCGCAGTTTGTGGATATTGACGGCGATGATGACCCCGATCTTTTTGTCCAGGAAAACTCGAATAAGCTTATCCATTTCGAACACTCCTCTTCTGAATCATCATTCCCGCTTAGCTGGCAGACTGATAAATTCCGTAACCTTGATATCGGCGAATGGTTTCGTTTTGCTGATATGGACCAGGATGGAGACATGGATCTGCTTGCTGAACAACCCTACAGCTACATCCGGTATTATCGCAATGACGGATCAACAGAGCAGCCCGACTTTACCCTGGCGGCCGATACGCTCAAAGGTGCAAATGGGAAGCCCCTATTCTCAGACCGCCAAAACATTCCCAACGTAACGGATATTGATTGTGACGGATATCTTGACCTCTTTATCGGTCGATTGGATGGAACCGTTATGCGGTATGAATCAACCGGGCTTGACAACCAAGACATCCCTCAATTCGAGCTTGTCAACAAGCGCTTTGAAGGGATCGAGATTGTCAAACAGATCGGTACTATGCATGGAGCTAACACCCTTACCTTCGTTGATATCGACAACGACAACGATCAAGATCTTTTTTGGGGTGATTTCTTTGAGCCGAGCCTGCTTCTAGTTGAAAATACCGGTTCGTGCAGAAATCCCGTACTGCAAGGAGAACCCCGGCCCTTTCCTTCCCCGAACCCAGTGCAATCGAGTGGCTATAATGCCCCGGCCTTTACCGATTGGGGGCAAGATGGAGATCTTGACTTATTCATCGGTGTACTGGGAGGAGCCTATAATGCCAACCAATCCTTATCAGATAATTTCCACTTTTACGAGCAAAAAGATAACGGCTCCTTTAAACGCCAATCCAAGCGGTTTTTAAACACTATTGATATCGGAAATGAAAGTATGCCTGCAATAGGCGATTTAGACGGAGATGGAGATGAGGACCTGCTTCTTGCCAATAAAATTGAGCCCGGCAACCGTAATACCTCCGTTGTATACCAATTTGAAAATAGAAGTGAGAAAGGGAAAACATCTTTATATCAGCAAGAGACTTTGAAGCTGCCCAATGCCTATCACTACGCACCTGCACTAGGTGACCTCAACGGTGATGGACGAGATGACCTTTTGCTGGGTACCTGGAAAGGACGTATCGCTTATTACAGAAACACAACGGATGGATTTAAATTAGCCAACAAGTCATTGATAGAGCTAGAGCGTGGCAGTAACAGTGCGCCAGTACTTAGCGACCTCGATGCGGACGGAGATTTAGATCTACTAGTAGGAAATTCCGGTGGTAGCATCGCGTATTATAAAAATGAAGGTACACCGAGGAAAGCTAAATTTGTGCTTAAAAAAGGAGCCTTCGCTAATGTTGAAGCCAAGCACCGCAGTGCCCCGGAACTATATGATATTGATTCGGACGGTGATTTAGATCTCTTTCTGGGTACCAAAATTGAGGGACTACTCTTCTACCGGAATACCGGCACGGCCCGGCAACCGGCTTTTTCTGCAGAAGAACTCCCCCTGCCTCTTGAAGTACCCCGCTTGGCGGCCCCGCGATTCGGTGACCTGGACGGAGACGGAGATCCTGACTTCTGGTCCGGCGGCAACGGCGGTGGACTTATCTACTACGAAAATTCCAACTAATCGTTCAAAGAGCTTTATATGCTGTCAAGTTTGGGCTCCCTGTTCTACTAGAAAATCATTTTAATCTCCTTAGCAAAAGGAATCGCTCCTCAAAACTAGAAATCGCTGAGCATGGAATGATTCGTTTTGTAAATCAGGTTATAGATCCTACTTTCAGAAAAAGAATATTTAATATTAATAATCTATTGCCATGAAAATTGTAATGTCCCCGGCTAAATCACTGGACTACGAAAGTGAATTACCAACAGATAAAGCGACACAACCGCGTTTTTTAGATGAAGCGGAAACACTGAATGATGAACTGGCCCAGATGTCGAAAGATGAGCTCAAAGAGCTTATGGATATCAGCCAGAATCTGGCAGACCTGAACTATGAACGCTATCAAAAGTTTTCTCCCCCTTTTACAAAGGAAAATGCGCGCCCTTGCATCTATGCTTTTAACGGTTCGGCCTTCAAAGAGCTGGATGCCTATAGCATAGAGCATATCGATACCATGCAAAATAGCCTGCGTATCCTTTCGGGTATGTACGGCATCCTCCGTCCACTTGACTTAATGCAACCCTATCGACTGGAAATGGGAACAAAAATGCAGGTCAATGGCCATGACAGGCTCTACGATTTTTGGGACGACAGCCTTACCGAAGCGTTAAATGATGAACTGGATAATGACGAGCTTTTCGTAAACCTGGCCAGCAAAGAGTATTTCAAAGCCTTGCAGCCAAACGATTTAAAAGTGGATGTTATTAGTCCGAAGTTCAAGGATTTCAAAAACGGTAAACTGAAGACTATCGGTTTTTATTCC
This sequence comes from Fodinibius halophilus, assembly GCF_011059105.1. Classification (GTDB taxonomy): domain Bacteria; phylum Bacteroidota; class Rhodothermia; order Balneolales; family Balneolaceae; genus Fodinibius; species Fodinibius halophilus. The sequence goes on along the minus strand of NZ_JAALLS010000014.1, from coordinate 9,829 downwards.
AAAAAGAACCGTGGGACTATGGCTCGTTATCTCATCGAAAATGAAGTCAGCTCCTACGATGGGTTACTAGGCTTTAACGGTAATGATTATAGCTACAGCGAAGAGCATACCGAAGATAAAACGGAACCGGTTTTTGTTCGGTAAAAGATTAACGTACGGGCGTGCTATAGTGCGTCCGTACTTACTCTTATTTTTTTACGGTGCTATTGTAAATGACAATGAAAAATTATCAATTACGAATTAAAAATTAATTCCAGCTTCATGGATCCGTTAACCGACGGCTGACGACCGTAAAAGCAGTTTCCATTCCTACAAGCTGCTATTAAGAGTTAATTAAAAATTATAAATTACGAATTAGGAATTAATTTCAATTCCTGTAAGGTGCTATTAAAAGTAGCCCGGGCGGCCCTTATTACAAGAGCTCACTAATGAGATTTCAATTCCTCTAAGGTGCTATTAAAAGAATTACAGCGGTGGGGATATAGCGTCATTAGTTAAATTTCAATTCCTCTAAGGTGCTATTAAAAGCCGTGGCAAAATGGGCCACTGCAGTTCATATATACCTATTTTTTGCCCATAATAGCAACAAAAAATCGTCGGCATGGAATACTGTCATTTCCCGGGGAGACCGACGACAACCGAAAGCCGGCTCTAAAGCTATTCAACGGCTATTATATTTTTAAAAACAGGACGGGGCCTAATTTGGTACTTCAATTAAGGGAGGGGCGACGACTTGCCCCTACAATAAAAAACCCCGGCATTCTCTCGATACCGGGGTTTCTTTCATCAAATTCAACAATAAGTTACTACCGTTTCACCACGTCATGGCCCAATGGAAGTTGATCTACTGCATCAAGAGCCGGAGTAGGGTCGCCCATAATATAGAAATGGATACCGGGCACGCCCCCTTCAAGTAGTTCGGTGCACTGTTGGGCGGCCCATTCAACCCCGATCTCTCGCGCATTTTCAGGGTCGGCCTGTACTTCATCGGATAATGCTTCCGGAATATTCAAGTGGAAAAACTTGGGCAAAAAGTTAAGGTGTCGTTCTCGGGTAAGTACTTTTAACCCCGGTACAATGGGACATTTAATACCGGCATCACGGCATTTATCCACAAAACGGAAATAGGCCTCGTTGTCAAAAAACATCTGCGTGACGATATAATCACCGCCGGCATCCACTTTCTTCTTAAGCTGTTCGATATCAAAGTCAAGGTTTGGTGCCTCAAAATGCTTTTCAGGATAGCCGGCCACGCCCACACAGAAGTTCGTTTCATGCGCATTTACAATATCTTCAAGGTACTTTCCTCTATTCATATCCTTGATCTGGTTCACCAAATCAATAGCATATTTATTGAACGTACCGTTTTTCAGACGCGGTGTAGCATTCTCCTGGGCATCGCCGCGAATAGCCAGCACGTTATCAATCCCCAAAAAGTTGAGCTCGATAAGAGCATCTTCGGTTTCCTCTTTTGTAAATCCTTCACAGATAAGATGCGGCACGGGGTCAACCCCATATTTATGCTTTATTGCCGCACAAAGGCCAATTGTGCCCGGTCGCTTCCGTTTAACATGCCGCTTTATGGTGCCGTCGCTAAGCTCTTCATAGTACGATTCGGCTGCATGATAGGTCACATCAATAAAGGGCGGGTTGTATTTCATCACCTTATCAAGCGATTCAAAAACCTTCTTCACCGATCCCCCTCTCTTAGGTGGAATGATTTCGAAAGAGATCAAAGGTTCATCCGCTTGATCGTAATGTTCTATAACTTTCATTTCTTCTACTATTATTTGTAACTTAGAGTCCAAAAATTTTTCTGCGAGCTACGCAATTCTAGCATTATCACATCTAGAATGGTAAAACAGTGTTAAGGTAATCACTTCGTGGCTTAGTTGAAAAGTTTTTGTGCAACCAAAAGTACCTTATAACCTATTACCTGAGATTTACTTACATGAAATTTGATCAAATTAAAGATCTGTTACAGGATCGTATTTTAATTCTGGATGGTGCCATGGGCACAATGATCCAGAATCACGACCTTTCCGAAAGCGATTATCGAGGCGAACGATTTAAGGATTTCGAGGATTCTGAGCTAAAAGGCAATAACGACCTTTTAAGTCTCACCCAACCTGAGATCATTAAAGATATCCACAGCCAATTCCTGGCTGCAGGCTCCGATATTATTGAAACCAACACTTTTAACAGCACCTCCATTTCGCAGGCCGACTACCATATGGAGGATCTGGCCTATGAGCTTAATGTTGCTGCGGCCCAAAATGCCCGCGAGGTAGCTGATAAGTTTACGGAACAAAACCCGGACAAGCCCCGTTTTGTGGCCGGTGCCATTGGGCCTACGAATAAAACACTCTCCCTTTCTCCGGATGTGGAAGACCCCGGCTATCGCGATATCACTTTTGACCAACTCAAAGAAGCCTATACCGAACAGATTCGAGGCTTGGTCGACGGGGGCGCAGACATTCTGCTTATCGAAACTATTTTCGATACCTTAAATGCCAAGGCCGCCATCTATGCCATCCACAAGTTCAACGAAGAGATCGGCAAAGAGTTGCCGGTTATGATTTCTGGGACCATTGTGGATCAAAGCGGACGCACCCTTTCGGGACAAACAACCGAAGCGTTCTGGATCTCGGTATCCCACACTAAAAACCTGATCAGCGTGGGGCTGAACTGTTCGCTGGGTTCTAAACAGATGCGACCCTATATCGAAGAGCTTGCTAATGTTGCAACCTGCCATACCAGCCTGTATCCCAACGCCGGACTCCCCGATGAGATGGGCGAATACAATGAAACGCCGGAATTTATGGCGGAACAGCTTCGGGATTATGCTGATTCCGATTTTGTAAACCTGGTCGGCGGATGCTGTGGTACCACGCCCGAACATATTGAAGCTATTGCAGAAGCAGCAAAAGAATGCTCGCCTCGTGAGATACCGGAACAAGAACCGTACTTGCGGCTCAGTGGACTGGAACCGCTGGTCGTTCGACCTGATACCAATTTTGTAAATATCGGGGAACGTACCAACGTGATGGGCTCACGAAAGTTTAAACGTCTTATTAAAAACGAAGAGTACGAAGAAGCACTCTCTGTTGCCCGTCAGCAGGTTGAAAACGGAGCCCAGATCATCGACATCAATATGGATGAAGGTATGTTGGAGTCGGAAGAAGTGATGGTCGACTTCCTACAGCTGGTAGCTGCAGAGCCCGATATTTCCCGGGTTCCGGTCATGGTGGATTCTTCGAAATGGTCGGTACTCAAAGCCGGCCTTAAAGCCATACAGGGGAAATGTGTAGTAAACTCTATTAGTCTTAAAGAAGGTGAAGAAGAGTTTAAAGAACATGCCCGCGAGATCCTCAATTTTGGCGGTGCTGTTGTAGTGATGGGCTTCGACGAAAAGGGACAGGCCGACAATTACGAGCGACGTATTGAAATTGCCCAGCGAGCCTATAACATCCTCACTGAAGAAGTGGGCTTTGCGCCACAGGATATCATCCTAGACCCGAACATTCTAACCGTAGCTACCGGTATTGAAGAGCATCGTAATTATGCGGTAGACTTTATTGAAGCTACGCAATGGATCAAAGAGAACTTGCCGCTGGCTAAAGTAAGCGGGGGACTCAGTAATATTTCGTTCTCTTTCCGTGGTAACAACCGGGTCCGCGAGGCCATGCACGCTGCCTTTTTATATCATGCTATACAGGCCGGGCTTGATATGGCGATCGTCAATGCCGGACAGCTGGAAGTCTATGAGGAGATCCCTGACAAGCTAAAAGAACTTGTTGAGGATGTTATCCTTAATCGTCGTGATGATGCCACCGAACGCCTGGTAGACCATGCTGAAAAGATTAAAGACAAAGGCACGAAGAAAGAAAAAAAGACCGCCGAATGGCGCGAAGAACCGGTAGAAGAACGTATCAAACATGCACTAGTGAAGGGAATTGTCGACTACATTGTGGATGATGTGGAAGAAGCCCGCCAGCAGTTTGACCAACCTATTGAGGTTATTGAAGGTCCCATGATGAATGGTATGGACGTGGTAGGCGATCTTTTTGGCTCAGGCAAGATGTTTCTTCCGCAGGTCGTTAAGAGTGCCCGGGTTATGAAGAAAGGGGTTGCTCACTTAATACCGTATATCGAAAAGGAGAAAGAGAAAAACCAAAACAGCGAGCCCAAGGCGAAAGTACTGCTTGCTACTGTTAAAGGTGATGTTCACGATATCGGAAAAAACATCGTGTCCGTAGTGCTGCGCTGCAATAATTTTGATGTAGTAGATCTGGGCGTAATGGTTCCGGCGGATAAAATCCTGGAAGAGGCCCGTAAAGAGAAGGTAGATATTATCGGCCTCAGCGGCCTTATCACCCCTTCTCTGGATGAGATGGTGCACGTGGCGAAGGAGCTGGATCGCGAAGAGTTTGACCAGCCGCTGATGATTGGCGGAGCCACAACCTCGCGCATGCATACGGCTGTTAAAATTGAACCTAACTATGAACAGCCGGTTATTCATGTACTGGATGCTTCTCGCAGTGTATCCGTTACCGGGAACCTGGTATCTAAAACGCTGCGCGACGATTTCGTCGACAAGACCAAAGATGAGTATGTGAAGTTACGCGAACGTCATGAAGGGCGATCAAACCGCAAAACGTATCTCCCAATAGATAAAGCTCGTGAGAATGCAACGGATATTGACTGGGAAGAGTCGGAAATCATAAAACCCAATAAACTGGGCACTCAAGTCTTTGACAACTATCCGCTTAATGAGATTCGCAACTACATCGACTGGGGTCCCTTCTTTATTGCCTGGCAGATGAAAGGACGTTTCCCGGAGGTACTCGAAGATGAAAAGTATGGCGAAGAAGCACAGAAACTCTATGAAGATGCCAATGAGCTGCTGGACAAAATTGTGGATCAAAAACTTTTAAAAGCCAAGGCTGTGATGGGACTATATCCTGCCAATGCCGTGGGCGATGATGTAGAACTCTATACCGATGACAGTCGGGAGGAAGTGCTTACTACTCTTCACATGCTGCGCCAGCAGGCTCAAAAACGCCGGGGACAGCCCAACAAAGCACTCTCGGATTTTGTAGCTCCCAAAAGTTCCGGCATCAAGGATTACATGGGGGGCTTTGCCGTAACCTGCGGCCTTGGCTCCGAAGAGCTGGTTACACAGTTTGAGGATGATCATGATGATTATAATGCCATCCTTACCAAGGCACTGGCTGACCGACTGGCAGAAGCCTTTACCGAGCTTATCCATGAAAAAGTGCGTACCGATATCTGGGGCTACGCTCCTGATGAGGACCTTACGAACAAAGAGCTTATAAAAGAGCAGTATGATGGTATTCGTCCGGCAGCCGGCTACCCTGCCCAACCGGATCATACCGAGAAGCGTATCCTCTTTGACCTGTTGGATGTCCCGGAAACAACGGGCATCACCCTAACCGAATCGTGCGCTATGCATCCGGCTGCATCCGTAAGTGGACTGTATTTTGCCCACCCCGAATCGGATTACTTTAATGTGGGGAATCTCCGAAAAGATCAGATTGAAGATTATGCCGAACGTAAAGAAATGAGTGTAGAAAAAGTGGAACGCTGGCTGGGACCTAACCTCAGCTATGATCCGGAGTAATAAAAGACTTTCCAAGTTTTAGAGACTTGGAAAGTCTAAAATTTAATAATTAGTTTGCTAACGTTGTTTATACGATAAAACCAGCGTTATTCATCATGAGGGAATACAGTTCACAATTCGTAGCTGGACATTTCTATCACGTTTACAATCGGGCCATTGGTTCGGAATTGTTATTTAAAAACGATGAAAACTATCATTTTTTCTTACAGAAATGGAGCCAATACCTGGATGAGTATGTAGAGGTATGGGTGTACTGCCTCATTCCTAATCACTTTCATTTCCTCATTAAGGTTAAAGATAGTGATCATCTTTCGAAGTTCTGTAAATCTGAAAAAACTGAATCAGAATTAATCCTGAACCAATTCAGAAAATTATTTATATCCTATACTAAATCATTTAACAAATACTATGATAGAACAGGAAGCCTCTTCCAAAAGAAATTTAAACGGGTACAAGTAGACTCTAAACATTACCTTAAGCATTTAATTCATTACATCCATCACAACCCAATTCATCATCACCTGACAAACAGGTATTATGGCTGGAAGTTTTCATCCTATAACTCACTAGTTAGCCAATGTGCTAGTAAGGTAAAAAGGCAACAAGTCATTAATTTCTTTGGCAATAAACAGTCATTTATTGACTATCATAATAAGAGAAAGAATTACAATAAAATTAATCGCCTACTTTTAGAATAAAGAGGCACCAAGCCTGGAAGAAAGACTTTCCAAGTTTTTAAAAACTTGGAAAGTCTGACATATTCTAATTTTCTGAGAGCTCTAAGTGCTCCACATTTAAGGGACCCACGGTATTCACTACATCCTCCATGTTCGATACATCTACTTTCTTTGATTGCACATAATCAGCAGGCAAAATGGCTATTCTAAATTTTCTATCTTTGGTGAACTCATCTCCAACAGTGCTCAAATCAACATCTCCCGTTAAAAAGATCTTGGCATCTGCCAAGGTATGGTCAAAACCATACTGCAACTCTCCATTATCAAAAAATACTGATACGGGAAGCGGCTGCCATACATCATTTCCTGTTTCCGGATCTATTTCCCACAATAGATAGACCATTACAATATCACTTTCCAACACAGTAATATCATCAGGGAATTCAGAGAATACAGTATAATTGTTGGATTCAGTAAAACTACGATTTATCTCATAAACTTTGCCGGATGCCGGTCCTTGCGGTCCCTGAGGCCCCGCAGGCCCTTCTGCTCCGCTACATGAAATCACAAATAACAGTACAAATATGGCAGTAGCTTTTCTCATCATCTTCGTCTCTGGGAATTTAGCGTTTCTGTTAAACGGTTATCTATAAGTTAATATATTGGCACACCAAAACAGTCACATAAACATGTGAGATATCTTACTAATTTTAATTGGTACTATTTTTTAAAATATAGTATAAAATATACTAATCCATCCCTTCCTTGATCGCTTCAAACTCATCGATGAGAGGAGTAATCTCCTGTTGTTCTCTCCTATATCTACGGCGAATCTCAAATCCCACAAAGCCGGCCAAGACAACACTCACCCCGCAATGAATAGCCCATCGCCACAGCAGGCGAAGATCACTGAGTACATCTATATAAATGAGGTTAATAGCTACAATTAACAACAAGGTGTAAATAGGGATAATCACAAGCATCAAGAATTTTCGATATTTTAGCTTTCTGATAGCCAAACTCAAATACTGTTGACTCTCCCGGCGCAGCTGTTTCCACTTTTTACCGGTATTGCGATACCAGGCAAATACTGCCGCAGCAACCATCTCAACGCTTAGAATACTGACCCCGCTCCATACCCACCACGAAGCATTATTCATAAACGAATACATAGCCCATAAAAAGGCAATGCTCAGCACAAAGAGAATACTCATAATAATATTCTCTTTCCTTGTTTTTTGTTGAATCTGCTCAAAATAGTTAATCATCTTTTTAAACTGCTTACTATCCACTTCAAATGTTGATGGTTTGTCCATTGATTGCCAATCTGATTTTAGCTCGTCTAAATTCATTGGGTTACCTCATTCGTTCTTCAAGTTCCTTTTTAATACGACTTATCTTTACTCCTACATAGTTTTCAGAGATGCCCACCACTTCACCGATTTCGCTGTAGGTTAGCCCCTCCAGGTAAAGTGTGATAATTAATCGGTTTTGCTTTTTGAGCTTATGAATACAATCCTGAAGCTCTTGTAGCTGAGGCAGCGGATCGGCTGAAAGCTCATCCACTCCTTCGTATTCCATATCCGTAAAATCGGATTCCAGCTGAAAACGTTGATCAAAGCGCTTCCTGCTTTTTGTAAACGTAATAGCTGTATTTACAGCAATACGATAGATCCACGTTGTTATCCGGGCCTCTTCCCGAAACGAATCCAGGTTTTTCCAAATACTCAACATCACCTGCTGGAATAGATCCTTTACTTCATTCTGATCCTTCAAATATCCCACACAAATACGATATACTTTATCACTGTGACGCTGATAAAGACGCTTAAATTGTTCGCTGTGTTGCTTCTTATTCTGCATTCAAATATTGCCTAAGCGTTTGATAAAACCACTTTGGATCATCCATCATAATAAAATGCCTGGCATTTTCTGCCACCTTTATGGTCTTTTCCGAAAGATGTTGATACTGCTCTTGCGCCATCTGCTGAACCTGTTCTTTAGTATATAGCGACCTCCCATTCATCGAAAAATTGCCAGCAAGCATAACATAAGTTGGTGTTTTGATATTGCGAAGCTCATCCCGAAGATCTGCCTGCATTAAATCACCCATCGCATGCACGATGGTGGCCCGGTCGGAGTGCATTGACCACTGTAATGCTTTCTTAATATTTTTTTCGTCTGATATCATCGTTGATAGGGTGTTTTTCTGCTGCTGGCGAAACTGGGCAGAATCCATTGCTGTCATCTGTTGAATCATCATTTGGCGGGGAAACTGCACCGATTCTTCGGTAGCCTCTGGCTGGCGCAGGGCTGCTAAAAAGGGATATGAATCAACAATTACTGATTTTTTTACAAGTCGATCATCCTCAGCTGTTATCCATAGCGATAAAAAGCCTCCCAGGCTATGTCCCATTACGACTCCTGCTCCATTACTTTCGATATAGTCAATCAGCTGATCTCTTATGGTCTTCAGATAGGGTTTTTGATCTATCGGCTCTTTCCCGGCAAAACCGGCTAATGTGAAAACATGGCACTCATATTGATCCTTGAGCTTATCAACAGTGCCCTGCCAAACCTCCCCACTACTTGCCAAACCGGGAATCATATAAAGAGGAGTGCCCGAGCCATAGATCTCTGCGGTAAATGCCGGCTCATTATACACCGTTTTGGGACTTTCTGATTGAGCCTCAACTACTGTTGGTGCTAAGAAAAGCAGGAGTATGGCAAGTATTGTATGTAGTCGAATTTGTATCCTTGAAAAAGATAAAATCATAGTAGATATAGCGTCCAAAAGGTTAAGGTTGTTGTGCCTTCTACTATGTTAGACTAGCAAAAACGAAATTATTACAGATTTTTTGAAAATAAATTTGAGGATGTTTTAACGAAAGTATGTTCAAGTATCTAATGCAACACAGCGGTGTTTAAGGTTCGTCGGACAGAATCAAGGTAATCAAATTTTTGTAGCGGTCGACCGTTCATCTCTAGAGGGAAAAAGGTATATATTTAGCAGGTTTGGTTACTTGCTATTTCCTGACCCCATCTTGTTCTTCCCCTACCCGTAGGGGAAGAGACTTTAGTAGTGGGTATTTTGCCTGGCAGTTTAGCTGGAATTCTAAGAAAGGCTATGGAGCTTTTTGCCTAACACGGAATGCAGACAAGCGTCCCTCTCCCTGCGAGCAGTAGGGAGAGGTCAGGAGTGGGTCAGCATGCCGGTAAGAACGGCATTGAAATTGCATTTTTTGGTAGCCTCACTCGCCGTTATGTTCAACCACCTCTTAATCTCCTCCTTCATAAGGAGGAGAAATAAATGTGCCATCTTCTTGGGTTACAGCAACAGTAAGCAACTGCTTCACCCTGAAGTAACAATGATATGGAACATGCCATACCTTTGGAACTCAGCTATCACTAAGGGCCGAGGCTGTCTAAAAAGCCCAATGAAGGTAAGCGGCCTCTAAATAACTAAAGTGTGAGCAATCTCCCACTACTACGCACAAGGCTTTGTAGA
>NZ_JAALLS010000013.1 GCF_011059105.1 Fodinibius halophilus | reverse complement strand
AACTCACTGTCCATTTTTTTGTAGCAATTCCATAGCGTGACTTTTTTAAACATTGATGAAAATATGATTAGTTAGTTTTTTAGTTATAGTTAAATAGTAAATCGCTTTCCATACTTATCGTCTTAGCCAATTCACACTTAAGAAATATGACGGAACTTGAATAACTGTTGGAAGGGTCATTTGATTAATGTCATACGTTGTGCTTCAGAAAAATCACCAGCATCAATTTTCAGAAAGTAAACTCCGCTTGATAATCGACTTCCGTCAAATCGTACGGTATATCGCCCCGGTTGCTGATTTTTATCAACTAAAGTACGTACTTGCTGCCCAAGTATGTTATAAACATTTACTGAAACCTTAATCTGTTCAGGAATTTCGTACTGAATGGTAGTTGATGGATTAAAAGGATTAGGATAGTTAGGGAATAATTTAAAGGTTAGTTTTTGTTTTTGGTCAGTCCTTCTCTTTAAGATTATTTCCCCCACTTCATTATTGATCATAAATCTTTTTCCGGCAGCAAGGGAAATTGATTTTTCACTTTTATTGTCAATCAGTTTTAGGGTATAGCTCGTATTACTCGCACTATTTTTTTGTAATCTAACCTGTATCGGATAATCTTTTGCTTCAAGTGAAAGTGAGACAGAATCACCATCAGCTATAGCAAAACCATCTTTGGTACGAATATCTAAGGTTGGTTCTGGTGCCATTGGTGGAAGCCTGAACTTATTATATTCAGACAAAACAAGTGAACCTTTCGCATAAGGAATCACTTGTTTTACCCCTTGACTAGTAAATATAATTCGATCCCTTTGACTTGAAGAATTTTGGGAGGTACGCTTATATTTTGCATTATCAGTTACTCCAATTCTACGTATAATATCTCCTTTATTTTCACCAAATACCCAATAGGCAGAGCCGGGAACCATTTCTATAGCTTCTTGATAGGTCTTATTCTGCATATCATATTTATATATCGGTACTTGAGCTGATATTGCGTTATTAGGGTCAACTATTGAACTAATATGAACAGTATCCGACAAACTCCCGATAAGATGCCAATGATCAGCTGATATCGAAATGGTATCTCTATTAACGCCAATTCCAGATATATTTAATTGGTTTGCTCCTTTTTCTTTAACCCAATACCCCAAATTAGAATCTTTAATTTGGGATTTCGATTTATAGGTTTCTCCAGGCAAAAATCCTACAACTCGTAAAGAATCCTCACTAATTATCGGAGTCTTGGTGTTATTACTGATAAATATCCATTCATCTGAAGAAAGTTGAATAGATTTATCAATATAACTTGTTACAGGCTTTTTAGGACCTTTGTTGCCGTATTGATTAACAGCCTGAACTGCTAAAAATGTGGTACCTTTAGTATTTATCTCATAGGTGGTTTGAGTAGCAGATATGGTGTCAATAGGTGATAACTTAGTTGAACTTTTTCCAGTATTGATTATATACTCTGACGCATTATTGTAAGTGTTTTTTTGCCATTGAATTTTTAATTCTCCAGATATTTCTTGGGAAGAGAGATTTGTAACCCGTCTTGGTACCTTCGACTCCGCTGGAGGTATTTTGGTATTCCATGAAGTATTTTCCCCAATATAATTTGTTACCGGTGTAAAATTGTGCCCTTGACGAGAAGAAAGACTGGGATCATCTTTTCCATAATGCTTGGCAAAAATTGAATAATAGGTCATTTCAGTATCATTAAGCAACCTCTTATTACTTTCAGCCACAAAACCAATACGGAAATTTCGTTGAGCATTTTCGGGACCGGGTTTTCGTACTCCAATTTCTTCTTGAATCTCTTGAATTGTTAATTCTTGCGATATCTGATCTTTATGTAGAGTATCAGGAGGATTAGTCCAACTTGGACAGTAGTGGGTTTGATTTATAGAATCTGGCACAACACGAGAAACAGGAACCCTTTCTCCAGAGATAAGTCCCATTAAGTAAAGGTCTAAAAGGGGCGCTTTACTGTTTCCACCTCTTGCTTCATTACAATTAAAAACAAAGGTGCTATCAGATTGCCATTCCCATTTTATCCCACCCAATAAGCTAGCTATATTGCTAGTAGGTTTGTAATGGGATCCCTCAGTAATACTTAAATTTCTTTTTGCTGCCCACTGATGCATGAGTTCATGGGTAACATTATTTCCGGTTAATCCCCTGTCGTAAATATCAAAAATGTTGTAACCTTTTAACCTACCAGCACTTCCATAATATTCACTATTATCAAATACTAAAGTACCTATACCTTTGTTTTCTTGCTTTACAGTTCCATGTAAGCCTGCAACAAAATTGTTAGGATGAAGCCTATCGTTATATTCAACCCTGTAAGTTGAGATAAAATTTAGAAAATCGAACACATCTGGCATTAATTTATAAATACGTTTAACTAATGGCCTAATACTCGACCCATAAGTATTTGTATATCTCTCACTTGTTTTGACATTAATAAGATGGGGAGATATTTGGGCATCATCTGCTAACTTTTCTTTTGAGACTATTGGTATATCTTCTTGGAGTATTCCCACACTGGGTTTAATCAAGAATTCTTCTGTGTTACCCTTTTCTGTTTCTATATAAACTCCCTCACCAATAAGTCCAATATCTACTCCTTTAGGACTTGATGAATCAAGAAGGTAATGCTCATACATTTTGACATCGGTATTATATCGGAAGGGACCTGCTGTATATATGCTATCTCCAGCTACTTTATCAACTCCAACGCCATCATCAAGTAAAAGTATTTCAGTGTTCTTAGGTAAATCAATTTTATAATCTCCACTTCCTGTCTTAATGTATACTCTGGTCGGCTGTTGATTAAGTTCAACCTCAAGCCTGAATTCTTCTATGCCATCATTTCTAATCACACCGGGAATAGCTTCCCATGCACGACTATCAGATGGTAATGAATTACTTTGAGGTTGCTGACCAACTGTCTTGCCGAGTCTATGGATTGATTTAATTTCACTTCCTGAAATGCGAGGAATACCTTGCCGATCATATCTTCCGATGAGAGAAGGAGGAACACCTTGTTTAATTAAATGTTCTCTATACTCATTGGTTTGTATTTCCTGTGCTAAAGAAAATTGTATTGGTACTAGTATAAGAATGGCAGGTAAAACAAAAATGCTATACTTCAATGGCATAGAAGATTAGATTCAAGTTAGCGTCTTACTCTAAGTATCGGCGGAGTTCTCTTATTTTTTAATTTTCTTTTACTCTATATTTGATAAGCAAACTACCAGAAGATTGCCCACTTACTGTATATTCACTTTTTTCTGTCATATCTACTTCAAAAGCACTCTCAATATCGGTCAAAACTAACTCTCCTTCTCCTCCCAATTGATCAAGTATTCTCCAAGACAAAAATAAACTTTCGCCAACACCTAATTCATATTTGAGCTCCCAATCACTAATTTGAACCCCTAGTTTACGATAATCATGTAGAAGATTTTTATCTATTGTTGCAAAATAGGTATGTGTGACTCCTTCAGGGGGAGAAGGAGGAGTATCTTTATCAATACTTTTATCATATCCTTTCGTAGCCCCTTCTTTTTGCCCAAACTCCAGTTTTATAACATTTTTGTCGACATCTTCAGTTTCCAGACTTACCGAAAAACTGTTTTGATATAACTCATCACCCGAATTACTACTACCAAAGCATCCCACCAAAAAGAAACAGATTAATACGTACGAAATTAATTTAGTTATTCTCATTACTTATAATATTTTCACCCAGTTTTTTATTAAAAGCTTCTAATAAGCCGGCGGATTTTACAAAAACTGAATAATAAACCCAAAAGACTTTATCTATTTGATATGCACTTCACGATTCTCATAATTCAACATTTTTAATTAGTGAGGGCAGGAAGTGAATTGATAGAAATAATTTAATCTTGATGAAAAAAGCTCTTCATTTATGATCTGACAAATAAACAGATTTGGGAGTTTATATCCACAAAACAGGAAGGGGAATAGGTACTTTGTTTAACCATCGTTAAACCAAAAAACCCTAAGTTGCTGATTATAAACAACTTAGGGTTTCATAAAGTACCCGAGGTCGGACTCGAACCGACACGACCGCAATGGCCACCGGATTTTGAATCCGGCGCGTCTACCAATTCCGCCACTCGGGCATAAAAAATATCACACTGTTTTATAGCGGTCCCAAATATAACATATATTACAGCACTTCTACAACGGGGAGTTCCATTTTTTTAAGTAACAGGGCAGAGCAGTAGTATAACATTCTTTTACCTTTGAACAGGGCAACATCAGGCAGAGAATTACCGTTAGCCATCTCTATAAAATAGTGGTAAATTACGAGCCATATTTTTTGAACACAGATTCACTGATAAACATATTTTTTCATGAAAACTTCTCGATTCTTAGCTGCTGCTGCCGCAATTATTCTCGTTGCCGGTGGAGCCATCTGGTACATTGTCAACGATTATTACGCCAATCAGCCGAAACAACAGCAACAGGCCGATGTGGTGATGTATAAAAATGAAGGGTGCAGCTGTTGTGAAAGGTGGGCAAACTACATGCAGGACAATGGCTATACGGTAAATAGTATTAATGCCGAAAATCTCTACGCATTAAAAGCAGAGGAGGGAATCTCCCAAAATTTAGGGTCTTGCCACACTGCTATCGTCGGGGACTATGTAGTAGAGGGACATGTGCCTGCCGAAGATATCAAGCGGCTGCTGCGCGAACAGCCTGATGCCAAGGGATTGGTGGTGCCGGGTATGCCGGAAAGTTCTCCGGGTATGAATACGGCACTTAACAAGCCTTATGATGTGCTTTTGCTTAAGAATGACGGCAGTACCGAAGTTTTTGCGCAACATTAAAAGTAGCATTTATGCATATGTTTAAATCTGTGCGATTCCCTTTCTTTATAGTGATGGTCTTGACGGCGGGCGTTTTGCTGACCGCCTGTAATACGGATAGCGAAGAAAAGAAATCCGAACCCAAAGAACCGCTGGAACAGCTGGATCCCTATTCGGCTACGATGTATCCTGCCCAAGCAGAAGCCAAAGCTAAAGACTTTACTGTTACCCTGGTTAACGGAGAATCGTTTCAGCTGTCGAAGCATAGGGGCAAAGTGGTGATGTTGAATATCTGGGCTACCTGGTGCCCGCCCTGCGAAGAGGAGACGCCCGATTTCGTGGATCTATACAATAAGTATAAAGATGACGGACTGTTGGTGCTGGGGGTTTCGATTGATGAGCAGGGCGAGTCGGTGGTAAAACCGTTTATGGAGAAGTACGATGTAAATTATCCCATGGTGATAGATGACGGCACCATCATGGATAAGTACGGTCCTACGATGGGCGTGCCAACGACCTATGTTATCGGTCCCGAGGGGAACCTGCAGTACTTTGCGGTGGGGGCTCTTACCAAAAAAGAGTTGGAACCGCGACTGCAAAAGCTGTTGGGGCTAAATCAAGAGGATAAAAAATCGTAGATCGCTTTGGCGATAACGAGTTCAATTTTGTTCAAAATTTATATCTCATCTGAGTTAACATTGCCAGCATACGCATTGTTCCTTGTTCAAAATCAATATTAATAGAGGGGAAAGTGCTCATAATTTTGACTTTTAAGCACGATATAGGGATTATACAGTTATAGCAAAAATTGGTTGCATGGGGCAATGTTTGAAGCAAAAAGGGAGGTAATAACATAGGCTGAATTAGGTGCCAATATTCTGCATGCTGATGCCTTAATTTTTTGCTCTTCTGTGCCGATAACCAGTCTTGCATTAAGCTATTTTTGTGACAAAAAGTATTGAAGCTAAAGCCGGCTATTATAAAAATATATTGGGTATTCGTGTACGAACATGGGTCCGGCTCTGTTTTTAAAAACTAACATAATAACCGGGTATCAGTTATGGAATGTAATTGTAGTAAAGGTACAGCTTTCCTAACGGCTGTTTTATTGTTTTTAATGGGGATCGTTTTTAGTATTCCTTCCGACCTTAAGGCTCAGCAAAAACCATGGAGTGAGAAGCTAAATCCGCCTTTTTATCAATTAAAGATGGAGCAGCTTAAACGCCATTTGCAACAGAATAATACCTCGCATTTTAATGGCGAGCAGTTGAGTCCTGTAAAGAGTGGCGTTGATCTGCCCTCGTTGAGTGATGAGTACACCGCTTTTATTGATGATCAAAGCTGGAACAGAAACTCCAATCCCAATCCATCTCAAAACTTTGCGCTCTTTAAACAGGGTAGGCCGGCCGGTAATATCGATGGAGATGCCAATGGCACCAACGATTATGTGGTAAGCAGTCCGGCCCGTGATGAACGCACTCCAGCACTGGAAGACCAGGTATGGAAAACAGCGGTTTTTTATGGTGATAACACCACAGGCACGCCCGATCAGATAGTCTATCGACGACTGGTGCCGGTGGGCGATATCAATGGCGACGGGTATGCTGATGCAGTAGCATATGAGCCGGGCTTCCTGGAGCATCCCTCTACTGATGACGATACGCCCTATATTTATACAGGTTCATCATCGGGCTATCAAAAAACATCGGTCGTTTTTCAGGGAATGGGGGAGAAGATGATCCCATTTCAGGATATCAACAATGACGGTTTTGATGATGTATTTATGTATTCGCCTTATGATGGCGACTTTTTTATTACTTGGGGGCGCACCTTACAGAGTTCTGATTTTTACCCACAGGATTTTAGCAGCTTGTTAACCAGTAATAATAAGAGTATTGCTGTCGATGATATTGATGGAGATACCTTTACAGAAATTGTAGAGCTCAGTGGTTACTCCGATACGGGTGGCCAGGTTGTGGTGTTTGAGGTTGATACGGCCGCACAATCGATGGCAGCCAATGATGCTGTCACCACCGAGCAGAGTTTTTCATACAGTGCGTTTGATGAATCGGCAGATTCGAATCATTTGAATCTTGTTGATTATGACGGTGACGGGTACCTGGAGATTTTGATAGGGCACGAATGGGTAGATCAAAAATACCTGGTGCCATATGATGCTACCAATTTACAGTACCAGAATACGGGCATTACTCTGTTTAATGGGCCGCTGTATCCCATGGGAGACCTGAATAATGACGGACATGACGATTTTGTAATAGCTGATACCACCAAGTCCAATAATCAGGCTCATATCGCTTATGGGCCGGATGATGTAAATACGAAACTGAGCCTTGATGTGCCTTTAAAAGGAGTTAATGGCACAGATTTGGGGTGGGAGTGGGGAGCCAATCTCAAGATGCAAGGCGTATTTGGTGATCTGACCGGCGACGGCGTCGATGATCTGTTGATTAGTCATTTCGAGTTTGATAATACCAGCCCCACGGTTGGTCGGCGCATAGTAAACGGAATCCAGAGCGGGTCCGAAACGCACAGTTCTAGCTTCCATCAATATTCGCTGGAGAATTTTTTTAGTGGAGTAGCTGCCACCGAAGAGGTTGGTGATTTAAATGATGACGGCATTGCTGATTTTGCCATCGGATTTTTTAATCTCAACAAAGTAGAAATATTTTTTGGCGGTTCAACTATTTCCAGCACTCCAGATAAAACAATCACTCTGAACTATAGCCCAATGGGGCTCGCCGGGGGCGACTTTAATAATGATGGCGTTGATGACCTGGTGATACCGGGAGGAACTGAAAATCAAAGCTCAGCTACGCTTTCCATATTTTTTGGCGGGCCTTCTATGGATGTTACTGCCGATAATACGATCAGTTCTTCAAATTTCCAGTCAGTTGACTATCCAGCTCTTGTCAATGCAGTAAATGTCGGCGATGTAAATAATGATGGCATAGAAGACTTTTTTATAGGGTCAGGTCCGGCTGCAAATGCTACAAACTCCGATGATCTCAACGACAGAGAATTTATTAATGATCTCTATCTCTTTTTTGGCAGCAGTAGCATCGATACCAAAACCGGTCCTGATATTACGATTTCTGTGGCCCCTACAGGCAGTCAGTATATGTGGGCCGGTGAAAGTGGAGCCGGTCTTGGGGATATCAATGCTGATGGAGTCGATGATTTTGCAGTGGGCGTTCCTTTTGTTCCTAACCAAAATAACGGTAGTACAGGACAGGTACAGATTTATAATGGTACCTCCAGCCCATCGTTTTCTTCTCCGGATGTTACGCTCAACGCCCCTGAAAGTACCACCGGGTTTGGGTGGAGTGTAACAGCGGGTGATTTTACCGGCGACGGACATAACGATATGGGAGTGAGTGCAATAAATGTGTATTCCGAGATGACAGATACCCCACCGCTTATTCAGATCTATCATGGGGGCACAGCTTTTGATACACAACCCGACCGCAGCTTGGCAATCCCGGATTTTCGATTTTATAATGAGGTAAGTGATGCCGGTGTATTAACGCAAAACCGGGGACAAATTGAGTCGGTTACCGATTTCACCAATGACGGTAAAGATGAACTGGTAGCGGGTACCGGTGACCGCAACTCACATGCCGCCCTGTACACTTTTAATAGTGCCAACGCGGTACCCGAAATTGCGATCAAAGCGCCAAACAAAGGGGCGGGGTTGGGAGGATCCCATGGAATGGCCGTGGGTGATTTCAACAACGATGGGCAGGTAGACCTGGTGTTGTCGCAGCCCAATGATAATAATGATGCGTTTCGATCTAGTCGGGTTTACCGGTATGGACTCCCCAAGCCCCTGGCGATTACCAAGGTTGAAGACGTCCCCGATGACCAGGGTAATAGAATTCGTGTGCATGCCGGCGGATTTTTTATGGATGCATTGAGTCAGAATATTTACGGCTTCGATAGCTGGAGCGTATGGCGGATGACCGAAAATGGTGGGTGGACAAATGTCAAAACGGTATCGCCTTCCAATGAAGGAGCACAGTTTGTTGATGTAACAGTGAATAAAAATCAGCCTACCGGTATAGATAGTGTTGATAACAGCTATGTTTTTCGGTTAGAGATCTTTGAGTCTGAAGGCGGAGTTATTGCTCGCAGTGATACTGCCTCTGGACGAGCGTATGATAATGTGGCCCCGTCGTCGGTCTCATCCGTGAATATCAAGGAGGAAAATGGAGATCAAATATTAAGTTGGCAGCCCGAAGGATACCAGGATATCAGGGAATACCTGGTTTACGAAACCGATGCTACCGGCAGTACGGTAAGAAAAATACTGGGACGAAGTACCAGTACAAACTTTTTGTTGCAAAATAACTTTGAAGGGGTTCAGAACTTCGGCATCAAAGCCCGGGATGTGAATAATAATATCGGGACCGCATCGGCACCGGTAACGGGCATTTTTCCCCAGACACAAAGCTATAATATTAAAGAAGGCTGGAGTCTTATCGGCTTGCCTGTTGAGGCCGGCCCGGGGGATATCGATTCATTGATGAGCTTGGTAAGTAATGGAGCTATCTATTCTTATAACGGCACCTATCAGCAGGTAGATGATATCCAGGCAGGGCAGGGGTATTGGGCCAAATTTTCTACGCAGGAGCTGCAAGAACTTACGGGCTTACCCGAGACCGAACTAACGCTCAGTCTTAAAAAAGGCTGGAATATGATTAGCGGAGTTGGCGGAGCGCTTGATGTGGCCGACATTAAAGACAAGAATGGTGTTATTGTACCGGGTACGGTCTATTCTTTTGATCAAAGTTATGCCCAGGCAGATACCATCCGTCCCGGCGCCGGTTATTGGATCCGTGCCTCGGAGGCTGCGAGTATAACACTTACCCATCCCGAGCTGTTAGCAAATAGCAAGGCCGCGAAAGAGAAGCCGGCATTAGCCAAGAGTTCGGAGCAGGTAGAAGACCCCTTCGATGAATTGATCATCTCTTCGGGCGACTATCAGCGAACGCTTTATTTTGGTGATAAGCTGCCCGAAAATACGAAAATGGCCAGTTATTCTTTGCCACCGCTTCCCCCCGGACCGGTGTTTGATGCGCGTTTTAAAAATGACACGAGACTCATAGAAGGGAATGATCTGTATGTGAAAATAAATAAATTACCTGAAACAGCGGTTACCGTTGAAACCCAAATGCAATCTATGGCTGAATACAGCCATTTCACTGTTAAAGAGTACGCCGACGGCCAGTTGCTTAAAAAGTACAGGGTAGGCACAAATAAAGAGTTCCGGCTTGCACATAGCGAAACGGATCTGGTACAGATGTCGCCCGCAAACGGTTCATCGGTGTCAGGTTCAAAGCTCCCCGACAGTTTTAAGTTGAAACAAAACTACCCGAATCCGTTTAACCCTACGACTCAGATTCGCTACTCAGTGCCTGAAGCAACCGAAGTTACACTTGAAGTTTTCAATATACTGGGTAAACGGGTGGCAACACTTGTCGATGAGCAGAAAGATCCCGGCAATTACCAGGTGACTTTTGATGGTGCTAATTTAGCCAGCGGTATCTATTTATATCGTTTGCAGGCCGGTAGTTATGTAGCAACCAGAAAGTTAATCTTGGCTAAATAAGTGAAGTCTTAAGGATTTAACCTCAAAGGGGATGTTATTATGAGATTTTTTGCTCTACTTTTCATTCTGGCCTTTTTGGCTGCTTCCTGTTCGGATGGTGGATTGGGTTATAATGATCCACTGTATGATATGAAGAGTTCTGTGAATCCCCAGGGCGAAGGAGAGGTAAATCCGCCTTTTGGAACCTATGTAGAGGGAAAAACGATCACGATTGAAGCGGTGGATATTCAACCGGCAGATACCATGCAATTCCTGAACTGGACGGGTGATACCACGGCTACAGATAACCCGCTTACCTTTGAAATAAGTCGCGATATGAACTTGGTAGCTAATTACGGGGTACCGGATTACATTTTTCGATTGTTGGTTGCCGATGGGGTTAATCCCCGAATGGATTTGGTTTTTGGGATGGAAGAGGGAGCTACTGATGGCTTTGACGAAGGTGTTGACCGGGAGTTACCACCGTCTCCGCCGGATAACGGATTCGATGCCCGACTTTCTATTCCGAGCTATGGGTTGGCAGAAGATTACCGTTCTTTTGATAAGGACAGTCTTGGGTGGCAGCTGGATATGCAATCGGAACTGGCGAATGATGTTACCCTGAAATGGGATTATTCCGACAAGACCTATTTCAACAGAATCCGTTTGACCGATAGCCCCAATGAATCCACCTTTACAGTAGATATGAAAACCAATAGCTTTTATACAGTTACTGAGGACACAAAGACAACACTTTATATTATCGGGATACGGTAGTTTTTAGTATCCCTCGGGATTTTTTGACTGCCAATTCCAGGAGTGTTTACACATATCCACCAGTTCATAGTTGGCCGACCAGCCTAACTCTTTTTCTGCTTTTGATGGATCAGCATAACAGCTGGCAATATCTCCGGGCCGTCGGTCAGTAATTTTATAGGGCACTTCTTGTCCGGAAGCCTCTTCGAATGCCTTTACGACGTCGAGTACGCTGTATCCTTCTCCGGTGCCTAAATTATAAGTGACTACACCGGGATCTTCTTCGAGCTTGTTAAGCGCTTTGAGGTGACCTTTCGCTAAATCAACGACATGAATATAGTCGCGAACTCCGGTCCCGTCGGGTGTGGGGTAATCATCACCAAAAACGGAAAGCTCGTCCAGCTTGCCTACAGCAACTTGAGTGATATAGGGCATCAGGTTGTTGGGAATGTCATTGGGATCTTCGCCAATACGTCCGCTGGGATGGGCCCCGACGGGATTGAAATAGCGGAGCAGCCCAATATTCCAGTTGTCATCCGATATATACAGGTCACGCAGTATCTTTTCGATAAAAAGCTTCGTTCTGCCATACGGATTGGTAGCAGAAGTAGGAAAATCCTCGGTAATGGGAACCTTATGGGGATCGCCGTAAACAGTGGCCGACGAACTAAATACCAGGTTTTTTACGTCATATTTGCGCATGATTTCACACAGGTACAGCGTGCCGGTAATATTGTTATGGTAATAGGAGAGCGGCTTTGCTACCGATTCACCCACAGCCTTGTAGCCGGCAAAATGGATGACAGAATCAATATCGTGTTGGCTGAAAATTTGAACGAGCTCTTCCTTATCCAGCAGGTCGGTTTCGTAAAAGGTGAGTGACTTGCCGGTGATATCTTCTACACGGTCCAGTGCCTCTTTTTTACTATTACTTAGGTCGTCAACAACAATAACGTTATCGCCTCTTTCGAGGAGCTCAACAACAGTGTGGCTGCCAATATATCCTGCGCCGCCTGTAACTAGAATATTCATTCACTAATAAGTTTTGTATTTAGGTATAATGCGTACTAAAAATACCGGTTGGGGAAGCATTAAAAAAAGCTTGATGAAATAATTATTCGCTTTCTTCTTCGGCCAGTTGGTTAAGTTCTTTTTTTATTAACTGGCAGTAGCCTACCATTTTTTCAACAGAATCGACCAGCTCTTGGTCTGTAGCATCCTCTTCAAGAAGTTCTTTAGAATGCTCATACTCTTCGATCACTTCATCAGCACCCATCATCTGGGCGCCGGGCTTTATTTTATGTCCGGCTTTGCGAAGCTCTGCCATATTTCTATCAGGGAGATGCGTACTATAGCCTTCCTCAAATTCACTAAATGAGGAGAGGCCGGCCTCACAAAATTCAATGACATACTCTGCATCATCAAAGAGCATGTCTTTAATTTTCTGAGGTTCTATAATCTGGTAATCCATGATAGCAGGTTTACTTAAAAATAAATGGTAGAGTCCATAAACACCTAATCGAAGACCCAAGATATCACTTTTGGTTGATTAGGTAAAGGCATGGTGCATAATAAGCTATTCATTTTGAGGTTCTTCAATACCATGGGGGCGTGGGCGTCCATTTTCATCAACATGCACAAAGACGATTTCATCAATTTTAATGATGGTATCTTTCGAAAATTTGTTACGGACCTCGCAACGAACGGTAATAGAGCTTTTACCAAACTCTACGGTCTCCATCCCAATTTCGATGATGTCGCCCAGTCCGGCTGAACTCACAAAGTTAATTTCTGACATAAACTTTGTGACGATATTCCCCTTATTGAGCTGGCAAGTTACGTAGATGGCTGATTCTTCATCGATCCAGCTGAGTACAGATCCCCCAAAAAGGGTACCGTGTGCATTTAAATCTTCGGGCTTGATAAGTTTTCGGCTAAAAAATCGCATAGTGGTGTATTGTTATTAGTAATATATGGCCCCAAAGATATGCATTTATTTATGCGGTTGCGTATTGAGATTGTATATCTTTTTCATAGCGTTTTCTTATATGTATTAGTGGCCTTTGCAAAGCTAACAGTCAGCCCATATTGAGCCAACTGTTATTACTCGAGATGACATGGGGGGCGAGGAAATAAATGCTTACTTTTTACACAACGAGCCATTTAAAACACAGTGAGAAATTTCTGTCTTGGCGTGATTCGTCCTAGTCCCCATTTAAACCATCCAAAAAGAATGTCATCCTGAACTTGTTTCAGGATCTATTTGACTAAGCTCGTGAAGTGCACCGCTAGGTGTGCGTTATAAACCCTATGTCATCTAACTGGTTGATTTTTGGGATTATTTCGCCCTGCTTACAAAGACAATTATTAATCGAGACGGTTTCACAAAGTTCTTTATCAATTTGCACTGCCGGAGTTACAGCTCTTAGTTCCAGCCTTCCGTTTCCTCGGCCCGCTTCCATTTTACCGGTGGTGCCGGTTCTTTTTTAAGCTCTATATCCTCTGTTTTTAACAATTTTTGAGCTTCTTTGACGGCACGGATTAGCTGAGGATCTTTGCCATTAATAACTTCTTTAGGTAGTTGCATTACGGGGAAGTCCGGGGCAATGCCTTCTCCTTCAACATCCCACTCGCCTTCTGTGTTGTAGAAGCCGCCACGGGGAGCAATCATTCCTCCGCCATCAATAAAGGAAGGCGTATCCCAGGTACCTACCAGCCCGCCCCAGGTTCGTGTACCAACGAGAGGCCCAAGCTCTTTTTCACGGAACATATAGGGCAGCAGGTCACCGCCTGAGCCCGCACGTTCGTTTATAATCATCACTTTAGGGCCCCAAAGGCCGGCCATCGGGGTGGTAAAGGGTGGGGATTTATCACCGGCCTTGCTGTTAAAGTAGCCGAGCAGTTCACGGTCCATCACATCAATCATATAGTCTGCCGCAGAACCACCGCCGTTATTACGTTCATCAATAACAACTCCATCTTTATCCTGCTGGGCAAAATAATAGCGGTTAAAGGCTTGGTATCCGCCTTGGCCGGTATTGGGCAGCCAAACGTAAGCGAGGCGGCCATTCGACATCTTCTCTACTTTTCGCCGATTCCCTTCAATCCAGGATCGTAGCCTGAGCCCGCGTTCTTCTTCTATGGGCACCACAGAAACATTTTCAGCTCCTTCCATGGATGGACTATCATTAATAGTGAGGATAGTATTTCGGCCGGCGGTTCCTTCAAAAAGACTAAAGGGGTTGGTGGGAGCGTCCAGCTCTTCACCGTTGACGGCGAGGATATAATCTCCTTCTTCTACCTCCAGGCCGGGTTGAGCCAGCGGGGCTTCCAAATTCGGATTCCAATTTTCATCGGTATAGATCCGTTTGATACGGTAATGCCCGTTGGCTTCTTCCAGATCTGCGCCCAACAGTCCTATAGAAACCTCATCCAGGTCTGGGTAATCTCCACCGTATGTATAGGAGTGGCCAACAGACACTTCACCTCCCAGGATGTCAATAAGGTAGCTCATGTCTGATCGATGGCGAATATGGTCAACCCAAGGTTCATACCAATCATAGATTTTATCCCAGGGAGCGCCATGTTCGTTATCTACATACAGAAAATCACGCTGAAAACGCCAGCCTTCTCGAAATATTTGTGCCCATTCGGCGGGTGGATTGACACGAACCCTGATATGATCCGTATCAATTTTACCATTGCCGGGTTCTTGGGGGGCACCGGTTGTGGATACAATACCCCATGTTTCGCCACTGCGATAAAGCAGGTTTTGGCGGTCGTGGGATACTTCTACTTGCTGTGCCGGAGTTAAAAATTCTTCCTGTTTTTCTTCGGTGATATTATAGCGATAGAGCGTTCCGCCTTCTTTATAGAATACATGATTTTCAGGACCGGCAATAAGGTCGGTATAACCTTTTTCCGGGATATCTATTGTTACCACACGGTCAGTAATATTCTCTGTTTCAATGGTTACTTCGGTGGTTTCTGAAGTATCGTTATTCTCGTCTTCTTTTTTGTCATCAGCTTTGGGCTCTTCACTGCTTTCGGGTAGAAAGGGAGAGGGGGTCTCATCATCCAGCAGTACCATATAAAGGCCGCGGGTAGTAGACATATCGTAGGAACTCATATCAAGCCAGCCTGTATTGAGGGCAAAGTCGGTGCTGGCAAAGAAATAGATATATTTGCCACTTTTATCCCAAACCGGATCGATGGAATCGGCCATGCGATCGGTAATCTGGTGCGTTTCACCACTTTCTATATTGTGGACCTTGATTACCCGATATTGACTTGGCAATCGTTTTGAATAGGCAATCCACTTACTGTCGGGCGACCATTTGGGATTCAACGTTCTAGTGGGATTAGCATAACCGTCGGTATCTACATGGGTGGCTTCGCCAGTGTTGGTATTTACGTACCAGAGCCGGTAATGGGTATCAGTATAAGATATATAGTTGCCGTCGGGAGACCAGGCGGGTTCAAAGAAAAAGGTAGGTTCGGGAAGTTCAATCTCTTTGGGTTCTTCAAGTCCTTTCTGGTCCGAAATATAAAGTCGGTATTCACCACTTTCGTCAGAAAACCATGCTATTTTTTGTCCGTCAGGTGACCATATTGGATACCGGTTGGCTACGCCGGAGCTTTTGGTAAGGTTACGCCAGCTTCCTTTTTCTTTTGGTACGGTAATAATTTCACCGCGGAATTGAAAAAGGGCCCGTTCGCCGGTGGCAGATAGGGAGGCATTACTAAGCGAGGTAGCCGAGGCATCAACCCAGCGCGGTCGTGCCCATGTCATATCGCCCCGAACATGAATTTCAATCTGTTTATGGCTGCCGGTAGCAGGGTCCAGCTCGTAAAGATATCCACCTTGTTCGTAGACAATAATATTGTCTCCTGCATCCAGATTCTTAACATCAAATTGAGAGTGAAATGTTTGTTGCTTGCTTTCTCCAGTTTGGGGATTGTAGAACCATACATTCATGGTATAATCACGCTCAGAAAGGAAAAAGACCTTGCCATTGAGCCAGACCGGGTTAATATGCCGCTCTTTATTGGCGCGCGGTGTTCTTTGTAGTTCATTATTTTGCAGGTCTACGACCCAGATGGGTTTTGCTTGGCCGCCACGATAATTTCTCCATTCCGGATCCCAAAAATCAACCGGTTGATAGGCAATGTATTTCCCGTCCGACGATATTTCTCCGGTTGCTGCTCGTGGTATTTTATGCTTCTGCGGCAATCCGCCATTCAGGCTAATGGTATAGAAGGTTTCACTTTTTGTAGGTACTCCTTTGCGTTCAGAGACGAAGAGTACTTTTTCGCCGTCCGGTGTCCATCCGGTAACTTCATCATTATCACCGTGCCAGGTAAGGCGTTCGGGTTGCCCGCCTTTGGTGGAAACTACGTAGACATCAGTATTTCCATCATATTGAGCAGTAAATGCAATTTTTGATCCGTCCGGTGAAAAGTGAGGATCGGTTTCACCGCCTTCACCGCTGGTAAGTCGACGCGCATCACCACCGTTTCTGTCGGTAATCCATAAGTCGTTGGCATAAACAAAGACGATGTGATCTTGACTTACCGTGGGTTCACGCAAAAGTCGGGTACCCTGTGAAAAAAGTTCAGAAAGAGGTAGAAGGGAAAAAAGTGTTACAATTATCCAGAATGATAAGGCTGTTATTTTATTCATAACAATAATATTTGAGCTTCCCGAGAAGCCTGGAAATTTTTGTGAGATATGTTTTAAACGTGGTACTAATTTAACGGGCTCATATAGAATTGCAAACAAACTGTTAGCAATAAGAATGAATATTCCTTTCGAGAACTGAGACGGCTACCTCAATTTTGAAACCACTTCAAAAGCCTGGGCCAAAGATTGTTACTGAAGTTTTGTTTTAAGAACCCAAAGTGCCCGATCGATGATTGCCCGTATTCTTGCGGCTGAACGAGCTGCAGCTCGGAGTGAACAGAAGGATAGTACTGCAAGAGCTTTTTAACGGCGCCGGGAGGTCCAAAGTAGTGGTCGTCGGCAAAGCCCAATGAAAGCAGGGGAAAAGTAAGCTGCTGATAGCGTGTAGCATCTTCATCACTTAAATGATCCCATAGATAATTAGGAGATTTCCCCCACCGGGCCCATTGGCGGGCTACGCCGCTGGGAATATTGACGGAGGAGATCCCCAGGGCCCGGGCCGGAAACTCATCAAACCAGGGAGTAAGTAAAGGCAGGCCATGCCATATCAGCCAAACGCCCCAGCGGTAAGGGAACTCCCACAGTTTCCAGTAGCCGGAGGGGCCGGCTATAAATATCGCTTTATCAATGGTGTGGGCCTTTGGGCTAAGTCCCAGAATTTGACTACCGCAACTATGGCCCAGATAGTATAATTTTTGAGGTTCCCATTCCCGGGAAACCCATCCTAAGGCTGCATCAAGGTCCAGTGACCCCCAGTGAGCCATTTTTATCTCTGATCCGGAAACACTTTCGTCTTGTGATTGGTGCACTCCACGATAATCGAAGGTGAGTACGGCAAATCCTTGTTCGGCAAAAAAACGGGCCAGCTTAAAATAAATGTAGCGGGGTACCCCGAGGGCAGAGCCGATAACTATTGCATCTGTAAAAGTCTCAGCTGTAGGTAAAAATAGGGTTGTTGCCAGGGGGAAGCCGTCTTTGGCTTGTAAAGTTATGTCGCTTTTTTTAACGATCGTTTCCAATGTGTGGTTATTCTTCAAGGGGTTCCCAAAGTTCAATTTTATTATTTTCGGGATCCATAATCCACGCAAATTTTCCAAAATCGGTATCTTGCATATTGCTCACCTGGTCGATTCCTTCAGATTCGAGAACTTGCAGTAGCCTTTCAAGATCATCGACAATGAAATTGAACATGAAGTTTTTGGAGCTGGGCTTCATGTACTGGGTATCTTCTTTGAAAGGACTCCAGAGCGTATATCCATTTACCGGTCGCTGCTCTTGGTTGTTCCATTTAAAGGAATAGCCGCCAAAACTTTTGTCAATAGGTACGCCCAGATGTTCTTCGTACCAGCTGGCAAGTTCAGCCGGATTTTCTGCTTTAAAAAAGATACCTCCTATTCCTATTACCCTTTTCATAGTAAAGATCTCTTTAATTATAGTTAGGTCCCTTCTTAGTTAAAGAGGTTCATTAATCAAGGTAGGAAATTTTCATAGAAAAAGTAGGTAATCTTGCCGTGGATTTGCTATTCAACATTTAACACGAACGTGCCACTTACTCATTCCACAGCAGAGCAGCGGAATGAGTAAGATTACTGGGAAAGGTAAAGGATACATTTCGACTGTTCTTTAGGCATAACGAATTCTTTTACGAGGAATGGGAGGTGATCAGGAGTATTTTGTACCGGTGAGATAAATGAAACAAGCAGCTCCGTCCACGGACCATCAAAATACTCTCACTGGACATTCGGAGTTGGGTAAAGAATTCTCGGCCTTTATTTTTTTGTCCCTTTTGTATCAAGACAAAAGGGACACTCATGCATACTTTTTACCTGCTAGCTAATCTAAAAGTCTTGTCTGAGATCATATACCGAACGCCCAGCTTTTAATTTGGCAGTGAAGTGTAATTAGGTTTAAAGCAACAAAAAAAGCCGCTCCCTTTAACAGAAGCGGCTCCAGGTTCGCAATAATCCACTTAGAAATAGTATGTAGCCATTACTGCAGTACCAGTTGAAAGACGATTGCTGCCGTTGTCGTTAAGCAGGAAATTGAGCTGCCCTTCAACGCCCAGGCTAAAGTGTTCACTTAAGTAGTACTCGCCGCCGCCGGTAGGGCCAATGAGGATATCCGTTTCGTTATCGCCCACATTGGGAGAGGTGTAACGCAATAGTCCTCGGGCTCCCAAAAAGGCACCGAAGTCGCTTCCTATATCCTGATAAAAGCGAGGGTATATTCCAATATTCAGTGTTGTAAAATTATCTTCGCGATAATCCAAGCCAAATATTGGTGCAATACTTACACTTTCGGAGGTCCAGAATGGAAGCTGAAAATTTATTTGTTGTCCTTGGACAGAGGCTGATATCCCAACATTACCGGCTGCCGGTTGGTTTTGAGCGAATGCAGTTGATGAGGCCATAAATAGTAGTAGGCTGAATAGAAATGATTTGGTAACAATTTTCATATATACTCCTGTTTTAATTATAAATAATGTCTTGCTTATAGAGGATTGAATGACTGATTGTTCCCCCAGCAGTTTTTTCGTCTATTTTTTGCTGAAAAAAAAGTGGACAACACATATACTGGAAACTCCTATCAGCTACATAACAATATACTCTCTCATGTTGCAAAGGTGCGTCAGTATGGGAGGCAACCCTTGTTATCTTTGTTAAGTTAATAGACCCACCCCGCCTCGTGCCTCGGCAATTCTCCTCGGAAGGGATTCTTCTTTTGTTCCTTAGCAGCTACGCGAATCTTTTCAAGGAGATCCTGAAAGAGATACTTCGCCAAGCTCAGGACATGGTTCAGGATGACAAGGAATTGTAAATTAAATGGATTTTCCTTTATTAGGGCGTATGAGGCTCCCGACGATGTGGGGAAAAAGGATAATTTCTGGCTATCTTCCACTACTATGTTAAAACTTCGAGGTGCATAGCTGCAACTCCTTTGGGTCCCATCAACACCCTATCACAGTTAAAGCCACAAAGAGGACTAATACCTTACTCTATCAACGTCTGGCATCGCGAGCGAAGTGCGGCGATCTCCATGAAGCAACGGGTTGATGTATAAAGGTTGCTCTTTAGATCCTACTCGAACTACGAAAGGAAGACTGTCGCGGTCTTCCGAAAAATCGAGGGAATCCCACCGAGATGACAAGGCGGAATTTTGTTCTGTAGCCTGCATAAGCGAAGCCTTCATTGACAACTAAAAGGTGAATAGAGCTGTTCTCTTATTGTCACTCCGAATGCAATGAGGAGTATCAATTCGTATAGTAGCACAGTATTCTTGCAGTAGCTGCATGCCGGTAATCTGAGTTGATACTCCTCGTCGTCGGGCTTTTCGGAGTGACGAGGCCGTGGCATACCTTCCCTGCCTGCTGGTAGGGAGGGACCAAGCGAGCACACCGAAACTTTCTTGATATACGAAGCCATACCTGCACCCAAGGGTTTCGGCAGATTAGCACTTTAGCATAGTAGATAGTGCAGGTGTAGTGGATCATAAAAAAGGTTTCACAAAATCTTACTTTAATTCGCCGGACAGAACTCACAGCCGCCCGACGAAAGATAGTGCTAACATATCAGGAGAAATACATCTATTCTTGCTTTTGGGAATGTTGACAAGATATGTCATGGCCGCACTGGAAGTAAGGCCTACATTGAAAATCTCCCTGATATAATTTTATGATTTACAAAAGCGTATCATTTAGCTGCTAGGCAATCCTCCTTAGCAACCCTGTATAGTAAATCCTTCTGTTCTTCCGCCGGTGGGCGGACAGGCTCTTCTCCTGGAGGGCTTTGTCAAGCTTTTGTGGCAAACAACTGAAGTCCCTCTTGGAGAAGAGGGATTGAGGGAGATTGATTCTTCGATCTGAAAACCTAGTATAGCAAAATTGAAACTTGTAATGAGTAAATGAAAGGTTCGGTCAATCCTCCTGTCCCCTTTTTCCAAGGAGATCCCGACCCGTCAGCCTAAGATATTAGGCATCAGCTAACGCTTCTTTACAGGCAGCCAAATCTCTTTTTGCCGGTTCATAATCCGGGGCTATTTCCAGGCACTGCTCAAAATAAGAGATCGCTTCTTCATACTCCTGCAGATGCTTTAAGATAAAGCCGATGTTATTATACGCTTCGTAAAATTCGGGATCCTGTTCTATAGCCAGCTTATAGCATCGACCCGCTTCTGCAGTGTTATTACAACGGAGATGAAAATTGCCAAGATTAAAGTATCCCATAGGATCTTCGGGCTTAATCTTGGTGATATATTCAAAAAGCTCCAGCGCTCGCTCTTCATCTTCTGCCAACTCATATACATCCGCCAGGTTATTAAGGGCGGGTACATAATCGGGCTGGATATCGAGGGCATTGAGATAGTGGTTAACGGCCTTCTCGATATTTTTCTGCTCATAAAAGGTATTGCCCAGGTTGAAGTGCACCTTGAAGTTATCGGGGTCTTGCGCCAGCGATTGCTGGTAAGCTTCAACGGCTTTGTCGTATTCTCCCAGCATATGATGCCCCACGCCAAGTTCGTTTAAAAGCTGGGCATCTTTGGGGGATTCTTGAAGTTCGTCTTGTATCTCAGAAATCTGTTGTTTGATCTGTTCCATAGATCCCTAAAATAAGAAAAGATCAGCTTCAACTCATCATTAAATAGTAGATCAAATTGTGAAATATGAATAGGGGATTAGGTATACTGGCCAATAAATTTAAAATAAGACCATAACCCCAGGTAGGCATCATCTTTTTGTGTTTCTACTGGGCGGTAATATTTATTGAGCAGCGGTAAAATATGGCCGTTAAGGTCAACATGGTTCATGCCCATCCACTGTCGAAACCATTTATAGGGGGAAGTATTAAAATCAACAACAGCAACATATCCACGCTTATTAAGATCTTTTGAGACTTGTGCCATAATATCTTCAATGCCATCGGCAAACATCGTAAGAGAATAGGAGAAGAGAATAAGGTCAAAAGGTTCTAAATTCAGTTCTTCAGAACCATACTTCGCTTGTACAAGTTCAACTTGTTTGGTGTCGCTCAACTTGTTTCTGGCAATATTAAGCATTGCAGGGGAGAGATCAACACCTACAAGGTGGGCATCGGGAAAATGATATTGCAAGCGGTCCAGGTTTTTACCGGTACCGCAGCCCACTTCCAGGATGCGAGGTTGTGAGGGCAGGACCGGAATCATATCGAGCAGCTGATCGCGGCCAAACAGAAAGCTCCAGCGCGTAGCGTCATAGATACGGGAGTGGAAGCGGTAGTACTTTTCTACATTGGTGTCGTGCGAATGGTCAGTATAGGTACCTTGTATTTCCATTATTGTACAACCCCCAGATGGGTTGATTCATAAGTGCCCACGCGATCTCTGGAATGTAACGATTTGGTTTGCTCGGGATAAAATTCAACAGATTCGTAAACAAAGTCGGGAAGAAAATGTAGGGATGGACCCGCTGAGCGAAATAGTATTTTAGCACCGCTTTGGGCCTTGTCAAGAATCCGTTTCCATTCTTCTTTCAGAAGTTGTGGCTGGGCGTTGGCCATCCAGTCTTGGTGGTCAAGCAGAATAAAATGGGAATAGGGTCCCGGATTTTGTTCTAAGAATTGAGAAAGGGAGGTGGTGTGCGTCTCAATACTATTTATGTGGGTTCGCAACTGGGCAAAGTTGCGTTCAAGTAGATAGTTCGGACAGCAGTCCGTGCTATAAGATCCTGTTAAGTAAACCCGCCAAAAATAGTTGTCTTGCAGTGGAAGTTTCGTAAAAATGTGGTGTAGTGACTGCCGAATAAAGTCAAGTATGCCCCCTTGATATTCCCTTTCAATCATATCTCGTTGCGTTGCCGGTACGCCCAGCATCGTCATAGTAGCATTGCGACGAACCAGCCATTTAGAAAAAGTTGACCAGAGCTGTGGTTCAATTTCTTCAAAATAGTAGGCTTGCTCTTCCAGGCTTTGTGCATTCAGCATCTTCAGTACTTTGGGATAGAGTCCCTTGCGCTGAATGTGATTGTGGATAAGGCGTGCGACATTGCCGGAGGTGCCTCTAAAATAAAAGCTGGGAAAAGCAGAAGTGGGGGTAAAGTAATTGATGTTTTTATCCCAATATCTGCGGTGCTTTGCCGGTAACAGTTTTTGAATTTGTTGATGATAGATTAGCTCGGCGCCGTCTTTGGAACCGGTACCGAAAAAATCCCAGAGCAGGGGGTAGTTATTGTTTTTAAAAAAAGCTTTTTTTAGTTCTAACAGTGCATTTTGTGCCGGATTTATATCTACGCAGTGGATCTGGGAGGGAGCATCAAGCAGGTAATCCAAAGCATTGCAGCCCGCACTGGTAAGCATTACCATACGACTCTCCGGGCTGATATCAAGGAGCTGCCGATCTACTCGGGGATCTTCCCAGCAGGTATTGTAGATAAGGTTGCTGGAGATAACCGACTCAAAAAGTCGATTTTGTAGATGGGTTACTATGTTTGATAATTTTTGCATGACGAATCATAACATAATATATGCATGTGTATTGTATATGAACCTAAGGTAAAATTACTGTTAAGAAGAGAGAAGTTTGTTACAAATTAAGGCTGTGATTCCTTTTGAAATTTGTATCTTTCACTAAACAGAAAATCAATTACTTAATGCTATGGCTGAAGAGAAGAACAGTACACAAGAACAGATCGAAGAGAAGAAGAAAGAAGCGCTAAAGCGTTATGAAAAACTTATCAACAAGCTAAAGGATGAACGCAAAGAGCTTGCGGATGAGCTTGACAGAGATTACCGAGAAGCTCGACGTTACGTCCGGTCCCATCCCGAAGAGGGAGTTTTGTTTTCGCTATTAGGAGGTATTGCCATTGGATACCTATTGGGTAAATTCGGCAAAAAGTAGAAAGAGCTTTTTTAGCAATACTATTTTAGGATACGTAATTAGAATATAAAACAGAAGATAATATTGTGAGTACTACAACAATCAATTCGGATCACCTGAATGAGTTATTCGAGCGTGTGGATGCGCTCAGGGGGTATCTTTGACTATGAGCAACGAAAAGTAAAAATAATTGAACTGCAAGAGCAGACGCAGGACCCCAATTTTTGGGATGATCCCGATGAGGCGCGAAAAATCATGAAGAAGATTGACCATGAAAAGGAGATGGTCGCGCGCTGGGATCAACTGGATGAGCTTCGGGACAGCATTCGCGTGTACCAGGAGTTTTTAGAAGAGGGCGAAGATGTAAAGGATGATATTAAACGGGAAGTGAAACAGCTGGAGAAAAAGCTGGATGCCCTTGAATTGCAAAATATGCTACGTGGTGAAGATGATCACCGCGATGCTTTGCTTACGTTTAACCCCGGCGCGGGGGGGACTGAAAGCCAGGATTGGGCCGAAATGCTCTATCGCATGTATACCCGATGGGCCAAAGATAATGACTATGAGGTCTCCGTGATTGAATATCAACAAGGAGATGTTGCCGGGCTCAAAAGTGCTACCATCCAGGTAGAAGGAGAGTTCGCCTATGGGTTTCTGAAAGCCGAAAGTGGCGTGCATCGGTTGGTGCGTATTTCCCCTTTTGACAGCAATTCGCGGCGCCATACCTCATTCTGCTCCGTTTTTGTTTCGCCCATTGTGGATGATACCATTGAAATTGATATCGATTCAAGTAATGTAGAGCTGCAACGCTTCCGCGCCAGCGGTGCTGGTGGGCAGCATGTAAATAAAACGGAAACAGCCGTTCGCCTGGTTTGGGAAGGAGAACTTTCTGACGGCAGCAAAGAGCAGGTGGTAGCCGAGTGTCAGCAGGAGCGCTCGCAGAAGCAAAATCGTGATAAGGCCTGGGTACTGCTGCGTTCTAAAATTTATGAGCTGGAAAAGCAGATTAAAGAACGTGAAAAACAGAAGCTCGAAGATTCGAAGAGCAAGATCGAATGGGGATCCCAGATACGATCCTATGTTTTTCATCCCTATAATATGGTCAAAGATCACCGCACCGATCACGAGACCTCAAATGTAGAAGCAGTGATGGACGGTGAACTGGATGAGTTTATCAATGCCTACCTGCTTTCTATCTCCTCATCCTCAAAAACAGAATAATGGTTACTGTAGGTGTTACTGGTGGCATTGGGAGTGGTAAGTCTACCGTGTGTGAGATATGGTCGCAGATGGGGGCTTATATTCTCAATGCCGACGACCTGGCTAAGGAGTTGATGGTGAGTAAGCCTGAGATTAGAGATGAGCTTGTGCAGACCTTTGGAGCAGAGGCCTTTGCGGATGACGGCAGCCTGAACCGGAAATATCTTGCAAAAGAAGCTTTTGAAAGGGATAGGGTAGATGAACTTAATGCGATCGTCCATCCCCAAATACCCGGAGCAGCACAAGAGAAGATGGCAATAGCTGAGCAAGAAGGGTACGAGGTTTTTGTGTATGAGGCGGCACTACTATTGGAAAACCTGGAACCGGGCGCACTCGATTTTATCGTATTGGTACTGGCCGACGAACAGCAGCGACTGGAGCGCGTGCAAGAACGAGACGAAAGTTCGGCCGAAGATATTAGGCAGAGAATGGCTAAGCAGCGTAATTTCGAAGAATCAACTGATAAAGCGGATATTATAATCCGGAATAATGGGACGTTAAAAGAGCTCAAAAAGAAAGCTGAAATTGTGTATGAAAAGTTTTTACCTTTGAGTGGGAAAAATGAAAATAATTCCCACAAATAATGAAAATATCAAAAACGGATTAGTCTCATAATCAAAGAGTAGACATGGTAGATCGTAAATTGAACCGGGTTATAACGCTCGAAGAATATATCATTCAGTCGCAGAACAAGTTTCCCGGTGCTACAGGGGAGCTTTCGCAGCTTGTCAGAGATATTGGGCTTGCTGCAAAAATAATATCAAGAGAAGTCAACAAAGCGGGTATTACCAACATTCTGGGCGAAGATGGGTCAACGAATGTACATGGGGAAACGGTGAAAAAGCTGGATCTTTTTGCCGACAAGCAGTTGATTTCTGCGCTCAACCGCTCGGAAATTACCTGTATGGTGATATCGGAGGAGAACGACGGCATTGTGGAGCTGGATAACGAAGGGGGCAAATATATTGTGTACCTCGATCCGCTCGACGGTTCTTCAAATATTGATGTCAATGTATCGATTGGGAGTATCTTTTCTATCTACATGCGCGAAGATACCAGTACCGATGTGTTGACCGAAGATGACGCCCTGCAGCCGGGCGTTAAGCAGGTGGCAGCCGGCTACGTGTTATATGGCTCTAGTACATTGATGGCCTATACCACTGGTTTGGGGGTTTCGGTCTTTACGTTGGACCCTAGTATCGGTGAGTTTATTCTTTCAGATGATGATGTGAAAATTCCAGAACGCGGAACGATCTACAGCGTTAATGAGGGCAGCTACCATTCGTGGGAAGAAGGGCTAAAAAAGTATGTGAAATACTGCCAGGTTGAGGATCCGGAAACCGATCGTCCGTATAAAGCACGCTATATCGGTTCTATGGTAGCTGATGTGCACCGTACGTTGATAACCGGCGGCATTTTTATCTACCCGAACAGCAGTCAATATCCCAATGGTAAATTACGGCTGATGTATGAATGCAATCCGTTGAGCTTTGTGATCGAACAGGCCGGGGGAATGGCTATTGATTGCAATGGACGTATTTTAGAAATTGAACCCGAAAAAATTCATCAACGTACACCTATCTTCATCGGTTCTAAAAAGAACGTATTGAAAGTAAAAGAGTTTCTGGATGAGTATAAAAAGCAGGAAGAGGGCATGGAAGTGTAAGCCTGTCTTTTTATTTTCCTTTATATAATTCGCCGGACGGCAACCTCAGCCGTCCGACGAGGCCAGGTATTCTAAGAAATAATTAGCTGGTTAAGAATAGTAGCTTGTCCCTCAACGCCTCTCATCGTGAGTGGAGTAAATCGCAGCGCGACGATCTCCACCTACATAGCTAAAAAATAGACCGGAGAGTTTTTCCCTTATTTATCCTACTAAAGAGATGTCATCCTGTCTGTCAGCTGAGCAATTGGAGTCTCCTTATCTCGTTTCAATGCTCTGCGTTGAAACGAATTACATGAATCACTGGAACACCGCTGTGCTGCATTAATCACTGAAACACAGCAACCATAAAACTTCTGGGCAGAAAACTCCCGGTCATCCTCCGCCACTACGTTAAAACTTCGAGGCGCATAGCTGCAGCTCCTTCGGTTCATACTCACAGCTCTTTCACCGATAGAACCACAAGGAAGAACGCAAGAGTTCAAGAAGTAAATTCTAATGCATATAATGAGCATCTATAAAATACCTCTTCCACCTACACTGAAGTCTCGGTGCACAGGGTAGAGAAGAGGGGTTTAGCTTGCTCTACAAAGCCTTGTGCGTAGTAATGGGAGATTGATTACGCCTTATCGGGCACTATAATGTAGCACGGTCATCCTTGACCGTGTACCCGTTGAGCAAGGTCTGGCGGTAATTTATACGGCGACATAGCACGAGCGAGACGCTCGCGCTATGGGCAGGACCTACAAAGGGAAATAATATCTTATTTTGTCCCTATACAAATGAAGACTTAAAACATAGTAGCTCTATTCTATATTCAGCTTAAGATAACATAAGGGCTGAACATCCCTCAAGCTTCGCGGCACTCCCTTCAAAGGGAGATGAATAACCCGCAATAAATACTCCAAGTATTGGTTCGTTTTTTTCTTGACTGAAAAAGTGAGCAAGACGAATGTATTGAAACTTTTTTTCCGCCTTTTTATAGAAATCCTGAAAGAGATACTTCACCGAGCTCAGCACATGGTTCAGGATGACATGAGGTGGTATTAAAGCTTGGAAGCCTCGAAAAGCTTTCAAGCAGTCAATAGTCAAAATTGCTTTAAGGTGTTTCCCTCTCGGGGAGGAGAAACTCCTTAGTTTGGGAACATTACAAAGCAAGATCTATTCTGATTTCTAAACTCCTGACTCCTCAGTTTTGAGTACTGAATTCAGATTTAGCAAGGCCCTCGAAATGAGAAAAAGAGCCTAAGCTCCATTGCAATGCATTGCTATTCGTCAAAGCTCACTTTCATCCCTTCTTGTAGATCATGA
This sequence comes from Fodinibius halophilus, assembly GCF_011059105.1. GTDB lineage: Bacteria > Bacteroidota > Rhodothermia > Balneolales > Balneolaceae > Fodinibius > Fodinibius halophilus. The sequence goes on along the minus strand of NZ_JAALLS010000013.1, from coordinate 93,399 downwards.
GATATACAGTACCCGGCGTTCGTTTCGATTACATACTTTGCCGGCTGTTCTGAAGCAAAACTCTTTTCCGAAAAGGGTTGGGTGCTGTGATGGATGCGAACAATTTCGTAATCCTTATTCACAAAAATAATGTCCAGAGGTAAGGGGGTATTGGCCATCCAGAAGCTGCGGGGCTGGTTATTTTCGAAGATAAACAGCATCCCCTTGGATTCTGGAAGATCTCGTACATCCATCAGGCCCTGATTGCGTTCAGCATCTTCATCTGCCACGGCAACATCTACAGTAGAGAGCGTATCGTTCTGGGTAGACAGAAAAGAGACCGAACGCTCATAAGTGATCGTTCGCCCTTCCTTTTTAGTGCTCTTCGAATTCGATTTCTTCTGGGCTTGAGAACATGCGCTCAGAAGCATTACGGCCATTATTACGGCCAACAACTTTAAATGTGGTTTCATCAGTAAATCCATTGAGTTCATAAGTGATTGTATACGTTCCCGGATTGAGATAAGAGTTAGTTTCACTTTCTTTTTCTGCTTCTTTTACTAACAAGTTCCAGTTAAAGGTGTTGAAACCGTACTGTGCTTTGTCAGTAAGCTCTTTCTTTGTCTCACCGTCTTTATCTTTTATGGTAATGGTAACAGTTTCATTTTCAGCTTTTTGATCATCAACCCAGTATAACCATTCTACTTCGGGTTCATTAACAGGGCGATAAGCAACACGTTGGTTGCCCCAGCTGCCAGAATGACGAACCTCATTGGTTGCCAGTGCTATTATTTCTTTGTCAGTTTGCTTGGCGACGGTACGTACAGGTTCTAGGTCCATTACATAGATGCTGCGCCCATGCGTGCCAACAACCAGTTCATTGTCTCGTGGATGAACAACCATATCATAAGAAGCCACATTGGGGATTTTATTAATCAGATGCCAGTTCTCACCGTCATCAAAACTGGTATAGGTTCCATGGTCGAGGCCCGCGAATAAAAGGTCCGGATTTTCTTGGTCTTGGACAATCACGTTAGCAACATCTTCAGGCAAATTCCCTTTGATCGATTTCCAGCTTTGTCCGTAATCAGTTGTTTTGTAGACGTAGGTTTTAAATTCATCGAAACGGTAGCCGTTTAGAGAAGCATAAGCTGTGGCAGGGTCGTGGGGAGAAGCCTGTACTTCGCTGACCCATCGTCGTTGAGGTAGATCTTCAGAAACGAGCTCCCAGCTCTTGCCGCCGTCTTTTGTTACCTGGATGTTGCCATCATCAGTACCCGCCCAGATAACGCTAAAGTCTTTGGGGGACTCTGAAATGGTTGTAAGTGTAGAATAGGGCACGTTGCCGCTGGGCAGATCCTTGGTTAAATCGGGACTGATGGTCGTCCAGCTCTTGCCGCCGTCCATGGTGCGATTAATTTTCTGCGATCCAAAATAGAGAATATCCGGATTGTGATTGCTCATCTCTACCGGGGTGTTCCAATTAAAGCGGTAGGGGGCTTCTCCAATTTCGTGGCGTGGTGTTATGCGGTTATACTTACTTTTAGACCTGTTTATTTTGAAATAGTTACCGAACTGGAAACCAGTATAAACAATATCACTGTTTTCGGGATGTACTGCTACATGCATGCCATCACCGCCAAAGAGACGTTCCCAATGGTTGCCGTCGTTGGGTGAGCCCTGCGAGGAGCCGGTATAAACGCCATTATCTTGTAGGCCTCCATAGACATTATAGGGCTTTTCCATATCCACAGCTACGGTATAAAACTGTCCCACCGGGGCGTTATTATGATGGATGAAGTTCTCACCTCCATCATGACTTTCGTACAGCCCTCCGTCATTACCGAGCAGCAGATGCTCAGAATCATTGGGATCAATCCACAAGGCCTGGTGGTCGACATGTACATCCTGGTTTTCGGCTACCGGTGCCCAGGTTTTACCTCCATCTTCTGATTTTAGCATCGGAACACCCATAATATATAGTTCATCGGGATCGTCGGGCGCAATACGAACTTCGCCGAAATAGTATCCGTAGGTAAAAATCAGGTTATCCAGATCATAACTGTTCACCATTTTCCAGCTTTTACCGCCGTCCTCAGACCGATATACCTGCGCACCTTCGATACTGGTGTTAAAAAGAGCATCGTTGGCATCCCCGCCCAGGTAGTCCGCTAAAGCCTTGGGGGTATACTCACCGTTTCGGACGTCTTCTTTAACAGATTCAGCAGTATACTTCTTTTGGAATCCATTACTGCGTAAAAATTTGTTCAGTTTTTTATTATCAAGTTCAAGGAATTCCTCTTTACTCATTTCAACAAAATCTTGTTGGGTAAGCTGATCTTCATCAACCTCCTTTTTTGTCTTCGATTCCTTTTGGTTATCCAGGAATGCATACATGATGTCAGGGTTACTTTCACTTACATCAATACCTATGCGTCCAACGAACTCTCCCTTAGGGAATCCTTTCATCGATTTTTCCCAGCTCTCTCCACCATCTTCAGACAGGTAAATGGCCGAACCTTCTCCCGCTTCATCAAAGTTCCAAGCCTGTCGATGTCGTTCCCAGGTGGTAGCCCACAACTTGTTGGGGTTATCGGGATGGATCACAAGATCGATAACACCGGTACTGTCGGCGGGAGTAAGAGTGCGATTCCATGTTTTGCCGCCATCAGTTGTTTTATAGACGCCCCGTACATCGTTGGTAGAGTAGAGGGGACCGAGGCTTGCAACCCATGCGATATCCGGATTACTGGGATGCGTGACAATTCTTCCGATATGTTGAGAACCGGGAAGTCCTGCAAATTTCCAGCTATCTCCTCCATCCTCACTTTTATAAACGCCTGTTCCTGCATAGCTTGATCGACTACTGTTATTTTCGCCGGTTCCCACCCATAATATATCTTTGTCGGCGTTGGAGATGGCAATATCACCTATGGTAAGTGTTCCCTGGTGATCAAAGATCGGTTCAAGGGTGTTGGCACTGTTATCGGTTTCAAAAACTCCGCCCGAAGCAAAAGCGACATAGAATTTTCGTGCTTTTCCTTCTTCTACCGCAAAGTCTGTAATGCGTCCCCCCATTACTACGGGGCCGATATTACGAAGAGGATATTCTTTAAATACAGAACTGCTACGCATTTGTTGGCGCTGTTCAATCGATTGGATACGTTCGGTTGAAGTAGTAGGGGTTATATCAACACTCTGGGCAATAAGGGCCGGGGTGCTTATAAAAAAGCTGAATAGGATTAGCAGGAGTGTTCGCATAGGAAATATGTTTTGGATTGTATTATACAAAAAGATTCGAACCTCAATTATAGCAAAAGCTGACATAAAATTTTTATTAAAAAATTAAAAAACTGCACGGTTTATATACGTTTATTATCTTATGAAAACAACTAAAGTAGTTTAACGAAGATAGGGAGCATGATAATCCCATTTTAAACAGTTGTTTTTTAGGCGGATTAACAATATCTTTGATTGCTTTGAGTGAGCGCCGAGAGGTCCTCACTTTTTTTTGTACCTATAATTGCCAAAATCGTGTCAAACAAAGTTACAGATAAGATCGCAGAAGTTGCTGAATCGGTTCTTTCAACCACCGACTTTTTCCTCATTGATGTGGAAATTAAAGGTGGTGATACACCCGAGGTATGGATCTCAATAGATGCCGAAGACCGGGGTGTTAATATGGATGAATGTGCCGATATTAGCAATGAGATAAGCTTTTTGATGGATGCGCATGATATTTTCTCCGGAAAATATCGTATGAATGTATCGTCGCCGGGATTGAGTCGTCCCCTTGTGGATCGACGCCAATATCCCAAAAATAAAGGGCGCCAGGCAAAAGTGAAGTACAAAGAAAATGGTGAGTATCGCAAGGTTGAAGGTGTCTTGCGCGAAATTCTGAAAGATGAAATTATAATCGAGTTGGAGGATGAGTCGACTCTTGCCGTACCTTTTGATGATCTGGTAGAAACGAAAATAATCCCTTCATTCAAATAATTTTAAGAATACTGGAGTACACTGATGTCAAACGACGTTTCAAAACAAATTATTCAATCTTTTGCTGAAATTGCGAAAGACAAAGATATGGGCAAGGATCTTTTGTTGTCGATTTTGGAAGATGTCTTTCGCACAATGATTCGAAAGAAGTATGGTTCCGATGATGCTTTTGAGGTTATCCTGAATGCGGATCGAGGTGAGATTCAGATTTTGCACATTCGCGAAGTGGTTCCCGAAGAGGAACTTACTGATGAGGTTCAGGAAATTACGTTGGAAGAAGCTCAAAAGAATGATCCGGACCTGGAGTTGTATGATGAATATGCACAAGAGCTTTCGATTCAAGACTTCGGACGCCGTGCGGTGATGATGGCTCGGCAGCAGCTGGCTCAGCGGATTCGTGAAATTGAGAAAGATAATATTTTTGAGGAATACTCTGACCGGGTGGGCGAGATTGTGCTCGGTGATGTCTATCAGATTCGTAACCGCGAAATGCTTGTTAATCACAACGGTGTTGAGCTGGTGCTTCCTAAAGATGAACAGATTTATAAAGATAAGTACCGAAAAGGAGATACGATCCGTGCCGTTGTAAAAGAAGTGAAGCGATATCACGGAAACCCTTCAGTAATTATTTCTCGAACATCACCGATATTTCTCGAACGACTTTTTGAGAACGAGATTCCGGAAGTTTTTGATGGTATTATTGATCTTGTTCGTATCGCACGTGATCCCGGCGATCGTTCGAAGGTTGCCGTTCGTTCGCACGACGAACGTGTTGATCCCGTTGGTGCATGTGTGGGGATGAAGGGAATTCGTATCCACGCTATTGTCAGGGAACTGCAAAATGAAAATATTGACGTCATCAACTATACTGATGATAAACACGAATTTATTAAACGAGCGCTGCAGCCAGCTAAGGTATTAAGTGTAGACTTGAGTGATGACGGCAAGCATGCAAAAGTGCTTGTACCGGCTGATGAGGTTTCTAAGGCCATTGGTAAAGGTGGGGTGAATATCCGCCTGGCTTCGAACCTGACAGGTTGTGAGATCGATGTTTACCGAGAGGTAGAGGAAGAAGATGATATCGATCTGCAAGAGTTTGAAATTGACTTCGGTCCTGAAGTAATTGAACTGCTGCACGAGATCGGTTGTGATACGGCTCGCCAGGTGCTCGATTTAGACGAAGAAGAAATTGTTCGCCGAACAGAAGGTGAAATTACTGAGGATCAGGCAGAGCGTATCATCGATATTATTGCTTATGAATTTGATGATGAGGAGTTGTAATTGAACTTACATTTCCGATAATCCTGTTTTACCTTGTACATATAAGCGAACTGCTTAACAGAAAACTTTAGAACGTACTTTCAGAAATAAAATTTATGTCCCGAAAGGCCAAGCCAAAACGTTTATTTAAAGTTGCATCCGAATTTAATGTCTCTACTACATCTATTGTAGATTCACTGTCGGATGAAGGCTTTGAAATTGCTAATAAGCCCAATTCCAAAATAACGCCCGAAATGTATGAGGCGCTGGAAGAGGTGTACGGCGTTGATAAAGCCAAGAGTCAAGAGCATGAAAAGGCAAAGGAGGAGTACGAAAACCGCCGAAGTCAAATTCGGTCGAGCCGCAACGAAAGTGTTTCGGTAGAAGATTACCTCGAGCCCCTCGAAGAAGATATGCCGCTTGAGCCTCAGGATGAGGAAGAGGTTGAAGGGCTAAAACCTCAAGATGAGGAGGAGCAGGAAGAGGAAAAATCTGTTGAGCCCCAGCTAGAGCCACAGGAAGATAAAGCCGATGAAGAAGAGGCTGAAGAACAAGAGCCCGAATCGGCTGATGAAGAAGAGGAAGATGATACTCCACAAGAAGTGGAAACAGCTGAAGGTGAGGAGGACGAAGAACCTCAAGAAAAACCTGCGCAAGAGGCAACTGAAGAGGAAGAGCCGACCGAAGAGAAAGAAGAAGTCGAAGCCCAGGTTGATGATACTGAGGAAGAGGAGAAAGCAACGGAAGAAGTAACCGATACTGAAGAAAAAGCCGAAGAGAAGGTCGAGGCTGAGGAAAAGACTGAGAAAGAGGCCGAAGCAAAAGCTGAACCTGAAGAGGAAAAAGAAGAGGTTGTTGAGGCAAAGGAAACTGAGTCTGAAGAAGAAAAAGAAGAAACTACAGCAAAAGAGTCTGATTCTGAGGAAGATTCAGACAAAGATAAAGAGCCCGAAGAAGCTGAAGAAAAAGAAGCAAAGTCTGAAGACTCTGATGAACAGAAAGAAGAGTCTGAAGAAACAAAAGATGAAGAGGATGACGAAGAGAAAGAGCAAGGCGTCATTCGTGGTAGAGCCGGTAGGCTGAAGGGTACAAAAGTCGTTGGAAAGGTTAAGGTAGATGACAGCAAGCCTAAACGACGTAAAAAGCGTAAGCGTAAAAAAGACCGCAAAAAGAATAAGAAGAAAAAAGATTCTGGTAAGAAGAAAAAGAGCAAAAAGAAAAAGAAGAAAAAACGAAAACGACGCGGAGGCGGTGTTGACGAGGACCATGTTGAAAAGAAACTGAAGGAAACGCTTCAGAAAATGAAGTCCTCCGAGACTGTCGGTAGTAAACGACAAAAACGTCGTCGTAAACGTAAAGAAGAGCGTAAAGAAGAAGAGCAGCTGCAGGCAGAGCTCGAAGAGTTAGAAGATCAGATAATTGAAGCAACCGAGTTTATTACGGTTAGTGATCTTGCAGATCTGATGGATGTTCAACCCAATGATGTGATTACAACCTGCATGAACTTGGGTATGATGGTGTCAATAAACCAGCGTCTGGATGCCAGCACTATTGAACTGGTAGCAGAAGAGTATAACTATGAGGTTGAATTTGTTGATGCCGATGAAGGCCTTGAAGAAATTGAACTTGAAGAAGACGATCCGGAAGATCTGGAACCACGTGCTCCTATTATTACAGTAATGGGTCACGTAGATCACGGTAAAACATCATTGCTTGATTACATTCGTAAATCACAGGTTGCCGAAGGCGAGGCCGGTGGTATTACACAGCACGTAGGTGCTTATGAGGTTGAAACGGATGACGGGCGTCCTATTACATTCCTGGATACGCCGGGTCACGAAGCCTTTACCGCTATGCGTTCGCGTGGTGCCCAGGCTACAGATATTGTAATTCTTGTTGTTGCTGCTGATGATGCAGTGATGCCCCAGACTATTGAGGCTATCAATCACTCTAAAGCAGCCGGTGTTTCCATTATTGTTGCGATTAACAAGATGGATAAGCCCGGTGCCAATCCTGATAAGATTAAGCAGCAGCTTGCTGAGCACGATGTTATTGTTGAGGAGTACGGCGGAACGAACCAGGCAGCAGAAGTCTCTGCTAAAACCGGTGAAGGTATTCCCGATCTGCTCGAAAAAGTTCTTATTGAAGCAGAACTGATGGAACTCAAAGCAAATCCTGACCGACAAGCAGACGGAGTTGTTCTTGAAGCCCGCGTTGATAAAGGAAAAGGTATTGTATCAAATATTCTTGTACAGAATGGTACGCTTGAAGTTGGCGACCCATTTGTTGCCGGACCATGCTTTGGTCGTGTCCGGGCCATGGAAAATGAACTTGGTAATCGTGTAGAATCGGCCGGACCGTCAGAACCTGTACAGCTTACCGGTTTTGATGATATTCCACAGGCCGGTGACAAGCTGGTTGTTCTCGAAGATGAGAAGAAGGCCAAAGAGATTGCTAACCAGCGACAGCAGATTCGACGTGAACATGAACTGCGTCAATCTAAGCACATGAGTCTTGATGACTTGTCCAGGCGTCTTGCCCTTGGTGAGGTGGATGATCTTAACCTTATTATTAAGGCTGATGTTGACGGCTCTATTGAGGCACTTTCCGGTGCACTGCAGAAATTGAGTAACGAAGAGGTTTCTGTTAATGTAATCCATACCGGTGCCGGTGCTATTACCGAATCGGATGTACTGCTGGCTTCTGCCTCTGAGGCGATTATTATTGGGTTCCAGGTTCGTCCGACATCCAATGCACGACAAGTTGCCGAAGAAGAGGAGATCGATATACGACTCTTCAGCGTTATTTATGACGCCGTAGATGAAGTCAAAGATGCCATGGAAGGTATGCTCTCACCCGAAATTAGTGAGAAACTATCCGGAAATGCCGAAGTGCGAGAGATCTTTAAAGTTTCCAGCGTAGGAACCATTGCCGGTTGTTATGTGACGGACGGTAAGATCAAACGCAATAATCCGGTACGGGTTGTGCGTGACGGTGTGGTTATCTATGATGGCGAAATTGATGCTCTTAAGCGTTTCAAAGACGATGTTAAAGAAGTACAAACCGGCTACGAATGTGGTCTTAGTATCGTCAACTACAACGATATCAAAGTGGGTGACGTTATAGAGAACTATGAAGTAGTAGAGGAGAAACGTCGACTCGAAGATGTTAAGAAAGAAGACTCGTAACAGGTCTCAATAACGTTTAAGGTTTTAGAAATATGAGTATTCGTACAGAACGGTTAGGAGCCGTTATAAAACGGGATTTGGGTAAGATTATCCAAAAAGGATACCAGCGTAGCGGTTCATTTGTTACGGTAACAAAAGTAGATGTAACACCTGACCTGTTAATGGCCAAGGTGTTACTGAGTGTCTATGCACCCGGTAAGGATGAGGATGCTCTTTTTGCCCATATAGAAGAGAAAAATGCGGAGATTCGAAAGGAGCTAGCACAGAAAATTCGCCACCAGGTTCGCCGCATTCCTGAACTTCATTTTATTAATGATAAGACGGCTGAGCACGTTGAGAAGATGGAGAACCTCTTCCAAAAGATTCGAAAAGAGCGACAGGAACGGGAAAACAACTCTGAGGGAGAGGACTAGTATCTAAATGCCCAAAGCGATACCTCTTGAAGAACTTCCTATCTTTTCAAGAACAGATTGGCCGAATACTTTTTTTGATTATTCCGACGGCGCTGCATTCCTGGTGAATAAGCCCAAGGGATGGAGTAGTTTTGATGTTGTTAAATTTCTTCGAAAGTGTCTCGATATCCGAAAAATAGGCCATGCCGGTACCCTGGATCCAATGGCAACAGGATTGTTAATACTCTGTTGTGGTAATGGTACGCGTACCGTATCAGCATTCCAGGAAGCCGATAAAGAGTATGTTGCAACAATGACCTTTGGGGCATCAACGCCCAGCCTTGATGCTGAAACAATTCCTGATGCTCGGGCTCCTTTTAATCACATCACAAAAGAAGCCATAGAAGAAGCACTGAATGATAAACTATCAGGGCTAATTGTTCAGATTCCGCCCATGTATTCTGCTCTTAAGTATAAGGGAGACCCTCTGTACAAACTTGCCAGAAAGGGCAAAGAGGTCAAGCGAAAGCCCCGACAGGTAATTATTGAAGAGACTAAAATATTGGAATGTAATCTGCCGCGATTGGAGTTGTATATTAAATGCAGCAAAGGGACCTATATTCGTACGCTAGCCGATGACCTGGCTCGGGAGCTAGATTCGCTGGGTCATCTTATAGGTTTAAAAAGGACTGCTATCGGATCTTATCAAAATGAAGATGCTCTTTCGGTCGAACAGCTGGAAGATATCTTTGATGTGGATAATTACGAACAGAAGGTAAAGTACCGCTGATTATCAGCGCATTTTAATTTTTAACAAAATGCAGTAATAATGGCCGAGTTAGTTTTTTTAGAAGAGGTAGAACATATTTCTAATACTGTAGTTACTGTGGGCACTTTTGACGGTGTACATGCAGGCCACCGGGCAATTATGGATACGGTGGCAGAAAAAGCCGAAGCTCGGGGTGCTCGAAGCGCTATCGTTACCTTTGACCCGCATCCGAGGGATATTATAAATCCAGGCGAAGCCGGTATTAAACTGTTAACTACACTGCAAGAGCGGGCAGAAATTTTGGATGAGCTCGGTATTGACACAATGGTAGTAATCCCCTTTGACAGGGATTTTTCGCTCCTTAGTTCCGAAGAGTTTGTCCGTGATATTATTTATGAGAAGATTGGGGTCAGTGAGTTCGTAATTGGTTATGATCACCAGTTCGGGCGCAATCGCGAAGGGACAATAGAGACTATTGAACGAATAGGCGAAGAGTTAGACTTTGATACCTACGTAGTTTCTAAACGTGAAGTGGGCGCCAAAACCGTAAGCAGTACCGCTATCCGCAATGCTATTAGTGAAGAAGGCGATATGGAGCAGGCTGCCCGGTTTTTACAGCGACCATATCGGTTAAATGGGATGGTGGTACACGGCGACAAAAGAGGGAAGAAAATCGGATTTCCTACGGCAAACATTAAGCCGGAGCATCCTAAAAAGATCATTCCGAAAAACGGGGTTTATGCCGTAAAAGTGCGAATAAACGGAGATTGGTATGAGGGCATGATGAATATTGGCGTTCGTCCTACTTTTGATGGCCAAAAACAGACTCTTGAAGTGCATTTATTCGATTTCGATGCCGATATCTATGGCAAAGAAGTACAGGTGCGATTTTTGGGAAGAATACGGGACGAAAAGAAGTTTAATGGCAGGGATGAGCTGGTGAATCAGCTGGAAAATGACCAAAAGAAGGCAAAACAGATCTTAGTTGAGCATTAAATATTGCAAACGAAAACATAAAAGCTTATCTTTGACCGCTACTAAGATTTGTCTATAATTTAGTTTTTCGTAAAGCAAATAAGAATTTATTTAACACATGGCAATAACAAAAGAACGCAAAGAAGAACTTGTCGCAGAATACGGTGGATCAAAAGAGAATACGGGGTCCACAGAAGCTCAGATCGCAATATTTACTGAGCGCATTAACGATTTAACTGAGCATCTGAAAGAGAATGGTCAGGATCATGCCTCTCGAAGAGGGTTGTTGAAGCTGGTAGGGAAGAGAAGAAAATTATTGAACTACCTCAAAGACAATGATATTGAAAAATATCGTGAGCTTATCGATGATTTAGGGATTCGAAAGTAAGTTAAATCAGGCACGCATTATCAGCGTGCCTTTTTTATCTGTATTATATCCGTTTTTAATCTTGTAGGCAGTATACCCTCCTGTAGTTGAGCAATAGATAAAAAACGGGAGCGTATGCAGTTTGATATTTTTGCAAGTAAATGAAATTTAAATAGAATATAGTATTACGATGAAAGAAGATTTTAAAAGTGTAGAATTTGCACCGGGTAAAGAATTGTCAATTGAGACCGGCCGTATTGCAAAGCAAGCCGATGGTGCAGTAGTAGTACGCATGGGCGATACCATGGTACTGTGTACTGCAGTAAGTTCAAAAGAACCTACTGATAAACCCTTTTTTCCACTAACGGTAGACCTGCGCGAAAGTTTTTCTGCAGGTGGTAAGTTTCCGGGTGGATTTATCAAGCGAGAAGGGCGTCCCAACGACAAAGAAGTCCTTTCCAGTCGTTTGATTGACCGAAGTCTCCGTCCACTTTTCCCTGATGGATACCGTTTTGATACACAGATTGTTTGTAAAGTGCTTTCCTCTGATGGCGAGCATGACGGTGATGTCCTTGGTGGAGTAGGAGCTTCTGCGGCATTGCACATTTCGGATGTTCCTTTTGCCGGACCTATTGCTGAAGTTCGTGTAGGACGCGTAGATGGTGAGTTCGTTATTAATCCTACCATCAGTGAGATGGAAGACAGTGACATCGATATGATCATCGGTGGTACTGAAGAGAGCGTCATCATGATGGAAGGTGAGATGGAAGAGATCTCAGAAAAAGCGATGCTCGAGGCTATAAAAGAAGCACACAAATCCATCCAAAAACTGTGTAGATTTCAGGAAGAACTTCGCGATGAGTTTGGAAAGGAAAAGCGTGAATTTGAACCTGAGCCTGTTGATGAAGATTTAAAAGAGAAAGTTCACGAGCTTGCTGATGAACGGATTCGTGAGCTTGTAAGTGTAGGCCTTGGTAAAGAAGAGTACAGCTCCCGCCTCAAAGATATTAAAGAAAATGTTGTTGAAGAGCTTACCAAAACCGAAGAGTACGAAGATGCGGGCGGAGATATCAAAGACGTCCTCAGTAAGATTGAGAAAGAAGAACTCCGCAACCTGATCCTTGAGAAAGAGCAGCGAATTGACGGACGTTCTCCTGAAGATATTCGCGACATCTGGACCCAGGTAGATTACTTGGCTCGTACGCACGGATCAGCCATCTTTACCCGTGGCGAAACACAGGCGCTGGTGTCTGTAACGCTCGGTACTCAAAAAGATGCACAGGCGGTAGATACGCTTCTTACTGAAGAAGACAAGAAATTTTACCTCCATTACAACTTCCCGAACTTTAGTGTTGGCGAAGCTGGATTTATGCGAGGACCCGGCCGTAGAGAAAAGGGACACGGACATTTGGCTGAAACTGCAATCAGTAAGCTGATGCCATCTTTTGAAGAATTCGGTTATGTGATTCGAGTAATTTCTGATATTACAGAATCTAACGGATCTTCTTCTATGGCTTCTGTTTGTGGTGGATCAATGGCACTTATGGATGCCGGCGTTCCTCTTAAGAAGCCTGTTGCCGGTATTGCGATGGGAATGATCGTAGGCGACGACAAAGAGGTTGTGCTTTCCGATATCCGCGGTGAAGAAGATTTCATGGGCGACATGGACTTTAAAACAGCTGGAAGTCGTGACGGAATTACTGCTTGCCAGATGGATATGAAGGTAAGCGGCATCTCTTTCGAGAAGCTTGAAGAAGCACTTGAGCAAGCTCGACAAGGACGTCTGCATATCCTCGATAAAATGGCTGAAACCATTTCTGAACCACAAGATCAGATCTCAGAATTTGCTCCGCAATTCCTGAACATGGAAATTGATGCGGATGAAATCGGATCTGTTATTGGGCCCGGCGGTAAAGTGATTCAAACACTCCAAAAAGAAACCGATACCGAAATCTGGGTTGAAGAAGATGAAGAACGTGAAGTGGGTAAAATCACAATCACGGCTGATGACCTTGCTAATGCTAAAGAAGCAAAGAAACGCATTGAAGGTATTGTCGGACATCTTGAAGAAGGAGCTACCTACCAAGGTACTGTAAAAGCGATTAAAGATTACGGTGCTTTTGTGGAGATCGTTCCCGGTAAGGATGGATTACTTCACGTTTCTGAAATCAATCATACACATGTAAGCAACGTAAGCGATGTACTTGAAGTAGGAGATGAGCTTGAAGTGAAGCTGCTCAAAGTTGAGCACGGCGGAAAGCTTCGTCTCTCACGTAAAGCTTTGATTGATAAAGACGGAGATCAGGGATAACGTTTATTTTTACCTGACTTATGATAATATTAGCGCCATCTCGAATAGTCGGGATGGCGTTTTGTTTTTATCCCCATTTAATGAGCTAGCTATAAGGGAGTTGAACTCCCGTATCTAAAAAAAGAATATACTTTATGAGCACAGAACGAAAAAAAGAGATCGATTTTGTTAATAAGACCGTTCTTGAAAGCGGCTTAACAATTATTACAGAAGAAGTTGAGAGCGTAAAAAGTGTATCGGTTGGTATCTGGGCCGAAACCGGCAGCCGCAACGAAACAGAAAAACAGGCGGGTGTAACCCACTTTTTAGAGCATATGCTTTTTAAGGGTACCGAAAGCCGCTCTTCTCTTGATATTGCAATGAGTATGGAATCGGTAGGGGGCTATCTTAACGCTTTCACCTCCTCAGAGTACACCTGCTATTTCTCTCGCTGCCTGAATAGTCAATTGGAGCGTGCTCTTGATGTGTTATCCGATATGGTGTTGCATCCATCATTTCCTGAGGAAGAGATTGAGAAAGAGAAGAACGTGGTTATCGAGGAGATGAAGATGTATCGCGATAGTCCCAAAGACTACCTTTTTGAAAAGTTTAGTGCCAATATATTCAGCGGTCATCCGCTGGGCATGTCTACGCTGGGAGTGGAAGAAACGGTTTCTGCTTTTGAGCGTGATGATCTGTATCAATATATGGAGGAACGCTATCAGCCCTCTAACTTATTGATATCTGTAGCCGGGAATATGGATCACGACAAAGTTGTAGCATTGGTTTGTGAATTCTTTAGTGAGGTAGAAGCCAAAGATCCTATTGATAAAAGTGCAGCACTGCCTGAATATGAGGCTGATAATGTGGAGCTTACAAAACCTATTGAACAGACCCATCTTATTACCGGTCGGCGGGGCTTAGATTATAACCATGATGATAAATATAGCCTGTTGCTCGCCAATACGGTATTAGGAGGGGGAATGAGTTCCCGTCTGCATCAAAACGTGCGCGAGAAATATGGTTACTGTTATACTATCACTTCATTTAATCAATCCTATAAAGACACCGGACTCTACGGAATCTACGTTGGTACCGATAAAGATTATGTCGGGCACGTACGGGAACTGATCGGAAAAGAGCTCGATAAGTTGAAACAGGAGCCCATTCCCGAAAAAGAACTTTCTGAGGCAAAGGCTCAGCTGAAAGGTAAACTGATGCTATCACTCGAAAGCATGAGCAATAGGATGAGACGATTGGCGAAGAATCAGATTTACTATGATCGTTTTGTGACGATGGATGAGCTTCAAGAAAAAATTGAAGCAGTACAGTCTTCCGAGGTACAGGATTTTGCACAAGACTTTTACGACAATGAAGTATTTTCGGAAGCCCTGTTACTGCCCGAAGAGTAGTAGTTTGAGTATTTCGAGTTTGACCAGAAATGGTTAGATTCGAGCTCTTACATTTTCACCGCAGTTGTAACATAAATTATTAGTAGAAGCATGGTTTATATCACCAATTTATCCGACCACGTTGATGAAGAAGTAACACTAAAGGGTTGGGTATATAATTACAGGAGTAGTAAAAATCTATATTTTGTGGAGCTTCGCGACGGTTCCGGCATCTGCCAGTGTGTGGTTGCAAAAGATGCCGTCAGTGATGATGCCTGGGAAGCGGCAGAAGCACTGCGCCAGGAAAGTTCTGTTGAGATTACCGGTAAGGTTGTTGAAGATGAACGAAGTATTGGGGGGCACGAACTGCAGGTCACTGATCTCAATATTTTTCAGGTAGCCGAAGATTATCCTATTACTCCCAAAGATCACGGGGTCGAATTTTTGATGGAAAATCGCCACCTGTGGTTGCGAAGCCGACGACAGTGGGCAGCCATGAGGGTACGAAATGAAATAATTTATGCTATCCACACTTTCTTCCAGGAGCGTGGCTTTGTGCAGATGGATGCTCCCATCTTTACCGGTAATGCTGCTGAGGGCACAACCAATCTCTTTGAAACCGAATATTTTGAGGAAGAAGCCTACCTTACCCAATCGGGACAGCTGTATGGTGAAGCAATGGCGATGGCGCACGGGTTGATATATACTTTCGGACCAACTTTCCGGGCCGAAAAAAGTAAAACACGTCGCCACCTTACTGAGTTTTGGATGATTGAGCCCGAGATGGCATTCTATGACCTTGATATGGATATGGATCTTGCCGAAGACTTTATCACCTTTATTGTGAATCGGGTGCTGGATCGATGTCCCAAAGAACTTGATATCCTTGACAGAGATACTTCTAAGCTATGCAAAACGGCTGAAGGAGGCTTTCCCCGTATCTCCTATAGCGAAGCCGTAGAGCAGCTGCGCAGCGATGAGATGGCAGAGATGCTGGACCAGATGGTCGAAGATCGCAAGCAGGAAGCAGAGGAGCTGAAAGAAGAACGCGAAGAGATCAAAAAAGAGCACGGACAGGCCAAGAAGTGGCGAAAAGCTCAGATCGACCAGCGGGTGAAAGAGATCGGTATGCGCCTGGATGAAATCGAAGAAGATCTGCGCAATATCCCAACTTGGAGAGAATCAGCACTTAACTTTGAGTGGGGTGAGGATTTTGGCGGCAGTGACGAAACCCTGCTGACCATGAAATATGATACGCCCATCCTGGTTCATCGATTCCCGGCCGAAATTAAGGCCTTCTATATGAAGCGAGATCCAGAGGACGAAAAACTAGCTCTGGCCGTAGATATGCTTGCCCCCGAAGGATATGGTGAGATCATCGGCGGAAGTGAGCGAGAAGAAGATCTGGATACGCTCAAGAAACGTATTGATGAACACGACCTGCCGGAAGATGTATTCCAGTGGTATATCGATCTGCGCCAGTATGGTTCGGTACCGCACTCCGGCTTTGGCTTGGGATTAGAACGAACCGTGGCTTGGTTATGTGGACTCGACCATGTCCGCGAAACTATCCCTTTCCCACGTATGATGGGACGACTCACTCCGTAGTGTATCGTTAACTGTTATTGGTTATTGGGAAACCAGTAACCAATAACTAATACCCCATAACAAAATGGCCAAGAAGACCAGTATAGAACTCTACTCCGAGATTCTGAGCGAACTGCGTTCAGAGGACAGGAAACCGGTATATTTTTTATATGGGGAAGAAGAGTTCTTTCTGGACAAATTGCAGGAAGCCGTGGAGAAGCTTATCCCGGAAGATCAAAAGGATTTTAACTTCGATCTGCTCTACGGTCGTGATGTAACTCCCGAAAAGGTGTTATCTATTATCCGCAGTTACCCGATGATGGCCGAGCAGCGCGTGGTTATTCTTCGGGACTTCAAAGAATTAAGCGGTTATGGGGCCAATGCTGAGGGTTACCAGGGAGAGGTCAACGATTTAATACCATACCTTGAGCAGCCCAATCCAACCACTCTTTTCGTCTGTATCGATACCAAGAAACCATCGGGACGATCAAAACTTGGGAAAGCATTGAAAAAGAGCAACCATGTTGGATTTCATGAGTTTGAAGAAGTGCCCGACTACCGCTTGCCTGATTGGATTATAGCGTGGGCAAAAAACCATCATAATAAAACGGTTGAACCGCCGGCTGCACAGATGCTGGCCCAATATGTAGGTAATAGCCTGCAGCTACTGTCCACAGAAATAGATAAAGTGTGTACTTTTGTGGACACTTCTAAAACCATCAACGAGAGCCAAGTAAAAAAAATAATCGGCCTTTATCGCGAATATTCGGTGTTTGAGCTCAAAGACGCCATCATTTCGCGAAACCTGGAGCAGGCCCTGTTCATTGCGGAACAGATGTTGCAACACTCTAAAGCGAACACGGGAGAAATTATTCGTTCCGTGGGGTTCTTTTACAATGTGTTTTCAAACATCTGGCAAATTCGCCGTTTAGCAGGACAGGGTAATTCCAAGAAGCAAGTTCAAAAGACCTTAGGTATTAATAATAATTGGTACTTCAACAAGCTTTGGAAGGATGCTTCTGCTTTTAAACTGGCCGAAATGCCCAGAATCTTTGAAGCACTCTTAGATGCCGATCGAGCGTCGAAAGGCTTTACTAAGATGAACCCCTCAACAATACTGTTTTTGATGATCAAGCGTATCATCAGCTAGTATTTTTGTTTTAGGTGTTGGAACGGTAATGACTCCCATAATCGCAAACTGCAACAAAGATTGGGGTCATTTATGCAAGCTGTTTCCAAGGCCGAACTACACAAGATGTCGGACGAAGATTTAATGGAAAAATTTCAATCAGGATATGAAGAAGCTTTTAACCTGTTGGTAAATCGCTATCAAGATCGTCTGCATAACTTTTTATATCGCTATACTCATAATCATCAAGACTGCGAAGACTTGGTACAGGAAACATTTTTCCGGGTTTTTCGAAGCCGTCATTCTTATGAGCGGATTGCGAAATTTTCGACCTGGATGTATACCATCGCCATAAACCTTGCCAAAAGCCTTTATAAGAAAAAGAAGCGGATGACCAAGGTAACCATCCACAAAGACCCGGATGATTCTGAAGATCGACCAATGAAGCTGGAAGACAGCAAGATATTGGCAGACGATGCGCTGCATGAAAAAATGTGCATTAATGAGCTCGAAGATGCACTTATGGAGCTCAATGAGAACTTCCGCGAGGTCGTAGTACTGCGTGATATTCAGCAGCTTTCATATGAAGAGATCTCTGAAATTGCCGACCTGCCAATGGGTACGGTAAAGTCTCGTATTAACCGGGGCAGGGCACAATTACAAGAATTATTAGAAAATTACGTTCAGTTGGAAACAATTTCGGCATAAGCCGGTAAGAGGTAATAGATAAGGTTTTTGAACTTGTACACTAATCTATTACCCTCTTACATATGGAACCAACGGCATTTGACAGCGACGATATTTTAACCGATTTCTTAACTGATTACCTGGATGGTAACTTGAGTGCACCGGAGCGGAAATCGTTCGAAGCATATTTGGCCCAGAACAAGAAAGAGAAAATCTTTGTGCGTAAAGCGATGAAAGGGAAAAAGGCGTTAGCCCGGCTGGCTAAACATATTGATGTCCCCTCAGTAACAGCTTAATAACAGCCCAACCTTAGCTGTTATTAGGCTGTTTTTATTGATAGGTATTCCATGTTTTGAAAGTTGGAGTGTCTCTAACTTTAGCTCCAAGGGAGTTGTACTCCCGCTGTCTAATTGAGACACATGGAATCTTAAATATCTTGCTCAGCTGTAATTATCGAAGATCTCTTCTAGCTCCCCGTTGAAGGTATCCATATTCAGAGGGGTAGGCTCAAAGGTATTACCGGTGAGTTTCTCGAAGAGTTCGGTATACCGCTTATATACTTTGATGCGGAACTCATCCGGCAAGTCGGGGAGTACCTGGCCTTCTTTACCCTGGAAATCATGATCCATCAGCCACTCGCGCAAAAACTCTTTGGATAGCTGCTTTTGAGGTTCTCCCTTTTCGAGTCGTTCTTCGTACCCATCCGCATAAAAATAGCGCGAAGAGTCGGCGGTATGCACCTCATCAATAAGGGTGACTTCACCGTTGTATAAGCCGAACTCATACTTAGTATCTACTAAAATCAGTCCCTGCTTATTGGCGATCTGTTGGCCGCGCTCAAATACGTTAAAGGCCTTTTCACGCACTTCTGCCCAGATATCTTCATCAACAATACCTTGCTCCAGGATCTCTTTCTCTGAGATATCCTCATCATGTCCCTCTTCGGCTTTGGTAGCGGGAGTCAGGATTGGTTCTTCAAACTTCTGGTTTTCAACCATCCCATCCGGAAGTTCGACCCCACATAGCGTTCGCTTGCCCGAATTATAAACCCGTGCAGCATGTCCGGTAAGACACGCCCGAATTACCACCTCAATAGGAATGGGTTCACATTTTTTGGCTATGGTAACATTAGGGTGAGGCACATCAATGATATGAGTAGCAACAATATCATCAACCTTGTCGAATGCAAAGGCTGCCAGGGAGTTTAAAATCTGTCCCTTATACGGTATTGCCTGCTTCATGATATGATCAAAGGCAGAAATACGATCACTGGCTACAATCCCAAGGGTATCATCGGTTAGGGTATACACATCGCGTACTTTGCCACGATAGGGCTCGGAGTGGCCGGGAACATCGGTTCTTGTTATACAGTTATCCAGAGCTTTTGAGTCAATATTAGTATGCACAACAGTGGTGATTAGTTGAATTAAAGAAGTCGATGGAAAATCAGAAAAAGTTTAGAAGAAGTGAAATCTGAATAGAAATTCATTTAAAAAAATAAAAACGGAGAAAGTTTTATAATTTCAGGGAACTATTTGATTATCAATTTACATTAGGTAGACTACAACAAGAAGTAACGAAACATGTAGTTGATGACTGATCTATTCCGTATTCCCTATGAGCTTATTAAGCCGATCTATCGCTGGACCTCCTTCCATCGTTCTGTGATAGATGAGATTGATGACGAGCGCCTTAAAAATGCTTATTCGGAGTGCAGAGCCATAACACGGCATCATGCGAAAACTTTCTATATGGCCACGCGTTTTTTGCCCAACCATAAGCAACGCGGGATTTTCGCTATCTACAGTTTATGCCGGTATATAGATGACCTGGTAGATGAGGCAGAAGATCTGTTAGAACAGAAAGAACTCACGGAACAGGATATCCGCCTTAAACTGCAGAGCTGGAAGCAGAAGCTAAAAGATACCTACGAGGGACGCAGCCATGATAACGCCATATTAATTGCTTTTTCTGATGTATTAAAACGATACCATATTCCCATTGAGATGCCTTTTGAGCTGATGGAAGGGGTTTGCATGGACCTGTTCAAAGATCGTTATGAGACGTTTAATGAGCTTTACGATTACTCCTTTAAAGTGGCTTCTATTGTGGGATTAATGACAAGCCAGGTTTTTGGCTATAAAAACCAGGAAGCACTCAGCTATGCCGTAGATTTGGGTATCGCAATGCAGCTTACTAACATTTTGCGGGATGTGGGAGAAGACCTTGAGCGTAATCGTATCTATCTGCCACAAGAAGATTTGCAGCGTTTTGGAGTTACCGAGCAGGATCTGTTTAATCATGCCCTTGAAGAACCCGTAATAAAGCTGTTACAGTTTCAAATTGAGAGAACCCGACGTTATTATAATCGATCAGATAAAGGAATAGCTTTACTCTCAAATGACAGCCAGTTACCTGTCTATTTAGCTCGTCAAAATTACAGTCGCATCCTCAATAAAATTGAGGAAAACGATTATAACGTTTTTGATACTCGGGCCTATCTTAATACAACCGAAAAATTATCAATTTTACCCCGGGCGTATTACCAGATGAAGGTTGGAAAATCCTGATTTTACAGTTCCAATTCTGCGTTTACACAATACGATCTGAACTGTTATATTCCATTCGAAATTACTGACAGTGATAATCCAATAACAGGAGCAGAATGGAGAAGAAAACGGAGAACTGGAGAAGCCCTAGTCTTGGAAAAGAGATGGAGCTGACTGTATATGGTAAGTCAGGAACTCCTATCATCGGCTTACCGACGAGAGGGGCTTCTTGCGGACAATGGGAAGAGTTCGGAATGGTTGATGCCATCTCTTATCAGCTCGATAATGAATTCAATCAGCTTTTTTGCCTTTCCTCTATCGATACAGAAGGTTTTTTGAATGAAAATGCAGCCCCATCGCAACGCATTGTTCGTCAGCAGCAGTATGAATCCTATATCGTAGAAGAGGTAGTTCCCTATATTCAGGAGCAGAATAATATCAATTTTATTATTATTGCCGGTATCGATCTTGGGGGATGCCATGCCCTTACAACGGCCCTCAAACATCCGGCTGCTTTTGGTAAAGTTATTGGAATGAGCGGCATTTATGATATTAAACCGTTTATGGACGGTTTCTACAATGATGATGTGTACTACAGTAATCCAATGGATTTTGTGCCAAATATGAGCAGGCAGTCGCTGCTTGAACGGGTGCGGGATATCGACTTTCGACTTGTCAGTTACGAGGGGGATGAACGCAAAGAGGACAGCTTGCGGATGAGTAATGTTATGCGTATGAAATTTATTGAACATGATCTCGATATCTGGGGAGAATCAGGTGATGAATGGGATCTGTGGCCACAAATGTTAAAAACTCACGTTATTTAAGAACTCTTATGCCCGATATTTCTAAGATTTTAGTTGCCAACAGAGGCGAAATTGCACTACGTGTTATCCGAAGTTGTAAAGAACTAGGCAAACAAACAGTTGCGGTCTATTCTACACCCGATGCCGATGCTCCGCATGTGTTGCAAGCCGATGAATCGGTACATATCGGTCCGGCATCCTCGTCGGAGAGTTACTTGGTAATCGACAAAATTATACAAGCGGCAAAAGATACCGGTGCCGATGCTATCCACCCGGGATACGGTTTCTTGAGTGAAAATGCTGACTTCTCGGAGCGCTGTAAGGAAGAAGGAATCATCTTTATCGGTCCCGATGCTCATGCTATTAAATCGATGGGGGATAAAACAGCGGCCAGGGAGATTATGAGCAAGGCCAACGTGCCGTTTCCTCCGGGCACTAAAAAAGAGCTTGAAGATATTGAAGAGGCCGAAAAGATTGCCAATGATATCGGCTATCCCGTATTGGTTAAAGCTGCTGCGGGCGGTGGCGGTAAAGGGATGCGCATCGTTGAAACCAAAGATGAGTTTAAATCGGGTATAAAAGCAGCCAAGTCAGAAGCCCGTAACGCTTTTGGTGATGATCGGGTCTACATCGAAAAATACCTGGTAGAACCACGTCACGTTGAGTTTCAAATTATTGCTGATGAACACGGGAATGTGTTACACGTTTTTGATCGAGAATGCTCTATACAGCGGCGACATCAGAAAGTGATAGAGGAGGCTCCTTGTTCTATTTTGACCGATGAGCTTCGCGCTGAGATGGCCGATGCCGCTATTGCGGCTGCCGAAGCAGTAGATTATGTAGGAGCCGGAACGATTGAGTTCCTGGTTGATGCCGACCGTAATTTCTACTTCCTGGAGATGAATACCCGCCTGCAGGTAGAACACCCGGTAACAGAACTTATTACCGGTCTGGATCTTGTGGCACTGCAAATATTAGTAGCCGAAGGCAAAGAACTGCCGATGACCCAAGATGAAATCACAATGAACGGGCATGCGGTGGAATGCCGTATTTATGCCGAAGATCCGCGTGATAACTTCTTGCCAAGCACAGGCACACTGCACAAGCATCGCATTCCATCGGGTAACGGTATCCGGGTTGATTCGGGCGTTGAAGAAGGGCAGGCTGTTACGATTAATTATGATCCGATGATATCGAAGCTCTGTACCTATGGCAACGATCGTAAACACGCTATTAAGAGAATGTTGCGGGCACTGGATGAATATGAGATTGCCGGCTGCCGCACTACTATTCCGTTTTGTAAGTTTGTATTGAATCATAATTCTTTTACTTCCGGTGAGTATGATACCCACTTTGTACCGGACCACTTTAGTGAGGAGAAGCTCAACGAAACCATTACCGATGACGACAAGGTAAAGGCATTAGCGGCAGCATTACTTAAGATGGAAGACCAAGGGGAAGAAACAACTCAAAAGACGGGGCATCCTTCCACTAATGGTCAAACTTCTCCATGGTGGGATAGGCGCTCATCATAACTAATCTCTTTTTATGAAATATAATCTTAAGCTGGAAGAGCTGGGTATGTTCCTGCTCTCCATAATATTGTTCACCCAAACGGAATTTAGCTGGTGGTGGTTTCCTGCTTTAATACTCTTGCCTGATATCGGGATGGTAGGCTATGCCATTAATAACCGTTATGGAGCGTACTGCTACAACCTGTTTCATCATAAAGGAATTGCAGTTTTATTTTTTGGATCAGGCTTTTTTCTGAAGATGCCATACCTCGAACTTACAGGTATCATACTATTTGGACATGCCTCAATGGACCGTATTTTTGGATATGGACTTAAATTTACCAACTCTTTTCAAAACACCCACTTGGGGACAATCGGTAAAAATTAAATCCGTATTTTTTTACATTATCACATCATTAAATAATTAGGACAACATTCTGCCCGTGGAAAAAAACGACCAGCAGCTTTTTACCCAGCTTAAGAAATTAGATACAGAGCAGCGTAATAAATCAACCCGAGAAATCGATTTGGCCGACTCCCTGGAGATTGCCCGCCTGATCAATGCCGAGGATCAAAAAGTGGCAAAAGAGGTCGAAAAAAAGCTTGAAGAAATTGCAAAAGCGATTGATTTGGTCAAAGAAGCTTTTGATGCGGGGGGACGTCTTATCTATGCCGGTGCCGGTACGAGCGGCCGACTGGGTATTCTGGATGCGGCCGAATGCCCGCCTACGTTTGGCTCTGATCCCAGCCAGGTAATAGGGCTTATCGCCGGTGGCAAAGAAGCGGTATTTGAGGCCCAGGAAAACGCCGAAGATTTTGAAGAAAACGGGCGACAGGCATTACAAGAAGCGGAGTTGTCTCCCAATGATGTGGTTTGTGGTCTGGCGGCCAGTGGACGCACGCCTTATGTACATGGCGCTCTCAAGGAGGCCGATGACATGGGATGTTATACCATTTTTGTGACAACGGTACCCGGCAACCAGATAACCATCGGGGTGGATGTATTGATCGATATTCCCGTAGGTCCCGAAGTAATTATGGGCAGTACGCGCATGAAAAGTGCTACCGCCCAGAAAATGGTATTGAATATGATTACCACCGGCGCCAATATTCGTCGCGGTAAAGTCTACGAGAATGTGATGGTAGATCTACAGCTGTCAAATCAGAAGCTGCATGAGCGTTCGAAGCGAATTTTAATGACATTTGCTGATATTGATTATCAGGAAGCTGAAAAGTACCTCAAGGCAGCTGATGGTCATGTTAAAACAGCCTTACTCATGGTTTTGGGAGATATTGATAAAAAAGAGGCGCAAAAAAAGCTGGAGGAGAGTAACGGATTTATCCGAAAAGCACTGCAGAAGATTAACTCATAGTAGAAATCATGAGAGCTGTTTTTAGTATTATCGGATGGATCTACTGGGCTGTTTGTATTATCTCATTCTTTTTTATTGTATTGGTTCTGTATGTGTTAACAGCCCCTTTTGATCGCTATAACAGAATCCCCAATCAGGTGCTTCGGGGGCTGGGTTGGTTGATGATGAAGGTAAATCCGGGCTGGTCATTTGATATCAGGGGAGCAGATCCGGGCAAAGTTTCTGAGCCGACCATTGTGGTAGCCAACCACCAAAGTTTTTTAGATCTGCCGTTGCTATACCTGTTGCCATGGAGCATGAAGTGGGTGGCCAAAAAGGATCTGTTTAAAATTCCTATTCTCGGTTGGATCATCTATATGACCGGTCAAATCGGTATTAACCGGCAAAGCATGCGTTCATTCAAAAAGCTGGATAAATTAGTAGAACCTATACAGGATGGTATTCCGGGCATGATTTTTCCTGAGGGTACACGGACTGAAGATGGAGATTTGAAACCGTTTAAGAATGGGGCCTTCAAATTGGCCAAGCGGTACAATTTTAACATACTTCCTATCGTTTTAACGGGGGGATATGAAGCGATGCCCCGGGGCGATTGGACGGCTTCGCCCACACAAGAGTTCAAGATATCTGTATTGGATCCAATATCAGCTGATAAGTTTGAAACTGAAACTGAATTAAAGGAAGCAGCTTACATGTTCATAGAGCAAGAGCTCGAAAAGCTGGAGTCGAAATAGTCGTTAGCCTAATATTAAACAGCAATAATTGACAGGAATTAGCAAATATAACCGGTCTCAGCGTTCGACCTATCGACTACGGCTAATGTCATGCATTATTGCTGCTGAACTTATTGCCCTTGCCTTTTTTACCTTGTGGCCCGCCCCCGGCTCGAAATCGGAGAATAAGAAGAAAGCGACCTTTAATGATGATACCATTGTGATGGATGAGGCTGTTATCACTACACAAGCAAGTACACCGCCTCCGCCACCCAAACCGCGTGCTCCGGTGCCTGTACCCAAAGATGAAATCATAGAAGAAAAAATCATTGTTTTTGAGGACATCAACAGTTCAGACTTTACGGATTCGCTGTCGATTTCGAAATTAAAAGGAGCGGGTAATTCTGATCAAGTTGCCAGCAGCCCACAACAACCGCCTACCGTAATACGAATTGTAGAAGCAGTAATGCCTGATGCGGCCAAAGAGGCCGGCATTAAAGCTGAAGTGACAGTTCGCTTTTTGGTAGATAAAAAAGGAAGAGTGGAAGATGCTCGTATTGAACTAGTTAAAGTTTATCCGGAAGGCAGTGATGAGCCGCGATTCCTGGACAGTATTGGGTACGGAATTGCGGAGGCGACGCTCAGGGCCGCCCAACAGTGGAAGTTCAGGCCTGCTAAAAATAATGGGAAACCGGTAAGAGCATACAGTAAGCAAGTGTTTACGTTTGGATTTTAAGAATTGCTATCGCGTCAGAAATAGCCTATATTTGCGTTCTTTCTTTGGAGAGGTGGCCGAGCGGTCGAAGGCGCACGCTTGGAAAGCGTGTGTGCGTCTAGCGCGTACCGAGGGTTCGAATCCCTCCCTCTCCGCACTACTTCACTTAGGTTTCGTAGAGCAAATAGATAAAGTGAAGTCTTGTCAATATATTAGAAATACGGTCGACGAAGCTTTAGGCATAGTCGATCCTCTCCGCTCATTTTACATAAAGGCTTTGTTGAAAAGGCACGTAAGTGTTTGTTGAGCAAAGCCTTTGTTGATTTAGTAAATACTGTAAGGGTGTCTCAATAGGCTATCGTCCCTTTTACCTTGATACAAAAGGAACAAAAAAATAAAGACTAAGAATAGCGAACCAGCGTTGCCTTGCAAAATGGGTGTATTTATCTCGTTTCAATGCTCCGTGTTGAAACGTAATCTTGCCCCGCGTTATTTATAGTAGTTTGGCACTGGATAGTTTGTTAAAAAGATCATCTGGTGTTATCCTTTTCTGTTCAATTTATCTTTGGCATTAGGGATCGGGACCAGCAGAGGTGGAGAAAAAACTTTCCCTAAAGCTCTCGGGATAACTCCTCGGTACTGACTTCATCCATCAACGTTGATAATGAGTTAGGGCAGTACCTCATCAGGCAGAAATTTCTCCTGTTGGGTTTTAAACTCTCAGAAGGTTCGAGTTACACTAAAAACCTTATGCCGCTATCTGTTCTGTACTCAGAATTCGTTAAGGTGGAGTTTGGGAGTGTGAAACGAGCAAGAAAAAAAAAGTCCCCCTTTGGGCATTATTTGCCTAAAAAGCGTTGAGTGTAATCAGAAGGGGGCAAGGGGATGGTGCAATTCAACAGTTGATTAAGTTTTAAGTGTCAGGGACCTTTGCAAAACCAGGCAGTCATCCTGAATGTAATGAAGGATCTCCCTTTCAACGGCAGCAGATGGATACTGGAGATTCTTCGACAAGCTCAGAATGACGATATCAAAGGCTTTGCAAAGCCCTCTGTCAATCATTAGCGCAGCAACGTTGCAAAGTAAGTCAGATGACGACCGACAACGGCTGACCATTTGCATCTCATTCCAATGCTCTGCGTTGGAACACAGGTGCTGCTTATTTTCCCACATTGGTGCACATGTATGATTTGGGGCATTATACTTTTATGTACGTTTTTTAATACCTATCCGTCGTCAGGGGACCAGCAGAGCTGGAGTAAAAGTTTTTGGGATAATTTCTCCTTGCTTTTACAGCCCAAATTTTGCTCATTGAAAGGGCATTTAAAATGATCAGGCCACTTGGCTTGGAGCAGTAATAAAACAAGATTGTAATGCAGTTTCATCACATCGGTATTCCCACCACAGAACCATTTGAGGACGAAATTGACCTGCCGCAACTAAAGATGGGGGCTGATCTTGAAGCACTTAAAGAGGCTCTTTAAGTGCTCTGCCGGTAGGCTGTATCTCACTTCAATGTTATAATACAGGCAGGCATTTTGTGAGCTGGATTTCATATACAGGAGATTGAAAACAGTGAGCATGAATTAAATTAGAGGGGAATCTGTTTCACCCAATGCGGAACATTATCACTTTTTTGAGTACGATATAACAAAGATGAAGAAGCTTTTATAAACTCGCTGTAAAGGTATTGGTAGTTATATAAAACAATTTGCAGTGGGGATTATTCTATTCAATTGAGCTATATATAATATAGGTAAGTGTAGCATGACGTTATCTAAGATTCCTCTAGACTTTGAAGAGAATTCCATCCCTATGATCATCTACGATGAGAGCCAATCTATTGTAGAGGTTAATAAAGAAGCATGTGAGCTATATGGATTTGATCGCGAGAAATTACTCTCTATGAACCTTGTTGATCTGGAAACAGGGGAACAAGTACCCGAACGGCTTGAAAATTTTGAACGTCAACAAGCTAAATACCGGGCAGATTTTTGGGAGCACGAAACCAAGGCGGGAGAGTCAATAATGGTTGATATTTTAACACAACCGGTCTCTTATGAAGGGGAAAGTCAGGTGTTGGCCATTGTACAAGATGTGACAACACTCGGCGAAAAAGAGTTTAGGGATCAGGTGTTTCAAAAGATATTAACCTGTCTACAAGAAAATCTACCGGCCCTGTTTTACCTATTCGATGCAGAAGGGAATTTAAAACAGTGGAATAGCTATGTTGAGGATACTTCAGGCTATTCCTATGCAGAAATATCTAACATGAAAACCACTGATTTCTTTGCAAGAGAGGAAGAAGGGGAAGTTATCAGAGCTATAAATGAGATGTTCAAGCATGGGGAATCTGAATTAAAAACAAAATTATCTTCCAAAGGCGGGGAAAAAGCACCGATTCTGTTTAGAGCGGTAAAAGTAAAGTACGAAGGCCAGGTTTTGGGGATGGGCATCGGTCTTAATTTAACCAATGTTGTTGAAGCCGAGAAGGAAGCGGAACACCATCGTCGCATATTGGAAGCTGTAATTGACCAATCTCCTTCATTAATGTATATCAAAGATGAAGAAAACCGATTCAGATTTGCTAACCAGGCTTTTCTTAACCTACATGGTTTAGACCGAGATGAAATTATTGGCAAGAAAGATGCAGAGGTGCTTACCGAGTATGATATTAAGTTGATGCGTAAAACAGATCGGCGAGTTTGTCGAACAGGAGAGATGTATAATAGACAAGAAGAAGTACGTGTTAATGGCGAAAAACGAACCTACCTTTCTTCCAAATTACAGCTTAGTGGAATTGAAGGATATGAAAACTATCTCTTTGGGATGTCAACGGATATCACCCGACAAAAAAATATGGAAAAGATCTTGAAAAAATCTCTTCGACAAAAGGAAGTGCTGCTCTCCGAAGTGCATCACCGGGTAAAAAATAACCTGGCTGTTATATCTGCGCTTATGGAGCTGGAGGTGCTGGATAGTGACAATGATAAACTGCAGAAAAAGCTTAATAGAAACTTATCCCGGATTAAAACGATAGCATTTATCCATGAAATATTGTATCAGGAGCAGGATTTTTCCAAGATCGAATTCGGGATCAATATTGACGGCCTCGTCGAAACTATTTTGGCAGTGAACAAGGAGGATATTGAAATTGAGTATGATATCGAAGAGGTCAAAATGAATATTAACCAAGCTCTCCCATGTTCCCTGATTATCAATGAAGTACTGATGAATGTTGTTGAGTATACCTACAGTATAAACGAAAAGATCTTTTTGGAAGTTGGAATTTGCGAAAAAGATGGTACGGTCTATTTAAATATTAATGATCGCGGAAATACAATATCTGACGTAATTAGTACTGAGAGTTTAGACTGTATTGGACGCCAATTAATAGCAACCCTTAAAAAACAAATAAATGGAAGCATAAATTTTTTACAACAAGAAGGCGAGGGCTCTTTAGTTGAACTGTCATTAAAAAAAGAAGATATAAAAGGCACGGGCAGTTCGCTGTTGGAATACCAACAAATGAAGTTTGAAAACTAGTATTAGCTGTCTCTGGAAGTAATGCCAGCTCTTTTACCCTTAGCAGGGATTGCCGGTTCTATTATAGTACTTGAGGCATCTCCGGTTATTATAGCTTGCGGATAAGTGGTATTAATATTGATGTTTGGATTTATATGAATAGATATTTTTTTACAGTAATTCAAGAGCTTATAATGAGTATGATATAGCATAAGGTTTCGGAGAGTCTGAGAGTTTATAGAGGAAAATCCATTTTTTAAAGATTGCTGATCTATAAGTGTTAATATTTTTCAGATATCGTCGATACTAACGTTGTATTCTGCAACAAATTAATGGTATAAATTATATTATAATTGATATAACGTATCATCTATTAAACGTGAACACCATAAAATAAGGGTAGAAGAAGATGAAAAGGAGCTTTTCTATAGGTATTTGTTTATTAGTGGCGGTCTCTTTTTGGGCCTGCGAACGCCCCGAATCCCCCGATTTTAAATTGAATCATAATGTAGAAGCCCCGCTTTCGGTGGAAAAAACTTATGTCTTTTTAGGGGGAGAGGATGCATTAATAGATACGACAAAAGAGGATTTTGAAGATATTTTTACCTCTGATCCGGATGGGTTGGTACGAATTACCAAAGAAGAAGAGTTCAATTTTGGAGATCTGGATGATGCTATTCCCACCGTAGAAGCCCCCGCAACTACAGTGAATTCTCAGGTTGGTGAAATTGAGATCGCCAACTTTAGTTCGGCGGGTAACGTAGGTACGGCTTCATTCACCGAAATTACTGGCCAGTCGGGTTTACAAAAGGAAGATCATTTACCGGCTGGATCTACGCCCAATCCTGTTGATATTCCTATTGATACCGAGTTCTTTGATAGTGCTACCATAAGCAGTAATGGTTCGCTGGAACTTACCGTAACAAATAATCTCGGCTTTAATTTTGATGTTATTAATATTGATTTAAACGTCAATGGTAATTCTATAGGTACGGCCATTATTGGTACCGATAATGACCCCGATAACTTTAATCATGGGACTACGGAAACCACTTCCATTTCTATTGCTTCGGGCGAAACTCTCTCTAACTTAAGTGTGACCGTAACGGGTAATTGGGATAACCAAACCATGCAGGCCGATCCCCAAGATCTCATTGTTAATGATGTGCAGGGACAGAACCTGGCGGCCTCTTCACTGACGGCAGCCCCGGAGGCACAGAGCTTTAGCAGTAACGGCACATCAACGATTGATGAAAGTGATTTTGAGTTTAGAAACACGGGTGATTTCGTAGAGCTTAAAAGTGGAGATCTTAGCATCGATATCACCAACGGTATTGATGTAAGTGTTCCCACGCTGACGATCAACTTTACCGGGCTGGAAGATGCAAACGGCAATGCTCTGCAGCTGGATGTGACAAGTTCGGGTGCCATACCGCGAAGCAGTACCAATGGCGGGCAGTTTTCTACCTCATTGTCGCTGGCAGATTATCGTGTAACGAGCAGTACCATCACCTATACCGTAGATGCAACTACCGAGAACGTACAGGATGGGTTTCAAGACGGAGATCCGTTTCGGACCATAAATGCCACGGACCAACTGGATGCGAGCATTGGCTTGAATAACCTCACGATAAAAGAGGCCCAGGGCTATGTATCTCCGCGGCAGGTGTTGCTCAATACCGATGCCAACAGTGATGGGGACCTTGACGTTTTTGATGATAATGAAGCAGAATTGACACAGATCGACGGAATAAGTGATCTCTCGGAACGAGTATCAGATATTACGTTTGATAACCCGATACTGAGTGCTATTTACAGCACGAATCTGGGTGTGAATACCACAATCTATGCCGCTATTGCCGGGACCGATGCCGATGGCGATACTATTTATCTGAATGGGGAAAGTGGATCTGTGAATGAAGTACAGCCAGGTGAAGCGCCGCCCGAATTGGTCGCAGACGGGGTATCACTTGATGAAAGTGAACTGATAAAGTTTTCTGTGGATCTGGCATCAGATCCCGATCCCATACAGGGCGAAACAGGCAGTAATGTTTTTAATTCGACGAATACCAACTCCTCTGAATTTTTCAGCAATCTGCCTACCTCTATACGATTTGTCGGGGTAGCAATAGTTAATGAAAAGAAACAGTCGGGTACTATTGTTAACCCGGTGATTTTCGATCCCAAGTTGGGCGTAGAGTTACCTTTCAGCTTTTCGGCCAATAACGCCACCTTTGATGATACGCTGGATGCAGATTTAAGTGACCTGCCTGGTGAGGATGATGACCAACAACTTAAAGAGGCTACCCTAACGCTAAATTATACCAATGGACTGCCGTTGAAACTAGAGATGTCGTTGGTATTTGTTGATGAAAATGGTGTCCCAATTATGACAAAAGGCAATATTGCTGTAGATGCTGCCAGTACCAACACTGAAGGGTTCGTGGGGGACGGTGATGCTGCTGAAAACAGCACAGAGATCAGCTTTACGGAAAGTGAGCTAAAAAAGCTCAATAAAGCCCGAGATCTACAAGTCAATATCACGGTTAATACGCCGCAGCAAAATGTGGTAAAACTCCGCGAGAGTGATGCTATAAGCATCCAGATTGATATGGAAGCGTCAATAACATCAACAGTAAATTAAAAGGAAGCTTATACTATTATGAATTTTCTTAAACGATCGTTAAGTCTTTTTATCGCTGTTGTAATTATTGGCAGCTGGAGTAACATAACATGGGCTCAATCAGGACATTTTTCTTCAGCCAGTTTAGGCATGGGTGGAACCGGAGCTGCATATATCGATACCTATCACGCTAACTTTATAAATCCTGCAAACCTGATGCTGTATGGGGAAAGCAAACCCAATTTTGGTTTTGGATTAATCGGAGGATTATCCACCACAGCCGGGGGAGGGCTCGTCAATATTGCAGCGTATAACAAACATTTCACAGGTGGCAATGTAGTAAATGCCGATGCGGTTCTTCAAGATTTCTTTGGCTCAGGGGCCGATGCCGTACGAGGGGTTGGCATAGAGTTTGACCTCATTCCCTTTGGGGCTTACTGGCGTGGTAAGAAAAGCAGCTTTAGCTTAGCAGTACGCAACAGAAACCTTTCTAATATCTCCATTAATCGTGGATTTGCAGAGGTAGCGCTGGCCGGAGTAAATCGAGATCGATTCGGGAGTGCTAAACCGGTTAACTTTAGTAGTGAGGTGGTTGCATTTAGTGAAATATCTGCCGGTTATTCAATGAAACTATTACAGCTGCCTTCGTTAGGGTTTGCCAAGAATATTAAGCTATATGCCGGGATTGCTCCCAAATATATAATACCTCATGCAACGTCGAGTATCGACTTTGAATCCACAATTGAGGTTACCCAGGATAAGATAGTGCAAGACTTTAACTATACCTTTGAAACTATAGGAAGTGTCACTGATCAGTTCAAAGAGTTCAGCAAAGCGAAAGAACAGGAAAATTTTGATGGTAAGCTAGGTGATTTCATTGAGCCGGACGAAAGTGATTTTACAGAAGTAGAAGGTAGCGGTTTTGGTTTCGACTTAGGGGGAACTGTTGAAATGGACCTGGCGGGTCCGCTCGAAGCATTTTTCTCCTGGATTAAAGGAAAAAAGAAACTTCGTGTGGGATTATCAGTTACAGATATCGGATCTGTGACCTACACAAATAATGCCGGGACCTTTTCAAATGATTCAGAGTTTGTGTGGGATGGTATCGATCTTGATGACGGATTTAGCGATGCTTACCAAGATAGTGTGGCAAACGATATTTATCTAAACTATAAAGCAGGTAATAAAGAAGAGATCGTTAAAAAATTACCTACCAAGGTGCATCTTGGCTCTCACCTGCAGTTAGGTAAGCTGGCCGTAGCCCTTGACTTTACAAAGGGTATGAACAAGGTGGGAATGAATAGCAAACGTCTTGCGATGGGCTTTGGCGTTGAGTATGATTTCTTCAACTTCTTGCCTTTGCGAGCCGGGTATCGTACCGGGGGAGCTACTTCCTCAAGTATAACAGCCGGTACCGGTTTAGAGTTTAGAAATTTTGAATTTTCGGTAGGGGCTTTGATGGTACCTAATTCTGAAAACAGGGGAGCTGGCTACGGAGCCGCCTGGAGTGGATTACTCTTTCGCTTCTAAGTACTTAGTTACTTCAATATAGTTGTGCCGGATTGCATTATGGAGCATATCGGAACTGTTTATGACTGTAATGTTTCCGGCCAATTCTTTAAGCAATGGATGGCTTTCGTCGTGGAGCTCTACATATATTGAGGCTTTGCTGTTAAGCTTTTGGATTCGGCTCACAATATGTAGTGTTTTAATATCGGGATCACTAAAACGGTGGTTCGAAAAGACGAACACTGTAGAGGCTTCACTAACATTAGCTCTTTTTAATACCTGTGGACTGATAGGCTCCCCATATATAAAAGAGTGTTGCCTGTAAGGGGTTCTGTTGACCAGGGCACCTGCAATAACTACCTGCCGGTCATCAAATAACTGCTTTTCTTCTATCTCCTGGATCAGTTCATCGGCAAAGGCGGTGTATTCACAAATAACGACATGGTTTTTACAGCTAACAGAACCACGGCCTCGTTCTTCCTCTTCAAACTTGTGTTGGATAACCTGGAGTATCAGTCCTATGATGTGTGTATATCCAAATAATCCAATGATTATAGCAACAACGCCGGCTGCACGTCCCGCCGTGGTGTAGGGTACAATATCTCCATAACCAACCGTAGCCGATGTAACAAACCACCACCAAACGACATCACCAAAATGTTGAACATTGGCCTGCCCAAATTCATAGGTCCAGAAAATAGTAGTGGTAAATAGAAAGCTGCCGGAAAGCAGAACGGCCAGAAAAAGGACCTGCTTTCGGAAGTGCGATTCTGACGGCGGTTTACTGGTGCTGTTGAGCATTGGTATCCCTATTCATCTCTGTTTTTAAGCAATTGTATGCGCTTATATAAAAGCGATTTTAAAATAGAAAAAATGATGACCAATTTTTCGAGCTCATAATATTTTGAAGTCATACAGTAGCGTAATCGGAGGGAAAACACTTACTCTTAGCGTCAAAATTTCACGGCAATTCTAAAACCGTTCGTGTTTTTACTACGGTTTATCTTGGAATTACACTTTCTTATGGCACTTGAAAGTTAGCGTTATCCATGACTATGCCCATATGGGATAGGGTAGTGATAGGTTATATCAAATACTATTATCTCATAATTTTAATTATCAAACAAAGGTCTATGTTTAAATCTATTAAAATACTTTTAACCACAGGAGTTTTTATTGCTGTGTTAGTCATGACAGGGGTTTCACAACCGCAATTTTCGGTTGGGGTCAAGGCAGGAACAATGGGAGTAGGAGGAGAAATTACTACTTCAATAAATAAGAATTTCAATGCCCGCCTGTCTGGAATGTTTTTTTCCTATACACACAGTGGGGTATATACAGACGACAACCCTGATATTAAGCATGAATCAGATCTTAATACCACTTCTGTTGGAGGTATCGTAGATTACTTTCCTTTCCAAAACAGTGTCAAGTTATCTGGCGGACTCTTTTATCATAGTTTTACGGTCACCGGCGATGCTACGCCCAATGAATCTTATACGCTGGATGGTAAAACCTTTCAGCCTGAGGAATTAGGCACACTTTCAGCTAATCTGGATTACAAATCTAAAATTGTACCCTATGCGGGCATCGGTATAGGAAATCCACTGGCTAAAGGCAGCAAATTAAAATTTAATGTTGAGATTGGAACGGTATATACCAATTCCCCTCAAGTTACCATACAAGGAAAAGGAATGATTGCTCCGACAGCTCAGCAAGATCAACGTTTTCAAGATGGATTAAAGGATTTCAAATTTCACCCGGTTTTAAATATCGGGCTGTCGTACAAA
This sequence comes from Fodinibius halophilus, assembly GCF_011059105.1. Lineage (GTDB taxonomy): Bacteria > Bacteroidota > Rhodothermia > Balneolales > Balneolaceae > Fodinibius > Fodinibius halophilus. The sequence continues at coordinate 58,272 of NZ_JAALLS010000013.1, read as the reverse complement.
TTGTGATTTTAATAGGCTATTAATACTAAAAGTAATACTTAAATTTTCAGATACTATGAATAAAGAGCAAACAGAACGCATCAGAGTGGGGCTATCTCTCTTTTCCCTCTTTTTTGTCTTGAGTATAACGGGATGTGATTTTTCAGGATTTAATAAAGCAGTGGACGATTTTGCTGTAGTGGTTGAACTGGAATCTATAAACACAAACTCAACCGTACTTTTGACGGATGCCCAAACTGGTGAGCTAATAACGAAGGAGGTTACGGCTACTTTCGGAGGCGATAATGGGGAAGATGTTATTGATATGTACAGCGATCCGATATCAGAAAAAAAAGTAAATAGTGGTGTTCTCAATTTTGGTATTGCTAATTCCGTTTCCCCGTCTGAGAGTTCTCCAGTGAAGGTAAAGTTGAAACTTGAAGCGGAGGACTACGAAACGACCACCAGAACGGTATCAATCAATAGCGAAGGGGATAGCAAGTTCAGTCTTAACATGCTGGATCCGAGTAATCAGCCTAAAGGTGTTAAAGTGAAGACCGCTGCCAAAGGGCAGGCCAGCAGCGATGGTACTGTACAAGGTGATTTTGAGGTTTCGGTAAATTCTGATGAGAATCCAGGTTCAGGAGTGTCTTTTCAGGTCTCAAGCGGTACGGTTTTAAAAGATAAAGGCGGGAACAATTTATCGGGGCAACTTACGACTGATATTTCTTACTATGATCCCGACGAAGCGGATGCCCTGGATACTTTTCCGGGAGATTTAATAACAAAAAATGATGAGCCCATTAGCTCTGCCGGTATCTTTTCGTTGCAATTGCGAGATGAATCCGGAAATATTGCAACTTCAACATCATCCAACGCCAAATCTGTTTCTGGTAATAGTGCTATCAGCAGTGGTGCCACAGTTACTCTTACCTTACCATCCGGATATATTGATCCGATGACCGGGAGGGTAATAAAAGATGGTGATACACTCACAATATTTGTCCTTGGCGTAAATGGGAACTTCACTACGCTCGCACAAAAGCAGGTTATCACGAATAATGCAGGAGAGTTGGCAATCAAGGTACCTGCCTTTGCTGATAATGCACAAGCATTTGTGGTTGGCACACCCTTAATCGGCGGCACGACTTGCTCTGGAAATATTTCATTTAATAGAAATGGATATAATGGGAGTATTACCGGTCGAGTTTATACAACCGGTTTAAGTGCAGCTGTTAATTTGGGATCGGGTAATGGCAGCTCAAGTTATACCATTCCGACTATTCCTGATCAGGATTTTAATTATGTACTTACTACTACTTATGGGGAACTTATGGGCTCACACAACTTCTGTTCAGGTGGCGATCTCGATATTACGCTCAATCCCCCTGCATCTTTGATAGATGCTACGGTAGATGTTTCTCTAAAGTGCAAGAATTCTAACGAGGCTGTTCGCATTACCGATATCCCCGGGGCTTCGGTACTGTATCGCAAAGAAAATGCAGCTCCGGGAACAAACTGGAGCCAGGCATCGAACTTACAATGGGATTATAATAAAAGTACGCAGCGGCTAACCGGGGGTAGCTTCGATATTTCGGGTGTCGAACAAGGGAAAAGATATGTTTTTAAAACAACGTATAAAGATAACGACTATGAAAAAGCAATAACCATTTCTGGATCTACGGTTGAGTACAGCAAAACGATAACCGACGGTATTTGCCAATAATCACGCAGATTTAGCAGACCGATAATGTTAAAGCTCTTTTATTGATAATATTAAAGGCCCGGGCACTTCAATGTCTGGGCTTTTGCATGCATGCTTATTTTATAGGAAATGGAATGTTATACCTAATTTAAAAATATTTTTTATTAGGTATTCGTAAGGCAATATCGCCGAATGTCAATTTCGGGATAAAGTTCAGAGCCATTTACAAGGTGATCGACATAATGATCGGCCAGGAATTTGCTGTGAAGTAAGCCCTTTGAACCCAATCCTGAAAAAAGATGGAGGTTTTTATCGGTAGGGTGTTGTCCTAATATAGGCATATAGTCGGGGGTAGAGGTGCGAACTCCTGCCCACTGGTTGACGGTGGTAACGTCCTTTTCAAGCCGGGGCAGGGTGCGGCGCAGACGTTTTCGCAGGTATTCTTCGCCTTGGTCATCGGGATCAAGGTGCGTATAGTCGTGCTCATACGTGCTACCCTGAATAAAAGTACCATCGTAGCCTAAGCGTGCCATATAGCCCAGGCTGGAGATGGAATGATCAAAGCCGAGTGCATTATTTGCTGTTTTAAATTCGGCAACTTGTCCTTTGATGAGGTTAAAAGGCAGCCAATCCCAATGGTAAGAGGTAGCCGTAGCCCGGCCGGTGGCAAAAACGATATGTTTAGCCCTGATCATTGTTTTTTCAAGCTTTATCCGCCAGTAGCCATCATCATATCTTTCTATGGGATCCTGATTCAGAAAGAACGTAGTGCCTGCCTCTTGTTCCAGATAGGCGGCATAAGCATGCAGGTACTGTCCGACGTCAACCGTAAGTCCAACGGGCAGCCAAAGCCCCCCGTTAACACAAGTGATGCCGGGGTGCATCTCTTTTATCTGACCTTCACTTTTCCACTGGCACCAATCCTTGGGCCAGCTTGTTTGCTCGTATTCATTCCTCATTTTGCGAGCCATCTTTTCCATCAGGGCCGGACGCAGTACCCCATTTTTTGCAAAGAAATGATCTTCGGTGGTCTCCTGGACTTTCTGAAGGCACTGTAAGGTGGTTGTATAGCACTGTTCCGCTTTCCATACTTTTTTAGCACGTCGGCCGGTGGCGGGATTCACCAATCCACCGGGCGTGCCGGAAGCACCAGCGGCAATATCTTCTCTATCGATAACAGCGGTAGAAAAATCATGTTCAGCCAGGCTGTCGGCTATGGAAAGTCCGGCCAGCCCCGCCCCGAGGATGCAGAAATCGAATTGTTGGCTCATTGATTAGGTTAGTAGTTCTTGGGATGTAATCTTTTGTGCGCCTGCTTCAGTCATTTCGGACCAAGCTTGCCCTACCGATCCTTCGATGTCGATTCCTTTAACAGCATCTTCTACCACATACAGGTTGAACCCTTCTTTGAGTCCGTCAATGACCGACCATTTTACACAGAAATCGGTAGCCAAGCCTACCGTATAAAGGGTATCAATATTACGTTCGCGAAGGTAGCCGGTTAAGCCGGTTGTTGTAGCGTCATCATTTTCGAAAAAAGCCGAATAGGAGTCTATATCTTTGCGGAATCCTTTACGAATGATGAGCTGGCTGCGGTCGGTGTCAAGATCAGGGTGGAAGTTGGCCCCGTTGCTGCCCTGTACGCAATGATCGGGCCATAAAACCTGCTCTCCATAGGGCATTTTCGTGGTTTCAAAAGGTTGTTTCTCCTCATGTGATGAGGCAAAAGAGGAGTGGCCTTGAGGATGCCAATCCTGGGTTTGTATTACTACATCAAACTGTTTAGAAAGTTTGTTGATCACAGGCACAATAGTATCTCCGTTGGGTACTTCAAGAGCACCGCCGGGGCAAAAGTCATTTTGTACATCAACAATTAAAAGTGCTTTCATGACAATGAAATCAGCTTTTATTTAATATTTTTAGTTAATTCATCACGCAGATCCATCAATTTTTGGCTGATACCAACTTTGTAGATATGAGGATTCTCAAATCGTTTGTGTTCAGGGTTTAATTTTGCCAGACGTTTTTGAGCATATGCGGCACTTTGAGAAGGGGAGGGGAGTTCTATTTGGATATCCCCATTTTCCATTACCGGCTGCAGCAGGGGTTCTGCATTATAGGTGGTTACATCGGCATGCTTGGCCGGATAAAAGGGATGAAAGATTGTGTCGGCATCCTGTTCATTTTTGAGCAGTATCCCATCCCCATAAAAAGTACCATCGTTGCTAGAGTAACGCAGCACCTTTTTACGGCCGGGCAAGGTGTTTTTCTCGATGTTTTCAGAGATTTTTAGTTTGGGTTCATCTTCAATGGCAGAAAGTTTATAGACGCCGTCTAAAGCGGGGCTTTCGTGCCCGGTAACCAGTCGTGTGCCAACTCCAAATAGATCAATAGGGGCTTTCTGACTGAGTAAACTTTTAATTAGGCGTTCATCCAGCTGATTGGAAACTGCGATTTTTACGTATTCCAGGCCGGCTTCATCGAGCTGGCGGCGCGCTTTTCGTGAGAAATAGGCGAGGTCACCGCTGTCCAGCCTGATTCCTTTCATCTTATAACCTTGCTCTTCAAGCTCTTTGGCAACCGTTATGGCATTGGGCACGCCGCTGGCCAGGGTATCATAGGTATCGACAAGGAGAATGCAGTTTTCGGGATAATATTCAGCATATTTGCGAAAGGCTGTGAGCTCATCATCAAATGATTGTATCCATGAGTGAGCCATCGTTCCGCTGGCCGGGGTGTTGTGAACAAAAGAAGAGTAGACATTGGAAGTGGCTTCTACACCGCCAATGATGGCTGCTTTACTGGCCTGGATGCCGCCAAGCCCCTGTGCACGGCGAAGCCCAAAATCCAGTACTTTGTGATCACCCGCTGCATATTTCATGCGGGCAGCCTTTGTGGCAATAAGCGATTCAAAGTTAAGGATATTCAGCAACAGGGTTTCCAGAATCTGGGTTTCAATAATAGATCCTTCAACCCGAAGAATGGGTGTTCGCGGAAATATGACTTCGCCTTCTTTGGCGGCATGGATATCTACGTCTAGCTTGAAGTTTCGCAGATACTCCAAAAAATCGTCTCTGAATCCTTCTTTGGAAAGGTATGCCAGTTCATCTTCGTGATACTCAAAATGTTCTAGTGTATTGAGCAGGTTCGAGAGTCCGGCAAATATAACGTAGCCGCCCTCAAAAGGGATATCGCGGAAAAAGTAATCAAAACAGGCTTGTTCATCTTTACGTCCGGCTAAATAATACCCCTGTGCCATTGTCAATTCGTAATAGTCGGTATATAGGGCGGGCCGGGCTAGCAGGGTAGATTGATTTGTTGATTGCACTCTGTTCATAGAATAAAATTCGCTCATGGTTTTGAATTCCAAGCAGGGATAAGATACATAATACAAGGCATAAGCTATAATGCAGGCTGCCTTGGTTCTTAGTGGCACAGCGTGTGAATAACCCGTTCGATTATTGTGTCTTAGATTACTATAATGGGCAAGGATATTTTAGTATCTTTGTGCGTAAAAAATTAATCGCAGTTAAACAGATTTCGTGAAGTATTTTAGCTGGTTAAATGCAGCAGCAGTGATCGGGGTTTTATATGTTTTTGTATCTTGTGCTACCCCATCTTCACCTACGGGGGGACCGCCGGACAAGGAGGGACCCAAGATTGTTAAAACTGAACCCCGGACAGGGACAACTAACTTTAGTAAACAGGAAATAATTCTACACTTTTCCGAATTTGTAGATCGGGCTTCCCTTGAACAAGCTATTGTAGTAGAACCCGATATCGGCTTATCTGTTAATCTGGATTGGGGACGTAAATCGGTAGCAGTTGAGTTTGACCAACCTATACCTGATTCTACAACGCTGATTCTTACAGTGGGTACTGATTTTAAAGATACCAATAACAACAAGCTTGCTTCGCCGGAAAAAATAGCAGTTTCCACAGGTGATGAAATTGATGAGGGTAAGCTAATTGGGAATATCCGCAATGCCCAGACGGGAGAAGGTAACGAGGGCGATCGTATCCTGTTATATCGTGAACCGGTAGATCTTACTCAAAAGGCAAATTACATCGCCGAAACGGATACCGGAGGGGCCTTTACCTTTTCGTATCTCCGCGAGGGCACTTACAAAGCTTTTTGGGTGGATGACAGAAACCGCAATAAAAAATGGGATCGCCAGAATGAACGTACCCAGCCGTTTGGCAAAGAATTTATAGAGCTTGAAGATGGCGGTACCGATACCCTGGGCACCATTTTCAAAACTCCCGTTGATACCACAAAGCCATCGCTGCAGGGGATAGGTCTTTTTTCTTCTCAACGCTTACGAATGCGGTTTAGCGAAAATATTGAGCTTTCTGACAGTGCAAGTATCGCAATAACCGATACTACCGGAAATTATTTGTCGGATGCGTATCCGTTATACATACAACCGGGTGAGCGATTTGTTTTGTTTGCAGATAGTGAAGACGAATTAGGTGAAGCAGAAAGCTATAGCCTTGATATAAACGGTGTTACTGATGAAGCTGGTAACTTGCTTGCTGAGATAACACAAAAATTCACAGGCTCGGCCCAGGAAGATACGACCCGGCAGCGTATCATTGAGCGAAATAACCTGTCGGGATATTACCCGGAAGACCCTATTACCGTTATCTATGCCAAACCGATTGAAGGTTCTTTACTCAGCGATTCGTTAAAAGTTGTTGAAGGAGATACCCTTTTAGAGAATTGGCCCAACATAAAGGTCGAGAGCAATAAGTTATCTCTATTGCCCAACAACCGGTGGAAGGATGGGCTCAAGTACGAAGTACGGGTATGGGATCCTCTTATAGAAGATTACCGAAAGTTCAGTCCTGAGATTTGGCACGCATCGCAGTTGGGGGCCGTAAATGCTTTGGTAGAAGACTCAACAATAAGCGACGTACGGCTGGAAATTAGAAATGAAGAATCCGAGATCTCCCGTGATACGGTATTTTCTGATTCTGTGGAGGTAAAACGGTTACCCCCGTTAACATATACAGTTATCGCATACCAGGATTTAAATGGCAACAAGAGTTGGGATTTCGGTCGCGTTGATCCTTTTAAAGCACCAGAGCCCTACTTTATACAGCGCGATGTACCCGTTGAGAAAGCGATGACGGGCGAACTTATGATCATATTTTAATTTTAGCACATACTGATAGTTTTTTTACTTAATGAAGAAGGTTCTTAAAAAATTAACGCCTTTTATAAGCATTGTCTTTTTTGGGGTTGCTCTGTGGTTTTTAGATCAAAAGCTGCAACAATACCAGCTTTCTGAGATAACCGCTCAACTTAGTGAAATCCCCAACCTGTATGTGGGGCTTTCCTTAGTATTATCATTTTTAAGCTATTTACTGCTTACCGGTTATGATGCGTTGGGGGTAGATTATATAGGGGAAGAGTTAGCCCCGGGTAAGATTGTACGTGCCGGTTATGTGGGATATGCTTTTAGCCATAATATTGGGCTGGCCCTTATTACCGGGGGATCTATACGGTATCGTATTTATTCGGCATGGGGATTTTCGGGTATGCAGGTAACCCAGATTGTGGCTTTTAGTGCATTTACGCTTTGGATAGGGTTTTGTGCTGTGGCAGGGCTTGCGCTGCTTCTTGCAACTCCCAACTTGCCTGCTGATGTGGTAGTGCCTTTTGTATCTCTTCGGGTGTTGGGTCTTATTTTATTGGTGATGGTCGTGGCCTACGTATGGGGCAGTGCGGTAGTAAAAAAAGAGCTCTCTTTTAAAAAATGGTCTTTCAAATTTCCGAGTCTTACGTTAGCACTCAAGCAGGTTATTATTGCTTCGGTAGATTGGCTGTTAGCGGCTTCAGTATTGTATGTATTGTTACCGGAGGTAGGTGTCAGTTTTTTCAGCTTTGTAGGGGTCTTTTTATTAGCCCAGATTATAGGGCTTTTTAGCCAGGTACCCGGGGGACTTGGGGTTTTTGAGTCGGTGATGTTGCTTTACCTGTCTAATTTTATGGAAGGTTCACAAGTGCTGGGGATCCTGGTAGTCTATCGTATCATCTATTACATTCTTCCTCTGCTGGGGGCTTTGATTGTACTGGGATACCAAGAGTATGTTGTGAATCGTAAAAAAGTTCACGCACTTAAAGACAAGGCCCTGGATTGGGTACCGCGTGTAGTTCCGCAGGTAATGAGTTTCTCAATTTTTATTGGTGGGGCTATACTGCTGTTTTCAGGGGCATTACCGTCGGAGGTCCCCCGCATGCAGTGGCTGCAACACTTTATTCCACTTCCTGTTATTGAGATGTCGCATTTCTTTGCTTCTTTGGTAGGAGCAGCCTTGCTGGTACTGGCAGGCGCGTTGCAGCGTCGCATTGACGGTGCCTATCATGCAACCATCGGGTTGCTCACATTTGGCATAATATTCTCTATACTAAAAGGGGCAGATTATGAGGAGGCCATCATATTAGCCATTATGCTGGTGGCCCTGGTTCCATGTAAGACGGAATTTCATCGTAAAGCTCCCCTGTTTAGCCAGTCATTTTCGGGACGTTGGTTTACCCTCATTTTGATGGTGCTGGCAAGTGCGGTGTGGTTGGGCGTATTTTCTTACCGCCATGTAGAGTATCAAAAAGAGCTTTGGTGGGAGTTTACATTGATGGGCGATGCCCCCCGATATTTACGGGCAACTGTTGCAGCCTTGGGCTTTGCCATTATAGTGGGGCTGGTTAAATTGTTGCGCCCCCGACGACAAGCTTTTGGCAAGCCCGACCTCGAAGAGTTAGAAATTGCACAGCAGGTTCTTCAAAATCATGGCAATGCAATAGCAAACTTAGCCCTGTCCGGTGATAAAGAGTTGGTGATTAATGAGCCGGAAAACGGATTTATTATGTTTACCCGAGAATCGCGAAGTATTATCGCCCTGGGAGACCCCATAGGGCCACAGCAAGAGATTGAAGAGATGATCTGGGAATTCCACGAAGATTGTACCAATGATGATAAGTGGCCGGTCTTTTATAAGGTAAGTAGTAACTATCTGGAATATTATGTTGACCTGGGACTCACATTATTCAAAATCGGGGAAGAAGCGCTTATACCCCTGGCTGATTTCGATCTGGATAAACGTCTTGAGCCACCGGTACAAAAGAATGTTGAAAGCATGGAATATGCCGGTTATAAATTTGAGGTGGTAGGAAAAAGATACCTGGAAAATAACTATGATGACTTTTGCACCATATCAAAGGCATATTTGAATGATAAAGACCGAGAAGAGCGCGGTTTTTCTGTGGGACAGTTCAGTAAGAAATATATACAGCAATTTCCCATTGCTATCGTTAAAAAAGATGATGAATTAGTGGGGTTTGCAAATATACTTTCCGGTGCAAATAATGAAGAACTGGCCGTAGATCTACTTCGCTATCAGCCGGGGATACCGATTAGCATTATTGACTTTATTTTAGTCCGCACTATGTTTTGGGGAAAAGAAAATGGGTATCAGTATTTTAATTTAGGGATGGCTCCATTATCGGGGATGGATGAACACGATTATTCTCCCGGATGGAGTAAACTGGCCAAATTTGTATATACCTACGGAGAGAATTTTTACGGTTTTAAAAGGGCACGAACCTACAAGAGTAAATTTAATCCCGAGTGGGAGGCTCGGTTCCTGGTTTGTCCCGGTGGATGGGCGCTGCCACGTATTATTTCTCACCTGACCAATGTTGTTTCCAGCGGTTATGCACATTTTATACGCAATACCCCTCCAGATTCAAAATAAATGATCAGTGGCCGCAAATCGTTAAAGATTGTAGAAAGCTGCAAAAAATCCCACAAATTTATTACATTCTAGGGTTAAGAACCGACACTTCTAAAGAAACTTTTGCTATGTCCAAAGATACAGCAACATCCTCACAGACGAATAAATCAGCTGTTCCCGCGGAATCCTCTGCTACTGCAGATGAACGCCCGAAAGTGTATGATGCAGATCATAAGATACGCTTTGTAACAGCTGCCAGTTTGTTTGACGGCCACGACGCCAGCATAAATATTATGCGTCGTATTTTACAGAGCAGCGGTGCCGAAGTCATTCACTTGGGACATAACCGCTCGGTGCAAGAAATTGTTGACTGTGCTATACAAGAAGATGTGCAGGGTATTGCCATCAGTTCGTACCAGGGCGGCCATATGGAGTATTTTAAATATATGGTTGATCTGTTGGAAGAACGAGGTGCCGGGCATATCCACGTATTTGGCGGTGGCGGCGGTGTTATTGTGGGAGATGAGATTGAGGAGCTGCACGATGCCGGAGTTTGCCGCATCTTTTCGGTCGAAGACGGTAGTGAGATGGGACTGCAGGGGATGATTAACTTCATGCTCGAAAAATGTGATTACGATACCGCTGAAGTGGAGCCGGTGAATGTTCAGAAAATTGCTGACCGTGATACCAAAACGTTGGCGCGATGCATTTCTGCCTTGGAAAATGACCATGAAGAGATTATAAAATTCGAAGATGACAAACTATTTGATGGCAAAGGTAATCCCATCCCTGATCAGAAAAATGGTCACCCCATTCCATTAATCGGAATCACAGGGACCGGTGGGGCCGGGAAAAGTTCTCTGACGGATGAGCTGGTGCGACGATTCTTAACAGAGTTTGAAGATATTAATTTGGCTGTTATCTCTATTGATCCGTCTAAGGTGCGTACGGGCGGTGCCTTGCTGGGTGATCGTATCCGCATGAACAGTATTGAGCCCGACCGGGTATTTATGCGCAGTTTGGCGACCCGGGCCAGCAACCGTGCAACAAGCCTCTCGGTAAAAGGAGCGATAGAAGTGTGCAAAACCGCCGGTTTTGATCTGGTTATTGTAGAAACAAGCGGTATTGGACAGAGCGATACAGAGATAGTGAATATTTCTGATATCCCCATGTATGTAATGACCAGTGAGTACGGTGCGGCTACCCAACTCGAGAAGATTAATATGCTTGATCTGGCCGAACTGGTTGTACTTAATAAATTTGAAAAGAAAGGATCACTGGATGCCCTTCGCGATGTTCGTAAGCAGATCAAGCGTAATCGCGGTGCTTGGAATATGGATGCCGATGATATGCCGGTATATCCAACAATTGCGGCTCAATTTAATGATGAGGGCGTAAATCGACTTTTTAAGGCACTAGTAAACAAGGTTAATGCACATTATAGTCTGAACTGGGAAACCGAGCTCTACAATAATCCTGAACCTGCTGAAGACATTCAGGCGCAAGCGATTATCCCCGGTAAACGGCAGCGATATTTATCAGAGATTTCCGAAAGTATCCGTGACTATCACAGCTGGGCAGAAAATCAGTCCGAAATTGCCAGCAAACTGGATGAAGTGGAGGGTACGCTCGGACAACTCGAACGTTGGGATCCCGATGGAACCAATGATTTCGAGGATCGCCTCGAGACAATGCGTGAGCACTGGTTGAGTAAGCTGGATTTGCGCTGTAAGAAGATCCTGGAAGGCTGGGACAAGCTCTATGAAGAGTACCGACAAGATTATGTAGAGGTACAGGTTCGCGACCGTACATTCAAAAATAAGATGTTTAGAGAATCGCTCAGCGGACTTGAAATACCGCGGGTAGCCCTGCCAAAGACTGATCACAAAGGAGAACAACTGAAGTTTGCACTCAAAGAAAATCTGCCGGGCTACTATCCATTTACGGCAGGAGTCTTTGAGTTTAAACGCGAAGGCGAAGATCCCACTCGTATGTTTGCCGGAGAGGGGACGCCCGAGCGTACAAATAAACGGTTCCACTATCTCAGCGAAGGTATGCCGGCGGCCCGATTGTCTACTGCTTTTGATTCGGTGACGCTCTATGGCGAGGACCCGGATCATCGTCCCGATATTTATGGGAAAGTCGGGAATTCGGGAGTCAGCATTTGTACGCTGGATGATATGAAGAAGCTGTATTCGGGGTTTGAGCTTACTTCCCGAAAAACATCGGTATCGATGACGATCAACGGTCCTGCGCCTATGATATTGGCGATGTTTATGAATACGGCTATTGACCAGGAGATTGAGCGATACCTCAAAGAGAATGGTAAGTGGGAAGAAGCTCAAAAGAAGATTAAAGCTTATTTTGATGAGCGAGATGTAGAAGAGCCACAATATAACGGTGAGCTGCCCGATACTAATGATGAGTTTGGATTGGGACTGTTAGGTATAACAGGCGATAAACTGGTTGACGATGACGTCTATGAAGAGATTAAAGAGAAGACACTTTCCGTGGTACGCGGTACCGTACAGGCCGATATCCTGAAAGAAGATCAGGCCCAAAACACCTGTATCTTTTCAACAGAGTTTGCGCTTAAGATGATGGGGGATATCCAGCAGTATTTTACGAATCATGAAGTAAGAAACTATTACTCGGTTTCTATTTCAGGTTATCATATTGCTGAGGCCGGGGCCAATCCTATTACGCAAGCTGCTTTTACGCTGGCTAATGGTTTTACCTATGTAGAGTACTATCTCTCGCGAGGGATGGATATCGACAAGTTTGCTCATAACCTCTCATTCTTTTTCAGTAATGGGCTTGATCCGGAGTATGCTGTTATCGGACGAGTAGCCCGACGTATTTGGGCCGTGGCTATGCGTGAAAAGTATGGGGCAAACAAGCGCTCCCAAAAGCTTAAGTATCATATCCAGACCAGTGGACGATCATTGCACGCCCAGGAAATCCAGTTTAATGATATCCGAACCACCCTGCAGGCACTGTTGGCGATCTATGATAACTGCAACTCTTTGCATACCAATGCTTATGATGAGGCCATTACTACGCCTACCGAAGAGTCGGTACGGCGCGCGTTGGCGATACAGCTGATTATCAACAAAGAGATGGGGACTGCCAAAAATGAAAATATCAATCAGGGTTCGTATTTCATCGAAGAGATGACGGACCTTGTTGAGGAGGCAATCTTGTCTGAATTTGACCGTCTCACAGAACGAGGTGGCGTACTTGGTGCTATGGAAAACATGTATCAACGTGGAAAAATACAGGATGAAAGTCTGCATTATGAATCCAAGAAGCATAGTGGAGAGAAACCGATTATTGGGGTTAATACCTTCCAGAATGAGGATGTTGACAGCGAGGAAGAGGAGAAAGAAGTTGATCTTATCCGTTCTACCAAACAGGAGAAAGAGCAGCAGATTGAGAGCCTGGAAGCGTTTTGGAAGCGTAATGAACCTGAGGCCGAGGAAGCTATCGAACGCCTGAAAGAGGTTGCCCGAAATAACGGTAATACGTTTGAGGAGCTGATGGAGACGGTGAAAGTTGCTTCATTGGGACAGATTTCTCAGGCGCTTTACGAAGTAGGCGGGCAATATCGACGCAATATGTAAATGAGTTGTCAACTGCCGCAATAAAGGCGGCTAGGTGGACTGTAATAGGTATTAAATAGCGGAATCTTACATTAAAGTTCTCTACCGATAGTAGCCGATCGCGCAGTACTATGGGTAGTCTGTTATAGCTCCAAGAGACTTATATATTGCTCAAAATATGGTTATAAGTTCCTCCTCGGAGAAGAGCGGTATGCCACGGCCTCTTCACTCCGAGGAGCCCGACGATGAGTAGTATCAACTCAGATTACCAGCAGTCAGCTACTGAAAGGATACTATGCTGCTATACAACTTGGGACTCCTCACTATGTTCGGAGTGACATCTGAATAATGTGCTGTAATAACGGTTTGTCGTCAATGGCAGCTTCGCTTATGCAGGTTTCAGAACAAAACCCTGCCTCGTCATCTTGGAGAATTTCCCACCCCTCGTCGGGCGGCTGGGGTTGCCGTCTGGCGAATTATATAAAGCAATACCCCTATCCGAAACAACCCATATGCAACCGTTGAAGGAGCAAGGAAAAGTCCCCCTTTGGGCAGTTTTCTGCTGAAAAAACACGGGATGCTATCTGAAGGAGGGGATGATACTGCTCATCTATTTATTGAAATACAGATTCCTGATTGAAAAACCACATTAAAAGCAGCCATGTTATCGTGTCAATCGGTCGGGGGATCGAGATCTTTTTTTTATCTCACTGCGATGATAGTCGATATGACTGGGGTGTGCTGTTCATTTTTTGTTACCAAAAAACGAACCAAAAAAGTATTGTGGGAATTGTAGATTTTGAACTTTTTATAACCGTAAAGAAATATATTGCTTTGTGGCTCTTATTGCTTTTATGATAGACGTTCCCGCAATTCCCCCAAACCCCCTATAAGGAAACCGTAAATCCTCTATAACAGCACTTGCTCTCTATGCTATTCGCTTACCTTGTCATCCTAAACTGAATTCAGGATGATATGACGGGATTTCAGATCCCCATTGGTTTGTACTGTAAGACCGAAGAATCAATCTCCCTAAATCTCTCTTACCACCAGTGGTTACGAATTCAAGAGGGGGAGGTAAGTGCATGAGATCTCATTATGGAACTCTTTTTTAATGTGTCAGGAAAAGAATTTGCCTCCAATGAAGGTAGATCGAGAAGGTTGATATATTTATGTTTTATGAAATAATTGTTATCTCTGAACTTTTTAGAAAAGGTGATCATGCTAAAAAAAGAAATTATTACCCCGCTTTTGGTGCTGGTAATGTGCCAGCTTGCAACAGCCCAGATTACAGATTTTAAAGCCCATAGCTATAGCGATAGCTTGGGTAATGAACTGCAATACCGCCTGCTCAAACCAGCGGATTATGATAGTTCCAAAAGTTACCCTCTTGTGCTCTTTTTGCATGGAGCAGGGGAACGAGGCAGTGATAACTACAGCCAGTTAAAATGGGGCGTTTCCCATTTTGCAGATCCCACGATGCGTAAGAAGTACCCTGCTTTTGTGTTGGCTCCACAGGTTCCCAAAGGAGAGTATTGGTCTTCACTCAAGGCATTGCGTGATACGACTACTTTTACACAACCCATGCTGGAGCATCCTAGTGAGCCGATGAGGCTTACGATTGAGCTACTTGAAAAGCTACAGAAGAAGTACACCGTGGACAAAAACCGGCTCTATGTGACAGGTATCTCAATGGGAGGATTTGGAACGTTTGATATTATCCAGCGCTATCCCCGAAAATTTGCTGCCGCTGCACCGGTATGCGGGGGAGGGGATGTGAGCCGTGCATTTATACTAACGGATATACCTTTGTGGGTCTTTCACGGAAGCAAAGATAAAACAGTAAAACCGGAGTACTCTCGTACTATGGTAGATGCTATTCAGCTTGCAGGTGGTTCGCCCGGCTTTACTGAGTACCCTGATGAAGGACACGTTGGAGCCTGGGTACAGGCTTATCGTAATCCTCATTTATATGAGTGGATGTTTAGTAAAGAGTTGGCTCCTGAGGAGTAAAGTTGGTTACTATCTTCTGATATTAAAGATCTTTGATTATGAAGATTCCCGAACATTAAGTTCCACCGGCACCAAGCTTAGCAGTGTCTTAGGATCTTCAGGATTAGCAAGCATCTCTTTCATCTTCTGGATGGATACTTTCCCCAGCAGTTCATAGTCTGTATGAACAGATGAAATGGTAGGGCGGTGATTTCGGCACATCGGCAGGTCATCAAAACCAACAATAGCAATATCATCCGGGAAAGTGTACCCCTCTAACATCGCTTCTTTCATAAAAGCTTTGCACATATTGTCATTAGCAGAAAAGATAGCACTGGGTTTTTCTTCTAGCTGCTCGAAAGCCTGGAATGCCTGAACTCCTGAATCAAAAGAGTAGTTCCCTTCGGCTTCCAGTAAAATTTCCATGTCTTCTACACCGTTAATATAATCCGTAAATCCATGTCCTCGAAGGCGTGCAGCCGTCTTTTCAGAAGGGCCCCGAATAATACCGCATGTTGTATAGCCCCGATCTTCAAAATGTTTGGCAACTAAATTGCCGGCACTGTAATTATCGAAACCAACGGTGTCAAAAATCTGGTTATCAAGCACCTCGTTAGAGATAACAGGGAAGTCATCGGGCAGAGCTTCTTTGAGCTTACGATATTGGGCCGTGCTAAAACGAGGGGTATTGATAATGAGGCCATTGTAGGATTGCTCTTCAATATTATTAGCAATTTCCTGCAGGTCCGGGATCTCATTTTCCAGGCTTGTTAAGCTCAAGCGCACCTTTTCACGAGAAGCAGCATTATTGATACCGTTAAAAAACGAAGCGTAAAATTCTCCTATTTCAACCCCGGTAATAAGCATTACATTTAAATCTCCCGTGGCCGTTGCACTATCAATTTTGTTGTGCAGAGGATAGTTGAGTTTTCGGGCACTTTTTAAGATTTCGCGTTTAGCTTTGGTACTGGTTTTATCAAGACCATTTAAGGCACGAGATATAGTAGAAATAGAATAGCCGGTATCTTCAGCAATATCTTTGAGTGTAACTTTCACTGCTACGTCGTTTTCGTTAATAATTAAGTTTACTCTAACACTTTACATTTTGTTGTGTTAGTCATCGGTTATTAGCCTGGGGAAATGAAGGTTCTACAAAAATAGGACCTTTGGTCCTTTTTAAAAGAGAAAAAAAGGATTATACATATTAGTACTAAGCACTACTATTTTATTTATGCCCAGATAGTCTGTTTATATGCTACCATGAAATTACGATAAGTTATAATATTTATCAGACTAAATTGAGCAATTTATATCCACTATGATTTTATCGTAAATGATGTCAAGGGACAAATAACAATCCCATTTTTTAAAAATTGGAACCGCTTCCATAAATGTGAAAAAAACTAAAAATGCCTTATATATCTTGACTAATTCAAGAAAAAAAAGGTTGTTATTTAAAAATTTTGTTGGGTTACTTTTAATAAATAAGGTTGACTGCTAATGGAAAGGAAGAACTTTCTTAAAATTGCCGGGCTTGCATCTGTATCTGTAAGTACACCGGGGTTGGTAAAAGCAATGCTTTTACAATCCGAACCTCGTGCTAAGTCATTGTTTGATATTTCATTGGCAGAATGGAGTTTACACCGACATATCTTTGACGGTAAGATTGATCACCTTGAGTTTGCTGAAACGACTAAAAATGAGTTTGGGATTACTGCAGTAGAGTATGTGAATCAGTTTTTTACAGATAAAGTAAATGACCCCTCTTATCTGGATGAGATGAATAGCCGATGCGATGATCTGGGAGTTGAGCAGCTGCTCATCATGGTCGATGGTGAAGGAGACTTAGCAGTAACCGATCAGCAAAAACGAATAGAGGCCGTTGAAAACCATTATAAATGGGTGGAAGCCGCAGAATACCTGGGATGTCATTCTATCCGGGTAAATACTTATGGTGACGGTAGCCCTCATGAGCAGAAACAGGCGGCAGTAGATGGGTTAGGCCGGCTTGCAGAGTTTGCTAAAGATTATGGAATAAATATAATTGTCGAAAACCACGGAGGTTACTCTTCTGACGCACAATGGCTTGGTGAAGTGATGAGACAAGTGGCAATGGACAATTGCGGTACCCTGCCAGACTTTGGTAATTTCTGCATCAAAAGAGAAGGCGGAGCCCGGTGGGAGGGGGAATGTGTCGAGGAATATGACCGCTACCAGGGAGTTAAAGAAATGATGCCTTTTGCAAAAGGAGTTAGCGCAAAAAGCTATGCCTTTGATAAGCGGGGACAGGAAACAACGATCGATTTTAAAAAGATGATCCAGATCATCCACGAGGCAGGGTATAACGGTTACATTGGAATAGAATACGAAGGGGATGCACTCAGCGAATTTGAAGGTATTAAAGCAACTAAAAAACTACTACTTGATATCCGGGCGCAACTGGATGCCGGCTAACATGTTGCGACTGCAAAGATAATGTTGTTATTTCAATGCAGAGGTTGCAAGTGATTTAAAACTTCATTTCTTTCGGAGTATTGTTTTTTATTGGTGGCAGAACGGTTTTGACAGGATAACACAACTTCACCCGTTCAAATGAATAGAATTTTAAAAACAGACAGTTAATAACTTTAAATACTAATTATTATGAATACAAGCAGAGTAATATTACTGGCCATTATTGGGATGGGCTTACTCATCGTAGGATGTCAGTCATCAGAAAAAAAGGATAACGATAAAGAGAATGAAACTGTAGAAGCTGATATCCCGCCTAATACGTTAAGTGATGCGGAAAAAGATGATGGCTGGACGTTACTGTTCGATGGCGAAAATCCAGGGGAACACTGGCGTGGATATTGTAAAGATGGATTTCCTGAAAAAGGATGGACGGTAGAAAACGGTGCTATTAAAGTTATTGGCTCTGGTGCCGGTGAAGCTGGGGGCGGTGGAGATATTATCAGTAAGAAAAAATACAGTGATTTTGAGCTAAAGCTGGAATGGAAAGTGACCAAAGGTGGTAATAGTGGCATTTTCTACTTAGCTGAAGAACAGTGTGGAGAAAACGGCGAGCCAATCTGGAAATCAGCTCCGGAGATGCAGATCCTGGATAATGAAAATCATCCTGATGCCCGCTTAGGTGAAAATGGGAATCGCCAAGCCGGAGCACTATATGATATGATACCTGCTGAGCCTCAAAATGCTAATCCGCATGGCGAATGGAATGAAGTGCGCATTTTGGTATACCAAGGCACCGTTGTTCATTTCCAGAATGGGGAAAAGGTTCTTGAGTATCACCTGTGGACTGATGACTGGAAGGAGATGGTAGCTAATAGCAAGTTCGATGATTTTGAAGGTTTCGTGGATGTTGCCAAAGAAGGACATATTGGCCTGCAGGATCACGGTAATGATGTATGGTTCCGAAATATTAAAGTTAAAGATATGACGAACTGATTGTTCAACCTCAATATCCTATAGTCTAAAATCATTAAACAGGTATTTCGCATATGCAGATTATTGAAAGTTCAGAAAAGTATGATGTTTGTATCGTCGGCTCCGGTGCTGGCGGGGGAATGGCCGCCCATGAACTTACTAAGGCCGGTCTTAATGTATTAATTCTTGAAGCAGGTGGGTGGTTTGATTCTGAGGAATTCGCCATGTTTACCTGGCCCTATGAGACTCCCAGGCGCGGTGGCCCAACAGATAAGCAACCTTTTGGTGAGTTTGATGCTTGCTTTGGTGGTTGGGATATAGAGGGGGAACCCTACACAACTACTGACGGTACCAATTTCAGCTGGTTTCGGGGTCGTATGCTTGGGGGACGTACCAACCACTGGGGGCGTATTTCTCTGCGCTTCGGTCCGGATGATTTTAGGGCTAAAAGTGTTGATGGGCGCGGGGATGACTGGCCTATTAGCTACGAAGAGATTTCTCCCTATTATGATAAAGTAGATCGTCTTGTTGGAGTTTTTGGCACTAACGAAGGAATTCCTAATGAGCCGGGCGGTATCTTTATGGATCCCCCGGAGCCGCGTTGTTATGAGCATCTTATAAAAAATGCTTGTGATGATATGGGAATCCCCATGATACCCTCACGCCTATCAATAATCACGGAATCTATTAACGATCGTGCTCCCTGTCACTATTGTGGGCAGTGCAATAGAAGTTGTGCTACACATTCTAACTTTTCTTCTCCCTCGGTGCTATTGCCACCGGCACGAAAGACCGGGAATCTAAAAATCATCAATAATGCGATGGTTCGGGAAGTTACCTATAGTGATGGTAAGGCTACCGGAGTTTCGTATGTAGATAAAAAGGATGGCAAGGAGTATAAAGTGAAGTCGAGAGTTGTGGTGCTCGCTGCCAGTGCCTGTGAGTCGGCACGTTTGCTGCTTAATTCTAAATCAAAGGATTTTCCTAACGGACTTGCAAATTCAAGTGGCGTCGTGGGCAAATACCTGATGGATTCTACGGGAACTTCCGTTGCCGGCTTGATCCCGGAATTGATGAATATGCCCACTCATAATGAAGATGGGGTCGGCGGAGGCCACTTGTACATTCCGTGGTGGAAAGATAATAGTAAACTGGACTTTGCACGTGGATATCACGTAGAACTGTGGGGCGGCCGCGGAATGCCCAGTTATGGTTTTATGGGCGGTATCCAAAATTATAATGATATCTTCCAGGATAAGCCCAATGGAAGAGGAGGCTATGGAAAGAGTCTTAAAGAAGATTACCGCCGTTATTACGGTTCGGTGGTTGGTTTATCGGGACGTGGCGAAAGTATTGCTTACGAAGATAATTACTGTGAAATTGATCCCAATATGGTTGATGAGTGGGGTATTCCGGTACTTCGATTCAATTATGAGTGGAGCGACCAGGAATATAAGCAGGTAAAACATATGCAGGAAACATTTCGCGAGATTATTGACGAAATGGGTGGAGAAACGCTGGGTGATATGCCCGGAAAAGAGGATGGCTATGGTATCACCGAGCCGGGACAGATTATCCATGAAGTTGGTACTACCCGCATGGGAGATGATCCGAAGAGCTCAGTACTCAATAAATATTGCCAGGCTCATGACGTCGACAATCTGTTTGTGGTAGATGGAGGTTCTTTTGTATCGCAGCCTCACAAAAACCCGACATGGACTATTTTGGCCCTCTCGATGAGAGCATCGGAGTATATCACCGATCAAATGAAAAAAAGAAATATTTAACCGGGCCTGTTCTTTTTAACTATTGACTGCAAAAATAATATGGATAGAAGAGAAGCTTTAAAAACACTTTCACTTGGTACATTAGCTGCCGGATTTGCGATGACAGGATGCCAGACAGCTCCCCAAAAGGCTGCCGAGCAGCATGAATTCTGGAAGCATGTAACTGAAGAGGATCTGGAGAAGTGGAATTCTCAATTCTTTACAGATCACGAGTTCGAGACGGTTCGTCAGCTGGGTAATATGATTATCCCGGCCGATGAACGCTCGGGCAATGCCGAAGATGCGGGTGTGCCCCAGTTTATCGATTTTACGATGCTGGATCGCCCTTATTACCAGACGCCAATCCGGGGCGGGTTAAAATGGCTGGATGTGCAGTGCCAAAAGCGGTTTAATGCCAAATTTATTGATTGTTCAGATTCTCAAAAGAAAGAGATGCTGGATGAAATTGCCTATCCCGACGAAGCTAAACCGGAGATGCAGCAGGGGGTTAACTTCTTTAATCAGTTCAGAGACTTAGTGGCCTCGGGCTTTTGGTCCAGCAAAATGGGGATCGAAGATATCGGTTACCAGGGCAACCAGCCGAACGATTGGCAAGGATGTTCGCATGAAGCTCTGGAGCATATTGGTCTAACCGATAAGAAGAGTTAATTCTTCTTCGTCGGATTATATTTTGGAAGGTTGTTCTCCCTGATATAGGGAAGGGCAACCTTTTCTTTTTTATATACTTTGTTTTTCTAAATGGGTGGGGATAAGGCTATAGGTTAGAGAACTAAGTGACAAAACGGCAAAGAAGTAAGATTGGTGACTGATGACGGATTATTTACGCTCAAGCTGGAAAAATAGGTAGGCCGTACTTCAGTGCGACCATACGATACTCACATTTCGATTAGTCACTTAAAGCTGTTTAACTCTCTTATCAATAAAGAGAACCTTCTTTACTCAGCAAAAGCCATGTCACCCTGTTCGCCGGCCGATGGATCCAGATGACAGACGTCTTTTGTTAAAAGCCATGCCCACTACATTGGAGGGACAGGGAAAAGTCTTCTCTGCGGAGCCTCAGACAGTATTCCCCCAAGCCCTCACAATCCTAATGATGGGTAATGGGAAGTTCAGCTCTCCGAGTTTAAAAATCATATTACAACTTGCTTGTCANTAAAAGCCATGCCCACTACATTGGAGGGACAGGGAAAAGTCTTCTCTGCGGAGCCTCAGACAGTATTCCCCCAAGCCCTCACAATCCTAATGATGGGTAATGGGAAGTTCAGCTCTCCGAGTTTAAAAATCATATTACAACTTGCTTGTCATCCCGAACTTGTTTCGGGATCTCGGTTTTTATCTCACTGCAATGATGGTCAATATGATCGGAGTGTGCTGTTCATTTTTTGTTACCAAAAAACGAACCAAAAAAGTATTGGTGGGAATTGTAGATCTTGAACTTATTATAACCGTAAAGGAATATACTGCTTTGTGGCGCTTATTGCTTTTACGATAGATGTTCCCGCAATTCCCCCAAACCCCCTGTTAGTAAACCGTAAATCTTTTACAATAGTACATAGTCCCCTATGTTATTCACCTACCATGTCACCCTGTCCGCCGGATCGGGATGATTCCCGTTCTTGTTAAAAGCCATGCCCGCCATTGAAGGGACAGGAAAAAGTCTCCTCCGCAAGAGCCTCAGACAGTATCCCCCCAAGCCCTCACAATCCTAATGCTGGGCAAGGGGACGTTCAGCTCTCCGAGTTTAAAAATCATATTACAACTTGCTTGTCATCCCGAACTTGTTTCGGGATCTCGGTTTTTATCTCTCGTCGGGTGCTGGGGTTGTCCTCCGACGAATCTATAAAGCGTATAGACATCGGAAGTTTTGAAAACTTCCGATGTCTGAAATTAACCCGGATCACACGCTCGGTAAGCTTCAATCACGGCCTGTTCTCCTTTCTTGCCGGCCATTGAATTGCCGTGCTCCATCCCGATGATGCCCTCATATCCCTTTTTAGCTAAAAACTTAAAAAGATTTCTATAGTTAATCTCTCCTGTAGTAGGTTCATTTCTGCCGGGATTATCACCCACTTGTATATAAGCAATTTCATCCCACGCATATTCGATATTTGGTATTAAGTTGCCTTCTGTAATCTGTTGGTGATAGACATCATAGAGAATTTTGCAAGAGGGGCTGCCAACAGCTTTACAGATCTCATAGGCCTGGGAAGTCTTGGTCAGGAACTGCCCGGGGTGGTCGCGCAGGGGATTTAGTGGCTCCAGGACCATAACAAGGCCATGAGGCTCCAGGATTTTAGCTGCCTTTTTCAACACCTCAATAACATTGGCAGTTTGGTAGGGGAGCTCCAGCCGTGGATGTAACCGTCCAGGTACCACAGTCATCCAGGTTGCATTAACACGTTTTGCTACATCCACAGATGCCCGTATTTCCTCCAGAAACTTCTTGTGAGCATCTTTATCATCAGTTGTGAGGTTAGGTTCCTCCCACCCGATAGAGTGGGCTACAAACACGCCCATATCCATATTCAGTCTTTTCATTTCTTTAGCAATATGCTTTTGTTCCTTAATTGAACGATCGCGCATGGAGTTGTCTTCGAGGGCCTTGAAACCTGTATCAGCCATAAATTGCAGTTGTTTAATAGGATCTTTGCCAGCATGTTTTTCAAACATCCCGAAGTGAGGAGCATAATTGAGGGTAAATCTTTGGGATGACGAGTTTGGGGCTGAAAGATCTGAAAAGACTGAAAAGCTGCCCAAGGTAGCAAAGGTAGTAGAGAGTAGCGTATTTTTTATAAAATCTCTTCTATCCACAATATCAGTATTTAATTATAGAGACCAGGCTTTGCCGCCGGTTTCATCTTGTAAGTTAACACAGCCCTGCTGGCGACCCGGAACGGGATCATATGCTAAAACCTTTTCACCAATTTTTTGACTGGTTTTGTAGCTCCAGATAGCCATGCTTCGAAGATTTGTGAGCAGCGCAAAGGCAGCAACTTCTTCAATAAGCTCCGGATCATCACCGTTTTGCTTTGCCTGAACATAGTTATCGATCTGTTCATAAATGGCATCCTCTTCCGCTTGGCTTTTATTGAGGCTCTTTGCCACAAATGGTTCAATATCTGATTTGGTAAACTCCGAGACCTTCTGTTTTCCTGTTTCTCTCTGAATCTGTTCAATGAAGTTATTTAGATATTCTTTGGTTCTGGCTCGTTCATCCAGGGGTACAACTTCTTCCAAATATTGATCAATAAATTGTGGCACGCCCACATCGGAAGCTCCGGGCGTATCCTTAGTAGGAGGAAGGATAATATCCACGATTTTTGTGATAACCTCGGCTTCAGGCTGGTTAAAAAAATGTGGGTTAGAGAAACCTGTATTGCCTCTACCGCATCCCTGTAACACGCTTACTGCGGTCGGGGCTCCAATTAAAATCCCAAATGAAAGTCCTATTTTTTTAAGCGCTTCTCGTCTGTCCATAGTGTCAACGTTATAAGTTCATCTTTTTGAGCTCTTCAACGGCATGGTTGGTTGCTCTTGCTGTAAGGGCCATATAGGTGAGTGAGGGATTCTGGCAGGCCGAGGAAGTCATGGCAGCACCATCTGTCACGTATACGTTGGGTACACTGTGGATCTGATTGTGCTCATTTAATACGGATGTTTTCGGGTTGCGACCCATTCGTGCCGTCCCCATTTCATGGATGCCAAGGCCAGGTGCACCAATAGAGTCATAGGTACTGACATCTTTAAATCCGGCATCTTCCAGCATTTGGGCTGCCTGGTTAGCCATATCTTTACGCATGGCCATTTCATTTTCTTTAAACTCAACATCAAAAGTGATAGTTGGCAGTCCCCACTCATCTTTATTATCGTAATCCAGGTACATATGGTTCTCATGATAGGGCAGGGTTTCTCCAAAGCCGGTTAAGCCCATAGACCAGCCCCCGGGTTTGAGAATCTCTTCTTTTAGATCGGCTCCATATTTTAATTCACGTACATTCTCTGACCAGTCGCTTCGGCTGGCACCCCCCTGATAACCATATCCTCTGAGAAAATCTTCATGATCTGTATTTCCGCCTAAATTACGGAAACGTGGAATATAAATACCATTCGGGCGTCGGCCGGTGTAGTATTTATTGTGAAATCCATCATATTTTCCTGAAGCGCCAACTCGGAAGTGGTGATCCATGATATTATGTCCGAGTTCTCCGGAATCATTTCCCAGCCCATTGGGAAAACGCTTAGATGTGGATTGCATAAGAATACTGGCTGACCCAATGGCCGAAGCACATAGAAAGATAACCTTTGCCTTATAGACATAGGTCTTCTTCGATTCCCGGTCGATAACGCGAACGCCGGTGGCCCGCTGAGTTTCCGGATCATAGAGTATCTCATGTACGATAGAATTCGGCATCAACGTCATATTACCGGTTTGTTCCGCAGCGGGCAGGGTAGAGGAATTACTGCTGAAATAAGCCCCATAGGGACAACCCCGCATACACCGGTTGCGATATTTACAGCTGACGCGTCCTGCCCCCTCTTTAGTACCTTCAGTAATATGGGCTGCCCGACCAATAGTTAACAGTCGGTCATAATAATTATCAGAAAGGTGTTGTTGTAGATGCTCTTCGACACAATTCAGTTCCATCGGTTTTAAAAACTTTCCGTCCGGCAACTGTGGAAGTCCGAGGTTTTCTCCGCTTACGCCTATGTATTCTTCTACGTAATCATACCATGGTTTAAGATCCTTATACCGAATAGGCCAGTCTACGGCAATGCCATCTTTGGCATTTGCTTCAAAATCATAATCACTCAGGCGATAACTCTGACGTCCCCACACAATGGAACGTCCCCCAACCTGGTATCCACGCATCCAATCGAATCGCTTGTCTTCGTTGTAGGGATGTTTGAGATCATCCACAAAAAAGTGGTTATGAGCTCTATGTGTAGTGTAACCGGTACGGGCTTGCTTGTGCTGTCGCTTTTTTTCTTCCCGGGTAGGTTGACCATTGTTTTCAAAATCCCAGGGATCCATATGCATGGTGGGATAGTCTTCAATATGCTCGACCATGCGCCCGCGTTCAAGCACTAACGTTTGTAGTCCGTTTTCTGTGAGCTCTTTTGCCGCCCATCCGCCGCTGATGCCGGTGCCCACCACAATCGCATCATATTCATTTGTTTCTGATTGGATGTTGAAGGGTTTGTCAACCATATTCTTTTAAATCCTTTTCTTTGAATGAAATAACCATTATAGATCAGAAGAAAGATACTTGCAAATGCTTTTGAGTTGCAGGAAAATGAAAGGTATATAGCAGAAAACTGCTTGCAATTTAGTTTTGAATATTTCTTATTAAAGAGCATCGAAATGTGAGTTTATCAAAACAAAAATTTGTGAAATTGAATAGAAAAATTAGATATGGGATGGTAGGCGGTGGCCCGGGAGCTTTTATTGGTGAGGTTCATCGCAAGGCTGCAGCTCTTGATGGTAAAATTGAACTGATTGGCGGGGCATTTTCTTCTGATCCGCAGAAATCGGCCGAGATGGGAAAACAGTTGAATCTGGATAACAATCGGGTTTATGATTCTTACCAGCAGATGGCGCAAATGGAAGCCGAATTACCTGAAGAGCAGCGTATAGATTTTGTGTCTGTCGTCACACCCAATCACTTACATTTTGATGTATGTAAGACTTTTATTGAAGCCGGTATTAATGTGGTGTGTGATAAGCCGATGACCAACACGGTGGAAAATGCAGAGGAGCTTTGCCGACTTGTGAAAGAACACGATGTTATTTTTGCTCTTACTCATAACTATACAGGCTATCCCATGGTTAAAGAAGCCCGGCAGATGGTACAAGATGGAAAGCTGGGAAAGCTGCGTAAGATTGTTGTAGAATATCCCCAGGGGTGGCTGTCGGAACCTCTGGAAGAAGAAGGGGCCAAACAGGCCGTTTGGCGGACCGATCCTGCCCGGGCCGGGGTATCCTCCGTGGTTGCCGATATCGGCTCGCACGCCGAGAATTTAGTAGAGTATATTACCGGACTTCGACTCAAAGAGCTCTATGCTGATATTCATACTTTTGTGGATGACCGGGCTCTTGAAGATGATGCCAATATGTTAGTGCATTACCAGGATGGTGTGCGTGGTATCCTTTATGCTTCGCAGATATCTATTGGCGAAGAAAACGATTTTAATATCCGAATTTACGGAGATAAAGCTGCATTAGAGTGGCACCAGGAAACACCCAATACCCTGAATATTAAATATCCGGATAAGCCTGAAGAGATATACAAACGAGGAAATCCTTATTTATCAGAAGCAGCAAACAAGGCAAGTCGCATTCCACCGGGACATCCCGAAGGATTTATTGAAGCATTTGCCAATATCTACTCCAATGTATCCGAAGCTGTAGCGGATCGTCTCCGGGGCGAAGAAATTGATATTTCGAGCTATGACTTTCCGACTGTTCAGGATGGGGCTGTTGGCGTGCATTTTATTCACAAAGCAATTGAAAGTGGTAAAGAGCGTAAATGGGTAGACATGCAGTATGCTCCTCCTTCTTAAGATACTCTTTTATTATATCTCTGAATTATACTATTAACCATATTTAAACTATATGAGTGGATCTGAAATTATTGCAGTAGATCTTAGCCTGCTGGATATAGTCACAATTGGAGTTTACTTCCTGATCGTTTTTGCTATCGCTTGGTGGGCCTCACATCGTGAGCGGTCACAAAACGAATCTACCGATTACTTCCTGGCGGGTCGCGATGTCGGATGGTTTGTAGTTGGAGCCTCATTATTTGCCTCAAATATTGGTTCCGAGCATTTAATTGGCCTGGCCGGCAGCGGGTTTGCCGAAGGAGTTCCTGTGGCACAATATGAGATTCTGGCCGGAATTGCCCTGTTAATGTTGGGATGGATTTTTGTGCCATTTTACCTAAAAAGCAACGTCTCTACCATGCCGGAGTTTTTGGAGAGACGCTACGATACTAAATCTCGTATGTATCTTTCGGTGGTTTCTATTATCGGTTATGTGCTTACTAAAATTTCGGTAACGATCTATGCCGGAGGTATCGTTTTTGAAGCTATTGGTGTGGATTTTTGGGTTGGGGCCTTTATTCTAGTTGTTGTCACCGGTATTTATACTATTTTCGGTGGACTCAAAGCTGTGGTCTATACTGATCTTGTGCAGATGTTTGTGCTTTTAGGTGGAGCGCTAGCGGTTACCTTCTTCGGACTGCAAGAGCTCGGCGGATGGGGAGAAATGACCAAAGTAGTGGACCCCGAATTTTTTAGTCTGTGGCGTTCTGCCGAACACACCAACTATCCATGGACAGGTATCTTATTTGGAGCTCCCATATTGGGTATTTGGTACTGGTGTACCGATCAGTTCATCGTTCAGCGGGTACTTTCGGCCCGAGATGAAGAGAATGCCCGAAAGGGAACAATTTTTGCCGGCTATTTAAAGATGTTGCCGCTGTTTATTTTTGTACTGCCCGGTATTGTAGCTTATGCTTTGGTCCAGCAGGGAGCACTTAATATTACAGAACCCAATGATACCCTGCCGGTACTTGCACAGGCAGTATTGCCGGTAGGGCTGCGTGGATTGGTTATAGCCGGATTATTTGCCGCTCTTATGAGTTCGTTGTCATCCGTTTTTAACTCTTGTTCAACACTTATTACTCTTGATTTCTATAAGAAGTTCAAAGAGGATACAACCGAGCATGAGCTGGTGATTGTAGGACAGGTGTCTACCGTAATATTGGTTATTCTTGGGCTGTTGTGGATTCCATTCATGGAGTACTTCTCAAACCAGTTGTTCTTGTATCTACAAAGCGTGCAGGCCTATATTGCACCTCCCATCACTGCAGTATTTTTAGTGGGACTATTCTATAAAAGGCTCAACAGTACCGGGGCCTTTGCATCGCTTATATCAGGATTTGTACTTGGTTTTGCTCGCTTCTTTCTTGAGTTGTATAAAAGTTCACTTTCCGGTTTCTGGCACGATATAGCTACGATCAATTTCTTACACTTCGCATTGCTGATGTTTGTGATCTGTACTGTGATATTGATTACAGTGAGTCTATTTACTGAGAAGCCGGATGAAGAGCAGATCAAAGACGTGATTTATCACAAAACCATTGAGGATACAGAGGTTACCAGGCGATCAATTTGGTTAACCATTGGCTTGCTTGGTATCATCGCTTTCCTCTGGATTTATTTCAGTTAGTACAGAAAATATCCGGGCAGTATAACGGTTTTTCAGATAGTAGGGACACAGTGCACTGTGTCCCTACATATTTGATGGCATACTGAATTGGGAAAAAGGTCTTGTAGATCGAGATGCTATCTCAATCCATAAGACTACTGAACTACTAGGTTTTATTGTCTTTAATTAAATGAATTGGTTTTTAAAGATCGAGGTCCTATATCGATCTACAGCATCGTATCTAGCTAAAAGAAGGCTTAAATTAGAATATGATAAACGAGACACTTGCACGATGAGGATGATTCCTATCGATGCCTATTAAGAGAAGATCGAGATGCCATCTCGATCCACATGTGAAGATTCATAGTTTGTGAGATATGTTCTTTATTCCATAGAGTGTTTAAGCTTAGAAAGGTGTCCAAAATAAAAAAAGCGATCAGCAGAACTGATCGCTTTTTCCTATAAAGAGAATCAAAAAACTTATTGTGCAACAGCAAGTGTGCCTAACAGCTTTTCTGCTGTTGTAACATGTGAACTCTGGTCGTGTTCATCTACAACCTTTTGAGCATATTCACGTGCTTTATCAGTATTTCCTGCATCTTGGTATGCTCGTGCTGCCTCAAGATAATTGTAAGGGGTAGTGGATTCATTTTTGTCCCATTCGGCTGCTTTAATATAAATATCGGCTGCCTTTTCATGGTTACCCAGTTCCGTGTGTATAACCCCATGAAAAGCGATCGGGGCAACCCCTAAAATGCCTTCTGGTACTTCATATTCAGTGATATAATTGAGTGCTTCCTGTGTGTTACCAAGGTTAAACTCACAAACAGAAGCATAGTAGCTGGCCAAGTTTGCAGCATCTGTCAAAGGGAAATTATTAACAATCTGTTCAAAGCCTACCGTAAATTGGGTATCAGAGCCCGTCAATGCAGTTTGATAGTCTTGGTTCAAATAGGCCTGTGTTGCTTTGGCCATAAGCTGTTGGGCCTCATTTTCTTGAGCAGTTGAATAATAGTAATATCCAACCGAGCCGCCGATTAAAACGATAAGCGCAATAGCTGCTCCTATAAGGGCCGATTTATTGTTATCGTATAAATTCTGCGCTTTAGAAAATGTTTCTAGCAGAATGTCTTGCTCTAATTCCTCTTTTACTTGTTTCTTACTCATGGTTGAAAACGTATTAATCTTGGTTTCTTGAAGTGGGTGAAAATATCATTGTTTTGCTTGATAGCAAAATTTAAACTTCGTGTAGTTTGCCTTTTGATAGTTCATAGATCATATCAGACTGTTTAGCAATATCTTTTTCATGGGTGATCAATAAAATACTGACATCTTCCTTTTCTCGCAGATCAAATAAGAGTGACAGCAGAATATCACTGTTCTTCTCATCAAGGTTTCCTGTTGGTTCATCAGCTAAGATAAGGTCAGGATCATTTACTAAGGCTCGAGCCATGGCCACACGTTGCTGTTCGCCGCCCGAGAGTTGGGTAGGGCGATGTTCGGCCCGTCCGGGAATACCAAACTCTTCTAAAAGTGACATAGCCCGTTCTTCAACTTGTTGCGGGCTTTCTCCTTTAATGAGTGCGGGCATCATGATGTTTTCCAGGGCCGTAAACTCAGGAAGCAGGTGATGAAACTGGAATACAAAACCAAGGTTTGTATTGCGAAACTGTGCCAACTCTTCTTGGCCCATTTTGTAGATGGATTTCCCATTCCATAATACCGAACCCGAGTCCGGTTCATCCAATCCTCCTAAAATATGCAGGAGCGTGCTCTTGCCACAGCCACTGACTCCTGATACGGTAACAACAGATCCTTTTTCAATGGTAATGGAAGTATTGTCAAGTACCGTAAGGGGACCATTATTGCCTTCACTGGCAAACTGTTTGGTAATATGCTGTCCTTCTAAAATAGTAGACATATAAGACTAGTCTCCAAGATTGCTTGAATTAAAGGAGGGATAAATAATCGGTTCAATATGTTCACATTTTGCAGATTCCAGATTTACTTTAGTCAGCAATCCACAGAGGTGATTATTACCGTTGGCCAGCCGATAGCGGTGAGGGGTGCCCAGCTTAAATCGATTCATTGAAGTATTTTTATCCATGCCCAAGACCGAATCAAAAGAGCCGGTCATTCCAACATCACTGATATACCCCATCCCGTTGGGGAAGAGCCGGGCATCATGAGTAGGAACGTGGGTATGGGTCCCTACAAAGACAGAGATATCTCCATCCAAGTGCCAGGCCATGGCCAGTTTTTCGGCCGTAGCCTCAGCGTGGAAATCCACAAAAATGATATCCGTTTCTTCTTTCATCCGCTCAATAACCCAGTCGGCGGTAGTAAAGGGATCATCAATGGGCTGCATAAAAGTACGTCCCTGTAGGTTGAGGACGCCAATCTTCTGGTCGAAATCAGGAATATCATAAATGCCAAAACCATAGCCCGGATTTCCTTTGGGATAATTCATTGGCCGCAGCACATTGCCGTCTTCCTTCATATAATCAAAGACTTTCCACTTGGCAAAAGAGTGGTTGCCGCCGGTAATAACGTGGACGCCTAAGTCGTACAGGCGCTTGATAATAGAACGGTTAATACCTTTTCCTTTGTGAGAATTTTCCCCGTTAGCAATAACGAAGTCGGCCTCATGTTTATCAATTAGGCTTGGGAGGAAAGTATCAAGTAAGCTTAGGCCCGGCTCCCCGACAATATCACCAATAAATAGAATATTGAGCAGATTCTTTGACATGCTTCAGTTGGATTTAAACAAAAATAGCTTCTGGATTGAAGCTCTAAAGGTAAAGAAAATAAGGGGTTTCTCAGAACAGGAATTTAGGGCTAGCTTTTAATCTCCTCAATAAACTCTTCCAGAGATTTATTGACGTTCTGTAATACTTCATCGCCCTGCTTGTCAAGCTCTCTGTTGCGTTTTCTCTCCTCAAAGAGCTCTTCGGCTATACTTAAAGCGGCGAGAGTCATTACCGTCGTATCCGGTTGTTTGTTGAGCTCCTTTTTATACTGTCGGAATTTGTCATCCACATACTGCGCAATGCGCCTCATGGCTTCTTCTTCCGAATCCTCAACTTTCAGCGGATACTGTTTACCCAGTATGGTTACTTTTATCGATTTCATTCGTTATCCTCGAGATGCTCATCAATTTTAGAAATCAGTCCTAAAACCTGGTGGCGCATAGAAAGACGTTCAGATTCAGAAATAGCAGAATAGATATCTTCTTGCCCATCCTGAATTTCTTTCAGCTTGGAACGCAGCTTACTGTTTTCTTTTTTAAGCTTCTTTATTTCTCCTTTCAGAGAATCTACCTCTTCCCGGACCTGGTCCAGTAAGTTATGAAACTGCTCGTGATATGGGCTTTGATTTGAAAGCACTAGTTATCTCTACGACCGTAATTTAGCTGAATATTCTTTTTCGAGAACCTTTAGAACTTTATTAATTATAGGTTCTACATCCTTGATAGTCAAAGTTTTATTTTTATCCAAGAAGGAGAGGCGAAAGGCAATACTCTTTTTGTTTTCACCAAGTGACTCTCCTTCAAAAACATCAAATACATCTAACTCTTTAAGTGATTCGCCCGCTGTTTCTTCAATGGACTTGAGCAAGGTACCTGCTTTGACTGATCGATCTACAATAACAGCAAAATCAAATTCAAAAGAAGGAAATTTGGATACGGCCTCATAACCTTTTTGGGTTATTTTCTGTCTTGCTTTATGAATTTTCGTGAGTGAAAATTCTGCAACAAAAGCGGGGAGTTCAAAGTCATATTTTTCCCGCATCTCTTCATCCACTTCATAAAGATGGCCTAATTCTGTGCCGTCATAGGTATAGCACAATCTGTTATTGCTGTTTGCAGAGGCAGTAATAGCCTGGTATACCCCCAGTTGTTGTAAAAAACTGCGTACCGGTGCTTTTAGATCAAAAACATCATAGTGTTCGGCCTCGGTTTTCCAATGTTCAATGGTTTTGAAACCGGCAAGTCCAAAAAGGATGTTGGTTTCTTCCTTGATGCCTTTATGATAGGTGCCACTCTCAGATCGTTCAAATACATTACCAATTTCAAAAAATCGAACTTGGTTGACTTTCCTGTTAAAATTGTAGGCCACCGAAGTAAGGAAGCCATACAGCAGGGAGGGCCGTAAGGTTGTCATATCCGTAGAGATGGGGTTGAGGGTGTGGATCATATTATCCAACTCACCCAGCAGTTTGGCATCTTTATCAGGCATTAGGGAGTTGGAGTAGATCTCACGGAATCGCATTCCTTTTGCGACCTCTTTAGCCTGCGATACCAGTTGTTCCCAGTCAGTTAGTGGTTCCGGTGAAATAAACTTTCCATGTTCCGGGGTGGGGATGTTGTTGTAATCAAACAGTCGTCCCACCTCTTCGATAAGATCCACTTCGCGCTCCAGGTCGGGACGAAAAGTGGGAATTTTATACGTCAATACATCATCATCCTGGTTAAGTAACTCAAACTCCAGACCATTTAAAATGCTGTTGATTTCATCGGTAGTGAAATCGGTGCCCAGTAGCTTATTAACGTACGATTTACGGAGGGGTAGTTCTGTAGCCTCTGTTTTTTGGGGATGGACATCCGTGCATGCATCAACGATCTGGCCATTGGCAACGTTAGCAATAAGTTCAGCTGCACGTTCGGCTGCAATACGCTGTAGTTGAGGATCTATACCCCGCTCAAAACGATAGGAGGAGTCGCTTTGCAGGACCTGCTCTTTGGCTGTTTTACGGATGTCTCCGGGATTAAAGTAGGCACTTTCGATCAGTACATTGGTAGTACTATCACTTACTTCAGAATCAACACCGCCCATTACACCCGCAATAGCAACAGGCTCTTCCGCATCACAAATGAATAGGGTACCCGCTGAGCATTTGCGCTCCACATGGTCGAGCGTTTCAAAGGTAATCTCTTCTTCAAAATCTTTGACTGCAATTTTATTGCCTTTAATGGTGTCGGCATCAAAGGCGTGAAGGGGTTGACCCAGCTCAAACATTACGTAGTTAGTGATATCCACTACATTATTAACGGGACGTACACCGATCGCTTCCAGCTTGTTTTTGAGCCAGGCAGGGGATTCTTCAATAGTTACATCCTTAACCATCTTACCCACATAGCGATGACATTTTTCAGGAGCCTTAATTTCAATATCGATCTCATTTAGGGGAGCTTGATCGTCAAATTCTGTAGAAAATGGTTTGTTGAGCTCAAGGTCCAAGGCTGCTGCTAAATCCCGGGCAACACCTAGATGGCAGGTAGCATCAGGACGGTTAGGTGTGATTTCAATCTCAATAATAGAATCCTGGTAGAGATCAATGGCTTCGTACAGAGGGGTGCCGGCTTTAAGTTCCTCATCAAGCACCATAATACCGCTGTGGTCATCACCCAGCTGAAGTTCATCTTCAGCACAAATCATCCCTTTTGATTCTTCTCCGCGGAGTTTGGCTTCACGGATGGTAAATGGATCGTCGCCTTCATTCTTCGGAGGCAGGGCAGAGCCTACTGTTGCCACAGGGACTTTCTGTCCGGCAGCGACATTGTCGGCCCCACATACGATTTGGACCTCTTCAGTGCCGATATCTACCTGACAGACCACCAGACGGTCGGCATTGGAGTGTTCATTTACATCGAGTACTTCGCCCACAACCACTCCTTCGAGCTTATTACCATGCGAGGTGACTTCTTCGACTTCCAATCCTATAAGGGTAAGCTTTTCCGCGGTCTCCTGCGGTGATAACTCCAGGTCTATTAATTCCTTAAGCCAGTTGTATGAAATATTCATTTAAATAAAACTATTTTTTTACGGTTGTCGGACTCGAGAGCCGGGCAGTGTTTATTTAATTAATACCAATTTTCCGGATCGAGCTGACAGACTAATGAATGCGATTAATTAAATTGTTTAAGAAAGCGGACATCATTTTCATAAAATACACGGATATCATCAATTTGATGACGCAGCATAGCAATACGTTCAACGCCCATTCCCCATGCAAAGCCGGTATATTTTTCAGGGTCGATATCTACGGCTTTTAATACATTGGGATCTACCATGCCGGAGCCCAGAATTTCGAGCCATTTGCCTTCTTTTTTGTGCGCGGGCTCCCACCAGATATCCATTTCAAGGCTGGGTTCGGTAAAGGGGAAAAATCCGGGGCGCAGACGGTATTTGACATCTTTGCCAAACATGAGTTTTACAAAGCTGATCAGTGTTTCTTTGAGTTCGGCAATGCTGACATCGGTATCAATATAGAGTGCTTCTACCTGGTGAAACAGGAAGTACGATTTTGGTGAAACAGCTTCGTTTCGATAGACTCGACCCGGCATAATTGTGCGAATTGGTGGCTCCTGCTTTTGCATTAACCGAATTTGTACCGGGGATGTGTGCGTACGCATCACCAGGTCATCAACGTCAGGGTCATCATCTTTGCGAACAAAGAACGTATCTTGTTCATCACGGGCCGGGTGGTTAGGCGGAAAGTTCAGTGCCGTAAAATTATGGAAGTCATCTTCCACTTCCGGTCCGTCAGCAATGGAAAAGCCGAGACGATAGAAAATGTTTTTCATCTCTTCCATGGTTTGTGTCAACGGGTGAAAAGAACCCGGAGCATAGGGTGGGGCAGGAAGCGATATATCATCGGTTGCTTTGAGATCTGCTGTTTCTTCGCGCTCTAATTTCTTTTGAGCAGCATCAAAGGTTTCTTGGGCAAAGTTTTTAACTTCATTCATGGCCTTGCCAACCTGTGCCTTTTGTTCATTAGGCACTTCGCTCATCCGAGAAAACATAGATTGGATTTTGCCTTTTCGCGAGAGAAATTCAAGACGAAACGCTTCCAGTTCCTCTTCAGTGGAGATAGTATAATTTTCTATTTCTTTTTTTAACGCTTCTATATCGTCGAGCATGAGAATTAATCGATCGTAATTATCGGCTATTTATGAAAAGTACCATATCCAGAATTGGGTATGGCGTAATGATGAGTGGAATCTAGCTAATTAGGACTAATCCTTCAATGAAAATAAAAAACCGATCCTCCCAACAAGCGGGAAGATCGGTTTGTAATATCTTCACTTCGCTATTAGTTGGTTGCTTCGTTAACTATAGCGGTGAACGTTTCCGGATCATTGACGGCAAGGTCAGCTAAAACCTTACGATTGATCTCAATATCTTGTTTTCCTAAGGCTCCCATCAGTCGCGAGTAGGTTGTACCATTTTGACGGGCAGCAGCATTAATGCGTGTGATCCAGAGCTTTCTGAATTCACGTTTACGAACCTTGCGGTCGCGATACTGATACAGCATCCCTTTTTCGACCGTATTCTTCGCAAACTTATAAACATTCTTTCGCTTGCCCCAGTAACCTTTCGCCTGTTTTAAAATTTTACGGCGACGGCGACGGGAAGCCACCTTATTTCTTGAACGTGGCATTTTGTCTAATGTTTAAGAGTTAATAATTAGTTATTTGTAAGGAAGCATTTGTTCGACATCTTTCTCTTGGGTCTTATCGACCGTCGTAGCTTTACCGAGTTTGCGCTTCTTTCTACTGGTTTTCTTGGTGAGGATATGTCCTTTTCCAGCTTTTTTACGCTTGTATTTACCGGTACCGGTTTTTTTGAAGCGTTTACTGGCCCCACTATGTGTCTTCATCTTTGGCATAACGAAACACCTATTTAAAATTTCTTGGAAATTATGGCTACGAAGATAAGCATTTAAGTTCGAATATTAAACTTAAACACGAATAATAATTTTTAGAAGTGATACCACCCATAAGTATAGATGGTATCACTGATCATAAAATGTAAGAGAGAAGCTATGAACCGCCTTTCCCGGAAGGAGCTAGCATCATAATCATGCGGCGGCCTTCCATATTCGGTTTGGTTTCAATCTCGCTGATATCCTCCAACTCTTCGGCAAGGTCGTGAAGTAGTTCTTTGCCCCGGTCGGTATAAAGCATGTCACGTCCGCGAAATTGGACTGTGGCTTTTACTTTATCGCCGCCTTCGAGAAACTCACGAGCATGACGTGTCTTAAATTCAAGGTCATGATCATCAGTGTTAGGGCGGAAGCGAAGTTCTTTAACCTGTACGGTATGCTGCTTCTTTTTCGCTTCTTTCTCTTTCTTCTTCTTTTTGTACATATACTTGCCGAAGTCCAGCACCTTACAAACGGGTGGTTTGGCGTTGGGTGCTACCTCGACGAGATCAAGTCCGTAACGTTCTGCGATCTCTAGTGCACGGTCGATAGGTACGACTTCGTGCTCTTTTTCTACATCTTCAGGGTGAATGACTCTCACTTTTGATGCTCTGATCTCTTCATTAGCATTAGGGCGATCATCATTGCCCCGTGGTCGTCGTCTTCTGGTTCTTCCGATAAGTAACCTCTATTGTTTTTTATTAGAAATTAAAACTGTTGATAAAATTCTAGTGTTCGGGAACTTCTTT
This sequence comes from Fodinibius halophilus, assembly GCF_011059105.1. Classification (GTDB taxonomy): domain Bacteria; phylum Bacteroidota; class Rhodothermia; order Balneolales; family Balneolaceae; genus Fodinibius; species Fodinibius halophilus. The sequence goes on along the minus strand of NZ_JAALLS010000013.1, from coordinate 21,379 downwards.
ATTATCAATCTCATCAGTGAGATTAGAAATAAATTCAGAAAAATCAAAAGTTCCAATATCACCTTCTTTATGGCGGCGAACTGAGACTGTTCCCTCTGATTCTTCGTCGCCACCTACTATTAACATATAAGGAATCTTGCTCGTTTCCGCATCTCGTATTTTTCCACCAATAGGTTCGCTCCGAGTGTCAACTTCTACACGCACATCTTCTTCTTTCAGTGCAGTAGCACACTTAAAAGCGTAATCGTTAAAGTCGTCGGATACCGGGATAATTTGCACCTGCTTTGGAGATAGCCAGACTGGGAAATCCCCTGCAAAATGCTCAATCAGGATACTGGTAAACCGCTCCATAGATCCAAAGGGTGCGCGGTGGATAATGACAGGACGATGCTTGCTGTTGTCTGACCCTACATAGGTTAGGTCAAATCGTTCAGGCATCACATAATCGACCTGTACTGTACCCAACTGCCACTTTCGGCCGATGGCATCACGGATAATAAAGTCAATCTTAGGGCCGTAAAAGCTGGCTTCTCCACGACCAATGGTATAGTCCAACTCCATTTCGTCGGCCACTTCTTTAATCTCTTGTTCGGCTCGATCCCAGAACTCGGCCTCACCGCCATATTTGTCTTCATTGTCATCACGGAAAGACAGACGGATATCTACCGGCATATCGAAAGTGCCGAATACAAGTTCGGTAAGATCGATACAGTTTTTAATTTCATCTTTCAGCTGGTCGTGCGTACAGTAGATGTGAGCATCATCCTGGGTGAAGCCCCGTACCCGTGAAAGTCCGTTGAGTTCGCCGGATTGTTCATAGCGGTACACGCTACCGAATTCTGCCAGGCGCAACGGAAGGTCGCGATAACTGCGCAACTCGTTCGAGTAGATGCGATGATGGTGCGGGCAGTTCATCGGTTTTAGAAGATATCCATCTTCTCCACCCTCCATATCAATAGGGTTATACTGAGATTCGCGATAGTAAGGGTAGTGTCCCGAGGTTCGGTATAATTCGAGGTTCCCGATATGGGGAGTTATTACCTCTTTATAGCCCCGCTTTTTCTGTTCTTCTCGCAGAAATGCTTCAAGTGTTCTGCGTAGAACAGTACCATTGGGTAGCCAAACAGGAAGCCCCTGGCCCACCATCTGGTCAATCATGTAAATGCCGAGCTCTTTCCCCAACTTTTTGTGATCGCGTTTTTTTGCTTCTTCAACGCGTTCAATGTATTGGTCTAACAACTTCTTTTTGGGGAACGAGATGCCGTAAATACGGGTAAGTTGCTCATTTTCCTCGTTGCCGCGCCAATAAGCTCCAGCCAGGCTGGTTAGTTTTACTGCCTTTATACGTCCTGTGTGGGGGATATGGGGACCACGGCATAAATCCGTAAAGTCACCCTGCTTATAGAAAGTGATGTTTCCATCTTCAAGATCCTTGATAAGGTCGACCTTGTATTCATTACCCACTTCTTTGTAATGGTCGAGAGCTTTATCTTTGGAGACCGGTACACGGTCAAATTCAGACTTCTTTCGGGCCATCTCAATCATTTTATCTTCGATCTTTTCCAGATCATCATGGCCGACCGTTTGATCACCAAAGTCAATATCGTAATAAAAACCGTTTTCTATAGGTGGTCCAATCCCGAACTTGGCATTGGGGTATAGCTGCTGAATAGCTTCTGCCAGAACGTGCGCAGAGGAGTGCCAAAAGGTATATTTCCCATCTTCACTATCCCAGGTATTAATAGTTATGGTACCGTCTTCTTCGATGGGGCGATCTAAACCCAGGATTTCATCATCCAGTGTTATGCTTAGTGCTTCGCGCGCTAATCCTTTGGCTATTGATGCGGCAATTTCACGTCCTGTTGTTCCTTTTGGATATTTTTTTTCAGTTCCATCGGGAAATGTAATGGTTATTTGTTCAGCCATTCAGTACCTATTCTGCGGTTATATATGATTAAGACTGTAATTTTAGCCTCTAAAGATATAAAAATAAAAAAAGAGGGACAGACTCATTTAGGGATTTTATTAAAAAAAATGAATTATTGTTTTACAAATACATTTAGAATTTTAGTTTAAATGCGGTTATAACTAATTATGGCTTTAACGGGATTGTATCGGGATGAATAGTAATAGCATAACTTTTTTTGATGAGCAACCTGTATTTATACTAGATCAATGTTCGGGTGATATTCTTGATGTGAATGATTCAGCTGAGGAATGTTATGGGTATTCACATGGAGAGTTCACCTCAATGAATATAGACGATTTGGGGACCGAAAAAAACCGGGCAGAAATATTGGGTATCTCTTCCAAAGGGTCGACAACCGAGGATAAACTTCATGTTCATAAGACAAAGCAAGGCAAAGATCGATTTGTAAAGTTTACTTCTCATTCATTCAATTGTAATGAGATGGATGCGAAGCTGGTGGTTGCCCATGATGTGAGCTATCAAATTGAGGAAGAAAAGCGACGGTTGAGTTTCCCGGACATTGTAGGGGCTAAATCAAATTTCCCTTTTGCTGAGATTAGGTGGGGAAGTGATCTGGAGATTGATAGTTGGTCTAGACAATCTAGTGAGCTTTTTGGTTGGTCTGAGAAGGAGATCAAAAATATGGAGATGAATATAAATGATTTCCTTATTGAGGAGGCGCATCTCATCCAGAGTAATCTTCACGAAGTGATTGAGAGTAAAGAATCACATTTTAGTTTCGAAACCAAGGTTAAAACAAGGAAAGGTGAATCCCTGATCTGTAAATGGTACAATTCATTACGGTATAATAAGCAGGGAGACCTCAAATATATCCATTCGCTGATCGTGGATGTTAGTGATCAACGACAGTCCGAGAATCTGTTTAGAGCCCTTTCCGAGGAGTCTCTCGTTGGTGTCTACCTTATTCAAGATGGGGTCTTTAAATACGTTAATCCTCGATTTTCGAATATTTTTGGCTATGAAAGGGAGGATATTATTGGGATGATGTCGCCGTTTGACCTTACACATCCCGAGGATGTAGATTTGGTAAAGGAGAATCTGCGCAGACGAATTGAGGGAGAGGAAGATTCTATTGAATATGAGTTTCGTTGCACAACAAAGACTGACGATGTTATTGATGTAAGTGTTTATGGAGCCAGGATAACGTATATGGGGCGGCCTGCGGTAGTAGGTACCCTGCTAGATATTACTGAGAATAAGGAAACCGTACGCAAGTACGAGGCCAGCCTGAATACCTTTCAGGATCTGTTCGATTCGATATCTGATGCGATATATATCCAGGATAAAGATGGGCGTTTTCTTGAGGTGAACCAGGGCGCGGTTGATATGTACGGTTATGATGAGTCTTTCTTTATCGGGCAAACTCCGGAAGTATTAGCAGCCCCGGGAAAGGTGGATTTGGAAGAAACAAAGAAAAAAGTACAAAAGGCCATAAACGGTACCCCGCAGAGCTTTGAATGGTGGGGAAAACGGAAAAATGGAGAGGTCTTTCCGAAGGAAGTGGTTGTCAATCCCGGTACTTATTTCGGGGAAGATGCTGTTATTACGATCGCGCGAGATATCACGGAACGCTATAAGGCAGAAGAAGAACTCCGAAAAAATGAAGAGATGTTCCGTCAGCTCTTCCAAAACGCTCCGGTACCTATTGCTTTGTTAGATAAACGCCAAGAAGTAAGAAAGGTTAATGATTCGTTTGATAATACATTCGGTTACCAAACGGATGAGGTGCGAGGGTTAAATATTGATAATTTCTTGGTGCCCGAAGACGAAAGGGAAGCGGCAAGAAAGGTATCAAATAAAATATTTAGTGGCGAAACTGCTTTTCATACCGGTAAAAGAGTATGCAAAGACGGGAGCCTGGTGGATGTATTGATATATGGGGTGCCTGTTAACGTGGGAGAAAAGACAGTGGCTATATTTGGCATCTTTGTAGATATCACCGATCGCAAAAAGGCGGAAGAGAAGGTGAAAAAGTCACTGAAGGAGAAAGAAGTGTTACTGGCCGAAATTCATCACCGTGTAAAAAATAATCTGGCAGTAATTACGGGCCTATTAGAGCTGCAGGCCTTTAATACCACTTCGGAAGAGGCTACGGAGGTGCTCACCGCCAGCCAGATGCGAATTAATTCTATAGCACTGATCCATGAGAAGCTTTATCAGAATAAGAATTTATCCGAAATTTCCTTCGATACATACCTACAAGAGCTTACCGATGTTATTGTTTCTTCAATGAAATCTGAAGAGACTGATGTTTCAATATCTATTGATGCGGACCCTATTGACTTTACGATAAGCCAGGCTATCCCCTGTGGGCTTATCCTGAATGAGCTGATAACAAATGCCTATAAACACGCATTTGTCAATCAAGAGAAAGGAAAAATTAATATCAATATATCTAATAAAGATGGGCAGATATATATGACGGTAAAAGATAATGGTATCGGTATTTCTGAGGAAGTAAGCCTGGATAATCCCCAGTCGTTGGGCATTAAGTTAATACACACTCTTTCAACCCAACTTGAAGGTGAATCAGAGTTTAACCGCACTGGAGAGGGCACTGAATTCACCCTCCAATTTAAACTGAAAAAATAACCGGGGATCTACTGGTTTTTATTGAGTAGTCTTTCTATCTCCGTCATCTTGTTACCAAAGGTTTCCCAGTCGCCCTTTTTTAAGGCTTGGCTTGCTTCTTTCCAAAGGCTCCGGGCCTTGTTTAATTCTGCCGACGATGTGGCACGACTCACCTGTTGGGCCGGTGGTTGTACGGCTCCCGTATCGATTTTTGTAGATGCAATTCGCTGCCCCTTTTTGCCGTAAAGTGCTTCTATGGACTCCCAAAGGGTGGGCTGCATGGCAATTTTGTCACCAGAGGTGGCAATAACACGTTGCAGCTGCGGGATATCTACGCCTTCAGCTATAAGGAAGACCGGTTCTACGTATATAAAAGAATCTTCTATGGGGATCACCATAAGGTTGCCTCGGATAACCCGGGAGCCGCGCTGATCCCAAAGTGCCAGCTGCCGCGATATTTCAGTATCCTGATCTATACGTGCTTCGATTTGGGCAGGCCCCAGTATCAGCCGTTCTTTCGGCAGTTGATACACGGAGACTTCTCCATAATTGGGATAGTCGGAATTGGCAGCCATCCAGCCGATCATATTATCCCTGTTGTTGGGGGTAAGGGGACTGATAAGCAGATATTGTAGCTCTTCTTGCCCGGGAAGCTTAGTGAGTACGTAGTATGGCTCCATCTTGATCGATTGGCCGCCATACTTTTCGTTGGGACGCGTCCACAAGTCTTCATTATTATAAAATACCTGGGGATCCGTCATGTGGTACTCATTGAACTTTTCAATTTGTGCCTTGAAGTAATGGATAGGGTAACGCACGTGATTACGGAGCGTTCCCGGCATTTCATCTATTGGCTTAAACATATCTGGAAAGATATCCCGATATATATTGAGCACCGGGTCTTTTTCGTCTGAGACATAGAAATCTACAGAACCATTATAAGCATCTACAACTACCTTAACAGAATTTCGAATGTAATTGTACTGCCCGTTATATGGTTCTGAGTAAGGATAGTCGGGAGAAGTAGTGTAGGCATCCTGAATCCAGTAAAGTTTGCCTTCATTGAGTACCATGTAGGGGTTATCTTCCAGACGTAGGAAAGGAGCAATTTTCTTAACCCGTTCTTGAGTCCTTTTCCAGAAGATAATTTTACTGTCCTCATTGATATAATCAGTCAGCAGAATATTCATATCCCCGAAGTTCCAGGCAAACAACAGTTTTGAAAAGAAATTACCAATGTTAACCCCACTACTGCCTTGGTAATTGTTATAAACATTTTTATCTCCTCTGGGGTAGTCGAGCTCACGAACGTTAGTATTCACAATTTTATAGTCGGAGTTGTGTTCGCCGTAGTAGATGGCCGGCTGATCGACTTCGAGTCCCATCTCAGAGACAGGTGGAATATCCTTGATGGTCAGTCGGGGATCTCCCTGAGAGCCTTCTTGTGCTACGGGACTCATTACCAAGCCGTAACCATGGGTATATTGTAAGCGGCGGTTCACCCAGGTATCGGCTTGTTCGGGAAGTTCCTCTGAAAGTTCGCGGGCAGAAACCATCATCTGCATATAACCTTCATCGGTTTGGTAGCGGTCCACGTCAACATTGTAAAACTGGTAGTACAGGCGGATTTCTTGCAGCTGGCGATAGGTTTGTATCAGTAATCTTGGATCCCAGAGGCGTATATTCTCAATGGTCTGTTCATTCTCTTCAATGGTAGTCCAATCCATCTGCTCGGCTGGTTGGGCACTGTAGGGCTGGGTTTCCATCTCATCCAGTGCATAGGCCTCGCGTGTCTGTTGAATACTATGTTTGATATATGGTTTTTCGAGTTGCAGTTCGCTTGGTTCTACGATGAATTGCTGTACCAGGCCGGGTAGCAGTCCATTGCCAATTCCACCTATCAAAATGGTGGCAACACCGCCAATAATTAACCATTTAAATTTACTTTTATAGATCTGGAAAAAGGCAAATCCTGCCAAAATTAAAGAGAGTACACATAGTATCCATATAATGGGTAGTCGTACGTTAAGATCGATATATCCAGCTCCGTAGACTGCACCGCCGGAGTTATTTAGCAGGGCATAGCGTTGCAGGTAGTATCCCCAGGAGAGTAGTAATAGCCAGATGCCTAGGTTGATACTGATATGTTTTTTAATGCCGGCTGAAGCCAGAATGTTTTTGGATGATCCAAAACTAAGTGCTCCGGAATACACGTAGAGTACAATAGTGATAGCTGTTACAAAAAATACCAGAGAGCTCAGGCTGTTCTGGATCAGCTCGAAAAAAGGAAGTCTAAACAGATAAAAGCCGATGTCATGGCCGAATATCGGATCGACCTGCCCAAACGTTTCGTTCCAGTGAAACCGGAAGTAGGTATCCCATCGCATAAAAAAGGCCAGGGAGAAAAAGCCGCTGATGATAGCTCCCAGGCCGTAAAAAGTTCGCTTTATCTTTTTACTGCTGATTTGATGTAGATTGAGTTGGGCCAGGGGAGACTGACCAAAACTCATGGTGCTAAATCGTTTACCCAGCACTTTCATATTTGGGATTACATACAAGAGAGCAACAAAGAGAGCGCCAAAGAGTAAGAGTCCCTGGGTAAGTTTTATCGTCCAGAATACTTGGTCGTAGCCCAGGTTATCTAGCCAGAGCCATTCGATAATCCAGTCAGAAAACAACCCTAAAACACCAAGGATTATCAATAGAGGTAGAATAATCTTGAAAAGTCTATTTGAGCGGGTAGAATTACTCATAAGCAGTAAATAGAGTTATAAATGGATGAATTATGGACTGCATCAATACCAGAAGAAACAAAAAATATTAAGCATTACAGAGAAAAAAGTATAACAAAATAAGACCGCAAAAATATAAACCCTGTAATTCGCAAGTTTTGTGATAGTTTTTGTATCGTACATACAAATATTCACCAAAAAAATTGATATGGAAAAGATAGAAAAAGCGGAACTAAGTCTGTCAAGAATGTTGGAGTGGGTAAGAGCATCAGAATCTCGAATTTCAATTATATTCAGTATATCTACAGCTATGATAGGGGTTGTGATTGTTCTACTAAAAACTGCTGATTCAGTTGATTGTTGGGGTTTGGGGTTGGGTATTGTTACTCTTGCTTTATTGTTAACTACAGTAGCTATTTCAGCAATTGCAATCTTACCTGAGACTGAAGGTCCAGGTTCTTTTATCTATTTTGGAGCGATAGCAAAAAAGCAAGCTGATCAGTATACTGAAGAATTTAAGGCGTTGAGTGATGAGGAATATCTTGACGATTTATTGGCTCAGTGTCATCGGAATGCTGAAATTGCGAATAAAAAATATAAATGGGTACAAAGGTCAATGGGTTGTTTGTTTTTATCCATAGTCCCATGGTTGTTATCAATTTATCTTCTTTATAGCCATTCTTAGCGAAGTACATCTTTATGAATAAATTAATTGTACTTATAGCGGATATAGAGGATTCTAAGAAGTTATCGAATAAGGAGCGAGAAAAACTTCAGAATGATCTTAGCATTTTATTAGAAGCATTAAATAATGAAAGTAGGACGATAGTATCTCCTTATACCATCACGCTTGGAGATGAATTCCAAGCAGTGTTTAAAAGTGCAGAGGGAATATGCACAGATATTCTCAAGATCCTAGCTGGATTGTATCCGGTCAGGGTTCGTTTTTCTGTAGGGGTAGGGGAGATAAATACGCCCATAAATAAAGAACAGGCTATTGGGATGGATGGACCGGCTTTTCATGCTGCCCGAAAGGGGATTGAGGTGCTTAAGGAGAGTGGGTTCTTGTTTTACCTCGGTGTTGCAGGTCAGGATCTGCCGGTGATTGACCTTATAAACAATAGTTTACAATTATTATCTAAACAGGTGCGTGGATGGAACAAAAATAGATTGCGAATTTTATACATGCTGAAAGAAGGTGCTGACTATAAGGCAATTACTGAAGAGCTGGATATATCAAAAACAGCATTTTATAAAAATAAAAAAGCAGCTTCCCTGGATGTGGTCAGGGAATTAAGCGAGAATATGGCAGGTATTATTAACCATCAATTGAAGAGCTATTATTGAGATATTACTGTGTGTACTTAACCTCACAGTGCTGGGCCGATTATATTTTGTTTTGCAAGATGAACCCTTGGAATGGAAAGAGGTCTTTAAGGTTGGATCGCTACCATTTTTAGTGCTCCCATTTTTGCAGTTTAATGCGGGATGGTTTTTGCTGGCAGCTTATCTTATTGGAATGTTGTTTTTGTTGAAAGGGCTAGAAAAAGAGGTCTGGATACTCCAACAGAATCGTGGTCCGTTGTTGGTATTTTAGATTATTTTTGCAGCCCTTATTTGTAGTCCGATTACTTCTTTGGAAGCAAATAATTTGGCGGGAAATGTTGGGGCTTTTATGGATCAGGTTTTGTTGGCAGAGGGGCGTCTCGCAACTACGGAATGGGTGGTTGTTCAGGGGGTTCTTTTAGGCTTTCTTCTGGTGCTCAATGAGATGAATATTCTACTCCGTTATTGGCTAAAATTGCTGGGCGTCAAATTTCTGGGTGATGATACAAAACAGGTAGATGATGATGAATATAGTACGGGGAGAGTTATCGGTTTGTTGGAGCGCATATTTGTATTCATTTTTGTTCTGTTGGGAGAGTTTACTGCCATCGGATTCATCCTTGCAGCAAAGGGCAATTTCATTCACAGGGCAGGAGTGCAGGGGAAGATAAGTTGTTAAAGAAGCGCCAGTAATATTGAGAAATGAGCCGATTCGGTTAAATTTACATAAGTCATTGATTTTATTGGATATAAGAATAAGGTAGTAGTGAAATAGCACGCTGACCATTTTTTTAGGTAAAGGCAAGTAATTATAAGAGGCGCAGTGGTTTATAGTTGTTGTATTAATAGTAGTTCTAGATAATGCCTATTTTAGTTGAGTTGAAACGATAGACGATATGATTTTCAGGGTCCGCCGGTTCTAGATGAACTCAATATACGTCTTACATACCTAGTACAGAGGAGGCTGGACGCGAGGGAAATGATAGAATATGAGAATGAGTTTGCCGTAAAAATACCGCTTAATGTGATCGAATTTTTGAGACTAATCCTACCAGGAAAAGACCAAAGAATAAGCCAATCATACCTTCGTATGTAAGCAACTGGGAACCTGCGATTTCAATTCCTTTTTCTAAATAGGCCAGTGCGAGATTTATATAATGTTGAATCATTTTGAGTACCTCCGAAAATAAGTTTTTTGTGTGCTCGTTTATAGTCTGTTTGATACTCAAAGTTCCCAATTAGAGTCATTTTTTTTGATAGCTGATAGGTGGGGAATTTTTATATAATTATGAGCTAATTATTAATTCTCTATAAAAAAAGTTGAGCCAACAAAAGGGCCCATACTTTTACTCTTAAATACTCAATGAATGAGTGTTAGTTAGGGTACATTTATAGCTGTTGAAATGGAGCTAATCAGAGGGGAGATACAACTGAATGCGAATTCTTTTTTAGCTCCTGATATGGGGGAGGGCAAAGAGCTAAAAAAAGAATTCATGACGAGGCTGAGATCACCTCAATTATCGGAGATAGATACCATCATCTTCAATTCGAATAATCTCTTTTTTATAGAGTCGACCAATGGCTTTTTTAAACGTTTTTTTGCTCATCTCTAACCGGTTATGAATTTTTTCAGGATCACTTTTATCATGTAGGTCCAGGTAGCCATCTTTGTGTCTCAGGCGTTCCAAAATGTGTTGGGCATTAGGTTCTACTTTATCATATCCAATGGGGCGCAAGGTGACATCAATTTTGTTATCGTCTCGTACTTGTTTGATCCAGCCCACCGTTTTATCTCCATAGAAGATATCTTCAAAAAACTCATTATGATAAACCAATCCTTCATGGGTATTATTGATAACAACTTTATAACCAAGATCGGTTTCTTTCCAGATCCAGAGATCAACTTTCTCGCCCTCTTCTACTGTTATATTCTCACTCTCCATAAAACGATCGAGTCGTGTTGTAGCAGCTAACCTGTTGGTCTGTTCATCGAGGTACATATACACCAGGTACTGCTGACCTTCTCGCATTGTGTCGATTTGTTCACTGTGAGGTACGAAAAGATCTTTGTCAAGGCCCCAGTCCAGGTAGGCTCCAAAATCATTCGCATCTTTCACCTTTAGAAAAGCTACTTCGTTTAGCGTGACATCAGGGTCTTGCATGGTAGCAGTTACACGCTCTTCGCCATCTTTATAGAGAAATACCCGCACATTTTCTCCTTCTTGCAGTTCCCGAAGGGCTAATTTGTTGGGAAGTAAAACCTCACCATCTGTTTTACTGGATGTGTTCTGAAGAAAGTAGCCGTATTCTGTAATGCGAGCTACGTTGAGCGTTTGGTAGGTACCGAGTTTGAACATGTAAAAAGTGGAATAAATAGATAGGTGAAAAATGAACCTTTAAAATAAGGGCCTTTTATTTGATTCCCCAATAATTTCCCGGAGGGTTTATTTTTGATTCTTAAAGGGACCGCCCGAGCAGCATATCAATAAAAGTGGTGCGGACTTTGGGGGTTGGATTGCGAAATGTTTTAAAGGGGGTATGTTCAGCGGTGTTGGTGGTATCAACCTCAATACCCCATAGCGGGTTTATAGCCGTAGGGAGTAATGCATAACGTCCATCACCGATGATATTTGAGTGCCGGGGATGTTGAATAAGATATCCATCAGAAAGGGTGTTAAAGCGTTTAATATCTTTATAAAGGGTCGTTCCCCGATACGAGTCATATTTTTCTTGCCAATCTAACATGGGTGCAGCATTTCCTTCATAAATGGTGGCTTTAGTAAAGGGCATAAGATGAACGCCGTCTGCATAAAGCGTATCATTAGCTTCATATCGAATACTCCACAGCAGGGTATTTGCGATTGTAGGCTTTACAACCAACCGTTCAATTTTGTGATTTCTTTTGGATGAGAGTTCTTGGGCTATACTCTGCCCGCGCTCATGTTGTAGCATCCCAAAAAGCAGGTAGATAAAAATCCAGGCCCAGGCTAATTGCGCTGATTTCCGATTTCGATAATAGAAGGCCAGACCAACAGCTGTTAAAACGCCAATAGAAAACAGGGGATCAAAGACCGATATAATGTTCCATGAGAACCGCTCATCCAGAAAAGGCCACAGCAGCTTTGTACCATAACTGGTAAGCGAGTCGGTGATACCGCTGGTTGCGTATCCGAGCAGGCTAAAAAGATATAATCTTTTGAAAGGAAGTTTATCCCGCATAAACCACCATAGTAGCCCCGCTGTTATGAGTGCACCAAAGGGAATAAAAATAATAGAGTGTGAAAATTGTCGGTGCAACTCAATATTCAATAAGGGATCACTGCTGTCACTGATTAAAATATCGAGGTCTGCCAGCATTGCGGCAAGAAGGCCCGAGATTGCTGCATAGCGATGTTCTTTTTTGGAGCTTATTGACTGGGTAGCTGAGGCTCCTATCAAACCGTGTGTAACGGGATCCATAGTTGCTAAAATAATTCAAAATTTGATGGCCCGATAATATAGCAATTGTAATACTCCCGGCGAAAGAGACTTATGCTACTTATATTTTAAGGCAACACTTGTTAAAAGCGTACTTTCACTCTTCTTCAGAAGAGGGCCCCACAAAAAGGATGGTTACCAGCAATATAGTATCTCTAAGAACGTGCAGGGAATGGGGTTGATTACGTGCCAGGTATAACCAGTCGCCGCTGGTTAAAACGTTAGTTTCTCCCTCGATACTAAATTCTGTTTTTCCTTCCAGGCACTGTACCGATACTTCTCCATCTACGCTGTGCTCCGTAATTTCTTTCCCTTTCGGAAGAACCATACGAATGGCTTCCATATCTGAGGTTTTCATCAGGGCAAGGGTAGCATCTTCGGGCATTCCCGTTTTTAAAGAATACAGATTAACGACTTCACCGGGCTGTAGCTTTTTTTGAGCCATAAGTTCTCTCCATATTTGTTAGTTTGTATTTACAAATTAAAATACTGGGGCAGAACTACAAATTTCCTTTACAGATTTGTCATATAGAGATTGCTTACCGAATCAAATTCGGGCAAGTGAACTCTTTTTTCAAAATCGAATCCTAATTTTTGTAACAGATGTATTGAAGCTTCATTATGTGTGGCGGTAATAGCTGCCAAAGTATCTATATCGAGGTCTTTCTTGGCATATTGTAATACGGCAAGCCCAGCTTCTGTAGCATATCCTTTGCCCCGGTAATTTTTAAGGAAGGCATATCCCAGGTCAGGTACGGTCAGAGATTTGCGTTGCTTTAGACCACAAATACCAACAGAAATATCATTTTCTTTTAGAGATACCCGATAAAACCCAAATCCATTTTCCCGATAACTTGAAATAGGACCAAGTTCTATGAATTTTTTTGCCTCTTCGCGGCTTTGAATTTCCTTATCTCCAATATATTCCAGGAATGCCGGTTCATTTACTAGTTGAAGAATAAAATTAGCGTCTGCGATATTTAACTCGCTGATTTTAAGTCTGTCACTTTCCGTTATTATGTTATTCATTTATTACATTTAGATTGAGTGGCAGTTATATATTTATCTATTTTTGGGGTGTTAACAGGGGCAAACTTCTGGGTATAACCGACCCGTTTCGTTAGGCAGTACAACTCTACAGCAAATACTATTTGGCTTTGATGACAGCTGATATTTTTTCTTCGAGCTTTTCACTACGCAAATCTTTAGCTACAATATTTCCATTCTCGTCTATAATAAATGTGCGTGGAATGCGATTGGCATTGTATAGTTTAGCTACTTTGCCTTTCCATTTTTTCTCTTGCTGAATCTGGGGCCAGTTCATACTTTCATTGTCAATAAATTCTTGCAGCGTATCTGTGTTTTTATTTAGTGCAATACCAACAATTTGAAGCTCTTCTTCCGGATATTTTTTGTGTAATTTCTTAAGATGAGGTATTTGGGGTTTGCATGGTCCACACCATGTGGCCCAAAACTCGAGTAGTACCACTTTCTCAGTTTCTTCGGAAAGGGTAAATTTATCACCATTGAGTGTGCTAGCAGTGAAATCTGGAGCTTTTTTTTCCACGCCAAGGTTGTTAATTTCATGTAGGTTTCCTTTGGCGTTGTTGACATAAAATTCACTGCCTTCCAGATTTATAATTTTTTTATATAGCTTTTCCGCTTTTTCATGATGCTTTTTATATAGATGAAAATCAGCCAGTTTCATTAAAATCGCTGATTTACTCTTAGGATCTGGGATATTGTTGATTAACTTATGAGCCAGGTCAACAAAATCTGTTTCCCATTCTCGTTCATCACTTCTATGATAGGCATTACTGACACTATTGATAATAGCTGACCACAGTTTTGAATCGTAACTGATATGTTGCAAGGCTTGATCAGCTTTTACAGCTGCTCCGGTATTGCCCCACATCATAAAGGCACTTTTAATCGCTTCTTTGCCTGTTTTTGTTTGGGGATGCTCTTTGTAATAGTTATAAAACTGATTAGCATATTTATTTTGAAGGCTGTCAGAATTGTTATCACGTATTTCAGCCCATGCTTCGTCTATCTTTGATTGAAAGGAAGAATCTACCTCGGTCGCTTTTTGGGCTTTAAGCTGAAAAGAGCACAATAAGAATATGGTTATCAGGATGGTACTATTAAGGTATCTCATGACATAATAGATTAGTTCGATGCAATAGTTTTATTACAGACTATAGTTAAAAATAGTTTTTTAAAAAGTAAATTGGGAGAAGAGAGTATTAGTTATGGCAGTTTTTTTGCAGTGCAGCTATATCTTCTTTGGTAAGCCTTAGGTCAAAGATATTCTGTTTATCCATTACGGCATGCATTATGGACTTTGGATTATCGACATGATCAAGCCCCAGGGCATGGCCCGTTTCGTGGGCTAAAACGGTTGTCAGTTCGGCCTTGTTGCCAAATTGATAAATATTAATACGTTTTTCATTATCTACAACACGGTACTGCCCCTGGTCGAATCGTTCTACTTTACTAAATCGGCTATTATACTCCGCAATCATTTCGTTTTGTCGTTCTACTAAACGATTAAGTTGTCGCGATTTAGCATTTGCCTGTTTTCGTAGCGATTCTGTATTACTCTTAATCCTTTTCGCTTTATGCTGTAATTGCTTGAGCTCTCTCTGCATCTTTTCAATTTGCGATTTTTTACTGCGTGGAATGCCTCCATTTTTTTCCCACTCTTTAATTTTTTTATTGAATTCTGATGCGGCTTCATTGTACTTAGACAAAGCTTTTTCCATCTGTTCTACTCGTTCTTTGTACGATTTTGAAAGGCGTTTGAATGCTTTTCTCGTCATTTCAGTACGGTCTTTTAGCGTCTGTATCCGTTGTGAAAGCTGTCGTTCATTTTCCGAACGCTGTTGTTCTTCGCCATATATAAGATGGATAGTGATACTGCCGTCCTTTTTATACTGGAGTAAATTTTTATCAATGGATTTCTCCCAAAGCGATTCAACCTTTTTCATTACCTGTGTTAATTCACTTTTACTAATATCATACTGGTCGTCAATAGTCCCAATTCGATAGGTGAGAACTCCTTCACAGGGAGCCGTTTTTAGAAGGGTTGTTTCTGTGCTGTTGTTCTGTGTAATGGGTTGACCGATACTGAAATAGAGGAAGTAGATCAGCCCTATCAGAAAAAAGAAAACAAATGTACCAACAGATCGCAGTTGCACAGTTTTACGAATAAAGGTTATAAAAAAGTAACCTAATAAACTGGTGTTAAAAATCCCACTCGAGGTATTGGTTGCATAATTAGGAAATGATCAACACCCGATTTCAGCGTACCATTAATATGGTAGAGCTTCGTAAAACCTCTAATTTTCAGCTTGTCATTTCGACTGAAGCGATCTCCTATTAGAAGTTGCAAAAGAAGATCACCGTATTTCATTTGCGATGACACTAAGGTTTTGCAAAGCTCTCTATGAACGATTAGCGCGTTCCATAACGTTTTTCAGCGGTATCTGCCAAGTCCAGTACGGCTTTGGTATACAGGCTGCTGGGATTGTATCGCAGAACGGCTGTTCTAATACTATTAGTTCTTTTTTTGAAGTAGGCCAGGTAGTTAGCCACCGACATGATATTATTGTCCATATCAAAGAGATCTTTTCCCACAAACCACTTATTTAAAGAGTAGGGGATGAATTGTGCAAAAGTCATTGCCCCGGCATAGCTGGACTTTAATTCAAAAACATCAATATTATTGCGGGCTACAAATTCCATGAGCTCTTTGAGCTGCGCTTTAGCAAAATCACGGCGGTAATTTTCGGCATACATCGAAACATATGCATTGAAGGGATTATAGCTGCCGATATTTTGTCCGAAGTCTGATTCGATACCAATAATAGCGGAAATCACATATTTTGAGATACCATATTCTTGAGAAGCTTTATCGAGTTGGTCAGAATGTTTGTTAATAAAATTACGAATCTCCCGGGCTTTGGCATCGAATCCGAGTATTCGTTTATATGATTCCAGGGTATGCGATTTTCGTTCAGCAGATTTACGAAAACGGTCGGCGATTCCGTCATAGAGTTCAAAGCGAGAATCAGCCAGTAGTTCTTCTATTTCATATCCTTCTTTTTTGAGGAAAGCGATCAGTGGTTGAAGGCTCTCTTTTTCCTCAGTCGGATCTTCAAGGGAATGATAAGGGGAAACAAACTTACTGTTTTCGGTATTCGTGGAGTAGTTGTTACCTGCCGCAGCACTAAAGACAAACAATATGATCCACAAAAAGATGAGGAGTATAATTGTTAGTAATGAAGACTGTTTGGATGAGAGTCTCATAGGGCACCCCGGTTTAAAAGTTCTTTTTTTATTATGAGCCACTACCGATCTCTGTAGATGTACAACTGATCCAATGCTACGGGTTTCGGTTAAGCTAAAAGTGTCTGCATAAGATATCTGCTATCTGTATAACGTATAACGGTTTCTAATATTGGTTATATATTAGTTATCGGGATAATAGCCAAAGAGTTAAGTAGTTGCGATGATTTTGTACTTTGCGTCTGTTTTAAACCTGCAGCTACAGTAAAATTTTCCGTTTAACTGTAAAAACCTATTCTAGAAATCCCAAGGCACATACTATTAGATGTCCTCAACGGGAACAATCTTACTACATGACAATAACTGAAACCCTCTGCTCTATTAAAAGCAGAGGGTTTCAGTTTTAAAAACTTTAACGAAAAAGTGGGATGAGGTTTTGTGCTACGCTTGATGTTAGTTATCTGTCAACAACTTCCATTGGGGCCACAAATGACTCCCTCAATATCAGCATCTTGAATTTCTTGCTGTTTTTCGAGCCAGTTGTTCCAGCCTTGTTTTAGGGCACTTAAAAAGGTGGAGGTTTCCTGAGCACCGGAAACCACAAACTTTCGATCAAATAAGAACAGAGGAACACCTTGAATATTCATACCCTGCGCTGTTTGGTAGTCATGTTTTACAATATTCGAAAACTTGTCGCCATCCAATATGTTTCGGGCTTCATTGGTGTCGAGGTCCAGTTGTCCGGCGATTTCAACCAGGGTACCAAGATCATCAATATTCGCACCTTCTGTAAAGTAGTTCTTAAATAGCAGTTCTTCTGCATCGTGCCCAAGGTCATGTGTTTTAGCCCACTGGACAAGACGATGAGCATTAAAAGAGTTGGCAACTACAATCGTATCCATATTAAATTCCAATCCCTCTTCGGCCGCCATCTTTGTTACACCTTCTCCCATCTGTTTGGCTTTGGCCACAGAAATGCCTTTTGATTCAGCCAGGTGCTCTGTGATTGTTGCCTCTGTATCAGTTTCCATATCAGGGTTGAGCAGGAAGCTGCGCCACTCAATATCAATGCGATCGCTGTATTCAAATTGTTCAAGAGCTTGGTCGAATCGATGTTTCCCGATATAACAGAAAGGACACATTACATCAGACCATATTTCTACTTTCATACTGGTTTATTTATCTGGATAGAATTGAATGCTTGTTCACATAAAATAACCAGATGAGCACTCACTCCCAATTTTTGGTAGGTAAGGAATACTATTATATGTGGTTTTGAATAATTGGGAAACTCTATAATTAGTGGTCATAAACAAACTTTGTTCAAAGATATAAACTTCATTTATTGGAGATGATTCCCCTTAATTATATCTGCCTCTTATGATACTTTCTTTGTTGCTTTGGACTCTGGTAGCCTTAGTTTCTACTGCTATTCTGTGGAAAGGTAGCGATTGGCTGGAAAGGGCCAGCGAAAGGTTATCTACCTATTATGAGCTTCCTGATATCGTACAAGGAGCACTGGTAGTGGCAATAGGATCCAGTTTCCCGGAGCTTTCAACTGTTGTTATTTCTACGTTGTTACATGGAGAGTTTGAGCTTGGAGTTGCAGCAATTGTGGGATCAGCTATCTTTAATATTTTAATTATACCGGCGGCGGCCGGTTTGGTATCTAAAAATCCACTGCAAGCCAACCGGGATTTGGTTTACAAAGAAGCCCAGTTCTACATGATTTCTGTAGCGGTGCTAATTATTACCTTTTCTTTTGCAGCTATTTTTAATCCAGTTCCATCAGAGGGACAAGCTATTTTGGGAGAAATGGATCGTACGCTGGCCCTAATGCCCCTGTTGCTTTATGGTTTCTATATTTTTGTTCAATATCAGGATACTATGGATTTTGTACCTGAAATTACTATTGAGCATATCAATCCATGGAAAGAATGGGGACGATTAGTTGGCAGTTTGGTTGTTATTTTAATAGGAGTAGAACTGCTGGTGCAATCGGCTATTAAGTTTGGGGATTTGCTGGGGACCCCTTCATTCCTTTGGGGGATTTCGGTTGTTGCTGCCGGGACCAGTATCCCCGATGCCTTTATAAGTGTACGGAAAGCTCGTAAAGGAGATGCTGTGACCTCACTGGCCAATGTGCTGGGTAGCAATATTTTCGATCTATTGGTTTGTATTCCGATGGGCGTGCTCATAGCCGGGGCTACAGTCATCAATTTTAGTATGGCAGCTCCGCTGATGGGAGCACTTACGTTGGCAACACTTGTTCTGTTTAGCTTCATGCGTACCAATATGATCTTGGGGCGAAAAGAATCGGTAGTATTAATTATACTTTATCTGCTTTTCTTAATCTGGATGGCGCTTGAGAATTTGGCCATTATTGATTCCATTCCATCTTTGCCTGCTTAATAAAAAAACTGATACCCTCGTCCCGCGGCTGGGTTTGCCGTGGGGCGAGTGGGAGAGGGCTATACTATCCATCGGACGGCAAGCCCAGCCGCCCGATGGGGGGGGGGTACGATAGGAAAAATATGTAAGGGTTTACTGTCCCGGGGATCTTACTTATAAAATTGAGTTGAGCTATGGAGTTTACATCACATGAACTTTACCATGTTTATAATCGGGGCAATAATCAGCAACCCATATTTTACGAAAGAGAAAATTACCTCTTCTTCATAAAAAAGATGAGGCGACATCTGACAAATTGTTCTGAAGTTTTAGCTTATTGTTTGATGCCTAATCACTTTCACTGGTTACTATTTGTTAATGATACTGAAGACTCTAACAGCAGGCATCCCTTAAACCAGAAGATAGGTACATTATTTAGCTCCTATACACAATCCATAAATAAAAGATATGATCGAACTGGATCATTATTTCAACAAAAAACCAAATCGATTCATATAGATTCTAAAAAACAAGCCATAACAACATTTTTCTATATTCACCAAAATCCCATTCGTGCGCAATTGGTAGGAGAGATGGCAGATTGGCCTTATTCATCCGTTCCCGACTATATGGGCAAGAGAAGAGGAACATTGGTTAATAAAGAATGTGCCTATTCACTGTTAGATCTTGATTCAGATTCCGTGACCAATAAATCGAAAAAGGATCTTGATTTTTAGAACGAGGGACTAATCTATTTTTGGTTGATACCCTCGTCCCGCGGCTGGGCGTGCCGTGGGACGAGTGAAATGGATTGCCCTGCAGTACCCACAGGACGGCAAACTCAGCCGTCCGATGGGATCTCCTTTAGTTACCAAAGAAATCGAGGATATTGCTCAGCATGCTGGTTTCACCTTTGTACATCTCCGTATAGGTACACTTTGTACAGGTAATAGTGGTAAATGTTTGGGTTTGGATATTGAAGAATTTGGAAAAGAATCCACCCGTACCGGAAACCTCTCCCGTTTCAAACTCCCTGTTTTTACACTTTGGACACTGCCAATTCTGATGTCGCATAATCTTTCGTTGAGTTATTATTAGTCTTTGTCAGAAATATTAGATAAGCCTATTCTCAAATCCAAAACTAGATTGACAACAAATACCTATTCTGGTGATTACCGAAAGGAGGGCTCATATGGGCATTTCCACACAACAACTAGTTCAAGTTTGTAACTTGGACTAGTGATGTTCCCTTCTGATCTACCGATCATAACTTGTAATTTCTACTGCTATTTAGCAGATTTCTAATTCATCAATATTATAGTTTATGAGTCGCAAATATAAATTTTATGATAATAAGAAAGTACATTTTGTAAGTTTGGCTACTGTGGGCTGGGTTGACCTGTTTACTCGGCGGATATATTTCGAAGTAATAACTGATAGTTTTTCATATTGTATCAAGCATAAAGGTCTTATTCTCAACGCATGGTGTATTATGACTAATCATGTCCATTTAATAATAAGATCTGAGGATAAATCGCTCTCCGGCATAATGCGTGATATGAAAAAGTTTACTTCAAAAGAGCTCATTAAGACCATACAGGAACATCCAAAAGAGAGTAGAAAGGAAAGGTTATTGCGTATATTTGAACAAGCCGGACAGGAAAATAAAAACAATAGCTATTATCAGCTTTGGCAACAACATAACCATCCAATAGAGCTTTCTACGAATAATATGATGAATCAGCGTTTAGACTATCTGCATATGAATCCGGTAAAAGCAGGTTTTGTAAAACGACCGCAGGATTGGTTATTCAGCAGTGCCAAGAATTATGCAGGGTTACAGGGATTGTTGAATTTAGAGTTAGCCCTGTAACAAAAGTATGAAGGGGTTTTTGGCACAAGTTGCAAACTTGCGCCAGTGTGAGGTAAATTTTGCACACAACAACTGACTGGTTCAAGGTTGTAACTTGGACCAGACTAATCTGTTTGACTGTTTTGGTAGGAGTTGGCCTTATAATCTAGGGCGGCAGGTGAAAAGTTATTCGTTTTTTATGAAACAAAGGTACTACTATAGCAATACCAGTAATATCTATGATTAGTAAGTCATTATACCTCCCAATCTATTTTATACTGTTTTTAAGTCTTGTCGCTGCATCCCGTTTTATTCCGGGAAGTGACGGGCTGCCGGAGGACTGTTTTATAGGTGCTGGCACTGCAAGTTGGTATGGAGAGCGTTTCCATGGTAAACTGACTGCAAGTGGAGAAAAGTATGATACAGAAACGCTTACGGCGGCCCATAAAAGTCTCCCATTCAATACCGTAGTCCGCGTCGTGAATATCGAAAAAGATAAAACCATAGAGGTACGCATTAACAATCGGGGACCATTTACAGGAGATCGCATCATTGACCTCTCCCGCAAGGCAGCCCGCAAAATTGATATCATTGAAGATGGGCTTGCCGAGGTGGAGCTTTATCTGATCAAAGAAGGGGACAAGCCGATAGAAGATCTGGAATGTGAGTGATAGATACTTTCCTTTATCCAAATCTAGGCTAATTCAGACGATGGTTTTGGCACAAGTTGCAAACTTGCGCCAGTGTGAG
>NZ_JAALLS010000012.1 GCF_011059105.1 Fodinibius halophilus | reverse complement strand
CCTCTGTTGCATTAATGGATTGAACACAGCAAATATTTAAAGTAAATTCATTTGTAATAAAAAAGTTGCTTGAAATGGTATATGAGCATTTTTTTCTACAAAAGTTGAAGTAAGTGTGTGGAGATATTTTATGTATTAGTTTTTTTTAATATAGGGTGATCAACATTTCTATCCAGCTTTATTTATCTTTTTTGCATTACAGTTGGAAGGGATGCTACACTAGATTTAATAGGCACAAGTTTAAAGCGTTGATATGGGTTCAGATAAGGTTCGCCAACTTGCAGCAGTGATATTCACCGATATTGTTGGATACACAGCTTTGATGCAAGAAGATGAAAAAAAAGCAAGCCAGCAGTTGGACCGACACCGAAACACCCTGGAAAAACGAGCGCAAGAGTTTGAGGGGAAAGTGTTGCATTATTTTGGAGATGGTGCCTTAACGATCTTCAGCAGTGTTTGTAATGCGGTACAGTGTAGTATTGGTATTCAGAACGATCTCAAGTCTCCGCGCCTGCCCCTTCGTATCGGTATTCATGTGGGAGACATTGCCTATAATGATAATGAAGTGTTCGGGGATGCGGTAAATATTGCTTCTCGTTTAGAATCATTGTCGTCAGCGGGGGGCATTATCATATCTGAGAAGGTGAAAGAAGAGATAAAAAATCATCCAGAAATTAAAACAAAAGCGTTAGGTTCGTATCGGCTAAAAAATGTGAGGCAGCCGTTGTCGATATATGCTGTAAGCAACAGTGGTATCGAAGTACCTACGTTACGAGAGGTTGAGAAAAAAACGGGCAGGCTATCAAATAAAATTGCTGTACTTCCTTTTGTAAATATGAGTAGCGAAGGGGAGTTTGATCATTTTAGTGATGGGCTTACTGAGGAAATCATCAACGGTTTAACACAGATGGATACTCTGGATGTAATTTCCCGGACCTCAGCTTTTGCCTACAAAGGTCGTAACGAAGATATTCGTCAAATTGGAGATCAGCTATCAGTTTCTCATGTGTTAGAAGGGAGTGTACGTAAATATAAGGACCGAGTCCGTGTTACGGCACAGCTAATTGAGACTGATGAAGGATTTCATCTCTGGTCGGAAACCTACGACGGGCATCTTGATAATATTTTTGAAATACAAGATATGATATCAAATGAAATTCTGGAAAAATTTGATCCGGAATTGGTTGAGGAGAAGCAAAATACTGTTAAAACTTCAACTCTACCTGTTGATCAAGATGCTTTTAAAACCTACCTGGAAGGGACCTTTCATGAACAAAAGTTTACTCTCCCCGGTATAGAAAAGGCTATTGAGCTATTTAAAAAAGCTATTGATCAAGATCCCCATTTAGAGGAGTCCTATATTGAACTTGCGCTATGTTACTGTTACCTGGGAATTATGGGGCAGAGCCCTGCCCAGCGGGCATTTGAAAAAGCGGAGCAGTATATTGAAAAGCTTTGTGAAGTTAACAGTGAGAATAAACAGCAATATGCGGTCACAGCTTTTATTGAGCTTTTCTTAAACTATAATTTCACAGGTGCTAACCGCAGCTTTGCCAAAAGTCTGGAAAATATTGAGAATAATAGCCGTACTTACTATTTGTATGCGATATTTCTCAATGTGATGGGGAAACCGGAACTGGCCATAAAATGGATGGAGTTGGCGCTACAGTGTAAACCATCGAGTTTAATGTATAATGTAGGATTGGGCAGAACATTTTATTTTGCCCGAAAGTACGAACAGGCTATCGAACAATTTGATTATACATTAGAGCTCGACGCATCTTTTCTGTCGGCCATTGACGGTAAGGGGTGGGCTTACATGGCAATGGGGAAAGAAGAAGAGGCCCACAACACTTTTGATATATACCAGAACCTGGTATCCCAGGAACAAGAAAATATTCCACAGCTTGTTTATGTGGCTGCCAAAAAAGGAATGGATGAAATAGCCACCCATTTTTTAGATCTGTTACAGCTTGGTGGCACTGGGGGACGATATACTATAACTTCCGTAGATGTTGCACAAATATATGTGGGATTAGAAAAGTTTGATGAAGCATTTTTTCATCTTCAGAGGGCCGTAGATGATAAAATTGGCAAGTCACTTTTTATAAATACCGATCCCATCTGGGACCCGCTAAAGTCTGATCCAAGATTTAAGGAGCTGATTAATAGCATAGGTCTTACTACTTCTATTCGTGCTTTGGAATGGCCTGACTATGGTATTATGAAAACTTCTGATTAGTTATTGCAATAATTCTATTTTCTCTTTCAGTACATTTAGTATTAGCTCAATATCATCCAGGTGGGTGCGAAAATTAAGTACTGCCAGTCTCAGGTAAACAGTCCCATTAATGTGTGTTGATGATAAGAATACACGACCATCTTCATGAATGGCATCTGCCAGCTTTTTATTGAATTCATTAGGATCGCCTTCTTCTGGTAGATATCGAAAGAACATCACGGACAGTTCCGGTTCGGGGCCTACTTCTATACCATCAATATTTTGCACTTCTTGGTAGAAGTAGCGGCTAAGCATCAGCTTTTCATCTAAGGCCGCCCGAAAGGGTTCAATTCCAAATAATTGCAGCGGCAGCCACATGCGAAGTCCCCGGAAATGTTTAGATAGTTCGGGTGACAGGTCGGCAGGAGAAGCCTCTTCGGTGGCTTTAAGGGTGTCTTGCAGGTAGTTGGCGGTCATATGTTGGGAGTCGTACAGCTTCTGCCCATCCTTGACAAGCAGTGCGCCAGACCCATAGGGTAGAAACAGGCCTTTATGGGGATCTATGGTGACCGAATCAGAGTTTTCAATCCCACGCATCACCTCTTGTCCATGTTCGGTAAGCAGAAAGAACCCACCGTAGGCAGCATCTACATGGAACCAGAGATCGTGTTGCTCAGCAATTTCAGCTATCTCATTAAGTGGATCTACAGCCCCAATATCAGTAGTACCGGCCGAGGCAAATATTGTTAATGGTATTAGGCCGTCATTTTTGTCTGCTATTATCTGCTTATTAAGCTCATCAGATTTCATACAATAGTGATCATCCATCGGAATGGTGCGTACGGTAGCCTCTCGCAGTCCTGCGAATTTAATGGCTTTAATAACACAGTGATGTACTTGTCGTGTTGTATAGATGACTGCTCGTTCAAAGTCAGAAGCTGTAATCCCCGATTCGTCTCGCGCAACAACAAGCCCAATAAGATTGGCAATAGAGCCACCGGAAGTCAGATTCCCCGATCCGCTATCGGGGTAACCTATCAGGTCACACATCCAACGGATACACATATTTTCAATCCGTACAGCCCCCGGCGAGGAGAAGAATACGCCGGCGTATCTGTTTGTTACGGCTGCTAGGTAATCAGCAATGGCCGAGGGGTATACACCGCCCCCGGGAATATAGCCTGCATGTTTTCCGGAAGCGGGATTAAGTCCCGGCCGGTCAACTTCAGATTTTAATAAGTCCAGAATAGCATCTAATTTTTTGGGAGAATCTTCGAAAGGGAGGTCGTAAACCCCGTCGCCCATGTTTTCATCTTCTTGATAGGCCGGAAGGTCTGGCAGGTCATCTAAGAATGACTGGCTGTAATCCTTTGCTTTTTCAAAAAAGTGATTTCGTTTCTTTTTGGAAGGTTCCAGCTTTCGGGACTGTTTTTCTAACTGCTTGATCTGTTCTTTCATTAAGTGCTGACTATAAGTGAGCTAAGGGGGACGTTTAATCTAACCCAAAATAAAAAAAGCCGTGACGATGTAAACACGCCGCGGCCTGAATGATAGAATTATAACATTAATTTACTTCACTGCCTTTCAAGTTGTATCCGGCTTCACGCCAACCTGCGAGTCCTTTTTCAAAATCCCAAACATTTTTGTATCCCATGTCGGTAAGTTTATTGGCTAAGTTTGGAGAAGCATCGCAGTCGGCATTGGCGCAATAGACTACAATATCTTGGTCTTTGTCAGGCAATATTTGTTCAGCGCATTCAAGGTTATCTTCTGTTAGGTTAATAGAGCCTGGAATACGCTTTGCTTGAAAGGCTTCTTTTGATAAGGCGTTTATTAAAACAGGACGATGCTTGGACTTCAATCGATCATAAAGTTCAGGAGCAGAAATCCGTTCCATGGTAAGTGCCATAACTATCACCTCATGCTAGTTTTATTCAACATTCGGTTTTGAAAATATAGCATTCTATAACAAAGAGGCCGGGTCTGTCATTCCGTTCATTCTCTTGTTATAAGGGGGCTTTGCAAAACTAGTCACACCTTGTCATGCTGAACTTGTTTCAGCATCTCATATACAGTTATTAACCTTAAAACCGAGATCCTGAACTGAATTCAGGATGACATGCCGGGCTTTGCAAAGCTCCCTATAAAGTAGCTATGGGCACTTTCAGAGGTTATGTTATAGACTCTAGGGTATTTATTTTTTTGCTGTTGTCTCTGTTTTAGGAGTAAATCTATTTACCGAATTGTCGACCGGTTCTACGGTTTGAAGATATTCATAGATGGCTTCTAAATCCTCATCAGTCATCCCTGCATACATTTTCCAGGGCATGATGGTGTTGAACTGGTTCCCGCTAACAGAAGACAGAGAATCAGTGGGTACGTCATACTGTTTAAACCTTTCCACAAATTCGTTTTTTGACCAGCGACCTATACCATATTTTTGGTGTGGGGTAATATTTGCAGAGCGTACGGTACCGTTAGGCATTCCAAATTCAAAGCCGCCGGCCAAGTACATGCCTTCAATATCAGCTCCTTGTTTTTGTGGAGTATGGCATTCTGCACATCCCCCAATAAGAGTTAAGTATTTACCGTACTTAACAGGGTCACTTTTCGGTGGACGCTCCATCGGTTGTGCTTCCTGTGGAATGGTGCGCATAATTAAATTCATTGGAAAGTTGGGTTCTGAGGAGGGTGCATTGTATGTAATAGGTTCAAGGGTACGCAGGTAAGCAATTATTGCTTTTACATCATCGGGATCCATCTTAGCATAGGCGGGATACGGCATCACAGGAAACATCGGCTTACCCTCTTTAGTTACCCCGGTAGTAATAGTTCGGTATATTTCACCGTCGGTCCAGTTGCCAAGGTTGTGGGGAGTAATATTTTGGGCATAAAAGGTTCCGGGCATCCCCATCTTTTCATTAAAGATATCGCCGCCTCGGCCATATGTCCCTGATTTTATGGGGCCCGAAAATTTGCTCCAGTCGCGGTTTGAGTGGCAGTCGATACATACGGTAACATGCTCAGCCAGGTATTTACCGCGTTCAATCTGAGCCGGTGTTCCTTTTACCGATATATCCGGAGCCGGTTTTACGGCTGGAAAGGCAATATAAAGGTAGCTGAGACCTCCAAGTATTGTTATTACGAGTACAATTATTATAGAAAAGATTGCTTTCTTCATCCCTAAACCCCCTACTAGTCATGTTCTATCTCTTGTTAATAATCATAATATAGCAGGAAAAAAGGAAAATGAAAGTATCAGCTATTCCTCTTCATCGGTGTATTGCTCGTCGTAGGCATTTTTTATGCGTTGATTCATATGCCGCTTGTAGTTCTCATATTCATACTTGTTGATCGTAAATTCCGAACGATAGTTGCCATCGTTACAAGTAACCTGCAACTTTTTTGGATGATCGGTTTCAGTAATTTCGACGCTAATAGAGCCTAATTTGTAGGATTCAATCACGGAACGTATTGTTTGTCCAGAAGTTTCTTTAGCTGAAGATAAGTACAATAGCCCTCTTTATGAAAACAGAATCAGAAAAGAGTATCAGTGGAAAAGATGGCCACTGCGTATCAGGCAACGACCACCAGCGGGATTAAATGAGGTCATTAATTGGCGATTAACGGATACCAAAATATTTTTTAACGGGCTTTGCAAAATCCTCGCGTTACTGCGAATGGATCGAATGTTATGAGCGTAATGCGATAATCTCCCAACCTAGGGGGGGGCGGCACGTCCCCAAAATGCGGCACTCGCGATGACAGGTTCAAAAATATAGGCTTTGCAGAACCCTCCTTTAACCTGTGTATGATGCGTAATCCGCAAGAAAAGGATACTTCTTTACNATATACAGTTATTAGCATTAAAACAGAGATCCTGAACTGAATTCAGGATGACATACCGAGTTTTGCAAAGCTCCCTACTAGTAGTACATGCGAAAAGGGACGGTAAAATAGCTCATTTTGCCTCATTGCTTTAGATCAGCCGGCCTCCTCTGTTGCATATCAATTAAGGATGAGTTATTTTAATCGTAAAATTGCGATATACGATTTGTTATGGCCTTAAATAAAGCAGAACTCTTTGACGACAAGCAAAAGCGTATTGCGGAATTGTCTAAAGCCCTGGCGCATCCGGCGCGTATAGCAATACTTCAGCTCCTTGCCGAACGTGCCAACTGTATTTGCGGGGATATTACTGATGAGCTGCCCCTGGCACAGTCAACTATTTCTCAGCATTTAAAAGCGCTTAAAAAGTCCGGTATTATCAAAGGCGAAGTAGATGGTGTACGCACCTGTTATTGCCTAAATGAAGAGGTCGTGGAAGAATTTAATGATATTATCACTGCATTTGCACAAGATTTGGTTATATCTACAACTCAAAACTGCTGCTGATTATGACATCTGACAAAAAGAAATCCGATCAACTTAAAGAAACGGTAAAACAGAAATATGCTGCCATCAGTGAGCAGTCAAAGTCCGAAAATGAAGGTTCTTGTTGTGGATCATCCTGTGGATGTGATACCGTAGACTATGCCGTTTTTGCTGACGACTATTCTGAGATGGAAGGTTATAACGAAGAGGCCGATTTGGGGCTGGGATGTGGGCTACCCACCGGATACGCTCATATCAAGGAAGGGGATACCGTTGTTGACTTAGGATCGGGGGCCGGAAACGATTGTTTTGTGGCGCGAAAAGAGGTGGGTGAGACCGGCAGAGTTATAGGGTTAGATATGACGAAGCCGATGATAGTCAAGGCTCGTAAAAACGCACTTAAGCTGGGTTTTGAGAATGTATCGTTCGTGATGGGGGATATAGAAGAGATGCCCCTGGAAGATGAGTTGGCTGATGTAGTAGTAAGCAATTGCGTGATGAACTTGGTGCCGGATAAACGAAAAGCCTTTGGCGAAACCTATCGTATCCTAAAAGAAGGCGGGCACTTTAGTATTTCGGATGTGGTAATATCAGGTGAGCTCCCGGATACAATAAAAGAAGATGCTGAGATGTATGCGGGTTGTGTGGCAGGAGCCATCAACAAAGAAGATTATCTGGAAATTGTAGAAGAGGCAGGCTTTACCAATCTTAAAGTTCAAAAAGAGAAGAGGATTCAACTTCCCGATGGTATTTTAGAAAAGTACTTGTCTGAGGATGAACAACAGCAGTTCAAAGACTCCGGTACCGGTATTTTTTCAATTACGCTTTATGCAGAACGGAAAGGATAAAGCAAGGTCGGAATTGAGATTATGAAAATTGCATTATTTAGTGATGTCCACGCTAACTTGCCGGCTCTTGAAGCGGTATTCTCTGATATTGACGGCCGAAAGCCCGATGCTATTTACTGCCTGGGAGATTTAGTAGGATATGCCCCCTGGCCCAATGAAGTGATTGAAGCGATAAGAGCACGCCATATTCCTACCATTGCAGGTAATTATGATTATGGCGTGGGCCAAAATAGTAACGAATGTGGGTGTGCTTATAAAACAGATGAGGATAAAAAACGTGGAGAGCGTTCTATTCGGTTTACCAATGGTATCATAACCGATGACAATAGATCGTACTTAAAAAGTCTTCCCTCCCATTTTAGGATGGAAGCCGTCAGTGTAAAGCAGAAGCAGTCGCTGTTGATGGTTCATGGAAGTCCCCGCAAAATTAATGAATATCTGTATGAAGATCGCCCTGACGAAAGCTTTAGGCGGATGATGGAGGCTGCCAATACTCATCTACTCGCATTTGGTCACACACATAAACCATTTCATAAGATTATAAAGGATGGTCAGACCTATCGTCATGCCATAAATATAGGTTCAGTGGGCAAACCCAAAGACGGAGATCCGCGGGCCTGCTACGCCATGCTCGAATGGGAAGGGATCCCTGATTTCAGTAAGCCGGGAGCAATAGAAGTGACTTTTCACCGCGTAGAGTATGAGGTAGAGCAGGCAGCAGAAGCGATTATAGAATCAGAGCTGCCAAATGCTTTTGCTGATATGCTACGCAATGCCTATTAGATTCGTTTTTTAAATGAACTATATAACCCGGTTAAGGAAGAACGATGTTGAGCTACAAAATTCAGAAGAATGAGGTCAATCCTCCTGTCCTTCCGCCAGTAGGCGGACAGGCTCTTCTCCAAGGAGGAACTCATAAGCCAGATTTTAAGCAATACATAACCTCTTGTCATCCCGGACTTGATCCGGGATCTCCTGGTGAGAATCACCGTTGATCTGTTGCCATCATGTATCAACGTTACTAGGTTTAACGAGATCCTGAAAGTCAGTAGATGGTTCAGGATGACACCCTACTTGTATTTAACCGGTGAGAACTTAACTATAACTTAGATTTTTATTACTAAACAGCAGTGGATTCAAACAACAATAGTGCGATTAGTTTTTTTGAACGATATTTAACGGTCTGGGTACTCCTGTGTATTGGGGTAGGCATTGGACTTGGTGCCATAATGGGCGATCAGATTGAGGTGCTCAGCGATTTGACCTATTACCAGGTGAATATTCCGGTAGCTATTTTAATATGGTTGATGATCTATCCTATGATGCTACAGATTGATTTTTCCTCTTTAAAAGAGATCGGGAGATCACCAAAGGGAGTGGTGTGGACCGTGGTGATTAACTGGTTGGTTAAGCCCTTTTCTATGGCATTCTTTGCTTGGTTATTTTTTGACCAGCTGTACTCAGCCTGGCTAAGCCCGGAAATGGCGGATCAGTACATAGCCGGAGCGATTATTTTGGGAGCGGCCCCTTGTACGGCTATGGTGTTTGTGTGGTCTTACCTCTCAGATGGGGATCCCAACTATACCCTGGTGCAAGTCTCCGTAAATGATTTGATTATTTTAGTTGCTTTCATCCCTATAGTGGGTTTGTTACTGGGTATTACGAATATTGAAATACCGTACAACACCCTTATTGCCTCGGTAGTAACCTTCGTTGTAATTCCCTTGGCTGGCGGATACCTTACCCACAAAATAATGGTAGGTAGAAAAGGGAAGGAATGGTACACCAAGAAGTTTCTGCCCAAATTTGAGCCGGTGTCCATTTCGGCACTTTTAATCACTTTGGTCTTACTCTTTGCTTATCAGGGTGAACGAATTTTAGCAGAACCATTCGTTATCCTATTTATCGCAATTCCACTGGCTATTCAAACCTACATCATTTTTGCATTAGCATGGTATGGCGGACGTTGGATCAACCTCCCCTACCGTATTTGTGCTCCTGCTTCGATGATTGGAGCCAGCAACTTTTTTGAGCTGGCGGTAGCAGTAGCTATTGCTCTTTTTGGTTTGAAATCGGGAGCCGCCCTGGTAACAGTTGTGGGGGTACTCATAGAGGTGCCGATTATGTTGTCCTTGGTGAAGTTTGCCAATAAGAACCGGTACAAAAAGCGTGAATATTCATTACAGGACTAGCCTGCATTTCTCACAAGGATAATTTTATATTTCTTGTAATAACGTGGCAGACAGCTAGTTACATTTATTCTAAGGCTGAAAATAGTATAACAGTGTGTAGCCGGCTGCGAAATGCAGGTTAGAACTATAAATAGACTAAAACCAATAGTGCGAGCGTCCCGCTCGTACTATATAAATTTATTTGTTTTATCGCACAAGCGAGACGCTTGCGCGATGAGCACAGTTTCCCATTCTTTGTCAGATATCCGCCGGTAGGCGAACCAGCATGAGAAGGGTGAAAGCAACGTCCAGGCACGTTTCTGCCGTTGTTTTCCCCCGTCTTGCATACGAACCAATTTCTTGGTGAGAAATGCAGGCTAACTGCCGTTAATCTGATTTGATACTCCTCGTCGCCAGGCTCCTCGGAGTGACGTGCTGGGGTTTTGATGTGTAACCTGCATAAGCGAAGCCACCAGTGACGACGAACTGTTATTATAGTTCCACCACCCAATTGTCACTCCGAGTGCAGCGAGGAGTCTCAAACCATATCGTAGCACGGTACCTCTGCCATGGTTTCTTACAGGTAACCTAATTTGATACTCCTCGTCATTGGTATTTCTCGGAGTGACAAAGTGGGAAATAGAGATTAGCCTACATCATATGATCATTTTTGAATGAGAAGGAAAAAGAGATACCAGTAGGACAGCCCGCTGAGTTCCTCTTGACGCTGTGACTGACCACCGAGCCTGTGTAAGCCGTACTTCCAGTGCGTCTGTGGCAATAGCACGAGCGGGACGCTCGCACTATATGTCGGGTGATTAATATAAACCCGAGCAGTTGATACCCCATAAGTCATTTCGAACCACCGTAAGGTGGTGAGAAATCTCATCCATCTGTTTAGGGGCGGTGGCAATTCCAGGAATATTAGATCCCACTCAAACGCTAATCCTCAGCATAGTTTATTAATTCCTTCTGCCACTGCCCTGTCGTTGTTGCTCGCCAAAGAAGTATTGAAAATTGATAGAGAAAGAACGAGAAGACCAACTGAACTCACGATGTGAATAGAAATCGGTATCAGGGTTACCATTGGTTGTTACCGTATTATTAAAGTTTTGGGCGTCAAAAACATCACGGACACTGAATGATATTTTAGCCTTTTCATTCAGTAGATCGTAGCTAAACCCGGTATCCATCATAGTCATTCCCTCACGAGTACCCTGTGGGGTATCGCTGGGTCCACGGTAACGCATAGAGGCTTGGTAGTTTAACCCATCAATGATTTCCCAGCGCAGGCGCATGCGTCCCCGAACATTGTCAGATTCACTGTTGAATATCTGGTTCTCGTAAGTCCCTTCCGTATTAGATCGAAACAGGTTAGCATTGGCAGTGAGATTGAGGCTGCCGGCAATTTCCTGATCCGCGGAAAGCTCAATGCCCCATGCTTTTTCAGTTGCGAAGTTGATAGGAAACAGAAATAACACTCCGTTACGTTGCTCAGTAATACGTTCAATAACATCTGTTCGATGTCGATAATAGAAGCTGGTTAACAGCGACCCACTTCCCCAATAATGCAGGTATCCCGCTTCATAGGAATTACTAAACTCAGGTTTTAGGTTTGGATTACCTGTATACTGACTTCGCGGATCATCAAAATCGATAAACGGAATAAGCGATCGCGACCATGGTCGTCGCAGTCGGCGGCTGTAACTAATCTGGATAGATTGCTGTTCGTTAAAGGAGTAGTTAAGGAAAATACTGGGAAAAAGATCGATATAGTTTTGGGTGTTCATATCTCCCGTTCCTTTTATTTCTGTTCGTATATTGGTGTTTTCAGCGCGTAGTCCAATCTGTCCGGAGAGAGAACCAAATTCACCACCAAGAATAGCAAAAGCGGCATTAACATTTTCGGTATAAAGAAAGTTTTGGGTATAAGCCGGTTCTTCTTGCCAACTGTTATTTACCAGCGTTGCTGCACTATAACTGTTATCCATCCACTCCGTATCTGATCGGAGGCCTGCTTCCAATTTGCCTTTTTCGCCCAGGGGTCGCTTATACTCAGCATTGAATCGTAGGTCCATCTCCTCTTCAGTATCTTCAGCTCGTTGTTTGAGAGGCGTTGTATTTCCCTGTTGAATGGTTTCTTCGATATCTGACTCAGCCTCTTCACGGCTGATATTAAAGCTTGCATCTGCGACTAATGTATGATCGTCACCGTCAATTTTGTTTTCGTAATTTACCTTTATGTCAAGGTTACGGCCCTGCTGCTCTTCAACATTATCTCGAAGAACCTGTTGTTGGACTGTTCCTTCTTTTGCCCCTAAACGGTAGTTGTAGTCGGTATACCGTATATCTTCGTTATTCGTTTCTTTTTCGAGGTTTAGGTAGGTGTTGGCCGTTAACACTTCATTTTCTGAAAGGTAGATATCTGCTCCAAACCGAAGGTCACCGTCAATTTCTGATTCCATAGCATCGGTTTTTTCCCGATACATATAAGTAGTGTCGGGATTCCCGGCATCAGGGCCGGCATATCGTTGAAAGGAGCTGCCGGATTCCGGCTGAGATCGATAATCAGCTCCGATATCCATAAACCAGTTAATATTTTTGACACGGTAGTTTAGATTTGCTGACCCTTCATACTGCTCCGGTAGGCCAACACCGGCATTTACACTTCCATTAATTCCGGGACTTTGCTCTTTTTTCAGGATGATATTTATAATACCTGCCGAGCCTTCTGCGGCATATTTAGAAGAGGGGTTCGTAATGATTTCTACTTCTTTAATCATGGTTGACGGAATACTGCGAAGAGCATCTACATCGCCGCTGACCATACTCGAGGGTTTTCCGTTGATGAGCACGCGAACAGACTCATTGCCTCGAAGGCTGATATTTCCATCAATATCCGTAGCAATAGAAGGAACGTTATTTAAAACTTCAACTGCCGATCCCCCCAGGCTGGTAATATCCTTGCCAACATTAAAAACACGCTTGTCGAAATTTAACTGCATTTGGGATTTATCAGCACGCACAAAAATATCACCCAGGCTTTCGGCCGTGGGTGTCATTGCAATATCTTGCAGTTCCGTAGTTTTGCCAGCGTTAACTTCAACATGTTTAGTGATTGATTGGTAGGATATGTATGTAACTTTAATGACATAGCTACCCGGTTTTATGGTAATGTTAAATTCTCCATCTGCATCGCTGGAAGCTCCGGTAAGTATAGTTGATTGTGTTGAATCATAGACTGCTATTGATGTGCTGGCCAAAGGTTGGCCTTGTTGATCAATGATTTTACCAGCGATAGTTCCTTTTGCAGACTGAGCAAAAAGTGAGGGCGCAAGTGCGAATAATATAACGAATAGTATCAGATAGCCTTTCTTCATCAGTTACTTGTAAAATTGATTCTAATTATTTCAGAGCTTTAACATACCAAGTGAATTTGTGTGAACTCTGAAACAAAACTGAAGCAACTTTGAAGATTTTATATTAGGAAAAATCGATCTTGATGATATGTTCTTGATTTAGGTAAGCGTATGCAATATCAAAGTTATTTTGATCAATAATTCTTTTAACAATTGATAAGCCCAATCCTATAGAGCTTGAGCTGGTGTCGGCTTTTTTAAAACGCCCAAAAAGTTCTTCTAAAGGATGATCGGGTTCTGGACCGGTATTTTTAATTATCAGCTTTTCTTGTGTTAATGTTATGTGGATATGCCCTCCTTCCACATTATGTTTAATCGCATTTTGGAAAAGGTTGGTCCACAAAATATCTGCAAGTACTGAATGAATCCGAATAGTAACATCTGTTTCCAGTTCAGTTTCTACTGAAAGCCCATTGAGGGTGATGAACTCCTCAAACATTGTCGTGCTTTCTTTAATTAGTTGAGTCATATTGACCTCTTCGGTGTCAGTGAACTCATGGTTTTCAATCTTTGTCAGAAGTGCCAAAGACTCACTAAGTTTTGAAAGTTTTTTGATAGAGCGTTGACTGCCTTCAACAAGTTGATATTGTTTAGGTGAGAGATCTGTTTCGGTAAGCAACTCCAGTTTTCCTTTAACTACGGATAGAGGGGTTTGTAATTCGTGAGATGCATTCTCAGCAAACTCTTTGAGGTTTCTATAATCGCCCACAGCTTTGTGGGTCATCTCTTCCACAAAGGTATTGAGATCATTAAATTCTTTTACATTGGTATTTTCAGCTTCTATAGGCTGTTTATTCTGCAGGGAAAAGTTTTTTATTTGAGCTAGCGTTTTACGAAAGGGTTTAAAAAGTCTGTTTGATACAATGAGCCCTACTCCTATTGCCCCAATAACCTGCATTCCCAGGATCCATAAAAGAATTTTTGTAACAGCTTCAGTAATATCATCGGTTTCAACGAGTGCTCCATGCGTGGCTATACGGTAAGACTGGCCATTCACATTTCGTATAGCAATTAATTTTAGGTTGGTCTCTCTCTGTTGCAGACGTTTGTCCCAAACCATGGTATCGCGAACCTGAACAGAAGGCTCTACCTTTGCAGGAAGTTGGGTTATTGTTAAATGGTTGTGGGTATGATTATCAGAGCCGGCATCTTCATAGTCAAAATGGTGCCCTTGTTCCAAGAGGTAGGTAACACGTTTTACGCGATCCAAAAACCGCCATTTAAGCTCTTTGTCGATCTCACCCTTAATAATAAAGTAAGAAACATAGCCACCGATACTTAATACTACCAGGGTAACAGCTAAATAGATAAGCACAAATTTTGATGTGAGCCTCATAACAGTTACCTGACTTTAAACTTATAACCAATACCGTAGACGCTTTCTATGTAATCTGTTGCTCCTGCAGCTTTTAATTTTTTACGCAGGTTTTTGATGTGTTGGTAAACAAAATCAAGATTATCCAGGTGATCGACGTAATCGCCCCACAAGTGTTCTGCGATGGTTTGTTTTGAGAGAACATGATTTTTATTAGCCGAAAAATAGACCAATAGCTCATATTCTTTGGGTGTTAAATCAGCCGTATTGTCATCTACGGTAACCTCCATTTTTTTTGTATTGATCGTTATCTCATTTATAGTAATTAGTTCTTTACCGTTATGTTGCTGGCGCCGATGGACCGCTTTAATACGAGCATGCAGTTCGGGCAGCTGAAAAGGCTTTGTTAAATAATCATCAGCGCCCAGCTCAAGCCCTTCCACTTTGTCGTCCAGGGCATTTTTGGCAGATATGATGATGGTGCCGGTTTCAGGATTTACGGCCTTTAATTTACGCAGTACCTGCAAGCCCGAACCACCGGGAATCATAATATCAATAAGCACAACATCGTAGGTGTAAGACATTACTTTGTGAAAGGCCTGCTCATAGTCTTTGGCGGATTCACAGATGTACCCTTCCTTTTTAAGATAGGTCTGTATATTCTGCAGTAAATCCTGGTTGTCTTCAACAATGAGTAACTTCATAAATCAAAATATAGCAAATGATTTTGAAGTAAAACTGAAGACAACCTATAAGAAGGGGCTAGTTTTTTAAAATCGACTCATCCAGCATATCGGTATCCTTAAAGGTCATTTGGTTGGTAAACAGAATTCCCAGAAAGACCGAAAGTACTGTTCCTGAAAAAATTGCGACCATAATCATAATTTGGTATTTGATGGCAATAAGGGGCGAGCTTCCGCTGAGGATCTGCCCTGTCATCATACCGGGGAGCGAAACCAGCCCTATGGTAGCCATCGATGCCAAAGTCGGGTTTGCTGATTTTTGCAGGGCCTCGCTGATAAATGGTTGTAACGCTTCTGTTCGGGAGGCGCCACAGGCCAGGTAAAACTGGTAGCGTTCGCGATGGTCAGCCAATTTGTAGTAAAAGGCATTAATCCCTATAACATTACTGCGCAGACAGTTGCCCAGCACCATACCGGTTATGGGGATGGTATATTGGGCTGCTAAAAGTTTAGGTAACTGTATCACTACCTCCAGGAAAAAAAGATCAATTACAATGATTCCTAATAGCGTTGCCCCGAATATGGGTATCAAAGTAGAGGCTTTTCGTTTTAGATCACTGCGGTCAATAGTAGCAAAGTCTGCTACCAGAACCATGATGAGGATCCAAGCAGAATTGACCCAGGGATTATCGTACTCAAAAAGATACTCCAGGTAATATCCCACAAATAGCAGTTGCAAGACCATTCGCAGGCAGGCAGTAAGCAGCTTTTTATTCAGGCCGGTATTATATTTCCAGAGGATGTAGGCCGGCAATAGCAGGATGATGAATCCCATTCCAATTTGTAGCCAGCTGAGATCTATAATCTCCATAACGTTATATTTCTATGATATAATCTGCTTTTTTAACCCAAGAAGGGTCATGTGAAGTTGATATGATGGTTTTAGCCTTGTTGGAAAGTAATAAGTTTGCAATGTGCCGTTTTGATTTGCTATCAAGGGCCGAGGTGGGTTCGTCCAGTAAGAGGATAGGTTTATCAAGCAAGTAACAGATAGCAATTCCCACCCGCTGCCGCTGTCCTGTAGAAAGGGTCCGAAAGGGTTTGTCCAGAATATTCTTGGGCAGTCCCAGTTGGTTCAGTATTTCAATTTTCTGATGCTCAGTTGTAGCCTTTTTTTGGTTGCAGCTAAACTCAAATGGTTTTTCCATCACCTTGGATACGCTGTGGCTGCCCAGGTCTAAATCTTGTGGAAGCCACGCTGTTTGCTTTCGTATTTCCTGGGGATGTATGGTGTTGTCCTTCCATCTAATACGACCTTCATCAGGATGGTAAAAGCCCAGCAATAGTTTAAGGATAGTACTCTTACCCGAGCCGGACTCTCCTTTTATCAGGGTGTGACAACCTGTTTTTATGTTAAAAGACAGGTTATTAAGCACTATTTCATCCCCAAAAGAAAAAGAGACATGCTGAAAAATAATATCGTGTTGGTTAGCCAATATAAAAAGTTCAGATTGCCAATTATTCTGTGGTAGCTTACAAAAAAATTATCACTAAAGATACAGTATTAAGACCGGTGGGGTCCAACTTCTATTCCAAATTTATATATAGATTGGGATGAATACTTTTTATACCTTCCACAAATAAGACAAGATAGTCCGAATAGGTATTAGTATGTAATACCGTGGGACCAGAAAGACGCTATCAAAAGAATTTGCTAAACTATATAACTGTGAACAAATGGGAACAGGTATGATTTCAACACGAACAAACTACTCGTTATTAATTTTGGTATCAATTGTATTGTTATGGCCGGCCGCCATACGAGCACAATCTTCAACTGATGTGCTTACTCCTGAAGATGTGGCTAATATAGAACAGGTTTCGGATATTGCGATTGCTCCATCCGGCGATAAAGCTGCTTACACACTTCGCGTGCAGGCAGATCCGCATAAAGAGAATAAGCCGGCGAGCTATCATCTGTATTTAGCAGATTTGGCTAGCGGTAATTCCTTGCCGTATGTCACAACCATGAGTGTGAGTAATATCGCATTTCGCCCAAATCACGGAACTATTACATTTTTGGGACATCGGTCTTCTGATGAAACGACTTCACTTTACGAGATTTCAATGAATGGCGGAGAAGCACAAAAGATCTTTTCGTTTAAAACCGCTATTGCCGACTATTCTTGGGCTTCGGATGGTGATCACCTTGCTTTTATGGCTGCTGATACCAATGCGTTTGCCGAATCTTCACTGCCTTATGAACCTGAAGTTTATGAAGAAAACCTAAAGCAGCGACGTGGATTTGTCACAAACCTGGCCAAAGAAGGTCATAAGCCTCACCAGCTACAAGTTGAGGGTTCTGTTTACCAAATGCATTGGAGCCCAGAGGGGAAAAGGTTAGCTATTGCAGTAGCTCCTACGCCATTGGTGGATGATTATTATATGCATCAACAGGTGAAGATTACCGCACATCATGGTAAAGAAATTATTACAGAGGTAGACCATGAAGGGAAACTCGGAGATATTAGTTGGAGTCCTGATGGGTCTAAGCTTGCTATGATTGCAGCAGCAGATATTCATGATCCTACAGCAGGACGCCTGTTTGTAATTTCTGCTGAAAGTGGAGAAACTACCCAGCTGCAACCACAACTGAAGCAAAAGTTTGAGCAGTTTGCATGGGCCGGAAACGACACCATTTACTATTTAACGAGCAAGGGTGTTTGGTCTACCTACGGGCGTATCAACACTGATGGAACCGAGATGACCACCATTGTTGACAGTGACGGTCCCAGTATTGGTTCTTTTGATCGAACTTCGGACGGGAGTACCATTGTTACAGCGAGCACTGCTACCCATCCCTCGGAGTTATTTCAACTTAATGATGGAGATCTTAAACGTATAACCAATAGTAATCCCTGGCTTGAGAATAAAAAGTTCGGGGAACAAAAAGTGGTAAGCTGGAAAGCTGAAGACGGAACTGAACTCCAGGGAATTCTTGTGTATCCCTTGGATTTTGAAGAGGGAAAACGATACCCAATGATTACTTCGGTACACGGGGGACCTGAAGCACATTACGATAATGGTTGGGTTACGGGCTATTCTGACCCCGGGCAGGTAGGAGCGGCTCAGGGTTACTTTGTCTTTTATCCCAATTACAGAGGAAGTACCGGGCGCGGTGAAGCATTTGCCAAAAGCAGCCAGGCAGATATGGCAGGAGCCGAATTTGATGATATCGTAGCCGGTGTTGATGAACTTATTGAAGTGGGATTAATAGATTCTGCTAAAGTGGGTGTTACCGGCGGCTCGTATGGCGGTTATGCTACGGGTTGGATGTCTACCCGCTACACTGATCGTTTTGCGGCCGGTGTTATGTTTGTGGGTATCAGTAATAATATCTCAAAATGGGGAACCAGTGATATCCCTGAAGAGTTGTTTTTAGTACACGCCCGCGAGCGTATTTGGGATGATTATCAGTCGTTTTTAGAGCGCAGCCCCATCTATCATGCGGGACAGGCAAACACCCCGTTACTCATAATGGCAGGTAAGCAAGACACACGTGTAGATCCCGGCCAGTCTTATGAGTTGTATCGGCATATCAAAACGCGTACCGATACCCCCGTTCGGTTAGTCCTTTACCCCGGAGAAGGGCATGGAAATGCAAAAGCTACTGCTCGCTTTGATTATAACATCAGAATGATGCGCTGGTTTAATGAGTATTTAAAAGGGGACGAGCAGCAACGACCGGCAGTAAAAGTGAAGGCCGAGAAATAAGTTCCTGAGATAGAACTTCGCCAATTATATAACCCGCTGATGTTGGTTCGCCAATGTTAGCGGGTTATTTTATTTATCGGTATGATTACCGGTGCTATGGGCGTCAGTAAATTTTTCAATTTCCTCGGATGTTCCTGTACACTCTATACTATCAAAAGATTTTACAGAGCGAATCTTACTTACAACATTTTGGATAATATCTTCTTGGTTTTCAAAACCTTCTGAAATAAAAAGCTTGGTATCCCCTGCTTCTAAGTGGAAGTCGGACCAGGTAGAGCCAAAGTGAATAGCTTCAACATCAGAATATTCTATAACGCTGGGTTCAATAAGGCCTTCTCTTTCGATAGCAGTATCTGATATTTTTATTTTAAAGCCCGTGAGCAAAAGAATTACCAGCGCCCAACAGACAAAGAGCACGATGAGCATAGCTCCTATCATGGTTTCATCGATCTGAAAGTTCAAGTAAGAAGCATATAGTATCGGAGATCCGATAAAGGCAAATAGAAAAAGAAGACCAAATTTAGAACGGGAGGTAAGAGAATGTTCACTCATAATATATCCAAATCCCTTGTTGCTTTTTTCGTATTGTAACCTATATCTATATACTAATTCATATACTTAATGTAAATAGGGTTCATTATTTGCAAGCAAAAAATATGATGATGGTTGATTTAGTATCATTGAGTAAGTTTTTGAGTTATGTGCTACGACATCATCCCGAGTCTATCGGTGTTGAGATAGATAAAAATGGATGGGTTGCAATAAATGAGTTAATAACAAAAGCCGAAGCCGATGGAAGATTGTTGAGCAGAAAGAAGATCACAAAGGTTATTGAGCACAGCAATAAACAACGGTTTATAATAAGTGAAGACGGACAATATATTCGAGCCGGCTATGGGCATTCTATTGACGTAGATCTACAACTGCACCCCAAGCAGCCGCCCGAAGTGCTTTACCATGGGACAGCACAAAAGAATGTACAATCAATTCTTGAAGAGGGATTGCATTCCGGTAGTCGAAACTTTGTGCACCTTTCTGCCCAGAAGGATGACGCCAAACAGGTAGGGGCGCGGCATGGAATGCCCGTAATTCTAGAAGTTTTATCACAAAAAATGGCAAAGAATGGTATTAAGTTCTACCAGTCGGAAAGTGAGCCTGATATTTGGCTTACTAAACAAGTTTTGACCGAGTATATAGAAGAAATGTAAACTGACTATCCCTTTTTTAGTTTTCTTAGACGTTTTTTTAATTCTTTTGAGGCCGTGACATATCCCCCATCTTTCCCATCTACAAAATGAACGTGTTCGTTTTGGTACTGAAACACCATACAGGTAATCATGGCGGCATCAGTGATATGCATACCGTACGCCAGCTTTTCCTGATCATACTGTTGTTGCAAGTAGGCTTGCAGTTGTTTCCGTTGTTTGGGGCTTCCACTGATGACTACACGTAGCATATCATCAAATTTGCGATGGTCGGAGTTCAGAGCCATATCTGTTTTGTACTGTCCCCAGTCTGTTGCAGAGGTCTCGTAATTAAAGGCCATCAATACCTTTCCAATAAGAATCTGGAGTTGCGCCTTTACTATGTATAAAAGCTGTTGAATCCAGTGTTGGCCAAAAGTTCGCAATTTAACTTCTCCCATAAGCTCAGAGACAGACATATTCATATGTAACTGTGAAGGGGCAATAGGATTTGTTTTATCATCAAATCCAAAAATTTCACGCATTTTATGGAGCACCTCCTGGTATACTTTTTCGGGTGATGAAATCCCGGGTCTGTTTTTAACAAGCAGGGTTATAACTTCTTTATTTGGTTGTTTCACTTCTTGCCAACGACACTCCAGTCCGGTGAAATCCACCTCTTCACCACCCGAAGATGCTTCAATACGATATTCATCCAGGCCGGGCTTCTTTAGTAACTCTTCTGCGTAGCTGAGACCACCTCCCGAAAAGATGCCCTGGATATAGTGTTCTGAGGCACGGTATCGGGCAACATTCACCTCATATCCTTTTTCATTGAGGTGCGAAATAGGAATGATTGCAGCCCGAATATCCAACCCATATTCTTCTTTCCCAATTTGGCGACTGGCTGCGAGTACTGAGCGAGCATCTTCATAGAGTTCCGGCGGAATACAAAAAGAAGATCCATCTCCTCCAAAGACATACGGGATACTGTTGCGGTCCGTAATGTTGAGGATGCCAACAATAGGAGAAGCTCCAAGTATATTTACGGTCTTGTAACGATCATCATTTATAGCAGCCGTGGAATTTACGATATCGGTAACAGCGACATGCCAGTCAGATGGTAGGGAATGATAATTATTGTCATCAGAAGCATTAAAAAAATCTTCAATGAACGGCAGGCCAGAATAAAAGTTAGAGGAG
Source organism: Fodinibius halophilus (assembly GCF_011059105.1). Classification (GTDB taxonomy): domain Bacteria; phylum Bacteroidota; class Rhodothermia; order Balneolales; family Balneolaceae; genus Fodinibius; species Fodinibius halophilus. The sequence goes on along the minus strand of NZ_JAALLS010000012.1, from coordinate 116,493 downwards.
TCGCTTTTTGCCATCAATTATTAGTTGGTAGCATGATAGTTATGGGCTTAAATTCTACTAGGGGTGTTCGCTATTGAAACTAATATCACATGTGATTAATTCAATAAGAGTGTTATAAGAGATGTCGCCAATTATTTTCATCACCAAAGAGTTGACTGTGAATAACTTCCATGATTTTACAAGAGTTGACGATTCCCCCACAATAGCCGGGTTCTTGGGCTAGTGTGATACCGTCGATCTTGGGAAAAATATGCTGAAAGATAGGCAACTTCGGATCTATGACCTGTGTTATTTCTTTATCAGAATAGCGTTTAAAATCTTCGGAATAATAGCGTTTGCCCTTTCCGTGAATAAAATAATCAAGATCGACATCGAAAAAGATATTCTTATCGTCGCGTTCCAGCATAAATTCCTGGAATCGGTCGAAAGAGCGAAATTCATGTATATGGTGCTTGTTGCCATCGTGGTCGGTAACTACATCGTGCATATCTTCTGCTGAGTTTTTGAGAAGTATAACATCTCCCACAAGGTTCAGCCAGGTTGCACACAAGATATGTCCGTCGTTCGTTTGATCGAACTGAGCCCACACATAGTTCGAAACATCAGAAAGATTGGATTGATCCAGCTCTAACAACCGCTTTTTTTGATCATCAGGGGTGGGGGCCAAGTCGCGATGCCAGTCGATGGTTACCAGTGTGGGGGGCGATTGGGTAAGTAAACCATTGTCACGGAGGCTGTTGGTCCATTTTAGCCAGTAGAAAAATGCAAAGCGGTGCTCCATTATAACCGCCTTTTCAATAGTTCGATCATCACCGGAAGGGTGTGGAAGTTGGCGGCAAAAGGTGCCGGGGGGATGGCAATTCTGGGTATCTACATTTTCATACATCATTTTTAAACATGATCTTAACTGTTCACATTAAAAAGACTGAAAATATTGTACTCAAGACCCCCATAAGTTAGCAGACTGATAGCTAAGGTCAAGTATTTAGATGGCGGGATAATGAAGTGTAACACCTGATGCCTTACATTCGTAAGCGGGGCTTGAACGAAAATATAAATTAGGGCAAAATTATGACGAAATCACGATTGAGAGTATCACTGGCAGTAGTATTGTTGTCACTTTTATTGCAGCCTGCGCTATATGCACAATCTGCATCCAGCTTTGATCAGGATAAGTTAGATACCTATTTCAATAAGCTGGCAGAGAAAGATAAAATTATGGGTTCAGTCGCTATCGATTCTGCCGGTAGTGAGGCGTACCAGAAAACGATGGGCTACGTCGATGAGGATCAGAAAAAAGAAGCCGGACATCATACGAAGTATCGTATCGGTTCTGTAACCAAGACATTTACAGCAGCTATGATATTTCAACTCATTGAAGAGGACAAGCTGTTATTGAATACCTCATTGGCTGATTTTTATCCGGAAATTCCGCAAGCCGATAGTATTACTATTGAACATCTATTAGCTCACCGGGCGGGACTGTATAATTTTACGAATGCTTCAGATTATTCCGACTGGATGACGGAGCAGCGTTCCAAAGATCAGTTATTGGAACTGTTTCGTAATGACGAACCGCAATTTTCGCCCGGACAACAAACAAGCTACAGCAATACTAATTATGTGCTTCTCGGCTTTATTATTGAGGATATTACCGGGCAATCGTATGCTGATCAGTTAGAAAAGCGGATTACAGAGCCGCTAGAGTTGGAGCATACCTATTACGGTGGAAGTATTTCTTCCGATAAAAATGAAGCTTATTCCTTCAGGCCATCACAAGAAGGGTGGACAAAAGCTCCCGAAACAGATATGAGTATTCCGGGTGGAGCAGGTGCCATTGTATCAACACCCGGTGACCTGACAGACTTTATTCGAGCATTATTTAAAGGAAAAGTTGTTTCCGAGGAATCTCTTGACAAGATGACGAATACCAAGCAGGGCATGGGAATGGGATTAATGAAGATTCCTTTTTATAACACTTTTGCCTATGGGCACGGTGGTGGGATAGATGGTTTTAAGTCAAATCTCTCATACTTTCCCGGCGAAGATGTAGCACTGGCTGTAACAACTAATGCGTTAAATTACAGTATGAATGATATTCTGCTGGGAACCTTGAGTATCTATTTTAACAGGCCATTTGAAATTCCATCTTTTGATAAGAAGACGATTACGTTGAGCGAGAAGCAGATGAAAAAATATGCCGGAAATTATGAATCCGGCCAGCTGCCGATGGATATTAAAATATTTACCGATAAGGGGACATTAAAAGCTCAGGCAACAGGCCAAGGAGCATTCCCGTTAACAGCCGGCAGTAAAACAGATTTTCGCTTCGAGCCAGCAGGAGTTAAAATGGAGTTTGATTCTTTAAGTAATGGCAAGTATCAGCAGTTTATGTTAAAACAAGCTGGCGGCACTTATCTCTTTAAACGAAATAAATAACTATAAAAGAGACGCTTTATGATAGATAAGAAAAAAACAAAAGCTCTAATGGTTGCAAGTGCTGTATTGCTCGGGCTATTAGGGGTTGGTGCTTCTTTTTTACCTCAAGAACTACTTTCATATTTTGACGTGACTGTAAAAGGGAACTCTGTATTGCTTGTTAAGGTATTGGGAGGGTTATACGTAGGATATGCCCTACTCAACTGGATGGCGCGGAGTAATATTATAGGAGCGATATATAGCCGTCCCGTCGCAATCGGAAACTTTGCCCACTTTTTAATGGCCGGGATCGCAATGATAAAATATCTCATTAATAGTTCTGCTGCTACCCCATTGGTTGTGCTGGCTTTATTGAACTCTCTTTTTGCGGTATGGTTCGGATACTTGCTTTTTGCAAGCGGCAAGAGCTGTAGCTAAGCTAGGAATATAAAATACGCGCTATAGGCAAGGTGTATAGAAAAGGGGGTGGCGCTTTAGGGGCGCTGTGTTTTTCCATAATGGGAGCTTTGTACAATCCAGTATCTTATCCTGAATTTTGGTCAGGATCTTGGGTTTTATACTGATAGCCGGTAAAGAGATTCCAATTCATCGGCTGACAGACATAGGAGATGGACAAAGCATCCTGTACCCGTGTTTAGAGAGATATAGCAGGGGCTTTAATGGCCGGATTAGTATGTTATCCAAAGGGAAATTGCGTAAAATAGTGTAATAAAGTAGCAGAAAAGAAAGAACGCACTGGATTTATTGGTATGGATCTGTTTTTATTGTACTATCTCATCAATCCAAACAAGTCTCTCACTTTATGCTAAATCGATTAAATTCTTCTACCCTCAGTGAATTTGTTGATGCTAAAACATCTGCAGCAGTACTTCGTATTTTCGCTGCTTTTTTCATGTTGTATGGTCACGGCTGGGGCAAGCTGATGACTGTATTCAGCGGCGATTTCCCATCTGGTTTTGATCCTATCGGAATTGGTCCGGAGCTTTCAATGATATTAGCAGCGTTGGCCGAAGGAGTTTGTGCTATGTTAATTATTGTAGGCTTCTGGACACGATTAGCAGCCGCTATTTTAGTTGTTAATATGTCAGTTGCCGTTTTTGCCTATCATATTCCTGCAGGTGATGGATTTGGAGGTATGGAAGCTGCGCTCTTTTACCTATGTGTGTTTGGAGTAATCTTTTTGTTTGGTCCGGGCAAGTATTCTATCGATAGCAACGCCTAAATGATTTCGATTGGGAACCTTTTACTGGGTTCCCAATTTTTAAGTTGATAACAACTCAAAGTTGACGAAGGTTTGTGAGTTATAAATTATTATTTCTCTTTTTGGCAGTAGGACTATGTGCCGGCTGTAATACCGAAAAAAAATCTACTTCTGCGAAGCCGGACCAAGATAGTTTAGAAATAGCCCTGCCGGATTTTTCATCAATACAGACATCCGATGTTTTTGTATACAATTGTGGCGATTCATTACAGTTTTCAGCCCATGTAACTCCCGACAGCAGCTGGCTGTTTTTACCCGATACCACCGTTAAAGTCAAGTCGGTACGCTCCGGCTCCGGGGCCCGATACGAAGGTAACGCTTACCTTTACTGGAGCAAAGGCAATGAAGCTATTCTCCAAAAGCCCAGAGGGTCGTTTATGACTTGCCAAGCAGTAAAGAAAGAAAAAGCAAAAGTCGCAGCCCGTATAAGAGGGGTAGGTTTTTTGGCACTTGGACAAGAACCCGGATGGCGAATTGAAATAACTAACGGAGAGCAGATTAAATATGTTGGTAACTACGGACAGGATACTGTTTATGTCCCCGTTCCCCAACCCGTCGTTGATAAAGAAAAAAACCGTAAAACATACACCACCCAGACCGAAGCCCACAGTCTTACCATCGAGATAACAGATAAACCCTGTACCGATTCTATGAATGGGATTGAGTACCCATCAACAGTACAACTTACCATTGATGGGAAAACCCACCAAGGGTGCGGTGAGGCATTATAACTAGTTAACATACAGGTAACGCTCCCAGAGCTCTACTCGCATTCGGTCGCGCGTTTCATAGATAGTATCGAATAGCTCAGTAACATCAGCATTTTCATCCATTGTCTGCTTCATAATCTCATCAGTAAAGCCAAATTCTAAATCACTTACGTTTTCAAAAAAGTTAGCCGTACCGAAATTATAGCCATACTGTAACCCACTGGGGGCAATGAGCGAATAGGCATGCCATTCATCCATTTTACCTCTATTGATACGTTCTTGATGAATAGGTTTGGCGATCTCCTCTTCCAGCATCAAATAATCTGCCCCCTTACCGGGGGCAACCTCCATATAGTCCATACTTACATATTTGCCCGGTGCCTTGTCCGCTTTTTCGCCAGAAGCTATATTTTCCACCTTCCATATTTCAGATTTAATAACGCTGCAGTTAAGAGCAACCTTCTGAGAGAGGTTGTCTGCAAAAGAAGCCGGAATAAAAGGCGGGTCCTTAATATCATTAAACAGATTTAACAGAGAGTCAACATCAGAAGCAGTAATAATGCTGATAAAATCATAGTTATTTTCTTCTCCCCCGGGAAATTTGGCATGATATAACGCCCAGGATTTTATAGCCCCCGATTCCACAAGCTTTTTATATGTCTTCTGCAACTCTTGTTCAAAAAGGTTTAAAAACTGCTGTATATTTTCTTTCTCAACACTGATGTAGTCCATTTTTTTATAATCGTTGAGAGCAGTTTGAGCAACAGAAATCGAAGTGAAGACACCAACCAGGAAAGCAATAATAAGCAATCTTCTCATAATAACCCCTCTTTTGTTAATCTGTATACTTTAATTAAGTAAATATTTAACAGAAAAGCATGTAAATATATAAATTATTTAGGTCCCATTAGCTATTAGTCCATAATTCTGAAATTTGAGATGATTCTATAAACTGCTGCGCTTTTTGTACAGCTTGCATGATGGAACGGCTGCCGGGTTTATGCCCTTCATACAGATATCCCTCTTGAAAAGGTCCGCAAGCCCGGATCAAAATTTCAGCTCCTGCGTGGGTCATCACCTCATCCTGTTTCAGCTCAATAATTCGGTTACCCAAAGAAGCCCGGTAATGCTTCCAAAATAAGATCCAGAGCTTTTGAAATTTATCTTTCAGCTCTTTAGAGGGCGCCATATGCGCCTGCATCCAGCAGTGAGCCGCAAAGTGTCCAACATCTTGCAGGGGTTGCCCAAAGTGCGAAAACTCCCAATCAATAATGCGCATTTCTCCCCGGCGAACCAGTACCGAAGGCGGCCACAAGTCGCCCATAACCAGGCAAGAGCCCTCTTTTAGCAGTTGTTGACCCAGCGTTTTTGTTTGGGATTGGATGAGGTTGAAGTCCACCCCCGCTGCCCCGCTTTGCATAGCATAATCGGCGGCCGGGTTATACTGCACCTCCAGTCGTGTTTGTTGAATATCCAGGTTACGGAACCTTCGGGAAAGCTGCTTGTTTGCAAAAGTTTGCCGGTGAAGTTGTCCAATAAACTTTCCCAGCTTTTTGCCTGCTGTTGCGGCACTGTTATCGGTGAGCCATTCATCGAGTGATGGGGCCATGCCTATGTCCTCCATAATCAGCAGGTTCAGCTCCTCTTCAAAATGGAGGCATCGGGGTGGGCGCACGGTATTTCCTCCTAAGTCATCAAGGGCGTTCCCTTCATCAAATAGTTGTAAGGCTTTGGCCTCAAAGTGAATCCGTTCGGCACTGAGTGGTACATCGGGGTTTGATGCAATATACGGGGGCGCCCATTTTATAATCAGGTCTTTATCGCTGCCCTTGATTCGCCAAACATGGTTTAGGTTTCCTCCGTTAACAGGTTGTAAATCCGAGGTGGCCTTAAAATTTGGCAGGTTCCGAGATAACGTTAAGTAAATCTGTTGCTCCGAAATCATGTCAGTATCGGTAGATATGGTTGCCAAATGCGACAGGTTTGCCGTGCTCCAAGAAATCCACTAAAATATCTTTGGTGGCGGTCCGGGCTTTAACCAACGTCTCCCGGATCTCCTCTTCCGGTGGATTTTCAATATCGGGCATAGAATACTTGTGTCCTACCACGAGCCCTGCCACCGGGATCTCCAATTCGTTGGCAAGTACAACTTCCGGAGCTACCGTCATAGAATTTACGTGGCCTCCAAGTTGAGCCCACATGCGATTTTCAGCCGGGGTTTTGCTGCGTGGTCCGCCCGCATAAACAAAGACGACATTATCAGCTTGGCAGATGCTATCACTATGACGGTTGTACAACTGATCATTTAAAGCCTCCGAAAATAAGCCTTCATTGAGCACCAGGTGCCCCTGCTGCTCTGTAGGTTCTTGAAACATACTGCAGGTAGAACCATCGGGGAGTCTGTTTTCAGGCATTAACTGGTCGGTTAGTAGTAGGGGTTGGTAGAGCGGTAGCTCTTCGGTTAGTACTCCAACAGAGCTGTTTATAACAAGAGCCCCGCAGTTAACGGCTTTCAGGGCAGCGGCTTGGGCCCGGTAGTTTATCTGGTGGGGTAGTAAATGATGGGGAGAGCCATGCCGAATTAAAGCATAGATTTTTCGACCATTGTCAGCAGTGCCACCATAGATGGTTTGCTGTCCCCATCGGGTATCTACCTCAATGGGCTGGAGCCCCAATTTATCCGGAATGCTGTTTTTAAAGGCACTTCCGAGTATCACAGCTAGTGATTTCATATTGTATTAACTAATTAATTAGTTTGTATTTTTGTCGATTGATTGCCAGAATTCAATCTCTTCTTGCACACCATTTTTTTCACTTTCAACAAACGCTTCTACAGATGGATATATCGTAAGGCCACCCTCAGAAATACTGCCAATACGGTCTCCCATCAGTATAGCTTCCTTTACATTGTGGGTGACAAAGACAGCAGTAATAGTAAGGTCATTCGCAATCTGTTTAAAAAGCTCCTGCATATTACTCCTGGTATAAGCATCAAGGTTACCAAAAGGTTCGTCTAACAGTAACACGCTGGGATTGGTAATAAGCGCACGCCCAAAAGAAACCCGTTGCTTTTGGCCACCCGACAGTTGATCAGGCATACGGTCGGCCATGCCATTTAGCTGTAGCTTCCTGATCATGGTATGGGTTCGTTTGGAGACCTTCTTTTCATCGATTTTTCTTAGTCGCAGTCCAAAGGCGATATTCTCAAAAACCGTTAAATGCGGAAAAAGTAAGGCTTCTTGATACAAGTAGACCACATCCCGGTCTTGGGGCTGCAGGGTCTGAATATCTGTTTGATTAACGAAGACGGTTCCACCGTCTGGTGATTCAAGTCCCCCCAAAACCTTAAGTAGGGTTGTTTTACCACATCCCGAACGCCCCAATATGCTTAACGTCTCGTTACTGTTTAGGCTGAGGTTAATATCGGAGAGTACCCGTTCATTGCCATAGGATTTTGATATATGTTTTGTTTCCAGCGGTGTTACCATCGTTTTTGAAATAAGTACTTCTTGTTAAAATAAAGCAAAATAATAGGTGGTAGAATCAGAAGAGAACTGGCCAGGGCTGCATTATAAAAATTAGCTTCGTTAATATACTGAAATACTTTTAGGGTAAGTGTTTGAACTTTCCCAACTCCTATGATAGTGGTGAGACCATATTCAAACCAAGAGATCAGAAAGGTCTGAAAGAAACAGATGAGCAACAAACCTTGGGCCAGTGGCAAGAATACGTGTTTATATGTTTGCCAGCGGTTGCCGCCAAGTGTTTGAACAAGTTGTTCTATCCGTTGGGTGCGATTCCCCCAAAAACCACTAAAAAGGATAACACTATAGGGATACGCAATAAGGATATGCCCCAGGATCACGCCCCCAATATTGCCTGCTAAGTTTAACTCTATAAAGTAATAATACAATACAGCAGCATATATCACCGGAGAGAGTACAAAAGGGAAATAGGAGAGTCGCATCCAGAGTTTACGCTTGCGATGATAGGCAAGTTGTTTGCTGGTATAAAATCCACTGAGCGTAGAAATAAAGGCGACCATTACCGCGACAACCAAAGAGAGTAACAAACTGTTAAATAATTCACTGTTCGTACTGAAAAGGGTGCTCCAGCGTTCTGCCGTAAAGGATACCGGGAATAATTCGGGAAAGAGCCATGACTCTGCCAAAGATAGCACAAGCAGGTAGGCTACCGGAAATATAAAAGTAGCAGCAAGCACTTTGGCCCAGAAAGATTTTATGTTAACGGTCGAGGTCATAGCTAAAAGTGCGAGATTTAAATAGGAGGTATAGAATCGTGAGAATTATGGCAATAAAAACAAGAGCTGTGATATAGGCTTCGGGTATTGTTGAAAGACTAAACCGACGAAGTTTTCGTATCACAAGTACCGACATCATTTGTGGTGTTTGCCGGCCGAGTATTAACGGGATTTCATAGGATCCCATCACAAAAATAGTGTAGAGCGTAAGTGTGGGAAATGCCCGTTTTAAAATGATGGGTACGATAATACGGCGCAGTTGGGCAGTTCTTGAAGCGCCGAGTGTTTGAGCAACTTGAGAAAGCTCAGATATATTTTCTTGATCATAGAGACTCATAAAATAGAGCGTAAAGAATGGCATGGCCATAAAGGTGTGGGCAGCAATAATCCCTATACCAAAAGGATCATTTACCATTTCCGGGAAGGCAGCAGTGTCGGTGATAATTCCAAATTGGAAAAAGAGACGAGCAAAGAATCCGGATTGCGACCCTAACTGAAAAGCCAGAAATGCTACTACAATAGCAGGAAAGGCCAGGGGGATATAGGCCGAAAAGCCTGCTATGCCCTTTTGTAATGGTTTGTTGATGTATAGAGAAGCCGCGAGAGCCGAAGTTATACTTATTGCTATCGTAGTTAAGGCGATGTAAAAGGTATAGAGGATCGATAGCCAGAACTCTTGGTCGGACAGTGCTCGCTGCCAGTGGCTAAAAGTAAAACCGTCACTGATTAAACCTATAAGGCCCAAGCTATAGAGCAGAGCATACAATACTCCCAGTACCAATGGCAATACAGCCAGCAGTAGAAAAAGACCGATGCCGGCAGTTTCTGCCTTATTGTTGAATAACGTGAGTTCGGAAATCTTCATACAGTCGAATCATATATTCTGGAGCCAGCTCTTGCAGTGCTTTTTCTTGCATTTTTTTGTTATTCGGCGCATGGCTTTCTTTGGGTAATGTAGAAAACTTAGATGCTATCTTTTCCGGCAGTTTTTGAACATCCAATACTGTGCCGTCTCCCCATACATCAGGACGTGCTTTGCGATACTGGGCCTCGGGAGAAATCATAAAGTTACTGACGACCATTGCTCCAGCTTTTTGGGATGAGTTAACGGGGATACCCAGGTAATGGGAATTTTGGATGGTTCCGTTGTCCAGCAAATAGGCCCGGGCTGATTCCGGGAAGAAGCCCTCGCTTATTTTATTATCCACTTCTGCATCATTATTGCTCATCGTAAAATGAAGCTCCCCATTAACAAAAAGCTGGTGCATCGCTGATACGGAAGAAGGAAAGGTTTCGCCGTTTTTCCAGAAATCGGACTTTATGTTATTAATATACTCCCAGAGCTGTGTTGAGTATTTTTGATATTTCTCCTGATCAAATGAACCGTCCAGCGTACCTGGTCCGGCAATTCCGATGAGCAGTGATTTTAAAAATGTCATCCCCGAAAAGTCATTGGCAATGGTAAAAGTGCCGGGGTGCGACCGAACGTATCGGGCCAGCTGCTCTTTAGTTTTTGGGGGATTTTGGACTTGCGCAGAATCATAGATCATCATGAACTGTACGTTACCCCAAGGAACTTCATAGCCGTTAATAGGCTGTTGAAAGTCATATTTGATAAATGGATTATCAAAATCGATATACTTTGCATTTGGGAGTTGAGAGACAAAGGGACCATAGAGTCCGTTTATTTGCCGGAGCTGGTAAAAGGTTTCTCCGTTGATCCAAACAAGGTCGAGCTCTCCCTCTTCTTTGCCTGCTTCGAGTTCACTCATCAGAATGGAAACAATGGTATTTCCTTGTCCGCTTGCAATTTCAAGATCCACATTATATAGTTCTTTTACCTTGGGTACGACATAGTTTTGCATATAGGCATTAATGTTCGGGTCGCCCTGCCACATCATCATATTAACGGTTTGGCCTTCTGCTCTATGTTGAATCTGTTCCCAACCAAGAGTGCTTAAGTCAGGCTGCTGTTGCTCGTTGCCACTACAGGATAGGAGCAACAGTGCGCAGAGAATAAAGAAATAACGGATCATTAGATTCATGCAAGTCTTGTTGATACAGATTTAAATCCTAATAAAGCTAAAATTGATAGCTGATGCTAAGCTGAAACTGCCGTGGCGGGGCAGCATTGCGATATTCAAAATCGTCACGATCGATGAGCCCAACCTGCACTTGGTTGCTTGCTGTGGCATTACTGGTATATCCGCTGTAGTTAGTGGTATTAAGCAGGTTAAAAACATCTGCCCGGATAGCTAGATCATGGGCATTCATAATAGAGAGTGAATATTTGAGGCTCAGGTCAAAAGTGTAAGACCACGGAAGGCGTTTATCGTTACGGCTTGCACCCGGGGCTCGGTCGGTTTTTCCGGTATACTGCACCGCCCGACTGGTGCCATCTCCATTGAGATCTGAGGTACCACCGTAATTTTCGGCATTGGCAATTCTGTTGACAGGCTGTCCGCTTTGAATGAGCGAGGTAAGGGTAACAGCCAGTCCATCAAGAGGATACAGTGTTCCCAGCGCACTGAGTACGTGCCGCCGATCATTAATAGAAGGTCCCCATTCGTCTGAAAAGTCGTTGGCATCTTCGGCCTCAAAATTGATATCCTCGGTATTATTGCGGAGGCTGGAGAGGGTATAGCTGATGCGATAGCTGTAGCGATCATTCCCGCGATGTTTAAGCAGATTAACGTTAGCGGCCCAGTATCGTGACTCTCCCCCGGTTTGGGTCATTGTGATGCGTCGGGCAACATTTCGAAGAGTATCAGTGCCGCTGAGTGCATAGGGGTTACCTTCGCTATCGTATTTAATAGGAATTCTGCGGCTAGCATCGGCTTCTTCTTGAGTACGGATATCGGAGGCATCGGCATTGGGATTATCTACTTCGTAAGGTGAAGGGGTATTAACATCTACTAGACGGAACTGGTTGTACCCGCGCTTATGAATCAGGTCAACATAAAAGAGTATATCCTCACGCAGTTGGTTTTGGTATCCCAGACTAAAATGGTGGGCATATGGATTGTCGAGACCATTGGGATTTAGGATGGTCTTCTGGTTACTGAAGGTATAGCCGTCGGAGTTTGCAAAATTACTACTTGTAGATCCTTCAAGATAATCGACATTGGTTTCTGTGGCGGAGGCATTGCCGTTGGAAGTAATGCGGTCGATGTCAGTGTTTTTGGGCAGGTAGCCGCCATCACGAAGCAGCCGAAGCTGTTCTTTAAAATCCGGAGCATTGGAACTGCCGGCAATAGCATCGCTGTAGATGGCATAGGGAATACGATCATAGAAAAGACCATATCCGGCGCGTAAGGTACTTCGTTTTGACAGGCGATAATTGGCATTAAAGCGAGGGGCAAGGTTGTTAAAGTCCCCCTGCCTGGCGCCTGCTTTAGAAAGATTGTCATAGTCGTACCGCAGCCCCAGGCTAATATTTAGTCGGTTGGTAACTGAATAGAGGTCTTCGACGTACAGGCTGTAGATCATCTGATTGCCATCGAAAGTATTGGGATGTAACTCCACACTGTTGAAAAGAACTTCGGCATCGGAAGGGATGTCCCGATATGACAGGTCTTTACCCAGACTTTTACTCTTGAGCTCGTTTAGTTGCTGATTATTTAATTGTACCGTGTAAAATCCGTTGCCGTTTCCGCCCCGGGTGTCGTGATGGATAGAACCGATAATACCTCCGCCTACTTTAATGGTATGATCTCCTTTGTAGAAGGTGAATTTTTGCTGGACCTGGTGGATACGTTCAACGATATCAAAATTGCCGAGCGATTCACCGAGTATGGCGATGTTTCTACCCTGGGGATCGCGGACATACACGGAAGGGGCATCGGTGGTCTTGGGTTGAATGTAGATCCAGTCGAATGTTGAGTATTGGTAGTTGGTCTCAGAGGTAAAGCCGTTACCGTTGTATACGGTATTCATTGCCGCGGTAAAAGAATCACGTCGCTGTTCGTTGGCTGCCTCGGGAAAGGTGGTTCCGCCATTGAGCCCTCCGCCCTGGCGTTCTATGCCAACGTATCCTTTATGTAAGCGAAGTGAGGTGCGCAGGTTGTTGCTCCAATTATGATCGATCTTACCGGAGAGCAGGCTATAGTTGTTTTGGCCTCGTACGGTTGAGTTAACACCCAGTTCAGGAACATTGAGCAGGTTGTCTTTTATGCTGATGGTCTGTTCGGCATTGAGATAGAAAAAGGTATTATCTTTTTTAATGGGTCCGCCTAAACTGAGCCCGAACTGGTGACGTTGAAAGCCATCTTTTATGGCATTACCGGAAAGGTCGGTTTGGGCAAAAGGAGAAGATGCGTCAATAACGGGGCCGGGACGGCTTTCATAATATCCTTGTCCACTAAATTCGTTACCTCCTGATTTCGTAGTAATGTTGAACAACCCGTTACTGGTTTGCCCGTATTCGGCTGAGAAGTTATTGGCAAGCACGGTAACATTTTTCGTAAAGCCCGTGGGGATACGAAAGCGGGTACCTCCCAAAAATCGTTCATTGTTATCCATCCCGTCGATAAGGTAGCTGGTGTACAGTGAGTTAGCTCCATTGATCGTTACATTGGGAGCCTCGGGAAAAAAGCCGGTAGATTTTGTGACATTGGGTAGTCGGTGCAATGAGTTTGTCACATCTCTGCCCTCTATTGGGATATTATTGAGTTCCTCTTCTTGTAACTCCGAGGATACTTCGGCATCAAGGGTGTTAATGCGAGCAATGGAGTTACTTGCCTCCACGGTAATTTCATCGAGCTGTTGTGTTTCTTTGGGAGAGAGCGCTAATGTAATACTCTTGTTGGCATTGGATCGGAATACAATTTTTGAAGCTGTAAGCCCATAGTATGTATCATTTTCAACAGCTGTCACCCGGTAATTGCCGGATGTGGAAAGCCCGTTAAAATTGACCTTGCCCTGTTTGTTGGTTTTGTGCTCGGCTTGGAAGCCAATGCTTTCATTCTCCAACAGGATGGTAAGCCTCTTGGCTGCCTGTCCGTTTGTTTTATTGATGACAGAAACTTCCAAGCTGGATTGTGCAAGTACTGAGCATGAAAATAATAAACCGGTAATAGTAAGAAATAGCTTTTTCATATCGGGATATAGTATTTATAGCGCTAAGGAGTTGTAATAGTAAGTGCTGTACTTATCCCAATGGAGGAGCTCTAAGCAGGTGGTTTTGATAGTAGAAAAAGGAGAGGGAAGAGCGGAAAGCATTTATCCTCAAAAAAGGTAGAGCCGCTAAAATAGATTGTAATAAGGAGACAAAAGCATAGAGTTGGTGGCTGACTCTGCGAACGAAGTGCTGCAAAGTGCGAGCATCATCAATATCTGCCAGGGACTCTAGTTTGCTGATGGTAAATCGGCTGCCAAAACTTTGGAGGAGGGATGAAAGTAGTTGGTTTTCTTGCCACGGTTGGTATTCAAAAATTTGAGCTTCAAATGCACTTTTACTAAATGCGGTTAGCCAGGTGCCGCCATCTTTCGCAGGCCCCAGTACGATATCTGCTTGCCCGGTTTGTAGCTGATCAGCAGCTTGTTTTATATGGTCGGAATGTAGTTCCGGGGTGTCATTACCAACGGCAATTACATGATCATATCCCAGCTCAAACATAGTGAGAAAGGCATTGGCAAAGCGTTCGCCAAAAGTGTTTCCTTGTTGCAGTTGTTCATCAAAGATGATATAGGGCAATGCCGTTTTGATAACCTGTTTACGGCTCTGTGTAATAAGTTGTCGGGCTAGCCGGGTGTTTTTCCGGTGATGGTTATCTGCCGCAAATATTTTATTCCCCGCTTCAGCCGAAGCCGACCGGCTAAAGAATAAAACACCAATATCTGTGCTGTCTTTTTTCAACGTTAGATAATAAACTAAACTTCAATACTGCTGATGGTATTTCTGCCTCAAATCTTACCTATAAATTGGCAGGTTTTAATAATAACCTAAAAGTAAATACGAAAGGTAAACGAGGATAGGTTGATTCACCGTAAATCATAACTTCATTTTCCTATATCGGGTTGTTGTAACAGAAGGGTAAAAAGGGCTAAGCGTTTGATTGTTTCGTCCAGGAATATTTTTTCGTGATAGGCATGGGCTCCTTCTCCTACGGCTCCCAGGCCATCAATGGTAGGGGAGTAAAGGTTGGTAAAGTTGCCGTCAGAGGCACCGCCGGATGTTCCCTCTTCTAGTTCTATACCCAGTTCTTTACCTAGTTTTTTCGTAGTCTGCCACAGCTGTTTATTGGCAGGTCCCTTTTCCAGCGGAGGACGGTTTATGCCTCCGGAAATTTCAAGCTCTATGCCATCCATATCCGACTCAAGGTTATAGATCTTCTCTTTAATACGCTCCCCATCCTCTTTGGTAGGGATACGGACATCAATAACGGCTTTACTTTGGGCTGCAATAACATTAGACCGCTCTCCCCCTTCAATAGTACCGACATTTACCGAAATACCGGATGAAGGGTCGTTAAGCTTAAATAGTTGCTGTACTATATGGGAAAGTCCCAGTATGGCACTAACCCCTTCTTCCGGGGCGAGCCCGGCGTGAGAAGGGGTGCCGTTAATGGTAACTTCGAATTCCCCGATCCCCTTTCGGGCTGTTTTAATTTTTCCCTCAGAACCGAGTGAGGGTTCTAAAACAAAAGTCCGTGCTGATTTTTTGGCTTGTTCAATGATCAACTCTTTTGATTCGTTGCTTCCGATCTCTTCATCGGTGTTAATCAGGAAGATGGGCTGATGGCTCATCTCACTATTAAGTTCTGTAATGGCTTTGAGAGCAAAAATCATCATGGCGATACCGGCTTTCATATCATAGATACCGGGTCCCGAAATCTCATTACCCTCAACGGTAAAGGGCATTTGGTCGAGGGTGCCTGTTTCCCAAACGGTATCGCAGTGGCCTAGGATGAGTTGGTTGGGCTTTTGGGGATCGGTGTCTTTGGGAGTGCATAAAAGTTGTCCTCCGGTCTTTTCTCCTTCAATGCGGGTTACTGAAAAATTGAGTTCCTCGAACTCTTCTGTAAGGAGAGAAAAGATTTCTGAAAATGAAGAGGGATCATCAGAGGGGGTTTCTAACTCAACAAGTGATTTTAATAGGCTGAGAAAATCCTGCTGATGGTTCCGGAAATATTGGAGTAACTCCTGTCCGCGTTCGGTCATTGCGATGCTGCTATCGTTTGAAATTCTTAGGGATGGGGAATACGTTACTTTCTTTTATGGTGCTAAAGCGACCCGGATGCAAATAAGCCAGCAAGGGGTGTTCTTGAAGCGGGGAATCGTCAGAAATATCATGCCCTTCTCTTTTTAAAGCATCTTTATGAACATGGGCCGATACCACCTCACCCGCAATTATTTCCCACTCACCAAACTTTCCCAGGATCTGAGATAACTTACATTCCAGCTGAAAGTAGGAATCTTTTAAAAACTTGCCTTCAATTTGTTGAGCTTCTACTGTTGGGATTTCATCAACCACAGGTTTAGAATCATCCGCTTCGCGGCGCGAGGCCATTAGGCTCGAAAAAACAAGTTGATCGGGACTGGGATAGCTTACCGTAAACACTTTTTCGCGTTCGATATTTTGGTAGGTGGTTTTTCTGGGCGTTCCCATAAACCCGAAGTAAGGGCCAAAACCCAGTGGCATGCTCATATGTTTAGGAGCAAAATTGTAATCTCCATTTTCTTCGGTGCTTCCAATAACTACGAGGGAGTGAACGGTGTAACATCGATTCCAAAGTTCCGGGTCCCCGGTAATATCAACCATATGTTCGTATTCTTGATCTGCCATGAATTAGTTGTCTTCAGTTATAAAGTAGTTGAGGTCCCATGTATCATCAAGCTCCAAGATATTAAGTATTTCAAACATGATCTCGGGCGGATTTTTAAGTTCCAGCTCGTTACCGGAATGTTGCCATTCGTATAGAAATATGATGCCTTCGCTGTCAATAAGTTTGCAATGACTAAAATCTATGTAGAGCTTCGTAATCTTATCAGTCAGGCGACTTTTAAGAACATTCTTTGTCTGCAAGTTAAAGGTTTTACAGTCCCGTACCTGGATTGTAGTTCCGTCTTTATGGGTATTAACAATATTCATCAGCAATAAGTGCTTTTATTTTTTGGCCGAAATCAGAAAAAATTTCAATTAGTTCAAGCTCAAGAGCAGTATTAATTTTTTGAAGTCGCAGATAATCAGAATCCTGGTGAAACATGGGCGCAAGCCCGCAATAGATAAAGCCGAGTGATTTAACGATGTCGAATTGCTCGGGGGTAGCTGAATTTTCCAGTGGAAGGTCTATATAAACGGCATTAGGGTTTTCTTGTTCTTGGAGGCTTTCGAGCATGTTTGAAAGTACGGTATTAAAGTCAGATCCGTATCTGTTAACCACAATAAGCGAAGTATTATCCTGGTAATCTATCGTCAGCTGAATGTCAGACTTTTCAGCCATTGTAGGGCTAGATTCATAATCTCTGGAGACCGATACCCCTAATTCATTATAGGTTTCCAAAAGTATATCCGCATACGGCTCTGGCAAATATACCTTCTTACCTTCTGTTTCAAAGAGCGGAAGGTAATCGATGACCACGGATACCGGCTGGGGATACTCCTCGTCAAACCCTTTGAAAACGATATTATTGGACTCTGCCAGCATCAGCGCAGTTGTGATAAAGTTGTACTTGTGATTTACTCGCTGGCTTACCGGGTGAAGAGTCACGGCTTTTCCATAGAGCCCGTCTAACTGGTGTTCTTTTGCGGTAAGAATGAGTTGCTCCATCATGCTGCTCATTATTCCGCGGCGCCGATAGTCGGGTGAAACAACGGCCTCTCCCACTTCTGCAACATTAGAATCTTCTTTTTTAAGGACGGCAAAATACCCTATGGCCATTCCATTTTGGTTGCGGGTAATAACGCCCAGTTTTTCTTTTCCCAATAATGTTTTTTCAATTTTTTTGGGATAATAAAGATCCTCTTTGCTGTAGGAGTATTCGTATGTCCGGTAAATGAGTTTTGCAATATCTTCGGCATCAGAAGGGGTAATCTGGCTGATGGTATAACTGATATCCTCTGGTACAGCTGTTTTGCTACTGTCCGGCTCCTCGGGTTTTTTAGATCTGGAAAGCTCGAGGAGTTCATCGATATCGTGAACGTTCAACCTTTTTGACAGACGAAACTCTTTACCTTCTTTCCCCTTATTAATAAAAAGGAATTCATCACAAAAACGGCGTATTAATCGAAGGCCGGCTCCTTCAAAATCACCTTCTTTACGTGCCCGCTTGGGATTGTATCGATGCTGGTCCGGGTCAAAGGGTTCGCCGGCTTCACTGACAACAACTTCAATGTTAGAAAGTGTTTGTTTGAAGGTTAAGTCAAAGCTGGCTTTACTTTCATATGGAAAAGCAAAAAGTATAATGTCACTTACCAGTTCGCTTACTGCTACAGTAAAACGTGTTGCTTCCGGATCATTTAGTCCGCAATTGATACACCAGCTATAGGTAAAATCACAGACAGGTGTTATTACCTCTTCATCTGTTGATATATGGAGTTGGATATCCATAAATTACTTTGGCCAGTACATTCTTAGCATTTATTGTTGTAGTCAGAAGTGGTTATCAAGAAAAAGATATTCTTCTATTCTAAATAAGCACCACCTTTTTACTCATCCGCTTTTTTGCTCTCTGGTATATATAACTGTTTTGTAGCCTCCTAAATAAAAATGGTTTTTTCTGTAAAGAAGTCTTTTTCGGCCGCATTCCAGCTAACTTTGATAAGCCATTTGCCATCCGGTAGATTAGTGGTGGCTAGTTGTTGAACTCCTTTTTCATCAAGATTTAGCGCAACGGTCTTATCAAGTGAAGAGTCACTGGGGCGATATAGTTTAATGGTCCCATTTAAAGGTTTATTGGCCAGTGACGATGGGAAAGTAACCTCTATGTTTTTGTTATCTTCTGAGAGGGCTATGGTTACGGGGTTTTCCATGTTTTGAGCCTGTTCTACTTGGTCGATATGCTCTTGGTAGTTTACGGCTTCTTCGTAATGATTTTCCGTAACCATTTCATAATCTAAAGTGATCAGAAAGCCAACAATACTGAGCGTGGCACAGACAAAGAGTACAATCACTACTGTTAGCCCGTTACCCCAGTTAAAGCCACTCGATTTTTGTTCTTGGTCAGTCATTGTTTTCTCGTTCTTTCTTTGAGCCGGGACCTATAAATCCGGATTCAATAGTTTCAATTTTTTCGCCGTTGGAATAAACCGCAAATACCACTTTTGTTTGGGATCCGCTTAGCTGGTCATTTTTGAGCTTAACTAAGAATCGGCCTTTTGTTGATCCCTGGGCCGGTACCGAGCTAAAGTTCCCGAGCGCAGTTATTTCTCCTTCGGGTTGTACCAACTTCACTTCTTGGTCAATGGTTTTAAATGTTTTGTTGATCGATTTGATCTCATAAATGTTGCTATATCGGTTGTTGGGCAGTTCTTGATAGAGTGTGCCCGGTTGGCGTAAGATAGATGTTTCTGTATTAGGACGTATGCTCAAAAATGTAATGAAGGTGGCAATCAGTACAATTAGTATTGCACTATAGCCGGCCACGCGCGGTGTCAATATTTTTTTGTCCCCTTCTTTAATAGCATTTTCGGAGGAGTACCGAATGAGCCCCCGGGGCTTGTCAATTTTATCCATTACGTCATCGCAGGCATCAATGCAGGCAGTACAGTGTACACATTCCAGCTGCGTGCCGTTGCGAATATCAATGCCCATGGGACATACCCGCACGCATTGGTGGCAGTCGATACAATCGCCATAGTCGGCGCCACTTAAATTTAGGTCATCGAGTGTGGCTTTACGTCCCAGATCATCCCTGTCTTTAACTTTTGTTCGCGGTTCGCCGCGCTGGTAATCGTACATCACGTTGATAGAATTATTATCCAGCAACACCGACTGCATGCGCCCATATGGACAGATAAAATGGCAAACCTGTTCACGGAGGAAAGCAAAAACTCCGTAAAAGACACCACTGAATATGGTGATAGAGGTAAGGCCTGCTAAATGTTGAGAAGGCGGATCTGTAATAATATCAAAAAGCTGGTCCGCTCCAATAATATAGGCCAGAAAGAGATTAGAAATCAGAAATGCCAATCCGAAAAAGATGCCGTGCTTGAGGGACTTTTTCCAAATCTTTGTCCAGTTCCAGGGGGCGTTATTGAGTCGGATTTGGCTGCCGCGATCTCCTTCAATCCAGTATTCAACCCTTCGAAAAACCATCTCCATAAATATGGTTTGGGGGCAAGCCCAACCGCACCATAGGCGGCCGAATACGGCCGTAAAGAGCACGATAAAAACGATAAAGGCGAGCATCCCAAAAACCAACAGATGCAGATCTTGGGGCCAGAAAGCCATTCCAAAAATCACAAACTTCCGCTCCAGGATATTCAGCAACAGCAACGGTTGTCCGTTGATAGTGATAAAGGGTCCGGAGAAAAAAAACAGCAGCAGCAGAGTGGCGACGATATTTCGCCAGAAATAGTATCGGCCACTGGGTTTTTTGGGGAATATCCAGTTTCGTTTACCCTCTTCATCGACCGTAGCGAGATGATCTCGGAAGGAATCGTTGTCTATTCGTCGATCTTTTTCTTTAGACATGTTCTGTAGAACTAACCTTCTTTTTTAAAAAAGCCCGGGATTTAGCTTCCCGGGCTTTAATTCTAAATTGCTATTCCGAGGAGGCAAAAGGCCCTTCGGTACAGGGGGTGGCCCTGTTTGGATCTGCTTCTTTGGCATCAGCGGGTTCGGTACCCTGCAGTGTTGCCATATAGCTAACGATCTGCTGTACTTTTTCATTGCTGATTTTTGAGCCACTGCCATAGGCAAGCATTCCCTTTTGGGGAAATCCTTCAATGATACTTTGTGCGATCTCTTTGGGACTGCAGCCGTGGATCCACTGGTTGTCCGTGAGGTTTGGTCCTACCATCCCCTGCCCTTCTTTTCCGTGGCATGTATAGCAGAGTTGTGAGCCGTTAAACATCTGCTTGCCGGCCTGGATGTCAGCTTCATCTTCACTGATTTTCCAGGTAAAAGCTGCCGCCGGTTCCTGGCCTTCAGAACCGCCAAACTTTGCTTCTGCCTCTGCCATTTCCTGTTCGTATTCTTCGATTTGGGTTTGCCCCCACCCTAATACCTGGTAAAAAAGCAGGTAGAATACACTAATTGCGATCGTGATGAAGAACAGCCACAGCCACCAAAATGGCATGTGGTTATCCAGTTCACGGATACCATCGTATTCGTGATCCAGTAATTTATCTTTTTCCCCTTCATAAACATCCATAGTTATCCGTTTTTGTAATTTTCAATTTCATCGTCCGATGTGAGAGGCAGCTGGGCAGCATCTTCGTAATGGGAACGTCCCTTACGTATTAAGTGAATAATAAGCAGGACGAAGAATCCCAGAAACAGTATGAGTGAAATACTGGGGAAGATGCCTACACCCTCTATTGATCGTAATACCTCTTTATACATGACGTAATATCAGTTTGTATTTTGTTTTACCATGTCGCCTTTGCTCAGTGCTTTACTGGATGGCAGGCCTTCAAAGGGATTATTATTTCCTTTGATATCAATACCTAACCGCTGCAGATAAGCGATGATGGCAATAATTTGTTTGTCAGATTCAATTTTGATGCCGTCAATCTCCTTAAACCCGCTTTGGTGCAGATTTTGGGTGATCTCTTCAGCCTGGGCTTTAAGATCTGCCAGGGCCTCTTCTTCATAGCCGGGCGCATACGGAACACCTACCGTACGCAGGGCCGAGATACGCTCATCAATGGTTTCGGTATCCATTTCTTGTGTTAGCATCCATGGGTAGGCCGGCATAATTGATCCCGGTGATGTTGATGTGGGATCATACATGTGGCGCAGGTGCCATGAATCTGGATACTTGCCTCCTATGCGATGGAGGTCGGGACCGGTACGTTTTGAGCCCCAAAGGTGTGGGTGGTCATACACAAATTCACCGGCTTTGGAATACTCGCCGTAACGCTCGGTTTCGGAGCGGAAGGGGCGAATCATCTGCGAGTGACAATTATTACAACCTTCTGCTATATAGATGTCGCGACCTTCAACTTCGAGTGGTGTATATGGTTTAACGCTGGAAATCGTTGGCACATTGGAATCAACCAGGGCGGTAGGTACATATTCAACAATACCTCCAATAAGGATTACAATCAGTGTTAGCACTGTAAACTGTACCGGACGGCTTTCCAGGCGACGGTGCCATTTCTCGTTGTCGTCTCCGGTTGGGTCGGCAATAGGTTGTGCTTCGTCTTGCTCTTGTTCAACAAAAGAGCCTTGTTTGGCTGTTTTGTAGAGGTTATATACTGCAAAGCAGGCCCCCAAAATAAAGAGCGTTCCACCGACGGCGCGGAGTGCATACATCGGAATAATTTGCTGTACCGTCTCCAAGAAGTTAGGATATGCAAGCAGACCTTCAGAAGTAAACTCTTTCCACATCAAACTCTGTGTGATCCCGCCCCAGTACATTGGGATAACGTAGAAGATGGCTCCCAGTGTAGCAAACCAAAAGTGGACATTGGCAAGCTTTATAGAGTATAAGTCTGTATTGTAGATACGCGGCGTAATGTAATAGAGCATGGCAAAAGAAAGACCGCCATTCCAGAGCAGGGCTCCCAAGTGAACGTGCCCGATAATATAGTCGCTGTAGTGCGCTACGGCATTTACATTTCCGATGGAGAGCATCGGCCCCTCAAACGTTGCCATACCGTATGCGGTGACGCCAACAACTAAAAACTTAAGTACCGGATCTTCACGTACTTTGTCCCAGGCACCGCGGAGTGTTAACAGGCCGTTGAGCATACCACCCCAGGAAGGAGCAATAAGCATCAGGCTAAAAACAGTACCTAAGGCTTGAGCCCAGCCGGGCAGTGCGGTATAAAGCAAGTGGTGGGGTCCGGCCCAGATGTATAAGAAAATCAGTGACCAGAAGTGTACAATTGAAAGACGATAAGAAAATATTGGTCGGTTTGCCGCTTTGGGTATAAAGTAGTACATGATACCCAGAAAGGGGGTGGTCAGGAAGAATGCAACAGCATTGTGCCCGTACCACCACTGCACAAGGGCATCTTGCACGCCGGCATATACCGGGTAACTTTTCATTAACGTAGCTGGAATCTCAACGGAGTTAACCAAGTGTAGCACAGCTACCGTAACAAAGGTCGCAATGTAGAACCAGATTGCTACATACAGGTGCTTCTCTCGGCGCTTCCAGATCGTCATCAGCATATTGATGCCGAAGATGACCCATACAATAGTAATAGCAATATCAATAGGCCATTCCAGTTCGGCATATTCTTTACTGGTATTAAAGCCCATTGGCAATGAGATTACAGCAGACAGAATAATGCCCTGCCAGCCCCAAAAGTTAATTTTACTGAGCATATTGCTCCACATCGGAGTTTTGCACAGACGCGGGAGTGAATAGTATACACCATAAAAGATGGCGTTGCCTGCAAAGGCAAAAATTACTGCATTAGTATGCAGCGGGCGTAGGCGTCCGTACGAAAGCTCGGGAATGAAGCCAAGGAAAGAGGGATAAATAAGTTTTAGAGCAACAATGAGCCCAACAAGGAAACCAGTGATGCCCCAAAAAACGGTCGCAATCCCGAACTTCTTGACTATCTTATTGTCGTAGTAAAAAGTATCTACAGCCATTAATCGGTATTGTTTTTAGTGTTTGTTGTTTTTGATTGTTCTTTTGTATTGTCTTTGTTCTTGTCGAATAAGATTCGCATTGCCGGGGTGTGTCCGTCATCATATTGTCCATCGCGGACGGCCCAGAAGAAAAGTCCCAGAAATAGCAGTGCTACCATCAGGCTAAAACCAACAAGCATAAATATTACTTCCATGATGCCAGCCCCATCCTTTTTGCCGTCAGGTGCGTACTGACGGTAGTGAAAACCATAATGCTGATGGAACTCAACGGCATCAGGATAGCCGCTACAAGGGGCGATAATTGCCCGGCAACAGCAAAGCCAAGACCCACAATGTTATAGAGGAGTGAGATGGCGAAGCTAAATTTGATAATGGTAATACTGCGTTGAGAAAAATCGATAAAAGTATTCATGCGGCGTAGCGATTGTCCATCCATAATGGCATCGCATGCCGGTGTAAAAGAGCTAACATTATCAGTGAGGGCAATGCCAAAGTCACTTTGTTGCAGAGCCCCTGCATCATTGAGCCCGTCCCCAACCATGAGAATCGTATGTCCATTTTTTTGAAGCCCTTTAATAAAGTCTAATTTTTGTTGGGGCGTTTGATTAAACCGGAGAGCATTTTCTCCGAAAAATGGTGCAAACTGTCCCTTTTGAGAATCGTTATCACCGGAAAGTAAAAAGGTTGAAAACCGCTCTTTAAAAGTGCCAAGCATATCCTTGACCCCTCCGCGATAGCTGTTGCCAATTTCAAACCATCCCTTCCATTCTCCATCAATAGCAATATGTACGATCGATACTTCCTTATCGAGAGCAGGAGCCTGGATATTAGTGTTTAGCTGTTCTTCTACAAAAGAGGGGGATCCAATAATTACGTCCTTACCACTTACAACAGCTGTGATTCCTTTATTTATCTGTTCATTAAAGGATGTTACTTCAAGCTGAGCACCCTCCAGGTGAGCGGCAATTTTTTGGCTGAGGGGATGCATGGACTGCCGACAAGCAGTGGCAACCAGTGCCTGCCCGTTTTCCGAAATGGTACCATTAAAAACAACTTCTGCTCGATCGGCCTTGGTAAGGGTCCCCGTTTTATCAAACACAACCGAAGTAGTATTGGCAAGCTGCTCAACAACTTCAATTCCTTTTATATAGAGGCCGTTTCTCGACAAAATATTGAGGGCTGATCCCAGGGTAAAGGGGGTCGACAATGCCAGTGCACAGGGGCACGCAATAATAAGTACTGCTGTTGATACGGTAAGCGCCATTTCGGTGCTCGTAGGCAGCCATAAAATGCCGGCCGTGATAGCGATACCAATTACAGCCAATGTAAAATGGGGGCTGATACGGTCGGCAAGAGAGCTTATTTTTTGATTTTGGTCCTGATCTTCAAAGGCTGCATTGTTCCACAACTTAGTCAGGTAGCTGTTAGAAACTTCTTTAATAGTCTCCAGTTTTACAGAGGGACCAATGATTTTACCGCCGGCATATACGGTTTCGCCCTTCTGTACTTCTACCGGCTCCGATTCACCTGTAATAAAGCTGTAGTCTACATAGCAGTTATCAGAAAGTAAGAGGGCATCGGCCGGAAGCAATTCTCGGTTGCGAATAAGCATCTGCATTCCCTCAGTAAGCTTATCTATAGAAGTGGACTGTTCATCACCGGTATCATTTAAAACTGTAACAGAAATGGGCAAATAGGATTTGTAATCGCGATCAAAAGAAAGGCGTTCATATGTTTTTTTCTGGATGATGCGGCCAATCAACAGGAAAAAGACCAGGCCCGTAAATGAATCCATATAACCGGCGCCCACTCCTGCAGTAATTTCATACACACTGCGACTAAATAGGGCAAGAATGCCGACAGAGATGGGCACATCAAGATTTATGCCTCCTTGCTTGATCGCTGCCCATGCAGATTTGAGGTAGTCACTGCTGCTGTAGAGCAATACCGGAAGGGCAAGCGCTATATTGAGTATGCCAAAGAAAATGTGAAATGAACCCTGGGTATTCAGGGTAGATCCCGATAGGTATTCCGGGAAGCTGAACAACATGATATTCCCAAAGGCGAAGCCGGCAACGCCTAACTTCAGCCAAAGGCGACGGTTGGGAGAAGCCGCCTTTTTCTCATCTAGATTTTCGAGACGAAGTTCCGGTTCGTAGCCGATAGAAGCTAAGAGTTCAACCACTTCTCTCAGCGTAGTCTTTTCCTCATCAAAAGAAACGCTAAGCTCGCGCTTAAGAAAATTTACACTGCTTTTAGTGATACCTTCATTAAGCTTAAAAAGATTTTCGAGCAGCCATACACAAGAGGTACAGTGAATATTGGGGATATAGAAGCTGGCAGAGATAAAACCGTTATTTCTAAAGTCGACCAGGCGTTCAATTACAGATGCGTCTTCCAGGTAATCGAAACGCTTACTGCTTTGATACTTTTTGAAAGAAACGCCGGGCTGGTCTTCCAGGCAGTAGTAGGTGCCGAGTTCGTTCTCATCAAGAATTTCATAAACCATTTTGCACCCGGAACAGCAGAATGGTTTATCGTCCAGGTATACCGCTGTTTCATCGCAGGATTCCCCGCAGTGGTAACAGTCTGTAGATGTAAGTACGTCAGTATTCACTGGGTATGTTAGTCTTTTGAAAAATGAAGTCTGAGATTAAACCAGCTGTCAGACATATTTTCTTCAATTTTGTCGAAGGTGGTGTTCATTAACCACTTTTTTATGTTATCACGTTCCTTGGCCCAAAAGCTGTGGAAGGGACAAGGGTCGATATCTCCGCATCCCTCAATGCCCATAAAGCAGCGAGTAAAAAAGTCGGTGCCGTCAATTGCTTCTACTACTTCCATGAGTGTGATGTCGCTGGGGGGACGCGCAAGAAGTACACCACCGTTGAGTCCTCGGCGCGATTCTAAAATGCCCGAGGGCTTAAGCTTTGATAAAACCTGAGAGAGATACGGTGCCGGACAGTTCAATGGCTTTGCCAAATCTGCAGCAGATATTGTTGTGCCTTTCGGTTGTCGCGAAAGTACAATAACAGCCGACAGGGCGTACTGAGTCCCTTGAGATAACAGCTTCATCTACGAAACAGGGGGTTTTTATTAATCCTATATCTTTATTCTAATATCAAGGTTAGATTTTACGAAGGAATTTATTTAAACACAATATAGATTAAGGAGTATTTTGTCTTTTTACGGTAGTAAAAATAGTTTGCAAATACCCTAAGTGTTCTTTTATTAAAAGAGTACTACATCTTAAAACCTTAATTGTTATTTGTTGATTTCATGTTACTATCAAGTGCTTGTGTTTATGGATTGCGGGCGTCGGTTTATTTGGCGTCTGTTTCTGATGATTCTTACGTCTCTATCACCAAGATTAGTGAGGAGTTGGATATCTCGCGTCACTTTCTGACAAAGGTGCTACAAAAGCTGACAGATAACGATATCATGGAGTCGATGAAGGGGCCAAAGGGCGGTGTGCGACTTACTCGTCCGGGTGATGAGATCGTACTGTTAGAGATTGTTGCTGCTATTGACGGCATGGACATATTAACAGAATGTGCGCTTGGTTTGCCCGGTTGTGGCACGGCTAAGCCATGCCCTATCCACGACCAGTGGGCCGATACCCGTGATGAGATCCGTCAAATGTTAACAGAAACTACACTTCGTAATTTGGTGGATCGGGGCAAGGCCGGGAATTTGCGGCTTACCGAAGAGGGCGAGTTTAAATGGGCATAATTACTGGTGGGGTTACCCCGAAGCAGCTTCAATAACTTTTTTAATTGTTTCTGTTGGTTTCTCAACAAGCTTTTTTCGTTGGTATATTACTTCCCCTTTTTTGTTGAGGATAGTTATAAGATTGGAATGGGTAAAGTCAGTTTCACTAATTCGTTTATACCTGAAGCCAAGCAGGGCAGCAAGTTCAAGAATGTTGCCGTTGTTCCCGTGCAGTAATGTCCAGTGTTCATTATTCAGATCATTCTCTTCTGCAAACTGCTTAAGCTTGCCGGGAGTGTCGCGGGCGGGGTCAATGGAAACAATGGTAAAATTTGTTTGCCCGAGCACCTGAGCGGGTAACCCATCTTGTATACGCTTCATGTCGGCCAGGATTCGGGGACAGGCATATTCGCAACTGGTATAAACCATGGCCAGTATCTGTACCTTGCCCTTAAGGCTGTCGATATTTATAGTGGTACCATAGCGATTCTTCCATCTGCTGTTAATATGATAGATCGATCCGTCAGAAGGTTCTGAGGTACCCATATCCATATTGGAATGGGCAGAATGGTTATCCTTGGTGTCCTTATCTTGTTGTTTTTTTTCTTCTTCTGAACAACTGCTAAAGAATAGGCTGCCAGCCACAAAAAGTGTTAAAATCGTTACGTTTTTCATAGGCTTTATTATTTTATTCAATATCTTTAGCAAGCCGAAATCCAAGATTCCCAACCGAAAAATCTGCTTCCAGGCTACCACGCAAAGAGTAGCGTAAAAAGGCAGCGTAATTTTCTTTGTCAGCATCAGTGGCGGCCGAACTGCCTGCCGCGCAGTAAAACTGTTTAAGTTCACCTTGGTCACTGCGCGAGGCTCCGCTGATAAAAACGGTATTAAAGTTCTGGACCCACTCCCATATCAGGCCATGCATATCGTAAACTCCATGATAATTAGGCTTTTTTTGTCCCACATTGGGCATGGTATCGGGGTTAGGTTTACTGTACCAGTCTAAGATCTTTTGCACGAACTCTTTGTCCCTGCTGGCCAGAGGTTTCTGCTGATTTGCCGAGGCTACATATTCCCATTCGTCGAGGGTGGGCAGACGTTTCCCTTTCCATTTGGCATAGGCCCTGGCAGCAAACCATGAAACATTTGTAACCGGGCTGCTTCTTATTTTCTCAGCTTTAGGTCCCAGGTTAAGATCTCCTTGCCAGTGTTTAAGATATCCTTCTTCGGCAAAAATTGATTTTACATTAGATTTACGCCATTCAGGGTTTTCTTTAACAAAAGCCAGAAAATCAGCATTTGTTACCGGATATTTATCCATAAAAAAAGGTTCAACAGTTACGCTGTCTCCGCTACTACTGTAGAACGGCATATAGGTGCCTCGTTCTATATGTGCCATGCCTTTGGGTTGGGCAGAAGCCACTCCCCAAAGGCTAACTAATGACACAATGAATAAGAGTCTACAGGAAGTTTTCATACGTGTAAATGGCTACTTATTTTACCGGACCTTGTTCCCTGACTTCAGCAACTTGTTCAGGAGTAACAGTACCACCATCGTTACCAAAGTTATTTAATATATAGGTAATAACATTAGCAACTTCCTCATCCGTGAGGTTTTGTTTGGGCATTATCCCCTTATACGTTTCTCCATTTACAGTAATTTCCCCTGACAGGCCGTGTACAACAGCACTAATACCTTTCTTAGGATCATCATTCAGATAATCAGATTCAGCGACAGGAGGAAATGCTCCTTCTACTCCCGATCCATCTTTCATATGGCAAGATTGACAGACAGACATGTAGGTTTCTTGGCCAAACTTAATACGTTCTTCCACTGTTTGGGCAGTAGGTATTTCACGCTCTTTCTCTTCAGGCATCTCTTGTATAGCTCCTCCTTCGGGTTGGTAAACCCGATCAAGCTGTTGACCGGTATATACATTTTCATCTTCTTCACCTGATACCGAAAGTGTTGCAAGTGCCCCTTTGTTAAAGGCTCTGAAAATAGCGTGGTCAACAAGTATAAAGTTACCGGGTACTTCAGTAGTGAATTCAACCATACTGGCTCCCCCAGCGGGTACCGATGTGGTCTGTACATTTTTTTGAACGTGATCTCCTCCTTCATAGTGCACCTTGTCAAAGATCTCTCCAATTACATGGAACGAGGAGGTGAGATTAGGCCCACCGTTACCTACAAATAAGCGCACTTTGTCGTCTTTTTCTGCAGTTATGGATTTATCATTCATCATAGAATTGACTGCACCGTTAAATACAACGTATTCGGGATGTTCATCAATAGCTTTATTCATATCAAATGGCTGCAGTCCGCGTTCTCCGTAATCCCCTTCCGTGTAGAACTCGCTCTGCATTACATAATACTCTTTATCAACTTCCGGCAGTCCCTCATGAGGCTCAACCAAAATAAGTCCATACATGCCATTGGCGATATGCATACCTACCGGGGCGGTTGCGCAGTGGTATACGTAGAGGCCGGGGTTCAGCGCTCTGAAAGAAAAGACGGTTTCACGTCCCGGTGCAGTAAAGGTAGATTCGGCACCGCCGCCCGGGCCATTAACAGCGTGCAGGTCAATATTATGGGGCAGTTTATTGTCGGGATGATTTTTCAGGTGAAACTCAACCATATCTCCTTCGCGGACTCGGATAAACTTTCCCGGCACCGAACCGCCAAAGGTCCACATGGTATAAGTGACTCCATCAGCCAGTTTCATCTCTTTTTCAACCACTTCTAGGTCAACTGTTAGTTTTGTAGCATGGTCTCTGTCTATGGGAGGCGGTACATTGGGCGGCATGGTTAACTCGGCCTTTTCCTCGCCCTCAATTTCTGCTTCTTGTGGGTTAAAATTGTCTTTGCTGGAACAACTGTATAGTAGAGCAACAGATAGTGTGGTGAGTAAAACGGTGGTTAGTTTATCTCTCAAGCTATTCATAACATTCCTCTATATTTAGTTAATTGTTGGAACGCGCCTTCAATCCTTTATTAATTGTTTTTAATCTATCAGATCCCAATATCAATCCCAAGTTGAAAGTTCTTTTTATAACTATTTAAAACTGTATGGATGAATAATGGACGATGATATTATCATGAGCTCTTCATACTTCGTTCAAAGTAGTGCCCTACTATATCCTTTGTTTAGTAAATTAGATCTAAGTTACATCATTTATGATTTTTATAGATAACGAAGGCGTTACCAATCCCCACCTAAATTTAGCGCTTGAAGAATATGCGCTGCGTAATCTCGATTACAGTCACGATTATCTTCTGTTCTATATTAATGATCCATCAATTATTATTGGCAGAAACCAGAATACCCTGGAAGAGATAAACCATGAGTATGTAGAACAAGAAGATATCTACGTGGTTCGCCGTATTTCGGGCGGTGGGGCGGTATATCATGATACCGGTAATCTGAACTTTAGTTTTATTACCGATTATGATAAAAAGCACCTGAATAATTTCCGGAAGTTCACGGATCCTGTAATTAGGGTATTAGAATCTATGGGAGTTAATGCAGCGCTTAGTGGTCGGAATGATATACAGGTAGATGGAAGGAAAATATCGGGCAATGCCCAGTTTTCGAGTGTGAAACGAATGTTTAGCCATGGGACACTTCTTTTTGACAGTGATCTCTCTGAGGTTACCAATGCGCTGGATGTTAAGATGAGTAAGATCCAGTCAAAGGGACATAAGTCGGTTCGCAGTCGTGTAGCTAATATCAGTGAATTTTTGGATGAGCCAATGCCTGTTACAGTGTTCAGAGAAAAGTTGCTGGAAGGGTTGTACGAGTATCGCGATGATTTTGAAACCTACCAGCTAACGGAAAAGGAGTGGGCGGAAGTTCATGAGCTTAAAAATGAGAAGTATGATCAATGGGATTGGAATTTTGGCAAATCCCCGAAGTTTAACATTAAGCGTAGCCGCAGATTTGAAGCCGGAGAGATAGATTTACGGCTGGATGTTGAAAAGGGACACATCGAAAATGTTAAGATCTATGGAGATTTCTTTGGCAAAGAACCCGTGGAACAGTTGGAAGATCATCTGCAGGGAGCGCGTTATGACCGGGAAGAGGTTGAAGAGCTTTTGTCTCCAATAGATATTGAGGGATATTTTGGGTCAGTGCCCAAAGAGGAATTTATCGAACTGGTTTATGGGGCTGATGAATAAAATAATATTATAGTATTCTGATCCCTCGGAAATGAATGAACACCTGAAATACTATTTATGAAACCAATCTTTGAAGATCTAAAAGTAGTTGAGTTGGCAAGTGTACTTGCTGGACCCGCTGTAGGTAATTTCTTTTCGGAGCTGGGCGCTGAAGTTGTAAAGGTAGAAAATAAGAAAAACGATGGAGATGTAACGAGGAGATGGCGACAGGAAGGTGAAACAGAGCAGGGGCCATCCGCATACTATGCCTCGGTAAACTGGAATAAAGAGGTACGTTTCATGGACTTGGGGGACCCCGAAGATCAGGCAGTCGTTCGACAGCTGCTTAGTGAAGCGGATGTCGTGATATCCAACTTTAAAAAGGGAGATGGAGAAAAGTTTGATCTCACCTATGATGATGTAAAGGCAATAAATCCAACTATCATTTACGGACATATTTCGGGCTTCGGAAGCGAAAGTGATCGGCTGGCTTATGACCTAATATTGCAAGCCGAAACAGGGTTTATGTCGATGAACGGGCAGCCCGAAAGTCCGCCTACTAAAATGCCGCTGGCTTTGATTGATCTGTTAGCAGCGCACCAGCTCAAAGAGGGCATTTTATGTGCCCTACTGAAGCAAAAGGATCAGCCTAACCAACCATTTAAAATTGAGGCAAGTCTTTACGGCAGCGCTGTGTCTTCACTGATTAATCAGGCAACTAACTGGTTAATGAATAGAAATATCCCTCAACGTATAGGCTCTTTGCATCCGAATATAGCCCCTTATGGAGAGGTATTCACTACTGATGATGGGGCGTCAGTTACGTTTGCAATAGGAAGTGATCGCCAGTTTCAGGATTTGTGTACTATTTTAGACGCACAAATCCTATCACAACAAAAGGAATTTCAAGAGAATACCGACAGGGTAGAAAACCGTGAATTATTGGCTGAAAAAATCCAGGAAAAGGTGGAGGCATTAGAGTGTGGGGAGTTGTTGAAAGAGTGCAGAAACCATCATGTGCCTGCTGCTAGAATAAAAAATTTGAAACAGGTCTTTGAGTCTGACAAAGCCCAATCGTTGTTGTTAAAAGAAAAGTTAGAGGGCAGGGAAACGGTTCGGCCCCGGTCCACTGTTTTCGATATTACTAAGTAGTAATTTTAAAACTCTCTCTCTTGTTTATAGGAAGGCTTTGCAAAGTCTGTTGGATGACAGTCCTGAGAAAGCTATACATCCGTTAAAGTAATAAGTGAGTGTTAGAGTTATAACGATCTCCAAACCAAAAACCGGTTTGTACCATCCTATGAAGTTGATAAAATGTTTCTATCGGCAATTTAGGACAATTAACTCTTTTATTTGTTATATTTAGTCACTGCCTGACATTGAGGGTATAGTAAGAATTTGAAGTAATGACAAAATGATGGAAAAAGACTTCTTTAGTAATTGGTATCCCATGCGGTGGGTGGTTTTTGTAGCCGGCTTGTTTATGGCAATCCAGGCTATTCGTTATATGGATGCGCTTTCTGCCCTGCTTGGTGGATTTATGTTATATCAGGCAATTACTAACAAAGGTTGTTTGGTTGGACGAAACTGCTCGGCTTCACATGCAAATGATGCTGAGTCTTCGCATGCCGATACAATAGAATACACAGAAATAAAGGAAAGATGATATGGCTGATAAAACAGAGCAATCCAGTTCATTTTCGGAATTAATAAGCGGAGAAACACCGGTACTGGTCGATTTTTATGCCGATTGGTGTGGCCCCTGCAAGGCAATGAATCCCATATTGAAGAAACTCAAAAAGATGATGGGAGACCGTATTAATATCATAAAGGTAGATGCTGAGAAAAACGCAGATGCGGCTATTAAATATAATGTCCGCGGTGTACCTGCTCTCATTCTGTTTAAAAATGGTCAGATATTATGGCAGCAGTCAGGGGTTGTGCAAGCTAAGCAGCTGCAACAGATTATCAACCAGAAAATTACAAGCGGATGAGTGAAGCAGAACATAAGTATGAAGTGGACCTTTCCTGGAAAAAAGATAGAATTGGAACATTACGGTCAAACGAATTAGAGCAAGAAATAGAGGTGGCAACGCCACCCCAGTTTCCCGGAGGTGTAGAAGGAATCTGGTCACCGGAGCACCTGTTTACTTCATCTGTTAGCAGTTGTTTTATGACTACGTTTATTGCTATTGCAGAATATTCAAAGCTGGAGTTTAAAGAATTGGACGTTAATGCTACGGCCAAGGTTGGTAAGGTAGACGGTAAATTTGAGGTAACAGAAATTATATTACGCCCCCAACTTGTTATTGCGGATGAAAAGAGATCAGATAAAGCATTACGAATATTGGAAAAAGCTGAAAAAGCTTGTTTAATTTCGCGATCAGTCAGTACAGAAATATTACTTAACCCTGATATTCAGGTTATTGCCTAAAATTAAATTTTAAAACACTTAGTTATGAGCAAGTTAAATCATATTGGATTAGATAAAGATAAATCGAAAGAATTGGGCGAGAAACTCAACGCACTGTTGGCAAATTATTCGATCTTTTATCAAAATACACGCGGTTATCACTGGAATATTAAGGGAGATACGTTTTTTGAGCTGCACCAGAAGTTTGAAGAACTGTACAACGATCTCTTTATAAAAATTGATGATGTCGCCGAACGGATTTTAACATTGGGGGGAACTCCTAATCATAACTATTCTGCTTATATCACACAGTCTGTAATTAAAGAAAGCAAGCAGGTAACAGATGGAAAAGAAGCCGTTCGAGAAATTTTAAATGCATATAAGTCAATTATAAAACTCCAGCGAGAAATTTTAGAACTTTCTGACGAACTTGGTGATGAGGGTACAAATGCTTTGATGAGTGATTACATCAGTGAACAGGAAAAAAAGGTTTGGATGTATTCATCCTATATAAGTGATCAATAAGTGCAAGTGTGGATGGAGCAGCTATCACTTTTAGATAGCTGTTGTATCCGGTATTTAAAATCTTAATACAACATAAATTCTAGTGTCATGTCTTATTATTACAGTACTGTTATTGATTTACCATTTGAAGAGGCTATTGAAAAAACAACGGAGGAGCTTAAAAAAGAGGGCTTTGGGGTGCTCACAGAAATTGATATAAAGGCGACCCTAAAAAAGAAGCTGGACGTAGATTTTAAGAAGTATCAGATATTGGGAGCATGTAATCCCCCTCTTGCCCATAAGGCCCTAACTGCCGAAGATCATATAGGGCTAATGTTACCATGTAATGTTATAGTACAGGAACATGAGAATGGAGAAGTAGAGGTATCAGCCGTTGACCCGGTTGCTTCCATGCAGGCAATCGAAAATGAAGGATTGGGAGAGGTCGCCCGGAACGTACAAGGATTGCTCCAAAAAGTGATCGATCGCCTTTAGAGTAATCGTTATTCAGTTGAAGGTATCTTGTAGATGACAGAATTGATGTTCATGCCTGCTCCTACTGAAGAAAATACAATGTGGTCGCCCTTGTTAATTTGATGCCCTTCCATTTGGTCTCGTAGTATAAGATCCAGTAACGTAGGGACGGTAGCAACCGAGGTATTCCCAAGCCAGGATATGGTCATGGGCATGATATCCTTTGGGTCCTTGTCATAACCGTAGAGTTTAGCGAGCCGGTCCATAATTGCAGTATCCATCTTGGCATTGGCTTGGTGGATAAGAACCTTCTTGATATCCTTAAATTTGATTCCGGCATCCTGAATACTGGCTTTAACAACTCCCGGCACATTTTGTAGTGCATATTGATAAAGTTTTCGCCCGTCCATTTTAAGGTAAAGCGTATCGTCGCTATTGGGGTGGAATGAAGGAGCCATGCGTAAAAAGTAAGCTTGATCAGCATCTGTGCGAGCGGCATGGCTGAGTAGGCCTGTCTTTTCACTGGTTTCTCGGGATTCCAATATAGTAGCTCCGGCTCCATCGGCATAAATCATGCTATCACGATCGTGGGGGTCACAAATGCGGGAGAGGGTTTCGGTGCCGATAATAAGTCCGGCAGAAGCATTACCGCTTTGAAGGTAGTAGTGGCACTGGATGAGGCCTTGCAACCAACCGGGACATCCAAAGGGAAGATCGTAGCCAATACAGCCGGGATTTTTTATGCCCAGTTTATTTTTAACCCGTGAAGCCAGGCTTGGTACCATATCCACTTTGGGGTTTTTAGCTCTGACATCTCCAAAATTGTGAGCGACGATAATATAATCGAGGTTTTCGGCTTCTAGTCCCGCTGATTTGATGGCCATCTGGCCTGCTTCGGCCCCCATATCCGAAGCAAGCATATCCTCTTCGGCATATCTGCGCTCCTTAATGCCGGTGATCTCTGCAAACTTTTCAATAATTTCCTCATTTTCCTTGTCAAAAGGAGTGCCGTTGGCATTTAAAAAGGTACGGTCTAAGAAATGACTGTTTGGAACTTTTGTTTTGGGAATATAAGATCCGGTGCCGGTAATTATGGAGCGATACTGTTGTTGCATAGAGATACTGTTTTTAGAAGCCCTTCTTATAAGTTAATGTCCGTTGACTTATTTAGTGATACTATTTTTTAATTGGCATTGTATAAAAAAAGTAATCAACTGTGAATCCATATAATACGACTGCAGTGGTCTGCCTCAGTTAGCAGTTTAAGTTGTTAGGTAAGGGAATTGTGATATAAATGCCAGTGAAATTTAAAACTGTTTATTAATGGATATATCCTGTAACTGGAATGGGTTATGATCTCATAGGTCATAAAATATTCTTGTAAATCTGCAGTAGTCGAATGTCAAACTGTTGCAAGTCTGCAATACTGCTCCCCGTGTATTACTAGGGTTTTATTTTTTACCCTCCTTTGAGCCTTAAATCACCTTTTCTATAAAAAATTTCAAAAAATTCTGAATCTGGTATAACTCTTGCATCTATCTTAGTAGACAAATTGATCTATAGACAAATAACTCTATAATATAAATCAAAAAATCTGAATAAGATGGAAACGAAAAACGATAAAACGGTTGAAGAAAAAAATATAACCACAGATAAAAAGCAGTCTCGCAAGAACTTCTTGAGAAATACCGGTGCAGCATTACTCTCCGGTGGCTTTCTGGCAAGTATGGGATTTCCATTCCAGTCTAAAGCTAATGATCTGGGAGCTCCGACTAATACTGATCCGGCCTCTACCTCAATATTCTCTCTACCAAAAGTGAATAGAGTGGCAGCTGACCCAACGGATATTCCTGCTCCTATCAAGCGTCGCAGCTCAAAGACACACAATATTACGCTTGAGAGTAAAGAGGTTGTTGCTGAAATCGAGGACGGTGTGAAGTTTAAGTATTTGACATACGGCGGACAGGTTCCCGGTCCCATGCTTCGTGTACGGCGCGGTGATACTATTATTTTGAACCATAAGAATCTTACTGACAACACGATGATCCACAACGTGGACTTCCACGCTTGTTATGGCCCCGGTGGCGCTGCGGATGCTACAATTTGCCCTCCCGGTCAATCCAAGAAAGTGAAGTTCAAGGCGATGTATCCCGGAGCATATATCTATCACTGTGCGGTACCTCGTATGGATTATCACATCAGCAGTGGTATGTACGGAATGATTTTGGTAGAGCCTGAAGAAGGATTACCAGAAGTTGACCACGAGTTCTATTTCGGTCAGAACGAAATTTATACCGACAAGGCAGCTGGTACTAAAGGATTACACGGCTTTGATACCGAGCGGATGAAGGCAGAAGATCCGACCTATGTCGTGCTGAATGGCGAAAAGTACGCTATTACAGGAAATCGTCATGGTGCGCTTACGGTGAAGAAAGGAGATACTGCACGTGTATACCTTGTAACAGGTGGCCCTAACGTGACCAGTAATTTCCACCCCATTGGCAACGTATTTACCAAGGCTTGGAGAGAAGGAGCTATTGCAAGTGAACCAGAGCGTTACGTTCAAACTTGCCAGGTGCCTCCGGGAAGCTGTGGGATTTTTGAAATGGACTTCCCCGTGCCCGGACCGGTTAAGATGGTAGATCACGCACTCACCCGTGTAGCGAAGAAAGGTATGCTCGGCATTATTAATGTAGAGGGTGCTAAAGAAGCCGATATTTTCGATCCGGACATCACCTAAACAACAAAGAATTTTAAATCATAAATACTAGAACTATGAAAACAATAAAGCGAATACTACCCGTACTGTTGATCATGTTCATGGCACAAGTGGTCATGGCTAACGACACAGCACCGAAGGTTATCGAAATGGATGGTACTAACCAGATGAAGTTTACGGTAACGAACATAGAAGCGCAGCCAGGACAGGAGATTACGGTTAAGCTCACAACTGTTAGTGACTTTCCGAAGGCAGCAATGGCTCACAATTTTGTGCTCCTTACAGCTGATGCTGATGTAACAGCTGTTGCTCGTGCCTCAGCCAAAGCCTCAGACAATGAGTATATCCCTGCGGATATGAAAGATCAGATCATTGCTTACACAGGTTTGGCCGGTGGCGGCGAAACAGTAGAGGTCACCTTTACGGCTCCTGAGGAGCCCGGTGATTATGAGTACATCTGTAGTTTTCCCGGCCACTTTGCTGGGGGTATGAAAGGAGTACTCACGGTTAAATAATAAGGCAACCTAGTTTATCGTAATTCTGGGTTTCCATCTTAAAGACTGGAGAGGATTGCATCAGGCAGTTCTCTCCGGTTTTAATTAAAGGTGGCAGAATAACTTACATACAAGAATTTTAAAAATTATTAGCAATGAAATTTTATAAAGCTATTCGCCGACTAACAATTATTTCATCTGTACTATTTGCAATTCCGGCGTTGGTACAGGCACAACTTTCTTTAGATGGGGAGTTACGACCACGAACGGAATATCGGAATGGATATAGAACAGTACGAACTGCGGATATGGATCCCGCATTTTTTACCTCGCAAAGAGCACGACTTACTCTACAATACAAAACGGATCTGTACAAAATTAAAGTTGCCGGACAGGATGTACGTACCTGGGGTGAGGTAGCGCAGCTGCAAGATAATCCCAATGTCAATATCCATGAAGTTTGGGCCCAATTAAAGGTCACAGATGCAATGGATCTAAAACTTGGTCGCCAAGAACTTATTTATGACGACCATCGCCTGTTAGGCAGCGTTAATTGGACGCAACAGGCCCGTAGTCACGATGCGTTAGTGGTGAAGGTAGATAACAATAACTTTAAGTTGGATTTGGGAGCTGCTTATAACCAAGAGGCTCAAAACGTTATTGGAAATACTTACACCATGAATAACTACAAGGTGTTATCGTACTTGTGGTTACATAAAAAGATGGATGCATTTAATATTTCTGTCATAGGTATTACTGATGGTTTCCAAGTTACTGATGCCACTAACTTTCGTTATACCTATGGTACGCATTTAGCCTATAACAAGGATGCATTTAATGCATCCGGAAGTATCTATCTGCAGAATGGAGATGATAATATGCGAACTGATATCTCTGCCTGGATGTATGCAGTTAAGGCAGGATATAACTTTGGTAGCTTCGGACTAACAGCTGGCTATGATTATTTGTCTGGGGGTAGCGTGAATGATAACAATCCCCAGCGAAACGTATTCAATACGTTGTATGCCACAAACCACAAGTTCTATGGTAATATGGATTACTTCTTGAATGTGCCAAATGATACGCAGCTGGGCGGTCTCCAGGATATCTATCTGAAGGCAACTTATACTGCCTCTGAAAAGACAACTCTGTCATTGACCTATCACAACTTTGCACTTGCAGAGGAGGTTTCAGCAACGTCTTCTCTGGATAAAGGGCTAGGGGCTGAGTTTGATTTTAATCTGTCTCACAGTTTTAGTGATGATATTGCATTAAAGATGGGATACTCTCTGTTAAGTTCTACCGATTCAATGGAACGTATCAAGGGTGTGCCTGGAGCTGAATCAACACAGCACTGGGGTTGGGTAATGTTATCTGTTACACCCAGTTTTATTAAGTAAGAAAAGGTGTAGATCCCTGCAGCCCGTTATTCAAAACGATAGTAGGGCAAGCAGTAATTCTGCTTGCCCGGCTGTTTTAAACAAGAAGGGTTAGTCTGCCTTGGTGGCATTTATGGGGTTAAGGAGTGATTCCGCTTTCCCGGGGTCGTCAATAACATCTTGAAGGGTTGTGTTTTCGGCCCACCACTGGAATGAGTCTTTAAGTTGGCTCCAGGTGTTATGTAGTGGACACGGATCATCGCTGTCGCATTCATCCCAGCCAAACACACAGCTGTTAGGTTCAATTTTATAATCTACCGTGGCTAAAATACTTCTGAATTTGATTTCACTGGGATCTTTAGCAAGTCGAAACCCGCCACCGTGCCCCTTTTGAGAGGTCACAAGGTCGGCTTCAACCATCTTGCGTAAAATTTTAGATAAGTAATGGCTGGGAATACCGGTAGCACGTGCGAGTACTTTTGATGGAACAGGGCGCCCGTCTTTTTTGAGGGCAATACAGGCCATTGCTCGCAATGCGTATTCTGCAGTCTGAGGTAAATGCATAAGTAATTGATCAGGTTTGTAAGTATCAGTTGTTCAGTACTGGCTGATCCCTGATGTCAGTCATCTATATATACTAAATATGATTACAAAAATAAGGGATCTGTGTTATAAACCAATTGTGATTATGTGAAGCTTACCTACGGTTTTGGTAAGAAGCTTGGACCATATAATATATAAAAAAAATTTATCAATAGACTTGTATATCTATTAAAAAATATCGATTATAGACATAGACATCTATTGAAAAACTGGAGTTTAAATATGTTGGTTGCTCTTAAAAAAATATTGACGTTGCCGGTTGCATCACTGCTAGACCGGGTAGAGGTAGATTCAAAGACTCAGTCGAGGCTATGGATACTCATGAGTATCGGTACGCTGCTGCTCTCCGGTTTCTTTTCAGTAATTATCGTTTTAGGACGGGCTCCGATAATCAGCGAGTTAATATCCGATCCTCTATTTGCAAAGCGAGGGTTGGTGGTGCATGTTGATTTGGCATTGTTGATCTGGATTTATGCTTTTTTGTGTGGCCTCTTTGTGTTGGTGCCAACGCGAAAAAATGGAAATCGATTATTGCCAATGGGATATGCGCTCGCAGTAACAGGGGTTGGTATGTTGGTGGCTTCAATCTTTGTACCCTCGGCGGAGCCCGTTCTCTCTAATTATATACCGGTACTAGATCACCCGTTGTTTATAGGGGGCCTTCTTTTCTTTGCCGGAGGGGTAGCGTGTACGGTGTTTAACACACGTATTATTCCTTCTTCAAATCAGTCCTCTTTTACGACTAATACTATATTTCCGGCCTCTTCAATCCCGGGTTTTAGATCTGCTGCTGTAATTTTATTGATAAGCCTTATTACTTTTTTCAGTTCTTGGCTGGTTACCCCCATGGGATTAGAAGTGCTAACCTATTATGAATTGACAATTTGGGGAGGCGGACACTTGCTGCAGTTTGTTAATGTAGCGGCCATGCTCTCAGTTTGGATTATTCTGTTGGGAGAACTTCTTGGTAAAAACCCAATTTCTTACCGGGTGTCTGCCGTTCTGTTTGGTATTTATACGCTACCTCTGCTTGCTGCTCCTCTTTTGACTATGAATGGAACGGGCGACCTGCTTTATCACTGGGGCTTCACACGCTTTATGCAGTGGGGCATATTTCCTGTAGTCACAATTTTTGTAGGCATTATTGTAACAAAACTGGTGAGAGCCCGGGCCAATAATGAGCTCCCGAAACAAATTTTAAGGAATCCATATTTCGGGGGATTGGTCACCAGTATGCTACTCACAATTATTGGTTTCATTTTAGGAGCTATGATTCGCGGCTCTAACACAATGGTGCCGGCCCACTACCATGCAGCCGTTGGCGGTATCACCGTAGCTTTTATGGCTATAACATATTTCTTACTGGAAGTCCACGGGGTGCCAATCCCAAAAGGAAGACTCAAAAAGCTTGCTGCCATACAGCCCCTGTTGTTTGGATTGGGGCAAGCTATTTTTGCAGCCGGTTTTGGCTATGCGGGAGCCCATGGACTGGCAAGAAAATCATTCGGTTCTGAACAACATATCGGTTCTATAGAAGCATTTGTAGGACTTGGTTTTATGACGGTTGGCGGATTGCTGGCCGTATCCGGCGGTTTACTATTCTTATGGATCGTAGTAAAAGCCTGGATGAATAGAAAAAATTCACCATTTCAATCAAACCCTTAATCACCATGGAAGAAGAAAGAAAACCACCATTGGGACAGCGCATTCTAGATAACATGTGGCTTTT
Source organism: Fodinibius halophilus (assembly GCF_011059105.1). GTDB lineage: Bacteria > Bacteroidota > Rhodothermia > Balneolales > Balneolaceae > Fodinibius > Fodinibius halophilus. The sequence continues at coordinate 74,920 of NZ_JAALLS010000012.1, read as the reverse complement.
GCTGGCACTGGGACTGGCTGTACCAACCATATCGTACACCCTTTGGGGCATTATAGAATTAATCTCAATGGGTGATGCCACGTTACCTTGATTACCGAATTTAAAATTCACTTAACTAATAAATTATCATGAGTATTTTTAGTCCTGTTGGAAATTGGTTTAAGGCCCCGACCGGTACCGAGCGGCTCTGGGTAGGTCTGGCGCTCACCTGGTGCTTGATCATGTCCGTTACGATGCCGTACTGGCACTTCAAAGGAAAGCAGAATAGTACCGGTGAATCCTATAAAGTTGAAGCATCAGCTTTTCTGGACCGGGCCAATCAATTTATCGAATCTAATAAAGTAGGAGAAGAAAAAGGTGTTCCTATCGTAGAGCCGTCTCCCGGGGGAGATGCATATTTGGTGGGAGAGATGTGGCGCTGGTACCCCATTCTTAAACTTAAGAAAGGTCAAACGTACCGTCTGCATATCTCATCTCCGGATCTGCAGCACGGGTTTTCGTTGCTGCCTATGAATATGAACTTCCATATTCTGCCCGGTTACGATCACGTGCTTACCATAACACCTACCTCAACCGGTGATTTCGAAATTATCTGCAATGAGTTTTGCGGTATCGGACACCATATGATGACCGGTAAAATCATAGTCGAATAATTAAAAACAATACAAGAATATGAATGCTACACAAGCTATAGCAAAATTTCGAACCTGTAAGACAACCGGTCTTCGCGTATTCCGTAACGCAGAGTTCTTTACGAAGGTCAATGCGGTGTTGGCCGTTGTCTTTCTGCTTGTTGGAGCCATCGCCGCTATTGGCCTGGCTTTAACACGATGGACTGCTGTTCACCTATTAGGCAGCGTTTATTATTATCGCATGCTTACTCTGCACGGGGTAAATATGTTGGTATTTTGGATCATTTTTATGGAGATGGGGATACTCTACTTTGCATGTACGACCCTGTTGAATAGTCGCTTATTCTCGAAGATGCTGGGATGGATATCTCTTGCGTTAATGGGCATAGGTGCGTTGATGACCAACTACATTATTCTTGCCGGTCAGGCAGATGTACTGTTGACCTCATATGTGCCCTTGAAAGCACACCCGATGTTTTATTTGGGAATCATATTATTTGCGGTAGGAGCGTTAATTGTTTGTTTTAACTTCTTTGCAACGCTCTACATAGCCAAGCGAGACGAAACCTATGAAGGGTCAATGCCGCTGGTTACTTTTGGAGCCATGGCAGCAGCTATTATTGCAGTGCTTGCTTTGGCACACGGTGCTGCAGCTCTGATACCAACGTTCATGTGGTCTATGGGATGGATCGGTCCGGTAGATCCCGGCCTATATCGCCTGCTTTGGTGGGGACTTGGTCACATGTCGCAGCAGATTAACGTCTGTGCCATGGTTTCGGTTTGGTACTTCATGGGTACTATGACGACGGGCGCCAAGCCGTTGAACGAAACCGTATGTCGAGGAGCATTTCTATTGTACATCCTGTTTATCAATTTGGCTTCTGCCCACCACTTACTGGTAGATCCAGGCGTTGGCCCCGGATGGAAAATCTGGAACACTTCTTATGCGATGTATCTTGCTGTTCTCGCATCTATGATTCACGGATATACTGTTCCTGCTTCACTGGAGGTCGCTCAACGACGTAAAGGATTTACGAAAGGGATTTTCGGCTGGTTTTCAAAACTACCATGGAAAGATCCCGGATTTTCTGCAGTAATGCTGTCTATTATCATCTTTGGATTTATGGGCGGTATCACCGGTGTAACACTGGGTACTGAGCAGATCAATATTATTGCGCATAATACACTGCGTATTCCCGGTCACTTCCACGCCACTGTGGTAGGAGGAACATCGCTGGCATTTATGGGGCTTGCCTACTATCTGGTACCCCTGATTTTCCAGAAAGAGTTTTATCTCAAAGGATTGGCACGCATTCAGCCATATGTTTTTGGAGGTGGTATTGTAGTAATGTCATTGGGAATGTCATTTGCCGGGTCGTACGGTGTACCACGACGTCACTGGGATGTAGATTTCTCAGGTTCTATCCTAAGTGCTGGTTTTGATCCTATTGCCCACGTTATGTTGGGACTGGTAGGAATCGGTGGAATTATTGCCTTCTTAGGTCTCTTGCTCTTTATTGGCCTAACGGTAGCAACGGTCTTCTTTGGTCGTTCCAATGAAGGACGTCCGATGGAGAGCTGGCAAGATGAGCATTCTACTCGTATGAAAGACGAGCTCATTGAAAAAGGTTACGAAGAAGAAGGTAAAGATTACGAACACATTAAAACACCCGGTACGTTAACCGTAGTCATCATATTCTTGCTGACATTTGCGGTCTACTATTTCGCCAACTGGAAAGCATTAGCAGATCTCTGGTTCGTGCGATAACGGCTAACATTTCGCTATGCATAAAGGCTGGTTCGGGGATATTGCCCCGAGCCGGCTTTCATAGCTAAGAGAAGCAATGATATGAATAAGGAAAGAACAAGGAAGCGTTTTAAGATTTTTTTGGCCAACTTGGAGTCGTTCTTTTCGTCGTGGAGATTTCCTGTCTTCATGCTTTCTATCCTATTCTTTTTAGCCATTCTGGTTATTGTCGTTACCCTGATACCGGTTTCAGAGTCAACACTGGGTACGTTTGCCGGTGAATTCAAAAAATGGTGTCTCGGTTATGATCCGGCTACCGGAGAAATCGAATCTATCTACCTGGTGATGTTTTTGGTGCAACCGACGATGTTAAGCCTGTTTATTTTCGCTTTCTGGTACAAGCCAATAACAGAAATGCTTAAGAATTATCCTCAGAAAGCTATTCCCTATATCTTTCCGGGATTACTTATCATCATATTATTAGGAAGCACATTGCCTTCCCTTTATTCCGATGGCGAGAGCGGTGAGCTACCATTTCCTGCTCAGGATTTACGAACGGAAATTGAGGCTCCCGATTTTACGCTCATCAACCAGGATAAGAAGCAGATCTCTCTTTCCGATTATCGTGATAATGTAATAATGATAACAGCAGTATATGCTTCCTGTTCAGAAACGTGTCCTGTGATTTTAGATCAGGCCCGGGAAGTTATGCAAGAATTAAACAGATCCAATGAACGGCTACCACTTCAACTGATGGCTGTCACCATGGATCCCCAGAAGGATACCCCTAAAATGTTAAAGATGACGGCAGAGCATTATGAGCTCGCTGATCCTAAACAACACCTATTAACCGGTGAAAAGCAGTATGTAGATGAACTGCTGGACAACTTAAATATACCCCGTAAGCGCCGTGCCGACGGGGCTATTGATCATGCAAATATTTTTATTCTGATTGATAAAGACGGCAAAGTCGCTTATCGCTTTACGCTGGGCGATCGGCAAAAAAAGTGGTTAATAAAAGCTGTAGAAACGCTGATAAAAGAAATACCGACTGTTTAAATATAGTCGCTTTTGTAGTACATAAAAAAAGGATTGAAAATGAATACTGAGAAACAGGAAATTAATCTGGTAGAACTCGCATCCGGAAAGCAGGAAGTGAATACCGATGAAAACGACTTCTCTTCACAAGTTAAAGATCAGCGTCCCGATCCACCGGTTCGCGGAGAATCTGTTTTACGCGTTATCGATCGCTGGTTTCATCAGCTTGATCGTCTTGTAGAGCGATATATTCCGCAGAATCTTAATCCATTTACGCAGTCGGGAGCCATAGCCAATACCACCTTTATTATTGCGCTCGTATCAGGATTTGTGTTGTTATTCTGGTATAAGCCCAGTGTACATCAAGCCTACAGCTCGTTAGATCAAATAAGTCCGTTGGGCGATTTTTTCAGATCATTGCACCGCTACAGCTCTGATGCCTGCATGCTGTTTATCATGTTTCATGCTTTTAAGATGTTTTTTGCGCGCAGATTTAGTGGTGCCCGATGGCTGGCGTGGGTAACAGGGATAGTGGCCCTGGCCCTGCTTTGGTTTGATGGCTGGCTGGGTTATTGGCTGGTATGGGATGAGGCAGCAAATCAGGTTGCAGTAGGGACGGCAAAAATGTTGGACCAGCTCCCTATTTTTGCTGAGCCTCTAAGTCGATCATTTTTGACGGACGACAGTTTTGACTCTCTCTTATTCTTTTTGGTCTTTTTCTTCCATATGCTGATTCCCCTTGCGATGGGGATCGCTTTATGGCTACATGTTTCACGGCTTAATAAGGCCCACTTTATTACAAAAAAGCCGATGACAATAGCTGTGTTGGGGTCGTTAGGAGTTTTATCAGCTGCCCTGCCGGCCGGATTGGCAAAGCCGGCTAAAATGCTGGAGATCCAGCAGACGATGCCTCTCGATTACTTCTACATGTTGCCGATGTATTTTACCGATCGTCTGGAAGGTGGAGCACTATGGGCCATTACCCTAATCGGATTTATCGCCTTCGTAAGCGTGCCCTGGGTTCTTGTCAAGAAGAGACGTCCCAAGCCACAAGTAGATGCTGATCGGTGTAACGGTTGTGAGCAGTGCTATAAAGATTGCCCCTTTAATGCCATTACAATGCTGCCTCGTGCAGAGGACGATAAAAAGCGGGGCGACTTCTATGCTTCCATAGATCCCTCAAAATGTATTGCCTGTGGTATTTGTGTAGGATCATGTGATCCGGTGGGTATCGAATTTCCCCGACTCCCGGCCATGGATGTACGCAGAGAGATAGATAGCTGGCTCCATGAACGCCTGGAAGAAGAGTCTTCGGTAGATGTAGCCTATATCTGTTCTAACTCTGCAGGGGCAGATCTGCATATTGATGAGGCTACCGGTCGTTGTAAAGAGCTGCCGGGCTATATCGTTCGATCTATTCCTTGTGTGGGATGGGTACATCCGCTTATGATAGAGCGTGCTCTGCGCAAAGGGGCGGAAGGAGTGCTTATTGTGGGTTGCCAGAGCGAGCCGGATTATCGGTTGGGGGCCATGTGGACCGAGGAGCGTATTAGCGGAGGACGTCATCCCGAGTTACGAAATGAAAAAGTGGACTCATCTCGAATCCATTACCTGCAGTACGACCGAACTGATTATGATGGCTTTATCAAAGAGGCCCGAGAGCTACAGCGAAATACAAGTAAATTCACGTTGAAACAGGATGAGAGCTCTTCAACTAAGATGAAGAAATATATTATGGGTGCGTTTTTAGTGCTCATGTTGAGCAGCCTTACCTACTTCTTTAGTAATGCCCCTTACAGCGTACCTATACAAAATGACTCAGAGCTTGTGGTATCCTTTACCATGCCGGGTCGTCCTGTGGATAGCAGTGTCAAAAAAGAATCAGAACAACAGAATCTGCAATCGCATATGCAGTCCAGGAATGCCCCGGCTAAACGTGAGCGTTCTGATGTGCGCTTACGTATTGATGTAGATGGTGAGACGGTGCACGAACAGAAGTACGAACCCAGCGGCTTGTATAACGATGGGATGAGTGGAGCCGTGGAATACATCCCCCTTAAAGCAGGGGCACATACTGTGGAGGTTTACCTGGGAGATACAACCAGCGAAGAGTGGCTGTATACCGACCAGAAGAAAGTGGTATTTAAAGACAACCACCGCTCGGTAATTAAGTTCAACCGAGCCGACGGCTTCCAGTGGTATCCCAAGTCACAGGAATAGAGGTGTTTTCTTGATCTGCAAATTTGCCCCGGGAAGGTCCTCCTTTTGGCACTATAGTTGAAAGGATTGTCAGTGTGAACCGAAGGAGGTGTAGCTATGCGCCTCGAAGTTTTAACGTAGTGGCGGAGGATGGTTACTTTTATCTCGTTCCGATGCCTTGTTCAACGAAGCTTTAGCATAGTTGAGCTCTGCGTCGGAACGAATATATTCCGACACTGGTCCAGGTTTGTCCGGGAAAATTGATAGTATAGAGCAGTAAATAGCCCATAGGTCATGTCGAACCAGCGCAAGCTGGAAAAGAGATGATAGCATTGATCTTGTTTGTTCCATTTTTTAAAACGACACTGGTTGTGGGTTCTTCGGGTTTATGCAACCTAGTGGTTCGGGAACAAATATAATACTTGCTTCGATACTCGGAGCTTTGGATAGAACATTTGCCCTGCTCCTCACCGCCCATCCGTATTCCCAGAACTCTCACTACCCTAAGGTCGGGCATCAGTTTCATAGAATAATTAAAAACCTTCTTGTCATCCTGAACTCGTTTCAGGATCTCCTTGAATAGATATGCAGAGTGCACCAAAGCTTAAACATAGATAGTACGTAGCATCGGAGGACATCCTTCAGACATCAACCAGCTTTTTCAGGGAGATTGCCGCGTCGTCCCGCCAACCCACGGCACTCCTTGCAATGACAGGCGTTGGTTTTATAAATTAAAAGCAGTATCACTGCGAGGGATTCCGGTGATTTTTCGGGAGACCGTGACAGTCTCTTATTCTTAGATCGGGAAGTGCACCGAACCCGAGGCCATAGGTGTGCGTAGGATCTAAAGGATATCCTTTAACACATCAAGTAGCTATGACAGGGAGATCGCCGCGCTTCGTTTCACTCCGCTCGCGATGACAGACGTTGATAGAGCAAAAAAGTCCTCTTTGTGGCTATAACGCAGATGGAGCTACCAACGGAAACCGAAGGAGGATGACCACGTTTATCTCATACCAATGTTATGTATTAGAATGAGCTGCTGATTATAGGCATGTCCATTTTTTGTCAGCAAAAAATAGACGAAAAAACTGCCCTCCTGCGCTATAGCTTCGTAGGACTTCGCTGGGGAAAGCTAGATTGTGGTCTTTTTGCAGTTCTAAAGCAGGGAGTGCTCTTCCTCATTAGTCATTGTCCTAAAGCATCTTTCCCAAGCTTTCGCCCCAGACCCCCGTTTTAAACCCTTTTAAAAGAAATGTCATCCTGAACTTGTTTCAGGATCTCCTTATATAGGTCCGCGTAGGATCTAATGGACTCTTTGTGGTTCTGCCGGTAGCAGGGCTTGTAGTGTAAACCGAAGGAGGTGCTGACAGGTTTATTTGAGTTATTATAAACACACTAATAGTGCGAGCGTCTCGCTCGTACTATTAGTAGTATTATTATCATCTCTTAGTTCGACACTCTGCCTATACAGAGAGTTCCTCAGGCATTGATTCGGCCAGGAATCCCCGAACATCAACGGCATATGCACCCTGTCCTTTTGGAAGCACATAAAGCGGATTGATCTCCAGCTCATCAACCTGTGGTAGATCTTTTGCCAGCTGTGAAAGTCTCATCAAGTAATCGATTACGGCTTCACGATCAGCCGGCGGTTGATTGCGCCATCCCCTCAGTTTTGTGCCGGCGCGGGTAGCATCAATAAGCTGTTCGGCCTGCTGGCGGTTAAGGGGCGCCAGTGCCGATGCCACATCTTTCAAGAGCTCAACATCCGTCCCGCCCGTACCAAAGAGTACCTGTGCCCCAAACTGTTGGTCTCGTTTTATACCAACTATTACTTCCTGTCCACCTGTTAGCATTTTTTGCACCATACCGGCATCCATCGTAGCCCCGGCTTCTTTTGCAGAACGGGCTATCTCATTCCACGCCTCTTCAACTTCCCGGCCATTGTGCAAGTTTAGCTTTACTCCGTTTACCTCAGTCTTATGCGAGATAGAATCGGAGACTAACTTAAGAACGACCGGATAGCCAATGCTATCAGCAAATGTAATAGCTTCGTTTTTTGATGACAGCTGTTTTTGAGGCGGCAGGGCGATACCGTACTCAGTGAGTAACTGCTGCCACTGCTGTTGGTTGGCTAACGCTTGGGCGGATTCTGTGTTGATATCTTCAAAAGGATCAGGAGTGCCGTTGGGCATTTCCAGCCATTCTTTGCGTTTTACCATTGCTGCCAGTACCGATGCCACACGCTCGGGGAAAGAGACATTGGGTACTTTTCGTTTGTGTAAAATATTGAGTGCCTCTTCCACAGAGGCCTTGCCCATAATAGAAGCAATAACCGGTTTGTCATGCGTGCTGGCTACTTCGCCGACCACCTCAGCTAAACTAGCAGGCAAAAACCAATCTTGTGGCGCTTGGATAACGACCACAGAGTCTACGGTTTCATCCGTAAGAATAGCATCGAGGGCTACGGCATAGGTGCCGGGTCCCGATCCGGCTAACACATCCACGGGATTTTTAATGCTTGCTGCTTTGGGCAGGCGCGATTGTAAATAATCTCTGGTTTCTTCGGTGAGGTCGGCCAGTTCCATTCCCGCACTTTCAAGGGCATCAACAGCCAGAATTGCTGGTCCGCCCGCGTTTGTTAACACAGCTACGCGTTTCCCCTTTGGCAGGGGTTGCCATGCCAGGGCACGGGCCCAGTCAAACATCTCTTCCATAGTATCGGCCTGTTGTACGCCACTGCGTTCAAATGCAGATTCGTAGGCTTCAGCACTACCGGCCAGGGCACCGGTATGGGAGGCTACTGCTTTGGCTCCGCTTTCTCCCCGACCTCCTTTAAGAGCTACAAAAGGTTTTTCCAAGGCCGCCTTTTTTGCTGATTCTAAAAACTTCTCTCCGTTGGATACCCCTTCAATATATGCGGTAATTACTTTCGTTTGACGATCTTCACGCAGGGCTTCAATCATCTGTGTCTCATTCACTCCGGCTTGGTTGCCCAGGCTTACGATACGCGAGAAACCCACGCCCGCCCCTCTTGCCCAGTCGATTACAGAGGCTACCATTGCCCCCGACTGCGAGCAGAACCCAATTTCCCCGGATTCGGGCATGCCGGTCACGAAAGTAGTATTTACCGGGGTGTGGGTATCGATTGTGCCAATACAGTTTGGTCCAATGACATGAATATCCAGCTCATCTGCGACAGCCTGCAACTCTTTTTCCAGCTTTTCTCCTTCTTCTCCCGTTTCACTAAATCCACCGCTTACTACAATTGCATGCTTGATGCTCCGCTCGCCACAGTCTCTGAGTGTTTCGGGCACAACGGTGGCGGGAACAATGAGCACAGCTAAATCAACGGGGTCGGGCACTTCGCCCACCCTGGAATAACAGCTTTCGCCCAGTATTTCGGTGGCCGATCGATTCACAGGATATATTTCTCCCTGGTAGTGGTACTCTTTAAGATTGCGAACAACACCATACCCTAATTTGTGGGGATTTCGAGAGGCACCGATGATGGCAACCCCTTTGGGTTTGAAGAAAGGATCAAGCATTTTAGAACTAATTAAGTATTTAAGAGTATTTTATCTTATTTTACCTTAAATTTTGTTATTTATCAATGTTAATTACATAAGTGGCTCTCTTTTTAGAGATGCTGGAAATTCAAAACTGGGCCCTTTGTAAAGCTTAGCTTGTCATCCTGAATTTAGTTCAGGATCTGCGTTTAAACACTAACAAACACAAAAGAGATTCTGAAACGAGTTCAGAATGACAAGAAGAAATCATTTTGCAAAATCCCCAAAAATATTAATTAGGAAATACTTGCTATGGAGCTTAAAGAATTTCAATCGGATACTATTATTGAACCCTTTCGAATTCGGTCTGTTGAGCCCATTCGATTCACTGAAATGGCCGAACGAAAAGAGCTGCTTGCCCGGGCGGGGTATAATCCCTTTTTGTTAAGGGCCGATGATGTGCTTATTGATCTGTTGACCGACAGCGGTACCGGGGCGATGTCGTCTCAACAGTGGTCGGGGATGATCTCCAGCGACGAATCATACGCCGGGTCCTCTTCCTTTTACCGGTTGGAGTCGGCTGTGCATGATATCACCGGTTTTGAGCATCTTATTCCCACGCACCAGGGACGTGCGGCCGAAAATGTTCTTTTTACTACTATCGCTTCTGAGGGTGATGTGATCCCCAGTAATACGCATTTTGATACTACCCGGGCCCATGTAGAACATGCGGGAGCCGAAGCACGCGATCTGGTCATCGAAGAAGGTAAAAAGCCCCGCAGCCAACATCCTTTTAAGGGAAATATGGATCTGGAAAAACTAAAAGCAACCATTAGGGAAGTTGGTGTTGAAAATATCCCGGTGATTATGATTACCGTTACGAATAATTCGGGTGGCGGTCAGCCGGTGAGTATGGAAAATATACGGGCAGTGTCTGAGATTGCCCGCGACCACGGTATCCCCTTCTTTATTGATGCTTGTCGTTTTGCAGAAAATGCCTGGTTCATTAAGAGCAGGGAGGAAGGTTTTGCGGATAAATCCCCCATAGATATCGCCCGGCAGATGTTTAATTATGCTGAAGGTTGTACGATGAGTGCCAAGAAAGACGGAATGGCAAATATCGGTGGGTTCTTGGCTTTGAATAGTGATGAGTTGGCATCGGAGTGTCGAAACCTGGAGATTCTCACAGAAGGATTTCCCACCTATGGCGGCATGGCCGGTTACGATATGGAGGCAGTGGCTACCGGTTTATATGAGGCCCTGGATGAAGATTATCTGCGCTATCGCGTGCGTTCTATTGCGTATTTGGGGGATAAGCTTATGGAAGCGGGGGTTCCTATTGTTCAGCCTACCGGCGGACATGCGGTGTATATCGATGCCAAAGAGATGTTGCCCCACATTGATTCACTGGAGTACCCGGCGTGGTCTTTTAATAATGCTCTATATCTGCTGGGTGGCGTACGCGGGGTAGAAATTGGTTCGGTAATGTTTGGTAAGCAGCCGGACGGTTCGGAAAAACCCGCGGCCATGGAGCTGGTGCGGCTCGCCTTTCCGCGGCGCGTGTATACCCAAAGTCATGTTGATTACTTGGCCGAGGTGATAATTGCAGCTTATCAACAGCGTGACCAACTTACGGGCTACGAGATTGTAGAAGGGCCGGAGGTACTGCGACACTTTTCCGCTCGGCTGCAACCGTTGGGATAAACTATATGATTAACAGAAATAAAAAAGCCCCAATGCTTGTAATGGCATTGGGGCTTTTGTGTTACGCAGGTAATTCTGTTAGAAAATATATTAGCTGCCAACCGGGCTCCAATTTGCTGATACATCTGCAGCTTGGCTTGCTGTCATATTGGTGGGGATGCCAGAGCCACCCGCATTGACCTTGTAAATTTCTGCCTGTCCGTCACGATCTGTTGTGAAAATAATTTCTGTACCATCTGCAGACCATGCGGGATTAATATTTAGCCCGGGGTTATTAGTTATTTGAGTAATTCCGGCCCCATCTTTGTTCATAGTATAGATATCCTGTTGACCGTTTCGATATCCTGAAAACGCAATTTTTTCTCCATCCGGAGACCATGAAGGGGTTTCGGCTGCTTCTGTAAAACTCGTGGTTGTTAGCTGTTTAACCCCAGTGCCATCCGGGTTCATTGTATGTAGCTGTTTTTCTCCACTCCTATAGCTCTCAAACAATATTCTATTGCCATTTGGTGACCATTCGGGAGATTCATCAATAGCCGGGTGATTAGTTAAGTTTGTTAAGCCGCTTCCATCTACATTGATACTATATATTTCCATATCACCTTCATGATTACTTTTAAAAACCAGCTTAGAATCATCGGGTGAGAAGCTGATAGCACCATATACGTGTGATTCAATATTGGTTACTTTTCGGAGGTTCGTTTGGTCCGCATCCATGATATAAACATTGTATGATCCGGTATTTCTGTAGCTGTGAAAAGCAATTTGGGTGCCATCATTAGAAATAGTGGGAAATTCATCAGTATAAGTACTTGTTGTTAAGCGGGTTGGATTTGCCCCATCAGCATTCATGATGAAAATGTCTCTGTCGTTATCATTTGACATTCTATCAGAGGAGAAGACAATTTTATTACGAATCATCTTTTTACAGTCGATATCAAATTTTGTTTCGGTCGTATCTCCAAGCGTTATAATTACATTATCGGGGTTGTTACTACTACTTTCACAGTTGGCATTGATGTCGCTGAGTTCGGTGCTGTAGGTTCCTTTGCTTAGATCAACACGAATGGTATCGTTTGAAGAGACTGTGAGAGATTGCCCATCTACAGTAACAGTATATTCTGCATCTAAATCTTCACCGCCGGTGGCAGTAATGACTTTTAAAGTGCCGGAAGTGGGTTCGGGAGAAGGGCTGGTGCTATTGTTGCAGAAAGTTAAGAATGGTACGATTACAACAGCCAGAAAAATTCGTAAGAATAAATTCATTGAAATGAATAAGTTTGCTAAGATAAAATATTCGGTTCGTTATGATAGAGCTGGGAGGCTTCCTCCCCAAATAAAGTACCAGTTTATTAATTCAGAGATATGCTTATCGGCAGAAGGGTGTAATTTCTTAAACGATTGGGCCTCAATAAGAAATAAAGTTTAGGAAGGGTACAAAAAAAGGCAGCCGAGCTATAGCTGCTCGGCTGCATATTATTATCAGATGTAAATAAAAGGGTTATACTTTTTTGAAGCGAGACTGGAAGAATCGTAGGTATTCCGGCTCATAGTCGAATGCGAGTCCGGATACATTTTCTCTATTCTTATACACTGCTTCGACAGATTCTGCAACTACATCCATGTGTGCCTGGGTATAAGCACGACGAGGTATAGTAAGCCGTACCAGTTCAAGCGCTGGGTAGTTGTGTTCTCCCGTTTCCTGATTTCGTCCGGCCGAAACCACGCCCCGCTCCATGCTTCGTACTCCCGAATCAACATACAGAGCCGCAGCCAGTGCTTGTGCAGGAAGTTCATCTTGACTGAGATGTGGCAAGATCTTCTTGGCATTAAGGAAAACCCCATGGCTGCCTATCGGACGAACGACGGGAATGCCCATCTCAATCAGCCTTTCGCCCAGATATTGTACCTGTCCTACTCGGGCTCGAATATGATCTTCATCTACCGATTCCGTAATACCAATAGCCAGGGCTTCCATATCACGGCCCGCCATTCCGCCATAGGTATGGAGCCCTTCATAAACTACTACCATATTTTGAGCCTGCTCGTAGAGCTTTTTGTCATTGAGTGCCAAGAACCCGCCTATGTTTACAAGGGCATCTTTCTTAGCACTCATTGTTGCTCCATCGGTAAGTGAGCATATTTTATGAACTATCTCTTTTATCGGGACATCTTCGTAGCCCTCTTCACGCTGTTTAATGAAATAAGCATTTTCGGCTACGCGCGTCATATCATGAATGATGGGGATATCATATTTATTGGTCAGTGCACGCAGGGCTTTTAGATTCTTCATAGAGATCGGTTGTCCGCCGGCCATATTTACCGAGGTGGCAATAGATACATATGGAATACGGTCTGCCCCTTTTTCTTTAATGAGGTTCTCTAACTTTTCCAGGTTCACATTTGCTTTGAAAGGGTGTTCGTTTTCCGGGTCATGGGCTTCATCAATAATGATATCGGTAAAAGTACCCCCTGCCAACTCCTGGTGCAGTTTGGTGGTAGTGAAGTACATGTTTCCGGGGACGTAGTCTCCCTCTTTAATTAAGAGCTGTGAGATGATATGCTCAGCAGCACGGCCTTGGTGGGTAGGCACAACATAGTCATAACCGTAATATTCTTGTATTGCTTCTTCCAGGTTATAAAAGTTTCTACTTCCGGCATAGGCTTCATCACCCATCATCATGCCGGCCCATTGGCGATCACTCATTGCAGAAGTACCACTGTCGGTAAGTAGATCGATATATACTTCGTCGGACCGTAGAAGAAAAGTATTATACCCGGCTTCCTTAATGGCTTCTTCCCGCTCTTCACGTGAGATCATTTTAACAGGTTCAACCATTTTAATCCGATAGGGCTCGGCCCAAGAACGGTTCTTGTTTTCAGTAGTCATTTCGTTATTAATATTTGAGATTAAAGTTCTGATTGTTGCTACGGTCAGTAATTATTTAGTCCGTAGGGAGGGAAGAAAAGTCCCGGAACACAAAATAGGAATTTAAGACACTTATATCTTAAATAAAGTTTGGGCAGAATACAACTCAAGAACTATATTAATAAATATGGATTGAAATAAGGGCATACGCTGCATAAAGCCGGTCGGGAAGGGCTTTTTGTTAATCATTGATTCGAGGCTAAAAAGAGTGGGTACAGAAAAAAACGAAAAAAATATTTGGGGCTTTACTAAAACAGCTTTAAATTAAGACAAAATACTCTTAAACCCTTTTTAACAAAAATGCTGTTATCAAAAGCGTGTGTTTATGGATTGAGGTCCTCGCTTTTTCTCGCTTCCTGTAAAGGAGATGGATATACTTCTATTCGAGAAATGAGCGATCAGTTGGATATCTCCTTTCATTTTTTAACTAAGATTTTACAGGAGCTAACTGGTGCAGGGTTGATGGAGTCTCACAAAGGTCCAAAGGGCGGTGTGCGACTTACCAAAGCAGGCTCTGAAGTGAGTTTGTACGAGATCGTTGCAGCTATTGATGGAACAGAGCTCTTTACCGAATGTGCATTAGGGTTGCCGGGCTGCGGTGTTAAAAAACCTTGTCCCCTGCACGATAAGTGGGCCGGAACGCGCGACGGTATTCGCCAGATGTTAGAAGACACCAACTTGCTTGAATTGGCTGAAAAGGGTAAGAAACAAAATTTAAGGATTACTGAGGACGGCGGGTTCGAATGGATTTAGTAAAAGGGTGTTGCAAATGTACACTCTTTTAAATTGAAAAGTATTGCATTGATGCAATAATCATCTGCAGAAAACTTCTTTTAGATTAATCTGAGGTAAACACAAAGATTGGCACAGAAGTTGTTTGCAATAACAATAAAAGATAAAGTACTCTTAAATCTACAAACAGCAACAGGTAGTTATGAAATATAGCATTAAACAAATAATAGGATTGGCCATAATGGCAAGTGTACTGTTCGTAGGCTGCGGCGGTTCCGGAAATGGCGACCAGGCATCCGATCAGTCATCACAAGAAAATGAAAATGGACTTAGTTCTTTTGAGCAAAAGAATGGTATAGGTCCGGTAACAGAAAAGTTAGATCTGGGTGAGATCGATAAAGAGCTGGCAAAAAAAGGTCAAAATATGTTTGAGACCAAATGTTCGGCATGTCACAAAATGGACGAGCGATATGTGGGCCCTCAACTACGTAATACTACGGAGGAGCGAACACCCGAATATGTGATGAATATGATTTTGAATCCGGCCGAAATGGTCAAAAAACATCCCGAAGCAAAGAAAAAGCTGGCTGAATTTATGACTCCGATGCCGAATCAGAATCTGAGCCAAGAAGAAGCTCGGTCTATTGTAGAGTTTCTGCGGTATATGAATAAGAACCAGGATGTGGACGAAATTTAAGAGTCTTTTAAACAAAGAGTTATCTCAATTAATCAAACACAAATAATAACTACTATGAATACCATACATAAAATAATAGGCACCTGGGCGCTACCTCTTCTGGTAGTATCAGGAGTGTTGCTGGCAGGATGCCAGAACGGTCAACAGATCGGTTCATCAGATGACGCAGCATCAAAAGTATATGTTGCTCCGGGTGAACATGACGAATTCTACGGATTCTTTTCCGGGGGATATAACGGACAATTGGGAATCTACGGGCTGCCTTCCGGGCGTCACCTGTTTACGGTTCCTGTATTTTCTCAGGCTCCTGTAAATGGATACGGGTACAGTGAAGAAACCAAGGCGATGCTGAACACCTCGCACGGATTTGTACCTTGGGGCGATGCGCACCACCCTGAGTTGTCTCAAACTAACGGTGAAACCGATGGGCGTTGGATCTTTATCAATGAGAACAATACACCTCGTGTAGCACGTATTGGGCTTGATGATTTTAAGACGCAGGAGATTATTGAGATCCCCAACTCTGCAGGTAACCACGCTTCCCCTTTTGTAACTCCTAATACGGAGTACATTTCTGCAGCAACACGCTTTAGTATCCCGATGGATGATAAAGATATGCAGAATATGGATGTGCCAATTGATTCTTATAAAGAGAACTTCAGGGGTACACTCTCCTTTATTAAGGTTTCTGATAAAGGTAAGATGAATATAGACTTTCAGATCTTGATGCCGGGCTTTGACTATGACTTGTCTCATGCCGGTAAAGGTCCTTCTGATGGATGGTCGTTCTTTACAAGCTACAACAGTGAAGAAGCAAATACACTATTGGAAATTAACGCTTCTAAGAATGATAAGGACTTTATTGCAGCGGTAAACTGGAAGAAAGCTGCGGAGTATGTGAAACAGGGTAAAGGTACCATGATGCCCGGTGAGCACGTCCGCAACTATATTGATCACGAAGAAGGCGGTATTGCCAAAAGCGAAACAATTGAAGAAGTACGCGTTCTTGATCCTCGCAAACTTGATGGGTTAGTATATTTCTTGCCTACTCCTAAGTCTCCGCACGGGGTTGATGTAGATCCTTCAGGGAAGTACATAGTAGCCGGTGGTAAGCTTTCTACTGTTATTCCGGTACACTCTTTTGCTAAAATGAAAAAAGCAATTGAGAACGAAGAGTTTGAAGGTGAAGTAATGGGCGTTCCTGTTCTTAACTATGATTCTATTCTTTACGGTGAAGTTGAGAATCCGGGCCTCGGACCGCTACACACCGAGTTTGACGGCAAAGGCAATGCTTATACCACTGCTTTTATCTCTTCTGAGATTGTAAAATGGGATATTGAAAAGACAGAAGTTGTCGACCGTATCAACACGTATTACTCTCCCGGTCACTTGATGATTCCCGGTGGAGACAGTCAGAAACCTGATGGTAAATACCTGGTAGCTCTGAATAAGATTACCAAGGATCGTTACCTGCCTACAGGTCCTGAGATGTTCCACTCTGCACAGTTGATCGATATTTCCGGTGAAAAAATGAAGCTTTTGCTCGACTTCCCAACAGAGGGAGAGCCGCACTATGCGCAGGGTATTGCTGCTGAGAAAGTGATTGAGAACCAAAAGCGGTTCTACAAGCTTGAAGATAATGGTCACCCAGATGCTATAACCAGCGAAAAGCAGGCAAGAGTTGAGCGTGACGGCAATGAGGTTCACATTTACATGACCGCCATCCGAAGTCACTTTACTCCGGATAATATTGAAGGTGTGAAAGTGGGAGATGAAGTGTACTTCCACATTACAAATCTTGAGCAGGACTGGGATGTACCCCACGGCTTTGCCATAAAGGGTGCTAATAATGCAGAACTGCTTATTATGCCCGGCGAAACCTTGTCCTTTAAGTGGGAGCCTCAAAAAGAAGGCGTGTTCCCATTCTACTGTACGGACTTCTGTTCAGCACTGCACCAAGAGATGCAGGGTTATGTACGAGTATCGCCAAAAGGATCTGATGTAGAAATCGCCTACGGAACAGGTCAGTAAAACGACCTCAATCCTTCGTGGAGGGGAGGGTGAAAGCTCCCTTCCTCTTTTTAAAAATTGTAGAAATATATAGACAGAGGTTGTTATGAGTAAGAAAAACAGATTATGGATGGCGCTGGCTTCACTAATGCTGATCTTGGTATACTTTTTCCCGTTGTGGGGTATCAGCATGGAAGCACCGCAATATCCTGAAGGCATTGGAATGAATATTACAGTCAATGATATCACCGGTAAGGAACCGCATGACCTTGGTAATATCAATGGACTGAATCACTATATCGGAATGAAGGCTATTACGCCTGATTCTATTCCCGAGTTAAAAATTATGCCCTATATCTTTGCCTTTTTGATTGCAACTGGTTTGATGATTGCACTATGGGGCAGCCGAAAGTGGATTGTTGTCTGGCTTGGGCTGTTTGTACTGCTGGCTATCGCGGGCTTGGTAGATTTCTATATCTGGGGTTATGATTACGGGCATAACTTAAATCCGAATGCCCCGATCAAGGTGCCTGGAATGACCTATCAGCCACCTCTTATAGGTAGTAAACAACTGCTGAATATTAATGCAACCTCACTGCCCCATATCGGTTTCTATGTGGCCCTGATTTCTATGGGTATTGCTTCTATGGTGTGGTGGAAAGAAGGTAAGACTGATGATGGCGGAAAAAGTGAAAAGACTATGAATAACAATACTCGAAAGGCTGCTTAATCGTATCCGGAGATCGCAATGACTGCAATAAGAACAACCATACTGCTTGTTTTGTTTATGCTGGTAGTGGCATGCAGCCAGGAACCGGAGGAAGTGCACTATGGTAGTGATGAGTGTGCTCACTGCAAAATGATGATCACGGACGATCGGTTTGCATCTCAAATTGTAACGGATAAAGGAAAAGCAATTAAATTTGATGCGATTGAATGTATGGCCGTTTACCACAGGAATCATGATAGCGAATTAAAAGATGCTAAACTGTGGGTAAGCAACTATGAGAAGCCCGGTCAATGGCTCGAAGCGTCAAAGGCCCAGTATGTGAAAAGCGAGGTTGTCAACAGTCCTATGGGAGAGTCGCTGTTAGCTTTTCCATCTGCTGAGGTAGCTAACGAGCATACAAGTGAAAAGCCGGGTGAGTTACTGAAGTGGAGCAAGGTTTCTGAGATTAAGACGAATATGTGATTGAATACTAGGCGTTAAAGGTAAATAAGGATTGAGGATTGAAAATGTGGGCGAATAATAAAATAACCGGACTTCTTATAGTCCTGCTGCTATTACTATCGGTACAACTTGTTCAAAGTCAGCCGGTGGTAGTGTCTAGCGGAAGCTCTATCAAAGAAGGGGTCAGCCGGGCAGAACCGGGCGATACCCTGATAATTGAGGAAGGGCTTTATAACGAATACGATATAAAAGTGGACAAACCGCTAACCATTCTGGGTGATGGGGATGTCGTTATTGACGGCAATAGAAAAGGATTTATACTGGTAATAACGGCCGATGATGTAACCGTTAAGAATCTTGAGGTTAAACACGCCAGTACCAGTTTTATGGAAGATTATGCGGGCATTCTAATTGAGCAAACAGATAATACGGTTATCGAAAATGTAACACTCACGGATAACTATTTTGCCATCTACCTGGCCAAATCAACCAACTCTGTGATCAGGAATAATCATATTACCGCATCCGCCAAACGCGAAACACAATCAGGAAATGCTATCCATCTCTGGTACAGTAAAGATGTTACTATTGAGGATAACTATGTAACCGGGCATCGAGACGGACTCTATTTCGAGTTTGTAGAAGGAGCAACCATATCCGGAAATGTGAGTGAGAATAACATTCGTTATGGTATACACTTTATGTATTCCGATCACTGTCGGTATGAAGATAATACCTTTAGAAATAATGGCGGTGGAGTAGCCGTAATGTACACTTCTCACGTAGAGATTATTAATAACCGGTTCGAAGACAATTGGGGGTCTTCGGCCTATGGCATGCTTCTTAAAGAGATTAACAGAAGCAAGATTATTGGCAATGAGTTTTATAACAATTCGGTAGGGCTGTATATCGAGGCGACCAGCAGAAATGAGTTTAAGCACAATACATTCCGTCAAAATGGATGGGCTGTTAAGCTGATGGCCAATTCTACAGACAACATCTTTACCAAAAACAATTTTATAGCGAATAGTTTTGAAGTGGCTACCAACAGCATGAAAAACTATAACGAATTTAACAATAACTACTGGAGTCACTACGAAGGGTACGATTTAGACAGGGACGGAATAGGCGACGTCCCTCACCGACCGGTACGCCTGTTTTCCATATTGGTAGAAAAGCAGCCGCAGTCTTTGTTACTGCTTCGCAGCTTGCTTATCGATATCCTGGATGCAGCCGAGCGTATTATGCCGGTACTTACCCCCGAAACACTCGTTGACTCCCAACCGAAAATGACCAAAGTATCATGATTTCAATAAAAGGATTGAGGAAAAAGTTTGGTCCCCTTACAGTGCTCGATGATATCGATTTAGATATTCCATCGGGTCAGGCCACCGGAATAGTAGGCCCTAACGGGTCGGGAAAAACCACAGCTATAAAAGCATTGCTGGGACTGGTGAAGCCTAATGCCGGAGATATACTTATTGACGGCGAATCTATAAAGGGGCAATGGGACTATCGCAAAAAGATTGGGTACATGCCCCAAATTGCACGATATCCCGAGAATATGACTGTTAGCGAACTGTTTGAGTTTATAAAGAATATTCGTGAAACAGGGGAAACGAATAAAGATGAATTAATTTCATACTTCGGATTAGAGCCGGAGCTTGAGAAACGAATGCGCACCCTCTCCGGTGGTAATCGCCAGAAGGTAGGTGCAGTGTTAGCTATGATGTTTGATCCGGAGATCTTGATCTTCGATGAGCCCACGGCCGGGCTTGATCCCCATGCCAGTGTACAGTTCAAGAATATGGTACACCGCGAGAAGGAGAAAGGAAAAACCGTGCTCCTGACAACTCATATTATGAGCGAAATTGAGGAACTTGCTGATTATCTGATTTTTATTGTAGAAGGGCAGATCAGGTATCACGGACCGATGAAAGAACTGATTGAAAAACAACAAGAGCAGCGACTTGAAGGCGCCGTAGCAAAAATGATGGCGGAGGTAGCGGCATGAAGACATTGACCATTTTAAAATATCAGTGGAAAGACCTGTTTCGAGGAAAGTGGATTATCGGTTATGGGCTAATTTATCTGCTTATGTCTGATGCAATGATTCGTTTTGCTGGTACCGGGCCCAAGGCCATGATCAGTATCGCAAATATTATGCTGCTGCTGATACCTTTGGTTGGTGTCATTTACGGAGCTCTCTACTTATACCAGTCGCGCGAATTTACCGAGTTACTATTAGCACAGCCCTTAGATAGAAACACCTTGTTTTGGGGATTGTTCGGAGGACTGGCCCTGCCATTGGCATTTGCCTTTACCGCGGGCATCCTTATTCCAATGATCTATACAGGGATGGTACTTTCAGCAAAGTTCCAATCTCTTGCACTGCTGGTTATCCTGGGAAATGTGTTAACCCTGTTATTTACAGGGCTGGGCTTTTGGATGGGACTCAAGTTTTTCGAAAACCGCATCAAGGGATTGGGATATGCCCTGGTTAGCTGGTTGTTTCTAGCTGTTATTTATGACGGCTTGGTTCTGTTGGCCGTATTTATGTTGGGCGACTATCCCATCGAGGAGCCAATGCTGGCCATGACCATGCTAAACCCCATTGACCTGGCTCGAATCACCGTGCTATTAGAGTTCGATATTTCAGCTCTAATGGGTTATACCGGCGCTGTTTTTAACCGGTTCTTTGGTAGTGTAATAGGAATAGGTGTAGCAACGGCCTGCCTGGGACTATGGTTAGGTATACCGCTTTGGAGTGGCAAGCGATTGTTTAACAAAAAGGATTTTTAAGCTATGGATACGGACGAACAACAAACTGCTGTTTCTACAACGGATGTGTCGCTGGACCTTATTAAAAAGTATAATGTTAAAGGGCCGCGCTATACCTCCTATCCTACGGCTGTACAATTTCAAGAAATTTCGGAGCAGAAAGGGGATGAACTCAAACGTTATCTGTTAGAAAGGAACAGTGATCCGCGTGCCGTATCACTGTATTTCCACATCCCCTTCTGCTTCTCCCTGTGTTGGTACTGCGGATGTACTAAAGTTATCACCAAAGATCAGGATCGCGGAGACCTTTACCTCGATTATCTGGAAAAGGAGATGGATAGTATTGCAGCGATGCTGCATTCCGACTCCGAAGTTATTCAGATTCATTTTGGCGGGGGCACGCCCACCTTCCTGAAACCGGAGCAACTTCGCCGGTTGGGGGCAGAAATCCACAGTCGGTTTAATGTGACTGAAGAAACTGAGTTTGGCGTAGAAATTGATCCGCGTCGATGCAGCCGGGAACATATTGCAGCTTTGGCAGATATCGGCTGTAACCGCGCATCTCTGGGAGTGCAAGATACCAATGAAGAAGTACAGGAAGCGATCCATCGTATCCAGCCGTTTGAGCAAACCCAGGAGGTTACCGGTTGGCTGCGTGATGAGGGAATCAATTCGATCAACTTTGATCTTATTTATGGGTTACCTCTTCAGACCTTAGAAACATACCGTAAAACGATGGATGATGTGCTGAGCCTGCAGCCCGATCGGCTGGCTGTATACAGCTATGCACATATACCAAGCCTGATGCCGGCCCAGAAGTTATTGAATGCCGATGATATGCCGTCAACAGATCAGAAGCTTTCTATGCTACAGCTGGGGATCTCGCACCTTACCGAAAATGGATATCGTTTTATTGGGATGGATCACTTCTCTCGGGAAGATGAGGAGCTTACCCAAGCTATGGATAACGGCACACTGCAAAGAAATTTCCAGGGTTACAGTACCCTGGCGGGGGCCGATCTCTATGCTTTCGGGATGTCCGGTATCTCAAATGTTGGAGAGTACTATTGGCAGAACACCAAAGATCTCGGTTCCTACTACTCTCAGCTTGATGATGGAGAGCTGCCTGTTGCAAAAGTATTGCACCTTTGCAAGGATGATCAGATTCGAAAAGATGTAATTATGCAATTGATGTGTCAGATGGGCCTCAGCTATGCTGAAATGGAAGAAAAATGGGGCATAGTTTTTGAGGATTACTTTAGTGATAGCTTAGACCGTCTGGCTTCAATTGAGGCCGATGGTTTTGTACAAGTTGATCGCGATGCAATACGTATCACTGAACAAGGCCGGCTTTTTCTTCGGAACATCGCGATGTGTTTTGATCGTTATTTGAATACATCAAAAGCTGACCGCTCATTTTCAAAAACTGTCTAAAGAGGAATTATTATGAGCACCGAAAAATATGTATACACATTTGGCGGCGGAGTAGCAGAAGGCAATAAGTCGATGAAAGATCTGCTGGGAGGCAAAGGGGCAAATCTTGCTGAGATGAGCTCTATCGGATTACCTATCCCTCCCGGTTTTACGATCTCTGCAGAAGTATGCAAGTACTACAATGAGCATGATGAACAATGGCAAGACGGGGTCGAAAAGCAGGTTCAGCAAGGTATCCACCAGCTTGAAGAGCTCATGGACCTGACCTTTGGAGATGCTGCCGATCCCCTTCTGGTTTCTGTCCGTTCGGGAGCTGCAAAGTCGATGCCCGGCATGATGGATACGGTGCTAAACCTGGGGCTTAACGATCAGTCGGTAAAAGGATTGGCTCGCAAAACCGACAACGAACGGTTTGCCTATGATTGCTACCGCCGTTTTATAGATATGTTTGGCTGCGTGGTGATGGGTATTGATCATGATCGTTTTGAAGAAGTAATCCAAAAGTTGAAAGATGAGGAAGGGGCTGAGCTGGATACCGATCTAGGCGTAGAAGAGCTGAAGGAGCTCGTAGATCGCTATAAAGCCGTATATCGTAAAAGTACAGGCTATATGTTTCCCCAGAACCCCAACGAGCAATTGCATTATGCTATAAATGCTGTCTTTGGATCGTGGAGCAGTAAACGCGCCAAAACCTACCGCAAAATCAACCGTATTACCGGCCTGTTGGGTACGGCAGTAAATGTACAGGCAATGGTGTATGGTAATATGGGGGATGACTGTGCCACCGGGGTCTGTTTTACTCGTAATCCTGCCGACGGGACCAACGAGCTGTATGGAGAGTTTTTAATCAATGCGCAGGGCGAAGATGTGGTAGCGGGTATTCGGACGCCCCAGAATATCAGCAAGTTGAAGGAGGTGATGCCCAAAAGTTATGATGAGCTTCAGGAAGTGACAGAAAAGCTGGAAGAGCATTATCAGGATATGCAGGATATCGAATTTACCATACAGCAGGGGGAGCTCTTTATTCTGCAAACCCGGAATGGAAAGCGAACGGGCACGGCTGCAATAAAGATTGCGGATGATATGGTAAATGAAGGATTGATTGATAAAGAAGGGGCCGTGTTAAATTTAGTAAATCCCGGCCACTTAGATCAGTTGTTACACCCGCAACTTAGTCAGTCTGATGTAGATGAGAAGGAGATTATCGGAGAAGGATTGCCGGCATCGCCGGGTGCGGCGGTAGGGAAAGTAGTATTTAGTTCTGAGCAAGCAGAAAAAGAGCATGCCCAGGACCATCCCGTAATTCTAGTCCGCATTGAAACCAGCCCCGAAGATGTAGGGGGCATGTCGGCAGCCGAGGGAATATTGACCTCTCGCGGTGGAATGACGAGCCATGCGGCCGTAGTTGCCCGTGGTTGGGGTAAGCCGTGTGTGGCCGGTTGTGATGATATTGTGATAAATTACGAAGCCCAGTCTTTTACCAATGGTGAAGTTACGATCAAAGCAGGCGATTGGATCTCTATTGATGGGGCTCGAGGTCTTGTTATAAAAGGTCAAAAACCGGTTGAAGAACCTGATTTCGGGGACGATTTCCACACTTTCATGGGATGGGTGGATAGCTTGCGCGATATGAAGGTACGTACCAATGCCGATACTCCTGAGGATGCGATTCGTGCACGAAAATTCGGTGCGCAGGGAATAGGTTTGGCACGGACCGAGCATATGTTCTTTGGTGAAGAGCGTATTAAAGCGATGCGTAGAATGATAATGGCTGAAAGTGATGGGGAACGAAGAAAAGCTTTGAAGGTCCTTCTACCCTATCAAAAGCAAGATTTCATACAAATATTTGAAGCAATGGAAGGTCTGCCGGTAACCGTTCGGTTGCTCGACCCGCCCTTGCATGAGTTTCTGCCTGATGATGAAGAAGAGATCAAAGCGCTGGCAGATGATCTTCAAATAAGTGTTCGAGATCTCAATAGAAAAATTCGGTTGCTCAAAGAGTTTAACCCCATGCTGGGGCACCGTGGTTGCCGGTTGGGTATTACCTATCCCGAAATTACGGAGATGCAGACCCGTGCTATTTTGGAGGCAGCGGTGCATCTCAAGAAAGAGGGTAAGAAAGTACAGCCCGAGATCATGATACCACTGGTGGGCACGGCAGAGGAGTTTATCCATCAACATGAAATAGTGGACCATACCGCTGCTGATGTGTTTGCCCTTGAAAATGAGGTCGTCGATTATAAAGTGGGAACCATGATTGAGATTCCACGTGCTGCAATTGTGGCCGATAAGATTGCCGAAGAGGCTGAGTTCTTCTCCTTTGGTACAAATGACCTTACACAGATGACTTATGGATACAGTCGTGATGATGCGGGCAAATTCCTGGAAACCTACATGAAAGAAGGGATTCTGGAGAATGACCCGTTCCAAACCTTAGATGAAGAAGGGGTAGGCCGCCTGGTTGAGATAGCAACAAATAAAGGACGTAAGGTACAGCCGAAGCTTAAAGTCGGGATTTGTGGAGAGCACGGCGGTGATCCGTCAAGTGTTCGGTTCTGCTATAACCTGGGGCTCAACTACGTGTCATGTTCGCCTTATCGCGTGCCGGTGGCCCGACTTGCAGCAGCACAGGCACGACTTAAACTCAACGGTGAGCAGCAAACTGAAAATAATAACAGAAGATCAGAGCTGGTTAGCAGCTAGAGATGGCAGAAACAAGAACCCATAAATCTAAAAAATATATTGAATGGTGGTTTTGGTCCGGAGCCGGTCTGGTTACGCTGATGCTGATAGTCGGCGGTATTACGCGTCTTACCGGTTCTGGTCTGTCTATGACCGACTGGAATGTGATTATGGGGGTATTGCCCCCCTTTTCAGAGACGGCTTGGCAAGAAGTATTTAGCAGGTACAAGCAGTTTCCTGAGTATCAACAATTGAATATCGGGATGACCCTGGGCGAATTTAAATCGATCTTTTTTTGGGAATATTCGCACCGCCTGCTGGGAAGGATTGTAGGCTTAGCTTTCATGGTTCCTTTTTTATGGTTTTTGGTCCGCGGTTATTTAACATCTCGACTTATAAAACGTTCGCTGTTCTTATTTGTACTAGGTGCAGCACAGGGCGTTATGGGTTGGATAATGGTTAAAAGTGGCTTGGTTGATGTGCCCCGGGTAAGCCACTACCGGTTGATGATGCATTTAATTTTGGCATTTGGTTTGGTTGGGTTTTGTACCTGGTTTGCCTTGGATATGCGAAAAGATATTACGATTAATATTAAAAAGGTTGACCATTATCTGTCTCCACTGGTTTTTTTTGTGGGGATTATATTAGGGCTCCAAATAGTTTGGGGAGCCCTGGTGGCAGGCCTCGATGCCGGCTTGATTTATAATACGTTTCCCTTGATGAACGGTAGCTGGTTGCCACAAAATTTTACGACCTTGCAGCCGATGCTGCTTAATTTTGTAGAAAATCCCGGTACGGTACAATGGATTCACAGGTTGTTGGCCATAATATTGGTTGTAACAGCTGCGATCACATGGTTCAAAGCAAAGAAAGTCGCTGACGAGGTCCTGTATCACAGAGCACAAGTTTTGGTTGGTCTGGTTGTAGCCCAGTTTATTCTGGGGGTCGTTACCCTGCTATGGAACGTGCCTATAGAAGCCGGGGTAATCCATCAGCTGGCTGCTATGCTGGTTTGGATAAGCTGGATTACCGTTATGTATCGGGCTTGGGGTTTAAAGCGGGAATTTAAGGAAAGGTTATTATAGTTTAAGATAAAAGAGTATTTTATACTCATATATAGTTAATCAAATAACAATAACATTATGGAAAAGTTAAATGGACAGACGATAGGTGAAATTGTAGCCGAGGATTACAGAACGGCCGGAGTATTTAAAAAGTTTGGCCTGGATTTTTGTTGCGGTGGAAAGCGCACAGTTTCAGAAGCTTGTGAAAAGAAAGGTGTGGACCTTGAAAAAGTTTCAGAAGAATTGACTTCATTAGGTAATGCCAACACTGCAAATCACAATTACAATGATTGGTCTCCTGCCCTGCTTGTAGATTATATCATAGAGCGGCATCACGAATTTGTGCGATCCAAAACATCTGAAATTGAGATGTATGCTCGCAAGGTAGCCCGTGTACATGGCGACCGTCATGAAGAGCTGATAGGGATTCGGGATACATTTCTGAAGCTGAAAGAAGAGATGTTAAGTCACCTGATGAAGGAAGAAGAAATTCTGTTTCCGTATATCAAAAAGCTGGTAGAAGCTGACAAGAATGATAGTGCTATTGATGAACCTGATTTTGGAACTGCAGCTAATCCCGTAGCGATGATGGAGGCCGAACATGAGGATGCCGGTAACCTGATGGCACAGATAGAGGAACTAAGTAACGGTTTTACGCCTCCCCAGGATGCATGTGCAACGTATAGAGTGCTGTTTCAAAACTTAGAAGGGTTTCAGGATGACCTGCACAAGCATGTCCACTTGGAAAACAATGTACTGTTTCCAAAAGCTTTGAGGTTGGAAAATCGATTAAACTAACGCTAATGCAAGGTAGCCTGTCGGTAGGGCAGGCTACATTTTTATCACTTTTTAATAAAACATAGGCGATTTAAAATCTAAATCTTTGTTATGTCAAACTCTTCACACACATTTTCAATACCGGTTATGGGAACGGGGCATTCTATCGACTCTCCCATCCGTGTTGGACCGTACGGCATTGACTCAGTAATCTCAATTGTGGATGATCTGCTGGTAGAGCGCATCCGCAAGCATTACTGTAAGAAATTGGAACTTCCATATAATAATATCCCGCGTAGCGCAGAGGATGGCCGCGCCCGCAGGATAACAGCTTACTTGAATCTGGCACAGAAGGTAGTTCAGGATCAGTTCGAAGCGATCAAGTCGCAGCCGTTTTTTGAGGATAATGAAAAGGCCAAGTACTTTGACCTGTTGCCGGATACTAGTGAGCTGAAAGCCAGGTACAATGAGCTGATGCAAACCGAGGAGGGCACCCTGCGTGATAAAATCTCTTGCAAGCTCTCGCAGCTGATGGAACCCGGCTCGATTGATGTCAATATTATGGCTAAGGTCGATGGGTTAAACTACGAGAAGGACGGAACCCCAATGAGTGGCGAATTTAGTGATGCTAATGCTGCTTTGCGTGGTTATGCAGAAAGTGACCTGTCATCAAGTCTTATTCTGTCTGCTGGTTTTAATCCCCGCTTGTATAATTATATGAGTGAATTCAAGGATTTTTACCGGGATGCAAAAGGAGATATCAAAAAGAAAATCATCTTGAAAGTAAGTGATTTTAGATCAGCACTAATTCAGGGTAAATACCTGGCGAAAAAAGGACTCGAGGTTTTTGAATATCGTATAGAGTCCGGGTTGAACTGTGGCGGACACGCATTTGCCTCCGACGGATACCTGCTGCCTTCACTGCTCAAAGAGTTTAGAGAAAAGCGAGAAATGTTAAGTACAGCAGTGAAGCCTTTGATAGAAAAGTATTATGAGAAAAATGCCGATGGGTTCTCTGACGATTGGGATTTTGACGAGCCACGTCTCACTGTTCAAGGTGGAATTGGAGTAAGCGGTGAAGCACACCGACTGTTGGAAGATTTTGGAATGGATGCCACCGGTTGGGGGAGTCCGTTTTTGTTGGTTCCTGAAGCGACGACGGTGGATAAGCCTACACGCGAACTGCTCGAAAATGCAACCGAAGAGGATCTATATTTAAGTGGGGTCTCACCGCTGGGTGTGCCTTTTAATAATGTACGTAACACCGGTTCGCATCAGTATCACGAAGAGCGTATTGAAAAAGGAAAGCCCGGCTCGCCCTGTCCAAAGGGTTTCTTGGAATCCAATACGGAATTCACGGAAAATCCAATTTGTACGGCCTCTAATCAGTATCAGCTGTTGAAACTTGATGAAATTAATCAAAGCGATATGGATGAGGAGGAAAAAGAAAAAAGGCGAGAAAAGGTGTTGGAGAAAGCGTGCCTGTGTGACCATTTGGGTAACGGCGCGCTTATTGATCTGGGAATTTTGGCTGAGCACCGAGCACCGCAGGCGATCTGTCCCGGACCCAATATTGCTTGGTTCGACGGAGAATACAGTCTCCGTGAAATGATAGACCATATTTACGGTCGCGGGGAATCTTTGGTTCCTTCCGAACGACCCCATATGTTTGCCAAAGAGATTGTTCTTTATGTGGATTATTTTGAGGAGCTCGTTGAACAACATGACGGTTCATCGGGGAACATAAAAAAACTCAAAAAGTTTAAGAATAATCTCGAGAACGGAATGGATTACTGCCTGGAGATTGCTGAATCAGAATCTTACAAAGATGAAAATCTGGACTCCATTCCTGTTACAGTGGTAGAGCAGCGAGAACGACTGAATGCTATCTTTCAGCAGTTAGCACAACCGGCATAAAAAAGACCTGCCACTTAAGGATGCAGACAGCAATGGATAACAAACCCCAATCGGCTATTAACTCCCTGTGGAAGGTATCAGTGGCTTGTTTTATTATAGCAGGTCTAACGGGCTTTCTGTATCGTCTCGGGATGATCGGTTGGGTTACATCCTCATTGGGGTTATCACTTGAAAATATAAGGCATGCCCATTCGCACCTGATGTTTTTCGGATGGGCTGTGCCTTTACCCCTGTATCTTTTGCTGAGATACCTCAGTGAAAAAATAGCGATTACTAAATCGGCTTTTCGCTGGATGAAGTATGGAATATGGGGCGGGCTTATATTTGGTGCTTTATCTTATCCCTTTTTCCTGCTCTACGGCTATCGCCCGGTTCCCATTGGCACAGGTACATTACCGTTGTCGGTAATCCTATCAGGGCTGGTAATGCTCTGTTGGTATGCCTTTATGTGGGGATATTACAGGGTTCGCAGTCATCTAAAAGATGATTCGGCCCAGCCTTGGTTCGACGGTGCGCTGGTCATGCTTTTTGTATGTTCGCTGGGGGCCTGGAGTGTGGCTGTTGTGCAAGCACTTGCTCCCTCGAACTTTATGTTGATGAAGGGGATGACGCACTTTTTCCTGGCTACCTTTACCGAGGGATGGGTAGTGTTAGCTTTATTGGCTATTATGGTAGTGCAGCTGGATCTAAAAGCCAAGGACTGGACGATACAGGAATCGTGGTCGCTGGGATGCATTGCTATCGGTGCCCCATTGACCTTTCCCTATGGGATTTCAGAATCTCTGTTGTCCCCTCTTTTATTGGGAGTAGCACGGCTGGGAGGCGGCATTGCAGCACTGGGATTAGTGCTCTTTTTATATACTTTGGTTAAGTCCGGAAAATGGAAAACAAATACGCCGATATGGATTTGGCCTATTTCTTTAATTGCCATAAAAGCGGTTATGCAGATAACAGCTTCGGCAGGCCCTGCTTCTTTTTGGCTATCAGATCATGGGCTCCGCATATTTTACCTGCATGTATTATTACTGGGAGCTTTTACACTTATGATGTTGGGCAGTTTACACCTGCAGGCCAAAGCCGCTAACAAATACTTTTATGGTGTTGTGGGATCAATATTGGCACTACTTCTCAGCTTAGTGATGCCCACCCATCTATGGCCGGCTTCATGGAGCGGTATGTGGGTTTTTTATGCACTTGCTGTTGCTGCAATACTGCCGGTGTTGGCTGTACTTTTACAATGGATGAATCTTAAGACGCTACAAAAAACAGAACCGATGTCCGATATTAAAAATGATGAAGATATAAAGACGCTGGTACATGCCTTTTATAGCAAAGTACAAGAAGATGAGCGCCTGGGATATGTTTTTAATGATTATGCGGAGGTTGATTGGGATAAGCACCTGCCCAATATGGTTGACTTCTGGTCGAATATACTGTTTAAAACACGGCGGTATAACGGTCGTCCCTTTCGGCAACATATGGATCTGCCCATTGAGAAGATGGATTTTGGTCGCTGGTACAATCTTTTTGAGCAAACCGTAGACGATCATTTTGAAGGGACAAAAGCAGATTATGCAAAAGAGATGGCGGCTAAGATTGCGTCATCATTTTCGGTGAGAATGGAAATGGAAGGAAAATTTGAAGATTAATATGATAGCGCGAGAATCAGTGGCAGTATTACTAGTTGTTGTAGTTTCATCAGTTTCAATGATTGGCTGGTCCTATTTTCAGGGAGAGGAGTCTCAGCCCGAAACAATGAAGCTGGTGCCGATGATGCAGCTTCTGCTCAATGATATGCAAACCGTTGATCAGGGTATTTATACCGAAGATTATGAGGTTATTGCACAGGGGGCGGCAGGTATTGCTCATCACCCGGTGATGACGCCCGAGGATAAGGCAATGGTTAAAAAGGTATTGGGAAAGGAAATTAAACAGTTTGTGGCCTTTGATAAGACGGTACACCATCACGCTGATTCGATGCGAAAGGCAGCTGTTGAGCAGAATATGGAAGAGGTGCTAACCCATTATCGAATTGTACAGCAGGGGTGTGTGGACTGCCATTCCAATTACCGGAAACAGATTTCAGCAGTAAATAAGTAAAGTTTAAATATTGGATTGTGTTATGAAGCAGCCCATAATCGGTTATCACAAAGATGAGGAAGATGATTGGGTGGCCGAGCTTGGTTGTGGACATAACCAGCATGTGCGCCACAATCCACCCTGGCAGCTGCGTCCTTGGGTAACAACCCGAGAGGGGCGAAAAAGCAGGCTTGGCCATCAATTAGAGTGCAAGAAATGTGACAGAAGTGAACCCAAAGATTTCGAATTGTAATGCCATTTGTTAGTCGTACTTTTATCAAATCAGGGATGGTCTATTTTGTGTTATCCCTAGTAGCAGGCCTATTGTTGGAGATAGAGCAGTTTTCATTCCCGGCCCTGATGCCTCTCTTTTGGCATATGTTGATGTTAGGCTGGATTACCCAGATCATTATCGGGGTTTCGGTATGGATGTTTCCCGGCCGTAACAAAGAAGAAGGATTTTGGAACCAGAAATGGAACTGGGGCACTTTTATTTTCTTAAATATCGGTTTGGCACTGCGTGTTGTTGCCGAGCCTATGATCAGTGGGCAAAGTGCTGAGGTATGGAAGATTCTTATTGTGATATCCTCGGTTCTGCATATGTTGGCAGGAATAACGTATCTCATTGAGATATGGCCTCGGGTAATGTCGAAAAAAGCACAGCGTAAAAAACGGAAACGTCAACGAAATAGGAGCTGATAATGCCTGCAATAAGTCGTTGGATGATTCGGATTTCCTTGCTGTACCTTTTGGTGGGAATGGTATCAGGGGCAATAATGCTTGTCAATAAAGCATATGTGATCCACCCGTCAGTATGGGCACTGTTACCCATCCACATAGAGGTGGTAATTTTTGGATGGGTTATTCAGCTTACGCTGGGTACAGCCTACTGGATGCTTCCCAGATTTTTAGAACAACCTCAACGCGGGAATCCCCAATTAGCTATAGGTATGGTAGTAGCGCTAAATCTGGGAATTCTCGTTATTATTGCCGATATCCTACTCTCAGTTTCATGGGGGCTCGGGCTGTTGGGACGAATATTGGAATTAAGTGCTGTTGTCCTGTTTGTAATTCTTCATTGGGATCGCATTGTAAGTTACCGGGCCAGCACCACCTAAAGAAAATTAAATTTACTAACTGAAATAAAACTATAGATGTCTTTTAAAGAATATAAAACCAAGTATACGACTGCCAAAGATGCCGTTAAACTAATCAATTCAGGTGACAGGGTGTTTGTCCACAGTGTTGCTGCTGCACCGCAACCCCTTATAGATGCAATGACTGCCCGGGCTCCCGAGCTCGAAGATATAGAAATTGTGCACCTGCATACCGAAGGTGATGCTCCCTATGCAAAACCTGAATACAGTGATACCTTTCATACCAACGCTCTCTTTGTGGGTTCCAACGTTCGCAAAGCAGTAAACGAGGGCAGTGCCGATTATTTGCCGATTTTTTTAAGTGAAGTTCCGGGACTATTTCGTAAAGATATTATGCATATAGATATGGCCCTGGTACAGGTGTCGCCGCCCGATCAGCACGGCTATTGCTCGCTGGGGGTATCGGTAGATGCCACACGTGCCGCACTGCAAGAGGCCGACAAAGCTATTGCTTTGGTCAATCCTAATATGCCGCGAACCCATGGCGATGGTATTTTTCACGCCAGTCGTTTTAATGCCCTCGTGGAAACTAATGAGCCGTTGCACGAACTTACGATTCCGGAACCAAACGAAGTGGAGAAAAAGATTGGGAAACATTGCGCCGAACTGGTAGAAGATGGTGCCACTCTGCAGATGGGAATTGGTGCTATCCCCAATGCGGTACTACAATCCTTGGGGAACCACAAAGACCTGGGAATCCATACCGAAATGTTCTCTGATGGAGTGATCGACCTGGTAGAAAAGGGCGTCATAACAAACAAGAAGAAGGCCAAGCACCCAGAGAAAATTGTAGCCGGCTTTGTGATGGGAAGTCGTCGCCTGTACGATTTTGTGGATGACAACCCTATGATTGCAATGCTCGATATCGCCTATGTTAATGATACAGCGGTGATCCGAAAAAACCCCAAAGTTACTGCTATTAACAGTGCGGTAGAAGTAGATATTACGGGGCAGGTTTGTGCCGACTCTATCGGAACTTACCATTATTCTGGTGTAGGCGGCCAGATGGACTTTATTCGCGGGGCATCACTCAGTGAAGGAGGGAAGCCTATTATTGCCCTGCCCTCAGCTACCGGCAAAGGAGTGAGCAAAATTGTGCCACACCTGAAACAGGGGGCTGGAGTTGTAACTACCCGTGCCCACGTGCACTATGTGGTTACCGAGTATGGCGTTGCCAATTTGTATGGCAAAAACCTGCGAGAGCGAGCCAAGGCTATGATTGAGATTGCTCATCCCGATCACCGTGAAGAGCTGGAGAAAGTAGCTGCCGAGCGGTTTAATCACTTGGACTGATAATCTCAATATAGAATTTTGAATACTATTTAAGGGATGGGGATAAACCTCATCCCTTTTTATTTTAGCGATGTTCAGGGTTGGGGTGATCAAATCGGCAACCGGCATCCCATTCCGACCGCTGATTGCCATACGCCGGAATACCATCCGCCTGGTCAAGCATATAGGCCATATGCATGAGATTCCAGGTTATAAAAGTAGTATTTCGCTGGGTAAATTCATTATCGAAACCAACGGGCCCGTCTTCCCCCTCATCTCCATAGCTGGGGCCGGGACCGGCTTCGCCAATCCATCCGGCATCGGCTTGTGGAGGCACCACATAGCCAAGATGTTGTAATCCATAGAGGATGCTCATAGAGCAGTGTTTGATGCCGTCCTCATTCCCCGTAATCAGACAGCCGCCCACGCGGCCATAATACGCATACTGCCCTTCCTCATTGAGGTTGCCTGAATATCCATATAAGCGCTCGATTACTTTCGTACAAATTGAGGACTTTTCGCCTAGCCAGATGGGAGAGCCAATTACCAGAATATTTGCATCCATTACTTTCTGTTGGATTTCCGGCCAGTCATCTTTTTCAAAACCGTGTTTGGTCATATCGGGATACACGCCCGGGGCAATATCATAGTCTGCGGGACGCAAAACCTCTGTGGCCACACTATTTTTCTCCATTATCTGCCGGGAAACCTCTATAAGGGTTTTGGTGTGTGATTCTTTGGGATTAGGTTTAAGGGTGCAGTTCAGGAATAGTGCGCTCAGATTGGAAAAGTCCCATTGGTTCTGATCACATAACGTCTCTTGTTTTTTATTTAAAGTCATAGCAATTAATATGGTTTTGTTCAGTGATTAAGCAGGCTGGTGAGTTCTCTCAACAATCGTCTGATTGTATTTAATTCCTCGGGTTTTGTGATTTATTCTCCGCCACTACGTTAAAACTTCGAGGCACATAGCTGCACCTCCGTCGGCTTCTGTTGCAGTTCTATCTGTGTTATAGTCACAAAAAGGGCTTCTCTTCATGGTGCTTCTTTCATTCGTCGGACGGCGCCCCCAGCCTCCCGACGAGGGGTGGGAGTTTTTTCCTACGCGAACAAAATAATGGAGGCTACCACGGTCTTCCGAACAGTCACCGGAATCCCTCACCGTAGAATGGTGCACGGCGCAGTGACACTGCTTTTAAATTATTAAAACCAACGGCTGTCATTGCGAGGAGTGCCGTGGCTTGGCGGGACGACGTGGCAATCTCCCTGAAAAAGCTGGTTGATGTCTGAAGGGTGCCCTTGGGATGCTAGGTAACCCTATAATACCATAGGTAGTCAATCTTCCTGTCCTTTTGCCTACAGGATTAGTATTTATACCCTTGCACCTCTTTCTTGTCGGCTTCAACGCCCAATCCCATAACAATTCGATTCACAAAGTTGAAATAGCTGATACCCAGCACTGCATCCAGGATCGCCCGGTCAGAAAGCTCCAGTTCTTTAAGGGGCTTAATGTATTCTTCCTTATTTATAGCTTCAGGATTGCGAGTCAGTTCCCAGGCCAGTCGGCACAACGCCGTATCAATATCATTGAGGTCAATACTTGTATAATCGTCTCGTAATTTTTTTACACGTTCCTCCTCTTTCCAGTAATGGTTGAGAGCCTCTCCATGGTGTAGTTGGCAATATTCGCATTCGTTAGCCGCTGAAACCACGACAGCTATCATTTCTCGCTGGGCTCGTTTTAAAGGAGAGCTGCCAAACATGATGGACATATACAGGTCCATATGTTTCATAATGCTATCGGGATTCAGGCTTTGGATTTTATGGATTTGAGCTATCTTACCCCGTCGCTGTTCCAACTCTTCGTAGATCTCTTTGAGGTTTCCTGTTGCTTCTTCAGGTTCAACGATATCGATATAAGCCATTACTGTTATTTGATGTTATTGTACCAGTGTAAAGTAACAGATGTATACAAGGGTAAATCTCTTACTTATAATGTATATTATGCTAATAATATGGTATTAAGAGAGATATTAAGTTAAAAGGATCTATTTGAAACCCTGTCAATAATGGTATAACCTACTTATGTAATAAAATAAGGATTGGGGTTGTCTGTTTATTCACTAAAATACCTATAAATAGGTATAGTAATATATATGGAAAAAGTTGGCTCAGAGGATAACCGGTTTTATTTGAGCAGAAAGTTAATAGGAGTCGTAGCTGCTTTTATCGCTGCTGCCAGTATGTTGGTAGTATTGACAAACTTTTCCATCAATATGATAGCGGCTTCCACTGATTATTTAACGCTGTTATCTAAGTGGGGGCAGCTGCATTACCAGGCAAATAGTGCTATTGAAAGCTATGGGCACAGTGGTGATATCAGTGAGTACCGTAAGTTCCGGGCACTTCAGAAAAAGCAAAATACGTATGAACAAGCAGTAGATGAGCTCTTTACGGAGGAGCCCGATGTACAAGTTATTTTTAATGCTTTTCCTCCTGATATTGTATACCCCAATGAGATATCGAGTCTGATATTTGCATTCAAGCAGTTTAAGTCATTTGATAAGATCAAGGAGATTCAGGCTGCATGGCAGGAAGTTAGCAGGATTGAGGAAGAGCAGCTGCAGTTGGCAGAAAAAATATCTCAGGAGTGGGAAAAGAAAAAAACGGACCAATCCCGGATCGATCAATATCTAATCTCTTATAATGAGTTAAGTAGCAACTGGGATATTCATAATCAGCAGTTGATGAGAAGGGTAGGGCTGGCATCAACCATTATTAAACGTACAGGTCTCTGGATTAGCGTTCTCCTGGGTATCCTATTGGTACTTATCGGGGTAGTATTTACAGTACGTGCACGTAAAAGTATTGGACGCTGGGAGCAAACACTCAATGAAAAGGAAGTGTTATTATCAGAAATTCACCATCGCGTCAAAAATAATATGGCGGTAGTATCAGGCCTTTTGGAATTGGAAAATATGCAGGGTGGAGATCCGGAGCAGGCTCTGCAAGATAGCCAAGATCGTATTCAGTCGATGGCGATGATCCATGAAGAGCTGTACCAGTCAGATTCATTTTCAAGAGTAAATCTGAGTCACTATCTCAAAAAACTAACCTCTTATATTGTTGATGTTCATATCCAAGATGATGTCGATATTTCTTTAAAAACCTATTTCGAAGAGGTAACACTAAATATTAATCAAGCTGTTCCATTAGGATTAATAGTAAATGAGATGTTAGCTAATGCTGTTAAATATGGATGTAATCCCTCCTGTGATGGAGATATTACCGTTTCACTTTCCGAGAGGGATGAGCTAGTGACCCTGTCAATAAAAGATAATGGTCCGGGGTTACCGGAGGAAGTAAGTTATGAGCGTGCCGACTCATCAGGAATGGTGATTGTAAAGACATTAGTCCAACAACTGGAAGGTGAGGTAACACTTCAAGATAAAGAAGGGGTTTATTTTGAACTTAAGTTCCAAAAGTCTGATGCGGCCGGGGCTGGTAATGCTAATTTGTAAACAGTCTTTATCTGTAATAGACATAGCGAAGTATTATGAGTGAGTATAATATAAGGAAAGGCTTGAAAGTGGCAGGAGCCGGTTTTATCGCAAGCCTGGCAATGTTTTTACTTATTTTTCTGGGTATAAACGTACTGGAGTTTGCTCCGTTTAATGTGCCGCCGTCGGCAGCATTTCTATATAACCTGGGAGTAGAAAACCAAATATATGCTCTGCTTTTACACTTCGCTTATGGTATGTTTTGGTCCTTTGTATTGGTATACACTTTTGAAGAAGATACAACCATTAAGAAAGCACTTCTATTATCTATAACACTTTGGGTTTTTATGATGCTCGTGTACAGTCCTTTAATTGGCTGGGGGATTTTCGGATTCGGTTATGCCCAAAGCCTTGCTCCTGATCACCCCTTGTTTTTGAAAGGTACGGCCTCTTATATCATTATAACATTATTGGTTCATTTAGTTTATGGATACATATTGGGTTTTCTTGATAGCCGATGGATTGGCAAAAAATGAATTCCTAGTTATTGAGAAGAGCTGCTTTCATAGATAGGTAACTCCCAGTAAAAGATTTCCTTTAGCTGCTGAACTAACGCTTTGCGAACTTATGAGAGGGGCTCCTGCGCAGCTACATGTTTGGGCTGATACATAGAGTGGGGTAAGAATAAGAGCTACTACTAATAATGTGGGAATATATCGACTAATCATATTCGGCAGCTTGGTTCATTTTTTCTTTAGACGACCAGCTACCAAATACTCTTACGAGATAGGCTTATCCTTGTACTGCTCGAAGGGCTTCAAGCAATGCTTCATATTCTTCACGACACTCTCCACATCTTTTGAGATGGTCTTCTACCAAAGGCATAGCTTCTGCTGCTGACTTTCCTTTAAGTTCTAACTCTGCAAATTTATTAAGCTTATCAAAGCATTTACCACACCCAATCTCGTCTTCATGCGAGTTAAAGGCCGCATTAATAAGCTTTTTTATAACTTTTTTTGTGATCTTCATAATTTGTTATTCCTGGTATTACCCATTCTGACAACAAGAGGTAATACAATCTTACTAATTATTAAACAGTTTCGCCGGATCAACCCCCTCCAGTTCAAGTTGGTTTTTTATTTTCAAACGAGCATCATGAACCAATTTATAAAGGGCATTCCGGTTGGTGCCCATCTGTTCGGCGACCACCGTAGCTGAAAGACCTTGCATCATAAGTGCTTTCATGGCCCTTCGTTGTTTCTCGGTTAACTCTTCGTTAATAATGCGAAGCACCTTTCTAAGAATCATCTGTTCATGGGTTGCTTCTTCAGGGTCGGGCAGTTCAGTAGCAAATGTTAATGATGTCAGTTCATCTCTACCCTCATCATTGGGGTATTTAAAGTCCTCAATAGAAGAGTCATCATATTTTTTTCGTCGCAGTTCGGTAAGGCCCTCACGGACTGCTATTTTCATGGCCCAGGTAGTGAGTTTGCTCTCTCCGCGAAAGGTGTCAATATTGTCCAATATCTTTAGCAGGGCATCTTGGGCAACGTCTTCAACAAACTGATCCAGTTCGCGATCTACATATTTGTGGAGCGCAGGTTTTAGCCCCCGGATGAGCTTGTCCCGAAGTTGTTCCACCGCCTTTTCATCTGCCGGTGCTGAAAGTCCCCGGATCCACTCTTCGTTTGTCTCGTAAGAACTGTCATCCTTACGACGTCTTTTAAACCAGTTGAGCATACAAAGTTTTTTGCTTATTGATTAAATCCTAAATAACAATAGCCATGCTTTCATTCAACCTGCATCGCTTAAGGTATATAATAATATTGATGATTGGAATGACTTCAGTGAGTTATGGGCAAACGAATCTTTTAAAGGGATGGGAAACGAATACTGAAAAAGCCCTTATTGAGCTCAGCGAGTTTAAAAAAGGCGGCCCGCCCAAAGATGGTATTCCCTCTATTGATGATCCGAAATTTATTACTTCTGATGATGCTGATAGCTGGCTTGCGTTTTAGTCGGAGACAAATATTTATGAGGCTAAATAAGCTATTGACAAAGTAGCGAATTCATTATAAGGTTTATTTTTAGTCAATCATTTATTTATGAAAAGTAATAAAATAGAATTTGCCAGCAGCCAAGGCGATACACTTTCGGCTCGTATCGACGAACCTAATGGCGGTATTTCAAAAGGGGCGGTGCTTTTTGCACACTGTTTTACCTGTAGTAAAGATTTGAAGGCCGTTGGACGTATCAGCCACGCCCTCACCGATCAGGGGATGGGAGTGTTTCGCTTCGATTTTACGGGCTTGGGAGAAAGTGAAGGGGATTTCGCTGATACTAATTTCTCATCAAATATTGAAGATCTCAAAGCAGCTGCATCGTATATGGAAAAGGAATGGGCCACAGCCCGGATGTTGATTGGCCACTCGTTGGGAGGTGCGGCCGTGCTACAAGCCACTCATCAAATATCATCAATTGAAGCAGTAGCTACAGTAGGAGCCCCTTGTAATCCCGAACACGTTACGCATCTTTTGGTGAACAAAAAGGATCAAATAAAAGAGCAGGGTAAGGCTCGGGTTAAGCTAGCCGGACGCGAATTTACCATCAAAAAACAGTTTCTGGATGACCTTAAAGAACAAAAAATGAATAAGATGATTAAGGAGTTAGATACGCCGCTGATAATTTTTCATTCTCCCGTGGATAAGACAGTAGGTATTGATAACGCAGCCCATATTTATAAGCTGGCCAAACACCCCAAGAGTTTTATTTCGCTTGATGATGCGGATCACTTGCTAACTAACGAAGAAGATGCCCGTTATGTAGGATCTGTGGCTGCTGCTTGGGTAGATCGGTACCTTTAATTTTAATTTGTAGGCCTTATTGATGATGGACAGCCTTTTGAATCGTTTGGGATACCGCCTGGCCCGTTATCTCAGTCGTTCGGATGAAGAGCAGCAATCGATTACAACCTGCTCTCGAAAAGCATTGGAGCAATCGCTACAGCCGGGAGATATTCTGCTCATTGAAGGGACGAGCCGAATTAGTACAGCAATAAAATATATTACCCAATCTACTTGGTCTCATGTAGCACTGAATGTTGGGTATGACGAGGAAGTGTCAGACGATGAAGGGGAAGGTCCTTGGCTTATTGAGGCTGATGTGGCGGAGGGTGTACGGGCTGTTCCGTTGGCAAAGTATTGCCATATGCATGTACGTATCTGTAGAGCGGTAGGACTTTCCTCTGATGAGATTCGGAAGGTTATTGATTACATGAAAGAGCGGATAGGATATCAGTATGATTTAAAGAATATTCTTGACTTGGCACGTTACCTTATTCGTACGCCTCCCGTTCCTGAACGCCATCGAAGAAAGTTATTGGCGTTGGGCAGTGGGGATCCCACAAAAGCAATATGTTCGTCACTTATAGCGCAAGCATTCCAGGGAGTAAACTATCCCATATTGCCCACTATTGATCTGGATGAAAACAGTAATAGGGCTGAAGTAAAGCTACAAGAAGAAATTTTACATATCCGGCACCACAGCTTGTTTGCCCCTCGTGATTTTGATGTATCTCCCTATTTTCAAATAGTTAAACCAACTATCGAAGCGGGCTTTGACTACAAGCAACTAACATGGGCTCAAAAATCATCTGTTGAAAACTAAGTCGGTAGCCAGGTATAAAGACAGGGTGCCGATACTAGGCGTTAAATAAAATATCTCCTCCCGCAGCAGAGCTACGGGAGGAGATGATGATTATACAACTTATACTCATTACATAGCAGAGTTGCAGGATGAGTTTGTAGAGTAAATAGAAATAAGTTTACAGTTTCCAGCTGAGAGTACCAATAATCCAGCGTTTGGGCATGTGTGCACCAAGGATATCCTGGTATTTTTCATTAAATAGGTTATCGATTTCAATTCCAACAGTGAGGTTTTGGTAGACGGAATATTCCGCTTTCAGATTCCAAACACTGTAGCTCGAGGCTTTAAAAGCCCCAATCGATGGAGCCTGGTCGGAGTCTCGCTCTTTCCAAAGGCCCGTTAACGCAACGCTGGCGGGTCCTTTTTGAATAGATGCTGTTCCGTTGACCAGGTGACGGGCATAGTTAGCGATATATTTTGAATCAATATTATCATCATTTAGCAGGTTGGAAAAAGTATATCCAATACGACTGCTGAGCCACCAATCGGCTCCCAGGTTTTTATGGATGGTTATTTCTGATTCCAGCCCAACGGTTTCTACATTGCTTAAGTTCTGAGCATACAGATAATTCGTGCTGTTAGCCAGGTTTTTGTCGTTGGGGATATTGGCAGAATTGGTTTCTACATAGTCTATCAGATTATCTGATGCGCGTACAAAGCCGGTGGCAGAAAAACGAATATGTGATACCCCTACAAAGTCGAAGCCCAACTCGCCAGACCATGAACGCTCTGCTTTTAAGTTCGGGTTCCCAAGATTGCGTCCTGCTGATAAAGGTCCAGCAAGGTTCGTAGAAATGTATCGCTCGGTATAACTGGCCGACCGAATGCTGCGACCGCCGGAAGTGCGCAAGATCCAGTTGCCGGTATCATAAGAAGCACTTAGTTGGGGCATCAATTCGGTGCCATAGTTTTCATCATGATCAAGACGTAAACTCCCCGTCAAGGTAAAGGAGCCAGTCGGCTGCCATTCGGCCATTGAAAAGCCGGCATAGTGCCAGTCGTTGTGATCGCCGCGATCATTACTTTCAATACTGCGTCCGGTAGTTTGAGCACCATAGGTTAACGACCATTCGTTTGACAGTTCTCGATATTGCGTAAGTTGTAGATTCAGCAGTTTTGTGGTGTGATGGTTTGCCGGAAAGGCGGGGTTAAATACAAAGTCATCGGTATTGTGTTTAAATGCTCCTTTTAAAGTGGTTAACGCATTGTCATCATGTTTGGTAAGCTTAAGTTGTGTCCACCAGGCTTTGGTATGGTCTGTCGCCTCATCATAAGAACTTGCTGTGTAGAAATACTTGGCGTTGTAATCGCGATAATCATAAGCGCCGCGAGCGGCCAGGTCCCAGCCATCACCTAAATCAAATCCGGCTGAAAGAGAAGCTTTGCCGATATTAAAATGATTAGTATAATTGTCAGCTAATTCTTGACCGGGGGTATTAAACCACATGCCGCCCCCTGCAATTCTATAATCAGATTCTGAGTAGAAAAATCCTCCCTGGCCGATTTTGAGATCCTCTTGACCATAGCCGATTTTAGCATTTATATCAGTTTGGTCAGCACTGTTTTGTTGGCTGAAACTACGTGTGATAATATTTATGACACCGCCAACAGCATCGGCCCCGTATTGTGCGGCTGCCGGACCGTGAAGCACCTCAATGCGGTCAATTTCTGAGGGTGATACCGGAATATTAGAACTGTAGTGCGCCGTTAAGGGGTCGTTTAGGCGCATTCCATCCACCATTACCAACACTTGGGAAAATGAACTACCGCGAATACTAAAGTCAGATTGAGTTCCGAAGGCACCGCGTGACTGTACTTCTATTCCGGAAGCATAGCGCAGTACTTCGTCAGTAGTATGTACCGGCAGGCTGCGAATTGTTTTTGCCGGGATGATCGTAATATTTCGTCCGGAACCCGCTACTGTCTGGGGGATATGGCTTGAAGAAACAAGCACTTCTTTTGATACCACCAGGGTATCCAGCGTTTCGGTTTGTTGGGCATGCCCCGCTACAGTGGTCATAAAAAATAGCAGTAACAGAATGGATTTGGGGATCCGGGTTGTGATCTCAATAAATAATGATGCTGAATTTCGAAATGAGAACATGATGTAGCTCGTGGTAGTGTAGTTAAAAATTGTACTGATCAAATGCCTTTTTAAATAGCGGGGAAAATATCATGATTTTAGCCGTAAAGAAAGGATAAGCCTGAGTATTTTTTCTTGTGGATATGAACAAAAGACCTCATCAATATTTTTGACAGAGACAGCAATTGCACCGGATTTTTATGGAAAACTAAAATAGCGTAAGAAATGTTCTACCGATATCATCAATATATAAACGAGGCCCTGTTTGCTTTGAATGATACCCTGAAGGGCTATTATACTCAGATGGGTAGAAGGTTAATCACATAAAGGAGATTGGGTAGGTGTATACCCAAGGGTAGAAATGCAACCGGATTTTGATGAGATCTGGTTTGTATTTTTTCTGAGGGGAAGGCTGGTAAAGCCTTCCCTTTTTTAAATAATTTGTTGCAAATGACCTATTTGGCAAGCGGTTTTTCTTGCGTGGATGGTTCTTTAGGCAGACCGGTTTTTATAGGATTTTGGGGGTCACTACACCACTCATACCATCCACCATCGTATACCGACACCTTCGGCCACCCCATCATCCAGGCATTCCAGAAGGCTTCGCTGCCGCGCCAACCGGTACCGCAGTAGAAGGCAATATGTTTATCAGGAGTAATACCGGCTTCTTTCCATGTTTGTTCTACTTCCTGGAATTCACGCATTGTGTGATCGAAGTTGCGATAGTTCTCCATATGGTAAGCATCACTGCCACAGTTGCCAAACACTGCACCGGGAATTCGCCCGGTTTTTTCGATATAGTGATATCCGCTTCTGTTACCGATGAACTCTTCCCAGCTGCGAATGCTCACTAATTCGCCATCATCAGCGGCAATGAGCTGTTTGGCTTTAGGAGTATCAATCATTACTTCGGGACGTCCGGGTATTTCGGCACCAAAGTTTTCAATAGGTTGTGGGGAGATAGGTTCGGCGGATAGGGACCGCCCTGCTGTTTCCCAGCTGGTGATGCCGCCATTAAGAATACGTACATCCTTTACACCGGCATATAACATGATGGCGGCAGAGCGCAAGGCTCCCAGATGACCAGCACTTTTGCCGGGAAATTTCTCTTTGTCGAAAGTAGGAGATGAGAAACGGCCGTAAAGTACAACCGTCGTATCGTGGCGAATGCCCAGCTGTGCAAGAGTTTCTCTTAATTCCTCCGGAGACCGCCGATTCCATGTTTCAGTAGATTCCAGGCTGTTGGTATCCACCGGAATAGCTCCGGGGATATGACCGCGGTGGTAGTCTTCAATATGATCGTAATGACTGTGACAGATCACAAAATCATCATTATCATAATGTGGAGGATTATTTCCATCAACTAGTTGTTTTACCCAATCAGGATAAACCAGTTGTTGATATCTGGGGAGGTTATCTAGCGGTTGGCTCTCATTAGCAGCCCATTCATCAGTGAAACTGTGGTAGGTATAAAGCTTATCGTAGCCGAGTGCATCCAGTTTTTCAGCCATAGCATTCGTTTCATCGACAGAGTAACCGTAGATGATGACCGGGTTGTTAGGGATGATACTTTTTTCTTCGAGCACTTCTACCCAATCCATATAATCGGTCCACTGCAGGGGAATACTTTTGGCTCCGGGGATATGACCTCCTCTTGGTTCACCTTCAAGTTTCCAACCGTTATAAGCAGCAATAGGACGGACATCAATGAACTGAACGTTTCCTTCTTGGAGTTTTGAAGCAGCTTCTTTTGTTGATAGCTCTTTAGCCGACTGTGACATATGATCCTTTTTGAGGTTAGAAGGTAATGGATGATCAGCAACATGGTTGATACCATTTTTAAGGTATTGCATCAAACATTTAGTCGCATACTTAGTTGTTCAAGGTGAACTTGTACCATTATAGTATGATGCAGCATCAACACAAATAGTTAGTACTAAATTCGAATAAGTCAAGTG
Organism: Fodinibius halophilus; assembly: GCF_011059105.1. Classification (GTDB taxonomy): domain Bacteria; phylum Bacteroidota; class Rhodothermia; order Balneolales; family Balneolaceae; genus Fodinibius; species Fodinibius halophilus. Next base: position 30,143 of record NZ_JAALLS010000012.1, on the reverse strand, counting down.
TTTTCACTGCTCGATGAATTTTTCTTTTATTGTCAGCAATTGCAGTTAGATCGCAAGCATTAGGTTGGTCTTCAGACATAATATCAAGGTAGATTTTCTTATTTTTATTGTGTCGAATTAATAGAACGATGTAATTTTTACCTCAGGATACCTTCGTATATAAGGTGCAGTACAAGGATATCCCCGCAATTTTAGGAGGGATGGCTAATTCCGGAGATCATTCCAATCAGCATGATCAGCGACATAGCCAGCGTCTCCAGTAACCGATACTAGGTTCTTGTTTGGATCTACTTGCTAACAAAGGATGAGTCCATAAGAATTTAAATTTATTTAAGATTTCGGAATCATTAATCTTAAATAAGGGTTATGTATATAAACGATGGTGTGATTAAAGAGACATTTTAGAGATAAAGTTGTCTCATATCTTTTAATATAAGATAGGAGGTTCATATGATTCCTTTCAAAAACAGATCGAACCTCGAAAAGTATTATGTGCTCATTTTTGAAAGCGGTTTAATAATGAGTTTGCTCATTTTTGTAGCTCTTGCCAAACTACCCATTAGTGGAAGTGGGGAACAAGAGTTTACTATTAGTGAACAGAGCGAAGTGATTGCCATGGAAGATATAGAGCAGACAAAACAAGAGAAAAGGCCACCGCCTCCCCCGCGGCCGGTAGCTCCGGTGGCGGTTCCTAATGATGAAATCATTGAGGAGCAGATTTTAGACCTTGACGCTGAACTGGATATAAATCAAGAAGTGGACCGGTTACCTCCACCGCCGAAAGAAGGGGAAGAGGAATCAACGTCGGAGGAAGAGGATTTTTTTATAGCTGTTGAACAGATGCCCGTTTTGAAAGGAGGGCTGAAGTCAATACAGAAACATATCGAATATCCTAAGAAAGCCCGAATGGCTGGTATTGAAGGACGAGTGATTGTACAATTCGTGGTGAATGAAAAGGGAGAAGTGGAGAACCCCAGAGTTATTCGTGGTATTGGAGGGGGCTGCGATCAAGAAGCTATTCGAGTGGTTAAGCTTGCCAAGTTTGAGCCCGGTCGACAAAGAGGGGTTACTGTTCGGGTTCAATACAGTTTGCCCATTACATTTATACTAAAGGGAAATAAATGAGTGTGAAAATATCTGAGTCGGAATGCGGAATTGTGATTTTGTGAGGGCTTTGCAAAACCTTTGATTTCGTCATTCTGAGCTTGTCGAAGAATCTCCAGTATCCATCTGTTGCCGTTGAAAGGGAGATCCTTCATTACATTCAGGATGACTGCCTGGTTTTGCAAAGGTCCCTTTGTTGTATAGTCTCGCATTAACTAGTTAAGCGGGGCTAGCCGTAGAGTCTGCTTTGCCATTTTTGTAGTAAATAATTTTTTCGATGGTGCCCGTACTATCGTGATACACCCACTTGCCATGTTTACGTCCATCTTTGAACGTACCTTTGGCAGAAATTGTATGATCGGGATACCAGCCTGTAAACTCGCCGTGATAGAAAGAGACCCGCTTATTATTTTTTAGCGGCCAAATGGCTTTAGGGTTGCCGTTCTCCCAAAAGTCGATGGCTTTCTTTTTATTCCACTTTGATTTGAGTGAACCATCCTCAAAATAGCGTTTGCCGGAATGTTTATTGTATCTGGATTTTAGAGCTCCGGAATAGTACCAGGTGGTTGTTCTATATTGCTGGTCTGTACTATCTGGAGTTACCACCATTTTGGAATTTTTCTCGCCGTTGGGGTACCAGGAAGTAAATGTCTGTATTTTTCCATTCTTGAAGATGCCCTTGGTTTTCAAACTGTCGTTCCAATTTTTGTTTTCCAAAGTCCCGGTAAAAGTTTGCTCTTTATCTTTTAGATAATAAGTGCGATCTGTAAAGTGTGTAGAGTCAAGAAGCGCTTTTTTATTTGTATAACTATTGCCACTTAACTCCAGCTTTGGAAAGGCCATTAATATTTGATCCTGTTTTTGTTCTAACGAAAGGTTCGCTGCTGAACGATCGTTGGATTTGCAAGACAAAAGAAGGAAAAATAAAAGAGTGCAAAAAGTAAGCCGCATCATTTGTTAAGGAGGTTAGAAGATTCTATACACGAAGTGCAGTTATATAAACAACATTATCGTGATAAATTGCAATTTCCTTAAATAGTGGAGAAAATATTTTAATATTGCATTTGCCTAAAACAAAATGCGAATATTAAATGAAGGTTGCAGCCCGATATCATACACATCTACTGGGGCAGCGTGAAATTGATTAGGGGTTACATTCTGGTTGACGGCAATATTAAGCTCACGATACCAGGGGTTGTTGCGATCGAATAAGTTCATAACCGAGGCCGAAAACACAATGCGAAATGCTGGAAAGTTACGCTTGTATTCGGCTGAAATATCGGTGCGTTGGTAATGGTCCAGGCGTTTGTCTCTCTGGGGGCCAAAAGTTGCCAGCCTATTTGGGGTACCCGAAGCATACATCCACGAAAGATAAAGGGAGAGCTCATCAAAAGGATTAGCTTCTACCATTGCACTGTATCGGTAGGTGCGGTCCCAATCCGCATAAAAAGATTGACCGTTATTAATATCGGGGTTCGAAAATGTTACTTCGGAAAGGGCAAACGTTTGAGAGAGTGTGAATATTGACCATTGAGATTGCAGCAGGAATTCAGCTCCTTTTGCGGTGCCTGTATTATTGGTATACCAGGGGTTCGTTGAGGTCGTATTACTTAGTGAGAAGGTGTTAACTTCATGCATTCGAACATTATCAAATGTTTTGTGATATCCTTCAATTTGGGCATATAGCCAATCAGAAATATCAAAATACGAACCGGTAGAAAAATAATTTACTGTTGTGGGAGGTTGTTGGCTGTCTGCAAGGATCCAAACATTGGCTGTAACGGTGTTGCTGAGAGAAAGCTGATTAATGAATTGATGGTTCCGGCTAAAACCTGCAGACCATGATACGTTGGAGTTCGGGAATAATTTTATTTTGACACGGGGAGACCATTTGAGATAGCGACCGTTTGAGTAATAATGAAACCGTATGCCTCCAAAGACATCGACAACATTATCCCATTTGTTAAAATCCAGTTGGGCATATCCATCAATCTTGTGGGCTTTGGTAGAATTAAAATATCCTGAATAACCGAAAGATTGCTCATAGTATTCGCCCAAAAAGTAGTTATACGAAATACCGCTGCTTATCAGCCAGTCTTTATTATCAAATTCAAATTGCTGCTTTGCCTTGAATTTATTTAGTACACTTTCATTGCCGAAAGGGAAAATAAAAGCCTGAAGGTTACCGGTGCCCTGATTGGTTTCCATGTAGGTAAAGTCATCTTTAATAAAAGAGGTCTGGTAGATGCTGGTACCCAGTAACGAAGTACTGAATATATCTTCTCCAAGCCAGTACTGATATTTTGCTGTTGCAGCACCGTTTTGCCAATCATTTGTAGTGGTTACCGGTCGATATTCGAAGTTGTTATTGCCTGAAAATGAAAGGGTTTGGAATAATCGTTTTGAGTTTTGGTTCGTGTCATCGCCTCCCCAGTAACCGCTTAGAATGAGCCTGCTTCCAGCTATACCTTCAAAATAGAGTTTGCCGTGCAGGTCGTAAAAAGAAGCAGAGGTGCTTTGTGTTTTCAGCAGTCGGTTTTGTAAGTCTACCAGGCCGGCAGTAAGTTCTTGTTGTGGGCGATTTACATTGAGCCCCCATTGTACAAGTTCTGAATTATGGAACCAGTCAACGGTGTTCATATATGAGCGCCGACCTGAGATTAGCCAGCTGCTGCGCCCTTTTTTCAGAGGGCCTTCCAGTGACATGCGTATCGAGGAGTTACTGATACCGGCGGTCCCCGATATATGGTCCATCGATCCGGTTTTAGTCAGAAGAGATAAAGTACCACCCGGCGGAGCCTCCAGCTTTAAAGGTGCAATATCGTAATAGAACCCACTGCGTTTAAGGATATCACCATTAAAACTGTCTATAAGTCCAAATAGGTGGCTTCTGTTATAGATGGTAATATTATCAACTTTTACCTGGAGCGCGTCCGATGGGCTCCCCCTCACATGCATGCCATCACTCATCAGGGGCGACAGGGAGATAGAAGGCAGCGCCTGAAGGGCCCGCAGGGTATTGCTCTCTCCCATGGGGCTAAAGGTGCCAATATCTACCATCGTCGAATGCTGCTTATTGAGGTTGCTGTACGAGTTACTCCCGGTTATCAGGATATAATTGCCATCAATACGTTCGGGAGTAAGCCGAAAGGTCAACTCTTGAATTTGTGAAGCTTCATCGAGATCTAATGTTATCTTTTTGGACCCATAGCCGACATACCTGCACTCCAGTTCCAGGCTTTTTTGTTGAAAAGTATCTTTGATGGTAAAGTTGCCACTCTCTTTGGTACTTAGACCATTAATTCTATCGTGCTCTTTCCAGGTTATTGTAGCATAGGGCAACCGTTCGCCGGTAGTGCCATCAACAACTTGCCCGTGAATAGTTAGTTGTTGTTTTTGCGCAGTTGCTTGTTGTTGAAAAATGATCGCTTGCTGACGCTCACTGTTCACTTTCAAACTCAGATTAAAAGGGTGCAAAGCCTCTTTTAGTGTCGTAAGAGGATTGGTGCTGTCAGCCGTAAAAGAGAGGGTAATGTCTGCCAGTAAAGCCTCGCGGTATAAGAAGCGAAAAGAGGTTTTTTCCTCTAAATCTTGAATGACATCCAACACAGATTGTTCATGGTATCGGTACTGGCCTTTTGAGGGAAGCGTACATATCCCCATAAAAACCCCGATGAGCAGCACATATTTAAAGATCTTTATTTTCTTCATGTTATCATATTATTACTGGCTGTTGGGTTCAAAAGTATAGCGACTATCCCCGGTTTGAGTGAACGTACCATTAAGGGCGAGTTCGAGATCCTCGAGAGCCGTATTTACTTTATCCAGTGACAGGCGTCCTGTAAGTTGCTGTTGTGCCACCGGGTTGGGCAGTAGTACGGTGATGCCGAATTGTTGCTCCAGCTCAGCAGCTATTTGCTGGACTGATTTGTCATTAAAAATAAGTTCTCCGTCAATCCAGTCGGTAAACTCCTCTGCATTGGCTACCGTTTTGTTTGGTGTGGCTTTTGCACTGGCAAGAGTCGCCGATTCCCCGGGTTTTAGGATGACACGGTTTTCCCTATCCGAAGGTTTGACTTCAACAGATCCTTCTTCAAGGTAAACTTGCAGTTGCTCACCCCATGAGCTGAGGTTAAAGCGAGTACCAAGCACGCTTACTTTCCCGATATCAGTAGTAACCGAAAAAGTTCGGTTGTTCTGTTTGGTTACCTCGAAAAATGCTTCTCCCTCAAGGTGGTACGACTGGAGTATTTTACTATTATCACTAGTATATAATCGAGAGTGAGGTCGCAACGTTACCGTGCTCCCATCATCTAAAGTAATAGTAGTGATTGTAGATGTTGATTGAGCCAGTAGCCTTTTTTGTTGAGCGAAGAACTGCATGTAGATTGCACCGGAGAGCAACCCGACAATAAGGATGGCGGCTGCAGCCCAGCGTACTGTTGAAGAAGAAAAAATCGTAGTGATATTGGCCGTAGAATCCACTTTATCGGCCTGCTGAGTAGCTGCATTAATATTGTTCCAAACCTCTTTTTTATCCGCCTCGAATGATGGGCTTTCATCCTTTTTGGTTTCAACATATTCTGCAAGTTCTTGAATGAAGTCGTCATCAAGTTCTGCCAGCGGTATATTCTGCTCCCGCGCTTTTTTGATGAACTCTGCTCGCTTGGAATCAGGGTCGTTATGTGATTGTTGATCACCCATTGTAATTACTGCATGTTACATATTTAATTAATCATATTATAGTTCGCTTACTTCGCCTGTTTGCAGGTTCAGCAGGAACTGTGCTGTACTGTTTTCAAAATACAACTGGGCCGTACCGTTACCCAGAGCTTTGATGGTTCCGGTCATCTTGTTACCGGTTCCTTCTCTTTTGGCATTGGCCCATACTGTGAGCTGCCACTGCAGCCTTCCGGCTAGTGCAAGCCCGGGATGGATTTGGTCTAGAGCCTCTTTACCGATTTGAATATTTAAAAACGTAATTGTTAAATCATATGTGTATGTAGAGCCAGAACCGTCAGCTTGCTCCGTGCTCGTAGTGCTACTGCCGGCATGGTTGCCTTCTACTGTAAGTGCGGTGCTGTTATCTGTATAGCCGCCTACCATAAAGGTATCGGTTCTGGAGAAAGAGATTCGTTCTTCACCGGTATTAATTTGTCCATTGCGTTGCCCCGTATAATTGACGGAGGCAATGTCATTTTCTTGTTCCCTGGGAAAAGGTATAAAGTTACCCTCTGCATCCCGGTATATATATTTTAAGCTATCAGTAACAGTCTTCATGAAAAAGGGAGCATCAAACATAACCTCTCTCATAAAAGAAACATGATGCACCCCGGTACCTTCGTTATACCGATAATTGTAATTCGTTTCTTTGCCACGACCACTGAGATCTTGTTCTTTCCTTTTGGCCTTACTGTTTGTTTCTGTAAAGCTGGTTTGAGAAATAATAGTAAGCGCATCACTTATACTTAGCACTACCCCGCTATTATTATTAGAGAGCGAGTTGCCAATTATTTGGCTGGCCATGGCAAGATCTTCTTTGGTGATTGGGTCACTGCCGGTATCCTCCAGATGATCCAGGGTGCAGCTGCTGAAAATAGTGGTTGCGACAAAGAGTATGATATAAAGTTGTTTTTTCATTTTTCTGCCTTTTCATGTCCGTTATGTTGCTATACACATCAGCCGGGTGGTAACCCCCAATCACTTTTAAAACTATCTGAACCGTTCCAATGATTTCCGAATATCTTTAAGGGCCAGCCCCATATGGTTTTCAATGGTTTTGGGAGTAACCTCCATCGTTTCAGCTGCTTCTTTATAGGTAAGGTCTTCGACAAAACAGAGTCGAAATACCATTCCCCGCTTTTCCGGCATCTCTTCTATCGCGCGATCTATCGCCTTTTTTAAATCGGTTTCCCGGGCATGGTCTTCCGGTGTTAATCTGGATTCTTGCTCCGGTACAGCTTCGTCGTTACTAAACTTTTTATGATCCCGGTGGTGGTTGAGCATTCGGGTATAGGCAATGCGAAAAATATACGACTTTAATGATTTATCGGGATCGATCTTTGAGCGGTGTTCCCATATATAGATAAAAGCCTTTTGGATAATATCTTTGGCGGCCTCTTTCGAGGTGTTTCTGCTGACTAGAAAACGGAGCAGGGAATCGAAATGAGCATCGTAAAAAGTGCGAAATGCTTTATGATCTCCCTCTTTAATCTTTTGGGCAAGATCCTGTTTGTCCGCCTCTGTGTCCAGCGTCGAGGCCAGGGCAATAAGGGCGTATGAAAGTGATAGTACGTTTGTCATCAGTGGTGGTTAGTCAAACAATTGACTCAATAATATAAATTATCCGGCTCGAAACAATATTTAAGTCTCCACTTAGCATTTATAGCGGTAATAAGCGTTTGCAAAGGCGTTGTTATATCATTTGCCGATTTAATTTTGTCTTTGCTACATCCATTCAAAAAAAATAAAAAACCTTTGGGGGATGGGGGGCGTGTTGTGTGTACTGTTTATAGAGAATGATCACAAAAGCAGATAAATAAATTCGGAATAGAACAATATATGATTAAGGCAGACGGAACCGGTACCCCAATATTCCTGGCGGAGATGGTTCGTCGGGAGTGTCCCCTTAAAAGCCGGTTCAAATAGCACAGAGAGCGCTACAGAAGCCGATGGCGGGGAGGTTGAAAAGCCTCCCCGTTTTTTAATCACTGGTTACTCTAAAGTAGAGCAGTATTAACTACTAACATAATGAGACATAATTGCTGTGAGATAAATAAATTTGTAAGGATTTACCTTGCCAAAGGTCTTACATACTGTTCTGAGAAAACCAATCATATTTTCTATTGTTGTACGTTGGATAAACTGTCTTATTTGAAATTATAACGTTATATTTACAGCTATTTTAAAAAAGGAGACTAACTACCATGAGCGAAAAAACGATGCCCACCAAGCGAGATCTGATGAAACTACGGTTTGAGGTTATCAGTGAGGATGAAAAGATTAACCGCCCCCTGTGCCAGGGAGATTATCGGGAAGTGGTAACCTATCTTAAAAAAAGGGATGTCGATGGCTTAAATGTTATTGCCGTGGATATCGACAGCTGGAGTAGCATGGATCCTATTTCGGCAAAAGAGTTTTTAAAATGGTATGAACTTATCGTATTGCCCCAGTTTAAAGAAGCTACTTATAATAAAGAGGTCGAGATCTATTTTCCAAGCCAGCAACTGGAACTTGCCGAAAAGGCATAGGAGAATGGGGGGGGGCTATATCCATGAGTTTATCTCCCAAGCATTAGAGGCCTTAGGGCAATATTAGCAGTTTTTGGATTAAAATAATTGTTCGAAGAGCAGCTTAAAACTATCCCGACTATAAGAAAAATGCTGCATCTTTTAACTATTTTTAAATAGTATATCCACCCCTGATTTAACTTATGGATTATTTGCCAATGGAAGGCGGCCAACGGCATTCTTATCAAATACAATTGTACCCCAAGAGTTTCTTACTTGTCAGTAATCTATGCCCACCGCAATCGCATCCCGTTCAGGATTACCGCCATTATGGATAACCTCGTTGAGATGGAAGGACTAGCCATGCAGGCAGCCAACGATATGCTCGGCGAAGATGAGCAAGGCTTTATCGGCGAGCAGATTAAAAAGTTCGGCGCTGATATCAACGATAACTCCCTGTTCTGTGATAAACTCCGGTCGGCCAACTAAAATGTCATTCGATTGATATTCTGTTTCTATTCCCTGTGCGGTGTGAGCAGTAAATTGATTGGCTTCTGCTATTTCAGTGCTGTTATTTATAGTCTCCCAAATGACATCGGCTAGCGGATGTCCGGAAGCTGATTCCGCAATTGAGGGCCAATACAAAATCTCTTGTTGTTAATCGGAAAATGATTCTTTTCTATTTGCATCAAGAGTTTTTGAGATATCTGACATTGATTCATCTTCATACGTTCTGACAATAGACCCCACCCAATCCCTTTTTCAAGCAGATCATAGAGGCTGTATCCAATAGACAAACAATGGTCAGCTGCGGCTTCTTCCAGCAGTGTTAAAATAGTAACAGGAGTTGCTTCTCCATGCTGGCCCATCTCGAAATATCGTAGGTCGAACTGTTTTTTATACATTTTAGGTTTCTTTATGAGAAAGAGTCCACCTTAGAGATGGACTCTTTCCAAATGATAGGATTACTCTTTATACGTAAGCACGCGTCCCCAGAGACTTTTGGTACCCCAGATGCCGCGGCGCAGCGTTTCAAGCTGCACAATCTGACTGTGATCCACAAACATATTTACTTCAGGACCATAGTTCTTGATGTACCATGCGAATACTTCCGGATCAGCCGCTTCAAACATCAGCTTCTCCAGGCCGATTTCGTTAATAAACTCCGCCGGCACTTCAGTTCGCCATGGATTCGCATTCTCGGTGATACCTTCCGATTCGATCATAATCATATAGGCTCCGGCATCTACAAATCGTTTGGCCTGCTTGACGGCATATTCAGTATCAAGTGTACCTTCCGATTCCAGTTCGCCCTGCGCGGTATCACCACCGGCACCAAACTGGATACCGATTTCGGGTTTGGCTTTCAGTCCGGCTTCCTGCACTTTTTCGATCAGTCGCAGCCAGTCGTCGGTGGGCAGGGTGATGAATCCGGCCGAGAGCTCAATAATATCGAAACCGTAATCTTTGCAGGTATCTATATACTGATCAACGGCGTCTTTGCCCTGCGTAAGCACATACTCCATAAATCCACCGGTGGATACCAGCGCATCGTGGTCGTGGGCAATATCAATAAGCTCTTGTACGGATTTTTTCGGCATGATCGAAAACGATCCGCCCGAAAACTTCAGCGAATCTACGTGCTCGCCCATAGTTTCCATGATATCATTAAGATATCGTTTGCCCATAACAGCGTAGTATGGACCGCGGATTTCGGTAATACCTGTTTTCCTGGGTTTAGGTTCTCGTTGGTTTTTATTTAAAAAGTCGAATGTTTTTTCGTTGGCCATAAGGTTGAGTATTTTGGTTATCAGTTATTGGTTAATTGGAGATCAGAACTGCGCATAACCATTAACCAATAACTATTTTCTAATTTTAACTTCTCTAAGTAATTTCATCAGCTTATTTACACTTTGTTGGTCAAAATCCTGAACGATGCTTACAATCTGTTCGCGTAATTCTTTTGAGGTGAAGGGTTCAGCCAATCCTTCAAACTTGGCGATAATCGTCTCCCAGCTCATGGGACGCGTATGAAAACCCTCGTAATCATGCTTTTCGATGGTGTGGGATTCTCCGTTTTTGAGATGTACCGTCAGTTTGGTCGGCATCTCATCGGGAAAGCGATCGCTGTATTCCTGCTTCGGTGAAACTTCCACTTTTTGCAACAGCGTCTGAATATCATCGGCTTCAATCCGGTCTTTTTCATATTGCTCCGGCATCACCTGTTCATCAAGCAGAGCGGCCGACACCATATACTGCAGGCTGTGATCGGCCTCTTCTTTCGTACGCACAATCGTCTTGTCACCTTCTTCACCGCCGCCGATAATGTGATACGCCACATCGAATATTTCGATATTAATCTTATCAACGTCATCGGCCGTAAAGCCCTGTTTCTCCTTCAATTCAATCATTCCTTCAATGGACGATTGAGAATGGATTTCGGCATTGTATTTCTTAATAATTGTGTTGGTAACGCGCTCCAAATCTTCATTTGACCAATCGATGGAGAATTCACCGGCAATGGAATCCATAAATCCTTTGTTACCTTCGAAAACAGCCGGCGGACCGGTGATCCCATACTTTGCGAGGAGCGCCGCGTGGGTCCCGCCAAAAGCAGTATGAGGATATGCCAGTCCTTTCCAGTTAGACAGGGCACCAGTTCGTGTCACGCGGAGGGCATTCAGGGCGGTACCTGCAATCGAAATAGCGTTAGCCGTCTTATCCTCATCTAATCCCAGTGCGTTAGAAACGCCGACTGCTACAGCATAGGAGCCTTGGGTGGTATGGTCGAATCCCTTGTCGCGCACGGGCGCTTCGTCACTCAGCCGACATTGCACCTGGTAGGCAACTCCGAGTGCTGTCAAAAAATCTTTGCCGCTTAGACCGGTTGTTTCTCCGGCCGCCAAAATAGATCCGATATTATCACTCGGATGACATGTTTCGCCCTTCGCCAGATAACTGTCATTGAAATCGAGGTAGCGAACCAGTCCACTGTTGTATAGAGCTGCACGGTCGGGCGTCGTTTTGCCGCTGCCGATTAAGGTACTCTGTTGCGATCCACCCAAATCGTCAACCATTTTTCTGATTGATTCAAGCGGCGGGCCTTTAATAGCTCCAATAGCAGTTCCTAAAGAATCAAGGAGCCTAATTTTAAGTTGCTTAATTGCTTCAGCAGATAAATCATTATATGTTGCACTGTTCACAAATTTAGATAAGTCATGTACAATCATGGCTATCACCTTTAACAGGTTTATGGGAATATTAGGGATATGATGTAATAAAATTTATGCATTGGTGGGGATGTTATACGTGCATGAAAAATCTCCTTCTGCGATATGGGTAGTACGTTTAGCATCTTTATTGAACAGCTCTTTAAAAAACATGGCTTCCAGCTTGCAAGGAAGTCTGGTTTCTTTTACCACTTCGCTGAATGGGCAATTGCATTCCTTAATGGTAAGAGTATTATTCTCTTTATCTATATCAAATTCGGGCATAAACCCTTCTTCTTTTAACATAGATGTTAAAGATTCCATCTTACTCTCAAATGTTGTTTTTGAGGGTTGATCCATGTGATGGCGAGCTTTTTTAATTCGATCTTCCCAAAAAAACTTGAAAAACTCTTGTATCGTTTTCTCGTCGTCTTTTGATTTTAAAAAGTTAAGTAACTCTGAGATGAGTGTTGATTCAAGGGAAGGGAATAGGGCATTTCCCTTTTGGGTTAGTTGGTATTCAAGGCTTGGCCGACCGGGCCCCGAACGTACATAATCGTGTTGTATATATCCGTCTCGTTCTAATTGCAAGAAATGTTCCCGGAGGGTAGTTTTAGCTAAGTCGGTACTTTCGACTGCCACATCAATAGTAGTGGTTCCATTTCTTTTAATAAGTTCAAGTAATTGTTTTTTTGATCCTTTAAACATAACAGTAGGATTCAGTAAATATGGTCAAGTTATCCCGAGTTTAACTTTTGTTTTACCAAGGGGATGAAGTGATCTCGTTCAATTTCTATTTGTTTTTTCAGCGAAGAAAAAAGTGCTTTGATATTGTAGTTCAGAATGCGAAGGGTAGAACATGCTCCTTCCGGATTTTTTAATCCTTGTCCTTTCTGCTCAATAGTCTCTATGAAATCTATAATTTCATTATGATCTTCTTCGATAATATGAATTCCACTCTCGATTTTTGTGGTAGTACCATGTAAAATCTTTTTCTTTGAACTGTTCAACTCATGGAGTAGAGGAAATAGCTTGTGACGCTGGAAATAAAAGTAATAGGTTAGTTTCTCTTCGAGTTTTTCAAGGTGCGGCTGCATATTTTTAAGCCACTGGTATTGGTTACCATGTATCTTATGGATGCGAGGAAAATCACTGCTAATTTCATCAAGAAGTCCACTATTCTTTGTTATAAAGTGCTTTTTAAGATAGTTGCACCACCTTTTTAAGTTATCATTGAGGTTCGGTAGCCCTTTATTATTGTCTACATTCTGCTCACCATTGTTCTGTTGGTTTTTTTTGAGCCATTGAAGTATTTCTACTTCACTCCATTTCTTTTGCTGGCAGATTGATCGTAAAGTCTCAGGCTTGTGGTGTTCAGGGGATAATCCAATAGATGTAAGTAACTCTTCTGCGTTTTTTTCTGCATTAATTATTTGGCCAATTGTAGCATCGGGCGTGAGATCTTTAAGTGATTGGCTGTTATCCATAATAGTTTGTCTTTGTATATTATCAACTCGGCAATTAGAAAATAGGCATCTAAATGTATTTAATCAATTAAATCGGATAAAACCGTTTTAATAGTTGAAATTAGTTTTGCCGACTCATACCTTTGGGTTGAAGCAAAGAAAATAACTAACCTAAGTAGAGATGGCTTACGTAGTTACCGACCCATGCATCCAATGTAAGCATACAAATTGTGCAGCCGTATGCCCGGTGGATGCATTTCGAGAAGGCCCCAATTTTTTGGTGATTGATCCTTTTGAATGTATTGATTGTGATGCATGTGTGGCCGAATGTCCTGAAGAGGCTATCTATCCGGATGATGAAGTGCCTATGGAGTGGGAAGATTATATAGCGTTAAATGAACAGCTTTCTGAAGAATGGGCTGACCATGTCATCAACCAAGCCAAAGAGGAACTGCCCAATGTTGACCAATGGAGCGGAAAGGAAAATAAGCGAGAGCATTTAATCGAAAGTTGGAAAGAAAAACCTGTGTAATGCCTATTTGTAATTGGGATTTTATATCTAACAACTATCAACAAAACCTAAACAGCTTGGAAACAAGAGATAAAGCATTAAAATGAAGATTGACTTCAAAAATAGAAATCAAAAATGAATAAACCTTCTGCTGTACAATCTGTAGAGCGACCCTTAACGGTCGAAAAAGCAAAAGCCGAAGAGCGCATAGAGACCTCCTCTAAATCTGTTAAACTGATATTTTCCTTTATTGCCTGTTCCGCTTTTTGGCTGGTGTTTGGCACCTTAGTTGGTGAATATTTAGGATTTAAATTTATTTGGCCGGAAATTGACACGATTTCCTGGCTATCATTCGGGCGCTTGCGTCCGGTGCATACTAATGTGGTATTTTGGGGGTTCCTTTCCCAGGCGATGCTTGCACTGGCGTTATATGTGGTACCCCGTACCAGCCAACGCGAGCTGTTTAGTTACCGAGTGGGATGGGCTAGTCTCTGGCTGATGAATCTATCAGTAATATTAGGAGTTATAAGCCTTATGGCCGGTATTAATAACGGGGCGCAGGAATACCGCGAATTTATCTGGCCTATTTTTTCGCTTTTTGCATTCGGGTTGATCTTGGTTGCCTATAATCTGTACAAAACGATTGCCAACCGTAATGTAAAAGAGATCTATATTTCCAACTGGTACATACTGGCCGCCTGCCTGTGGACAATTATCCTGGCAGCCATCGCTTATTTGCCGGGATATCAACAAGACGGAATTAGCCAGACGGTAATTCAGGGGTATTACATGCACCAAGGGGTGGGGCAATGGTTTACACCGATGGTGCTGGGGTTGACGTATTACTTCTTGCCCAAATTATTGAACAGACCCATTTATTCCTACTCACTGGGGGTGCTGGCTTTTTGGACGCAAATGGTCTTTTATACAATGATAGGTTCGCATCACTTTGTATTTAGTCCCATTCCCTGGTGGATCCAAACTGTTGCTATCGTTTTTAGTGTAGGGATGATTGTACCGGTAACAGCTGGAACAGGAAATTTTTTGTTGACGATGCGCGGTAAGTGGCGCTCTATCGCTCGTAGTTATTCGCTGCCCTTTATTCTGGTGGGCGTCATTTTCTATGCCATTGTATCTTACCAGGGTACGCTGGAAGCTTTCCGATCGCTGAATAAAACGTGGCACTTCACCAACTTTACAATTGCTCATTCACATATGAGTATGTATGGTTTTGTGTCATTCTTGGTGTGGGGCGGCATTTATGGGTTAATCCCGAGAATGACCGGTTATGAGCCGCCGCAATTTGCTGTTGGCGCACATTTCTGGTTGGCCTTTATAGGGGTGTTGGTGTACAGTATTCCCCTGATGATCGGTGGAACATTGCAGGGGCTTAGCTGGATAGCAGGAGACCCATTTATGGAATCAGTAACCCTGATGGCTCCTTACTGGGTATGGCGTGCGGTTGGCGGTACTATGATGTTTATGTCGCATCTGATTTTCGCCTACAACGTCTGGAAAATGCGACCTCAGAGCAATAAGAACGTTGATGAACCTTCCAACTCATAAATAATGTATGTGCTATGAAACTTAATTTTCACAAAAATCATAAACTGCTTTTTGGTGTAATATTTTGGGGCTTTGTTTTCCTTAGCCTCATTATTGCCGTTTTTCCTGCTCTCTGGGTACAGCAAGAAAATAAACCGCTTCCGGCCAGCGAGCCTATGAGTGAGGTCGAGCGAAGGGGAATGAAAGTATTTATAAATGAAGGTTGTGTGTATTGCCATACGCAACAAGTTCGCCCCATTGCAATGGATGAGAATTGGGGACGCCCATCTGCTCCGGGTGATTATGCGCGTGTTAACCGTCCCAGTGTTTGGAGACAGACACCGGCTGTATTAGGTAGCGAGCGAACGGGTCCGGATCTAAGCAATATCGGCAAGCGCCAGCCAAGTGCTGTTTGGCATTATATGCACTTGTATAATCCTCGGTCAGTAGTGGAAGAATCTATAATGCCTTCTTATCCCTGGTTGTTTAAGGTGGCAGAAAACCCATCTAAAAATGCTATGGTTGTGTCTATGCCCGGGGATTATGGCCCCTCTAATGGGAAGATTATTGCTACTGAAAAGGCCAAGGCACTGGTAGCGTATTTAAAATCCCTGAAACAAGTGTCGACGGACGCCCGACCAACAGCAGCCCAAAAAGCAAAGGCCGATTCGGTTGCAGCTCAGGCGGCCAAAAAGGAAATAAGCGGTGCTACGATTTATGCCGATAACTGTGCCTCTTGTCACCAAAGTGACGGGAAAGGAGTACAAGGAGTGTTCCCTCCAATGGTTGATGATCCGGTTGTAATGGCAAAAGATCCTACCAAGCATATACAAGTTGTACTCTATGGACTGCAGGGAAAAACCATTAAGGGAACGGCGTATCAGGGGGCTATGCAGCCATTTGGAAAACTGTTATCTGATGAAGAAGTAGCTGCAGTCATTAATCATGAGCGAACGAGCTGGGGCAATGATGCACCTACCGTAACGGCTGAAGATGTAGCAAAAGTCCGTAAAAATGATGAGTTAAATAAAATTCAAGCCGAGGAATAATCATGTTTATGCTCCTATTTACGCTTATACAGCAAGTATCTGAATTCTCTACCTCCAGTGAGGGGCGAGAATATGCACCGCCGGACAGCCTGCTTTATTATCTCGTGCTTATCGGTTCATCCATTATTGTGTTGGGGGTGGTGATTTTTGCCGTCAAATGGTTTGTCTGGCCGGGAGAGCAATCTGAGGATCATATCAAACGAAAGATTTTAAAAGACGAATCCTAACTACGAACACAATGGCTGAAAACAATAGTAATTTAATACATGTTTATCTGGATGATGAGGATGAGCCGATTGTTTCATACCGTCCTCCCGTTCGGTTTGAGTTGGATACAACTCAGTTAGAGGATGGTCACCACACCTTAAAGGTGGTAGCTACCGATGCAACCGGCCATAAAGGAGTGCGTTCTATTCCCTTCGAGGTTAGAAACGGCCCGGGTATTGATGTTGAAGGCTTGCAGGATAATGATATGCTGGAGGGGAAGGTTCCTATTCTATTAAATGCGTATGGAGGGGCCAAAGAGCCATTTTGGGAACCATCGAGGGCTGAAACGCCTGCCCCGGTACCAACATGGGCATGGGTTTTGCTATTGGTTGTAGTGGCTTGGAGCGCATTTTATATTGCCCAGCAGTGGAATGTGCCGGATGAATATGCAAGTTCCCCCACCTACAGTCTTTTTACGGGCAAAGGTAATAATACTCAATCTGCAGAACAGGCATCGTCAGGTTCCAAAGCAAATATTGGAGCTACCTTATATAGAACGAGCTGTGCCAGTTGTCACCAGGGGAACGGAGAGGGAGTTCCCGGTGCTTTTCCTCCACTTTCGGATGATTCCGTTGTAACGGCTGAAGATCCCACTCGCCATATTGAAATTATTTTATTTGGAATGCAGGGAAAAGCGATTGATGGGGTAGAATACTCTGCAGCTATGCCGCCCTTTTCTCAGCAACTCTCTGATAAGGAAGTGGCCGCAATCATTAATCATGAGCGTACAAGCTGGGGGAATAATGCTCCCACTGTTACAGCTGAGCAAGTACAGAAAGTACGGGTTAAAGGAAATTCAGACTAGCACTCATATAATCTTAATCATATAAATAATAATTAAAGTCAGATAATATTATGCCTACAAGTAATGCAAATGCAACATGGAATGGCGATCTAAAAAATGGAAATGGGACTATGAAATTTGATAGTGGTTCCTATGAAGGGAAGTACACGTTTGCCTCTCGGTTTGAGAATGGGGAAAGCACAAATCCGGAAGAATTAATTGGGGCCGCCCATGCCGGATGTTATGCTATGGCTCTATCGAATGAGTTGGCCGAGGCGGGGCACGACCCACAGTCGGTTGAAGCTCGGGCAGAGGTCACTTTTGAAGTTACCGACGGTGGCCCGGCTATAACAGGTATTAAGCTAATTGCAGAAGCGAATATCCCTAATATTGATAACGATACGTTTCAACAATTTGCCGAGGGGGCAAAAGAAGGGTGCCCAGTATCGAAAGCATTAGCCGGAACTGATATCACTCTTAATGCAACATTGGTATAATTTTTCACTGAATTATAATCAACTATATCTCATCATAATATGTGCGGTATTTAATGTATATATTTCTTCTTGTATTGTTGTTTGTTACGGCCTGTGGGTGACAGTTTGCAGTTCTGAAAATAAGGACGAAGCCCAACACAGCGCCGACATTCAACCTATCGCCTATACAGGATTAGCTGCCAGTGATGAGACTGTTGAAGTTACTTTTACAGTTCCGCATAAAACGGGTGGCTATCCGTTCATATGCTCGTTCCTCACGGGCATGAAAGGCATTCTGAATGATAAATAGCGAAAGTAAACCACGGGTCACGGGTACAGGCATCATCAGATGTTTTCCTGCCGTGGATTTTATCATTAAGTAATTTATTTGCTGTGTTCAATCCATTAATTTTTTGAGATTCTATGATTAAATAATTAATGTGCAAAGGCGTGTTTATGCTTTTGTTAGGTGGGGCGCAATCGGTTACCGATAAAAAATAACAGAGTGTAATTCCAAATAATACGATCAAGGGCTATTATGAAAATAAAACGAATTGTTCGCATCTTCTGCTTGGCAATAATATTAGCGGCGGCTCCAATTTTATTGACTGTTTGGGACAGCAACATTTCTGTATTCAATGATGCTGAAGCTTCGATGGGAGTTTGTTGTGCAGGTAGTGGCATATGTGTTATTGGCGACCATACCATAACAGAATCTTATATGAACAAGCCTGGCACCGGCTGTGGTGCAAAAGAGATAAGATAATACCTCTAAGAAAAAGGTTAGCTGACAGAGCAATATATTAAGACTATCTTCTACACCTGCAACCGGAATAGTATATCCAATCGGCCGCTTATTTGGCAGCATCCTTATAAGTAATAGTGGTCATGCCATCTGTATATTATTGGTCCATCATCTTCGGTAGCCAATATACATCTTTTCTCATCTTCAATAGGGAGATGGGGTTCATCATTCATCAAAAAGTAAAGTACAAGAAATGAAAAACGTCAAATCGGTAGTATCGTATGTAAGTCTGGTAGTTCTTCTAATGATCCCTGTATCTACCCTTTTTGCCCAGGATTTTTCAGAAATTGATATAACAACTTCTGAGGTATGGGAGCAGGGAGAGGACCCATTATATAATCCGGCAAAGATTCTTTCAGTTGGTGACTATGTTGTTATTGTTGATAAGGTAGCTGATAAAAAGGTCCGGATATATGACCCGGAATCTAAGCAGCTTGTTAAAGCATTCGGAAAGCAGGGGAAAGGCCCCAATGAGTATTTAAGTATATGGAACCTGTTTGCTGTAAAGGATGGGTCCCAGCAGTTTTGTATATATGATATCCAGTTGAGGCGCGTTACTTGTTACGATTTGGATGCTGTTGCCAATAGTTCAAGTTATTCCCCTTCATATACGCAAATGTTGAGTGCAGATGCAGGCCTTCCTCTGCGAATTACGGGGTGGCCCCAAAAAAGAGAGTTTATAACTACCGGCATTTTCAAAAAGGGACATCGATTTATAACAATTGACAGCACGGGTAGTGTTGCTGCAAAGTCTGATGAGTTTGAATATGAAGAGAGCGATACCCCGTTAAGTGTTATACAGCATGCATATACTGTTTTGCCAACAACAAATGGGGATGGTACTAAAGTGGCTTTCGCTTATTTTTATACCAATAAGTTGGATATTTATTCAGTCTCAGGTAAGAAAAATGCAACTGTGAGGCCTTCGGGTGATTTCTTCCCACCACTGTTTTCTGTTTGCCAAACATCCCAGGGGACCAGCATGGCTCAAGATGGAGATACAAGGCTGGCATATATTGATGTTAGCACCACCGCTGATCATATATACGCATTATACTCCGGGCGAAAGCGGAGTCATAAACGAACTGATAGCAGTGATACTATTCATGTTTTTGATTGGAATGGTAACCGAGACACAAAAATCCATCTGGATAGAGAAGTTACTGATTGTACGGCAACCGCGGGGGGAGAAAATTTATTATGTCTTGAAAAAACAGCAGAAGGTGTTGATATCATACAGTATAGCTTGCCGAAAAGTTTATCAGCGAAATAAAACATGGCTCAAAAAGAAAAAGTAGACTGGCTCACTTATGGGTTGGTAGCATTGGCTATAGTCGTTGTTGGGCTAACCACCCCAAATTTTTTTAACAGTGAGGTAGCTATTCCTGCACATGACAAAGTCCACAATTGGGATACATTGCGTACCTCCTATTCTCCATTGCATGGCAACGGGCAGTCTCAAGTGATAATAATTGAGTATTACAGTTATGGATGTGGCTATTGCCGGGTGTTGGACCATTCACTGTCAAAGCTGTGAACAACCTTTCCCCAAGAAGTATCCATATACTACAAGCCCGTTCATTTAGGCGAATTCGGTTATAACTATTTTTCAGCCATTGCGGCACACTGCGCCGGGCGTCAAAAAGGGTTTGATACTATACATCGCAAGCTATTTGGGGAGGAAAGCCGAGAGGTTGATTGGAAGGGATTGGCAGAAAGTACCGACCGAATAGATAATACTGAATATCTAAGCTGTATTGAAGACAGGGCAACAGAGGAAGAGGTGAAAAAAGATGAACGTAGTTCCAGCAAATTGGGATTTCGCGGGGTGCCTTACATTATAATCAATGGAAAGGGCTTTTTAGGAGCCCTTAGTTACCAGCAACTGGAAACGATTGTTCAACAAGAATTACATAAGTAGCGCTGTTTGAATACAGTCCACTATCAGGCTATTCCTCAAAAACGGGTAGTTCTACCGCGTAATCATACATGCGTTTATTATAGATATCACGTAGCCGTAGCATCCATGCAATACGCGGGGTAGAGCTTGATTGTACATCTGCAGGTGGGAGGTCATCAGGCGGAGTAAAACGAAAGGAAATAGTGACGTTTCGATCGGCATCGGGTTGTGAAATTGGGAGCTTTGTCTTTTCTGACCAGAGGGCATCTTCTTCGGCGCGGTTCGTTACTTTATCATTGCTGGAGCTGTTGTGATGGGTGCGGACTTTACGACATAATAGTTGCACCGTTAGCTTCTCGGGCAGACGTACACCGCCATCATTCAGGGTGATAGTCCCCGATATTGGTTCGCCTACAGTAGATGGCATATCAGCCAACTGCACTTTGAAAGGCCCTCTCTTTAGTAGTAAAAAGCCTCTTTTAGCTGCCCACGGGAGTAGCAGTAGCGGCACCCCTATGGGAAGAAGCGTTTTCCATGTAATAGTGGAGTAGGTTAATAATGTATCGTTAATATTGAAATAAGTGATAATCCCGCCAACAAATAAGACGACCGCATAAGCAAAGAAAAGTCCGATCTGTTGAGAGGGATACCACTCGATGATCTCATTGCTTGCCCAAGATTCACGTTGTCTCCAAGGGTCATCGGGATACTTTTTCTTGGCTTGTTCATAAAATGCAGCTTTTTCGCCGTAATGCTTTTTAGCGGTCCATAAGATAAGGCTCGCAATTCCGAAAATAATAGCAAGTGCAACAACAAGTGGTTCTGCCTCAGGATCCTGGGCATCAAGGTCAACGGTTAAAAAAATAATTAATAGTGCTAATGCTGCTAAACCACTGGAAGCGCCAAGGATGGCAAAAACCAATTTCTTGAAATTATAGCCCATCTCTAAAGAAGTTTTCTTGAATGTAATTATTTAAAATAAAGGGTAATAAGAGCAATGAACACTTACAAGGGGGCAAGTATTTACATCCTGATAACTATTGGGATAGAACAAATTTTATAAGATAGTATGGTATGAAAATTTAATAGCTATTCTCATGAAATATTCCGTTTTGTTGTTATTTATGGAATATCCGGGCTTTTATACATCATTTGATGGATGCGCAACAAGCGGAATTTAAAAATATTGGGGCTGTTACTTTCAACTTATTGAACTCCGCTATGAAAAAGAATAACAAAGTTACAGTATATGATTGGCCAACACGTATTTTCCACGGTATTTTTGCCGGACTCTTTCTGGTAGCCTTTTTAATAGCTAAAACAGTAAGTGATGAAAGCTCACTTTTTTCTATTCATATGTTGGCGGGGCTCACCATTGCTTTTATTTTAACACTACGTTTGGTATGGGGATTTATTGGAACTATCTATGCCCGTTTTTCTTCTTTCAGTTTAGCCCCAGCCAAGCTACTGGCATATATGAAAGGGGCACTGGTTGCTAAGACCAAACGCTATCTGGGCCATAACCCGGCCTCCAGCTATGCGGCAATTATTATGTTTGTCTGTGCAGCAGGTTTGGCTTTTACCGGAATTATGATGGCCGGCGGTGGTGAAGGTGAGATTTATGAAGAAATACATGAGCTGCTGGCTAACCTATTTTTGATTACCGTCATTCTCCATATTGCCGGCATAGTATTCCATCATTTCAAACATAAAGATTCACTCTGGTTTAGTATGGTAGACGGGAAAAAAGAGAAAGTGGAGGGTAAAATGGGTATTAACAGTAGTAAACGTTTTGCCGGTTTTCTGTTTTTAATACTTACTATAACATGGATGGGTTACTTATATTCTAGTTACGACTCGGCTACCCAAACTTTGAACCTTTTTGGACAAGAGTTGGTACTCGGCGAAGAAGAGCATGAACACAGTTCTGGGTATGAAATGGATGAGGCAACTGACGAAAATAAGGATTATGAAGTAATGTTATAATGAATAAAAATGAACGCTGGATTATTACAGTGGTGCTTCTTGTCATCGCTGTATTAACGTCTATAGATATTTATAACGACTACTTTGAAGGAGTAGCCGGTTGGCATATATCCATCGAATCCATAGTGGGTATTATTGCTTTGATTGGAGTCTTCTACCTGGTACGAGGGCGCTTTCAGCTGCAGCAATCTTTGGTTGAAGAACAGCAGTTTTCAAAAGAGGTCCAGCAAGAGGCCCGAAAGTGGAGGCAGGTATCAAAAAAATATGTAGAGGGGCTCAGTGTTGTAATTGAAAACCAGTTGGACCGTTGGGAATTGACCGAAGCCGAAAAAGAGATCGCCTTTCTGTTATTAAAAGGATTAAGCAATAAAGAGATTGCCAATGTCAGGAATACCAGCGTCCAGACCGTGCGCTCCCAAACCAATGCCATATACACAAAGTCGGGTCTATCGGGACGCTCCGAGCTCTCCGCCTTTTTTCTGGAAGACCTGTTGCTGCCAACTAAAGAGGGTGTCTGAAGTAATAACTCAGATTAATCCTATATGGAAAACAACCAGGTCGATCAGCTATTAATATCTTTCGTTATTTCTAAAAACCTGATTTTAAAATTACTTGGATTATCGTTTACTAACGTAATTATATACCCTCCCTTAGTATGTCCCAGAGGAGCTCCTGATAACGGAATTTCTTTAATAAATTGAAAATTGTTTTTGGAGTAAATAGCTAAGAAATGATTTCTGTCATTGTAATTTCTAGTGTTGTAAAATTTTGATGTTTCATTTCGGAAAGGAAGCAGTATATATTCGTCAGTTTGTGCCAGAAAAACAGTTGTACTTTGGTCGTTGATGGTAAACTCTTTTACTTTTTGTACATCCTTGACTTTATCAATAAATTCATCCGAAAGTCTAAATGATGGTGGGGGTCTGGAGATTCTCTTGATTCTTGAGAAGTCATTTAAATCCCAAACTTGTATATAGGGTACTTTCGCGTGAGTGGTGAATATCATTTCCTCTTCACAATTTACTGACGAAAGGGTATTCATGAAAATACTTTTGCGTTCTTTAAGATAGGGATCAATTTCACCAAATGATTTTTTTAGCGTGAAATCATCTGAAAACTTACCGATGATTGCATTGTTACTTTCTTTTAGGTTATTAATGCCAAGAAACCAGTGCGATTGACATTGTTCAAGAATATTAGAACTAATAGTTATTTCTTCAGATATTGGAGGTGTGAAGCTCTCCACAGTATTAGTTTTGATGTTGAATTCTTTAATCAGACCAAGTGACTTATCGTATATATTGATGTTATTTTCTTCGTCAAAACCAAAAAAGCGTGCACTTAGTAATTCCGTAGGTCCTCTGCCTCGCGTGCCATATCGATCTATAAGATTTCCCTGATAATCAACTTTGATTATACTAAGTGGGTCTTTCACATTAGAAAGCGCCAAGTAATCTTCATTTGGACTTGCAGATATGACTGGATAAAGGGTCCCTAAAAGGTTCGAAGCAGAACTATCTAACTCTACCACCTTATGTTCAATAACTTTTACTCCAGAAGAGCGTTTTTTAGAATGCTTACTGCAATTAAGGGCAATTGCTAAGGTAAAAATAGTGGCTGCTAATACTACTGTATCTTTAAGGTACATTAATTTCTTTCTTCAGTTACTAAAATAATTTATGTGAAAATAGTGGGTGGCAATATAATTACCGTTACTACTAATGTGTTATTATTGCCAAGGTTTTACAGTCGATTCAATCTAAGGGTTTAGTAATCCAGCAACCACTTAGGTGTACAGTCCAATGTGCCAGATAACTTTTATAAAGGAACTGGGTACTGACACAGTGGTTATAAAGTCTTTTTCTGGAAGATCTGTTGCTACCAGCTAAAGAAGAAGCCGGAAAATGATTCAGGTTATTCTATTTGGGAAACAACCAGTACGGCAGGTTGTTTTTATCTCTTTTTCTTAGACTTCTTGCCTTGGGCTCAATATCATTATTAATCAAGCTATTTAAATCGGTGAGCAATGGCCTTGTTTCAAATAAATAGGAATGATCCAGAAAGCCCGGACCATTAATATTAGAGGCATCAATAGTATCTATTTCTTCTGTTACAAATATGGAGTTTCCTCCGTCACCCAGCCGAGGTCTTTTCCCTCTTAACCATTCTGCAGCTGCTAACGCCCTGTCTTTGTCGGAGGCGTAAATGGTTCTTCGTTTTCCGACTTTTTTAAAATGCGGTAAGATATTTCTTTTAAACACCTCTTGGTCGATATCCGGCGCGGCGAGAACTATTTGGTGGAACTTTTTGAGCTGATGTGCGAAAGAAGAATCCTCACTCAGGTCTTTCAAGGTAGTAGTTAATATGCGGTTTCCCATGCTGTGAGCAATGAGATGCAGTTGTTTAACATTGGTTTGAGACACAAATTTTTTCAAAAATCGTTCAAAATCGGGGATAGAAGCATCAGCATATTCAATATCAGAACCATAGAAAGGCGTTTTTCCGGCCGAAGGCCAGCTGAAAAATCCTGCCAGCCCAAAGAAAGGAAGATCATAGGCTATCTGCCCGGCCCTTCTTGCTGCCTGTGCAAAGGTGTTGTTATAGCCCGGTAAAAAAATGAGGCCTGTTTTATTGTCTAATTGTTCAAACTCCTCTGCCAGCAACTCATAATAGGTATCTTCATTATATTCCTCCAAGTGCTGGATAATAACATGTTTATCCTCTTTCTCGGGGAAGGTAAGTTTCCAGATACCAAATGGGCGTTCAATTTCTCCCAGCTTATGGTTTGGTGGAATGCTGACTTCACAAAATCCGAACTTTAGCTTTTTAAGCTTATTCCCATAATAATCATTCCATTTATCGCTGCCTGTTTTATTTCTGTTTGTCCCATAAAACAGCGTGACTTTTCCGCCAGAGTCGTCCAGAGAGGCTTCATCGGCCGTTTCCTCCTTATGATCCTCATCAGCCCATTCATCCATATCCTTAAAAGCCATTTCGGGAGGTATCGATTTTACTACTTTTTCTACCGGCGATTTAGAAAAAGATCTTCTTTTCTTACTGAAATTTGATTCCGTCGGTACATCCAG
Source organism: Fodinibius halophilus (assembly GCF_011059105.1). Classification (GTDB taxonomy): domain Bacteria; phylum Bacteroidota; class Rhodothermia; order Balneolales; family Balneolaceae; genus Fodinibius; species Fodinibius halophilus. The sequence goes on along the minus strand of NZ_JAALLS010000012.1, from coordinate 4,726 downwards.
TTTTTTTAATTTCGCTTTGGTTAATTTTTTAAAATTAATTCCTTCATCCAGAATTGTAGCAGTGTTACCGATCCCCTCCTCTGTCCATTTAATAGTAAGGGTGGTTTCCCGGTTGTTATTCTGTAAGCCCGTGTTTTCAATTACAGTACCTATGCGATCTACTTCTCCCTGTTCATCAACACCGATAACTCCTGCTCCTTCGGTTATCTGCCAACTCGCGGCAATAATTCGAAAAATGCTTTTAATCTGAGCTGTATTCTTTGCTGTATGATGTTTAGAAACAGCGATAATTATTTGAACTCTATTAGCATTACCTGGGACATCCAGCGCTTCCCAGTTAAAATGGACCGTCTTGAAGTCATCGCTCCATTCAATGTGTTCGCTATTTCGCAGTGAAATTATCCAAGATTCGGAGGATTGCAGTAAAGAGAGGCTTTCTTCAGTCATGTTAGTAAGGTTTTAAATAATAGGGCCTATATAAAAAAGTACTTATACAGGGGATTGTAATTCTCTTGATCTCCCACAGGTTAAACAGCTACCGGATGCAACTAATTTTATAGTTAATAAACAAAGTTCGTACAAGCAATGATTATCTTTTGGTTTTCGGTTTTAAGCCGATAGGTGTTTTCTGCTCTAAGTACTCTTTTGCAACAGTTGCCCAGTATATAAGGAGCTGCTTTTGATGATATGCAAAATTTCTGAAGGGTGGCCTATCTTACTCCCAATAGCCTATATTATTTTTGTACGATATTAACCGCGAAGATCAGCCAGTTGGTGAGTCCAGTGTTTTAGTGGCACTTTTTAAATCGCCAGCGAAAATTTCTCTCCATTATAAATTATAAAGAGGTTGATAGAGCAGTGGTTTGGCAACCACCCCTGTCCGAGGCTGTCCAAAAAGTAAACGTTATCTTTCCTTTTGGATTAAGCAGCCATTCCATAGGCATTCACACCCATTCTGTTTTTTACTGCTGACACAAATCTTGTTTTCACTATCTTTTCCATTTTCCTAAGGTTATGAGCAATGGCCTTGAGCCCCACTTCAAGCTCGGCCATCTTTTTCCCTCTCATTGGCAACCTCCTCATTCGGTCATTATGTTTTAATTGCCCAAAGACGGCTTCTATTTCCGCTCCTCGGCCACCCATTAATGCTTTTGGGGTACTGTTCCTCGTTAATTTGTGGCGAATATTCCGCTTGAAGGCCTCCAGGGCATTGTTGAAGGTTATTGTCCGGTTCCCATTGCCATAGGTGCAGTCGGCTTTGACCGGGCAATCCCTGCAATCCTCACACTGGTAGGTGCGCGCGGGAGTCGTTTGGCCTTGCCCGTACTCATACGGGGCACTTTCTTTATACCGCATGGTCCGCCCCTCTGGGCAGCGATAGGTATCGGTTCCCGCCTCGCGCTCAAAACTATCGCGGCTGTAGGGAGCAGGTTTACGGTCGTAGCCCGGAAATTTGACCACCGCTTCTATATCACGTTGTGCTAATAGCTCGTAATTTGCCAGACTCCCGTACCCAGCGTCAGCGCACAGCCACTCGGGGGTAAAGGACAGCTGCCCCAGGTGGGCACGAAGATTTACCTTGTCGGCGGCATTGCTGTGCAGGCTGTACCCTAAAATAAATTGGTTTTGGGTGCCCATCTGCAGGTTATAGGCCGGGGAGAGCACCTTGTCAAACGGCGACTGATCTTTTAGTCGCATGAAGGTGGCATCCGGATCCGTCCTTGAGTAACTGTTTCGATCTGCTAAGGTCTGCTGTTGGCGTTCATATTTTTTGAGCTTGGGAAGCTCCCGGTCGGTAATCCAGCGCAGCCGGGTAGCGGCTTTGCTGAGGGATTGTTCTTCCACCGACTGCTGGCTGGCCTGTTCTCGCAAAGCCCCGCTGACCCGCTCGGCCGCCGCTTCGATGTCTGCGCTGTCCCAATCGGCCTCCTGGCCGGTTTCAGCCAAATCCCGAGCTCCGTATTGCTCATCCTCGAGATCAGCAAGGCGCTGAATCTCATCAAAAAGAGCCGCTATCCGTTCGACGGCTTTGTGGCGATAGCGCTCGGCATTTTTGGCCCAGACGGCGCTATGTTTGCTCGCGTTTGCCTCCAGGGTAGTCCCATCGACCGTGTACTCCGTTAAATCCACCAGTCCGTGCTCGACCAGCACCAACATGACCTGCGTAAATATTGCTTTACCCCCGCCCTCGGGCAGTCGTTGCTTGCGAAAGTTATTAATGGTGCGGAAATCAGGACGCTGTCCCCCGGACAGCCACATAAACCCGATGTTCTCCCGGGTGGCCTTGGCTAGCCGGCGGCAAGAGTAGATACGCTGGACATGTCCGTAGATGAGAATTTTTAGTAACATCCGCGGATGATAGCTGCTGGTCCCACCCCCTTCGTAGGTCTCCATAATCTCCGTGATATCCATTTGTTCGATTACATGATTAATAAACCGCACCTGATGATCCGCTCCGATAAGCTGGTCCAGGCTCGGCGGAAGAAAGGTGGCTTGGGTGGGGGCATAGGGTTTAAAAACAGGATCAGCCATAACAGTAACAGGATTCGTGGATTATAATTCGCAGCTAAAATACCAATTAATTAGCTTATCCCCCTGACTTTTTGGACAGCCTCAGACCAAGAGGAGGTTGGAAAATAACGGGGAAATAGGCTAAAACGTTGAAAGTCCCAAGCCTTCACTGCCGTCATGCTGACCCACTCCTGGCCTCTCCCTACTGTTCGCAGGGAGAGGGACGCTTATCTACAATATGTGCTGGGTTTAAATGCGTATATCTTTTCAGAGACTCTCAGTTTAATTTCCAGCTGAATACGTAATAAAAAAGTCTCTTCCCCTGCCCGCAGGGGAAGAACAAGATGGGGTCACAAAATAGCAAGCACTCGAATGTGCTAAATGTATACTATGACTCACAAATCGTGAGGGCAAATACATCCCAATAAAAAAAGCCCCAACAAATGCCGGGGCTCAGAATAAAAATTAGCTAAGATAAAATATCTTAAGCCAGGCTTCGTACGTTAATTGCACTTAAGCCTTTGGGAGTTTCTTCAACATCGAACTCTACGACTTCATCATCATCAAAACCTTGATCAAAGCCAATATTTTCAATGTTATTTCTGTGAACGAAAATATCTTTATCGCCGTCATCGGGGTTGATAAATCCAAATCCTTTTTGTGAATCGAAAAATTTTATTTTGCCTTGTTGTGACATATGTATTGTGTTTTATGCACCCTTAAGTTTCTCTTGTGAAAGGAGTTGGGTAACGCGTCTTTTCAGTAAAGTATATTTATCAGGTGGGTAATTAAATTTAGTACTTCAAGGTAGTGTTAATAACATGCATTACCTATTTATATTTTAGCCTGGTAGGTATGCTAATAATGGGTACAGGGTTATTGAATGCTGCTTTTTACAAGAAATTGAGGTGACCAATAAGTGTGTTCTAGAACTGCAGGCATCATATAACTACTGATGGAGTTTGAGGAATAAATTTATCTTCCCGCTGATCAGTTAAGTTGGAGATCGTTTTGTGTATTATTTTCGATTATTCATCTAGGTTGTGGTAGTCGATCTGTTCTCAGCGGTAGGGTTTTGGCATTGCCAATAGGGGTATGAGTATGAGAAAAGAGGGTGACTAAAAAATCATTAGAGAGATGGTACGATTAGGTTATATTTACATCTCTGCGGGGAATCATATCATATAACATTGTTGTTTTATATAAAGATATGAAGAATCAAACCTTACGGTGGATTGCCATGTAAGTAATGGGAAAAACTTTTCTTACATAAAAGATTCGTTCAATTGTGTTTGTCAAGGTTTTAAGGACGGGACATTATGAAACTATATATTAAATATATGGTGAGTCTGCGGTGCAAGATGTTGGTCAAAGAAGAGTTAGAAAAGCTCGGCATAAATTATACTTCTGTGGACCTTGGTATGGTTAAAATTGAGGATAACGTTACTGAAAAACAGTTGGAAACGTTTGGGAAAAACCTGAAGAAATCGGGGTTGGAGCTGCTGGATAACGAGAGAAATATCCTGGTTGAAAAGATAAAAAGCGTCATTGTGGAAATGATCCATTACGAGGATGAGGTCCCAAAAGTAAATGATTCTGATTATATCAGTGAGGAGTTGGGCTATGACTATACTTATCTGTCCAATACATTTTCTGAGGTGAAGGGGATCACCATCCAGCAGTATATTATTATGCACAAGATTGAAAAGGTGAAAGAACTGCTGTTGTATAATGAGCTGACTCTGACCGAGATTGCCCATAAGCTACACTACAGCAGTGTTGCCCATCTGTCTAACCAGTTTAAAAAGATAACCGGTCTTACGCCCACCTATTTCAAAGAGTTGAAAGAGAAGCGGGAAAAGAATCTCGAGGATTTATGATCCATCAAAAGCAAGAACATTCCCCTTCCAAAGTGGGCTAGGAGGATTGGTCGGAATGTTGTTACAACCTCCCCCTATTTCTTCCGGCTGACACCGGAATTCATTTTCACCGCAACGTCGCTAAAGGCCTACTGCGCCGAAGTAGATTTCAGCTACGTAGGCTGTACTTTGATGCGTCGGCGACCTTCAAAGTGGGAAAGGATCAAATAATAGTTATGATGCTATGGTTTTTTTTAGATATGATCTTAAGTTAAAGAAACGATTGAGGAGCTGGAAAACAGCAAGGTTATTCCCCCTTCCAGAGGCTGTGAGAAAATACCAAGTCAAATATATAT
>NZ_JAALLS010000011.1 GCF_011059105.1 Fodinibius halophilus | reverse complement strand
ACTCACTGTCCATTTTTTTGTAGCAATTCCATAGAAGACGAAATATTAGCAAATATCTTTTTGCGGAAAATTCAGGAAGCTACAGCTGCAGAAGCTCGTCAAACGAACAAAGAAGAAGTGCTTATTGAGCTGGCAAATGAGGTTGGACTTGATCTACCCTCATTCATAGCACGTATGGATAATGGATCTGCACAATGGGCGCTTGAAGGAAACCTCAACAAAACCAAAGTCCACGGGATCAGAGCTTTGCCATCCTTTCTGCTGAAATGGGGAACTTCCTTTAAGATCATAACTTTTGAAGTATTTACTTACACAATATTGCCTCTTGATAAAGTGCCCGGAAAAGGAGTTTATACGACCTGCACTATCACTGAAGAAGAACACAACGATGGCCATAACCGAAGACGACCTGCAATCGATATTTGAGGCGGAGAAAACAGAGGCTACTCCCTCTCAGGATGAACTGGAGTTCCTGGAAGAACGGGCCCGAATTGAGTCTGACACCCTTCCGCTGCTGAGTATTGATCAGTACGAGGAGCAGCATGCCCTGTTCTGCCGGTACGGACTGGAGAAGCAGATGCTAGAGCGCACGGAACCGCATATCCGGTATCTCAGCCGTTTTAAACCGGGCGAATTGCTTGCAAGCAGTTTCTATAAGCAATTCAGGGATAAGAAGATCGTCCGACAGTACGTGGAGGAAAACATTGATCTGGTGAACAGTGAAAACAAATAACAGAATTAACTAGTAACAACGAGAGAAAGACTTTCCTCTGAGTTTTGGCTTCTAAATTCTCCACTCTCCTGCTTCAGGCGCCCGCAGCTAGTCAGGGGAATGTTCGCTGTGATGGAGAGCAACTTAGTTCTATAAACGAATTGGACGCAACTTCTATAGCTACATATTGCCGTGTGAGCCCGTTTCCCGTTTATCAAAGGTAAAGACAATTTCAAACTTGTCGTCAGTGTCGATCTCATAATCAGCCTTCAACTGTTGCAGCAACATCTTCACGATGGTAAGACCAAGGGTTGTTGACTGCTCAAATTCAGCGCGGTCAAATCCTCTTCCGTTATCACGATACACCACCTTATAATACTGCTGGTGCTGTATTATGTTCAACTCAATTCGCCCTTCCTGTTTATCCCGGAAAGCGTATTTCACAGAATTAGTTAACAACTCATTTAATAACATGCCCAGGGGAATAGTCTCATTTATATTCATCTCTACCTCCTCGATATCGAGCTGTATATCAATATCACCTGCTGCTTTTAGGGTATTGATAACAGTGGTGGCCAGTTCAGAGATATATTCCTTGACGTTGACCTGCGAAAAGCTTGTGCTCCGGTATAACAGTTCATGAACTTTGGCAATGGCGTGAATACGATTTACGCTTCGTTCGAGCGCCGAGCGATCACTATCATTCGCAGGCAGTTCATCCAACTCCAGGCTCAGGATACCCGATATAATTGCCAGGTTATTTTTTACCCGATGATGAACCTCCCGTAGTAATACGGTATTTTCTTCTTCGGCCTCCACCCGCTCTGTTATATTAATACCGCTCCCAATCACATAACGATCCTTACCCAGCTCTATGCCACTGCCATTCATATAATAGTGATGCTCTTGCCCGTCGTCGCCTATTAATATTGTCTCAAGTTCGGCATATCCCTCGACAAATGCTTTTCCTATAAGTTGTTTGGCCTTAGTTCGTTCGCGGGGAGCTATCAGGGAAAGCGCATTCGTCGACCGGAGCTGTTCAGATGTTAAATTAAAGAGGGATTCCACATTCTTATTGGTTCTGGCAAACGTTAGATCTTCCCTTATCATATAAAACAGCCCAGGGATACTATCTAAAATATTATTAAGTAGAGAAACTTGCCTGCTGACATTTTGCTCTAATTTTTTTTGGCTGGTAACATCTAATAAAATGGTATCCCATTGTACGCTCCCGTCCTCCAGCTGTTTGGGCGTCCCCCGGCCGTGAATCCACTTCTCTTGGCCGCTGGGAGTTTTTATTTTCCACTTTTGATCCCAACGCTTGAGCTCTTCAGCTGATTCTTGAACCGACTGCCGTACCTCATCTAAATGTTCATCAACAATTTGCTCCCATAACAGATCAGGCGTCTCTATGACCTGCTCGGGCGTTACTTCGTGTAAGCCTCTAACCCCTTCACTTACAAAAGTAAATTCATAGCTGTCATCCGGATGCATAATATACCGATGAACCATCCCATCGATATTGTTGGCAATATTTCGCAGCTGAGCTTCTTTTTCTTCCACTTGTTGCTGCTGTTCTTTTAGGCTGGTGATATCCGTCAATGAACCGACAATCTCCACCGTCTCTCCATCTTCTACCACGGGAGACTCATTCACCTGCACCCATATAATTTTGCCATCAGTCCGTTCCAGCTGCAGCTCGTAAGAAGGTTGAGGCTCTCCCGTCTTGATCGCTTCCTCCACCCTTTTCAATCCTTCTTTATTTTTCGGATGGTCAGTCACAAACTCCGTCCATTGCTGCATTACCTCTTCGGGCGGAGATCCCAAAAACTGCTTCGATTGCGGACTTATATATAAAAGATTTTGGTCGGTATCGTGCCGATAGAACATAATTGTACTGTGTTCTATAACATCCTGCATCTCCTGGCGTGCTCTCTGGGCCTCCAACTCAGCTTTACACTGAGTCGTAATATCCTGAATAGTGCCAAATACTCGCTTACATTCTCCTCCTTCCGATATTGCTTTACCTATAGCTCTAACCCATCGAACGTTTCCCTTGCAGGTAATAATTTTAGATTCAAGGGTAAATGGGTCCCCTTTTTCTATAGCTTTGGTCATTATATCCCTGACTTTTTTGCGCTCTTCTCCTTCTTCAAAAAAATTAATGGCAACATCCAGGTCAGGCTGGTAGTCAAGAGGAGCCTCATGCAGCCTGTTAATCTCATCAGACCAGTAGAGTTCCCCGCTTTCCACGTCAAGTTCCCAATGACCAATATCAGCCATCTGATAGGCTTTCTTTATGTGCTTATTAATCATAGCGGTTCTTTTTATTTACAAATGGAGGAGGCGCTAATCTTGATATCTATATATACAACCTATGCATTTTATATATAACAAAGTAGCAACCCTTTGAAACAGATATTTACGATTTGCCGGCTTGCACTTACCAATGAACCCACTTAGTAATAGGAAACATTTGTACTCGTCAATGAAAACTTAAAACCGAAATAGAAGACCCCAACAATATTCCGGTAATAGAACCTCTCTTTTAGGATAAAGGCCTCGCCTGTGAACAAACTGAACACTATAAACTTGTAGTGCACTGAAAACAGTAAATAAATCTGCTCCTAACATTAATACTAGTATTGCATTTCAACTCTTCCTATACAGCATAACAAACAGCTATAAGTGCTTTAAGGCTTAGGAGACCTATATTTTTATATACCCTTTTCAGGAAGAGCAATATTTGAAAAACAGTATCCATTTGTTACAGGTTCTGGCAAAGAAAAGTATAAATAGGTATTGCAGGTTAATACCCTTACTTTGCTATCTTAAATTTAATTACTCACCTGCCAAGCAAACTTTACTGAAATGAGGCGTTAATACAACTCCTTTCATAAAAAAACTCTACAGGTGCACAAATACACATTTTTATGGCACAACAAGGCAAAATAAAGTTTTTCGATTCCCAAAAAGGATTTGGTTTTATCCAACCTGATGAGGGCGGCGAAGATATTTTCGTTCACAGAAACAACATCGAAGACCTCGGTTATGACCAAGGGTATGACGACGGTGAAGCTGTGGAATTTGAAGTAGAAGAAACAGACAAAGGATTAAGCGCGACTAACGTGCGTAGCCTCGGTTAAGATATTCTGATTTTTCAAATATAATACGAAAGCCCCGGTACCTGTCGGGGCTTTTTTTATGGAACTAACTCAAAAGACTGCTTTCCTTCCCCACCATTGAATCAGAAGAATGCCGTTGGCTAATTGACCTCCATTAACGCTCCCACCAGCGCTTCCTTTTTCTCTTTGGCAAATTGCTTAATCTCATACTCTCTTTTGCAAGCCTCTGATCGGTTGGAATGCTTCTCCACATATACTACAGTCTTGGGTTCATTGCTTCGCAGGTACTTCGCGCCTTTGCCCTCTTTATGTTTGTGCCAGCGACGAATCAGGTGATTAGTACTGCCGGTATAGAGGTTGCCATTTGTACATCGAATTATATAAACAAACCAAGGGTTCATGGAATTATCGTATTCGAACTGTAAATTTAGAACTGCTTTTTCATATTGGGTTTGGTAGAAGGTAATAAATTATTGGCTCTGTCACTCCAAGCTTGCCAAAGGCTTTCTCCTAATAAGTTCGCATAAAACTTAAAAGAGTTTTCTTGAGTTATTTTCGGAAGACTCACAATGTAGGCTGCGCCCCCATTTTCTTCATTCTCAAAAAGTAAAATCAAATATATCCCTTCCCCTTTTGCCTTGAGCCATCCATTGATAGGCGGACCAGCAGAGCTGGAGTAAAAGGTCATGAGGAATTTTATTCCTCCGTGAGAGAAGTAAGGCGGGCAGGTGTATACGAGGGAGGCTCCTATCCTTCGTCGGGCGACTGGGGTTGTCGTCCGACGAATCATATAAAACAAAGTTTTTATGCCCACTCTTAGTTCCTGCTAAATATTTAGGAAGGGAAACGCCTTACCTAGCAGAAGCACTGTCATCCCGACCGTGAAGGAAGAGAGCAGACAAAGTTTTACGGCTTTAAGCCTGGACATAAGAATTGTGAGCGAGAGATACTCATTCTTGCTTCACTTTTTTAAAATCGCTATGATGCCTTTAATTAATTGGTACATTTCTGTACTTGCCTGTTTTCAACATAGTTAAAATTATTCTACGACTGTTATCAAGAGATACGCTAAAATATTCGTTGGTATTGTTGAGTGTCTATTTGGAATAGGCATGGTGGCATCAATGTTTAATCAATTTTTATTTGAGGATAGCTATCGCTTTGAATGGATTCACCTGATAGGTATACCAATAGGCATTATGGTAGCTTTAGGTTTTATCAAGTATGGTTGGCGATGGATACGCAATATTATCGATATTACCGCAGATGACTACCTTTCACCCCAAAGCCGCTATTACAAAAAGGCCGTTCGGCAAGCCCAGGAATACCTTAATAGCTTTTTACACCACGTCAACAAGGGAGAAAAGGAGTGCTTTGCCAAATTCCCACTCGAAGTTGCTCCTGAACATATTGAGCGGGTATGGGCCATTGTGCACTATTTTGATGAACAGAAGCAACAATTTAATGTATCGGTGATTACAGAAACAACAGATGTAGAGATAGCGTCCGGGCGAAAATTCATTTCACCGGAACAGCTGGAAGATTGGCAGGTGTTAAAGGGAGAACGTATCCTGGGATTTTATACCTATCTCGCGCGGATCAAAAAAGCGAAATCGGAAGGTTTTCGGCTTAATTATAAATCAAAACAGATTGCAGAGAGTATTATTCAGTAGCCGACACGAAGTGACAACCCATAAAAAAAGGCCCCACAAGTATCAGTCGTGAGGCCCTGACTATTCATCAAGAGAGACGCTCATAAGTTGAGCGTTCTGTAATATCATCAGTTACAAACTAATAACCAAATAAATAATGAAATTTGGGTGTATCCGCCTATACCTATCTAGGTCTTTACCATGATACTACTGCTGCTGTTATAGGCTTTTAACCGTAGGTACGGCTTATATATCCAAAATTAACAATCTTTTTTGCTTTTGGATTTAGCAAAATTTGCATTCTCTCTTCCTCGGCACACCAACAATAAGCATGTAACTTTATATTAACAAATTGCGTATAGAGTTAGATTAACAAATGATCGAGACTAATATCCTTTTACATTTCAATGGTTGAGATCATACAGCAAATATGTTAAATCGGTTGTTATATAATTTCTAACTCTAAACAAGCCTACTTATGGAGAAACCAATATCCAGGGGGTCTTTATTTTGGTATGGAATGACTATGCTGACTTTATTTTTTATGTCGGCTGATGTATCTGCCCAAAACAAAGACGGTGATAAACACTACCATACTCCTTCAGAAATAAATAACAAACTGGAAGAAATAAGGAAATCCAGTAAAAAGAGTACAAAAATTCATACACTTGCTACCAGTCCGGGCGGCCGTAGTGTTCAAATGATTGAAATTGGACCAGAGGTTGATAACGAAAAGAAGCAGTTGCCGGCCATTTTTGTAGCAGCTAACCTGGAAGGTACCATCCCTATTTCTTCAGAAGCTGCAATACATCTTGCAGAACTTGTCATCAGCGAGCAAGCAGCCCAAGATAAAACGTGGTATATCGTACCCAACGGAAACCCTGATGCGGCTGCTCATTATTTTAAAAACCCACTCTTAAAAGATAGCCGTAACGACCTCTCCCACAATGATGACATGGATGAAAATACGGACGAAGATGGGTTCGAAGACTTAAACGAGGATGGTTTTATAACTAAGATGAGAGTTAAAGACCCTACCGGAGAATGGAGACCTGTTGAAGGAGATAGCCGCCTTATGAAAAAGGCAGACCCTACAAAAGGCGAAAAGGGTATTTACAAACTCTATACTGAGGGTATCGACGATGATGGCGATGGCAAATACAATGAAGATGGAAAAGGCGGGGTAAATGTAAATCGTAACTTCCCCCACTTGTTTAAGGATTTTACCGAAACCGGGGGAGCTTGGCCGGGGAGCACACCTGAGGTATACGCTATTTTTGACTTTGTATATTCTCATCCCGAAATCGCTATGACGTTCTCTTATGGTGCTACAAACTTCAGCAAAGTTGCCCCAAAGGGTGGTCGCAAAAGCTCTGCTGATTTTGAAAACCTGAAAATTCCCGAAAGCTTTGCCGACCAGCTGGGGGCAGATCCCGATAAAACCTACACCATGGATGAAGTAATACGCATGGTAGAACCTTTAGCTCCTGCGGGCTTTGAGGTAACTGAATCAGTAGTTGCTAGTTTCCTGGGGTTAGGAGCTGTAGTAAATCCCCAGTCTGAAGACTTAAAATTCTACAACGAACTGGCAGACCAATACAAAGAATACTTGAAAGAAAAGGGGCTGGATGCTGAACGCCTTGGTCCGGAAGCAGCAAAAGATGCTTCTTTTGAACTATGGTCGTACTACCACTTGGGTATCCCCACTTTTAGCATGGATTTCTGGCGACTACCAAAGCCAAAGAAAGAAAAAAAGGATGAAGAGGGAAGCGGCTTGACGGCAGATAAAATTGAAAAGATGTCGAGTGAAGAATTTGTAGCTCTGGGTGAAGAAAAGATCGGCATGTTCTTAGAGGAGATTGGAGCTCCCGACCAATTTACTGCTAAACGTGTTATTGGCATGATTGAAGGGGGACAAATGACGCCAAAACGCATGGGCACAATGATTAAAAAGATGGGTAATGCCAAAGGTTCTGATAGTTCATCTGATGGAGCCAGCGAAAAAGACAAAGCCCTGATGGCCTTTAATGACAATGTCCTTGATGGCAGTGGCTTTGTAGAATGGGAAAGCTATAATCACCCAACCCTTGGTGAAGTAGAAATCGGCGGAGAAGTACCCTTTGTACGAAACACCCCTCCCGGCAATATGGTAGACTCCTTACTAAAGGCGCAGGTTCCCTGGACTATCACACTATCCGAAAAGATAGCCAAACTTCAAATTCTTAATCATGAAGTACAGTCGAAAGGCAGTAATGTATTTAAAATTACGGTATGGGTTGAAAATGAAAACTACCTGCCCTTTCCTACCGCTATGGGTAAAAAGAACAAGCAACCCCGACCTGCCATTCTTAGCCTGCAAGCCAAGGGCTTAAAAGTTTTAGATGGAAAACAACGTACCCCTATCAACAGCATCGGCGGACATGAAGTCAAAAAGTATAGCTGGCTTGTACGTTCTCCGGAATCAAATACAATTGATGTGAATCTGGAATCAACACATGCATGGAACGACCGAACACAAGTGAATTTAGGAGGTTCAAAATGAAATTACTAAAAACAACAATAACAACCGTTTTGCTACTGCTACTGGCTCAGGCCGGATTTGCACAGCCTAGTAATATAGAAATAGACGTCCCTCTGCGCTTTGATCATTATTATGATTACAGCCAGGTGGTTGAAGCCGTGAAAGCCTTGCATGAAGCTCATCCCAAAATGACCGATACAGAAGTAATTGGGGAAAGCGAAGAAGGTCGTGATATCTGGTCACTGACTATCAATAACCCTAATACAGGAAAGCCACTTACTAAACCGGGTGTCTATGTCGACGGGAATATTCACGGCAATGAGATTCAGGCTACGGAAGTGAATCTATACCTGATGAACTACCTGCTCACCAATTATGGCAGCAACAAGAAGGTAACAAACATGGTGGATCGCAATGTATTCTACTTTGTACCCTCTATTAATGTGGACGGACGTTACCATTTCTTCAATGATCCCAATACACCTAGTTCTAATCGTGGACTTCGCATTCCCAAAGATGACGACCGCGATGGTCTGTTCGATGAAGATTTCCCCGAAGACCTGAATGGCGACGGTTCAATAAACCGAATGCGAAAGAAAGATCCTTTTGGAAAGTGGAAAACCGATCCCAAAGATCCTCGCATTATGGTACGGACAGAACCGGGGGAAATGGGCGAATGGACTATACTTGGTCAAGAAGGTATAGATAATGACGGAGACGGACGTGTTAATGAAGATTCGGAAGGATACGTCGACCCCAACAGAAACTGGGGATCCAGCTGGGCACCTCCTTATGTTCAGCGGGGAGCGGGTAACTACCCCTATTCGGGAAATGTAACCAAGGCAGTCACTGAATTTATGATGGAACGCCCAAATATCATTATGGTATTTGCATTCCATAACACAGGAGGCATGTTCTTACGCGGCCCCGGTACCAAAGAAGAGGGACCATTGAATCCCCAGGATGTTAATGTATACGACCTGCTCGGCAAAAATGCTGAAAAGATCGTTCCTGACTATCGATACCTAATCAGCTGGAAAGATCTATATTCTACCTATGGGGATTTCACCGAATTCACCTATAACCAGGTAGGGGCGTTTAGCTTTGTGGGAGAACTCTTTATGTCTGAGCAGGAAACTTATAAAGCCCACGACGAAAAAGAGTCTGGCGATAATGAGTCTTCTGCCTTTAGCGAAAGTACCAAACAAAAAAGAGAACGCCTGCAGTTTAATGATCACGTAGTACAGGGCTCTCTTTATAATGAGTGGAAAACGTATGACCATCCCAAATATGGTGAGGTAGAAATTGGGGGCTGGGCAAAGATGAGCTCACGTCTTCCTCATCCCTTCATGCTACAAAACCTCGTACATCGTAACGCTTCGGCGGTAATGTACGCAGCAGCTCAAACACCGGAGGTTAGCATGGAAATATTTGATACCGAGAAAGTTGATAATAATCTGCATAAAGTTCGTGTACGCGTGGTCAATCATAATGCCATTCCAACCATGACCTACCATTCTGTTAAAAATAAGCTATTTCCCAAAGACCGCCTGAAAGTAAGCGGCAACGATATTAAGGTGATAGCCGGAGGTGAAATCACTAATCTCTATAGAGATCAGGTTAGGTACAAAGATCATAAACCCGAGATCCAATTCTTTCGCGTGCCCGGCAATGAGGCTGTAGAATATGAATTCTTGGTTGAAGGCGATGGGCGTGTCAATGTTGAATATAAATCTCGCAAAGCGGGGAAATGCTCACAACAAACATCACTCTGAAATTTTCCATACTAAAATCATCACAAAGGCCCCGATTCTTCGGGGCCTTTGCTATTTGTATATCAAATTTCCCTCTCCTGTCTCTTCTCTATATCTAATATCTACTCCTCATTTAACTGTCGGTACTGTTGACGGGCCACATCCGCAAACTTTTCCGATGCTTTATTTCTATAGGCTCCCTTTCTCCATAAGATACCGACTTCACGTTCAGGAGAGGGATTTTCCAGGGGGATCCCCATAAGCCCTTCGGCCGCTTTCATCTCCATCGTCAGTGCCGGTAATACCGTACCGACTTTCGTGTTATTTTGAATAGCTGAAAGCAACCCATCAATGGTGTTCATTTCTATTTGCACATTGGGTTCCACTTCTGCTTCGCGGGCAGCGGCATCCCAAATTCTTCGGGTACAGTATCCGTTCGAAAGTAACAGCAAGTGCTCTTCGCCCATCCCCTTAACTTCAATAGAGCTACATTGAGCCAACTTATGCCGGGGATTGACAATCATCAGTAATTGTTCGCTAAAGATCCGCTCGAAATCAAGGTCCGGATACACCGAGGGATTAAAACTAATGCCAATATCCAGCTCGTGATTATACAGCTTTTCCTCAAGTAGCGGGGCCGAAAGCTCTTCTATCCCCAACTTGACCTTGGGATATTCCCGGGAAAAATAAGAAACCACTCGCGGTATAAGGTAAGCATTGACCGTTTGTACTACCCCAATACTTAAGGTTCCCCGGCAAAGCCCTTCCAGATCATCAATAGCCGTTTTTGCCTCCTCTACCTCTTTGATAATCTTTCTGGCCCGGTGGTGAAGCAGCTCCCCGGCTTCGGTGAACTGCAACCGGTTACGGGAACGGTCGAACAGCGGCACGCCCAGCTCTTCTTCCATACGCTTTACCTGCTGCGATAGCGCTGACTGCGAGATAAACAGTTTTTCTGCAGCGGCGGTAAAGGTTCCTTCTTCTGCTATTGATACTAAATACTTTAATTGCCGTAGCTCCATACCAGGTATAAGTTATACTTATGACAGTAAGAAGTAAATATCGATAGACTTATACCTAAAATCCAGCTAATTTCTTTTTCTCAATTAAAACAAACTTCTAAAGAATAACCATGGAACTGCGAACTCTACTCTCAAGTTTGGCTCTGATTATCATGTCTACCGGGATCGTTTCAACCAGTAATGCCCAGCAAGCATCTAAAAAAGAGATAGCCCGCCTCAATACAGCAGATATGAATCTCAGCCGGGCAGAGGTTAGCTATAAAAAAGAACTCGACCTGCTGGTTTTTGAAATGCGTGTAGAAGGAACCGCCGGTAATACGACTCCTGAGCCCGCCGGTCAAATGAACGGTGCACCTGTACTCGGTTATGTTTTCCCTACAACCCTCAGTCCCGAAGACGTAGGGTTCGGCAGCGTGGAGGGTATCTTGGCTTTTGCCGTGACCTCCCATCCGGACTTTGACGACACCCCTTTGTGGGATGAAAATAATGACCGTAATTACGAAAACGATGGCAGTACTTTCCATACTCACTGGGTGGTACTAGAAGAAAATGAGCATATTCCCGGTGGACTAGCCGTAAAAGAATTCCGAAAGGAAAACCAAAGCGTAGTTCTGCCGCCCACCAATCCTGGCATGCCGATGTATCTCGACTCGCCCGGATTTTCCGTGGTATTCCGGAACCATACCCTAAAAGTTGCTGTACCGGCGCAACGAGTAAACAGTGAAACCTCATTTAATTACGACGGCGTAGCTGCTTACATGGAGGTATCCACCAATTCGAACCAACCCATGCTGGGGGTATATACCGTTTATGAGGTACTTTCCGGTGATTTGACTCTGCCTTATAGTGTGCAGCAGCAATGATTAAATTGAACTCCAGCCCTGGCCGGGGCAGAATCCTCGGTTGGCTTATAACTGGCGATGTGACCGAGTGGTAGGTCGGAGCTTGCAAAGCTTCGTACGGAGGTTCGAATCCTCCCATCGCCTCAACTTTTTATTCTATGCCCGACTCTATCTCACAAAACCTAAAACGCATCAGAAAACGCATCTCTCAAGCATGTAAGCGTGCCGGGCGGAATCCCGAATCCGTCCAAATAATACTGGCTACAAAAACAGTAAATCCAGCCCGTATTCTCAAAGCTAAAGAATACGGCTATAATATCGCCGGCGAAAACCGGGTGCAAGAGGCGGAAGAGAAGATCGAAAAAATGGGCAGTCGCGCTGAAGAACTAACTTGGCACTTCATTGGACACCTGCAAAGCAATAAGGTTAACAAAGTGGTTCGCTTTGCCTCAATGATCCAATCTATCGATCGTATGAAGATTGTTCGTAAGCTAAACCGGCGCCTTACCAAAGTTGATAAAACGATGGATACTCTTATTCAGGTGAATACTTCCGGTGAGGACAGCAAGTATGGTGTTGCTCCCAATGAGGCGATCGACTTCGTCAAAAAAGCCTCTGAATATGATCGCCTAAATATACAAGGACTAATGACCATTGGTCTATTTTCTGATAACTGGCCCAAGGTCCGTGCCGGCTTTCGACAGCTGCGTAATTTAAGAAATACCATAGCTGCTGAACAGATCAACAACGTTTCGATGCAGCACCTATCAATGGGTATGACTAATGATTTTGAGCTGGCTATTGAAGAAGGGGCAACAATGATCCGATTGGGACGCGCCGTTTTTGGCGAGCGCGGCACACCTGACTCCTACTACTGGCCCGGCATCGATATGCCTGCTTTTAAATCAGAATAGCACAAATAACTACCAGATAAAACGTTCCAGCACCAATGCACATTCATTATCTGCAGCATGTTGACTTTGAAGGTCCCGGTTACATCCGCACCTGGGCCGAACAAAATGGACATAGCTTAATCGGCACCCATCTCTATAAGGAGGAGTCACTGCCCCAACCAGACAATATCAATGCCCTGGTTGTTATGGGCGGCCCCATGGGGGTATATTATGAACAGCAGCACTCCTGGCTTAACGATGAGAAAGAGTTCATCGCCTCCTGCATCAACAAACAGAAAAAGGTGCTGGGGATTTGCCTGGGAGCCCAACTCATCGCCGATCTGTTGGGAGCCGAAGTATCGGCAATGGATCACAATGAAATAGGATGGTTCCCCTTGAAATGGTCTGATGAAGCCCGGAACCACCCGACATTTAGCTTTCTGCCCGGTCAACAACAAGTTCTGCACTGGCACGGTGATATGTTTGAAATTCCGAACCAAGCCGTTCCAATGGGCAGCAGTAAAGCTTGTACTAGGCAGGGATTTTTTATCCCCAACCACATTTTAGGATTACAATTCCACTTGGAGATGACAAGGGAAGGACTGGCAAACCTTATTGAACATTCCGACGGCGAGCTTCAAGAGGGACCTTTTATCCAGCAACCCAATGAGATGCTCAATAGCGATCTTTTCACGAAAAACCACGAAACAATGGGTAATATCTTAGATAATTTTTTATTGAATAATGCAGAATAGTCACCTACCACAACCTACCGCCCTTACCATTGCTGGCAGCGATCCCAGCGGCGGAGCCGGCCTGCAAGCAGACCTCAAAACGTTTAGCACTTTTGGGGTATATGGAATGACAGCCATCACTGCACTCACGATCGGCAATACCACCGGCGTACACGATACCGTTACTATGCCGGCTGCTACTGTATATCGGCAAATCAAAGCCGTATCTGATGACATCTCTCCCCACTGCATCAAAACTGGCCTGCTGGGAAGTGCAGAGACGATCATTAGTACAGCCGATGAACTACAAAAGCTACCCCCTTGCCCCTTAGTCGTTGATCCGGTCATGGCCACCAAAAGAGGTGATGTTCTTACCTCTGATGAAGAAGTCTCAGCCTATCGTTCCCATCTTGTTCCCATTTCAGATGTTGTTACACCAAATATTAAAGAAGCCGAATTGCTTTCAGGACTCACTATTGACACCCCTGATGGTATGCCGGATGCAGCAAAAAAGATTATGGATCTAGGCTGTAATGCCGTCATTATCAAGGGCGGCTTTTTTGCTGACTGGGAACAATCCAATGACTTGCTCTATGACGGCACAGATGAAATCTGGCTGCATTCTCAACGTATACAAACTCAAAACACCCACGGCACCGGGGATGCCTTCTCTGCGGCAATAACAGCCCTCCTGGCAAAGGGAGAAGATCTCTCGAAAGCTGCTTCTGTAGCCAAGGATTATACCAGCCAAGCTATCCGCAACAATCCCGGGCTTGGTGAGGGCGAAGGCCCCATCGCCTTTAATGTCTCTCCTGATCAAAAGACCGTATAGTTTCACTTGCAACACCTACTTTACATCTCCTAACCCAAACTGACTAACCTGTATCCTTTCTGTAATGAGTATCAACTTTGATAAAGAAACATTCCCCCATCGACACATCGGTCCTTCTGATGAACAGATCGCCGAGATGCTTGATGCCATTAATGCTGATTCTCTTGAACAGCTTATCGATGAAACCGTACCTACAAACATTCGTTTATCAGATCCTTTGAACCTCGAGGCTCCAATGAATGAGCACCAATTTTTAAACGAATTCAAAAAGCTGGCTGACCAAAATGAGATTTGTGATTCCTACATAGGCATGGGGTATCATGATACAATTACTCCTAATGTCATCTTGCGTAATGTGATTGAAAACCCGGGCTGGTACACTGCCTACACGCCATACCAGGCAGAAATTGCCCAGGGACGCCTTGAAGCCCTTCTCAACTTTCAAACGATGGTAACGGACCTTACCGGCCGTGAACTGGCTAATGCCTCACTTTTGGATGAAGGCACGGCCGCCGCTGAGGCTATGTCGATGCTCTATTCCATGCGTAGAGGTGTAAAACGAAAACAAGCCCATACCTTTTTTGTATCGGAGCAGTGCCATCCGCAAACCATCGACATCATAAAAGGCCGTGCCGAACCTCTCGATATTGAAGTTATTGTCGGTGATCACCATCAGGTTGATGTAACCGACCAAGAACTCTTCAGCATGCTGCTACAATATCCTACTACTGATGGATCGGTTGAAGACTACACGCACCTTATTGATACTGCCCACGAACATAATATCAACGTTGTTGTAGCTGCTGATCTTCTCAGCTTAACCCTTTTAACGCCTCCCGGCGAAATGGGGGCCGATGTAGTTGTGGGCTCTACTCAGCGCTTTGGGGTACCCATGGGCTACGGAGGTCCCCATGCCGCCTATTTTGCTACCCGAAAAAAATATAAACGAAAAGTACCGGGTCGCATTATTGGGTTATCTAAAAACCGTGAAGGCCAACCGGCCTACCGGATGGCGCTACAAACTCGTGAGCAACACATTCGACGGGAAAGAGCCACCTCCAATATCTGTACGGCGCAGGTATTTCTGGCTGTGATTGCGGGCTTTTATGGTATTTACCACGGGCCAAATGGACTGCGACGAATCGCCGAACGAATCCACGGCTTAGCTAAAATAACAGAATTGGGGCTGCAAAAGCTTGGCTTCGAACAGGAAAACTCCCATTACTTTGACACCCTTAGGATCCCGTTATCGGATAAAGAAAAGCAGCAACAACTACGAAGTATCTGCGAGCACGAAAATATCAATTTACGGTATTTTGAAGATCCCGCTGTCGGCATTTCCTTTGATGAGAATAAGACACTGACTGATGTTAAAAAGCTTCTAAATACCTTTGCACAGCTAAAAAATACTAGTAATGATTGTGACGTAAAACAGTTGTCGAAGCAGGTAACCTTAGAATATCCTGACGCTTTAAAACGGAACAGTGACTATATGCAGCAAGCTGTTTTCAACTGTTACCATTCTGAGCACGAAATGCTTCGCTATCTCAAAAGACTGGAGAATAAGGATCTCTCATTAACCCATTCAATGATCCCGCTGGGTTCCTGTACGATGAAGCTCAACGCTACCACAGAGATGATCCCACTGACGTGGCCGGAATTTAGCAAACTCCATCCCTATGCCCCACAACAGCAAGCCAAAGGATACCAACAACTATTTAGTGAAGTTGAAGATCAATTATCGGCCATTACCGGGTTACCTGCCGTATCTCTGCAACCCAACTCCGGGGCGCAGGGTGAACTCTGTGGCCTAATGACTATCCGTGCCTACCACCGACACCAGGGAGAGCAACAACGGAATGTGACGATAATCCCTGAATCGGCCCACGGAACCAACCCGGCAAGTGCCAGCATGGCCGGCATGGAAGTTATTGTTACTGCCTGTCACGAGAACGGTAATATCGGTATCTCTGAACTGAAGAAAAATGTTAAAGCTATCGGTGATAAGCTTGCTGCAATTATGGTCACCTACCCTTCTACTCATGGCGTATTTGAAAAAGATATTCAACAAATCTGTCAGCTTGTACACAATCAGGGCGGCCTGGTGTACCTGGATGGGGCTAATATGAATGCCCAGCTTGGCTTTACCAATATGGATGAGATTGGTGCCGATATCTGCCACCTGAACCTCCACAAAACATTCAGCATCCCGCATGGAGGAGGCGGACCCGGTGTGGGTCCTGTTGCAGCAACAAAGAAGCTGGGCCCATTCTTACCGGGTAATCCACTGGAACCAACCGATAATAAAACGACGATTCATAATATTTCAGCAGCACAGTGGGGCAGCGCAGGCATTCTGCCCATATCATATAGCTATATAAAGATGATGGGAAGCAGTGGACTCAGACGGGCTTCGCAAGTTGCTATCTTAAATGCCAACTACCTGAAAGAACGTCTACAAGATCATTATCCAATACTATATGCTAATGAATATGGTCGTGCTGCTCACGAGTTTATTATTGACCTGCGTCCTTTCAGGGAATCAGCAGGTATAGGTCCTGCAGATGTTGCCAAACGGCTCATGGATTACGGTTACCATGCTCCAACAATTTCATTCCCGGTAGCCGGCACCCTGATGATTGAGCCAACCGAAAGTGAAAGCAAACACGAGCTGGATCGATTCTGTAAAGCAATGATTGCAATACGAAAAGAGATCAAGGAAATTGAGGATGGTATGTTTGATACTGAGGACAATGTTCTAAAAGGGGCGCCCCACACTATTAGGCTGGCGACAGACTGTAAGTGGCCACACAGCTATCCCCGCAAGAAAGCTTTTTCCCCGCTTGATTATCTGCAGCAAGATAAGTTTTGGCCCACCTCCAGTCGTATTGACGATGCCTATGGAGATCGTAATCTAATCTGTAACTGCCTTTCCCCGCAAAAACTCTCAGACTGGCAAAAACAATCCGGCTCTAACTAAAATAATTACCCAAATTCATGAATACTAGCACTTATTTTTATCCGTAAAGGGTAAAATAAATACAATTTTATCATTTTTTGGGCTCTGAATATTAAAATTTTAAATTTTTTCTGCTCGATAACTTGTCTGAGTAGGGAATCCCAAAAAAATATACTATACTTAGGCGTTCAACCGCTATTTATTGCGTTAGCAAGGCGTTTTTGAACATTTAAGTAGCACACGAAGTAAAATTTCTTGGAGATTTAACATGGCAGATCGCGAAGTAGGTACAGTAAAATGGTTCCATAATGGCAAAGGTTATGGATTTATCACTAGAGAAGAAGGCGAAGACATTTTCGTACACTTCAGTGAAATTGAGATGGAAGGCTATAAAAAATTAGAAGAAGGCCAGGAAGTCGAATTCACTGTAGCAGAAGGGGAAAAAGGCTTGCAAGCGCAAGAAGTTATTCCCATCTAATCTGTTTACATAGATATCATTCCAAAGCGTCATCTTTTCGGTGACGCTTTTTTTTTGATACTTTGCACTATTCACAAAACGAGGAACTCATATAAATCTTTTCCTATGGAAAACCATACCTATAAAAAGATCGAAATTACCGGTACCTCTGAAGATTCGTTGGAAGCAGCTATTGAAAATGCAGTAGCCAAAGCCTCCCAAACGGTAGATGATATGCGTTGGTTCGAAGTTACCGAAACCCGGGGCAGTATTGAAAACGGACAGGTAGAACAATGGCAAGTATGCCTTAAAGTAGGGTTTACCCTGAAGTAACCGCTTACTCCCTGTTTAATATATAATACTCCAGCTTCTTTTGAAGCTCAGGAGGGTTAAACGGTTTAGTAAGGTAATCATTCATACCTGAAGCAAACACCTTTTCTTTAACCTCTTTTAACGCAGCAGCGGTGAGGGCTACAATCGGTATATTTGATTTTTTCTTGTCCGACATCTTTCGAATCTTTCGGGTGGCTTCATACCCATCCATCACGGGCATCTGTAAATCCATCAATATCAGGTTTACATAACGTTCTTCGAGAACTTCGAGAGCTTCTTTCCCATGTTCGACCACCACAGCCTCGATATTCCACTTATCAAGGAATCGCATCATCACTTTTTGATTAATGGCATTATCTTCTACCACCATTACCGTGCAACCATTTAAAGAATCCGGTAAACTAAACTGATTAAAAGAGGTTGTTTGAGCATTTTCATCTTGTTTAGCCTCAAAAGGGATTTCAACAAAAAAGGTGCTGCCTTTGCCCTTTTCACTCTCCAGATAAATTTCACCGCCTTGAAGCTCAACAAGCTTCTTACTGATCGTAAGCCCTAACCCCGTTCCACCAAACACCCGTGAGTTCTCGGTACGCTCCTGTGTAAAGCTTTTAAAGATTTCATCCTTCTTTTCTTTGGAGATACCAATCCCGGTATCACATACACTAAATTTTATTTTATAGGGATCCTCATCTTCCATCAGCTGTACAATAACACCCACACTGCCCTCTTCGGTGAACTTTACTGCATTACTCACCAGGTTGTTAAGTATTTGCGTTAGTCTATTGGGATCACCAATTAAAACATCAGGCAGCGTATCTTTCATATCCATATACAACCGTACATCTTTCTTGCTGGCAGTAAACCGGAAACTTTCAAGCACGCTGCTTAATACATCTTCAAGCTTAAAGGGTACTTCTTCAAACTCAATTTTACCGGATTCAATTTTCGAGAAATCCAGTACATCATTAATCAATGAAAGTAATGTTTTAGCAGAAAAATCAAGGATCTCAAGTTGCTCAAGCTGATCTTCCCGAGGGTTATCCTTGACCAATAAATTCGTCATCCCGATAATAGCATTCATAGGAGTCCGAATTTCATGGCTCATCGTTGTTAAAAACTCAGACTTCGCTTTCGAACCCTCTTCTACTTTTGCTTTAGCCTCTTCCAGCTCATCAACTTTGTCTTCAAGCTGTTCCTTTTTTTGTATCAGCTCTTTATTGAGCGCCCGCGTTTCTTCCAGAAGCTCTTCTGTCTGCTCCTCTGCCAACTCTTTAGTATCAGAAAACTTATTAAAGGTCATCCAGGTCGTGACAAAAGCGGCCCCGAGAATACACCACTTAAGAAAAGCCCCTTCGCCGGCAGATAACGCTATCTGATCAAAAATCACATAATCCAAGACAAAGTAACTTCCCACAGCCAAACCAATACCAATATTTCGCAAACTGGTATGTTTACGTTCAAAAAGCAGAATTGCCAACCCACTGGCCGGAATATAGAATGTCTGAATAAACAGCTCTTTTCCAAAGACAGCACTTAAAATAAGAATACCGATGTCTACATAAGCTAACAACAGTAATTTAGACATCTTTTCGTATCCTTTGCGAGCCAAAAAGGGGATAAGCACAAAAGCCACGGTCATACTCATAAAAAACCAGGAGAGTGAGATAGAGTTATTCACCCAAAAGGCAATAAGAAAAAGCAGCGATATCGCTGCTAAGGAAAAGGAAACATTATGTAGCACAATAATACCGGTTTTTCGCATCCGGCTTATCCGGTCCTGTACCAGATCTTTAGCCAAAGCAAACTGTTTTAAACTAGACAGTGAATACATATCTTGTGCTACCGCAATTTATATTTCGAATTTTGGAAGAATTATAACACCTACCAGATTCATTAACCAATATGACAAATTTATACGGATATTGGAAAAACTTCTATAATAGTCCCCTGTTCAAGCTTCTTCTTTTTGCTTAAGCTTTGTTTTATATGCCATGGCGTAGATTTTCATTTGCTTGACCATCGCAGCAAGTCCGTTCGACCGTGTCGGAGAAAGGTGCTCTTCCATTCCTATTTTTTTAATAAAATCAGGAGATGTTGAAATTATAGTATCCGGATCCTGACCGGAATAGAACCGAACCATAAGTGCTACCAACCCCTTTGTAATTGCAGCATCACTGTCGGCTTCAAAGATGACCTTTCCATTATCTAAATAGGTGTGCAACCATACCTGTGACTGGCAACCGCGCACTAAATTTTCTTCCACCTTATGCTCCTCATCAAGTGGATCAAGCTTGCGTCCCAAATCAATAATATGCTTATACCGCTCAGTCCAATCACTGAGGGCTTTAAACTCATTTATAATTTGTAGTTGTAACTCTTGGATATCGGCCATAGATAATAATAGATATTTATTTATACCATCTTAAAAATACAAATAAATATCTACAAATTAAGATTAGGCTTCCGTCTTTTTATACGCTTCATCGAGAGAAACAGCACAGCGAATACTACAAACTGTTTTCTTCTGATCATCCCATTGAGGTTTACAGTAATCGAGCACCTCAATGTAATTCCCGTCTTTAGAAAGCAGACGATATTCACAGGTAGAACTCTTCCCCTTTTGAACTTTTTTTAAGTGTGACCAATAAGTTTCTATATCATCTTCATGAACAAATTTCTCGGCAGTCCACTCTCCTACCACAGAATCTTTTGACAAACCGGTCACCTTCGAAAAGTCGTTTGAAAAACTTTGAAATACTGGCTTATTTCCCTCAAAAGCAACTTCATAGGTAAATTCAGACGCTTTTTCTACCATGCGTACATAGTTTAAGTTTCTCTTTTTCAGCGCATCCATTACCCGTTTCTTAAGCGAAATGTTCTGAAACTCTACACGTATCAAACGCTGATCTTTTAGGTCTAAAATTTGGGCATTGGCCTTCACTTGTATAGGTACACCACTCTTGTGTTTAAGAATACTTTTAAACTCTTCACCATCTGAGCCAATTTCGGCATCTGACCTTTCAAACCAGCCCGAAAGCATATGCATATACTTCTCCGGGAACAGGTCCCACGCTTTAACCCGCTTTAGCTCATCTTTACTATAGCCTACCAGCTCCCTAAACGACTTGTTAGCCATCACAATGTTGCCCTGAATATCGACATCTACCACCGTACGCTTCGACTGTTTACGCAAGCTATCAAACTCCAGTTTTTGATCTAACAGCTGCTCCTCGGCACGCTTTCGCTCTGTTATATCATGCTGATAGGATACCCAGTGTGTTATATTACCTTCCTTGTCTTTCAATGGGTGGATATCCCACTGATTAACAAACTCTGAACCATCTTTTTTATAATTTATGGTCTGTCCAAAAAAGGAACGCCCCTCTTTAAGGCGATTCTTCAACCTATTCAATACCGTTCGATCTGTCTTAGGCCCCTGTAAGATACGAGGTGTTTGGCCAATAACCTCCTCTTTTGAATAACCGGTCATCTTGCAAAACCCGTCATTTACATACACTATCTTGGGACCGGGTGCTTCCAGGCTAAGTTCTGTAATAAGTATGGAATCATAGTCACTGCGAATTGCAGACTCAAGAAGACGAAGCCGCTTGGTTTTCTCGTTGCGCTCTTCGATAAAATCCTCCACAACATCCTTAACTTTCTCGAAAGATTCTTCGTCTTTACACCACTTCTTGAGTTTGTTCAACTTATCTGACCACATACCTATAATGTACCTTAAACCTAATTATACGTTTTTTAATTATTTGCGAGGGACCTTTGCAAAACCAGGCAGCTATCCTGAATGTAATGAAGGATCTCCCTTTCAACGGTAGCAGATGGATACTGGAGATTCTTCGACAAGCTCAGAATGACGAAACCAAAGGTTTTGCAAAGCCCTCTGCGAGATAACCTCACCTGAAGCACTCAAGCTAACAACATTCCGGTCAACTATCATTCCAATTAATCTGGAATATTTTTTGTTTAGAATCAAATCCTAAAATATATTGTACTATAATAGTAGTATTTGGTCATAACTTACCACATTTATGAAGAACAGCTGTTCGTTAGTTATTATCGTTCTCTTAAGCCTGAGCGCTTGTAGCATGTTCAAATCGTCGATCAAACCCCTCCCAAAACCTGAAATGGTATTCATTGAAGGAGGAACCTTCATGATGGGAGATGTTATTGATAATGATGATCCCGATGCCACGCCCACTCACCGGGTCAAACTTCCTGACTTTAAAATTGGCAAATACGAAGTTACGTATAAACAATATGATGCTTTTGCCGGCAGAACGGAGCGCCCACTCCCCCCTTCCGATTCGTTAAAACGCGGAAACAGGGCCGTTACATACGTAAATTGGAAGGATGCAGAGGCCTTTTGCAACTACCACGGCTGGCGCCTGCCTACCGAACAGGAGTGGGAGTACGCCGCCCGTGCCGGAGGTAAAAAGATAAAATATGCAGGCACCAATAATGTAGACAGCTTATCGAAATATGCTCGATACGATAACAATAGTGCCCCCTATTCTTATCGAGTAGGCTCTAAAAAACCGAATAGTGCCGGCTTGTATGATATGAGCGGGAATGTGTTTGAGTGGATCGGAGGTTATTACCAGTTTTATCCCGACGAAGGTGAGAAGCCCAAATGGGACAGCCTGGGGGTACAATCCATTAAAGTAATGCGGGGCGGCAGCTTTCGTGAACCCAAATATATATCTGCAACCTACAAGCGAGTAGGCACCCTGCCGGAAGCAGAAGAGTATGATATTGGCTTCCGCTGTGTGGATCCGTTAGAAAACTAGTTTCCAAGAAATACCGAGACAAAGTCAGCACAACAATCTAGCAAGCTAAAAAAAGAAGGATCACGTTGTATCGTGACCCTTCTCCAACTTTCTGTCGGTGTAGGGTTTAGTTTAACCCATGACCTACTGTGACTACTATTTCAAAAGCAGCTTTGATATTGTGTTGAGCTGCATATTTGATGTCCCTTCGTAGATCTTACCAATCTTCGCATCACGATAAAATTTCTCTACAGGATACTCTTTCACATAGCCATATCCGCCAAAGAGATCTACAGCCTGTGAACTCACGCTTTCGGCTACCTCTGAGGCGTGATACTTTGCCATAGCCGCTTCTTTTAAGAATTTTTGACCATTCTCTTTCATTCGGGCTGCATTATAGACCAACAGGCGAGCAGTCTCAATATCAGTCGCCATCTTAGCCAACTGGAACTGGACACCCTGGAAATCTGAAATAGACTTTCCAAACTGCTCACGCTCCTGAGTATATTCAAGTGCTGCATCCAGCGCTCCCTGGGCAATACCAATCATCTGTGCTCCAATACCGATACGACCTTCGTTTAGCGTTTCAATAGCCACTTTATAACCTTTGCCTACTTCGCCCAGCACATTTTCTTTGGGCACTTTGCAATCTTCAAGGAGAATCTCACAGGTAGAACTCGCCCGAATGCCCAGCTTATTCTCTTTCTTTGAAACTGAGAAACCTTCAAAATCTTTTTCGACAATAAAAGCCGTAATACCCTTATAACCTGCATCGGCATCTACGGTAGCAAACACTAAGAAGATATCGGCTTCATTGGCATTGGTAATCCACATTTTTGAACCATTGAGCACGTAGTGATCACCTTCATCTTTTGCTGAAGCTTTCAAAGCAAAAGCATCACTGCCTGACCCCGCTTCCGACAAACAGTAGGCACCAACTTTCTCAGTAGCAAGCTGGGGCAGATATCGTTCTTTAATATCATCACTTCCAAAATTCAGAAAGGCATTATTGACAAGGGTATTTTGCACATCCATAAAAACCCCGACCGAAGCATCAACACGAGAGATCTGCTCAATAGCAACAATAGACATAAAGAAAGAACCGCCGCCTCCGCTATAACGCTCAGGGATCTCGATGCCCATCAATCCCATATCAAAAAACTCTTGCACCAGATCGGGATCCAGCTTGGCCTTCTCATCCATCTCATGCACTTTCGGCTTGATGGAGCTTTCTGCAAAATCGCGTGCAGCATCCCTAAGCATTTTCTCATCTTCGGTTAGCGTGGTTAGTGCGGGTACCTGTTGTTCTACCTGTTCCATAGAATAGCTTCCTTCATGTTCATAATTGTTCAAATTTCAGTGGCCCAATATAGTAATAAGTGAATAAAAAATCGGGGCAAAATTTGCATCTGGTGAAAAGAATATGCAAAACATTTTATCCGTTATACATTCTATATATAAATTTGGTCTCCGTCAGACTAAAAAAATCGCACTTCTTAGCCAACATGTTAGTAAAGTAAGAGTAAGGTCATTATTTTGATGAGCGAAAATTGTGATCAAAAAATTATTATGAGTGATTCCGACACGACGATAAAATCTCTTTTTGAGGAGTTTCCACCAACGCCTACTGATGAGTGGGAAGATGTTATCACCAAAGATCTTAACGGGGCAGATTATAAGGATAAACTTCGATGGGATACCGGCGAGGGCATCTCTCCACTCCCATTTTATCGCAGAGAAGATATGTCTGCTGTTGAACGCGAAGAAGCTATCCAAAAGCACTTTGCGGATGGCAACCCAAACGCATGGGAGATCAGAGTTCCTGTCTTTGCGGAGTCTGCAGAATCTGCCAATAAAGATGCGCATCACGCCCTGAACCGCGGAGCCGATGCCCTGCAATTCTATATGCGTGTGCAACGTACCGAGGGGGCCCTTGGTGGAGACCTGCGTGGCTTGCCTCTACAAAATCAGCACGATTTTTCAACGCTTTGCAGCGATATCTCCCTGGAAAATACGGCCCTGCACTTTGATACGGGCCTTGCTTCTGCTGCGGTACTGGGCATGCTCAACAATGAAATCCAAAAGCAGGGAAGCAGCCGTACTGACATCCGGGGCACCTTCTCTTATGATCCTTTTGTCTATATCCTTGAAAAGGGACAGTATCCCAAGGATAAAGAACAGCTGGAAGAAGAGATTTACGAGCTCAGATCCTTTACCACAAAAAGTTTACCAAGTGTGCGGCCACTCTGTATTGATGCACGCTTCTATCACAATACGGGTGCTACCATTGTTCAACAGTTGGCGTATGCTTTGGCAACTGCATCGGAATACCTTTCTTTATTAACAGAACGGGGACTTAGTGTCACGGATATTACTGCTGCACTTCATTTTAACTTCTCTGTCGGCTCCAGATACTTTTTAGAAATTGCCAAACTGCGAGCCATGCGCTTACTATGGAAAAACTTGCTGAACGCCTATGGAGACCGTTCAAAAGCGGAAGCATATCTACATTCTGAGACCTCACAGTGGAATAAAACGCTCTACGATCCCTATACCAACATGCTGCGTACTTCTACCGAGGGGATGGCCGCTGCTATTGCGGGAGCAGATGCGATGAGCATCCTCCCTTTCGATCAGCATTTTCGTCAGCCGAATCATTTTTCACAGCGTATCGCACGCAATCAACAACTTATCCTCAGTGAGGAATCACATTTAAATAAGGTGACAGATCCTTCGGCCGGCTCCTATTATATCGAAAAACTTACTGATTCCATCGGACGAAAGGCATGGACCTTATTTCAGGAGATTGAGAATGAGGGGGGACTATTTCAATCTATAGAAAATGGCACCGTTCAATCTGCGATACACGAAACGCAACAAAGAAGAGATCAGGAAATTGCGTGCCGGGGACGAACATTTGTGGGGACAAATCAATATTCAAATGCCGATGAAGAGATGGCAGATAAAAAAGGAAGTCCCCGCCGGTCGGTCTCTCTTGATACCAGCGACAGTGAGATAGACCTGGATAATGACAATCTCCTTGACAGCTTATCAACAGCTTTTAAAGAAGGTGCAAAACTGGGAGATATTGCTCCCGACCTTTTCGATTTCGGGAGACATAAAATTAGAACAGTCGCTCCATACCGAGGGGCAGTTGCCTTTGAAAAGCTGCGGCTGGCAACGGAAAATCATTCGTTTACGCCACAGGTTTTAACGCTTCCGCTGGGTCACAAAAAATGGCGTAAAGGGCGCTCTACCTTTTCAGCAAACTTCTTTGGATGTGCCGGCTACAATATTGAAGAACCTATCGGTTTTGAAGATGTGGAAGCTGCCCAAAAAGCCGTGAAGGAACAGCAGCCCGATATTGCAGTCCTTTGCAGTTCTGATAAAGAATACAACGACCTGGTACCTGCTATTTGTGAGGCTTTTAGCAAGCTGGAAAAACGACCTATTCTTGTGTTGGCAGGCTATCCGAAAGATAAGATAGAGGATTTTAAAGAAGCAGGAATTGACGACTTTATCCACGCAAAATGCAATGTATTGGAAACACTCAAACGCTTTCAAAATAAACTTGATATAATTGAAAATTAGGAATTAGGAATTTGTTCATCCTTAATTCTTAATTCCTAAATCCTAATTATTATGAGACCTGATTTTTCCGAGATATCATTTACCTCAGACTTTGACTCCGACAAGTCCACAAACGGCGAAAACTGGGAAACCCCGGAACAAATTCCCGTAAAGCCCCAATTCGATGCCTCTGATATTGAAGAGTTTGAGCACCTGGATTATGCGGCAGGGATTCCTCCCTATCTCCGCGGGCCCTATTCTACGATGTACACTTTTCGTCCGTGGACAATACGCCAATATGCCGGTTTCTCTACCGCCGAAGAATCCAACGAGTTTTATCGCAAAGCCCTGGCCCAGGGACAAAAAGGATTGTCGGTGGCCTTTGATCTTGCCACCCACCGGGGCTACGACTCCGATCATCCCCGTGTTTCCGGAGATGTAGGGAAAGCCGGTGTTGCTATCGATTCAATTCTAGATATGAAAGTGCTCTTTGACCAGATTCCACTTGATGAGATGTCGGTATCGATGACGATGAACGGGGCCGTTATCCCGATTATGGCCTTTTATATTGTCACCGCTGAAGAACAGGGGGTATCCAAAGAAAAGCTGGCCGGCACCATACAGAACGATATCCTCAAAGAGTTTATGGTGCGCAATACCTACATCTATCCGCCGCGCCCCTCCATGCGTATTATTGGTGATATTTTTGAGTATACATCCCAACATATGCCAAAATTTAACTCCATCAGTGTGAGCGGCTATCACATGCAAGAAGCCGGGGCCACCTGCGATATTGAATTGGCCTACACTTTGGCCGATGGACTTGAATACTTGCGCAAGGGAATAGATGCAGGGCTTAATGTTGATGATTTCGCTCCGCGGATCTCCTTTTTTTGGGCTATTGGGATGAATCACTTTATGGAGATCGCTAAAATGCGTGCTGCCCGACTTCTATGGGCTAAACTGGTAAAACAATTCGACCCCGAAAACCCCAAGTCGATGTCCCTGCGTACGCACAGCCAAACTTCCGGATGGAGCCTTACCAAGCAAGATCCTTATAACAATGTAGCGCGTACTACTACGGAAGCAATGGCCGCGGCACTGGGGCATACCCAATCCCTGCACACCAATGCCCTTGATGAAGCTATTGCCTTGCCCACCGATTTTTCTGCACGTATTGCCCGTAACACACAGATCTACCTGCAAGAAGAAACAGGTATCACCAAAGCGGTAGATCCCTGGGCCGGATCCTATTATGTAGAGTACCTTACCGGGCAAATTGCCCGTCGGGCCTGGGAGCTCATCGAGGAAGTAGAAGAACTGGGCGGTATGGCCAAAGCCATTGAAACGGGCGTACCCAAAATGCGCATCGAAGAAGCCGCAGCACGAAAACAGGCTCGTATCGATTCGGGACAAGAAACTATTGTGGGCGTCAACAAATATCAGCTTGACAAAGAAGAGCCGATTGATATTCTTGAGGTTGATAATGAAAAGGTACGTAAGAAGCAGATTGCACGACTTGAAAAATTACGTGCCGAACGCAATGAGGACGAAGTTACTTCAGCTCTCAATGCCATAACCCAAGCGGCAGAAAGTGGAGATGGAAATCTCCTTGAACTGGCCGTCGATGCAGCCCGTAAACGAGCCACGCTCGGTGAAATTTCCGATGCGATGGAAAAAGAGTTCGGGCGCTACAAAGCAACCGTAAGATCAGTATCAGGCGTGTATTCTTCAGAAATTGATAAAGACGAAAACTTTAAAAAGGCCCAACAGCTGGCCGACGATTTTGCCGAACTGGCAGGTAGGCGTCCCCGTATTATGGTCGCAAAAATGGGGCAGGATGGTCACGATCGCGGAGCAAAAGTCATCTCTACCAGCTTTGCCGACCTCGGCTTTGATGTTGATATCGGTCCACTATTCCAAACCCCCGAAGAAGCTGCACGACAAGCGGTAGAAAATGATGTCCATATCTTGGGCGTTTCGAGCCTGGCAGCCGGACATAAAACTCTAGTTCCCCAGGTTATTGATGAACTTGAAAAACTGGGCCGCGATGATATTATGGTAATTGTGGGTGGGGTTGTCCCTGAACAAGATTATGAGTTTTTATATAATAAAGGAGTTGTTGGTATTTTTGGTCCGGGTACGGTGATTTCCCTTGCCGCTCAACAGATTTTAGAGATATTAATCGATAGTCAAAAGTAAATGAAAATTTGAATAAAGCTTTCCGGTTGTCTAACACTTGGAAAGTGTAACGTTAACTGAATGGATACGCTACAATCAAAAACTTCTTTTGAAGAATGGACAGAACAAAAGTCTAATGGTCGTTTTACAAACTGGCTTAAAGCAATACATCAAGAGAAATGGGAGTCTGTCATAAATCACCGTTTTACCAATGAACTGGGAGAAGAATCTTTGGATAAAGATACATTCAGCCAATACTTGGTACAAGACTATGCGTTTGTTGATCAACTGGTAAAACTTATCGGCCATGCCATTGGTACCGCTCCCTCACTGGAGGATCGGATTCCCTTGGTCAATTTTTTGGGGCAAGTAACCAGTGAAGAGAATACCTATTTTCAGCGATCTTTCGAGGCTTTAGATATCCCTGAAAAGGATCAAACTGATCCACAACTACTGCCGGCAACGAAAAAATTTCAACAGCTCATGGCCGAGGCAGGACGATCATTAAATTATGCCAACATAATTACAGTATTTATTGTTGCTGAATGGAGCTACCTAAGCTGGGCCAGCCGGATATCAGAACGTTCTTATTCAAAGTTTTATTTTGGTGAATGGGTTAGCTTACATGCTAATCCCGAATTCCGTTCATTTGTGGACTGGCTACGAAATCAACTTGATCAAATTGGTCCAACACTTTCTACAGAAAGACAGCAGGAAATTTCAGAATTATTTGAACAATCACTGGATTGTGAACAAGCATTTTTTGATAGTGCTTATTTATAAAAACCATAATATCTGTCGAACCATCTCCCCTTGAGGGGAGTACTTCGGCTGGGTTTTGAGCCGAAGGGTGGGGTGTAAAACCTCATTTTAGTCTAACATACACCTCCCACCCAATCCCGAAAACCCACGGGCTCGGGCCCCCTCCTCGAGGAGGGATAAATTTTATCTCCCCTCGGAGGGAAAAGTCGCCTCGCGACAGATGGGTGTCCATTTACTAATCATGATGTCGAAAAACAAAATAATCCCATATAACCCTGAGCTTAAAAAGTTGGCGAGAAACCTCCGGAAGAATATGACTCATGCCGAGGTGCTATTATGGCAAAGAATCAGGAGAAAGAGGTTGGGCTATCAATTCCATCGTCAAGTACCCATACTTGAGTTTATTGTTGACTTCTACTGCCATGAATTAATGCTGGCTATTGAGGTAGACGGTGGTGTTCACCAACATCCCCAGGCTAGTACCGAAGATTTAGAGCGACAACAAAAAATAGAATCCTATGATATACATTTTCTTAGATTCGATAATAAGGAAATTAAACAGGATATTGATTCTGTAGTTCAAATAATTGAAAATTGGATAAAACTTAATACCTAAAACCATCTCCCCTTGAGGGGAGTACTTCGGCTGGGTTTTGTGCCGAAGGGTGGGGTGTCAAACCTCACTTCTATTTAAACATACACCTCCCGCCCAATCCCGAAAACTCACGGGCTTGGGCACCCTCCTCGAGGAGGGATAAATTTTATCTCCCGTTTTTGGGGAGTATATATAAGTTTTTGTAATGCCTGAAAACTCAGATCCAAATAACGATTCTTCACTTTCCGTCAACAAAGGAGTAGATCAAAATAACTCCATTAATACCAAGGGATTGGACCGTTTTAAAAACAAACGAAAGTCCCTAGGTCTTGAGGATTATGTGAACGGTATCAAAAGCGGAGACCGTACCATTCTCAGCCAGGCAATCACCCTTATTGAGAGTACCAAAGCCTCAGACAGGGAGCTGGCCCAGGATATTATTGAAGAGTGTTTGCCTGATACCGGAAATTCTATCCGTATTGGTATTACCGGGGTACCCGGCGTTGGCAAAAGCACCTTCATTGAATCATTGGGGAACCACATCATAGAACAGGGAAAGAAGTTGGCGGTGATGGCCATTGACCCAAGCAGCACCCGAACCAAAGGCAGCATACTGGGCGATAAAACGCGCATGGAGACCCTTGCTACCAACGACGATGCATTCATCCGCCCCTCGCCCACGGCGGGCTCTCTGGGCGGCGTAGCACGAAAAACACGCGAAACGATCTACCTTTGTGAGGCGGCCGGATATGATACCATCTTTATTGAAACGGTAGGCGTGGGCCAATCAGAAACGGCTGTACATTCTATGGTCGATTTCTTTCTGCTGTTAATGCTGGCCGGGGCCGGTGATGAACTGCAGGGTATCAAAAGAGGTATTATGGAGATGGCTGATACCATTGCCATTAATAAAATTGATGAAGCCGCAGAAAAGACAGTCACCCAGGCTGTTCGGGAGTATAAAAATGCTTTGCATCTCTATCCCGAAACGAAATCCGGCTGGTCGCCGGAGGTAACAACCTGTTCGGCCTTAACCGGGAAAGGGATCGAGGAAATTTGGGACATCATCCAAAAGTACATGAAACTCACCAAAGAAAATGGCTATTTCCAAGATAAGCGCAACCGCCAGGCCAAACACTGGATGTATGATACCATTAGCAATAAGCTGACTGACCATTTCTATGATAACCCCGATGTAAAAAAACAAAAACGATCCATAGAAAAAAAGGTGTTAGAAGGGAAACTTAGCTCTTTTAAGGCAGCCCAAATGCTGCTAGATCTCTACTTTAAGAGTATCAAGTAGTTTGGTTAGCGGTTAAAAACTGGAGCAAGGTGCTCTATTACATTTGTTCAATCTCTATGATTCGCCGGACGACAACCCCAGTCGCCCGACGAAAGGTAGGAGAACATATGTTTTAAATCTGGGGGTCTGGGGGAATCGCGGGAAAACCCAGCTTCATAGCAACTGAAGAGATAGAGCAACGCCCTAACTCATTTCTTTAACTAGTACAAAATCTACGATTCCCCCAGCAGTTTTTTCGTTCTTCCAGCTTTGCTGGTCCGACTTTCGGCGGATGCTGGCAAAAAATGGACAACACATATACTGGTAATTTCTATCAGCTACATACCAATATACTCTCACAAATCGTAAACAGACATCAATATGGGAAACAATCCTTGTTATCTTTGTTAAATCAATAGCCCAACCCTCCGCCGGAGGAGGCTTTTTCTTGCCTTTTAGATTCTACACGAACCAAGAAAGGGAGACTGCCGCGGTCTTCCGGAAAATAACCGGAATCCCTCGCAGTGACACTGCTTTTAAATTTTGAAATCAACGCCCGTCATTGCGCGGTGCCCCGTTTTTGCGGGGAGGAGTACCGTGGTTTGACGGTACGACGTGGCAATCTCTCTGAAACGATTGGTTAGTAGATGAAGGCTGACTTTATATTTTACGCGAACTTCTTCAAGGAGATCCGCCGTAGGGCGGATGACATTGCTTTTGCTAAGGAAAGGAATACCCCAAAGGTTATTGCCTTTATGATTCGCCGGACGACAAACCCAGTCGCCCAACGAAAGGTAGGAGTTCGGATAAAACAATAAAGGTGACCGCTCATATGAGCAGCCACCTTTATACTTTGAGTTCGCCCTACTGTATGTTACATCGTTCTCAGCTCCACATCTCCGTCATCGATATCAATTTCAATGCGAGCCTCTCCACCAAGCAATCGGTATAACGAACGTCGTTCATCCCGGTCCAACTCTTCAAAGGAGTTATCTGTTCTGATGCCAGCATTATCGTGACGGATATCAAACTGACCCCCTCCTCCAGTAATATTCAGCTCAAGGTCTCCGTCATCGAAATCAAAAATGTAGAGTCCATCATTGGCGAGTGAGGTTGTGATATCTACTTCTCCATCATCCAAGTACGCATCAATTTCATCAAAATTTCCCTGTCGCACATACATATCACCGTCATCCATCCTTAATTTAAGGCTCCCCCGAGTTTGATCCATACGAATACTGCCATCATCGATATCGAAACTAAAATCGTCACCGGTCATATTGCTCAGATCCAGATCTGAATCGTCGGCATTCACAGAAAAGCTGCCTTGGATATCTGAAATTTCATAATCGTCATCATCCCCCTGCAGATCTAAAGATATATCGGAAGGCACCTCTAACGTAATTCTATACTCTTCTTCTACACTGCCGAATAAAAGTCGAAACTCTTCAGAATTTTTTTCTTGTATATAAAGATCTCCTCCTCGTTCCTCTACTTCGATATCAAATTCTCCACGAGATCCTAACTTCCACCCATCCACATCAATATTGCGATAAACTACCAAGTGTACACTGGAACGGTCAGAACCCTCAATAGTCACCTCTGCATCATCACTGCTCAGGTGAACTGTTCCGCCAGAATTAACCTGATATTCTCTGTCGAGATTAAAAACACCGTCCTGCGCATAAACGGCATTTGCCATTATTAACGTAGCTGCCAAAAGAAATAAAAGCTTCAATATTTTCATGGGAATACTGATCTGTTTTAATTGTTAGTCAGCATACCATTACGAGAGCAAGAGAAAATTGTTATGAATTTTGAAAAAAGAATTAGCTCAAGTTAAGCTCGGACTGGCTGGGAGAAAATGCTACCTCGTCATCTTCGATCTCCTGCTCACCCAGTGCTTCATTCATTTCACTGCGCAACTTCTGTATGGTAAGTCCACTGGTAAGTGAACCGTTGCGGGCAATAGATATGCGCCCGGTTTCTTCGGATACCACCACTACAAATACATTGTTGGTTTCGGTAATTCCTACCGCTGCCCGGTGACGGGTCCCAAACACAGAAGAAATATTCTGATTTTGAGAAATAGGTAAATAACAGCTGGCCGCCACCATTCTGTTATTTCTGATGACCACGGCCCCGTCATGCAGGGGCGTATGTTTATTAAAGATCGTCTGCAGTAACTGGCTGTTCACTTTGGCATCCAGCTTAACCCCCACATCTACCAAGTCTTGTAGTGAAGAGCTGCGGGCAAAAACGATAAGCGCCCCCGTTTTTGACTGCGCCATCGTACGTACCGCATCAATTACTTCATCGATAATGGTATCAGGATTGGAGCGGACAAAAAGGCGATCCAAGTTGGTGTTTTGTCCCAGCCTATAAAGCAGCTTGCGTATTTCAGGTTGAAAAATGATAAATACAGCCAACACCCCTACATCCAAAATACCGCGCAGAATAAAATTTATAGTGGTAAGGCCCGCTGCACTCACTACTGCGTTGATCACAATAATAAAGACCAGCCCAACAGCCGCCTGGATGGCAAAGGTCCCCCGTATCCATCGGTACAAATAAAAAAGTACCATGGTAATAATCAGAACTTCGATAAAGTCCTTAATACCAAATTCCAGGAAACCTATGGGAATCAATGGGGATACCTCGATTAACTAAATATTCTTTAAAAGAATATAACGATAATTTGGAGAAGTTTTTTGCGGTACTTCAATAAATAAAATAGCAGGCACTGAATAAAGAATTTCCCCAAAACTACTACTATTCTTTATCAGTAATAGCGTTATAAACCAGTAATGAATCGTGTGCTTCCCTCACGTCATGAACTCGTATTATTTTGGCCCCTTTTCTCATTGCATCATAGTGCAGAGCTACCGTACCGGTAATGCGTCCCTCCGTTGGACGATCATTAAGAATGGTACCGAGCATAGACTTTCGGGAAGCCCCAACCATAATGGGATGACCTAAGGCTTTAAACGTTTCCAAATGAGCAAGCAACTCCAGATTGTGGTCCAACGTTTTCCCAAAACCGATACCCGGATCTATGATAATCTGCTTAAGCCCTTTTTCTTTCGCCCGCTCCAACTGCTCATCAAAAAATCGGTATATATCATTCACAACGTGCTCATAAGTGGGATCTTCCTGCATATTCTTAGGATCTCCCTGTGAGTGCATCATAATATAGGCTGCATTATATTTCACACAGAGATCAACAAAGCGAGGCTCTTTTTTCAGTCCACTTATATCATTTATAAAGTGCGTACCCAGCTTAAGAGCTTGCCGGGCCACCTCGTATTTCGTGGTATCCACAGAAAAAAGGGTATCAGGGAATTGCGGAATAGCTTTTTCAAGAATGGGAATTACCCTATCCAGCTCCTCTTTTTGAGCAACAGGGTCAGAACCCGGGCGTGTAGACTCACCGCCCACATCAATAATATCAGCCCCCTGCAATATCATCTCCTGGATGCGTGCCATCGCATCTTTCACCTGGTTAAACCGGCCGCCATCAGAAAAAGAATCAGGCGTGGCGTTGAGAATCCCCATTATGTGAGGAGTAGAAAGGTTGATCGTTTTATCTCTAAGATCTAATTGATAGGAGGAGACACCCTTACTCATCATAAATCATCAGTTATTGGTTAATGGTTATTAGGTCACACCAATAACCATTAACTGGTAACAAAATTAGCCCCAGCTTTCTTCGAGATGTTCGAGCTTTTCTTCGACTTCGGCCCATTCATCGGCATCTTCCATCTCTTCTGTGGTTTGGTTGATAATGTGATCAGCCCACTCTTCGGCCAGCTGCTCATTTAAATCAATATAATGCTCCCACTCCATGGGTACTTCATCATCAGGATAGATCGCTTCTACCGGACATTCAGCCACACAAGCATCACAATCAATACATTCTAGCGGATCTATCGTCAGGAAGTTAGGCCCTTCCCGAAAAGCATCAACAGGGCATACTGCTGCACAGTTTGTATACTTACAGTTGATGCACGGTTCTGTTACTACGTAAGCCATCAGGTTCTTCTATTCTGTTGCTGTTTTAAATTTGGACTAAATATCTCGGCTTCATCGGATAGATGCAACGTTTATCGGCAAGAAACCTTAATTTAGAAGCACTCTAACGCTATCGACGGAACCATCGTTCTGCGTCGGCTCAGTACCCATGAGATGATTAATTAATTCATAAATATGGATGTTTTGAAATGCTTCTACTTCTGCTCCACTTTTGAAGGCGGGACCTCGTGCAAGGAATAAAGCCTGCATCTCTTTATTGTTATTATCATATCCGTGGGTAGCGCGGGGCAATGAGTTTAAAAACCGCTGCTCATATTCTTCATCCAGAATGGTGTATCCCAACTCAGCCACCATCACAATATCTTCTACGCGCCGGTGATTTTTAAGATGATAGCGCTCGGGCAGATCCTCTTTCTTATACACTTTGTAATTATTTTCGGCGGATTTAAGCCCCCGGTAAACCTCCTCTTTTTTACCATTTTTCGGCTCAATCATCGTCATTGGCCCCCAAATAACCCGACCGGTATTCTCCATGTTAATAATATTATCTAACCGGATGAGTTTATCGGCCGACTGGTTTACCATGCCGTGATCCGAAACGATTATAATATTGGTATTCTCCCATAGGCTACTTTTCTCCATCTGCTGTTTTAGATAGCCCATAAGACGGTCGGCACGCTTGATAGCCTGCTTTACGGAATCAGATTTCGTGCCGTAACGATGTCCCTTGCTATCTACATCACTGTAATAAAGTGTAGCAAAGTTCACGACTCTATCACCGGGTGCTGCCATCCATTTAATAACGGTATCAATACGTGCTTTGCCGGGCATATCATCGTTATACCTTTTCCAATGGGTGGGGCGCATCCCCTGTATATCGGCTTCGGAACCTACCCAGAACATCGTGCCGGTTTTAATACCCTGCTTTTCGAGCGTATTCCAGATCGGCTCTCCCCCATACCACTTGCCATTTTCTACGGCCTCGCGATCCCGAATGCGATACCACTCCTCCCACTTGGGATCGTACATAGTGTTCCCTATGAAACCGGTGTTTTCGGGATACAGCCCCGTGGCTATGGAATAGTGATTGGGAAAGGTTTTAGTGGGGAAAACGGGGATTAATCCTTCGGCCTGAACTCCACCGGCAGCTAGCGTATCAAAATTTGGGGTATCGGCCTTATGCAGATAGTTGTGGCCAAAACCATCAAAAGAAATCAGCAGTGTTTTTGGGGGGTTGGGTTGCTGTTCACTACTACACCCCAATAAACCAGTACATACTGCCAATAGTAAGATGGTAAGTAAACGTCGTTTCATAAACCGTGTAATCGTTTTCAAAACTTCAATTTAAGCAAAATCACTTTCGTCTAAAGATAACGCATTATCTGTGGTATTACATCTCAGCTTTGTGAAATCATTTTAAAATAAAAAAGGGCAGCCCGAATGGACTGCCCTATAA
This sequence comes from Fodinibius halophilus, assembly GCF_011059105.1. Classification (GTDB taxonomy): domain Bacteria; phylum Bacteroidota; class Rhodothermia; order Balneolales; family Balneolaceae; genus Fodinibius; species Fodinibius halophilus. The sequence goes on along the minus strand of NZ_JAALLS010000011.1, from coordinate 102,159 downwards.
AATCAAACTATTGGCAACTCGTTAGAATGAATAACGAAGACCAATCTGCATCTGCCATCTGGAACCAAGGTTGCTCGTACTATAAATTCGATCCTCAGAAACTTCATCAGGATTAAAGGAAATAATAGGTTTACCTGTTGCATTATCATATTCCTTAATTGTCCATGGCTGATAAGTATTATAGGATACATACTCACGCTTACCCCAATCCTCATTCAAGAAATTCAACACATTAAACATGCTGGCGGTAATCTCCACCTTTTGTCCACTAAATGTTTCAATTTCTTGATTAATCCGTAAATCAAGGAAATTAGACCAAGGAGCACGCGCAGATCCTCTCGGAACAATCTCACCACGGTAATCATTCAATGAAGAATTGCTGGCAATAAAGTCATTCATTTCATTCCAATTATTAGACTCTAAGATTATTTCATCTTCAGAAGCCGGAACATAGACAAGGTCGTTTTGATATCGACCATCTCCAGAATCACCATTGGCATTACCATCATATATCCAACTAAAGGGTGCCCCTGAGTGACCATCGTAAATAACAGAAACTGTTGTTCTGAAACGATCAGCCCAAGAGAAAGTATATCCAACATTCGCTAAAATGCGGTGACGCTGTTCAAAATATGACGTCCCAATTCGAGGATCATTTTTATCCTTAGCCTCATTATATGTCCAGTTAGAAATAGCCCGACTTGAAGTACCATTATTTACATTCTCTGAACGATTATAGGTGTAAGAGACATTTGCTCTCAACCCCCAATCGAACTGTTTATTCAACTCACTGGTAATAGTATAATTGTATCCTTTATCCGTATTATCCAATACCAATGCATTAGTAAACCTTTGATCTACATATGCAGGATTCTCAGAGGCATTATTATATCGTCCCTCAAAGACAGTTCCATACATTGGACGCCCGTATATTGAAGTGCCCACTTGCTCAAGATTTATGTCTCTATAAACAACAGCATTTATTGATTTAGAATAGACACCCTCCAATGTTGCAGTAACACCATACGGAAGATCCTGATCTACAGCTAAATTAAACTTAGCGGCCTGAGGATACTTAAAATCTTTTTCAATCAAGTTAACCTCAGTTGTTTCAACTGATGGTAACCCATTACTACCACCAGGCTTAGGTTGGTTATTTGGATCTGGACTAAAGAACCCATCACCCCAATTAGCTTCCCAAAAACCAGCAGATACACGTCCATAGTCAGCACCAGTATTACTGTACTGGTTGGAAATCCATACAAATGGAGGTGTTCCAGAGAAGATTCCTGCCCCACCACGAATTTGTGTAGTGTACTCTCCAGTTTCTGGAGCCCAGTTAAAACCGAAACGGGGGGACCAGAGAATGTTTCCACTTGCTACACGATCTGTACTATATCCAGGAAACGCATCAGGTACATCTGGATTATAAGTAGGATCATCAGGCATAATGGGGACATCCACACGCAAACCAAAGGTAAGCTTTAAATTCGGCTGTACGGTCCACTTATCTTGCACATACGCACCCAATTGAAGAGCATTAAACTCAGCTGCCCGATTACCATCATCAAGGAGATAACTATAATTATAGTAAGTGGGATTACCTCTTTCGAACATTTCAACTGCACTTACATAATTGGGATCACCAGGTTCTCCTATTGGTTCAAATGAATAATTCCCAAAATCATCTTGAACAAAGAGATTTCTAAATTTAAAAATCTGGTTACTGGTACCAATAGTAAATTCGTGGTTTCCGCGGATGTAGGTGAAGTTATCCGTAATTTCGATCAAATCTTGATCCAAAGCATTCGCCTGAGAAAATCGATCAATTCCCATTAAAATATTACCGGTATCACCACCGTCTTCTAACGGGACCTCAATACTTACTTGAGGAAATGGATCTGCAACCACATCTCTTGAATCTCGAATACGAGTATATACCGCGCGGAAGGTATTGGATGTATTATTGCCAAAGCTACTGTTTAACTCAGCTACATATGAATTTTGCGTACTATTGAAGTTGTACTGTCGATTAGAAAAACTATAAGATGACGAACCACGACCGATACCTTCATTGTCCGTTGCATCCACATAATTGTATCGAAAAGTTAACTTGTGCTCCTGGTTAATGTTCCAATCAATTTTAGCAAGAATCTTATTATTATCCTGTTTCTGGTCAAGGTTATTCCCAAAACTTCCAGGATTATAATTATATTTGTTTTGTGCGATATTTTGAATTTCAGAAAAGGTTGAAGCAGGAACATCAAAACTATTATCCTGACTACTTCCCATAATTCCACCTGTAATGGGAGCCGTTTCCCGTTTAAACTCTCCATTTACAAAGAAGAAAAGTTTATCTTCAATAATAGGACCGCCCAACGTGAGGCCAAGGTATTTTTCATCAAATGTTTCTATATCTTCAGAAGTCTGGCCATCCTCTGTGATATAGTTTCCAACAAACCTCTCATTGTGTAGTTGGTAGTAGGCAGAACCGGTAAAGGTATTGGTACCACTCTTTGTAACAGCATTAATTTGTCCACCGGTAAAGTTATTATTGGTAACTTCAAAAGGAGCTATATCAACATTAAACTCTTCGATAGCATCAATACTAATTGGCGAACTAACACCAGCCTGACTTCCGGGAGTACCTTCACCTAAGCCAAAGACATCATTCAAAGTTGCACCATCAACCAATAAGTTATTAAAACGGTCATTATCTCCACCAAAACTTCCACCGCCAGTAGCTTGCGGAGTCAATCGGGTAAAATCACCCAGCGAGCGAGATAAAGTCGGCGTTTGGTTCATGTCTTCACTACTAATATTCGTTCCGGCACCTGTCCTGTCACGGTTAAACGTTTCATCAACCTGAGCAACTACAGAAATTTCATCAAGAGCCAACTGTCCTTCTGCTAAGGTGAAATTTACCTCAATGGTCTCTCCAAGTTGAACATTAGGAACTTCCTTTTTCTTAGCATCAAAACCAACAAAAGTAACTTGAATTTGGTAAGGCCCACCAACACGTACACTGTTAAATGTGAACTTGCCATTTGGGCGTGTTGCCGTACCATAACGCGAACCAGTTGGTTGATGTATAGCTACAACATTTGCACCAGGCAATGGTTCACCTTCTGTATCAACAACCGTTCCCTCTATGGAACCGGACGTTATACCTTGGGCAAACATTACCATTGGGAGCAGCAATACTGCAACCAGAATAGATAAGTAACGTTTCATAATCGATAGATATGTTCGTTTAAATTAGTGATTTGATAAGTGAATCAATTCTTAACCACTCATGGGCTTTTTACATGCTTTAACCTTTTAAGCATATAATCTGAGATTGGAAGCTGAAATAAACAACCTACCATCCCTTTTCCCAGAGCGATATAAAAATAAAAAATCTAAGATTAGCATACTGTTAACTCTGAAATACCGAAATACGGTTTGCAGCTAGTTAACAGTGTTATCCTTCTCGGAGTGCTTTTTCTTTGAGCATCAACAAATACTCTTGTTTTACCCCCAAAAAGTATAACAGGTATATCACAACAAATAAAAGCTGAAGCTTGATAACTCCCACTTTTTGGTATGACCGAGCCGAGGTTGTTACAGTATCATCTATGATAGAAAAAGCATAACTTTCTTTAATCCTCCGTACAATTTCATTGTCCTCCATCAGTAAATGATCTTCTCTGAAACCATCAATGGAGAAGAAGTGCTCCCTTTTAATAAACAAGCTTTGATCTCCAAACCGAAAGGCATCAATATCGAACTTTGTGAACCAGGCATAACTCTGTAACAACCAGTGGTTATGATCAAAAGCCAACCTAAAGCAACCGGCCGGTGCTTTTTGGGTTACCGTATTTATTATCTTTTGATCGAAATCTTGGGGAGGCACACTGTCAGCATGTAAAAAATAGAGTATATCAGCGGTCGCTTGCCTGGCCCCATAATTCATTTGAGCCGCACGTCCTTTTTGGGGAGATACAAAAACGGTTGCAGAGGTCTGCTGAGCTATGGCCTCTGTATTATCTGAGCTCCCCCCATCAACTACAATAACTTCATTAACAGATAATCCGGCCCTCTCTCTAACTGTTTTTATTGTTCGGTCAATACATTCCTCCTCATTATAAGCCGGAACAATTACACTTATCTTCATTGACTCTGTAGGTTTAAGGAAGATTCCTGTAGATCTTTTTCAGTGTCAATATCGTTCAACTCACTTAAAACTTCATAAGTCATATCCAGCTTTTTAATGCGATATATAGTCTCCTTAAAAACTTGCGACGTGCTCCATTCTATATTTTCGAAAAGGCCGGGAAGATACTCTTTCATCCCCAACAAATAATACCCACCATCTTTTGAGGGACCAATCACTACATCAACATTTTGCAAGGTCCTAAATGCTTTTCTTAAATGCTTTTCTTTCAGCTCTGCACAGTCACTCCCGATAAGTACCACCTGTTCAAAGCCTTCTGAAAAAGCATGTTGAAATGCATGGCTCATTCGTTCTCCCAGACCATTGCCTTGTTGCAATTTCTTTTCAAAATAATCTTCGTTCCACTCGTCATTGTGATCAATATAATCGGAGTACCACAGTTGCCTGGCGCACGTAATTTTCTTTGCCCTTTGTCTGGTTAACTGCAATAATTGGTGATATACACGGCATGCAACATCGGCGCCAACCGTTTTAGCTAAGCGGGTTTTAACCTTACCCACCTCTGGATTTTTTACAAACACAACTAACACGTTTTTCTGTGAATTATTCATATACCAAGCTTTGTTATAATAGCATTCAAACAACGGCAGGCATCTCTATTTAATTAACGAAGCGTCCCGTGCTCAGGGTACGGAACATTATACCTGCTAAACAATTTAATTGGACTAATGATCCAGCATATATCTTACTAACTAATTCTGAAAATAATTACTTCAATTATGAAAAAGCTACTTATTGTAACAGTACTGTCAGCCTTTCTAGTCGTTTCTCTAAATAATATCTCAGCTGCCCAAGATGCTGATAAAGATCTTGGAATTGGATTCATCGTTGGTGAACCTACTGGCCTTAGCTTAAAAACCTGGACTGGCGGCGGTAATGCCATAGACGCCGGAATGGCTTGGTCTTTTGGGCGATATGAAGCCATTAACATACATGCCGACTATCTATGGCATAATTACGAAACATTTAATGAAATTGATTCAGGTACCCTTCCTATCTACTATGGTATTGGCGGCCGAGTAGTTTTAGGGGATACTGACCTCATCGGCGCCCGAATTCCCGTAGGGTTAAATTATCTGCTGGAAGATTCACCCATAGGTTTTTTCTTTGAGGTTGTTCCCGTAATCAATATAGCTCCTGAAACCAGCTTCGACGTGGATGGCGGTATAGGCGTACGACTTTATCTTTAAGTAACCGATACTGGACTTTTGGTCAACATATTTTAAAAAGCTCCTTAATATATGAATACAAGGGATGCTTGACGGCATCCCTTTTTATATTAATAGCTGAGTCCCTTCTTTAGCGAGCTCAATAGTATTAAAATACGGCGCATATTCTCGCTGTAATTTTTCATCAAGATCAGCCAACACCCTATCTGTAGAATCAGGATCATGATGAGTTATAAATAGATTCTTCACGTTTGCCTGTCGGGCAAAATCAACAACAACCTCCCAGGCCGAATGCCCCCACCCATGTTTTCCTTCATACGATTCAAGATCATACTGTCCGTCGTGAACTAAAATATCGGCACCCTCAAAGAAACTCATCAACCGACTGTAATACTCTTTTCCTGCTTTAATAGCTTCCGGGTCAAGTTCATTATCCGGGCAAAAAATTATCGTATGACCGTTACATTCCAGCTTATAAATAGCAGTATTAGTAGTATGGTTAGCCAGCATGTACTCCATACTATATCCCTCATATTCAATTTCCTCCGGGGGCTGAGTTATATATTTGAGGTTGGCATCAATCATCTCCAGCGTTACCGGGAAAAATGTTTTCGTCAAATGCCCCGATAAAATCTCTTTGCACCCGCCGTCTTCTTGTTGGGGCATGTGAATCTCAAACTGATTATTGGAACCATAAATAGGTTTGAAGAAAGGAAAGCCCTGGATATGGTCCCAGTGGGGATGAGTAATAAATATCCGTCCCCGAACTTTTCCGTTGCCATTTATAGTATTCCCTAAATTGCGAATACCGGTGCCGCTGTCAAGTATCAGCACTTCATCGGATTGTGGAATATCCACTTGCACACAGGTGGTATTGCCCCCGTAGACCATATTTTCTTTATTCGCACAAGGGGTTGACCCACGGACGCCCCAAAAAACAATGCTTATCTGATCATTCTTATCGCCCATGCAATTCCTTTGGAAGTTAATCAATTACAACAAGACAGGTCATCTATTCATATTTGTTGACCTATTTTTTTAAAAAAAGCCCTAACCTTGATACAAGAAGGACACATTCGTTAATTGTTGTAAAAATAGCGGAACCAATAAGAAAAGCAAATTTTCCCCATTAAGCCGACGCCTCACGGATATCTTCCATTTGGTCTGTTAGCTCCTCCATTTTTTGCTTTTTCTGTTCGATCTCTTGCTCGAGGTTTTCAATCTTATTTTCGACCTCGTCCAACAAACTATTGCCCCCATTACTAGGCTTAAAATATGTTTTTTTCTCTTCGTATTGCAGAACCTCTTTCTCTAAACTGCGGACCTCTTTTTTAACTTTTTTATACTCCTTCCGCAATTCTTGAATTTGGTTACGTTCTTCAGGGTTCAAATCTGCCTTAGCCAACTCTTGGTCAAATTTATCACCTGACTTAGCTGCCCGCATCCGATCATAAATGACGTCACAGACCTCCCGGTACTGTTTCCACATTTTATTTTTTTGCTTTATGGGCACATAACCTACGTTTTTGAATTTCTCTTGGAGCCCTTTTGCAATCTCAACAGCCTCAATAGGATCTTCGTGGCGACCGAGCTCTCGAAGCTCTTCAAGAATCTCTTTTTTCTTTTCCAGGTTTTCTTTTCGCTCTTCTTTTACTTCTTTGAAGTGTTCTCGACGGCGATCGTAGAACTCATCCATAGCCCCTTTAAACTTCTTCCATATCTTGTTGGACTTTTTCCGGGGTACAGGTCCAATCTTTTTCCAGCGATCCATATAGCTCTGCATTTGCGAATGCCCTTTTTCAAAGTCATCCGTATCTTTAATAGCATTTGCTTTATCGATCAGCTCCAGCTTTTGCTGGTAATGCTTCTCTTCAAGCTCTTCAATCTTATCCCGATTATTCGCTTTTTTCTCATTAAAAGCATCCGTCGCTTCCTTAAAGCGATTCCACAATTTATCTTCTGTTCGTTGCGGCAAGTTACCCACCTTCTTCCACCGGCGATGCAACTTATTAATCTTTCGGGCAGCAATAGCCAGATCTTCTTCTTCAAGAAGTGCTTCGGCCTCTTTACAGAGCTTCTCTTTTTTATGATAAAAGCGATCTACCTTACTCTGATGTTCGGGATCATGCTTATATTTTTGATCGTAATACTTATCCTGGGCAGCCTTATAACGCTCCCATACATTATTAGCCTTATCTTTGGGAACACGGCCAATCTTTTTCCACTGTTTGGTAAGATCTTCAAACTTCTCTTCCAGCTCATCCCACTCGGTGGTTTCGTGATTAATAGAACCGGCCACCTTTTCCATCTTCTCAAGAACCGTCAGCTTTAGCATCAGGTTATCTTCTTCTTGTTGCCGCTTTTGTACCAGCCGATCTACCTTATGCTCATTAAAGATTTCGAGCAACTCTTCAAAACGCTCGTCCAACTCATCACCTTTACCGGAAGGAAGCGGCCCCGTACTATTCCACTGTTGCTTTATCTGTCCTACACGCTTGGTAGCCGTCCAGGTTTCGTTAGAAACGATGCCTTCAAACTCTTTAAGCAGTTTCTTTTTAGTCTCTAAATTCTGTTGCCGCTTCTCTTTCTGTTTAGCATAGTGCTCTTCCTTCCGCTCCTCAAATTTATCGACCGTTTTGTTAAACTTTTGGAAAAGCTTTTTAACTTTATCAGAATCGGTATCAGGACCGTCGGCCCATTTGTGGCTAAGATTGTCGAATTCTGCAGACACATACGACCAATCGGTTTGCTGGGCAAGCTCTTGGGCTTTATTAACAATATTCTTATAAAATGTTACAGGGTCTTCATCAGCCTCCTCATCTGTTGACTCGTCGCTCCCCTCATTTTCGGCTTTAGCAGCTGCTTCTTCAGGCTTTTCATCTTCGTCAGTAGAATCGTCTTCTGTTTCTACTTCTTCAGCTCCCGTCTGATCAGTAGATTCCTGTGATACTTCCTCAGACTCTTCGTGTTCAGCTTCTTTAGATTCTACTTGATCTTCAGCTACTTCTTCTGCAGCAGCTTCAGCTTCATCCTCACTTTCATCTTTATCAGCTACTCCTGCATCTTCAATACGATTCAGCAAACTACCAAAATCTCCAATACCTATCGTAGCCTGAACTTCTTTTTGCAGAGAGTCTAGCAACTCTTCTGTTACCTCTTGACCAGAAAGGGCCTGCTCAACCTTCTCTTTTAATGCAGCAAAGGTCTCCTCAAGTTCAGCAATTTTGTCTTTAACTTCATCGGCCGGGACCTCACATAATTTCTTCTGATCTCCCTGTAATCCCTTTTTCAGAAAAAGCTCATTATTTTCAGTTAAAAATACGTCTTCATCCTCGTACAAGTATTCGGATGTCTTTTCGTTTTCTTCCATAGTAGTATTCACAGAAACCTCTGTTGTAGCTCTTGGCAATTCTGATTTAACGCTAGATGCTTATAACGATTAACTAAGATAATATTTCTAGAGAACTTATTACAATTCGTATACGAATAACAATATCAGCTTAGCAAAATCCCCTCCAGGCATAACAGGGAACACCTTTTAGTTACTTAATCAACCGACATCTTTGTGCAGGTATACATCTTTTGAAGGATAAGGGAAATTGATACCCTCCTCATCGAATTGCTCTTTAATACGTTTCGTAAGGTCATATTTTAATGACCAAAAATCTTCTTTTTTTGCCCAAGGACGAACAATTAGATTTACAGAGCTGCCTCCAAGTTCAGAGACGGCAACTTGCGGTTCGGGATCAGCTAGCACACGATCCTCCTTTTCAAGAATTTCGTTAATTGTTTCCATGGCATGATCGATATCATCATCATAACCAAAACCAATGACCAAATCTAAGCGCCGCTTCTCGTTGACAGACATATTTTTAATATTATTCCCCCATACATTGGAGTTGGGCAAGACAACAGCCACATTGTCAAAGGTGTTAATCTTTGTTATTACCAGTCCTATCTCCTCTACTGTGCCTGATGTACCGGCAATATCTACTGAATCACCCACATTAAACGGCCGCATCACCAATAGCATAACCCCCGCAGCAACATCCGAAAGGGTACCCTGCCATGCCAAACCGGCTGCAAGTCCTGCGGCTCCTAACACCGCCACGAGGCTTGCTGTTTGAATGCCCACCATATTCAGTACAAAAATTACGACAACTGTAAGCCCTAATATCTTTGTGAGCTTTGCCAACAACGGAGTTAAGGTGTCATCGATAGTTTGGGAGCTTTCACAGTGGCGTCGTACTTTCTTGCTAAACCATCCCGCCACGGTCCATCCTACCACTAAAATTAATATTGCCCCTGCTACTTTTAAGCCGTATTCAACTAACTGGGGCATCATTTTCTCGAGAATTGAACGAAATTCTTCCATACTTTTAGCAATCTGTCTTGAATTTAAACTGTAAATAAAAAAGGCAGCACATTAATGTACTGCCTTCTTCGATAAAGAAAAATACCTATTTATCCCTTAACGATTTCTCGAATTTCGGATATGCCTTTTTTTACGTCGCCCCAGAGCTGCTCGGTATCAGACTTAATATCCTCAAAGGTTTTATCCCCGGAATCCTTAATCTGATTGAGCTTCAATTTAAGGGCTTCACGCTTTTTTGATAACACTTCAATTCGCTCTTCGAGCGTTGCTTTTAGATCTTGTGATTCTTTATTGGCTTTTGCTTGCAACTCATCGATCTGCGTATTCCACTCTCTGAGCTTATTTTCTAACTTATTAATGTATTCTTCTCGGGTAGCCATAATGCTCAAGGGTTAAATTAGTATTTCAATAAAGCCCATTGCTATTCGAGATGACTTCGTAACATCCAGGCTGTTTTTGAGTGAACATGAAGCCGTTGAGTCAACAGATCTACTGTTGCCTCATCTTCGGCTTCTTTTGCAGGTTCCAGCGCCTGTCGTGCGGTACGCAGTACCTGCTCATTGCCTATTGCCAGTCGTCGAACCATCTCCAAAGCTTCGGGTTCTTCGGACTCCTCTTCAATAGAAGTTAACTCATTAAATTCTTTAAATGTTCCCGGAGCACGATATCCCAGCGCACGAATTCGTTCTGCAATCTCATCTATTGCATCAGCGAGTTCGGTATATTGTTCCTCGAACTGTTCGTGCAAAGAGTGGAACAGCTCACCGGTTACATTCCAGTGATAATTGTGCGTTTTAAGATATAGCAAGTATGAATCTGCTAATACCCTTGACAATGCATCGGCTGTTGCTTTTCGGTCTTCTTCAGCAATCCCAATATTAATATCCATCTCTTTCTTTTCTATTGTTGTGGTACTCATTTCTGAACACCTCTTGCCTGTTTAATTATTTGTTGCAGTTACAATTCCATCTACACTCTTTTGTGCGATCTGTAACTTCAAATATTTCTGCAATTAACTCACAGAGTAACTCTTTAAATACTTGTATAACCATAACTTTTTGTTGCTGGTAAATTGTTGAATTATCACTACATGAATATCGAGGTATTCATTCCAACACACCAATAGAAGGTATTTATAAGACAGATAGGAAGTAACTTATACCGGAAGATATATAACCGGCTTGCTAGCCGGAATGTTTCTCTTTATTCCATCGGAAACGATCAATAAGACGAAGCATATCAGCAGGTATCTTTGCTTCGCACTTTACTGTTTTTCGTTTTCGGGGATGCTTAAAAGAGAGGCGATAGGCGTGGAGGGCCTGCCGGTCAATCAGGGGTTCTTGCTTCTCTTCGGGCGCATAGTGTTGATCTCCAACCAATTGATGACCGATCTCCTCGAACTGCACCCGAATCTGGTTTTTGAGCCCCGTATCAAGTTGAACCTCTACCAACGTATTATCAAAAAATCGTTCTTTCACCTTATATGATAACCGGGCAGGCGTGGCTCCGTCCTCATCCGGGTCAACCACGATATTACGAAATCCATCCTTGATGAGCTTAAGGTGATGTTCAAGCGTACCTTCATCTTTCTCTACGATACCCCGCACAATAGCAAGGTAGGTTCGCTTGGGGTCATGATTGCGAAACTTTTCATAGAGATCATCATAGGCCCTTTTATTTTTTGCAAACACCATCAGGCCACTAGTATACCGGTCAATACGATGCACGCACCCTACCCGAACTCCATGCTTGCCAAGATGATCGGCAACCAGGTCGTACAGATTTTTAACATTGCTGTCTGGGATAGGCACAGCCAATAAACCGGCAGGTTTATCCACTACAAAAATATCCTTATCCTGCTCGACAATATAGAATGGACGTTTTTTTGCAGCCATAACGCGAATAGTATAAAAATAAAGATAGAGATTGCCTGTAATTTAGGCGTCTATATCGTGTACCTCTTTAAGAATCGCTTTCGCTTCTTTATCATCACCTTGCATTACTTTGTGCTGCAGGTTGGTTACAATTTCTTGCTGTGCATTTTCAAAAGCCAACTCCTTAGCCTGTTTTTTTGTGCCTGTACGCAGCAGCTCAAAAACATCATCTGCACGAATAACACTGTATAACTTGTCCTCATTAAACGCATGAGAACGCAACTCTTCATATTCTTCAAAGAGTTTGGGAAATTCTGACGTTTGCTCAGCGCGATCAATAACCTCAACATCTTTGGGGCCTTCTGCGCTTAGAGGTATTTTGCAGAGATAGAAAAACTTGTGCTCATATTTCATATTCGAACAACCTTAATCTTTTATAATGCTTTCAAAAGTTATATCGCTTTAATGTAAGAAAAAATCTTCGCACCTTCTTAAAACTTCGCGATCAAATATAAGCATCTAATTATATAATTCAGCATGCACTTTAAAGGATATATATACCAACTCTTTCTTCCCTTGTTTATCATTACGGCATCTGTGTTATCCGGGTGTGCTACCTCTTCTTCTGCACAACAGACAATGGCTCCAGAACAATTAAATGGCACCCCAGAAAACAGAATAGTCCCCAATGATCAGGGAATGTGGCTATTGCCCCAAATTGATGGCATCCTGTACAAAGCATTGAAAAATAAAGGGCTTAAGCTGGCAAAGTCTACGCTGTATCATCCTGAAAAAGCATCGTTGAACCAAGGTATTGTGCGTATAAATATCAATGGCAGCAGCAGTGGCACCGGAGCCTTTGTATCGCCTAAAGGGCTTATCCTCACCAATCACCGCATTGCATACGATGGCAAAACTTCGGCAAGCATCATTAAAAACAATTATCCAAAAACCGGATTCTATGCTGACGCTATGGATTCTGAACTCCCCCTGGAAAACTATACCCTGTATATTCCGATTGAACAGAAAGAAGTAACCCACCAGATCCAGTCCCAGCTTCCTGACACTCTAACCTATTATGAACAACAGCAACAAACACAATCTATAAAGAAAAGGCTCATTGCCCAACGCAAGGACAGTACCGACGATCTCATTGTAGAGATTAACGATTTTTGGTCGGGGAATCGCCAATTCATGTCGGTATATAAAGTAATTCAAGACGTGCGTCTTGTGCATCTGCCCCCCAAAGCAGTAGCGGAATACACCAACGCACCCCTGGCCTGGAGCTGGCCCACTCACGGTGGAGACTATGCTTTTTTACGAGCCTATGTAGACACCAATGGACAAGGCAGCTCATATGATGACGCAAACATCCCCTTCCAGCCTGCCACTCACCTTCCAATTGATACTTCTGGGGTTGCTGCTGATGATTTTACCATGACCTTAGGATTTCCGGGGCAAACATATAGGAACGAAAGCAGCTTTTCTTTTGAGTTCTATAAAAATCATCGAAATCCGGTTCTCCTCGACTCTTATCGAGCCATACTCAAAAGCCTGCAATATGCGGACGAGCAAGATTCCGGAACCGCTATTAAGAATACATCCAGGCGCGCGTCAATAGCTAACGTACTCGCATACTACCGAGACGTACAGCACGGGTTTGAAAAGCATAATATTATCGAAAAAAAACGCACTCTGGAAAAGGATTTCGAAATGTGGGCACGAAAAGATTCTCTGCGATTTCTACGATACCGGAGGGTGCTTAAACAGCTCGACCAGGCTTATGACATCGCCTCTCAATCAGGTGATTTATTATACGGATTAGTACAAGCCATAAATAATAACAAACTGCTTAAAATAGCGGGATTTTATAACGCATACCGTCGCCACAGGGGCGATTCTGCCAATACAGATCTAACACAAAAACAAAAAAAGAACCTCATCACTCAGCATAAAAAGGTATTAGAGAATATCAATATCGAAGCACAAAAGTTGATGCTCTCTGAAATGCTGTATTCACAGGCTACACTGCCCGATGGTAAAGTAATGTTCTATCTTATACGCCTATTCGGCGGGGCCGAAAAGCAAGATCTTAAACAAGAAATCACAAACTATGTAGATTCTCTGGAACAACAATCGTTTATATTTGATCTTACAAAAGCCAAAAAGTTTGTCGATCTCCCTATCGACAGTGCCCGGGCCACCCCTGCTGATCCCATGGTAGAACTCTACAAAAAAATGTTTGAAACCTACCAGTTTAGTCGAAAAAACTATTTGCAACATGTCCCCTACCTGCGACCCGCCCAACGCCGGTATGCCGAGGGAATGCTGGCCTTTAAAAACGACACCTTGTCTTACCCTGACGCAAACTCAACGCTTAGACTCAGCACTGGACATGTTACCGGCTATAAAAATACCGAAGGAACATACCACAACCCATTTACAACTCCCAGTGAACTCGCTGCTAACAGCACCAAATCAGCAGCTCTAAATAAATATATCCAATTATCCACCTATGCTGATTCTGTTGATTCGCCGGTCATTAATTTTTTAACCAGTAATGATATAACCGGGGGTAACTCGGGCAGTCCTGTGCTAAATAAAGATGGAGAAATTGTGGGGCTGGCCATCGGCAGCAACCCCAAAGGGGTAATTGGCGACTATCATTATAACCGAAAATTCAAACGAGCAATTAATGTAGACATCAGATATATCCTCTTTCTTCTAAAAGAAATTTCTGGGGACGATCGTTTGTTAAAAGAAATACAAATAAGCTCAACAATTCAGAAAAGCACGACCCATAAATAGAATCAGTAAAACTTTAAATACCCATACATTAAAGTGACAGTAAAGCATGTCATTCGAAATTATTTTCGTATTTGCCCTGCTTGGACTTGCATTATTTCTTTTCGCAACCGACTACGTATCATTTGATGTAGCTGCCTTAATACTACTGGTCTGTCTTTTGGCTTCTGGAATACTTACCCCTCAAGAGGGATTTGCCGGCGTCAGCAATCCTGCCACTATAACTATTGCTGCAATGTTTGTCATCAGCGAAGGGTTACGGAGAACCGGGCTACTTAATAAAGCCGGAAACTTCTTTTGTGAAAAGATGAAGCGTAACTTCTGGCTCTGGCTTTTTGTGATGCTATTGTTTGTAAGTTTTGCCTCTTCATTTATGAACAATACGGCAGTAATTATGATATTTATCCCTGTCGTTATTGATATTGCTGCCAGAATTGGGGTCAGCGCATCCAAACTGCTAATGCCCCTGGCCTTTGCAGGCATTATGGGAGGAACCCACACCCTGATCGGCACCTCAACTAACTTATTAGTTAGCTCTATTGTTCAAGACAGAGGGGGGCAGGGATTTGCCATGTTCGATTTTATGCCCATGGCGCTCATTTTCCTGAGTGCCGGCTTTATCTATATGTATTTGATTGGTGTAGACCTAATTCCACCGCGCCGAAAAGATGAAGACTTAACTGCCGATTTTAAAATGCAGGGCTACCTTACTGATCTCAAAGTCAAAGAAGAGTCAAACTTAATCGGCAAATATTTGGATGAAGGAGGACTTACTGAGGAGCTCGACCTCGATGTACTCCGAATATTCAAAACTAAAAGTGATGCTTCCGCTCAACGTACAGAAACAAAAATAGAGGCCGGAGACATCTTGCGGATACGAGGTAGTGCCTCCGAAATTGACAAGCTTTTACGACGTGAGGATCTTGCACTTATTCCCAGCAAAGAGTGGGTAGACATTGATCTAAAGCATGGACGAGATGCTCTAGTTGAAGCAGCGGTAGCACCGGAATCAACATTACATGGAAGAAAGTTGAGTGATATTAACTTTTACGAACGTTTTGGGGCCGTACCCCTGGCCATTCGTCACCACGGAGAATTAAAACAAGAAGAGCTCAGTAACATTAGTCTGGCTGGGGGCGACACCTTACTACTTAGCATGAGTACCGAACGAGTTCACGAAATAAGTAACGATCCCTCATTTGTAATCTCCTCGGAAGTTGACATCATGCGTCCCCGCACCGATAAAACGTATACCGCCGTGGGGATATTGGCAGCTGTAGTGGGCGTGGCAGCTTTCGACTTAATACCTATCATGGTTAGTGCCCCGGCCGGGGTTATCATGATGATACTAACCGGCTGTATTACAACTGAAGAGGCCTATACCGCTGTTAACTGGAAAGTTATCATGCTGCTGGTGGGAGTGCTTCCGCTGGGTACTGCAATGGATAAAACCGGTGCTGCCGGGCTTATAGCCGATTCTATGATTACTATGCTCTACGACTTTGGCCCCATTGCTGTACTATCAGGATTTTACCTATTTACCATGATGATAACAGCCATCATCTCTACAAATGCATCGGTAGCACTATTGGCGCCCATTGCCTTTGAGGTAGCCAATCAAATAGGGGTAAATGCAGAACCAATGGTACTTGCCGTTAGCTATGCTGCATGTTTAACTTTCATCACTCCCTTTGGGCACCATGCGAATACACTGGTTTATGGATCAGGACAATATGAGTTCACAGACTTTACCAAGGTAGGGCTACCCTTAAATCTACTTTTTTGGATCTTGGCTACCATATTTATCCCTCTTATCTGGCCTTTATAAGCTTCACAATTGAATAACAATTATTCCCAGACTGTTGTACTGCTTAATACAAACAAGTTGAATTATCTTAGAACCATTGCCAATGACTTCAATTACCTTGATCCTCTTGGACTTGACCATTTCCAACAAACTTATCTTCTGCTACAACAGAATGCTCTGTAGGGCCATCTATTTTAAAAGTGATAATACACAAACACCTCCCGATACATAATTCAGAAACGGGAACAGACTCAAATAATTATTAAACTACCAGCAAGTATTTAGTCAAAATTTAACTGCGGGTGCCATAAAATCGACTAATGCCATGAATGTGGATCCGTATCCCTTTTTATTTGCCGTGACCTTTGCAGCATCACTCAGTTTTATTACGCCCTTTGGATACCAAACAAATACCTTGACTTACGGGGCAGGGCAATATAACTTTAGTGACTTCACTAATGTTGAATTACCTTTGAATATTATCTTCTGGATACTAGCGACAATCTTTATTCCGATATTTTGGCCTTTTTAGTATATGAATGAATGGCTCAAAAAAACGTTTAGGATTTCAGGATGGTTGCCTGAGTATAACAACCAAAAGTTTCGTGGCGATCTTACGGCAGGCCTTACCACCGGGGTCATGTTCATCCCCCAAGGAATGGCTTATGCCGTTATTGCAGGCGTTCCACCTATCTATGGGCTTTACGCCGGGGTAATCCCATTACTGATCTATCCCCTTCTTGGCACCTCGAAAACCCTTTCTATTGGGCCTGTTGCTATCGATATGCTAATTGTTGCTGCCGGGGTTTCTTTGCTTGCCGAACCCAATACCGAGCGTTATATCACCCTTACCATATTGCTTACGATGATGGCCGGAGGGCTGCAACTGCTGATGGGATCGATGCGCCTGGGGGCCGTGTTCAATATTTTCTCCCGCCCGGTTATTGCCGGCTTTACCTTAGCAGCTCCCCTTATTATTGCTGCCAGTCAGCTCAATAACCTGCTGGGGATTGAACTCCCCCAAACACAATATGTGATTGTTATTATCGAAGAGGTTCTCAGGAATATTGACCAAATTCACTTGCAGACTTTTCTTTGGGGAGGTGTTGCTATAATCTTGCTAGCTACTATAAAGCATATAAAGCCAATATTTCCGGCCTCCGTCCTTATTTTGGGCGGCAGTATTATCATCTCTTGGGGCATAAGTGCTGGGAATGTAGGTATTCAACTGGTAGGAGATATTCCCATGGGGTTACCTTCTTTTGCCTTACCGGAAATAAATTTTAATAATATGAGGGAGCTGCTCCCCACAGCCCTTACTCTTGCGCTTGTACAATTTATGAGCGTAGCATCACTGGGACAAACATTTGCCAAAAGAAATAATTATATCATTGATGCTAATCATGAACTGATAGCAATCGGTGCTTCCAACTTCTTCGGAAGCTTATTCAAATCCATCCCCGTATCCGGCAGCTTTTCACGTTCAGCGGCATCAGATCAAGCCAATGTTAAAACACCACTGGCAAATGTTATCACTTCGGCAGTAATAATAGCAACGCTACTGCTGCTCACTCCTATCTTCTATTACCTGCCCATGCCCATACTGGCAGCAATTATTATTGTATCGGCTCTCAACCTCATTGACATTTCAGAATTTAAGTTCCTTTACACTACCAAACGAAGCGAAGGTCTTATCGCTATCTTTACAGCTGTCTGCACATTGCTAATTGGAATACAAGAGGGTATTCTACTCGGCGTTGTTGCTTCTATGATCCATATGCTCTATAAATACAGCCGCCCCAATGTAGCTGAACTTGGTATTTTACCTGGTACCCGTCTATTCAAAAACCTGGAACGACACCCCGAAGCAAAACCGATAGACGGTTTGATGATCTTACGGGTAGATGCCTCTTTCTCTTTTGTAAACGCTGACTTTTTCAGGGATTATATCATTGAAAAAAGTCGGGAACGGAATAAATCAACGCATTATGTAATTATCGACGGAAGCACCATCAACTTACTCGATACTACCGCGGTTGAGCAGATCAAAGCGATGGTGGGCACGCTAAAGAACTGGGATATTGAACTATATATCTCCGGCCTCAAAGGACCGGTGCGGGATGTTGTCAACAAATCCGGACTGCGCGAATACCTGGGAGAAGATCACTATTTTAGAGATCCGCATGAAGCAGTATCGCATATCTTAAAAAAGATGGACAAAAAAGATGAAAAGTCACGCCTGGATGACTACAAAGATGTAACCGGCTAAACTTGTAATTTAACTCAGGTTATTTAGGATTTTGGGAATCATCATCCACTGGAAACGAGCAGTTCCCGCCTTTACCTGCTCCCATTTAATAGCCGGATGCTCTATGCAAACCAATGCCCCCGTCGGCATACGCGCCGTGTACCGCCCTTCCCCATTACAAAAAATCGATACTGTTTCTTCTAATAAAGGATTATGCCCTATCAATAAAATATGATCAATCTCCTCCGGGGCATGTTGAATAACACTCAAATAGTCGCGGGCACCGCCGTAGTATAAATCTTTGTTCCAATGAACTTTTGCTGAATCAATACCTGCCGTATCTATGAGCAACTCGGTAGTCTGTCGGGCACGTTTTGCCGGTGAACTTTCTATATAACCGGGCATTGTGTTGGCCTGCCTGATAAACGTTCCCAGCCGTGGCGCATCTTGCTGACCTTTTTCAGCCAGTGAGCGGTCAAAATCTTTAACACCGGGCCCAGCGTGAGATGACTCTGCATGTCTTAAAAGCATTATCGTTTTCATAGAAACAGTTTGTGTTATAGCATTTGCTGTAGGCATTTAAGCAGCCAGCTATCTATCCTCTTGTAGTTTCATTTACTACACAGCATTTGCCTTTAAAATATGTTTAGGTGCAAAAAATGTGAGTGTTGCTCCTCTTGCTAACATAAACAATGTCATTGCTAACCAAAGGGCGTGGTTCCCTAAATACAAAACGCCAATAGCATAAGCCGGCAAAAACACAATCAACGTAGCTACAATCATGGAATCACGCATAGGGCCGGTAGCAGTAGCTCCAATAAAAACGCCATCCCAGATATAAGAGAAACTACTTACAACGGGACCTGCAATCGTCCAAAGAAAATAAACCATCGCAGTATCAATCACATCTTTTTGATCGGTAAAGAGCCATAAGATTTGGGTATCGAAAATAGCATACACTGCCGACGCAAGCACCCCGATGCCCGTTCCCCATATAAAACAGTATTTTACTGCCAGGTTTATCCGCTTTTGCTGACCTGAACCGGTATAACGCCCAATAAGACTTTCCGCGGCATAAGCAAAACCATCAATCCCATAAGAAACCATCATCCAGAGCTGGAGCAAAATTGAATTTGCTGCCAACACAACATTCCCGAATTCCGCCGACTTGGCGGTAAAAAAGGAAAATGTGAAGATGAGGCAGAGCGTGCGAATAAAAATATCACGGTTGACGGAAAAGAATTTCTTCATAGCTTTTACTTCCATCAGCAGCTCGTGCACATACCCTTTAAACCAATCCCGGTATTTATAAAGCAGCAGTATAACGGCAAGCGTGAGGCCGGCATAACGTGCTATCAGGGTACCCATTGCCACACCATCTACATTCATATTCATGCTATAGACAAAGAATACATCCAGTGCAATGTTCAAAGCATTCAGAAATATCGTTACGATCATCGGGTAGCGTGCGTTCTGCATCCCCAGAAACCAACCATTGATCGCATAAAGACAGAGCGTTGCCGGAGCGGTAAAGATTCGTATCTCAAAATAGATCCGGGTGTACCGTTCTACTTCGGGAGATGCCTCAACAACCCAAAAGCTAAAATCAGCAATCCAAGCCTGCAGCAACACAATTAATATCCCAAAAACACCTGCAACAGTGAGGGCACGAGCCAGCGTCATAATACTGTCGGTTTTCTCTTGCTCTCCAAAAGCCTGTGCGGTAAGTCCGGTTGTACCCATCCGTAAAAAACCGAATCCCCAGAAGATAAAATTGAAGATCATGCTGCCTACAGCAATGGCTCCCAGGTAATAGGCTTCATCCAGATGCCCTACCAAGGCGGTATCTACCGCACCCAATAGAGGTACAGAAAGGTTACTGATGATGTTGGGGATCGCCAGGTTCAGGATTTTCCGGTTCAACGAATCGAGATATGAACTTTAGTCTTTGGGGTTATCATCGTAGAGGCGTTTTCTCAGCCTTTTTACAAAGCGCTCAATATAACCCAATCCAAACAGAATTACGATTGCTATAACGGTAAGCACCCCGGCTAACAGATACTGTTGTAAAGCAACGGTAATTCCAATAGCTGCTGCGTACAGAATAGAGGCCGCGGTCGTAAGCCCCTCAACCGTTTCTTCCTGATTTCTAAAAATAATAGTTCCGGCCCCCAAAAAACTAATTCCGGTAATGATAGCCTCCATAATACGAATGGGGTCAGCCTGTATAGCATCAACTACCGAACCAGTGCTATAGTTAATAATCATGATATCGCCCAGCACTACCAGCAATGAAGAAGCCCCTGCAACAAGCATATGTGTCCGCAAACCCGCCGGTTTTCTTGCCAGTTCCCGCTCTAATCCCATTAGCCCACCAAGAAACATTGCAAATATGACTTTGGCTGTCGGTATTAAAACAAAGTTAACATCCATGCCACTCTTCTTTTATTATCTTGTTACTATGTAAGACTAATATTATTACGAATTCACCAATTATGGAATTAAGCTATTGGCAGAGTCGCTGGAAAAAAGATAATACCGGCTGGCACATGGAGACGGTATATCCACCGTTGCCCAAGCTTTGGTCCCATTTATCTATTGACAAAAATTCTCGGGTTCTTGTTCCGCTTTGTGGAAAAAGCAGAGATATGGGGTGGTTTTTGGAACAGGGACACGCTGTAACAGGTATTGAGACCTCAACAAAAGCGATAAACGAGCTCAAAGAAAAATACTCTGGGGAATTTACCAAAGAACAGAGCCACGGCTTTACTATTTATACCACTGACCGACTAAGATTATGGCAAGGAGATTTTTTAAAGCTCCCCTCTCAACAGATTGAATCCCCTGCCATTATTTATGACAAGGCAGCGATCGTTGCCTTACCCCCGGCAATGCGCAAAGAGTATGCACAAAAAGTACTGGAACTGTGTAATCCCGAAACTCAGATTCTACTCCAAACCTTCGAATATGAACAAGGGGAAATGAACGGTCCTCCTTTTTCAGTAAAAGAAAAAGAGATTCGCAAACTCTTTGGTAACAGCTTTTCACTGAACCTTCTGCACGAACAGCCTAAGTTTAAAGAATTAAAGAAATTTCAACAGCGTGGTCTGTCTTCATACCTCACAGAAAAGATTTTTTTGCTAACACCTCCATAGAGGCCCTCTTTTTACACTTTTAGCAAAAAATTAGAATATGACACTGATAGCAGCATTTTGCAGATCTAGTTGCATATCAACAAGTCGGAATGTATTTTCAAAGTCATATTTTCGCAAAACACTATAATTACACATTTACCGGCACATGGATGTACAAAAGCGTAATCAACTGTTAAGTATTGTACTGGGTATCATTATTATCGGCCTGGCATATTGGCTGTACCAATCTATTGTAGGCCCTTACCAAGAAGTTATTGAGCGCGAACAAATGACAGAACGTGTTCGCCACCAGATGGGCAATGTTCGTGAAGCACTCATCCAATACGAACGTACCAAAGGTGATTTTCCTCCAACAGAGGGTGGGCTCGACTCATTGGTTCAGTTTCTGAAAACGGATTCTGCAATGATCGCTAAAGGAGATTCCCTGCTCAAACCTTTACGACCCAACGAATCCTATAATCCCGATTCCCTGATTTATTCTCCACGTCCACCGCATCCTAGATTTGAATATACCCTGAACGACACACTTCGTCCTCAGATTTACTTATTGAAAGATCCGGCAACCGACGATAAAATTGGGTCTCTTGAAAAAACGACCAGGCTTAATTCTGGCAACTGGGAATAATTTTGCATGAAGGATCAATATCCTAGTCTAGGGCTCTGCTTTTTTGGTAAACGGTTGTATTATGCCGTTAACGACCCCTCCGAACCACAAAAACTTGCCCGGATAGGATCTTATGACTTCAATATTGATGTAACCGAGACGCTGCTCGGGAATACCGAGCAGCATTTTCGGGGCATTAAAGAAACCGTTACCCAGCTTAAAAAAGAATACGATATTCAGCGCCTTCGTGTTCTATCCTTTCCCACCCAAGAATGCTGGACCACCGTTCCCAAAATTGTTTATGACAATTCTGACGAGCGTGAAAAGCATATCAGTATCCTGATGAGTGGAGTAGAACGCAAAAAGATTCACCCTACCTGGTACAATCTCAGCAATCAGGACTACAAATTCCTACTCCTGCGCAACAGTGATTCGATGCACTTAATGCAAGAACTTGCTTCGGACACCTCCACGACCGACCTGATTAGTGATTTTGAAATTGGCACTCGCTGGGTGCGCCATGCCAATCCGGGCGGTTCTTTTATGAACATATGCTGCTTTAATAACTGTATTTCTGTTTCGTCATTTATTTTGGGAAAGCTCCGGGGGGCAACCTTTATTGCATATGATAATATTGATGATCTGCCCTACCTGTGGTTACAGCGAACCAAAGAGTTAAGCTGGATGAAAGGCCTGCACGAAGAGATTTATGTCTATGGCCCAGAAGCTTATCATACGATAGAAATACTAAAACCCTTTTGGGATGAAGCCGGTACAGTCACCAAAATGGATACGCTCGACAAGATACAGATTGAAGCTGACGAAGAAACTTATGGGTTTAACCTGGAAAATGCCTATCCGGCTATGATGCTGGCTCTCGACCACACTTAACAACCCCCACAGCTGTGATCTACTAAGCTCGACACTATTATTTTTCTTACCTTACCAGCTAAATGATTTTCAATACCAAAGTGATCCAGTATGCGTATTATTACCGGCCTGCTTAAAGGGCGACAAATAACAATCCCCAAAACATTAAAAGTGCGCCCCACATCTGCACGAACCAAAGAGGGATTATTTTCCATATTGGAAGCACGTAAATATATCCGGGGTGCCCATGTGCTTGACCTTTTTGCCGGCTCCGGTAATCTCGGTATTGAAGCCATATCGCGCGGTGCCCAAAAAGTATTATTTGTCGACAGCGACCGCCGTAATACCGATCATATAGAAAAAGTAAGTGAAGAGTTCGGTATTTCTGATCAAATTCGCACAGCCAGCACTCCTGTAGAACGTTTTCTGGAAGGCATGCCTCTTCCTTACGACATCATATTTTCTGATCCCCCCTATGATTTCCCCATGATGCATGAAATGGTTGATGCCATAACCTCCAATGGGTGGCTGGCAGAAAATGGCTGGTTGATTCTCGAGCATGACAAACGTCATAACTTTACTGACCATCCCCACTGTGCCTATTATAAAGAATACGGACGCACTCATGTGAGTATTTTTCTGGCAGAAGAAGGAATAGAATTCTAAAAAAATCGCTTTTTATGGAAACGTTGGCTCTATACCCCGGCTCTTTTGACCCCATCACCTATGGCCATTTGGATATCTTAGAACGTGCAACCGACCTTTTTGATAAGGTAATCATTACTATTGCTGTCAATAAACAAAAGGAAACGGTGTTTTCCGGGGATGAAAGGGAGACGCTCATCGAAGAGTGCCTGGATGGTGAAGAATGGGCCAAAAGAGTAGAAATTCAACAGTTTACCGGCCTTCTTGTCGATTTTGCCAAAGAAAAAGGAGCCCAAACCTTGGTCCGCGGTGTTCGCCAAGTTTCCGACTTTGAATATGAATTCCGTATGGCACTGACTAATCGGCGACTGGCTCCCGATGTGGATACCGTTTTTCTGATGCCCAACGAACAGCTCACCTTTATTTCTGCCTCCCTCGTCAAAGAGATTGGCTACTGGGATGGCGACCTCTCCTCTTTTGTGCCTGATCATGTAGCCAAAGCTTTACGAGAAAAGTTCAATGAGCAGTGAGCTGAAACTGCTTTTATAAGCAAGAAAGTAACTCATGAGCGCAAACGTCCAGCTTATGCTAAAATAGTTGGTAGTATCATCGCACACCAACGAGACACTCACGCGATGACGATCAGCCACAAAATTTCTTAGAAAGATATAACATACCATCACAAAGTGGCTTTAGAATTAGAGTACACTTTTTTCTATTTTCAGTTCTGCAATAATTTTACCCATCAATGAAGAACAAGACCATGATCTCAAAGCGCGCCCAATCGGTTTCTCCCTCAGAAACGCTTAAAATTTCTGCCAAAGCAAAAGAACTTGCACGACAAGGAAAATCAATTATATCGCTAAGCGCAGGGGAACCCGACTTTAATACTCCTAAACATATTTGTGACAATGCCATCAAAGCAATAAAAGATGGATTTCACGGCTATACGATGAACACCGGCACCCCGGAACTGCGTGAGAGTATTTCTAACAAGCTAAAGCGCGACAACAACTTAGATTATGCCCCCTCTCAAATCGTCTGTACAAATGGTGCAAAACAGGCCTTAGGCTTTAGCATACTTGCCATGGTTGATGAAGGAGATGAAGTTATTATTCCTGCCCCATACTGGGTCTCTTATCCCCAAATGGTGAAAGTGGCCGGAGCTACACCGGTAACGGTACGTACCTCCTTTGAAAATAACTTTCGCATAACCGCAGAGCAACTTGAAGAAGCAATTACGGAAGATACCAAAGCTTTTATGCTCTGTTCTCCCTCGAACCCTACCGGCACCTGCTATACCGAACAGGAGCTCAAAGAGCTGGCCGAGGTGCTATCCAAATATCCGCAAGTCAATATTATTTCGGATGAGATATATGAATATATCGTCTTTGAAGGTGATCATGTAGGCATACTGAATGTAGCTCCGGAACTGAAAGATCGAACCGTCTTAATTAATGGCTTTTCTAAAGGCTTTGCGATGACAGGCTGGCGCCTGGGGTACCTTGCTGCGCCCCAACCGTTTGTTGATGCTGTGGCCAAAATCCAAAGCCAGGAAACCTCTGCTCCCTCCAGCATCTCTCAAAAAGCAGGTGAAGCAGCATACACCGGAAGCCTCGACCCTATTCACGAGATGCGGGATTCCTTTAAAAAACGTCGCGATTTTATTGTTGATGAACTTGCTGATATAGAGGGGGTAAAATGCTTCAAACCATCAGGGGCTTTCTACGTATTCCCCGACATATCGCAGTACCTGGGCAGTACCTCTGCTAAGGGTAATACGATAGACAGTAGCACCGACTTGTGCATGTATCTTATTGAAGAACACGGCCTGGCAGCTGTACCGGGTGATGCCTTTGGTGAACCCAATGGCATTCGCCTGAGTTATGCTTCATCGATGGATGATCTCAAAGAAGCAATGAATCGACTGCAAAAAGGACTGAAAGAGTTGTCCTAAACTGAAATTTTGTACAAATAGACGAGTTTGGCACATTTTATGCTAGTATCAGGTGCTAAACCACAAAAGAATATTTAAATCTTATGCCTACGTATAAATACAAACGAGAAGACGGAACAACTTTTGAAGTACGACAAAGTATTAATGCTGATGCGCTTGAAGAGTGTCCTGATACTGGTCAAAAAGTAAAACGTGTTATCAGTGGCGGGGGTGGCGTAGTCTACAAGGGTGACGGCTGGTACGTTACAGACTATAAGGACAGCGATCGCAAAGAAAAACGCGCCAAAGAAGCCAAGAAAAAGAATGGAGAAAGTACGGCATCAAAAAATGGTTCTGTCAACGGTACTGCCGAATCTTCTTCCACAACAAAAAGTACATCCGGTTAAATTGTGAATTCAACTCGCTCCGAAACACATGAAGAAGCATTAGAGCAATTTGTATTGCTTTGGGGCGAGATGGCATCTGCCTGGGGTATTAATAAAACGATGGCCCAGATTCATGCCCTGCTCTATGCCGAAGCCGATCCCCTCGACACCGACACTATTATGGATCAGCTGGATATCAGCAGAGGCAATGCCAATATGAATTTGCGTAACCTTTTGCAGTGGCAGCTTATCCATAAAGTGCACTTTAAAGGGAAACGCAAAGACTACTTTACCGCTGAAAAAGATGTTTGGACCATCGTTTCCACTATCATCCGGGAACGACAACAGCGTGAGGTCGCTCCCATCCGGGAAAATCTTAACGGCACGCTCGACCTGCTGGAGGAAAAGGGGGATCTTTCGGATGAGGAACAAGCATTCCAGGAACGCATTGAGAACTTTACAGAATTCCTGGAAATGTTTGAACGGTTTACCGAGGCCCTGCTGCCTTATATCAACAAGAAGAATCTTAAGTTTCTGAAGCACCTGGTAAAACTGGCCGAAATGAAACACTCTATTACCGGAACCAAAGCCGGGATTAATCCACCTTCTGACAGTGATGAGTAAAAAAACAAGCCGAGAAATTGGGGACGAAGGCGAAGAACTGGCCACGGCATACCTGGAATCCAAGGGCTATACCATTCTCGAACGCAACTACCACTTTGAGCATGCCGAAGTGGATATCGTAGCCTATAACAATACCTCACACATCGTTTTTGTAGAAGTCAAAAAACGCTCTACAAACCGATATGGCGATCCGGAAGAGTATGTAGACGAAGAAAAAATCCAGAATGTATACAAAGCGGCCGAAGCCTGGCTCTATGAACGTAAAATGGACGGATCCCCTGTTCGTTTTGATGTGATTGCCATCCTACAACAAGAGAATGAGGCACCGGATATCAAACACTATGAAAATGCTTTTCGACCAGGCAGGTAATAATAACTTTTTTTAGATGCTTATTAAGCAACTGCATCTTAGCTGCCAAGCTGTGCATTGCCTATAACGCGTTCTATGGCGGGCTTGCCGGTTGACCAATACCAACTTACGCCCAAGCCGGTTATGATATGCCAGATACCCCACCAAGCTGCTACCAGAGCCATACCACCAAGCCCATCAAAGAAGTTGAAGATGAGTAACAAGCCTAAGCCTGAATTTTGAATGCCCGTTTCAATAGCCACTGACCTGCGATCTTTCTCAGGAAGACTGAATATTGAGGCCAAACCATAGCCCCCTGTCAGAGCAAAAGCGTTATGAAAGAAGACAAGCATAATCACTAAATGCACATAGCTTATAAAGTTTTCGAAATTCATGGCAAAAGCTACGAGTACAAAGCCCGCAAAAAACAATATCCCAAAGCCCTTTATCCATTTAGATATCTTTTGAGCTAAATCTTCTTGCCATTGCCGCACCGTCATCCCTAAAATCAACGGTGCTCCAAGAATTAACCCTATTATTTTAAAAACCTGCCAAAGATTAATATGTATATCCCTCATAATTTGATGCGTTGGCTCATATAAACTGGCCCAAATAGTAAAGTTGAAGGGTGTCATAATAATAGCCAAAGAAGTAACAACCGCTGTCATGCTCACCGAAAGTGCTGCATTTCCCTTAGCCAACAAAGAGAAAAAGTTGGAAATATTCCCGCCCGGGCAGGCTGCTACCATAAACATCCCCAGGGCCAGACTTGGGTGGGGCTCAAAAAAAAGTACCAATGAAAACGTTATGGCCGGCAGTAAAACAAATTGAGAAAAAAGACCAACCAATGTCGATTTCGGATTTTTCAGCAGGCGGCGAAAATCATTGACAGATAATTCAAGAGCCACACCAAACATGATGATTGCCAAAGATATATTCATCACCAGCAAGCCGCCCTCCCCTAAGTTCAACCGAATGGTATCAATAGATTCACCCATAATTATATCTTAATCTACCGGTATTTTTATTAAATACACTTGTCATTATAAAACGATATTACTCTATCACCACATTCGGGCGAAGCTTCTGCATTGTTTTAGGCCCAATACCGTGAATATTTCGCAACTGTTCAATATCTGTAAAGCGTCCATGTTGTTCTCGGTACGCCACTATTCGCTTGGCATAGGCCGGACCAATACCCGGTAACAGATCTAAAAGAGACTCATCTGCAGTATTAATATTGATGGGAAAAGCATCGGATGGCTCAACCTGCCCACCCATAAGCTGGGCCCGCAAATATGTCTTCCCTATTTTTTCGGGATGTTTCCAGAGCCCTTTCTTGCTGTTTTCCGCTTTCTGCTCATACTTTTTGAACATTCGTACGGAATCGGGGTGCTGCGCAAAATAGTTAGAGAACCTGCCAAAGCCTTGTCTCAGCAAATGTCTATTAAGGGCAACGGAGGTTCCCTTATCTTTAAGTGTTACATACGCTTGAAATGCCCCAAACCGAGCCTCCGGGCTTTCCCCCGACGGACCCTGTAGCCTTACCTTTTTGCCGGAAATAAAATTCCGCACATATTCCGAGGCCTCAACCGAATAGTACTCCGATGAATCATTCCCGGCATATATTCGTGGCATATTTACACCCAAAAACCGAACATTGTATTCGAAACCCGGGGCCACTTCAATAGCAAATTGACTGCCGTCACTAACCTCCTTAACCTTATACCATCGCTCACTGTCAATCGGTGGTGCCGGAATAGGTGCCTGCCCTTGTGCCCGCCTGACAACCCCAAGAAAGTCTTGGTAATACTGATTGGTAATACGGTCTGAATGAATAATCAGCAGATTTTCGTCATTATTTACTTCGGCATTTTTAGAGAAGTTATACGAGCCGGCAATAGTTATTGCTGAGTCCAAAGAATCAGGGTGGTTGGAATCGACCAACATAACTTTGTGGTGTAGCTTGCGCATCTCTTTGGCAGGCAAAATCATACGGTTTGAAAGCTTTGCCTCTCGGGAAGCCCAGATATCCCCGTTACTTTTATAGCGATAGTAAAACATCGGATCGATAACTCCATTTAACACTATTTCTCCGGTAGCCGACATCTGCCAAATTGTTCTGCTTAATGCAATAGAGGGGGTAATTGCAAAGGCTTGAAAAACGACATCGTGTTGTGCTTCTTTCCGGATCACCTCCACCAGACGCTTCATGATGCTTGGCTTGGTGTCAGTGCGGTTTATGGGCGCAAAATACACCTCTACTTTTGTGTTATCTACATAATAAACATGGTCGCTTACCTCTTTTTTATCTTTGTGATACAACGCACGCCCCGGGTTGGGCAGGGCATCAGTACCGCCCCACATCTGCTCAAACTCTTTAAGATAGGCTTCGGCAATACCACTATCTTTTATAACAATGGTATTATTGGTGTTGTAAGCCCCCGTGTAAGTCATGTTGGTAGATCCGGTCCAAACTATATCATCCTGCGGAGTATTACTTTTAGCATCAATTACTGCAAACTTATGGTGCATATCGGCCCCCGAGTTCGTAAGAGAATGATCCACGATACCCCCATCTTCCTTGTAGACGTCTCCGTCATCATCTATAGAAGTTATATCTGCCTTACGCAATATAGCCCACATGGTGGAATCGATCTGTTTTGCATCAGTACGATTGTAGTTATCCGTAACCACCCGTACTCGCACACCTCGTTCTTTGGCTTCGGCCAATGCCCGGCCGATACGAGCATGCTCCAGATCATAAATGGCAAGATCCACACTATGTTCGGCAGATGCTATAAGTGATTCTAATGTACCTATCAGGTCAGCGTTGCTATTACTCATATTGCCCGGTTGGGCTACTGAGTAATCAGCAGGCATATTAAAATATACCTTTATCCATTCTACACTACTGCTGTCTGCTTGTACAGCAAGGGTAGAATTACAAAGAGGCCCAGCCATGAACAGAAGTACCAGCAAAAACTTCTTAGCGATCATCGAAATTGTTTTTCGTCTATAAATTGTAGTATTTTTGAACTGAAATGTACGACAATAAGATGCCATAAAGCAATTGCCTCAATGAACCTTCAGCTTTTAAATCCCTTACGTTGGCGCAAATCGTTCCTGGTTATCATACTGGGAGGCTTTTTGCTTATTTGGTTTACTTTTATCGATACCTACAGCATTTGGACACGGATTGAATTAAATCAACGCAAAAACGAGCTTCAACAAAAAAAAGAAACACTTAAAAAGGAAACGGTTGTTCTCAAGAAAAAAATTAAAGACCTAAAAACAGATCCTTTTCTATTAGAACGTATTGCTCGTGAAGAGTATGGTATGAAAAGAGAAGGAGAATATATTTACAAAATAAAAGAAATACATTAGTTGTCCCCATTCCCGCTTCTTTACTCTTCACTTCTTAGTTGTTCTGCCTTATACTATAGCCCTCTTATTTTTGTTAATAATATTCCAACAATCTTTATAACTCTGTTATAGCAACAGTACGTACATGAGCAGATTTATTACATACAGTACCTTTTTTACGGGCATGTTACTGTTGCTATTATTAGGGCTGGCTTCTCCCCTGGTGGCCCAGATCGAAAGACCGCCTGTAAGAAATCAAGAGGCTATCCAGAATGATACTACAAGAACTTCAAAGCGGGCTAGTGCTCAAACCCCTCAACAAGAGGGGCAGATTAATTTCCAGGCCAGCGATTCACTGGTTTTCAACAACAGAGAAAATCGAATAGCAACGCTTTATGGTTCCTCGTCGGTAGTCCATAGTTCAGGGGAGTTACAGTCTGGTAAAGTGGCAATGAATCTCGACAGCTCCCTTGTTAGTGCCACTACTCAAACTCCGCAAGATACCCTGTCTCAACCGGTATTAATTCGTGAAAACGACCGCGTCCGCAGCAATAAAATTGATTTCAACTATAAAACCGAAAAGGGGCGTTTTGAGGTCGCTCGCGTTGAAGTACAAGACGGTAACTTAATTGGCACAAAAGTAAAGAACACCGGGCGAGATGTAGTATTCCTTGAAGACGCTATCTATTCAACCTGTCAACTGGATCATCCTCACTATTATATCCAAGCCAAGCGAATGAAGGTGGTAGAACGCGAAAAAATATTTTTTGAACAAGCACGCCTCTTTATTCTGGATATTCCCTATCCGCTTGTATTTCCTTTTGGCTACCTGCCGGGTAAATTTGATAAAAAACAGTCGGGTATTCTTGAACCTACCTATGCCTTCCAGGACAGGCAAAATCGAGGTATTGGGCTGCAAAATCTGGGGTGGTTTCAATATTTTAATGACTACTTAACCGGTCAGGCTTCTTTTGATATCTTTACATCAGGTGATTTTTTCGTCGACAGCCGAGTGAGATATCGCGTGCGTGATAAATTAAGCGGGAATATTCGCATCGGGTATTCTCGTAACAATAGTGGGCTGGAATCTTCTGACCCAGACTTTAGCAGTAGGGTTTCCAAAGAGATTAAGGTGAGTCATAATCAAGACTTTTCTCCCTATGCCAGTTTTAATTCAAGCATTCATTTAAGAACCGAAGACTTTAACAAAATTAATTCCAATGATCCTACAGCAATAGCAGAAACAGACGCCAGCTCAAGTATCAATTACAAATACCGGCATCCGGAAAGTGTGTATTCATTAAATGCATCTATTCGGCAGAACCAAAACTTTGCTAATAATACGACAAAAATTACAGGACCTGAATTAAACTTCAGCCTAAATAGATTTTCTCCTTTTAAAAATGAAGAGACGACCGGGGATGATGACAAATGGTACGAATCTATATCAGTTAACTATGACAATACATTTAACTCTAAGTTCAAGTATCGTCCCGAACGTGCAGATTCTGCCCGCTACAATTGGTTCGAAGCATTAAAGGATCCTGACAAATATCGTAAAGCTACAGGAAATACCGATCACTATCGCTTTGGCTTCAAACAGAATGCCGGAATAAGCATGAATCAACTTCTGCCAAACCGCTTTTTGAATACCAGCCTAAATCTAAACTATAACGATTATTGGTATCCCACGACCACGCGAAAATCTTTTAACAGTGACTCTGTCGAAGTTGTAGAGCGCCAGGTAAGAGGGCTCACTAGTGCGCATGAATTCAATACCAGCCTAAACTTTTCTACTCGAATTTATGGACTGATGAACCTTAATCTTGGAAATCTAAAAAGCTTCAGGCATACCTTGAAACCCTCGATCAGCCTTAGTTATCGGCCTGACTTTAGCAACGACCTGTGGGGCTACTATCGTACCGTACAAACAGATACCGTCAGCCAACCCGGAGACCCTGTACCAACTGAACGTTATTCAATATTTGAGAATGAAATATTCCGTGGACCGGGACAAGGAGAACAGCGCCAGGTAAATTTCAGACTTGGAAATGTATTTGAAGCAAAATCTGTAAAACGCGACTCCACGGGCGAAAAGAAAGAAGAAGTTATTAACCTTATTGATCAGCTTGATTTTAGCTCAAGTTATAACTTTGCAGCAGATAGTCTAAAGCTATCCGATTTACGCTCTAACCTCCGGGCAAAAATTTTGCCCGGCATGAACATTAATGCCAGCGCTAACTTTAATTTTTATGAGCGAAATTCAGACGGCAATAAAATTGATGATTTTCTCGTAACGAACTCAAGCAAGCTTATGGAGCTTACTCGATTTAGAATTAGCACCAGTTACTCTGTTCAACTTGGAGAGAGGGGATTTCAACCCAACACAAATCCGCACTACCCGGCAAACTATAACCCGCTAAACCAAAGTATTTTTCGGCCGGTTGATCCGCACTTTAATACCCAACCCGTCCAGGATTTTAAATCTCCCTTCTCCTTTTCAATCAACTTCAGCTATAATTGGCGTTTAAATCCTACAGGCAAAAACAATACAACTGCAACTATAAATGCCCAAAACATAAACTTAAAACTTACCCCAAAATGGGATTTTCGCACCCAAATTGGGTATGACTTCATTCAAAAGGAACTCACTCCTTCCCAGTTTTCGTTAAACAGAAAGCTTCACTGCTGGGATCTCTCTTTTACAATGAATCCTTTTGGCGATAGAAAGTATTATTTCTTTTCACTGCGGATTAACGCCAGTCGATTACAAGGAATCATTCAGAAGCTACCGGGCCTCAACAACCTTGAAAGGGGATCGCGGGGAACCGGGCGTTCACCACGTGGATTTGGCGGTGGAAGTTTTTAGTCTTCTCGATTTTCTAGATGCTTCAACACATATTTCCCCAGAATATCGAACTCCAGGTTTACGGTATCACCACTTTGTTTGGTGTAGAGATTAGTATGCTCATAGGTGTAAGGAATAATAGCGACCTGGAAACTATTACCCTGTTCATTGGCAACTGTCAAACTAATACCATCTACAGCAACACTGCCGCGACCTACGATTAACCCAGAATGCTTGGGGGGATACTCAACCGTAAAAAGCCAATCCGTGCCCTCTTGTTCAATACTGGTTATCGTACCGGTAGCATCAACGTGCCCCTGTACAATATGACCATCCAGCAACTGATCGGGACGTAGTGAACGCTCCAGATTTACCATTGATTCTTCTGAAAGATCCCCAATATTCGTTTTCCTGAGCGTTTCCTCCACACTTTGTACTGTAAAAGAAGCTTCATTACACGCAGTTACGGTATGGCATACCCCATTGATGCTAATACTTTGGTCAACTTCTAACTTGTCAGCAAAATCAGCAGAAATAGTGATCTCCTTTCCACCTTCAAGGTCAATAGCTTTTTCAACGGTACCAACTGATTTTATTATTCCTGTAAACATTGTGTTATCTAAGATTAAAAGTAGCCACTAAACAAAAGATCGTCGCCAACCTGCTTCCATTCCACTTCACGAAATTCCATAATTTCAGACATATGGTTGATTCCGACGCCCAATACCGATCGTGCCCCTCCCCCCAGCATTTTGGGGGCAATAAAGCATTCCACCTTATCAACAAGGTTTTCACGCAGCAAAGCCGAAGCCAAACTTTGCCCGGCTTCAACCAATACCGACGTTACCGGCAGTTTTCCGAGTTCTTTTAACGCATCCCCCAGATCGGTATGCCCGTCCTTTTCATCTACCAGCAGCGTTGTGCCCCTAAAATAATCTGATTTTAGCATATTCAACATGGGATCAGCTTCTTCCCGGTACTTTTTTTGATTATGAGTCAGAACGATCGTCTTTTCTTCGTACTGGTCCGTAAATAAATTAAGTTCATCTGGCAGTTCCAGGGGACCATCAATAACAATACGTTTAGGCTGACGCCCCTCTACATGACGAACCGTTAGACGAGGATTGTCCAGCAATGTCGTATTTCGACCTACCATTACCGCATCGTACCTACTTCGCCATTCATGAACTAACGAACGTGAATGCTGTCCACTTATCCATTCAGAATCTCCATCCGGGGCAGCAATATATCCATCAAGGGTCTGAGCAATCTTAAGCGTAACAAATGGTCGCCCCCAGCGCTGGTGATGCAAAAAAAACTCATTCAGCTTTTCTGCTTCTTCTTTCAACACTCCAACTTCTACCTCAATATTATGATTCCTGAGGTATTGTATGCCTTTTCCTGCAACCTTGGGAGTAGGATCTTCCATTGCCACTACTACTCTGTCGATAGGCAACTCTGCCAACAACTCGCAGCAGGGAGGCGTATTTCCGTGGTGCGCACAGGGTTCCAGAGTAACATAAACGGTAGCCCCATCCAGCAGCTCTGAATTCGAAACAGAGTCAACAGCATTTTTTTCGGCATGGGCCTGGCCATATCGCTCGTGGATTCCCTGCCCTATTTTCTCTCCCTCAGCCGATACAATAACACAACCGACCATGGGGTTGGGTGAAACATATCCGGCCCCGCGTTCGGCAATTTCAAGAGCCAGGCTCATCCATTGTGTATCAGCTTCGTTCATAATATCAGAATAATAATATAACTAGTGATTTAAATAACCGTCGGTACAGACCTTGAACAATCACCAACAGTAAGATCAATAAAAGTGAGGGTAAACAGCTCGATTATGAAAAATAAAAAAGGGCAAGAAGAGTTTCTTCTTGCCCTCAATATCAAATAACGCTTCAAGACTATTACCCGCGAAGCAGCTGATCTCTGTTATCTTCGATATCAGCTTCTTCTTTCAATTCTTCAATCCAGGTACTCATAAATGCCGAGCTCTTTTTCTGCTGAAGCTGACGTCGAATCTGCTGTTTTGTAGTAGCAGTCAAGTTAGCAACGTCCGCCTCACGAAGTTCATTAACCTTTACAATAAATGCGGCACTTCTTCCTTCAATAGCCGTAGAACGATCTCCGGTATCCAAGCCAAAAATAGAACCGATCACTTTTGGTTCTCTACCTGCCCCGGGAATCGTAGCAGCATTTTGGGTAATAGACTGGGCCGTTGCCAGCTCTTTGCTTGCTGCTTCTGCCAAGGCCTGCATATTTTCATTCTCAGAAGCCAATTTATCAGCACGATCTAACATCGCCTGCTTTCGCTTTTTATTCTCAACAAGCGTGCGAATCTGACTTTTGACCTTGTCAAATGGCTGAGTACCGGCCGGAGTGATCTCAGAAACTTTAATAACCACAAACTGGCCTGCCAGTTCAATTGTTTTTGAGACCTTACCCTCATCAGCATTCTCTAAGAAATTCATAATCTGTCGGCTTTGCCCAATTCCGGAAATAAAATCATTTCCTTTCGTTGCAAAAGCCTCCTTCACCTTCAATTCGCGACGATCAACTTCGGTCTTGAACCCTTCCTGCTCAGCAAAATAACTGAAGTCATCCGCCTTTTCTGCCTGCTTGTCTATAGTAGCAATGGGATCTGCTTTAATATCTTGACTAAAAACAACAAAACGAACTTCGTCTGCTTTCTCTTCCAGCTTTTTCAACAGGTACAAACGCCCTTGATCTTTAATGAGATCTGTTACTTGCCCTTCATCCACATCAAGAACCGGGCTATACAGCTCACGCACATCGCTCTTGGGCACAAATTCTGCGCTGTACGGAGTAGAAGATTGATAACGATTTAAGAACAAGGAATCATTCTCTGCTTTAGCAAAGTCTGATTTCAACTGCTTCATATCCTTGATGGTACGAGCCGTATCCTGTGCCGTTGGTTTTTTGTCAAAAGAGACATACTTAAAGCGATACGATTCTTTGCGCTTATACTTGTCGGGATGATTATTGTAGTATGCGCGCAAATCATCTTCAGTAACGTTTATATCATTCTTATCAACATCTGCATAGGGGAACCGAACAAAAGAGATATCTGCCGATGTATTACGTTGAACATACTCTTGTTCTACTTCATAATCGCTTACCTGCATGGAAGATTGCAGATAGTTGCTCATTTTCTGCTGCCGGCGCTTTTGTCGCATCTGCTGCTCAATCTGGATCCAAACCTGTTTATTTTCAGGGGACTCAATAGCTGTTTGTAATGCTACACGATCTATAGTACCGTCTTCTTTGCCAAACTGTTGTCGGATAAAAGGATCGGGATTGGGACCGGTAATCATATCAACAACTTCTTGATCGGTAACCTTAATACCCAACTCATCCATCTTTTGCTGAATCAGCTTACCGGTAACCAGCTCATTCCAAACCTGCTCTTGGTACTGGGCCCGAACTTCCGGAGTCATAGAGCTACCGCTTTGGCGATTATATTGCTTCGTATAATACTGCATCCGATCATTGTACTCATTAAGCGAAATTGTTTCACCGTTAACGGCTCCCAGAGCTCGCGGCCCACGCTGTAGTACACTAAAAAAGTCGGTGTCTTGTAACATCCAAAGTACGCCGAATGAGAAAATAAGTACCCATAAGATAACGCCGGTACCTTTTCTCATTTTTTCCATTACACCCATATAAAAATCCTCTTATCTACGTCTTAATTAGTTCAAAAAAATGATGGCAGATTAATCCACCTTTTACAAGCTACCAAATATACAAGAAGCCTTTGCTAAGAGCAATTTCACTGCTACAGAAACTTTCGCACCAGTGATAACTGGCTGCTTTTAACCGAATTGTCAACCTGTTACAACTAAAATACCTCAATAAGCCGCATGTGCTTAAGATATTTTCGCGGATTTTCATTGATATTCTTAATCAGCAGATCCATCTCGGCCGACATCGACTCTAAATTATTGTACAGTGTGGAATCATTAACCAACTTACCCAAACTGCCTTCCCCGTTGTTAATTTTCGTCAATATCTGATTAAGCTGGGAATTTGTTTCTTGAAGATCTCTACTCAGAGCTTCCAACTCAGCCAATGAATTCTCAAACCCTGTCATAACTGAATCAACACGCGACTTATTACGCATACTAACCGTATCTACATTCGCTAAAAAGTTGCGTGCATGTCCAATACTCGATTCCAAGTCAGATTTTTTACGCTCAAAAAGCGTAGCAATATCATTAGATGTGGACCGGACATCTTCTATGACCTTATCCACTTTGCCTTGATTCTCTTTATCAACAACTTTGTTTAACTGTTCAAGCAATTCATTTAGCTTCCCAAAAGACTCCGAGACATCTTCACTGAGCTGCTCCCCTTCTTCTTTAAGAGTCTCCATCATACCGCCACTGTATACCCCTTCCATGGTACCGCCATATTTCAATTCTTCTTTCGCATCTCCGCGCTTTACTACAATCGCTTTTTCATTAAGCAATCCCGAAGATTCCAAATATGCCACTGAATTTTTAGGAAGACGTACATCCAGATCAAAACTCATGGTCACCTTTACACTGTCATTATTAGACAGCTGTAATTTTTTTACTGATCCTACCTTAACACCGTTAATATAAATATAGTTACCCGGCGAAAGGCCGTCCGTGCGATCAAAATAGGAATGTACCACTTTAGACTGCCGAAACAACGGCAAATCACTCATCATGCGATAGCCGATAAAACCGAAAGCAATAGCGGCTAAAATTGTTAATGCTACTTTTAGTTCATTATTAATCTTCAAAATATCTCCTTTTAATTTCTTATTTGATACTCACTGGCAGATACAAAACTCATCAACTCTTCATTATCACTGTCGCGTAACTCTTCAACAGTTCCATACCAATGAAGGCCTTGGTCTTCTAAAAATGCCACCTTTGTTGCAATTTTAAGTACGCTATGTATATCGTGCGTTACTACGATAGATGTAATATTTAAATTTTTTGCCATCGAAATGATAAGCTGATTAATCTCCTCAGACGTTTTAGGATCAAGGCCGGAAGTAGGCTCATCGTATATTAAGAAGTCTGGCTGTAGAATTGTAGCCCGGGCCAAGGCAACGCGACGCCGCATCCCCCCGGATAATTCAGCCGGTGATTTTTCACTGGTCCCGGCCAAATTAACCAATTCCAAGGCCTCCATCACTTTATCAGAAATCTCTTCTTCGTTCAGTTCTGTAAAGTAACGAAGCGGAAATGCAATATTCTCAAAAGTATTGAGCGAATCGAATAACGCCGACCCCTGGAACAGTACTCCAAAACGCTGGCGCATTTTCCGCAGAGAAATATATTCCAGATCAAAAACATTTCTACCATCAATAATAACTTCGCCGGAATCGGGGTACATAAGGGCATTCAAATGCTTTACCAATACTGATTTACCACAACCAGACCGCCCAATAATGGCGACGGTTTCGCCCTGTTCAATAGAAAAAGAAACGTCTTCCCAGACGAGGTTAGATCCAAAACTTTTTTTGAGATTGCGTATCTCTATCATTCTTTCTTACTATAATTATAAAAACACAGCAGCCAATACGAAATCAGCTAATAATACATATATACAGCTTAAAACCGTAGCTTGCGTTGTACTGTTTCCTACGCCCTCGGCCCCGCCACTTGCATAATATCCCTTAAAACAAGAAATCGAGGTTATTACATATCCAAAAACAAATGCCTTAAGCAGGCCAAAGGTAACATCCCAGGGATAAAATAAAGCTCGTGCTCCCTCAACATACTCCGCCGGGGTTACTGCACCGGACAAGTACCCGGCAGCCAACCCTCCTAAAATACCAGATATGCTGGCAAAAACATACAGCATTGGGAACATGATAAGTCCCGCTAATACACGTGGCAAAACCAAAAAAGAGACTGAATTAAAGCCCATTGACTCGAGAGCATCAATCTGTTCACTCACGCGCATTGTTCCCAGCTCGGTGGCAATACGTGCGCCCACTTTTCCGGCCAGCACCAAACTTGTTATTACTGCGGCCAGCTCAATAAGTAGTGATTCAGCAGTAATAGAACCGATAAAAGACTTAGAGATAAATGCCGAATCCAGCTGGTATGCTGTTTGTATTGTCATCACTGCTCCGGTAAAAATACCGGTCAGCAGAACAATAGGTACCGATTCGTACCCAATCTTCAACAGCTCGTTAATGAGATTTTTCTTATAGGTATTGAACTCATATAACGAGCGCAGCGACCGATATAACAACAGGCTATATCTTCCTAATTTTTCAAGTGCTTCCATAAATAATATTTTACTAAAATAACGCTGGAAACTATTAAATTTCCACGTAGTTGTCATTTCGAGCGCTTTATTTTTTCAACTATATTACATCCATCTTAAATTCTGGCGATTATACACCCTATGCAAGGATTTTATAACAATATTATCGATAATATTATAGCTCGAAGGATTACTATTGCCTCGACAATCTTGATTGTTGTTTTTATAGTGGGCTCAATCGGGTATCATCTTATTGAAGGATTGGCCTTTTTTGATGGGTTTTATATGACCTTTATCACTATCACTACCATTGGCTTTTCTGAGATTTCAAATTTGTCTTCGGCCGGTCGTGTCTTTACAATGATTGTTTTTGTGATGGGCATCGGTGTGATCTCCTATATTGCTTCACAAACCACACAGCTGATCTTTGAAAGTGAAATATTCAAAAAACGGGCTATGAAAAAACAACTTGAAAAAATGGAACAGCACTATATTGTAGCGGGTTATGGTCGAATTGGCCATCGTATTGCCGAAGTATTAAAAGAAGCAGATATCCCTATTGTTGTTATAGAAAATCGCAAAAGCAGCATCGAACGCATAAAAGATGATCAACTGTTGTATGTGGAAGGGGATGCCCAGGATGAAAGTGTTCTGCGCGAAGCCGGCATTAAACGAGCCAAAGGATTAATCTGCTCGCTCTCACGCGACCAGGATAATGTCTTTGTCACGCTTATTGGTCGTGAACTTAACCCCGATATCTTTATTCTTGTGCGAACAAACGAGCATCAAAATACGAAGAAAGTTTTAAGAGCCGGGGCCAATAAGGTGATTTCACCCTATGAAATTGGAGCCGACCGCATGGCCAATGTTATACTGCGTCCCCATGTTGACCAGTTTATGGATCGCCTTCGTAAAGATCCGGACCAAGACCATATTTTCGATGAAGTTAAGATCTTTGAAGGGTCAAACCTTGCAGGCAAAACTCTTGCCGAGGCTCAAATAAGACAAAAATATTTTGTCGTTATTATCGCAATTATTCCTGAAGATAAAGACACGATCCAATTTAACCCCGGTAGTAACGACCAGATTAATGTGGGCGACTCACTCATTGTTCTCGGAGACGTGGATCGCATTAAACACCTTCGAGAACAAGGATGCAAGGATTTCCGCACGCTCGAAGAACGCGTGTCTAAACACGACTTTATGAAACATATTAACCCTCACCAAAGCAATACCCAATCCGCATGATACGATACTTAACAGCCGGCGAATCACACGGTCCTCAACTAACCGGTATTACGGAAGGCGTTCCGGCCGGACTCCCCATCACCGAAGACGAAATTGCCTTACACCTAGCCCGACGCCAAAAAGGGTATGGGCGCGGCGGTCGCATGGCCTTTGAAAAAGACCGAGCCACTTTTCTATCGGGCGTTCGTTTCGGCGAAACAACCGGTGCTCCTATTGCGATGAGCATCCCCAATCGCGCCCACGAAAAAGACGACTCAAACTGGCCCAAGGTATTAAATAAAGAAGGCGATGGTGAGGATGTAGAAGCGATTACAGTCCCACGCCCCGGCCATGCCGACCTTACCGGCGTGCAAAAGTATCGGTATGATGATATACGACCTGCTATTGAGCGATCCAGTGCCCGCGAAACAGCCATGCGGGTAGCGTGTTGCTCCATCGCTCGCCAATTCCTGAAACATTTTGGGATTGAAATTGGCGGCCACGTAACGCGGGTAGGAAGTGTGGGCTATGAAGATTCCTGGGAAGATGTTCGTAAACGGGTAGGCCCGATGCTGAAAGATGGGGCTGAATCGGTGTTTGAAGAAGCAGACAAATCTCCGGTTCGTTGCCTGGACGAAGAGCTCACCCAAGAAATGCGTGATCTTATTATTAAGCGACGAAAGGAAGGAAGCTCACTGGGAGGTCACTGGGAAGTAATTGTTACCGGACTTCCGGCAGGTCTTGGTAGCTTTGTACATTGGGATCGCAAGCTCGATGGCAAGATTGCAC
Source organism: Fodinibius halophilus (assembly GCF_011059105.1). Taxonomy (GTDB): domain Bacteria; phylum Bacteroidota; class Rhodothermia; order Balneolales; family Balneolaceae; genus Fodinibius; species Fodinibius halophilus. The sequence goes on along the minus strand of NZ_JAALLS010000011.1, from coordinate 60,587 downwards.
AAGCAATAATGGGCACCCAGGCAATGAAAGGTGTTGAAATTGGCCAGGGATTTGAATCGGGTCGTCGCCACGGGCAAGTGGTGCATGATGAAATTATCTATGAAGATGATGACTTTAAACGCCGTACTAACCGCATGGGCGGTATTGAAGGGGGCATTTCTACGGGGATGCCGCTTATTGTTCGCGGCGTGATGAAACCGATCCCCACAATGCTTACCCCCATTGATACGGTCGATTTCAAATCCAAAGAAAAGAAGGATACGCGCTACGAACGGTCGGATGTATGTGCACTGCCCCGCGCTATTGTAGTTGTGGAAAGCGTTATTGCCACGGTACTCGCTAATGCTTTCCTGGAAAAGTTCGGCGGCGATTCTATCGAAGAGATTGAAGAACGGTACAGCAACTAATTTCTCTTTCCCGTTTTATTCAAATACAGATTAAGTGACCAGGTGATTACGTTACTAAGTAACAAAGTGACCCCGTCAAACGGGGCACGGCAAGAGAAAGACCGACGACTGATGATGGCAACCGCCTAATCTCCCCTTGAGGGGAGTACGGCGAAGCGGGAGGGGTGTTTTATTGGTATTTGAGTAATTAAGTGATTGGGGGGACCAACCATTAAAAATGCAATGCCATCTCGAACGTCCCCCCCTGACATAAGCTCTTGAAGCGATCCGTAAGACATAGGTAATAAGTGTACCATATAAATTTTTTTTAACTTTAATGACCTTTCCTTATCCCTTTTGTCTTGACACAAAAGAGACTAAAAAGTCAAGGCTTAAGAATTGTAACCCAGCATATCTTTTCATCCTTATAGTTTATAAATTCAACCTACATCATTAGTTTCTCTATAGAAAAGTGAATCTCTTTTCATCAAGATCACGTATATTCTTTAGTGATTTTTGATGAAACATAGAATACCATCCCAAGCTATACGTTAGCATAACTGGTTATGAGTAAAGACAACAAATCCAAGATCAAACAGCTTGCCAGGCAGATAAAAAACAATCCCGGTGATTCATTTTCAAAGTTTGCACTGGGCCTGGAATTTCGCAAGAACGGTGAATTTAAAAAAGCACGGATCCTTTTCGAGGATATCTTGAGCAGCGATCCTGACTATGTGGGCGTTTACTATCACCTTGGCAAACTGTATGAAGCCCTGGATCGGCTCACCGATGCCAAGGAACTCTATAATGATGGCATTGAAGTGGCCCAAACGCAGAGCGAAACGCGTACTGAAATGGAGTTAAAAGAAGCTCTTAACCAAGTGGAAATTGAAATTGAACAACGGACAAATTAATGAGCTCACAACGCACTATCTTTCTCAAATCTGTTATTCCGTTTATCACTCTCCTATTAGTGATTACCCTAGGATCTTTAGCTCAAAGCACAACTCATACTGTAAAAGAAGGAGAAACACTTTTTAGTATTGCTCAACAATATGGGATAGAAGTACAACAACTCAAGAAATGGAATGCTGATATTACTGCTAATGAGCTTTCAGTAGGCCAATCGCTTATAATTCGTGCCGGCAATCCCAACAATGAAGATAAAACCGTCCACACTGTAGAAAAACAAGAAACATTGTTTTCGATCTCTAAAATGTATAACGTAAGCATAGCAGAGATCAAAAGATGGAACGAGCTTTCATCAAACAATCTATCGGTAGGACAAAAATTGGTAATCTACCCTTCTAAAGAGAGCGACAAAAAGAGATCCATTGTTGTGGAAGAAGATACTCAACAAAATACCTATTATACCGTTAAAAGCGGAGACTCTTTATACCGCATTGCCCAATCGCATAATATGTCAGTTGCAGAACTTAAAGAGCTTAATGACTTGTCATCAAATACTATTCGTATTGGGCAAAAACTTACGGTCAGAAGTCAGGGCGGTGAAGCACCACCCTCGGTGGCCTCAAAAGCAAACTCTTCGCCCCAAGGCAAATTCATCTCCTATAAAGTCACCGAGGGAACAAAATCCGTTGATGAATTACTCAATAAATTCCGGATGAGTGAAACTGAGTTTCGGGCCCTTAACAACGGTATTAAAGGCTCCACTTTGCGACCGGGACAAACAGTAACGGTTTTAGCACCTCCTACCAAGAGTTATAACAATCCCTATCTCAATGATGCGAACAAGAAAAGCCTGGGTAGCACATCCGTGTCTAAATACGGTAAAAATGAAAAAGCGAGCCCAACCACCAATGGTGAACTTTACAATCCCCAGGCTCTTACTGCCGCACATTCAAACATCGCGCTGGGCTCTGTTATCTTCATAGAAAATCCTGAAAACAAAAAGGGAATTTATGTTCGAATTAATGATCGTAATTCGGGCAGCTCTCTTAAACTATCTGCTACTGCCTGGCAGCTTTTAGGATTTACCAGTAGCGAACCAACGGTAATGATCTATCAAAACTGATGGCAAAAACAACGAATAGTATTCGAAGTTATTTTTTGACAACCCACACGCTGCTATACAGCTACCTCATTAGCTTGCCCCTGCTATTGGCATATGAGGTGCTCATCTATATAGCCCAACCTAATGCCGAGCAAATTGTACGCATTTCAGTTGATGTATGGGTCAAAACCCTATTTTCATACGTCGGTCAGGATGTACTGTCCATTACCCTCATCTTTGTAGCATTGTTGGGAATCTATGTTCTATATAGCGAACGAAATCGACTCTCATCATTAAAGCTGCGTTACTTTGGCGTCATGATATTAGAATCTTCGGTATATGCCTTTATTCTTGGCCTGTTGCTTACCGTTACTGTAAGTAATTTGTTACAAATGGTGCAGACCTCACCAATGGAGAGCCTCTCTATAATACAACAACTTGCTCTTTCTCTGGGCGCCGGACTATATGAAGAGCTCTTTTTTCGCGTAATTCTGGTGACGTCCCTTCTTTATATTTTTAAACGCCTGTTCTCTAATAACTACATCTCTTGGGGATCTGCAATCATTTTAGCAGCCCTGATCTTTAGTTTTGTACACTATGTAGGCGTGATGGGCGACCCCTTTACATTTGGATCTTTTTTGTTTCGCTTTCTGTTTGGATTAGCTCTTAACGCCATTTACCTATGGCGTGGCTTTGGCATTGCAGCCTGGACTCATGCTATTTATGACTTAATGGTAATTATCTATTGAATCTAGTAAGAAAAGCATTTTTAAAATCGTCAAAAAAAATATAAATCTAAATATTATATAATTTCGTATTAAATAATAGCTATCAGCACTATCTATTAAAATGATTAACGTTTTATAATCATATTTAATATACTACATGTACTGGCAGAATAAGAAGCGGGATGTTTGAAGATGTAATACAGTTTTACACTAACAGGCTATAATCACAAACGCTTATCCATCGGGATGGCTAAATTAACCAAAGACGAACTCCAGAAACAGGAAGATTTTGAGGAAGAAATTATTCCTCATCTGGATGCTATGTATAATTTTGCATTGCGCCTTACATCAGATCCCAGCGATGCTGAAGACCTAGTGCAGGATACGATTGTCAAAGCATTTCGGTTTTTTAGCAGCTACGAAAAAGGGACCAATGCTAAAGCTTGGCTGTTCCGGATCCTAAAAAACTCGTACATCAATAATTATCGTAAAAAGTCTAAGCAGCCTAACCAAGTCGATTACGACGAAGTTGCTACTTTTTATGAGACTATAAGAGCAGAACGTACCGATACTTCAGATCTGGAAGATAAGATGTTTCGGGATCTCATTGATGATGACATCTCGAATGCCCTGGAGGAACTGCCCGAAGATTTCCGAACGGTGGTCTTATTGTGTGACATCGAAGATTTTACCTATGAAGAGATTGCCAACATGCTGGATGTCCCTATTGGCACCATTCGATCTCGGCTACACCGTGGACGAAATTTATTGAAAGATCAGCTCGTTGAGTATGCTGAAAAACGCGGCTACCAACCTGATCCGGAATAAACAGATAGCTTTACCTACTTCTTTGCACCTGCCTATTTTGCATATCAGTTGATAAGGTTACCCGCATTGTCGTACCACTTCCCAATTCAGATTCGTGAATTTCCAGCTTACCCCGGTGGTAGTCTTCAATAATACGTTTTGTAAGACTCAACCCTAATCCCCACCCCCTTTTCTTTGTACTATAACCGGGCTTAAAAACTTCGTTTTGGTACTTCTTTTCAATCCCTACACCTGTATCCTTAACATCAATATATACCTCATCACCAAAGCGTCCCAGTATTATAGAGACCTGCGACTTTGCCGCTTTAGAATTAATGGCATCCATCGCATTTTTGACTAAGTTCTCCATGGCCCACTGAAACAGATCGGGATTCACTTTTGCCTGAATATTTTCATCAAGCTTTCGATATACATCAACATTCTTTTTTAGCTGTGGCAGTCGTTGCTCCATATAATCGAGTACTTCTCTCAAAATAGGGGCTAGTTTCTGAAGCTTCAGTTCCGGTTCGGAGCCAATCTTATTAAAGCGTTCTGCCACTCCCCGCAATCGTGAAATGTCATTATCCAACTCATTACATATGCGCTGTGTAAATGGGTCATCTTTCTTTTCCTCTCGAAGTAATTCTACCCAACCATACAAACTGGAAAGCGGTGTGCCAAGCTGGTGAGCGGCCTCTTTGGTCATACCCACCCACAAGTTCGACTGCTCTGATTTTGTAATAGTACGGTAGCTTACAACTCCAATACCCAGCAATAAGGCAAGAAGGCTAAACTGTATGTAAGGGAAGTAACGAAGGTAACGCACCGTAGGACTCTCGCCATAGTATACATACTGGCGCTGCGAATATTGCTGATTTCCCAGCGTTATTTCGATGGGATCATGCATAGCAGCAAACCGATCAATCAGTTCTTGGTTCAGAGGTTCATCAACATGAGATTCTGCAATTATTTCTCCCTGTTCATCCACAATAATCCGCGGAACCTGAAATCGATCTTCACTTATTACAATTTCCTGCGTAACAAACGTTTGGGAGGCCCGATCGGCCTCGGCCTCCTCAATAACTGCAGCAATACTATCGGGAACCGCATCATTTTGGCGCAGATAACGAGAAACCTCTAATAAGTTTCGGCTAATCTGCTCTTGGGTGGGATTACTGGTATACTCAATTGCCTTTGCCCAAAGTTCAATGCCCGATCGTTCCTGCGTTAAAATACGATCAATCAAATATTTATTGTAGGCAAATGAACCGATACCCAGCAGTATTAACAGCCCAATAAGGGCAATATTTATTCTATTTGATGTGAGTTGAATTTTCATACCTAACCTTTAGAACCGCCAAAAAGATCATAATGTACAGTAAACCACTCGACATTTTACAAAATAAAAAAGGCATCACCGAATGATGATGCCTTTTTCCTAATATTCCTTTACTCTTTATGCCGAAGCTTTGCGCTTTTCGTATACCGGCGGCGCATCATCTTCGATCGTCTCACGCGTTATCACACAACGTTCAATATTATCCATTGAAGGAAGAGTAAACATAATCTCAAGCATAGAACCTTCCATTATGGAGCGAAGACCACGTGCACCGGTTTTTCGTTTCATAGCCTTCTCGACAATAACTTCCAGGGCTTCCTCTTCAAAAATCAATTCTACCCCTTCCATCTGGAACAGCTTTTTATACTGCTTGGTAAGAGCATTCTTAGGCTTAACCAAAATCTCAACCATTGCATCTTTCGAAAGCTGATGCAATCCTGAAATAACCGGCAGACGACCAATCAGCTCTGGAATTAATCCATAACGCTGAAGATCTTGTGCCTCTACATGAGTAAAGATATCGGGATCTTCCTTATCAAAGGTCACCTGTTCTTCGGTATGGAAGCCTAATGAACTCACAGAAAGACGCTTGGCAATAATTTCTTCGAGCCCACTGAAAGCACCACCGCAGATAAAGAGGATATCCGAAGTATCAACTTGGATAAAACTCTGCTCGGGATGCTTGCGTCCACCTTTGGGTGGGATATTTGCAGTTGTTCCTTCTAAAATCTTCAACAACGCCTGCTGTACGCCTTCTCCCGACACATCGCGAGTTATCGATGGGTTATCACTCTTACGAGCTACTTTGTCTACCTCGTCGATATATACAATCCCGCGTTTAGCCTGCTCTACGTCATAATCGGCAGACTGCAAGAGACTTGATAAAATACTTTCTACATCTTCGCCTACGTATCCGGCTTCTGTCAACACGGTAGCATCGGCGATTGTGAAAGGCACATCAATAATGTTAGCCATTGTTTTGGCCAGCAGGGTTTTTCCACAACCGGTAGGCCCAAGTAACACGATGTTACTTTTTTCTACTTCCGTATCACCAAACTCATCATTAAGATCAGAACTAATACGTTTGTAGTGATTATAAACAGCAACAGATAATGTTTTCTTTGCCCCTTCCTGTCCAATCACGTACTCATCCAGCCGTGATTTTATTTCTGCCGGTTTCAGTATGGGCTTGTAGTTTTTTTCTCGCTTCTCAGACATTGAAGCTAAATCGCTCTTAACAATGCCAGAAGCATCTGCTACACACCGGTCGCAGATATACACATCATTGGGACCGGCAACCATGCTGTTCACTTCATGGCTTGACCGACCACAAAACGAGCAGTGTATTGTTTTATCATTATTTTTTTCTTGGTCGCTCATTATACTTTGCCTACTTCTATGCTAATTATATTGACTATTCCTCGTCTTTCTTCTTAGCGTTCTCCATAATATTATCTACCAGACCGTAGTCTTTTGCTTCCTGCGAAGTTAACCACTTATTACGGTCCGAATCTTCCATTACAGTTTCAACATCTTTGCCACTGTGCTCAGCCAGAATCTCAGAGAGTAACTGCTTAATTCGCAGAATCTCTTGTGCTTCAATTTCAATATCACTGGCCTGCCCTTGCACACCACCCAACGGCTGGTGAATCATCACACGAGCATTGGGCAATAGATTACGCTTACCGGATTCGCCACCGGCTAACAGTACCGCTCCCATAGAGGCAGCCATTCCTACACAAGTAGTAACAATATCACAACTTACATACTGCATAGTATCATAAATAGCCAAACCCGCAGAAACAACACCGCCCGGGCTGTTGATGTAGATATTGATATCTTTTTCAGGATCTTCGGCCTGGAGATACAATATCTGAGCAACAATAGAGCTGGCTACTGCGTCATTAATGGGAGTGCCCAAAAAGATAATCCGATCTTTAAGTAAGCGCGAATAAATATCAAAGGCACGCTCACCGCGTTCCGTCTTTTCAACGACCATCGGAACCAAGTTGTTATTTTGGATCCGAGATGTTTCACCGCTTCCAATATTTGGCATTTCGTAAAGTGGTTGCTTATCCATAGACTGCTATAATAATTATCTGAAATTTAATTCACTTCTTGAGAACCAAAAGCTTAGGCTTTTACCTTGTCGTCATGCTTTTCTTGATACTCTTCCTTATCAATTTCGTTGACTTCCACTTCATCTCTCAACTTATCAAACACTTTCTGCTCACGGATACTTTTTCGCAAGCTTTCAAGTTGCTGCGGATTTTGAGCAAACATGTTCCGCATTTGGTCAACACTAATGCCATAACGAGCTGCTTCGCCCTCTAAGTGCTCATCTATATCTTCGGGTTTTATCTCGATATCATCAAATTTTTCTTGCAGCTTTTCATTTAAGAAGAACCACATGGCATCGCGTGTTGCACGTTCTTCCATATTTTCTTTGTACTCCTCCTCATCGAAGCCGGGAGGTAGCTGTCCTTGCGACTGCTGCTTAACACGTTCTACATACTGGTTAAGAATTTGATTCTCGAATACATCCGGTACATCAAATTCATGTTCTTCAACAAGCGCATCGATAATATCGTTCTTAAAAAGATCATCCGCTGACTGATCGTAGTGATCCTGAATCTGGCTCTTAATCAGGCTTTTGTACTCATCAACATTTTTGGCTTCTCCGTTGCTTTGCTCCTTGGCAAACTGATCAGTAAGATCAGCCTTATGCGGCTTCTCAACTTTTTTAACGATTAACTGGAAATTGTGTGTATGGTCATCGTGCCCAATTTCCACATCTACTTCATCTCCGGTTTGCCGGCCCAGAAGGTCCTCGCGAAACTCATTAGACTCTTCCTTACTCAGATCAATAACCTCTTCGGCCTTATTTTCTTCGTCAAGCTCCCCATCCTCATCAACAGGGATAGCATCAACAGTAACCCGGTAATCATCTTCGATCTCTTCTTCGACCTCTTCCCAGTTCCCGGCCTGTTGTAGCTGACGATCAATCTCTTCCTCAACTTCCTCGTCTGTCACATCATGCACAAGGCGATCTACTTCGATCTCCTCAAGCTCAGACAATTCAAACTCAGGACGTGCCCCAACCTTAAACTTAGCTTCGAGCTCATCGTTTTCCCAAGTAAGGTCCAACATCTGGCTTTCACCGACAGGCTCATGCTCGGGAACGACCTTTTCCTCAAAGATTTCTTGAACAAAATTGCTAATCTCTTCCGACTCGATCTCGTCCCCAAAACGCTTCTTAATAATTTTAATCGGCACTTTGCCGGGACGGAAACCGGGCATATTAATTTGCCCACGATACTTCTTGTAGGCTTCCTTAAACTTCGGCTCCAGATCTTCGCGTACAGCCGAGATTACAATTTCTTTGTCAACGGAGGTGATATCATTTACAGTTATTTCCACAGAACTACTCCAAAAAGGTATTTAAGTTAGAACGGTAAGAATGACACGATTCATATGAACATGTGTACGAGAGGGGGGACTCGAACCCCCACGCCTAAAAGGCACTAGATCCTAAATCTAGCGCGTCTACCAATTCCGCCACTCTCGCAGGTATTACTAATGTAGCATAAATTTAAGCCACACGATTTTAGGTGGCGGGAAAAATACGGTTTTTTTCTACTGATATCAACTATTGAGAAGGAAATACTATTTTAAAAAAGCCCCTGAGTCATTTCAGCTTTTTTTGTAATTTCCACTGTCCTCTTAAATCTCAACCCGACAACTGCCTTTCATGTTCTATAATCTGCGTCTTGCCTACATCACTACCAAAGATAAAGAAGAAGCCAAGTCGATCGGTCGCACACTGGTAGAAGAGAAATTAGCTGCCTGTGTAAATATTGTTGACGGAATGGAAGCAATCTATCGCTGGAAAGGTGAAATTGTTGAAGATTCTGAAACGATCCTTATTGCTAAGACTCCTTATCACAACGTCAAGGAGCTCACTAAGCGAGTAAAAGAACTACACAGTTACGAATGCCCCTGCATTATTTCACTACAGCTTACCGAACAAGAAGGAAATGATGATTACCAACAATGGCTGATCAAAAACTCAAAACGACAGACCATCAACTATGAGATTGATGATATTTAAAGCCTAATGGTAAAAGTATCAGCATGACCAGCCCGCCTGGCTTCTCTACCGATCTCCCGGAAGAGAAGTCAGGGGCAAACGGTTCAATTCTACAAAACTATTTATGTAACCCGCATTCGGTCTTCCCGCTATCACTCCACCGGCCATTTCTGCCGGCCCCAGCTACCGTACAGTGCGTACAACCAATAGAGTGATACCCCTTGTCTTTGAGCGGATGCTGAGGCAGGCTGTGCGACTCCATATACTCTTCCACCAGCGAAGTATTCCAATCAATCAGGGGGTGGAACTTGATTATATCGGCCTCCTCATCAACAATCTCCAGGTCACTTCTATTGCGATTTTGAAACCCGATAAGGCCCGACATCCATACCTTATACTTCTCCTTTACCCTGCTCAGCGGCTCCACCTTATTGATATGGCAGCATTGATCGGGGTCCTGTGACCAAAGTTGGTTCTTATCGGTCATGGAATGATCAGCCGGATCAGGCCGCAAATCGACCACATTAAGTCCCAGCAAGCGTGACAACCGCTTTTTATAGCGAATCGTCTCTTTAAAGTGATATCCCGTATCGATAAAATAGATTGGACAATTGGGCCTGACTCGACTCACAATATGCAACAGTACAGCCGAGGTTGTGCCAAATGAAGAAGTGACTAACACATCCCCGAATGAATTAAACACTTGTGCTACCCGTGCATCAACTATTTTTGCCGATAATGATTTATTTATCTTTTCTTTATTAACGAGATACATATAGATTCAAATTTATTAAAACTGTATATCAGAATAGTACTTCTAAACAAAACACAACCTAACAGTGAGCGTCCTAAAAGTCGAACAAAATAGACATATTTGTCAAGTAATAATTAATCGTCCCTCTTCCCATAATGCAATTAACTTTGCGGTGATGGATGCATTAGAGGAATTACTCGACGAAATGGAGGCGAATACTGATATTCGCTGCCTTATTTTTACAGGTGAAGGTGATGACTCTTTTATCTCAGGCGGAGATCTCAAAGAATTCCATACGATAAAAACGGCAGAAGAAGCCAAACCAATGGCAAAACGCATGCTCACTATCTTGAAGCGAATAGAACAATTGCCCTGCTGGACGATCGCAGCCATTAACGCTCCCGCCTATGGGGGCGGCTGTGAGATAATGCTCGCCTTTGATTTTCGAATCGCATCAGAAGAGGCCACCTTTGGCTTTACCCAGGGCAAATTCTACCTGCCTCCCGGCTGGGGCGGTCTAACAAGACTGGTAGAAAAAGTGGGCCGCTCTACAGCCCTGCAGTGGCTGGCTGAGGCTAAAATTGTAGATACAGAATCAGCTCTCCGCCATAAGCTGATCGACCGAACAGCACCGCCCGATAAATTGCAAGAACAGGCTTTGAGCTGGGCTAAAAAGATGAGCAAGAACGACCGCCCATTTATTAAAAACTTAAAGGAAGGAGCTATGCGTACCACGAAAGCACGTTGGGAAGCTATAGACGCCGAACTCGATACTTTTGCCGAGTTCTGGGAAAGCGACCTACACGAACAACGAGTAGAAAAGTTTCTGCAGAGGAAAGATAACTAAGGAGACAAAACCCCCGGCACTTTCAAAGTGCCGGGGGTTTGAAGAAGCAAATAGCACAAGCGTGACGCTTGCGCTATGGTGTAAACACTGAATATTGAAACACCTGACTGCTCCCCCTTGAAGGGTGACTTCATAAATAGCCCAACAGTCCACGGTCTGCTTTATCGCTTTGCAACTCAGTTACTGAATCACTAAAGCACTAACCAAACTTACTCCTTAACTTTTTTTCGCAAATACATCTTGGTTTCGTAGCGTTTTTGATCACGAAGCAGTTCCACGCGCATAGAATCGCCCTCTTCATACTCTCTAAATAATGCCTGCCCGTGCATCTTACTCTGCACACGCTCATTACCAATTTTAATAATAATATCACCCGGTACTATACCCGCCTCAAAAGCTGGTCCATCCCTATTTACATTATTCACCAACAATCCCATACGCGCCGGCAAACCATACTTTGCAGCTAGTTGATAAGTCATTTCAATAGTACTAAAACCGGGGTCGTATGAAAGGTGAACTTCTCCGGTTGTTGCCAACTGGCGGATAATCTTTTGCACCCTATTACTGGGGATAGCAAAACCGAGCCCTACATTCCCGGCACTGGTTCCACCGGTAAAGATGAATGTATTCACCCCAATAACCTTTCCATTACTATCTACCAATGGCCCACCCGAATTTCCACGGTTAATTGAGGCATCGGTTTGTATCATATCAATATATACGCGAGGCTCGTTTGGATTGGGACGAAAATCGCGATGCAGCGCACTCACTACGCCTACCGTCACAGATGGTTGTGCAGCTTCAAACAAACCAAAAGGATTACCTACTGCCAGTGACCACTCCCCCACCAATACACTGTCGGAGTTTCCAAACTCAGCAAAGGGGAATTTTCGGTCAGCCTTAATTTTGAGCAGAGATAAATCAGCAAGCTCATCGGACCCCAATACTTTAGCTTCATATTGAGAACCGTCGGTCATGGAAACTACTACCTTTTTCGCATTCTCATTGGCTACATGCTGATTAGTCACCACCCAACCATCCCTATTAATAATAAAGCCTGATCCCATGCTGCTTACCTCCCGCTCTATGGGTACGGAAAAAAAGCGATTCATATATTCATCAAAAGCCAACCGGCGACCGCCTTTTACCATTTCAGTAACGGTAATGCTTACCACCGCCGGACTCACCTTTCTAACAGCCCTTGTAATGGCATTTCGGCGACTGTTATTAATTTGAGGGTTTGTATTTTGTGGCTTTTGGGACTGTACTCGCTGCACTTGTCCCGAATCGACCGTGGGAGGTTGTTCTGCCGCTGAATCTACAACAATACTGGAAAGGCGTGCCCCGGATGCTTGTGATCCCCTTTCTCCCGACCTCTTTTGGGGATAGGCCTCTTCATCTTCACATCCCGCTAATAAAAAGATTATAGATAGCAGAACTACAGATATACTAATTGCGCGCTTATTCATCGTAAAAAAGGCTTTTATTACGGCTTGTCTATACTAACAAGCTGATCTGAACCGATCTCAACAACTTCTTCGATTGCTTTTTCGAGCGGGCCGGGGTGCCATGCACCGGATGCTTTCTTATGTCCGCCGCCTCCAATTTTGCGAGCCCATTTATTAACATTTACGTCATTACTCTTTGAGCGTAAACTCATTTTAACCCCATCGCCGAGTGCTTTAAATAATATCGCCGCTTTAATACCGGCTACACTCAAGGGGTAGGCTACAAAACCTTCGCAATCGTCATTTGTTGTATTCGTTTCTTCCAGCATCTCTTCCGTAACGTACATCACCGCGATCTGATTGTCCTCGAATAACTCAATTGTGCCCATAGCCTTACTCAGAAGATGGAGCTGGTTCAAGCTTTTATTCGAAAACACCTGTTCTGCCACTTCGTTAGGGCGAAATTCGCCAAGCCGTAGCAACTCAGAAGCGATATTCATTGTTTCGGGCGTTACGCTATCATACTGCAGCGAGCCCGTGTCAGTAAGAATACCGGTATAAAGAGCTTTCGCTACCTTTTCATCAACCTGAGTCACATCATTTTGTAGAAAGAGATGAAAAATAAGCTCACAGGTCGACGACGCTTTTTCGACTGAAATAGTAAGATCAAAGCCGTCATGAGGATCCGGGTGATGATCAACCATAAACGATGGCTTCGGATAATCTTGAATATAATCCGAATAACTGCCAAACCGTTTAGGTGAATTTCCATCCAGCACAATAAAGGCATCGCATTTATTCAATGTCTTTTCATCGGGCTTCTGGATAGGAAAGTACTCAGCCAACCACTGGAGATTAAGCGGCACATCATCATCATTGAACCCATATACTTCTATATCATTCTTTTGCAACCATAAACATGTTGCTATTTGCGCACCAATACAATCACCATCCGGGCGTATATGAGAAAATACCCCTACGGTATCGTATTGTTTTAATTTTTGAATGAGTTCTTCAAACATGATAACGGGGTTAAACCGCGAAAAATAAGCTTAATAAAATGGGGTATAGCAGCGAAGAAAGCAATATTTTTTTCTCAATAAAATCTGATTGCATATTATTGTATTATTAAGTGAAAATTCCCCATTAGAACAACACTAACGCACTTATTAATGAAAAAAGTTCTCATTCTTTGCAATGGATGTCCTCCCAGCAGGGCTTTATTCCATGATAATTTCGCGCAGGCAGACTCCTTTATTGCCGCTGACGGCGGGGCCAATATAGCTCAAAATTTTAATACCCTGCCGGATGTAGTAATCGGAGACCTGGACAGTTACGAACCTTTGGCAAACGAACCGTACGAAGTTATAAGCCGACCAGACCAAGAACATAATGACCTTGAAAAAGCATTAACCTATGCCCGCAAAAAAGGAGGAACACACATACATATTTTGGGGGCAACGGGACACCGGCTTGACCAAACGTTAAAAAACCTATCTGTACTCAAGCAATTCAACTCCAGCTTTCAATCGCTAGTGATGAAAGATAATTTTGGAGAAACACAACTAATCGCCCCATCCTATAAAACAGAATTACCCATAGGAACGACCATTTCACTATTCCCGCTTTCGGGTTCAGTTACCAACGTCACAACCAAGGGGCTCAAATACCCGCTTACCAATGAGTCTCTCACTAATGGGGTGCGTGATGGATCTTCAAACGAAGTTGTAGAACAAACTGTACATATTACCTATAAAAAAGGAGACCTGCTTCTATTCGTCCGCAGATAACCGGGATATCACTATTTTTGGAGCTTTCATATATCAAGCTATCTTAACATTCATTTTGAAATAAATAGATCCTATTGGCTGAACTAGAATTTACGCTCTTCGACTGGGGTATTATCCTTAGTTATTTTGGATTTTTAGTATATCTGACCTGGCAAAAGGACTGGCAGACCGATGATGAAGAATCATTTTTATTATCGGGACGCAAAATGAGCTTGGCTGCCTTTGTAGCCACCCTGGTATCTACATGGTACGGGGGCATTTTAGGCGTGGGAGAATTCAGCTACCAAAGCGGGCTTTCTACCTGGCTTATACTGGGGTTCCCCTTTTATGTATTCTCAGCCCTTTTTGCCTGGCTCCTTGCCGGCAAAATACGGATGAACAAAGCGCTCTCCCTGCCCGAAGCTGTAGGCAACTTCTATGGAGATAAAGCAGGCCTTTTCTCGGCAATCCCTATTTTTATACTCGTAAGCCCGGCTCCATATATTTTGATGCTTGGCCTCATCTTTCAATACCTCACCGGAGGTACCGGACATTTTCTTTGGTATGCCAGTGCCGTGGCCCTATTCTCGGTAGCCTATGTTGCTTTTGGCGGATTTAATGCTGTCGTCCATACCGACATGCTCCAGATTACTCTCATGTTCGGTGGTTTTGTTTGCCTCATTATTTTTGCAGGCATAGAGTTTGGTGGCTTCGGACAGCTCTGGGAGACGATACCTGCGAACTATCAAGACATTACAGGAGGGCACGACTGGCAGTACATCCTGGTTTGGTTCTTTATTGCACTATGGACCTTTGTGGATCCCAGCTTTCACCAGCGCGCCGCCGCGGCTGAATCTCCCAAAACAGCTAGAAAAGGGATCTTTATCTCCATTTTGCTTTGGTCTGTTTTTGATTTCCTGACCATATTCAGCGGCATCTATGGCTTTGCTATTTTGGGTGGGGACCTGGCGGAACCTATCATGGTATATCCCTACCTGGCTAACGAAATATTACCCATCGGCTTAAAAGGATTATTCTTTGTGGCCCTGCTGGC
Source organism: Fodinibius halophilus (assembly GCF_011059105.1). Classification (GTDB taxonomy): domain Bacteria; phylum Bacteroidota; class Rhodothermia; order Balneolales; family Balneolaceae; genus Fodinibius; species Fodinibius halophilus. The sequence goes on along the minus strand of NZ_JAALLS010000011.1, from coordinate 45,351 downwards.
GACCATTATGTCTACCCTCGACAGTTACCTCTTCCTCTCCGGGCAAACGCTCGGTCGCGACTTACTGGTCAAAATCTTTCCCAACGTAAAAAATAACACCCTAACTCGTATCAGCACGTTAGTTGCTGCACTCATTGGCATTATACTGATTATCATCTATCCCAGCGTTATCGACCTCTGGTATGTGATCGGTTCGGTGATGATTCCGGGGCTGCTGATACCTGTACTGGGCGTTTATCTCAAACTGTTCTCCCTTAAAAAAGGCTGGGTACTTCCGGTCATGATCGGTAGTATTGCCGTATCACTGGGATGGCTCATTCTTGGCACCGTTACCAGCGAAGGTACTTACAACTATACCTATTTTGGCATTGAACCCTTTTACCCGGGGCTAGGTGTTAGTATCATTTTATGGATTATGGGCCGTACAAAAAATGGAGAGCTGCTTGAAGAGACCGAATTTATCAAAGAATAGACAGTTACGTGCTCTTTAGAATATGCCCCAAGTTTAGCTTGTGGATGGGAATCAAATACTTTGTTGCCATAGCATCTTTCTCGATATTCAACCGACCGGTGCGCCGAAAATCAACAATACAGTATCCATCCATAGAACGGACTACTTCTCCAATACCATAATACTCGGGACACGGTCCATAATAAACCAAATCTCCCAATTGGATATTATTATCCGCCCTGCGGTTATAAGGATAAATAACCGGCAGCCGGTCGAGGCGATATGACAGTCTCTTTTTCGTTGCCATGATTGTTGAATATACGGGATTAAGAACCCCTTTTTCTAATGACAAATTTTCGGTTTTCTCTATCGGGTGCTTCAATAGAAATCCAAATCGCTTCGGGGGGCAGAAGTGGCTCTATACGCTCTGGCCACTCAATAACGGATATCCCATCGCCATAAAAATATTCTTCGGCTCCAATTTCGAGAGCCTCACGGGGCGACTCCATGCGATAACAGTCGAAATGATAGAGCATTTTTGTGCCCGAATATTCATTAATCAACGTAAAGGTAGGAGAATGCACGTCGGCACTGTCAATCTCATACGCTTTTGCCATACCCTTAACAAAGTGGGTTTTCCCGGCTCCTAATTCACCTTGCAGACACACAACATCCCCTGCGGTGAGTCCATTGCCAATCTTTTCACCCAAGGCAATCGTTTGTTCGGGGCTATTTGTTGTAAACTCTTTTTCCATACCAAAGCACTTACGATAAAAAGATAAGAAGATACAAGCTGTAAGGGGCGAATGCCACTATAACATCGATTTGGGACGCAAAGTAGCAATGGGTAAGATCATCTCTTCCATGCTTGCACCGCCATGCAAAAACGTATCGCGATAGCGATTTTGATAGTGATGATAATTGGTAGGGTATACGAAATAATAATTTTCTTTGGCTATAATATAATTATTGGCGTGCCCCGGAGTCGGCAATTGGTATTCCTTTGGATTATCAATAATCATTGTGACATCCTCTTCAGCCGACAGGTTACGACCGTACTTATAGCGCAGACTGGTAGAGGTATCACGATCTCCCAAAACCTTTGTATCGCGGAGGGCCCGCACCGCACCATGATCACTCGTTACTACAATTACAACCTCCTCTTCGGCCAATGATTTAAAAATTTCAAAAAGCGTAGAATGTTGGAACCAGGTTTTCGTCAACGATCGGAAGGCCGGCACATCGGGTGCAATCTCTTTTAGTACATCAGAATCGGACCGCGAGTGCACCAATGTATCTACAAAGTTATACACAAAGGTACTTAGAGGAACCTGCAGGTAGTTATGAATACTATCAGTAACTGCCCGTCCTTCTTCGGTATTCAATACTTTCTCATACGTAAGCTTTGTATCAAGGCCTTTCCGCTCAAGCTGTTTCAACAATAGTTCTTTTTCATACCGGTTTAAGGAAGTCTCATCCTCTCCCTGGTGCCATAAATCCGGATACTTCTTTTGTATTTCCAGTGGAAATAAACCCGAAAATATAGCATTTCTAGAATAAGGCGTGGCCGTGGGCAATATCGAATAATAGAAATCAGTATCTATACTAAAATCGTCCTTAAGCAAACTCTCAAATAACAACCACTGATCGTATCGCATGCAGTCGATCACCAAAAAGAGGGTCGTTTGCCCGTTTTTAACATGCGGCAGCACATATTCATCAACTAAATCCGTGGAAAGAGCCGGGCGTTCGGGGGTGTCCTTATCCAGCCACGACTTATAATTATCTTCAATAAATCGGCCAAACATGTTGTTAGCTTCTCGGTATTGATCTGCCAAAACCTGTCGCAGCGATTCTTCTCCCGATTCCAAGTCAATATCCCAGCGAGTAAGCTGCTGGTAGATCTCAATCCATTCTTCCCAGCTGGCCTCTTTACTGATCTTTGCAGAAAGTTTATTAAAATTGCGGAGGTACGACTGGGCAAATTTTTCGTTACGAATCCGGCGTCGTTCTAAAATCCGCTTTACTGTTAAAAGAATCTGGTTAGGATTCACCGGCTTAATTAGGTAATCGGATATTTTACCCCCGATTGCCTCCTCCATGATCGACTCCTCTTCACTTTTCGTAATCATGACTACGGGCAGAGCCGGTTGCAGGGTCTTTATCCTGTTTAGCGTAGCCAACCCATCCATTCCGGGCATCTGCTCATCAAGAAAAATAATATCAAACGGACGCTCTTGTATAAGCGTAATAGCATCGTCCCCATTGGTCACGGGAGTGACTTCAAAATCTTTATTTTCCAAAAAGATGATGTGGGGCTTTAACTGATCGATCTCGTCATCAGCCCATAAAATACGTGTTGCCATTGAGATCCGTCTATATTAATTAGGATCCTTAAGTTTGATAAATGGTTTCAATTTATCCAGTCGCTTTTGAGCAATTCCCTTTATTTTTTTCAGCTCCGTAATTGCATCAAACTTACCATGTTCTTGCCGGTACTTGATAATACGTTTGGCATAGGTCGGACCAATTCCCGGGAGTGATTCTAACTGTACCTGTGAGGCCACATTAATGTTAATTCGGTGGTTAGTGCTGTCGCTACCGGCTTTGTTCTCCGGGGCAGGATCAATAGTATCGGTAGGCAAAGTATCCATATCAGCCATAATATGTCGCTGTCGTTTGGGAGGATTATACTTTGACAACACCTTTTCCCTTTGTTTTTCAAGCATGTTTGTGCGTTTATCGAACTGCTGCTCAAGTTCATGATATCTCCGCTCTTCAAATGGTTCTGGCTTTGATATTCCAAAATTTATAATTGCCAATACAACCAGTAAGATAAGTAGACCTGAAATGGTTATTCGTTCTCCAGGTGTAATTTTCAACTTTTCCAGCCAGAAAAATATTTTTCTTTTCATAGCTTCCCTCTCTCCTCATATTTTATATTACTCTCTCTAGTAAGACCACTTCGATAGCTAATCCTTACAATATCGTGCTTGTTTGACGCCAAAAATAATTCGATGTTTGGCCCAGATATGGAAACTATAAAAATATATCACTACAACGACCTCTCTATCTCTTATGCGCGTGTGGGGATGGGAAACAATAAGCCTTTGGTTATTCTCCATGGCTGGGGCAGTAATAAAGAAGTAATGATGCCGCTGGCCCAGCAACTTTCTGAACAGCGAGACTGTTTTTTGCTCGACCTGCCCGGCTTTGGCAACTCTTCTGTCCCCAACGAGGCATGGAATGTTGACAACTATGCTAATCTGATTCAGCAATTTATCAAGGACCAAGAATTGGGCACCGTGGATCTTTTGGTACATTCCTTTGGCGGCCGCATTGCCCTAAAACTTTGTGCCAGACCGGAAGCCAAATCGTTGGTAGAAAAAGTACTAATCACGGGAGGGGCCGGGATGAAACCCAAGCGCAGCTTTAGCTACTATTTTAAAAAGCACTTGGCCAAATCGTTGAAAGTCCCGTTCTATATTCTGCCATCCAAACTGCGAAAAAAGGCCCTTAACCGTCTCCGCCAAACATCCCTGTGGAAATCACTGGGTTCCAGCGACTACAGCAAACTCAGTGGCGTGATGCGCAAAACTTTTGTCCAGACAGTCACTGAATACCTGGAACCTTCGCTGCCCAACATTCCGCACGAAGTACTGCTGCTGTGGGGTGAAAATGATGAGGCCGCCCCCCTCTACCAAGCTGAGCGTATGGAAGAAGGTATTGAAAATGCGGCATTAGTGGTCATTGATAATGCAGGGCATTACGCCTTCCTCGATAAACCGAGCCGATTTACCTCTATTGCCAAAGCTTTCTTAAAATAAAGATAACTAACAGTTATCCGTCCCGGCTTTCATCCAAACCAACCTTGTAAGATAATACCAGTTCACCACCCAAATAATTACCTGTAATCAATAATCCTACCCCTAATCCCATTAGCCCCAGTTGCAAAAGACCGGGTGCTCTTATATCTGGATAAGCACGATATTGTATACCCGCTACTACTATAAAAAGCATAAGCACTAATAACTGAACTCCGCCATGCCAGGTAGCTATCTTAAACACCTTAGGGCTATCCCCTAACTTTGCGTAATCCAAGAAACCAAAGAATGCGGCTAATACTCCACCAGCCAGGCCAAATAGCACCACATAAAATGAGGTTTTATGAAGCAAGGAATTTTGCACGAACAGGCCCAATAAATTCAAAATAAGTGCACTTGTAAAAAGGGCTGTAGGAAAATGCACAAGCATCAGGTGAATTGGATGCCCTAACAATTGCCCTTTCTTAATTGACTGCCACATATTATCCACTCCGCAACCTATGCACCAAAGGCCGCATACAACAACAAAATAAAACCTGTTACCGCTGCCAATGCATGAACCACCGACAACCATTTTGGAATTGACTTCTTCGAAATATCAAGCCCAAACATTACAAAGCCACCCAGTGCTGCAACTACAAAAATCAACAGGCTTATCAATAGTAACGATTCCCCCTGTTTCATATAGGTTATAATCAGTAAAACCAATGCAAGGGCTGCTGCCCCACCATGGCTGTACACCACTGCTTTGGGGGTCTCCTCATCTTTAAACACTTTGATTATTAGAACAACTCCAAGTACCGCTGCCAATGCAAATAACATAACTGTAGTAAGTAGCATAAATCCTCATTTTATGATTATTAGTAATTAATTTTGTTATTTGATCGCAGAAACCGGAAAAGGTTACAGAAAACTTTCTAGCGTGATGAATTCAGATACTAATAATTATGACAGCCTGCCTGATAAAACGCTTGTAAAAAAAGTGCAAGAAGGGAATACCAAGTTATTTGAAATCATCATTCAACGCTATAACCAGCAGCTTTTTCGCATAATCCGGGGATATCTGAAAGACAGGCAGAACATAAAAGACGTAATGCAAACAACCTACCTGAAAGCCTTTAGCAAGCTCTCCCAATTTAGAGGAGAGGCACAGTTTTCGACCTGGTTAATACGCATTGCTATAAACGAAGCACTTAAAAAGAAAAAGTCGAATAGCAGGTTTTCTGACCTCTATTCTGTAACTGATACACAAATTTCGGATCAAAAAAGTAGCAGCAGGGAATATTCGCCTGATACCCAAGTAATCCAAAAAGATATGAATACCCATCTTGAAAAAGCGATCGATACATTGCCCCCGAAGTATCGCAGCGTGCTAATTATGCGAGAAATTGAACAATTAAGTACGAAAGAAACGGCCGAGCTCCTGGAAATATCACGCCCTAATGTAAAGGTGAGGCTGCACCGGGCAAAGAATATGCTTCGAGACCAACTATCTGAAATGCTGGATGAAATAGACCTTCTTACTTTTAAAGGTGAAGAGTGCGACAAGCTCACAGAACAAGTTATGCTATCAATACAAGAAAATAGCTAAACTGTACCCTTCGAAGTTACATTACCATTTTTTAGGGACTAACACCGAAAAAATAAAACGCCCTCCGCCTAATAATTAGCAGAGGGCGAAAAATACTGACCATTATTTGCTACTTTATCGGGCAAGGATTTAATATTTGGCTTCCTTCAGAATTGCTATATTGATTATCACATTTCAACACGATAAATGAATGCACATCAGAAGCTGTTTCTCCAGCACTCGTAACTTCCACTTTAACAGCTTGATCTTCATACCCCCCAGGATTATCAAATATGCGTGCATACGATGAGCTTGTTGCTCCAGTATCCAATACCCAAGGACTAGTCGGAGAAACGCGATAGTACCATTGATAACTCACGGATCCTTCTGCATTTGACACGCTACTGTAGAACATCCCTAGCTCACCGGAATTCACATAACCTGGCCCCGACACATTAACACTAAGGGGCAGATCTTGATCGGCAACAACAATTGGGTCTGCAGTACCATCTGGATCACTACTAACATAGCCATCTGTTGCAATTCCGTTATCAGAAGCCAGTAAAAGACCTGCCATGTGAGGTGCTGCCATGGAAGTTCCACTTATTGTATTAACCCCACCTCCTTTCCAAAGAGATTTAATACTAACGCCCGGCGCACCATATTCAATAGGGGGATTACCATAGTTTGAAAAATATGCGAATGAATCATTGTTATTATAAGCGGAGATTGTCCAAACATTTGAATGTTCAACCCTGGAAGGTGAATAATTATTCGCATTGTCACCATTATTGCCTGCTGCTATAGTAAACTTTAAGCCACTATTAGCCGCACTCTTAATTGAATTTTCCAGATCAGAAAGGGGAATATCGGTTGATGCATTTTTATGGTAACCCAAACTTAAATTTGCTACATCTCCTGATGAGAATCGACTGGCAACATAATCAACACCAGCTTTAACGTCACTAACGAAGCAACCACCACCGCTGTCACATACCTTTACGCCTACAACCTGGGCACCTGCAGCTACACCTACTACATCTCGGCTATTATTTAATGCTGCAATTGTCCCTGCAACATGTGTACCATGGCCATGGCCATCATCAGTGCCCTCATTAGTTAAAAAAGAAACTGTGCGATTGTGATCAATATCTAAGTCCGGATGATCCACATCCACACCAGTATCTAGTACCCATGCTGTCTTACCAGTACCATCAAGAGGGCCATTAACGCGACTAACGCCCCAAGGTATACTTTGAGAAGCAGCTGTTACACTTTCTTTACGTTGCAATTGTGGGTTTTCCGAAAATGAGGAGATCGCTATCGCATAATAGTCTTTAACAACTCGATCTACCAATGGATGGTCTCGGAGCTTATTTACCTGCTTCGCTGTTAATTCTGCCGCAAACCCTTGTGAAGTCCATTTGTATTGATGAATTAAGGATTTACTTGGAATACTCGAGGACGAAAGTACTCTCTTAGTTTTTTCTACAGCTTGCTTAGCCATGCTGGTGCTGGCTAAACCCTTAGACTGATTCTTAAACGTTACGAGATAGCGATTGTGTGTTTTGTTTATGGCTTTGCTATTGTTTTCCCCTGGATGTAATTCAACATCTTCTTGTGATGGAGGTACACTTGTTTGTGTACTTAACTGATCACTACACCCTGAGCAGAATAGTACAATGCAAAAGATAATAATCGACTTATGAATAATTAATCGTCTCATGATGCTCTAAATTTATTAGAATTTATTATTTGCCATATACTGGAATTAAATCCCAGTATATAACAAGAGCATCAACACGTAGTTTTGTTACAGATTCCCCACCGGATTTTCCATTTTTATTGTGTAAAAGGAAAGAAACCTACGTGGAAAAACAATTCATAAAAAGCTCCAAAGCTCAAACCATTTTTGGGCTATTTACTATTGCTTTTCTTCCACCTCTCGTTCTTTGAAGTCCTCATCAAAATAGTTGTACCATTTTCGAAACGGGCGAAATGCATTTTCGGGATCAAAGGGACGCTTATATTCGCTCTGACGACACTCCTCGCTACAGCAGCCTTCCATCTTCCTTGCTCCTTCTTCGGAACAGACAAAGAGCTTATTGCACTCCATATTAGCACAGTTTATATAGGTATCTGCGGGCTTTCCTGTAATCTCGCACTCAGCAATAGGGTCCATATCATCTTCATTCACCGGAACCACCAAGCGATCATCAAAAACAAAGCACTTACCTTTGTAGTGATCTCCGCCCTCTTCATGAGCATAGCGTAAAATTCCGCCGTGCAGCTGGTTCACATCATCCCAGCCCTTTTCTTTCATAAGAACTGAAAACTTCTCGCAACGAATACCGCCGGTGCAATACATTAATACTTTTTTGTCCTTATCGACCTTATTCTCAAACTCTTCGAGCCAGTCGGGGAATTCGTAAAAGTTTTCGACTTTGGGAGTAACGGCGCCTTCAAAATGCCCAATCTTAGACTCATAATCATTCCGCACATCGATGAGCACATAGTCTTCCTCCGACTCCATAACCTGCTTCCATTCCTCGGGCTCAAGGTATGCCCCGCCATCGTCAGGATCGACCCCTTCTTTGTGGATAGCAACAAGCTCATCACGCGTTTTACACTTTAACTTGGCAAACGGAACATACTCGCTCGTATCAGTCTTAAAGTCAATACCGTCAAAACCGGGGATAGTTGTTAAGTGTTCTTTATACTTTGTTACCTGCTCCGGGGTACCGCCTAAAGTACCGTTAATCCCTTCTTCTCCGATATAGATGCGCCCCTTTACACCTAGCTCTTTACAAAACGCCTTGTGTTCCTCACAAAATGTTTCGGGATCTTCAATTTCATTAAACTTATAATACAGTATTACTTCGTACATAGCTGTTGCTATCCGTTGTTAGAAATGCGTACTTAAAATTTGTTTCTTTTGTAGAACCCAAAATTAAGGCTAATTTTGGAAGAAATGAACCCCTTTGCCTAATAAAATATTCTCAATGAAGTTTTTGGCTCACTCTTTTGTCCTCGTCCTGCTGCTATCGGGACTTGCATTAACTGCTAACGCCCAACAAAACGCTATCAGGGCGCATGATCACTCCCCTTATACTAAAATTGATCGTGCTTACCAGGAAGGCAAACTTAGTCTTGATCAAAAGATACTATATAAATTTTATGCCACGAATTCGGCCCAAAAGCTGCCTCCGAAGCTCAAAGAAGAAAGCCAGCTTCCTATCAAGTGTGGTACACCCGCCATTTCAGATTTTATTAAGAATCGTGACCAGCTATCTGCTTCTACCATCCAAAAGGTAAAATCCATGATGGGCTCCAGCAGCATGCAGGCCTCTGAGACTTACGACTCTCCAGACGGTAATTTTACCATTCACTACGAAACCTCCGGTGAACATGCTGTACCGGCTGCCGATGAAAACAATAATAATACTCCTGACTATGTAGAAGAAGTCGCAACTGCTGCAGATTCCTCGTATCGTCATGAGGTACAGAACCTGGGATATAGTGACCCTATCCCACCCCTGGGAACCTATGATGTGGAAATACGCAATCTATCTAGCTACTATGGAGAAACGCGCGTTCCAAGTCCGTATGGAGGAGAATCCTATATCAGGATTGAAAATGACTTTTCAGAAGGCTTCCCACCAAATGATGACCCTGAAGGTGACCAGTTGGGAGCAGTAAAAGTGACAATGGCCCATGAATTTAAACACGCCGTACAGTATGAAGCCACTAAGTGGCAGGGAGAATCAGACCGATGGGCCGAGATGGACGCAACCCTCATGGAAGAAGTAGTTTATGATGTTGTCAACGATTATTATAACTACTTGGATTCCAATGCTTCGATATTTAACAATCCACAAAGTAGTTTTTATCCTGGGTCTTACTATCATGTGTCGTGGGCACTCTATTTCGAAGAAAAGTTCGGCTCTCAATTTTGGGTTAATACCTGGGATACTATCAAGTCAAACCCTCAGGGGGTGACCTTGATCGAAGCTATTACCAATGAGTTGGGCGGAACTTCAGAATACACTGCGAACTATATTCAATCACAACTCTGGCATTTTGCTTCCGGGTCTGAAAAAACCGTACCCAATTATGGTTTTGAAGAAAGTGCCTCTTATCCCAAACCCAGAATAAGCTACAATTTTACCGGTGAAGACAGCCTTAACCTACCCAAAAATCAGACAGACCTGTTACAGCCTCTGTCTGCAAAATATATAGAGGTTACTCCTTCTCTTTTCGAAGGATTCGTCGGTATCGAACTCACTGATGTATCTATTCCTGCGATGGGAGCCGGAGTCATTGCATATTTTAAGGATGGTACTACCAAACAGCTGCTGCTGCCTGCTAATGGGCAAAATGCTATTAGCCATAAAACCAATTGGGCGTGGCAAGATCTGAAGAAAGTTGGAGTTGTAGTAGCGAATGGCAGCGAAACTAAACATACCACCTATAAAATATTTGTACGTAACGTATATCCGGACAAAATACAGTTGAGCCAAAACTATCCCAATCCATTTAACAACCAAACGCTAATTGAATACATCCTTCCCCAAAGGAGTTCTGTAAAGCTGGAGGTATATGATATTCTGGGTAGAAAGGTGAGATCACTAGTAGATGAGAACAAAAACGAAGGCATACATTCAGAATTCTTTAATACCTCGGATTTAGCATCCGGCATCTACTTTTATCGATTACAAACGGATGAAAAGGTCAAAACTAAAAAGATGACCATCATTAAATAGGAAAATGCATTACTATTTTCCTACAGCAATTAAAAAAGGCTTTGAGGTACTAGCCCCAAAGCCTAATAGTAATACATTTTATGGCGGTATCTACAACCCTAAATCTTTGGGAGGCAGCACCTTTCCGGTAACCTCACCAAATCCAATACGATACTCATCCGTATCGGCATAGCCGGTCATGGTAACTTCATCGCCGTCTTCAAGAAAGGTCCGCTCTTCGCCATTAGGGAACTCCAGCGGATCTGTTCCTTTCCAGCTGAGCTCCAGCATACTGCCGTACGAACTCTCCTCTTCACCGCTGATAGTGCCAGAAGCATAGAGATCACCGGGCTTCACATTACAGCCGGTAATTGTTTGGTGAGCCAGCTGTTGTGCCACATTCCAATACAGGTTTTTAGCATTGGATGCACAGATCTTGTGTGGCTCATCCATATCTTCACCCTGCAAAAAGACATCCAGGTTGATATCAAACGTCCAGTTATCTTCTGACTGCAGATAAGGCAGCGGCTCCGGATCCTGGTCGGGACCTTCAATACGAAACGGCTCCAGTGCGGCCAGAGAAACAATCCAGGGAGATACCGACGTTGCCCAGTTCTTGGCAAGGAACGGTCCCAGCGGTTGATACTCCCACTTCTGTATATCCCGAGCACTCCAGTCGTTAACAAGCATTAAGCCAAAGATATGTTCGTCGGCTTTATTAACGGGAATCGGATCTCCGAGCTCATTCCCTTTACCGGCAACAAAGCCCATCTCCAGCTCAAAATCACAGAGCTTACAAGCACTGAATATGGGGGTATCATCACTTTCGGGTGGCAAAATTTGTCCCTGTGGGCGATGCAGGTCGGTACCACTTACCACAATAGAACTGGCACGACCGTGATAGCCTACCGGCAGATGTTTCCAGTTAGGTTTGAGGGCATTTTCGGGATCTCGGAACATACTACCCACATTGGTAGCATGCGGTTCAGAAGAATAAAAGTCGGTATAGTCGCCAATATCGATGGGCAGTAATAACTCTACTTTATCCATCGGAGTAAGCACCTGCTGCCGCAACGATTCATCATCGCGGAGTGTAGCTTCGTCAGCACTCAGTAACTTACTCAGGTAGGTTCGGGCTTCATTCCAGGCTTCATGTCCCAAATCCATAAAGGCATTAAGAGTAGATTCCTGAAAAACTTTTTTCCCGTCAAGCTCAGGGCCATCAAAAAGACCGGCCTCTTCCAGGGCAGCCAAATTTACAATATAGTCGCCAATGGCAGAACACAAGAAATTATCGCCGCCCCCTTGGGGACTTGCTAAACCGTAAGGCAAATTCTGAATAGGAAAATGCGAATCTTGGTCTACCTCAATAAATGATTCTAAGTTAGGATCGTTTGTTGGATGCATACTAAGAATTAGGAATTAAAATTAGGAATTGGTTTTACTTCAGTGAAAAACATTTATGCCACGGTATCGAGCAGATCAAGCTGCTCTAAATCTTCGCGCGGCTCATCAAAACTACAGCTGCCAAAAGAGATAAGAGCGACATCGCGCAGCTCCTCAATTTCTTCCGTTGATACCTTTAAGTCATTCCAGTAGAATCCTTCATCATCAAAACTGAAACGATCAGGATCTTCTTCACGGATAATTTCTTCGAGCTGGTCATTGGCAAGATCGTGAGCATAACTGAGCATCGCGCCGCCAAAAACATTGAAAAAGCCGTGCATCTTTGTCTTGACAGAATCAGCATAGTGGCGAACAGGATGATGTAACCCCGCCGTGCATTTTATCGCTACATTCTGCTCACGAACTTTATTGAGCGCAAATGCCACTTGTTCTACTGATGGGAACATATGAGCCTCAACTCCCCCACAACGTAGCTTAAACGCGCCCTGATTAACATTACTGCCATTGAAATCGGCGTTTACACTTCGCAACGTTTCTATTGCCAGCCCAATCTCCTTTTTCCAGTTCTCTTCAAAATAGCCTTCAAAGAAGATATCAGTAGGGGTTAGCGATGACTCATCAAACCGTTGCATAGTCTCGGAATAGACCTCGCTCAACAGATCAGCGTCATTTGCAAACACCGCCTCGTGGGGTAACTTAATTTCAAGGATATCAGTTGTAACCCGATCACCATGCGTTGCATGGAACTGTTGCAAAGCGTCAATAAGCTCATCTAAATGCTCCTGATAGCCCGATACTGTTTCAGTACCTTTCCCGAGCACCGAAAATGCAAAAGGCTCGCCCTCTTGAAAAAGCTCTTCATTATAGGGATTAAGCTCATCAAGCTTCCAGCCCGGCATAATAAATCGGGATAACATCCATGCGTCATCAATTTTTCGATACTCACTATACTTTCTAATGGCAATATCCAGTGAAAGATCAGCCGGAGGGAAAAGGCCGGCATAGTCAATAATGCCTTTCATAAAGGCTTTTAAGCTTGCGTCCATGGGTCTTTTGGTCAGTTTAGTTAGTAGCTGATTGCAACGACAACAAGTTGTTCCATTTGGTAAAGAAAAGCAATCAATACAGCGTCACCAAATCAAGAATAATAGCATCCGCTATTTTTATGCCCTTATCGGTCAATCTGATTCGTTTATCGGCTTTAAGTTTTTCTTCTTGTTGTCGGTTATCTAAGTACTCTTTCTGGCGTTCACTGAATTGATAATCGTATTTCTTTTCTAATTCGTCAATTGCGATCCCCTCTCTCGTTCTCAACCCCATCATCAAGCGCTCCTCGGCCAACTGTTGTAACGTAAGTTGCTCTGTCTCTTTCGTGTCCTCATTGCGCAAATAGCTGCGCAGGTCGGCTTCGTTTTCCCAGCGCACAGCGGTTTCATCCCACCAAAAAGAATGGGCGCCCGGCCCCAGCCCCAGGTAGTTTTGATGCTCCCAGTAATTGCTGTTATGTACAGCTTCACACCCCGAGCGACAGTAGTTACTTACCTCATACCGTTCAATTCCCTGCTCTGCAAGCCTTTGATTCACAATATCAAAATGGGCAGCCACTTTATCATCTTTGGGAGGCGCGATGCGCCCCAGCTCTACCTGCTTACCGAGCCGGGTTCGGGGCTCAATAGTCAACGAATAAGCCGAAACGTGCGGTGGATTAAATAGAAGCAGTTTATCAAGATCTGTTTCGAGCTGTTCCTCCGACTGGTTGGGATTACCGTAAATAAGATCTACGGTATATGATTCAAACCGGGATTTGCTAAGCAACTCAAGGCAGTGAAGCGCTTCGCCACTGGAATGGGCCCGGTGCATAAAATCCAGCAGATCCGGATCAAAACTCTGTACGCCCATGCTCGCCCTGTTCACCCCAAGGCTTTTGAGATCCCCTAAAAAAGGTTCAGAAACATCATCGGGATTCATCTCGAATGTAATCTCCCGGGCTTCGATTTGGAACGACTGCTGCAGGGCTTTCATAATTTTTTCCACCTGCCGGGGCTCGAGCAGTGAGGGGGTTCCCCCGCCAAAATAGATCGTCTCTACTGTTTCAACCGCATATGGGGTATCAGCATAATTCTGAATCTCCTCTAGAAGCTGCTGCACAAAATGCTCCCGCTCTGATGTTCTCGTCACGAAATAAAAATCGCAGTACGAGCATGCTTGTTTACAAAACGGGATATGGAGATAAATTCCGGACAAGGTAATTGGGAATTGGGAATTAAAAATTAGGAATTAACACCCTCTGTTTCCAAGGTCCAACACTTTAACTTTGCTTTGGGCACCATACAGTGGGTTTTTCTATTCCTATACAAATACTCATACATGAGATCCTGAAAGAGATATTCCGACAAGCCAACCTATGCTAAAGCTTCGGCTGATAAACTCAGTGCATGATTCAGGATGAGATTGTAACTCTATTGCCTGTTGTCGTCATAAAAGGGATTCTCATCGTACTGGTCTTTCTGCATATAGGTGCGCGCATACTTTACGTAGTTATCGGCGTGCTCTTTGATCGAGGCGATCTCCTCATCTGTAAGTTCACGGGTCTTTTTCACTGGACTTCCCATGTACATATATCCCGACTCCAATCGCTTGCCCGGCGGCACCAAGCTTCCTGCTGCCACAATAACATCCGATTCGACAACGACCTCATCCAGCACCGTAGCATGGATACCGATAAGTACACGATCATGGATGGTACAGCCATGAATCATTGCATTGTGACCGATGGTAACGTCATCTCCAATCTTGGTGGGCCCGGTCTGGTTCATCACATGTATGCACGTATTATCCTGTACATTCGAACGGTCACCAACTTCAATCCAGTTAACATCGCCGCGAATAGTAACATTAAACCAAGCACTGCTCTCCTCTCCAAAGGTAACATCGCCAATAATATCTGCACTGGGTGCTACAAAAGAAGATTCGGGAAACTCAGGGGTTTTATTCAGAAATTCGTAAACCATAGGTGCATTTTTTGTTCAAAGATTCTCGTCCTAAAGATAGGCAAAAGGCGTGCCCCTTGCTATTCAAACAGCTCCACTAACTTTCGTGCTGCTTGTTGCGGATCTTCCGCCCTGCAGATCGCCGAACTTACCGCCAGTATATCTGCTCCTGCATCAATTACCTGCGGAGCATTTTCCAGCCTTATACCTCCTATGGCAACCAAGGGAAGATCAATTTCTTGCCGCACCTTGTGCAAGGTTGTTATGCCCCGCGGAGCATATTCTTTTTCTTTTGTGGAGGTCTCAAAAATATGTCCCAGTGCCACATAATCTGCACCTGCTTCTTCAACCTTTTTGGCCTCCTCCAAATTTGCGGAAGTGCCGCCTATAATCGCCTCTTCACCCAACAGGCGCGCCGCTACCGAGACAGACAGATCATCTTGCCCCAGGTGCACCCCGTCCGCGCCCCCCATCTTAGCAAGGTCGGGACGATCATTTACGATCAAAAGGTGATCCCCCTTACTTTTGAGTCCAGCAATTTCCCGAATCTCCTCCAAAGCTTTCCGGTCTGATCTGTCTTTAGCCCGATACTGAACCATCTGCACCCCGGCACGATAAGCGGCATCTGCCAATTCAACATGCGAATAGCGATCCTGCCCTTGGGTATCCGTAATTAAGTATATCCCTTTTAACTTCTGCTTTCCCATTTCTCTAACCTATTCGTTCTTTATTGATTTACAGCTGACCAAGCTTCTTTTCAAATTCGCTGACCTTTTCTGTCACATCATCTGCTTCCATTATTGCAGAGATACCGGCAACTCCAAAAGCCCCTGCCTGTAAACAGGGCGTAACCTTTTCAGGAGTTATCCCTCCTACTGCAAAAACCGGCAGTGACGACTGTTCAGCAATCTCTTTCAACCTGTCAATTCCCTGGGGTTCACCGTATTTCACCTTTGATGCTGTATAGTAAACCGGACCAAAAAGCAGAAAGTCTGCCTCCTCCTGTTCAGCACGCTCAGCCACTTCTTCCGAATGGACACTCACACCTATTGTCAAATCCGGCCAATAACTTTTTATAACGCTGGGAGGAATACCACCTTCCGGGCAGTGTACACCGTCAGCCCCTATAGCTTTTGCAACATCCGGGCGACCATTAACAAACAGTTTTGTATCGTATTGATTCGTAATTTCGCGGACCTCATTACCTAAATCATACAACAGCCCTCCGGGTAGATCTTTTTCGCGCAGCTGTACTGCTTGTACCCCCGCACTGCATGCTTCCTCAATAGTTTCAAGAAAAGTAACAGACGAAGAAGGAGCCCTGCGATCAGTGATTAAATAGTACCGAAAGTCGACTCTATTGTTCTTCACGATCCACCTCAATAAGTCCATCTTCCGGACTCGATGCCTTGGCGTACAGCCTTTTGGGCATTCGTCCCGATTCCAGGGCCAGCCGTCCGGCTTCCACACTCTTTTTCATCGCCTCCGCCATCATCACCGGGTGCTTGGCTTGCGATATAGCCGAGTTCATGAGTACGGCATCCATTCCCAACTCCATAGCAATGGCCGCATCCGAAGCCGTTCCCACACCTGCATCCACAATCACCGGTACATCTACCAGCTCCTTAATAATCCGTAGGTTATAGGGATTTCGTATTCCCATACCCGAACCAATAGGTGCCCCCAGCGGCATTACCGCTGCACACCCCATATCCGCTAACTTTCGACACGTAATAGGATCATCATTGGCATAGGGCAACACTACAAAATCTTCAAGTATAAGCTTCTCGGCAGCCTTCAACAGTTCCGGCACATCGGGAAAGAGGGTTTCATCATCCCCAATAACTTCCAACTTTACCCAGTTAGTACCCAGCGCTTCGCGACCGAGCTTGGCCGTAGTAATAGCTTCTTCGGCGGTATAACATCCCGCAGTATTGGGCAACAAAAAGTAGCCGTCCTCCCGGAGGTATGTAAGAATATTTTCACCCTCATCGGTATTCAAATTAGCACGCCGCAAAGCCACCGTCACCATCTCGGTACCGCTAGCCCGCAAGGCTTTTTGCATTGTCTCCGGATCGGGAAATCGACCGCTCCCCACAATTAATCGAGAATCAAATTCTCGGTCAGCAATTTGTAATGAACTCATAAATATATGCTCCTTTTATAATTATCCACCTTGGGTAGCCCGAATTATTTCGACCTTGTCACCGTCATCAAGCTGATAGTCCTGCCACTGCTCTCGTGCAACTACAGTACTGTTTACAGCAACGGCAACCCCCTTTTCGCTGTGTTCAATATCAAAAGACTGGAGCAACTTTTGCAATGTCTCTGCTTCCGTCTTTTTCTGTTCTCCATTTACTGTTAATTCCATCATCAATATTTACTCGTTAGCATTAAATCGTTGTGGCCGGAATGGGGTAAGCCAATCCGATACTTCTCCTTCCAAAATTTCATCAACTAAGGCATAAACGGTGAGCGGCATTAACATAATTCCATGCCGATAATGTCCCGTGGCATAATATAAGCCTGAAATATCACTTTCTCCTATAATGGGTCGGTGATCTTTGCCGGCGGGACGCAGCCCCGCAACCGTTTCTACCAGTGGCAGCTCATAAATAGAAGGGATCATCTCCCAGCCGTGTTCCAGCAATTCTTTTTGGGGACCGGCGGTGGGGCGTTTATCAAACCCTTTTTCTTCGGCTGTTGCTCCCAATCGAATCGTGCCATCTTCTTTAGGTACCAAGTACATTCGGGGCGAACGAATGATTCCTTTCAACGGGCAATCAGCGGTTTTCTCCATTGTAATTATCTGTCCTTTTTCGGGCCGTATGGGAGGTAGCTGCTGATCAGGTATTCCATCCAGCTGTTGCGACCAACAGCCGGCAGCTACAACAACCTGATCAACAGCATACGTCTCCTCTTCCGTAATAACGCTCATTACGGTCTCTCTTTTAATATCAACTTCTTCCACTTTTGTCTGCTCCATCACAGTACCGCCCAGCTGCTCAAAGCCCCTTTTCATTGCCTTTAACAGCTTCCTGTTATCGATCTGTGCATCATCGGGTAGCCATAAACCGGAAACGACATTGGGCGATAACAGCGGCTCGCGTTCCCGGGCTTCAGTTCCAGTTAAGAGTTTAACATCAAGTGCCAGTTCTTTTCTAAACTCATACAATCGCTTCAGCTTCTCCGTATCATCCCGATCGATACCGGCCATCAGTGTTCCGCATGTATCAAGGACGGGCACCTCATCCGTATCCTCAGAAAGTTCATCCAGCAACCGGGGATACATCTGTAAGCTCTGCTCTCCAAATCGCATCAGCTTAATCTCTTCAAAACCCGCTTCGGCATAGGGCGCCAACATGCCGCCCGCTACCCAGCTGGCCTCCTTTCCGATTTCTCCTTTTTCAAATATGGTTACTTTGGCACCGCGCCGTACCAGCTGCCAGCCAATACCAAGACCAATGATACCGCCACCAATTATTGCTATATGATCTGTGTTATTCTTCATAATTCTTTTTTATTCGTTAAAACGTACATCTGTGATTTCAAATAGTGGCCATTGTACGCCTACGATCCATGCTCCCGCAAATATACCAACCCAGCAAATGACCATCAGTCCGTCTTCGGACGAAAACCCGGGTCGGTAATAATATGTTCGTTGTATACTTTTGTTAAAACGACGGGCCTCCATTGCAACAGCAATACGCTGTGCTCTCCTGATACTCTGTGCCAACAAAGGAATGGCATAAAGTCTTAACTTTTGCCACCACCCCTTCCATCCCTTTACTGAATCTACGCCCCGTACCTTATACGCCTTTTGCAATGTTTTAAACTCCTCTAAAATAAGAGGCAGCAAGCGCAGTGAGGCCATAAATCCATAGGCATAACGAGGCGGTAGCCGAAACTGCTGCATCAGCGAATAAAATAACAGCACCGGTCTCGTGGTAAGCGCAAAAAGCAGCCCGATTAATCCAAAGCTAAGCGCACGAAGCCCTATATGCACGCCTCGATAAAAACTTTCACGACTTATTACCGCCGGGCCCCATTGCCACCAAAGCGTCTCTCCTTTTCCAAAGAGGATCATTGAACTCCCCGTTGAAACAAATACAAACAAAAATGGCAACATAAACAGCAGTACCCTGCCTATCGGCTGGCCTGAACCAATGAGCAACATCCCGGCCAGTGCCGCCACCAGCGGTATCATCACATTCACATTATGGATAAATAGAACAGCGATAATGCCCCCCATTAACAATACCAGCTTCAGGGCCGGATTAATACGATGCAGCCATGAGCTATACTTTTTCTTATACAGCATGACCTACCCCCGTATTCTGTTCTCCAACTCTTTCTCCGGCATAATCGGCCTTTAGCTCTCCGTCCTCAATTTCCCAGACTCGCGTAGCATATCGCCGGACAATTTCAGGATCATGCGTCACCATCAACAGAGAAGTACCCGCTTTACGGTACCGCTCCAGTTCCTCGAGAATAGCAAAAGTATTACCGGCATCCTGCCCAAAAGTAGGCTCATCCAACAATAAGAGCTCCCGATCCGTAACCAGGGCAGATGCAACACTTAATCGGCGCTGCTGCCCGGTAGAAAGCCGGTAGGGATTTTCATCTTCAAATTCAGTCAGGCCAAACTGCTTCAACACTCGCTGTACTTCCGAGTCCACTTGCTGCTCCGAAATATTTTTTTGCCACAACGTAAATGCCACCTCCTCATACACCGTTTGTGCTACGAACTGCAGCTCCGGATTCTGAAATACAAATCCCACTTCCGACGCCAGCTGTTCCGTATTTTTGATAGCTTCTCCCTTCCAGTGACTCATTCCTTTTGTGGGGATCAACTTCATAAGTGCCTGCAACAGCGTACTTTTGCCCGCACCATTCGGTCCGGTAACGGTAATCCATTCTCCCTCATGAACCTGAACCTCAGGCATATTTATGCAAGCCTCATCCTCATAAAAACCTTTGAGCTGGTCAATTTCGAGTAGTGGAGGAAGGTCCGTATTCGCAGGATTCTTTTGAGACAGCTGTGCTACCTCATACTGCTGGTCATGAACCGCCCAGCTATCTGCATGCCAGATCCCATATCGATCTAACAACGAACGGTGGTTTTTTTGTACTTCTTCCGGGCCACCGTCAGCTACCAAGCTACCCTCTTGGTCTATGACCAATACCCTATCGACAAAATCGACAATTTCTGCAATTTTATGTTCTACAATCAATAATGTTTTATCGCGGCCCAACGTACGCACATGCTCCCAGATCTCTGTTGTCCCCTTCGGGTCTAATAACGCCGTAGGTTCATCAAGTACTAACGTCTCCGGCTCCAAAGCCAGTGCCGAAGCTAACGCCAAACGCTGCTTCTGTCCCTGTGACAGTGTGGAGATTGGCCTGTGCGGGTCTTCAAACGCCAAGCCTACCCGGCGGAGGTAATATCGAATGCGTTCCGGCATATCAGAACGTGGTACTCCCATATTTTCCAACACAAATGCGATCTCTTCATCAACATAGGGCATACAAAACTGTGCATCGGGATCTTGAAAAACATAGCCCCCCGACTCAAGAGGTTTACGAAGCTCCCACTCAACCGGTAATTCAATAGCTTCCGGTATAAGTCCTGTCAACACCTTTAACAGCGTCGATTTACCACAGCCGGAAGGTCCCAACAACAGCACCTTTTGCCCCCTGGGTATACGCAGTGACACCCCATCAAACAGCAGCGTATCTCTGCTCGAGAAACGCAGTCGCAGCCCCTCTAATTGGGCCGCGAGCTGGAGAACATCATTATGTGCTGCTGGACTTTCCATACATTAATCCGGGTCTACTGTTGCAGTGCCAACGGGACGAACCAACTCTGCCACACCGGTATCCTCAAGAGCTGAGACAAGCCAATGGGCCATCCACCCGGCGATAATAACGGCCCCTGTCAAACGGAAAACAATCAGAAGCGAAAGATTCCATAACGCCAGATCACCGATATAGCCCTGCAGGGAATCCAATAACAGTGAACCCACGGTAGCAGCTGCCGCAGCTGCCACTGCCACACTCACCGAATACTTTCGGTAGCCCACAGCAGCAAACACAAGCTCCGCAGCCAATCCCTGGGCTACCCCCGACAACAAGACAGCCAAGCCCCATTCGGAGCCCATAAAAAATTCACCCGAAGCCGCAGCAATCTCAGCCAGCAGCCCCACGCCCGGTTTTCGAATTAGCAAAAAAGCTACCGTCGCCGCAATAAACCACATCCCGTAGATTAACTGCTCCAGGTGCATACCGAGCGGCTTTATGGCATAGTATAACGGACCCCACAGCTTATAAATAACACCAAAAACGAGGGCCACCACAGTGGTAACCAGTATATCTGACAACTTGAGTTTGAATCGATTTTTCATGGCTGAGTGTACCTATGCCGGCACAGCGCTTTTAGGTTTATGGGTCCATTCTTCCATCTCGTAAGCGCTATCCCAGAATTTCCATTCCATCTGTGAAGAACGCACAAAAGCGTGCCTCATCTGTTGACGTCGGCGTTCAGGTTCCTCTTCTGCTACGCGGTTTGTTATGGCAATAGCCTTTTCAACGCCCTCATTGAACTCCTCACCCGCATAGGTATCAATCCAGTCCTGGTAGGGATTATCCGGAGCAGCATTTTCATAGATCTGTAATCCAACTTCGCGATAGATCCAAAAACAGGGAAGCAGCGCAGCAATAGCAACCGCATTATCTTTCATGGTGGCAGTAGCTAACAAAAAATTAGTATATGCGAAGCAAGAAGGAGACTTTTGCAGCGGACTTCCCGTATCCAGCTTCTCATAAAACTCCCCGTGTAGTTCCCGCTCAACATCAATAGCGTTGGTAGCAAAATTTAAGAATTGACGAGCCTGCTCATTGCTGTCAGATCGTATACCGGCCAGTGAAAGCGCCCGGGAATAATCAGATAGATATAGCGTATCCTGCTTTAGGTAGAAGGTGAAAATCTCTTCCGGCAAGGTGCCATCTGTTAACTCCTTAATAAAAGGAAGCTCCAAAATACGATCGTAAATGGGTGTTATCTCCTGCCAGAGTTTATCAGTAAATTTCATTTGTTATCAATCCTTTATTAGTTAATGTTAGTTCCAAAATTGGTGAAAGTGATGCAGAGGCCCGCCGCCACCGCCAATACGGTATTGACTTCCTGCTGCAATAGCCTGGGTGATATATAACTTTGCCTGTTCTACCGCCTTAGGCATTGGGTATCCCTTCGCCAGGTAAGCGGCAATCGCCGAAGAAAGGGTACAGCCCGTTCCATGCGTATTATCCGTTTCTATGCGTTTTGCCTTAAATTGATGCAGTTCGGGGTTTTCGTCTGCAATCGATAAATAATCGATACTTTGCTCCTCTTTGAAATGCCCTCCCTTGAGCAATACCCCGCCGGTGCCGGTATCCAAAAGGTCATAAACAGCCTCCTTCATCTGCTCCTCGCCTTCTAATTCTCGACCCAGCAATCGTTCTGCTTCCGGGATATTGGGCGTAATAAGATCGGCCAGTGGAAAGAGGGTTTCCCGAATAACAGCAATGGCCCCATCCTTAATAAGTTGTGCTCCACTCTGGGAAACCATTACGGGGTCTAACACCACATTCTTTAGATTGTGCTTTTCAATACAATCCGCCACTACCTGCATCAACTCACCGGTAAATAACATGCCAATCTTTACTGCATCCACCTCAAAATCTTCTACCACTACATCAATTTGATCTCTCAAAAATTGCGGTGGTACCTCATGGATATCCCGCACCTCTTGCGTATTCTGAGCGGTCAAGGCGGCAAAAGCAGACATACCATAACATCCTAAGGCTGAAATGGTCTTCAGATCAGCCTGTACACCTGCACCACCCCCACTGTCTGAAGTAGCAATGGTGAGTACACTGTCATACGATTGTTTTGAATTCTCCTGCATAAAACTATGATCCCTTAAAATGTTTGAATTGCTGTTCTTCCAATTTGATAGGCGCCCCATCACGAAGGGTACGAAGCTGTGGCTCTCCCTTCTTCATAGTCCCTATTTGATGCAAAGGGGTATTAAATTTCTGTTTGAACTTTTTTTGAATCTCTTCAAGATCATCTGCTGCAATGGCAAGCAGAAGCTTATAATCTTCTCCTCCTGCAGCTGCAAAATCCTGTGCCTGCTCAATTTGAGCCCGATGAAACGCTTTAAAAGGCGCCGAAAGAGGAAGTCGATCCAAGGTGATATCAACACCACATCTACTTTGGCTGGCTATGTGCCGGGAATCTCGTATTAACCCATCGGAAAGATCGATCATGGCATGTACGGCTTCCATTTGGGCCAACCATTTCCCTTTTGCTACTTCAGGTTTTGGCTCCTGATGGTGCTCTACCAACTGCTTACGATTCGCATCAGATAAATAGCTGTACCTGTCGGGATGAGATAAAACTTTAAAACCGGCTGCGGAATCTCCCAGCGAACCGGTCACGCATAAAACATCACCCGGCTCAGCCATGCTACGCAACTTCAAATGCTTCGGCTTAACAGTTCCGGTAATTGTAATACTTATCACGATATCATTCTGTGATCGCGTAGTGTCGCCTCCCAGCAGCGAAATATTATGCCTTTGGGCAAGAACAAGTAATCCGTCTCGAAACCGGGTAAGCCAATGTGCCGACAGATCTTTGGGGAGCGCCAGCGAAAGGTAAAAACCTTTGGGAATCCCTCCCATCGCAGCGATATCGGAAAGGTTAACAGCCAGCGCCTTGCTCCCTAAAGCACGGGGAGAAATATCTTCACGGCGGAAATGCACTTGCTCAATAACAAGGTCGGTACTAACAAGCTGCTTTACCCCATTAGGGCCATCAGTTACCGAGCAGTCATCCCCTATACCAATCCCATGATCCCGATGTCTGGATTCAGCAAACAGATTTATAATCTGTTCTTCAGACAGTTCGTTTATATTTTTAGGATTCAGCGAATCAGCCATAGAAAATAACATGCTGCTCGCCGCCAGAAAGGGCAGGAAAAATCAGTACCAATGATTTGTCGTTTCCCTACGCTGGTTCTAACCAGATCAGGTGGCCAGGATGTCATCTCAGCCGCATTCCTGCAGCACTCCTAACGACAAGCAATACTTAATTTTAAGTAGAAGGTGAAGCTATCCTTTTATCCTATGTAATGCAAGCTACAAGTCTTAAGGATAACCGGCTTTTTACAATAATCAGATTAACCTTTCTTCTTCGCCAGATATTTTTCGACTACCTTTTTAAAAGCATTATATGATCGCGGAAGAGGATCCAGTTTTTCTCCTTCAATGAAGAAGGTAGGAGTTGAATTAACCCCCATTTTTCGGCCTTCCTTCTTTTCTTCCATCACAGCTTTTTGGGTTTCCGCAGCATTCAAATCGTTGCGAAACTCTTTCATATCAAGTCCCAGCTTTTTCGCATAGTTCTCAAATATGGGAGCCGGATTTACCGAATTTGACCAATGCTGTTGATTCTCATAGAGCATGTTATGCATCTCATAAAACTTATCTTGATTTCCGGCTGATTCGGCAGCACGAGCAGCTAAAGCGGCAAACTGATGCATATTTAAAGGATAGTGCTTTAACTTGAGTTCAATTTGATCTCCAAGCTCTTTTTTTAACTTCTTTACAAAAGGATGATAAGAAGCACAGGCCGGACATTGATAATCGCTAAACTCAGTGATTGTAATTTTAGTAACTTCTGAAGAATCACTCTGAGCCTGAGCCGTTCCCATTCCCAATGACATTACAAAAATCACAAAACATATACTTATAACTTTTTTCATCACTTTCTTCATTATTTAAAAATATTATTATTCAGTTTTTAGAATGATTTTCAACAGTACATCTTTTAGAACTACTGTTGAGACGAAGCTTTTTCAATCATTTCCAACCGTTTCTGTTTAAATTCATCTTCTTTCTGCCAAGATTGCATCTCCCCGGAATTTAGAATTTGATAGCCGGCATCAAAAAAGAGCCGTACATCCTGCACCATGCCCGACAGATCCCAATACTTATTGATCTCATCATTCACAGAATGGTAATTCGCATCCTGCAGGCTGTCAACTGTGGCCTTATACCCTTCCGGTTTATCGATAAATTCCGTTCCGGAATTGGGGAACACTGCGGGAATGCCTTTCTTTGCCAGCGAAAAGTGATCGGATCGGTAGAAGTATCCGCGATCAGGGTGTGGATCCGGTTTTACCTTGCGCCCGTTTTGTTCAGCTATTTTTTCAATCTTGTCACTTACCGTATTACGGCCATACCCGATAAGTACGATATCTTTGGTTTTACCGTATACATTCATCCCGTCCAGATTAATATTAGCCGTCACTTTTCCGGGATGCACCGTGGGATGCTCTGCCCAATATTTGGAACCGAGCAAGCCAACCTCTTCGGCTCCTACAAATAAAAATAAGACACTGCGCTTCAACTGGGGTTGTAACTCTTTATATCCGCGCGCTGCATTTAGAACAGCACTAACACCGGCCGCATTATCAAGAGCCCCATTATTAATTGAATCTCCCTTTACCGGCTGTGTTATACCCAGATGATCGTGGTGTGCAGTAAAAATGAGATGCTCATCATTCAAACGCTTATTACTCCCCTCAACAACACCCAGCACATTTTGCGCATCCTGCTTGCGATAGGTAGCAGACAAATCCAGACTTAACGACAACCCTTTAAGAGGCACTGGCTCAAACTCACGACTCTCAGCAGCTTCCAGCTGGTCTTCCAGCTTTAGTCCCGCACTCTCAAAAAGCTCTGTACTTGCTTCTTTTGTTAGCCAGCCATTAAACTTTGTAGGTGATCCTTTTATCGATTCATCACCGCGCAGGTAAAAACGTTCTCTGCTCCAGCTGTTCGCCACCACGCTCCATCCATAGCCTGCCGAAGGTGTGGTGTGAATAATCAATACGCCCGCAGCTCCCATTTCACGTGCTTTCTCAAACTTATAATCATAACGCCCATAGTATAAGCGCGCCTTCCCCTTAAACAGCTCAGGGTCATCACTGGGATCGTTATTCTTTACTACCAAGATCTTTCCCTTTAGATCGGCGTCTTTAAAATCGTCCCAATTTTCTTCAGGAGCCTGGATCCCATAACCGACATAAACGAGTTCCGCCTCATCTATAGATACCTCTTCTTCCAGATTACTGGGCCAGGCCATAAAATCATTATAGTAGTCGAAACGATGAATAGTATCACCGCCTTTATTGATGCGCACCTGGGCATCCTGGTCGGTCTTTTGTCCTAATAGCGGTACATCCTGGGTATAACTACCATCCGGCATGCCTCCTTTTATACCGTATTCTTTCAATTTTTCAACCAAATAATCTATGGTTTTTTCCTCTCCAACGGTACCGGTGCTGCGGCCCTTGAATTCATCAGAAGCCAAAACCTCAATGGGTTCCATCAGGCTCTCTTTAGTGATTTTCTTTGCCACCTTATCAACAGGTGATTGCATGCAAGCAACGCCTATAGCCAGTAATAGAGCAACAGATAATAGTTTTCTCATTTTTCTAATATCCAATTAATTGTTGATGTATGAAGTCAGTAATTGTGAATACCTCACGGAACAAAACAGGTCAAAAAGGTAACATATTTTTCAATGATTGCTAAGTGATCTTTAATCACTCTTATCACTCCATCGCGATTGACCATAATACCCCAGTAAAAGAAAGACAGCACCAAAGCCCATAAATAACAGTATTCTCCATATTGCCTGCAGCTTTGAAAGGTCAACCAAGAATAATTTACCGACTACCAAAAAGAGGGTAGCCATGCCGCCTATTCGCATTTTCTTTCCAAACCGAATAAACCCAAGCAAAAGTAGAATAATAGCATAAGCGCCCCAGGTTATAGTTACCAGCGCCTGCCCATTTTCAAAACCGGCTACCTTATGATATATCCAAAACAGAAATAAAATATGCGTGCCGATATGATAGATCTGTTTTATATTTTTCCCTCGAACCCAATAAGGTATTAGTATTCCAGCCCCGGCAATAACGAAGAGTTGTGATACGGTGTCTACGCTAAACAGCAGATTACCTACCTCAAACCGCATCAAATTGAATAACCAAAAGATAGCAATTAGAGCTAGCAGATGAGAACCAAAACCGATTTTACGATCCTCTGTCTGTTGTGCAATGTAGCGAAGAGCAACAGCTTCAGCCATTAAAACGACCATCAAAACGTTACCTTCCAAGATCAGGAAGAGACCGATTGTCAGCATCACCAGCCCCATCATTGCATGAGATGAAGCCAGCTTGGTATCTCCTTCTCTTTCTAATACCCAGTATAAAACACCCCCGACAGCAGCCATTAGAATATATCCAATGCCACTTTGGTCAGCCGATAAATCCCAGAGAGCCGGTATAATAAGCATTCCAAATAAAGGCACCATAAATACCATACTATGCACGGTAGAACTCACGCTATCGCCTGATCTTTCAATTCCGGGTGCCAACAAAGAGTTCGGCCAAACTTCACGTATTACCGGTAGCAACCATGAAACCAACATCCACATTACAGTTCCGACTTGCATCCACCACTTATCCTGATAAGAAAAAGTAGTACCGGTGAACAGTCCGTTTAGCACCACTACCAAGAGCACCGCCCATCCACCAACAGCTATACTCCAGAGTAGCGACCTCCATCCCTTCTTCATATAAATTGCTGACGTTCCCGTAAGTACGATCAACAAATAGATCACCAATGTCCCTATACTGCCCTCACCTGTAAAAAGCATGAAGGGCGTGCCCAGGGCGCCCAATGTTCCTACTATAGACAGTGCCGCCTCCTCTTGCTGCACTGACAAAGACAATGCCAGCAGGGTTACTATAATCATAAATGACCAGACTATTACCGAGGGCACAAAGGAATAGAGTTGAAAAGTAGCAAATCCGGTAATGTAAAATACTGCTATACCACCGCCGATAAGAATCTGCTTTAGTGGCTTTGCTTCTGCATTCATCTTTATACCGCTGCCAAATAGAAATAAACCAGTGACCAAACCAATAGCACTCCGTATGGGGGGGATTAACCATCCCTGGTCAATAGAATACTTGAACAAAAATGCCACGCCAATCAGCAGAAGTCCTATTCCAATACGATTTAGCCACTCTTCACCAAACTGAATACCATCGGTATCCCAACTAGCGGTTTCATCTTTAGAACTGGCATTATCGGGGGCTTTGCGCGTTGTCTCCAGCTGTTGTATTTCTCTGGAAGTAGCCTCTGAAACGGACAACTGACGCTCAAGTTCACCGACTCGTTTTTCAAGTTTCTCTACTCGATCCTGTAAATTATTTTCTTCTTGTTCCGACATAATCAAAATTTAACGGGGATGAACCATTCATATAAGAAATTTTCTGCTTCTTCTCTATTTATCGCACAATTTTATTACTATACTTTCCTTAAATGAATATAATTTCATATGAGCAAATTTAAGAATTCACATATTCTTATTACCGGGGGGGCCAATGGCATAGGCTTGCTAATGGGGAAACGTGCCCTTAAAAAAGGCGCCCGATCGTTAATCATTTGGGATATTAGTGAAGAAAATATAACTGCTGCTCTCAAAGAACTCAGCGAGTATAAAGATCGTATTAGTACCTACACGGTTGATATCTCTAAAACAGACCAAGTGTATCAAACAGCCGAAGATACCCTTCAAAACGTACCCCATATAGATATCCTTATCAACAATGCGGGTATTGTAGCAGGAAAAAACTTTGATAAATTAATGCCCGAAGATATCGAACAAACGATTGGTATTAATTTGCTTGGTATGATACACACCAGCCGTTCTTTACTGGGAGGTCTCAAGAAAGCTCCTTCTGCTCATATCGTAAATATTGCATCTGCAGCAGGCTTAATGGCTAATCCCGGGATGTCTGTATATGCCAGCAGCAAATGGGGAGCTATCGGTTGGTCAGAATCGCTGCGTATCGAATTCAATAAATCAAATACCGGCATTAACGTTACTACCGTAGAACCGAGTTACATTGATACAGGAATGTTCAAAGGCGTATCCCCTCCCCTGCTAACACCACTGTTATCTCCTGATGATATCACTGGTCGTATTATAAAAGCAGTAGAACAAAATAAAATCCATTTACGGGCCCCATTTATGGTAAAGCTATTGCCCTTTCTTCGGGGCGTATTGCCGGCAAAAGTATTTGATTTTGTAGCAGGAAAACTATTTCGCGTTTATCACTCAATGGATACTTTTACCGGACGTAAACAGCACGAGGTATGATGGAAAAGGTTGTCTCTACTCAGCGTACATTCTTTAGAAAGGGAAAAACACGCAATATTTCTTTTCGTAAAGAACAGCTCAAAAATATAAAGAGCATTCTTAAAGATAATGAAGATGCCATTTTCCAAGCCCTTGATGCTGATTTACATAAACCTGCCTTCGAAACGTATGAAACAGAACTTCTTATCACCTACCAGGAAATTGATCATATACTTTCTAATATAGATCAATGGGCAGCTCCCCAAAAAGTGAATGGCTCACTCTTTAATTTCCCCTCCCAGAATCACATCTACCAGCAACCATATGGAGTAACCCTTGTAATTGGGGCGTGGAACTATCCCTTGCAGTTAACGCTCAATCCCGCTCTCGGATCAATGGCCGCAGGTAATGCTACCATTATGAAGCCATCGGAACTTGCCCCCAACACCTCCGGGCTGTTGGCAGAACTTATTAATGATAATTTTGAGCCCGGATACCTCACCGTTGTTGAGGGAGATGCCGAAACCACACAAGCCCTTTTAAGCCAACCGTTAGATTATATCTTTTTTACGGGTAGCAGCAGGGTTGGTAAAATCATCATGACAGCTGCTGCTGAACAACTAACCCCGGTCACCTTAGAACTTGGAGGTAAATCACCAGCCATTATCGATGCTAGTGCAGATCTCCCGGTGGCGGCAAAACGTATAGCCTGGGGCAAATTCATTAATGCAGGACAAACCTGTGTAAGCCCCGATTATGTGTATGTAGATCAATCAATTGAAGATCAATTTTGCGAGTTACTCCAGCAATATATCACCGAATTTTACGGGGATGATGTGCAGCAAAGCCCCGACTATGCCCGTATCATTAACAATGACCACTTTAACCGCTTAACAAATTTTATTGATCCCGAGAAGGTATACCACGGCGGCGCCACAGATTCTGCAGACCGATATATAGAACCCACTATACTTAGCGGGATAAGCTGGGATGATGATGTTATGCAGGAAGAGATCTTTGGCCCTATTTTGCCTGTCTTAACATTTGAACACCTTGATGAAGTTTGTAATTCTATAAACACTCATCCCGACCCTTTGGCACTTTACATTTTTAGCAGCAACCGGGAAACTCAAGACAACCTCATTCAATCTATTTCCTTTGGTGGAGGATGCATCAATGATACTGTTGCCCATCTTGGCAATTTAGAACTCCCCTTTGGGGGTGTTGGCAACAGTGGTTTTGGAAATTATCATGGAAAAGCAAGCTTTGACCTTTTCTCTCATTCAAAAAGTATAATGAGAAAAAAAAGCTGGCCCGACATCCCCTTACGCTACCCACCCTATGATGGCAATCTTAAATGGCTAAGAAAACTCTCTAACCTATTATGAAAGATTCTTTTCGCGCACTTGTAGTTGAAGAAGCCAATAGCAACTTTAAGAGGGCTATAAAAGATGTACCCTTAGAAGATCTTCCTGAACATGATACCCTGATTAAGGTGCACTACTCTTCTTTGAATTATAAAGATGCCCTTTCAGCTTCCGGCAACAAAGGGGTCACAAAAAAATACCCGCATATCCCCGGTATTGATGCCGCCGGTATTGTAGAAAAAAGTAACAGCTCGGATTTTAACAAAGGAGATAAAGTTCTTGTTACCGGATATGACCTTGGCCAAAATACGTATGGGGGATTTGGAGAATATATTCGTGTACCTTCCAACTGGGTTGTGTCCCTGCTCAAAGGGCTTACACTCCGTGAAAGTATGATCCTGGGTACGGCAGGCTTCACCGCAGCAATAGGCGTTCACCACCTTCGCCATAACCATATGACTTCCGAAAAAAGCCCGATATTAGTAACCGGTGCAACGGGTGGTGTTGGATCTATGGCTGTAGGAATATTGGCCAAACTGGGATATAACGTAACTGCAGCAACGGGTAAAATGGAGCAGAAATCATTTTTGCAATCAATTGGTGCTGCCACTGTTATTCACCGTGATGAAGTACAAGACGATTCCGGGCGTATGCTGCTAAGCAGTAGATGGGCCGGAGTTATTGATACCGTCGGCGGCATTATGCTTGATACCGCTCTTCGCCAAACTAAGCATAATGGAACCGTGGCATGCTGTGGAAATGTATTGGGACATGAACTCAACACCAATGTATACCCATTTATTTTGCGAGGCGTACATCTGGCCGGTATGGACAGCGGCAACTGCCTTATGAATTTGCGTAAGAAGCTGTGGAAAAACTTAGCTACAGACTGGAAACCCGACAAACTATCAGAAATGGCAAAAGAATGCCCACTCAATGAATTAGACAAAGAAATTACGACCATACTGAAAGGCGATCAAATTGGTCGTGTATTAGTGAATATAATTGACTAACTGTTTATTCAGTGGCTATTGGCTGCTCCTCAGAATCCGGCTGTTGCTGTGTTGAGCCGTTTAATGCTTTACTCAACGGACCCTTTAAATCTCCACCTGTTATCGGTTTAGTCAAAAATTCTACACAACCTGTTTTTTGAGCCCGTTCATACTGATAACGATCTGAACTCCCCGACAGATAAATAACCGGAACGTCAGATTGTTCTCTTATCTTCTGTACCGTTTCAATACCGTCCAGCTTTCCATCTAAAGAAATATCCATAATAATGGCATCCGGATCGAGTTCTGAAAACTTATCTATCGCTTCCAGTCCGTTTTCAGCTTTACCCACAACATCATAACCCAACTTTTGGATAAGCCGCTCCTCCACCATTGAAAGAAGTAGATCATCTTCAACTATAAGTATCCGACCGCTTGACTTGCTACCCATGCTCCTATTACTAAAATATTAACTAACATCCAGCCGCTACTGAATATTAGAATTCTTTAATGAAAGATAATTAAAAAATCTTAATGCTCAAAGTATTTTTACCCTCCGTTTCACAAGTATTTCACCTAAAGTAATAAGCATATTCATACATTTTCACGGCAACTGGCTTATTCTACTATTACGAGGTGCATCACCAAGCTATCCCAACATCCCGCTTATTAATTTAGATCCGTACTAAAAAATATCAAAAAACTGTGCCACATCCCTCTCACAGCTTCAGATATATCCTTCAAAACGTACAGTTGAACATGAAAATTAAAATAAAAAATATCAAATTATTTATGGACTTTTTACTCTTAAATTAGCTTTGGAATGATTCTACCTCATTCTTTCTTTAAATATCACACCATAAGCCTTGGATCAGTTTTACAGCGCTCTGCAAATTTTTTGCATAATAGAGAGGGGATGGGAATGAAAAAATATTTCACACTTATTAAATGCATTAATCAGACGATAACTAGAGGGAAGGATCTGGGATATTAACTGACTACATGCAGAATGCATTTTAAAAGGGCTTTTTATATAACGTCCACAAAAATAGAATCCCAACGCATTTCACATAATATACCGGGCAATCTTTTAGCTAAATTCTGAGTCTCTTTAGCAAACATGGCATTTTTAAAAAAGTACCGCACACTTAATTCAATAGGTCTGGGAACTATTCTCAGCCTGTTTGTAATTATTGGCTGGCACAACAGTCAAACTGACCTTGAATCATCCCTTTCCGATAACGTATCTAATACTGCTCACTTAATAGTTGAACAATTTCGTAATGCCATTTCCGAAGATGTAAACAAGTTAAAAAACCTTAAAAAACGCCTGGAAATTACAGAAGGCGCTTATTTTGACTTTTGGAGCAAAGACGCTTCACTGTTAATCAATCAAGATTCTACCTTAAAATTGATTGAATGGATTGATGATTCCGGAATTATAAAACGAGTTGAACCCTATAATGAAAACAAAGAGGCAATAGGGTTAGATATTACCAAACTGGAATATCGTTATCCTGAGTGGAGCAAGGCACGAGAAGATTCAACTTTCAACCTAACCCATTGGTTAGAACTGGTACAAGGCGACCATGCATTTCTTATTGATGCCCCCGTATATATCGATGGCCAATTTAAAGGTACAATTACTGCGGGTATAGACCCTTCATATCATTTTCAAGATATTCTTCACACCTTTAGTGAGTACCACGTACAAATACAAGATGAAAAGGGGGATATCTTCTATACCTTTGGGGATTCCGCAAAAACAAATAGTCTCCAAAATTTTGGGACTGTTAAAAAAATTGATATTGGAGATGCCAGCAAGAGTACCTGGACTGTTACTATTACCCCAAACCACCTTTTTAGAAAAGATAATTCTACTGAATCTAATACCTTTCCTCTTATACTTGCACTTGTTCTGTGTGGGCTCGTATCTATAAGCTTCTTCTTTGGATTAAAATCTCTGGATGCAGAAAAATCACTTATAAAGACCAATAAAAAGCTTCGATCCCTAATCGACTCTTCCCCACTGGCAATTTGTGTGATCAATACTGAGGGTATTGTCACAGATTTCTGGAATTCGGCTGCCGAAAAAATGTTTGGGTGGCAAGCCGAAAAAGTAATAGGAGAACACTTGCCATTAATAAATGATGATGAGCTAAAAGATTTTAAAACCCTTATAAACGAAAGCCTCCAAGAGGGGGGAGTTAAAAACAAACAGATAAAAAAAACACGCAAAGATGGTACAGAAGGCCTATTCATGCTAAATATCGGCATGATTTCCGGTGGAGAAGAAATGCTTGTGCTGATTGAGGATATTACGGAGATCAAAAACTACCAACAGAAAATTAAAAAATCTCTAAACGAGAAAGAGTTCCTGCTTACCGAAATTCACCATCGTGTTAAAAATAACCTCGCTATAATTGTTGGGCTTATTGACCTTCAAAAAGATCGTATTTCTGATGAACGAGTAATTCCCATACTCAACGAAACCCAGAGTCGTATCTATTCTATCTCCGGAGTTCATGAGTTACTTTACCAAGCAGATGATTTTACAGAGATTAGCCTGGCAGAATATATTGATAAGCTTCTGGACAAACTACAACAGACTTATCAAGGTACCGAACGTCCTGTCTTAATCTCAAAAGAGATCAACAGTTTTGGAGTTAATATTAACCAAGCAGTACCTCTGGGGCTCCTTATCAATGAGCTCATAACCAATTCGTTTAAGCATGCTTTTTCGGATACTCAAATCCCAAAAATTACGCTTAGTATCGACCAAAAAGATGGTTATATCAACATTCACTATCAAGACAACGGCAAGGGAATGAGTCCACAAGTATTTGAAAACAAGAACTCTCTGGGACTCAATCTCATCAGAACACTTATAAAGCAGCTGAACGCTGAATATAAACTAGACACTGATTGTGAATCCGGCTTTGGGCTTCATCTCGAATTCCCTGTGAGCCAAAAAGGAGCGCACTCAAATATATAATTGGTCACCACCAATTTAATTCCACTCTCTTATGGCCAGATATTCCCATCTCCTACCTGTTATTCATCAAAAGGTGCAGAATCTCATATACCCGGCTCCTTACCCAGCCTCATAATCTGACTCTAAAATCTACGGTTCATAATCCAGTTGCTCTGTTTCTTCAACTAAACGTTCATGAATAATCGGGACCTCTTTTCTAGTTTTGAACTTCGAAGATGTCTTTTTGGGATATTATCGGCCTCCCAATAATATCAGACCGCTTTTTCGCGCATCTTTACCGGTACAGTTCAGGCGTTTGCAACAAACCACCTAAGAGAACCATACCGTTACGCTGGTTGTTATGTATTGAACACCAAATAAGAATAAGCACTTTAAATTGTTTATTTATTAATTAATGTTAAGTTAAATAAAGGAAGCAATACTGTTCCTGACCAATTAGCAAACTGCTTTTATAATTTAGGAGACGAAATATCCAAGTATAATTTTCGGGAGGTAGTGCATATGCTCAAGTCATTATTCAGGGACAACCCCTCACCAATGTTCATTCTCAAAAAAGAA
This sequence comes from Fodinibius halophilus, assembly GCF_011059105.1. Classification (GTDB taxonomy): domain Bacteria; phylum Bacteroidota; class Rhodothermia; order Balneolales; family Balneolaceae; genus Fodinibius; species Fodinibius halophilus. Next base: position 10,192 of record NZ_JAALLS010000011.1, on the reverse strand, counting down.
ACATTGGAGATCTTGGATATTAATGATGCAGCAATCAACACCTATGGCTATGATAAAGATACTTTTACTGATAAACGCTTGCCTGATCTGCTGTCACCGGAACTCACCACCTCATGTCATTCGACAGAAGAAGTAGATATTAAGGCCGAACATATCACCGGTAACCACATCCATGAAACCGCTTTTGGAACATTGCTGCCGGTCAAACTACTGGTACAACCACTGGAATATAGTCACCACGATGCGTATTTGGTTAAGGCAATATCCCTACAGCATAAATCCGATTATCAATGGGCAATAGATCAAACGGAACAAGAATTAAAGGAACATTTAGCCAATAGCCCATTGGCTTATATGATTTGGGATGACAAGTTCCATCTGAAAAGGATCTCCCCGGAAATTACCGAGTGGTTGGATGTGAGCAGGGATGAACTCCTTGGAGAACGATCTACGGCCTTAGCTTTCAGCCAGCTAACAGCCCATGATTTTATGAGAGTAAAAAAGAAGGTTGACAACCTTTTTGAAGAGGAAACAACCAATAACATTATGGAGTTTGGGGTTCAAATATCTGAGGATGAAACCAGGTATCTGAAGCTCTACAACTCTGCACTAAAAGACGCAGAAGGCAACCTGGTTTCCGTTTTATCTCTCGTTGAAAACCAGACCCAGCTTGTTAACTCTCTTAAATTGCAAGAACTACAAAATGAAATTATCCAAAACGCTTCCGACTTTGTTTGCCTGATCGGCATGGATGGAAATATCAAATATCTAAACCCTGCCGGACGAAGATTGATGGGATTTGATGAGGACTTTGATATTACCTCAACCTATATTAAAAAGTTTTTTACGGATGAATCATATCATCGTTTGGTAAGCACCCTTATTCCTAAGGCGGTAGAAAATGGATCCTGGAAAGAAGAACTGGAGCTACGAACTCTCGACGGAAAAAAAATTCCTGTCTCTACCGTAATTAGTGTGCATAAAGATGAAAACGATAATATTGAATACTATTCCACCATAAGCAGGGATATTAGCAAAGAAAGGCGGATACTTTCGGACTTGCGCAACAAAACTCAACAGCTTGAAGCCGCTATGCAGGGAGGTGAAGTATGTTTCTGGCAATATTTTGTAGAAGAAGATCGATTTGAATTCGATCACGATTGGTTGCATGAACTACTGGGATATGAGAACCAAAATCTGGCAGATTTCGAAACCTGGAAAAAGCTCATTCACCCGGAAGATTGGCCTGCAGCTTCACAACACTTCTTGGATACCATCAAAGGAGAGACAGATAGTTTTAAAGATGAATTGCGACTACAAAAAGCAGATGGCGAATACCTGTGGATTCTAAGCAAGGGTAAACCGGTGGAATATGACGATCGCGGCAACCCCACAAAAATAAGCGGGGTCCATCTGGATATCGATGACTGGAAATAGTGTCTTCTTGTTCGATTCCCATTCTTTAATCCTGCCCAAACCATCAATCCCAATCACCGCTGCAATCTAGGCACTGTAATTGTGGTAGATTCTCCCTCAAAACGGAACTTATACTCCCTTATCATTGTATATAATAGAGCGCCGTTGCATTTTCCACAACTAAACCTGACAAATCATGGGTAACTTTAAACGATTAGTACGATCGATTAAAGCACACAAAGAAGAGCACGGAAACCATCCAAAAGTAAGAGTAAGTCGCAAGTTTTGGGCTAATCATTCCAAAAATCTCGAAAAACTTTCAGATCAGGGAATTAAGATAGAAGTTGATGATGCCATCTTACTTGACGATACATTCCTTTTAGATGTAGAACAAGAAAAAGAGTATAAAGCCGAAACAATAAAAGATCTCAAAAAAATCATTGACAAGCTGGTTGATGAAGGTAAAGGAAACTGGCCCGTTCGTAATATGCCTATGAATACCGACACCTATCACAACGTTGAACTCTATACGATTGTCCCCGGCGAAGCACCCTACACAGGGCTTGAGTTGATTCCCAGCCATGAAGGGGCACCCGACGGCGAACATGTACTTTTGCAAATGGGGAGTTAGCTATAGCGGGACAGGTGAAGAGCTTATCTTCAAAACCCTTATTCCCTATTTTCGGGCAGCATGCTGCAGGTGTTTTATACTTCCAAGATCAAACAAATATAAAATAGTACTCCCCTTGCTACAATTGGCTTGAAAATACCACATGACCGATCTCTTCTCCAAGCCGTCATTTAAGCTCAAGAACCCTCTATTGGGACCTTCCTGCTTCCAAACACCGGGAAATCCCACAAATACGGTCTGCCCCGAACACCCTATGGCAAGATCGATACCTACATTGGCCTCCACACAATTGTCTCTAAACGGGTATCTTTTGGTAATCTTCCACAACTTCCAATGCGTCCATATTAATGGCATGGTAGTGGCTGAGAGCTACCTTTATTTTCGTTCCCGGTATTATTTTGATATTCGAAAACTGCATTTTACATAATGGTGGGCTATTTCTGAGATAGCACTGCTCCCCGGTGGTTATATATCTATCTAAAGCACCATTATCTAGTTCAGGATTATCAACATCTGCTTCAAAAATCATGAAAGTCCCATCTGCATATCAAATACCAATATCATTACCTCTTGCCTTATTCGACATCTTTGGCTGCAATCTGTATTGTAGAGAGTTACAAGTCTGATCGGATTTGTAATGTTACATTAATTGCATTTTATTCTAAGTATCAAATTTTATTATGTAGTTATACACTAATCATCAACAATTATGAAAAAAATTATTGCAGAAAAAACGGGATTCATCCTTGGATACATGTTACTCATGATCCCTACTTATATATTACCCTATTTTGGATCTAACTCGGTATTAATGGGAAGTGCTACATCAGGGCTTAATCCCGGCTTTTGGGTCCACTTACTTTGCTTAGCAGGGCTGATCTATATAGCGAAGCAAAGAACTATTAATTTAAATAAGGATTATCTTTATATCTTTCCTGTGATAGCAACTTTTTTTGATCTAACTCCAGTCTTATCCTCTATTCCACTGGTTCCGACAGTAATGCATATCCTGACTCTTATTTTAGGTATTGCATTAGAAGAAACAACAAACGTTGCAGCTGAAAGTGCTCCCGTTACGGACTAATTTCCAAGTCTTTTTTACGAAGCAACCTATATGGGATTCTGACCTATTTCAGAATCCCATACTTGCTCCCCCTTCTTGTGGGACTATCGGTAATAGTTCTTTTGCCACATGTTTAATTCTCTATCAACATAGCACTGATTACCTCGTTTTGACGTGTTCTGATGTTCTCCAGGGTTTCGTCAGCAGGTTGGGCATCAAGCTGGATGGTACAGCAAGCCGTTTTCTTGCCTTCGAAGATAACATTTTCCAGTTCCTGGGCATTGATATCTGCTTTTTTCAGCTCGTTCATCACATTGGCAAGAACACCGGCTTTGTCGTAGTGTCGTACCACCAGCTTCCAAGGGGCTTCGGTATGGGCACAACGGTTCAGCCAGTTTCTCACTTCCCCCTCCTCCAGGTATCCGCGAACAATATCCACGGCATCGGAGGCTACTGCCAGCTGTGCCTGCTTGGTACTGGCTCCTATATGGTGGGTTACCTGCACGTTATCCAGCTCCTGGAAACGGCTTTCCACCTCTCCCTGTTTGTACTCTGGTTCATTTTCAATTAAATCGAGTCCGGCCTTGATGCGTCCCGATTTCAACTCTTCGTAGAGGGCATCTTCATCCACTACCCCGGCCCGAGCGGTATTAATAAAGAATGCCCCATCTTTAAGTAAGGAAAGCACTTTTTTAGAAATAATGCCTTTAGTATCCGGCGTCATGGCGAGGTGAACGCTCAAAATATCGCACTGCCCGGCAACCTCTTCAGCACTATCAGCATAGCCGATCTCCATCTCTTCGGCAATTTCGGGCGTCAGTGAGCGCGACCACGCTACGATATCCAGCCCAAAAGCCTTAGCCCGCTTGATCACTTCCTGACCGATCTGTCCAACTCCGACAATACCCAGGGTCTTTCCGAAAAGACCATCGGCCTTGCCGTACACTTTTTTATTCCACTTCCCATTTCGAAAATCACTCACATTATCAGCAATATACCGATCGAGCGACACAATGAGTCCCATCGTCAGTTCGGCAACGGCAATAGAATTCTGTCCGGGACAGTTTGCCACATAGACCCCCGCATTACTGGCCGCTTCGATATCGATCGTATTTACACCCGCCCCGGCACGGATAATCAGCATCAGTCGCGGACTGTTTTGGATAAAGGTCTCCGTAAGTTCTGTTGAACGGACGATCAAAATATCAGTGTCATCTAACCCCTGGTCCAGCTTACTGCTTGTCACGGATGGATCAAACTCAACATCCAGGCCCAGCTCTTTTAATTCGTCAATAGCTTGCTGTGGTAATTTATCGGCAACAAATACTTTCATAATAATTACAGAACTTTTAAAACTTGAACTTACTTCATTTAACATATCCTGCGGCAATCTTAGCAGGAATTAAGATAGTATCATAAATAATGAACGGAGCGCTAAAAAGCCAGCACTGCCTTTTAAAAAAGCTTAAATTATTATTTATCTAATGTTTTGATTTGAGATCCCGAAACAAGTACTACACTACGCAAGATATTAATCTGCTGAAGTTTATAACGCAGCCTATTAAGGCGTAGTTGAGCGAACTGTATCTAGTGATTTATCAATCCCCGGGATCCCCTTTCTCTAAAGGGAACTTTGATTGAAATTTATTTCAAAAGGATTCATGGTTTTAACCCAGCGCAAATAACAGGAGTCTTATGAAACAAATAGCCGTTATGCCCCCCTGGACTTGAGACAACCCAGGGAAGGCAAATCATTAGAAGTATTTAACCGGAAGGCCTCCTCCCCATCGCCGTCTCAAATCAAAAACCGCTAAAGTCTGCATCCCCATCAAAAGTGATAAGGTCCCGGCCGTTCTCCTTCGAATTTTGGGATGAATTGACCTTTTGCTGCTCTGACATGGGGTTGCTACCAAACTTAGATTCAGCTTTATTCTTGGGATAATCATTACCATTTGCCCCTTTAGCCCACTGTCTGTCAGATTCATTCAGCGCACCTACAAGCTCACCAAGTTCCCGTACAATGCTATTCATGCCAGACGCCTGGGATGAGAGCTCTTCAGCTGAACTGGCCGTTTAACCGGATGCCGAAGCATTTACTAATTGTACCTGCGAACGAGCACCTTTTTCGGCATTCGCTGTAGAGGGCAACATTGTCAAGCAAGTTATTAAAAGCCCCCACACCCTAGCACCCTCTGCGTTGCTCGAGGAGCAGTGGCAACAACAACTGCAGCTATACAAACAACAAATTGATCAGCTGGAGGATCAGATCCACCAGCTGATTACCACTCATCAGGGACTGAATCGGTATTACCAGCTGCTGCAGAGCATCCCCGGCGTAGGGAACGTCACCGCCTGGCTGTGGCTTACGTTGTTTTACGGACAGCAAAAGCTCAATCACAAACAGATTGCCTCGCGGTTTGGGTTTGCCCCGCACGGTCACCGCTCCGGCACCTCGGTACGAGGTCGGACCCGTTCCTCCGGGCACGGAATCAGCCAGATGCGATCCTGTCCGGCGATGGTCGCCCGATCGGTAAGCCATCACCACGAGCAGTTTGCTCGCTACAAACAACGGAAACTTGATGAGGGGAAGCCGTGGGCGATCGTCAGAAACAACCTGATCAACAAAATGATTAAAATTATCTGTGCTATTTGGAACAGCGGGCAGGCTTACCAAGAAGATTATGAATCTCGTTTTGATCGGCAAAAAAATGCGGCATAATACTTGACAAAGTCATAGCATTCAAGTAGAACGTGCCTCGCTGTAGGCTGACGGTTTTGATTTGGCCAGTTTCCGGAGTACATTTTAAAAATCAGGGCTGTTTTGCACGGCCTTATGCACCAGGTTGTTAGGTGGCTTTTAACTAAAATTTGATCCCATGACTTCAACCAATCAAAATGTTACTCCAACTGGATTATACGTCCTGAGTGGATTTGCGATACTGTTGATTCTCGATATCCTATTCGATTTAATTAATAGTTCTTCGATCAATTATTACATAATAATATCTACCGTAATTTTTATTCCTATTTATATCTATATCGGTATTGGTATTATCAAACGGTGGCCTAAAGCAAGAAATGTTTATGTCGTTGTGGCAATGCTTCTATTTGCGGGAACAATTATTCAAATTATTAAGCACTTTATAATTGAACGTCAGGGATTGACAGTTGACGTAAATATGATTAGATATATTCTTGGATTAACCATTCCACCTGCAATTTATTTCTACCTTCACAAACCAAAGGTTAAATCCTATTTCAATCCAGCCACCTAACCAAGGCTTCAACACGAATGTACCTCGCCATCAGCTTCTCGTTTTAATTTTTAACCCCAAATAGTGACATAGGAATTGACTTAACAACAGCCCCTGTGCCGCTTATGCCCATCCCGTTATACACCTAAATTCTTGTTTATATCGCGAACTGACGTTAATTAATGGAAGAAGCCACATTCCACACCATTTCCCCAAGCTCTTATAGCCATTGAGCGTGATACCGAAAATAGCGATTTCAATAGCCTTCTAAGCGAAAGAAGAGTTCCCTGTTGAGGACCTTGGTTGAGTCAGAATTATGTGCTGCTTTACCTTTTGGTCAGTTTCTGAGAACTGAGTTTTTAAATGTGTACAGCCCAAGAGATAAGCGCTTACTCATAATTAGATCATTCAGTCGCAAGCAGTAATAAAATCAATCCAATATTGACAATAGATTATCCACCGACCGTAGCGTTTCTTGCTCGTTGAAACTCACTTTACTTACAATTCTGAGCCCACTGTAAAAAGTGTAAAAGAGCTTGGCTATGGACTCGAACTCTTTATCGGCAGGTATTTGACCGTTTTCCACCCCCTCTTTCAAATAATCACGAAAAGTTTCTACAAACTTCTGTTGGTTTTCTTGTAGGTCTTTAAGAAAAGAATGATCGTTTGGAACCAATTCGGCAGTTGTATTAACAACAAAACACCCCTTTGCCTCCTTATCGTTTTTTGATTCCTCAATTGCCTTTTCAAACAGAGCCCGAAAACCATCCTTAACACCCTCGTGTGATTCAAGTAGTTGAGAAGCGGCTTTTAAGTTTTTATCTCTATAAAGCTGAAAGGCCTTTTCAAACAGCTGCTTTTTCCCGCCAAAGGTAGCATACAAACTAGACCGGCTAATCCCCAACTCATCCACCAGATCCTGCGCAGAAGTATCATAATAGCCCTTTTTCCAAAAGAGATTCATGGCCTTAATGAGCACTTCCTTTTCGTCAAATGATTTAGCTCTTGGCATAGATACAAATACAACGTTTGCTTAATAAACAATCAATATGGATTATAAATCTATCTAATCCCATTAATTAATAAAGGGCCGTATTTGGAATAATCATTCCAAATTTTGATAAAAAAATTTAGCCGATTAATGGATTTATATTGACACCTCCATCTATATTGTATTCTCCACCAGTAATAAACGAGGCTTTGTCAGAAGCCAAGAAACTTACCAGCTCAGCAATTTCTTCTGGCTCACCAAAACGGTTTAACGGAATACGATCTAGCATAGCCTCAGCAAAGCCATCGATCTGTTCTTCGCTCATACCGGTCTTGCTAAATATTGGTGTGGATACCGGACCCGGATTTACCGAATTGATGCGAATATTTCTGGGTGCTAATTCTGTAACAGCTATGCGGGTATAGGAATTTAGCGCTGCTTTAGATGCTGCATATACAGCGGTATTCGACATTCCCGAGGAAGCATTTACAGATGCCAGATTGATAATACTGGCTCCATCGTTTAATATCGGCAAGAATTTTTCTATGGTAAAAACAGCCCCTTTGAAATTGATACCCATTTGATGGTCAAACATCTCTTCAGTTATTTGACCTATCGGCGCGGGTTGAAAAATTCCGGCATTCACAAACAAAATATCGACATTGCCAAACTCATTTTTAACCTGATCTACTGCCCTTTCAACAGCTTTCAGATCCGTCACATCAGCAACGATACCTGTGACACCGAGTTCATCAGCAGCCTTTTGTACTTTTTCTGTGTTTCTGCCGGTAATGATAACTGTTGCTCCTTGGTTCTTTAATTTTGGCGGATGCATATCCTATTCCGCTGTTACCACCGGTAACCACGGAAACTTTATTTTCTAACTGATTCATATATAAAAGTGATTTTGAAATTAATTGTTATGGAATGATCGTTCCTATATCGAATATACTTATATTGGAACGTTTATTCCAAATAAAATGCCTGGTCAATTAGGGGGGCTTTTTTATCAGGATTTTAATAAACTGAGAATACCCTTCCTTATAACATACGCTTTACATTATCCTACAATAAAAACTTGAATTTAGGCGTATAACCCACACATTAACATGGCTTCCGCCAGCCGGAAAAATCTGTGATTAGCCCTCTTGCCAACCTTGGTTTTGCGGATCATCTTTTGTTACTTATTTAATCAATCTTAGCCCGTATGCCACTTAAATTCAACCTGCACAGTAGGCCGCCAGGTCGGTATAACTCAATTCAAATAATAGAACGATAGAAAAACTGATAAACCATATTGAAGAGACTGTTCCTCTCGATGATTCTGACTGCTCTTTAATTCGCAAGCATTTCCAAAGTAAAGAGCTGCAGAAAAAAGAGATCCTTTTATTCAAAGGAGACGTTTCACGGCATATGCGATTTATCACAAACGGCTGTTTGAAATGCTATCATATTGACGAGGCTGGAAACGAACAAATTTTGCAGTTTGGCATTGAGGGATGGTGGATTAATGACTTATATAGCTATTTGACTCAAACACCGGCTAAATATTTCATCCAGGCTATTGAAAATAGTTCCCTGCTTCAGATTGAGCGAAATGCTTTGAAGAAGCTTTACAATGAAAGTCCTGCCATTGAGCGATTTTTTCGAATTAAAATTCAAAATGCTTACGTCGCCTTGCAGGACCGGACCATTTACAGCATGAGCAAATCTGCCAAACAGCGGTACCTTGATTTTCGCACCTCGTACCCCAACATTGACCAACGGGTACCGCAGTATATGGTAGCATCTTATTTAGGGATTACCCCGGAGTTTCTCAGTTCTATTCGCAATGATATAACAAATTCGTGATTTCTTAAGATACCTTAAGTCTTTCCTTTCCGCTTCTTGACATGTTAGTGCTGTAATAAATTCCAACAAACCGAACAGCATTATGAATACTCAGATTATTGCATTTGCAGGAAGCAACAGCCCTAACTCAATTAATGAGCAACTTACAAAAGCAGCAATCGATGACATATCCATAGATGATGTTACATATGTTGACTTCAAAGATATGAACATACCAATGTATGGAAAAGCCGTAGAAAAGGAGCAAGGTATCCCAACCCCCATTAAAAATTTATATCAGCAAATGACGAAAGCGGAAGGGTTTATCGTAGCTTCTCCAGAACATAATGGGCTTTTACCTGCATTCTTTAAAAATATAATCGATTGGCTTACTCGTATAGATCAAGAAATTTTTATGAACAAACCGGTACTCTTGCTAAGTGCCTCTCCCGGCGACAACGGTGGTGCAACCAATCTATCTATTCTCTCTGACCTTATGCCGTTTTGGGGTGCTGAAATAGTAGACACCTACTCACTTGGCAAGTACAACGAATATTTCGACGTCGAATCGCAAACCATTGTCAACCCCGATGAAGCACAAAAGTTTTCTACTGCCATTGAACAACTGGAAGAAATGGTCATGGAACCGATAGCACATTAGAATTGAAGTATAACCCAACGCCTTAACTCAGACAGGCCTCCCCCCCTGTGCCGCCAGGTACTGTGTTAAAAGTCAATGTATTTTGGTATTTTTTATAAAAGAACATCATTGAGCTACCGCCAATGATGTATCTACCATAGCCTTGCCTTCGGGTGAGGCTACTGCTTTTTGGTGCAGTGCCTGTTGGTTGCGAATTTTTTGAGGATCAAAATATTCGCCTTTGTTCCACAGAAAGTACATATAGCTCAACAGCTTTTTCTGTACGGCTACATGGGCTTTCATCTTGACATTATGAGTCCCCAGCAATCGCTCGTAGAGCCTATAGGTGGGGCCGGTGCCACTGCGA
>NZ_JAALLS010000010.1 GCF_011059105.1 Fodinibius halophilus | reverse complement strand
ATCGTTGAGCTCCCCGGGTAGGATTCGAACCTACGACCCAGCGGTTAACAGCCGCTTGCTCTGCCTCTGAGCTACCGAGGAATCTATCTCTTTGAACAAAGTTGTTAACCCGTTTCGAGAGAGCACAAATATAATATAATTACCCGATTCGTGTCAAGAACTTTTTGAACTTTTTTTGTATTTCACTTTTTCCAGTATCAGCCCCTTTGCAGCAGCTCCATGCCCATTTTTACTTTTACTGGGATTATCGATCAAGTCAAAAAAGTGGTCGACTGTTCGTTTGCCCTTCCCCACCTGGATCATGGTGCCTACCAGTCGCCGAACCAAATGGCGCACAAACCGATTCGCTTCTATACGGTACGTCAACAAATCATTAGCTAAGACAAACTCCGACTGCACGACCTCGCAGGTAGAATCCGGATTTTCATTATCCGGCTTAGTAAAGCTGTCAAAGTTATGTGTTCCCATCACCTTATCTGCACAAGCCTTCATGGCAGAGATATCCAAATCATCTAATACCATTTCAGAAGTGCTTCTCAAAAGAGGCTTAGGGCGACGAGCAATCTGGTATCGGTATTGTCTTGCTAAAGCATAAAAACGGGCATGAAAATCGGGAGCTACCTCCTCCATATCCCAAACTGCAATATCATGGGGCAACACCCCTAATAGCGCATACAGCAGCCGATCTTTATCAAGAGATTCAGGAAAATCGAAATGTGCTACCTGCCCCTCCGCATGGACACCACTATCGGTACGCCCCTGCCCTATAATGTCCACCGGTTGGCGTAATATACGAGCCAGCGCCGCTTCAATGCGTTCTTCCACCGTATCCCCGTTGGGCTGCTTCTGCCAGCCGTTATAGCGGCTGCCATCGAATTCAATAAAAATCTTATATCGTGGCATCAGAAACGAATATTCAAATTGGCGACAATCCCTTTACTGTTTTGGTAAGGCGATACCGAGATTACGCTTGTAAGTGAAGAGTTGTTTGTATGCTTCCGGGCACGATTGTAGGCACTAATGCCGCTAATGATCCTGTTCAGAACCATCATGCCAATCAGAGCCGGTAACTGCTGATCAATCTGCTCAAAATCTGATCTTAAATCTCTGTATCGGGTCCGTTGCCGATTGCTATCCCATTGCCATCGATTTTGCGGTGTATCATCAAGCAACTTGTCCCAGTTTCGGCTTCGCTCTTGGTAATCGTTGTATGCTGCCAAGCTATTAAAATCGCCCACGGCCAACTGAAATGATCGACTTCGCCCTTTAATGGGCACTCCGGCTTCGGATTGGCCATAGGCATACCAATTCTGCTGAAGGTTATTAGAATGGATTGAAAGCCCCATATATCCCAATAGCAATGCGATATCGATCCCCAGATGATACTTCCCGCGAGTCCAATCGGATTTATTAACATGGTGATGTCCCCAACCCGGTACGGCTATCGATTTCAAGAAAGCAATTTTAGGATCGGGGGCACTCCTCTCCTGCGAATAGCTCTTTCGAACCATCCCCAAAAACAGAAAAAGAAGTACCAGCACAAAAAGTTTGCGACACATATTAGGTGGATTTCTTTCGTTCCCTTCCCCAATGTCGGAAAATGGAAACGCTAAATCCAGCCATCAATAAAAAGGTGCCCAGCCATACTACCGATATAAATGGTTTCTCTTCGGCAACAAGTAGCACCCACTCCTCTTCTACTTTCTCTTCAATACCGCGTATTGTCAATTCGATATCTCCATTTGTTGGATCTACGCGACTAAACTGAATAGAGGCATCTTTTTCTCCGGGAAATTTCACCGGTGGAGCATAGGTCCAGTTCTCACCGTCTTTGCTATAAACCGAGAATATCGGGGACAAAGGAGCAGAACTGTCACTGCCGCGAGGCGAAACTTCAAGATTTGCCTGAACTGCCACCATCGTACTGTCTTGCAGTTTTTTATTCTGAATTTCTCCATAACTATGGAATGTAAGGTCATAACTGCCGACCGCTACTGTTTGTCCTTTACCAAGGGTAATCTTTTGCGTTGTGACGGTGTCTTCATCCGTCGAAGCCACCGGTTGATTCCGTTCTTTTGCTTGCTCTTTAGCCTGCTCATTCCGGCGTTCTACATAAGCACTGCCCGAAACATACAGGTAGATATCACTTAACCATCCGGTACGTACATCAGGACTTACCGACCATTGAATATTACCGGCCGAAGAAGATGACAACATTGGGTATACCTTGGGTTTGAGGGTAAACTGTTCTCCTTCGCCATCCGCCGGTTCAAACTTTATCATATACTGTTGCTGACCGGGACGCTCTTGGTTACGCAGCGTATATCCCTTGTAGGTAACCTTGTACTTGTCATCAATAATTTTAGGCTGATTGAGCTTAAGCTCCAAGAAGTTCACCTTTTGTGTCTTCTGAAAGCCCTGCTCATCGGTTATCTCACCGCGTTCTATAGCCGCATTGTAGTTTTTCATTGACTGATCCAGCAGATTCTCATTATAGGCCGAAGAAGCCAGAATTCCGAGCAATAAAATCCCAAAACCTACGTGGCTAAGCGCTCCACCAATAAGCATTGTATTTTTTCGGATCAGGCGAATCATTATCACACCATTCCCCACTACCGCAAACCATGCCGTTAACAGGTACACCATATAGTAGATGTTGCGTACATCCCCTATTATGATAGAGGCCAATGTAAGTACACAAGCTATCGCTACCGGCCAGAGTAGATCATTAGCCAATGTTTCACTGTTCTGCTTTTTCCAAAACAGATACTGCCCTAACACCGTAAATATGGCGGCAATCATTGCCAACGGCATGGTCCATTCGTTATAAAAGCTCACTTCCGGCGGTGTTGGGTTATCTACGAAGAGTCGTCCGATAATTGGCGAGCTGGTCCCCAGAATAATAACTAACCCAATCAGAAAAAGAATCATAGCACCGGCGAATGTCATAAATTCACGGCTCAAAAACTTCGACTCTTTTTGCTGGGATGGCAATTCTTTGTAACGATAGAAAAAGAGCCCCAATCCAACTAAGGTGACCACAGCCATAAAAATCACCAGCTGATTATAAAGTCCCAGATCTACAAAACTGTGAACAGAGGAGTCAGCTAACACTCCGGATCGTGTCAAAAATGTTTCATACACAATAGCCACATACGCCAGAATAGCAAAGAGAATGGATGCTTTCTGCGAAGTTGAACTTTTCCGCTGAATAATCATCGTGTGGATACCTGCCGTTCCAAGTAGCCAGGGTACAAATGAGGCATTTTCTACGGGATCCCATGCCCAATAGCCTCCGAAAGAAAGCGTTACATATGCCCAATATCCGCCCAGGAAAATAGCCGTTAGCAATGCAACATTAGCACCAAGCGTCCATGGGAGTGCCGGACTAACCCATTCATTATATTTTTGTTTCCAAAGAGCTGCCATCGCAAAGCAATACGGAATGGTCATCATGGCAAAGCCGACAAATAAAATAGGTGGATGAATCATCATCCAGGGACTTTTGAGCAGATCGTTCAGTCCCTTACCGTCTTGGGGAACGAAATCAGGATTCGACTGTAAGAAAGGAGCATTGGGCATCGCCTCAGCCAGCGACCGGAAAGGAGAAGCTCCAAGCGTGAAATCTCCTATAGAGATTCCAACAACCATCGACAGCAGAAACACCTGTGTCAGGGTCAAAAAGAAGAGAACCGGACCACGAAATGGTTTGCGGGTCCATTTCATCAAGCCAAAACCAAGCAAGGTTGATACCAGAATCCAGAGCATAAAACTGCCTTCCTGACCACCCCAAAAAGCAGAAATCAAATACTTGAGCTGCAGATCACTGCTGGTATAGTTGTATACATAATAAAAGTTAAACTGGTGGGTCAGGATGATATACATCAAAAATCCCGAGGCTACCGCTAAGAACAGTCCTTGCAGACCAAACAGCCAGTTCGAAACTTTAAAATATTGATCTCTATCCTTTTTGGAATACAGAAAATAGCCAATAACAGCCAAGATGGAACATAGAAAGGCTGCATTGATAAAAAACTTGCCTAAAAAACTAATCATTCGTTAAGAGCTCTTTGAAGCTTTTTGAAATTGCGAACCGTCATTGTTGTTATACTTGGAAGGACATTTCATCAACATCTCATTGGCATAAAACACCCCGTTTTCCATCTTACCGATAACAACAAGCTTATCAGCTTCTTCAAAATTGTTGGGCTTGGTTTTGGGATAAATAACACGACGAACATTGCCTGCTTCATCCTTCATATAGAACGATAGCTGTTTCGATTTCATCGAAAATCCATAGTCCTTGGATTTGTCGAGCGTGCCTACAACGTGGGCTCCTTCCATGCCCGAGGCCTGTTCAAAATTCACATAGGTGCTGATGCTATTCCCGAAGTTATACATCAGTAAAGAGGTAAAACCAACGATGGCAATAATGCCAATAATAAGCTTTGGTTTCATGGTTAATCTGTATTTGAGTTATTAAGTTTCTTTTCGAGCTGCCCTACTTTTTTGTCCGTTCGGATAATAAAAAACAGCAACACCAGCCATATAATCAGGCTTACGCCCAACACAATAAAAATTAGATCATTCGAAGCCATGGCCTGCATCACCGGACCCGCTTCTTCGAGCCCCGCCGATGCCTCCCACTGTGAGGAATACGACTTAGACAGTGTATCAACGGCTGCAACCGTATCTTCTTGTACCTGCATTAACGAAAAACTCATAAAGGTTGTTCAATTTGGTGCTTAACTTTTTTATATCGATTCAGGATATCAATCAGCCAAATAGCCAGACCGATAAATCCAATAACCGCCGGATAAAATATATAGCGCAATTCCGGTGCAGTTATTTCACTAAACGCCGGGTTCCCATCTGCCCCGGGGTGCAGGCTGGGTAACTGTCGAGGAATAATATAGAGCAAAAAAGGTATCGTCGTTGCAGCAAAAACATTAAATACCGCTGCAATTTTGGCTCGTTTATCGGGATTATCAAAAGCTGTCCGCAATACAAAGTAAGCGACATAAATCATCATCCCCAATGCCGAAAGATTCATTCGCGGCTCCGAAAACGTCCACCAAGTGCCCCATGTAAAGCGTGCCCACAACGCCCCGGTCAGCAATCCACAAACCCCAAACAACAGTCCGATTTGTGTGGCGGTTTCGGCCTTTCTGTCAACAGCTAAATCCGGATTATTCAAATATTTTATGCTGTAAAAAAGGCCTAATGCAAAACAAACCGACATCGTAAACCACATAGGTACATGCAAGAATAAGTTACGAGCCGACTCTTCCAAGACGGGAATTTCCGGAATAGGGATTAAAAAGCCTCCAACAATCACTGCGGTCATCCACAGGGCTACTACATATTTCCAAGGCTTTAGTCTCATGTTTCGAATCGTACTTGTCTTAAGGCTTTCAATGTTGCATTATTTCCAGAGCGTCACAATATACGAAATCTGTTTGGGAAAACTTAGTCATTTCCCCTTTGTATTTACCGAATTTTACCTAAATTTATGGTGTCTCATTTGTGTTGTTCAAATCGAAGTTTTTGTTCTTATGGATGAAAAAAAATCTACACAGAAAATTGTTTCACTTTCCACAAGCTGGAAAAATCATGTTTTGGGGTATATTCTCTCTGTTCTGCTTATCCCCCTTTTTGGGATTGGACTTGTTCTATTATACTGGGTACAAAAGAAGCACAAAAAACACAGATACCGTTTTAGTGATACCCACGTAACCTCACGTGATGATAAATATCAACGCAACATCGACTTGGTAAATATAGAGAAGGTGGAGGTTCAACAAGACTGGATTCAAGAAAAAATGGATGTCGGTGATATTACCCTGCATACTTCAGCTTCTTCGATGACTCTTTTGGGATTGGAAATGCCCCATAAACTAAAAGACCTATTAGAAAAAGCGATCTATGACCAAAAAGAACGCCTGAAACAAGAAAAAGCCAATAAACCGGACAAACCAGACCACAAACCCGGCACCAAGGAACGCATGGATTATCTGACGGGACTATGGCAGCAAGGGCTGGTTTCTGACGAAGATTTTAAAAAAGAGCGCAAACATTTTGAATAATTCTTTTTAAACTCATTTTATCAGGAGTACAACAATTGTGCTCTATTCATAACCTACGTCCCGGTAGCACAGGTATAAACTTGTGTCACCATTCTGGGACATAACCTATAACACAAAGCCTAAAGCAATGAAAAAATGCATCTTTACATTCCTGCTGTTCATAATTTCAATTACCGCATATGCACAAACAGATTCGCATATGCAAGCAGTCAATGAACTCATGGATGCTATGAATATGGAAAAGCAGATCACAGAATCTGCAGATCGCATGCTAAAACTACAGGCCCAATCCATGCCTCAAATGGCCCAACACCAGGAGATTATGTCAGAGTTTTTCCACAAGTATATCAATTGGGAAAGTATCGGCGAAGATATCAAAAAGGTGTATAAGGAAACGTTCTCAGAAAAAGAGATCCGTGAGCTAACTACATTTTACAAAAGTGATATTGGTCAAAAGTATGCCCGACTTACTCCCACCATCACAGAAAAAACCGCTAAGATCACACAAGGAGTTATTATGGATCACCAGATGGAGCTACAACAAAAGATTATGCAAAAAATGCAGGGCAACTGACATTTCACAATAAATTCCCGGGTTCGCTGAGACCGGGAATTTATCTCTTCTCGGCCGTACTAAGATCAAGGAGGTTTTCTTGATATGCTTCCTCATCCTTAGCAATTGTGTTGTGCCATAAAATACCAATTACGCTCAAGGACAGGGCAAATACTACCATTGCTTGCTGTATTGTAAGCCACCCATTTTCTAACACCCAGGATGCTGTTAAAACAGAAATAGACTGGGCCAGAGTAAACAGCAGCCATTCTGTACTGAACACACGCCCCCGGAACGTATCGGGCGTACGACGCTGTAACAACACCGTACTCATTACCCAATTGGCCCCGGAAGCGGCATGGGCGATAAAAACGAAAACAAGCATCACCACCAAACTTGTTGTCATACCTACCACCGCATACATCAATCCACCGAAAATCATACAAAGCCCCATAGCACGCACCCAATCTTTCTCCTGGCTAAAAATGCGACGACCTATAATCGGCCCAACTCCGGTCCCCACCCCTCGGGCAGAATACAGCAAACCTATACCGACACTCCCCATCAGCAGTACATCCTCAGAAATCAATATGAGCATATAGGTTAGCGCTCCCAGGAACATCGTATAGCCGGCTTTAGCCAAGGTGGGGCGCATAATCTGCTTGTTATTCCATAGGTATTGGAACCCTTCTACAATACCTGTAATGGGGTTTCGTGTCCGTTTCAGTTCTGCTTCAGACATCCGCTCCTGTGGAATCGTTGCCCGGTAAATAAACCAGGCCGATAATAAATAGGTACAGGCATCAATGATAAACACAAGGTCGGTTCCCAACCACGCTGTTGCCAAGCCGCCGAATCCCATCCCCAGGGTAAAAATGATGCTCCAGCTAGCCGCTGAAAGTACGTTTGCATCCACCAACTCTTCTTCGGTCGTAACATTGGGTATAGAAGACGTTTTGGCCGGTTCAAATACCGCCGACAACATCATCTGCAGTGCCGTAAGCACATAGGCCAGCCACAAGGTATCGTAAGAAACTACAAGTAGCAGCCCCGCAACTATGACGGCCCTCAGCATATCGCACATGATCATTATACGACGGCGGTTAAATCGATCAGTAAGGTAACCGGCAAAAGGAGAAAAGCTGGCCAGGCTCATCATTTTAACCACAATAATTAACCCCAATAAAAACTCTGAATCAGAATAACGGGTAATGAGGGCATATACAGCCAGGATCCCAAACCAATCCCCAAAGTTTGAAACCACCTGGCTGAGCCAAAGTCGGCGATAGGCCTGGTTATTAGAAACCAGGTTTATATATGGACGAATTCTATCGAACAAGGTAGTTTTAGTCTCGGTTGTTAGTTAATGGTTCTTAAGGATTGGGCGCCGGAGCTGTTCATACTATTTTACGCCGGTACTGCCAAAGCCGCCTTCCCCGCGATCGGTATCAGATAAATTTTCCACTTCATTAATATCTGCTTGTAGTACGGGCGCAATTACCATCTGGGCAACCCGGTCGCCGTGGTCAATTTCGAAAGGTTCATCTCCAAGATTCACCGCCAATACTTTTACTTCGCCTCGATAATCGGCATCAATGGTTCCCGGGGTATTAAGCATAGTAATTCCATTGCGGTAAGCCAGTCCGCTGCGAGGTCGGATCTGGGCTTCATACCCCTGCGGCATCGCCATTTTTAGCCCCGTTGGGATTAAGGTTCGCTCACCGGGTGCTAACGTAATAGGTTCATCGAGGGCTGCCCGAACATCCATCCCCGCAGCATAAGTAGATTCGTAGGAGGGTAATGGCAAGTCTTTGGCGTGAGCAAGTCGTTTAAACTGAATATTCATAGATCTCTTCGTTCTTTTTTATAGTCAATTAATTTTACTTTTACATTTCCCAGCCACACTTTGGCTCGGGCTTCTGCGGGGACTCGGAGTTTATCGGCAATATACCAGGCTTCATAGTTACCGGTAAATCCAAAAGGCCCATCAATATCGGCATCTCCTTTACTGTAGTAGGTTTTAACAGCCCTATCAAACGCCTTGTATTCCCGCATTTCCATTTCAGTAGAATTGGTACCGTTGATATACCCTTTTTCTCCTTTCAAGTATACCGGTAATCGGTAATTCTTATTGGTGCCGGCAAATAACCTTGAATAATAGAAAATTAGCTGTCCCGAACTTGACGGCTCTGTCAGTGCTAATGTATCAACGGGCTCTCCATCCTTGGAGAAGTACACTTTTTCTTCGGTATAATCATAGATATACTCTTCAGCCCTGAATTGCTGTTCATCAACATTGTCGCGCCAGTACAACTGAGTATAGGGCATACTATCCGTTTCAACCATGAAGGTGTTGTAGTGATTTTCCTCTTTCCCAACAAAAGGAATTCCCGGGCTTGAGGTGATAATAGTCCGTAACCACCACACCTTTTTTCCATTATAGGTTGTGTCAGTTACAATGGTCGTTTGTACCTCTCCCAGTTTAAAAAAGCTGTAGCGAACCTCATATGTAAAAACCTCTTTCCACTTGAGTAGTTCATCCATCGTGGGTGGCTGCTCGGCCTGCTCAAAATTTATCAGTGAATCTTGGGCTATAGCTTGGTTTGGGCTTGCCGCCAACAGTAGGGGTACTACCAGGATACTTGTTTTTATCAGTTGCCTCAAATAGTTCAAAACAGGAATCATTTAGTATTAAAGCGCTCTTGGGGAATCTGCCTACAGCATACTGTAACGGCATCACATTTTTACAGCGCCAAAGTATAATAAATACCGCTCTCAATTCTTACTGTTTATTTTGTTTTCCTGATAACCTGTATCAGGGTTATTGCCATCCTAAACACTGCCTTCACCACTTATATTTAACCTGCAGATCGCCCCATATAGTTATGGCGCAAATACAAACATAACTTGATTAATAAATTTTTTGTTCGACAAAACTAATGGCTCGTTAAAAAGTCTACTCAAAAAGGGTGCAATAAATTTCAGCTTTTGGCTTTACTTCGTTATCATCAGAAAGAGAACGCAGCAAACAATAATTACTTGTAAGAACGTTTTAAGCATACTGCTGCCAATATAAATCCGGAACATCATACCCAAACAAATGAAGGGCCGTTCAATACTGTTTACCACTGTAATTTTTTGTGCTTCGCTATTACTCTTAAACTGCTCCAAAAGCGATGACCAGCGTGATTTTGAAAGCGAAGCCTTTACTACTCCTGATGGCATTACTCACACCAACACAAGTGGCAAGGTTGTGGGCAATGTCGATAATGACGACTGGAATATTAGCCCCATGTACCGAGGACTATTGCAAGTAAAGTCAAATATTACAGACTACCCTCATCCCAATCCCCTGGGGTATAACGAAGATCTCACCCTGCAAGTCAAATCTAATGTTTCTGATGCTGTAGAGGGCATGAAGATTTATAAGTTCCGCTTTCCCAAAAATGCGAACAGCTTCTTAATAAAAGAACTCAATGATACCGACTTAGGCAGCGCCATTACTACCATTACTATCGATGGTGCGCTTATTGCAGAAAACTCCAGTGCTGATGCTCGAACGACCTATCGGATCTTAATTTATGATAATAAAGAAAACCTGATCAGCTATGGAGATATTCGCATAGAATAGGTTGTTAAATAGGTTCGCGGCTCCTATTTTCAGTCTTTCAAAAATGATAAAAATACATGGCCAAAAGAAAAATTACGAAAACGGAAAAACGGGTACTCGAGAAACTCATTTTTCCGGAGAAATTCCAGGTTATTAAAGAAGAAACTCAGCTCTTGCACGGTGAACTGCGTGATGATCTCATTAACCTGCTGAGCTTTGGTTTTGTTGAAGCCTATGAGCGTACCGGTAATAAGATTGCCCTAACCAGCTTTTACGATACCGATAACCTGCAAGATTTCACCTTTCAAGCCACAAGCAAAGGACTCGCAGAAATTAAATCACGATAACATATGAAGTTTGAAGCTGTCATTGACGACCAAGCCACGGAACTTGAACTGCTTGAAGAATCCGGTGAAGTAGCCTTTGAGAATGAGCAACGCTCTTATCAATTTTCTCAACAAGAAAATGGCCGTTACCTCCTTCGAATGGGAACAAAACTCTACCAAATCGATAATGTAGAGTATGACAAACACACCGTCTCTTTTACCCTTAACGGTAACTGGCACTCGGTAGATGTACGAAATGAGCAAGACCTCCTGCTAGATCGTCTCGGCTTTAAACGTGCCGGTGAAATTGGAGAAGGCGAACTCAATGCTCCCATGCCGGGCAAAATTCTTGAAGTACTCGTTGAAGAAGGAGACGAAGTAGAACTCGGCTCTCCCGTTGCTATTCTTGAAGCAATGAAAATGGAAAATGAACTTAAAGCCCCCGTTGACGGCATAATATCATCGATCGCTGTCTCCGAAGGGGATTCGCTAGAAAAAGACGCCTTAATCTTAGAAATAGAAGCAAGTGGATAAATTTGTTATTGAAGGACCTACCCCTCTCCAAGGATCTATTCCAATCAGTGGTTCAAAAAATGCAGCCCTGCCTTTGATGGCAGCCGCTCTCCTTGGCGACTCACCTACTACTATTACCAACATTCCTAAACTTCGCGATATCTACACATTTAATAATGTTATTCGGGTAACCGGGTGCAAGGTAGATTTTGATGAAGAAGATGGAATATTAACCATCGACCCTAAACACCTCTCCCACCTGGAAGCGCCATATGAGCTCGTGCGTAAAATGCGTGCCTCGTTTTATATGTTGGGAGCTCTGCTCGGTAAATTTGGCAAAGCCAAAGTATCTTTACCCGGCGGTTGTGCATGGGGGCCCCGCCCTGTTGACCTTCACCTCGACGGCATGCGCGAAATGGGGGCTGATATTACACTTGATCAGGGATATGTTATTGCCGAAGCCCCAGAACAGATGGAAGGTGGAACATTCACCTTAGAACCCAGCAGCGTTGGAGCAACCGTTAACCTGGTATTGGCCTCGGTATTACGTGCTAAAGAGTTTACGATTAAAAATGCCGCCCGCGAACCGGATGTAGTTCTTCTTTGTAAGAAACTGGTAGAAATGGGGGCAAACATCGAAGGCATAGGCACCCAAACCCTTACAATTCGTGGAGTAGATACCCTCGAAGGGATCGCTATTCGCAACGCATCCGACCGTATTGAAACCGGCACCTTTATGATCGCTGCGGCTATGCATCCCCAATCAAATGTCACCCTTACCAATGTCGATGTGGATGACCTGGGTGGTTTCCCTGAAACTTTTTCCAAAACGGGAGCCGATATGACCATCAACAAAGATACTATTCATATCAAAGCGCCGGAAACAATTAACCCCGTTTCAGTAAAAACAGAGGTTTATCCCGGTTTCCCCACCGACCTGCAGGCCCAGTGGTCTACTATGATGACACAAGCCAACGGTAAATCTTCAGTTACCGATACTATTTATTATGATCGATTTAGTTATGTACCAGAAGTAGTACGCTTGGGCGGTGATATGGATGTCGAAGAAAATACGGTTCATATCGAAGGAAAAAACCAACTGAAGGGTGCCTCTGTAATGAGTACCGACCTGCGAGCCAGTGTTAGCCTAGTTTTGGCAGCAATGGTGGCCGAGGGGCACTCAGACGTGCTTCGCATTTATCATCTCGACCGGGGATATGAAGACCTGGAAGAAAAACTCACCAATGTTGGCGCAAATATTAAACGAGTAGCACAAGAAAAGTAAGCAATAAAACCACTAGCCGTTTTCCAGATAGTGAATGAAGAGGATACATATTTACAACTCCTATTTTTCTGCTTACATAATAGCAAAACTACTTGTATATTAGTGTGATACTCACAAATGGTATTCAGAGGTATTTAAAGCTATTTAGGTTCACTTTTTTGCAGAAACTGAAGAAAGCACAATCATTATTACCAATTTTTTTCGCTTTTATAAAGCATTTGTACATCTCTTTACATAGATCAGCGAACGTTATGACCTCGCTGTACTCTTGTGATCATATCCTGCAAGAGCCGCAATCTGAATACTATCGACTTTTACAACCAAATTTTTATCCTAACAGGAATTTTAATATAGCGGTTGCTGCACCTCCGCTAAGACGAACAGTTTTTAGGATTGCATTATCTACAATGATTTCTTTTGAATCTTTTTTGATAAGGATTAAAAGTCCGGAGGACAGCATCCGCGTGAAGGAATATTTCAATGAAAAACCAAATTATAATTCACGCTTCGGGCAAGCAGACGCGTATAGCGTTGCTAGAAAATGGCGAACTTGCCCAGCTTTTTATAGAATCTGATGAGAATCAGCGTACCGTAGGCAACATATATGTAGCACGTGTTCATAAAGTAATGAGTGGTATCCGGGCGGCCTTTATTGATATGGGGACCCCCAAAGATGCCTTTTTACACTTTTCTGATGCCGGTGACCATCTGAAGGAATATGTTCAGATGCTCAACGGGCGCAATGCTATACGTCCTAAAGTACAGAAGAAGCTAAAAAAGACGAATTTCGACCAGATCTCGAACTACGAAAAGCAGAACTGGGCGGGCAAGATATTACAGCCCGGTCAAAAGCTGATGGTTCAGATCGTCAAAGAACCTATTGGTTCTAAGGGACCGCGTATCTCTACTGATATCACCGTAGCGGGGCGCTTTCTCGTTCTTATCCCCATGGGTGAATATATTGCCGTATCCCGCAAGATAAATAACTATAAAGAGCGGCGTCGCCTGAAAGGTATCGTTGGCTCAATGGTACCAGAGGGCTTTGGCGTAATCATCCGAACCGTGGCCAAAGGGAAAGATGAACAGGCTATCGAAGATGATATGCGGGATGTACTCAAAAAATGGGAGCGTATCCTGGAACGACTTGAGACGGCGGAACCTCCTGCCCTGCTCTACAAAGATCTGGATATGACCGAGAGTCTCGTGCGCGATCTTTTTGCCAAACAATACGATCGTGTACTGGTTGATGACCCTGAGATGCATGATAAAATAAAATCATACGTCAGCCAGGTTGCCCCTCAGATGATTCCCAATGTGGAACTCTACAAGGGACGAGAACATATCTTTGACTTTATGAAAGTAGCCAAAGATGTAGACTCTATTTTTAGTCCCCGGGTACGTATGCCATCCGGTGGGTATCTTATCTTTGAGCAGACCGAAGCAATGTATGTGGTCGATGTAAACTCCGGCCCCTATGCTGCCAAAGAGAAACAAGAAGACAACTCTCTTAAAACAAACCTCGAAGCGGCCCGCGAAGTAGCCAAGCAACTTCGCCTGCGTGATATCGGCGGTATTATTGTTGTTGACTTTATTGATCTTCGTAAAAGCAAAAATCGCAAAAAAATCTACGACGAACTCAAAAAAGAGTTCAAAAAAGATCCGGCCAAAACAAATGTTATTGGCATGAGTGATTTTGGGCTGGTTCAGATTACGCGTCAGCGTATCCGACCAAGTGTAGTAAACTCAGTTTCCAAAGTATGCCCCACTTGCGGTGGATCAGGAAATGTTGTCACCAAAAATACGGTTATTGCCGACCTCGATGCATGGCTCAGCAAATTCCGTACAACTACTGATTACCGCGCCGTAGATATTTACATCAATCCTTACTTGAAAGCGTATCTTGAAAAAGGCTTCCTGAGTATTCGACGAAAATGGATGTGGCGCTACTGGTTGAAGATCACATTTGTGGGAGATGAAACTGTTTCTCTAAATGAATACAAGGCTACTATTGCAGGCTCAGATATTGACATTACTGATGTTGTGATGCAAGAAAAAGATGTTGAAACTCTGATTGAAAGTGAAAGTAAGGAAGAGGTTTCAGAAGAAGATCTCGATATTTACGAAAAAGATGAACGTCCCCCACGCGGTGGTGACGATCGTAAGCCGCGTCCTACTCGTTCTAAGGGCGATTCGAAATCAAAATATTACAAATAATTCGAGGGCCCTTTTTTCGTTGAACTATCCCACAAATTCTGAACATCATTATAGCATATGAGTTTACCTGATTTAAAAGCAACAACTGTACTCGGTATTATCCACAATGGTGAAGCAGCCCTGGGCGGCGATGGACAAGCCACAATGGAAAATACCGTTATGAAGGCAACGGTAAATAAAGTTCGCAGACTTTATGAAGGAAAGATTGCAGCCGGCTTTGCCGGTTCTACCGCCGATGCTTTTACTCTTTTTGAAAAATATGAAGAAAAACTGAAGCAGTATAATGGCAATCTAAAACGAGCAGCAGTGGAGATGGCCAAAGAATGGCGAAGCGATAAGTTTCTTCGCAAACTTGAGGCCCTGTTAGTGGTTATGAGCAAAGACCAGGCGCTGCTTATTTCTGGTCAGGGCGATGTTATTGAACCCGATGATCAAATATTAGCTATCGGCAGCGGGGGATCTTTTGCCCTTGCCGCTGCACGAGCACTCAAAGAAAGCGCCCCGGACCTCTCGGCTCGAGAAATTGTACAACAATCGCTCGATATCGCCGCTGATATCTGCATCTACACGAATCATAATTTAAGTATCTTAGAACTCGAAGATTGATGAGCACGTTACAAAAGGAAGTACAACAGAAGAATTTGACGCCGCGACAGGTTGTTGCGGAACTGAATAAATATATCGTCGGACAAGATGAAGCCAAGCGTTCTGTGGCTATTGCCTTAAGAAACCGCTGGCGAAGAATGAACGCTGATAAAGAGATCCGTGATGAAATTCTGCCCAATAACATCCTGCTTATCGGGCCTACCGGCGTAGGTAAAACCGAAATTGCCCGACGCCTCGCCAAGCTTGCTGATGCCCCCTTTATCAAGGTAGAAGCCAGTAAGTTTACCGAAGTAGGATACGTAGGACGTGATGTAGAATCGATGATTCGCGACCTTACCGATATTTCCATCAATATGGTAAAAACGGAAATGCAGGAACGCGTTAAAGAAGAAGCAAAAGAGATCGTTGAAGATCGCATCCTGGATATTCTGATCCCTCCTGTTAAAAAAGGCGGTGACGTCAACGCTCCCGGCTTCCAATCTGGCGATGATAACTTTAACGCTGATCAAGCCTCTGACCAAGAGCTCAATGAACGTACCCGCGAAAAGTTTCGGGAGAAACTCCAAAACGGAGAGCTCGACGACAGAGAGATTGAAATTGAAGTCCAAAAATCCAGCAAATCGCCTATGATGCAGGTCTTTGGCCCCCAGGGCGGTATGGAAGAGATGGGGATCAACCTGCAAGATATGCTCGGACAAATGGGCGGCAACCAAACGACCAAACGCAAGGTTACCATTGAAGAAGCGCGCGAACTGCTGCTCGACGAGGAATCGGAAAAGCTTATTGATCATGAATCAGCTGTTCAAGAAGCAATGGAACGCGTACAGAAACAGGGCATCGTTTTTATTGATGAAATTGACAAGGTCGCCGAATCTTCCGGAGATGGGAATAAAGGCGGAGGCGGACCTGATGTGAGTCGCCAAGGTGTACAACGCGATATGCTTCCTATTGTAGAAGGCAGTAACATCTCTACCAAGCACGGCATGGTAAAGACCGATCATATACTGTTTGTTGGCTCGGGTGCTTTCCATGTCTCCAAACCTTCGGATCTTATCCCCGAACTGCAGGGTCGTTTCCCAATTCGGGTAGAACTTAACTCACTTACCGAACAGGATTTCTTCGACATTCTTACGCAGCCTAAAAATGCGTTAACGAAGCAATATCAGGCAATGCTGAAGTCCGAAAATGTTGATGTTGAATTTACCGACGGCGCCCTTAAAGAAGTTGCTGCTATTGCAGCCCAGGTAAATGAGCGAGTTGAAAATATCGGAGCTCGACGTCTCCATACTATCTTATCTTCATTGCTTGATGAACTGCTGTTTGCCATCCCGGACGATATAAACACCGGTGATATCACAATTGATCAAGATTATGTGAACAAACAGCTCGATGACCTTGTTAAAGATAAGGATTTAAGCCATTACATCCTGTAATACAAGGGGGCCAACACTTTTATTGCAAATGTAACTGGATTGTAGCAAATTTAAACTAATTGGATGATTGAATAATTTATCCGCGTTTTAAACGTTTTGGAATAAAGATCGAAAAAACCAAGTACTGAATACTATGAGCGTAAAAAAGTTTTTAGCTCCCAACCTGGCAATTCTCATTGTCCTCTCTTTCTTTTGGTTAGCAGGGGTCGAAAATGTCGTACAAAGCGACAACGACGACCAGAAAAACCTAAAGAAATACATTCAGACACAACGTCGTATTCTGGATAACTATGTAGATGAGGTAAACATATCAGCAATCTATAAAAAAAGTATTCAGGGCTTGGTTTCTAACCTCTCTGATACAACAGCCGAAATCAAAGACACCCCCATTGATACTACCTTTGAGGGTACTCCTGTTGATGACTTTGGCGAATCAGTGAAAAAGTTTGAAGAAGCGTACTTATATATGTCCAGTAACTTCCCGGATGAAGATATGGACGAACGTACTGAGGATGCACTGAAAGGCATGTTTAAAGGTCTGGATCCGCACTCTGTCTATATCCCTCCTAAGGTAGGAAAATACCAAGACGAAGAGTTTGCCGGAAAATTCCAGGGAGTAGGCATTCAGTTTCAAGTTATCCAAGACACTATCACCGTCATTACTGCAATCTCCGGGGGGCCAAGCGACCAACTCGGTATCCGTTCCGGCGACCGTATTATTGCGATCGGTGACAGTAGTGCTGTCGGTTTTAATAACAATGATGTGCGAAATGCCTTACGAGGACCTAAAGATTCCGAAGTTGATGTAACCATAAAACGACCACATGTTAAGGAACCATTAGACTTTACCATTACCCGTGATGATATCCCCTTGTACTCTCTCGGGGCCTCTTATATGCTGGATGATAAGACCGGCTACATCAAACTGGATAAGTTTGTGCAAACTACGCACGAAGAGTTCATGACGGCCATGAAAGAGCTGAAGAAAGAAGGAATGGAAAGATTAGTTCTGGATCTGCAAGGTAACCCGGGTGGATACTTACACCAGGCAATTGCTATTTCAGAAGAGTTTTTCCCCCGTGGAACCAAAATTGTTTCTACCAAAAGTCGACACACACGTTTTACAAGCTCGTACCATTCGCGCCGGAATGGAAAATTCAAAGATACCCCGGTCATTGTCTTGGTTAATGAAGGATCTGCATCAGCAAGTGAAATTGTAAGTGGTGCTATTCAAGATCATGACCGCGGCTGGATTGTTGGTCAACGTACTTTTGGTAAAGGACTCGTACAGCAGCAATACGAGCTCGTTGATGACAGTAAAATTCGGGTAACTATTTCTAAGTACTATACCCCTTCGGGCCGCCTGATCCAAAAGCCCTATTCTAAAAAAGGAGGTCAGAAATATGCCTACGAAATTTATCAACGCGGCCAAGATGCCAAAGACGATGCGACAGAATTTATTTCTCATGTGCCCGATTCTTTAAAATATAAAACAGATGCCGGCCGTACCGTCTATGGTGGTGGCGGTATCGTGCCTGATCACATCGTACAGGAAGATACCTCCAACGCTATCGTTACTAACTTTATGCGAAGAAACCAGGTGGGATTAAATTTTGTTCGCGATTACCTTGATAAAAACGGGAAAGAGTTTCGTCAAAAATGGGAAGATAATTTCAAAAAATTTCGTACTGAGTTTGAATGGACTCAAGAAAATAAGGATGAATTATTTTCCCGCCTTCAAGCAAAAAATATGGTTGTATCTGATACCCTTTCCACACCGGAGTTTAAATCTGATACGCTCTTTATTCCAGAGGGACACTTTGAAGAAATTGAATGGATGCCTCTTGGAGTGCTGAAGGCGCAACTTGCCAAACAGGTTTGGGGTCTAAAATCTTATTATCCTGTTTTAAATAACGTTTTTGATAACACCATTGATGCGGCAATGAGGATGTGGGATGAAGTAGCAAAACTAAAGGACTACGCAGCTACTCATACTAAAGTCCCCAACAATAAATAACTAGCAGAATATTTAGTACAGAAAAAAGCCCGGCTTTAGCGAGTCGGGCTTTTTTATTGGATAAGAAATTGGCTAAGAAAAGCAGTGACCGCTGTTTCCGTTCGCAGTCGGTTCTCTCCCAATGATACGGTAGTAGCACCACCATCAGTTAATTTATCAATTTCTGAAGGCGAAAATCCTCCCTCTGGTCCTACCAGCAGTAAGACCGTATCACTGTCGGTATCAGTAAAACTGTGATCCTGTTTCTCCACTTTTTCATGTGCCACTAACCACTCAGCCTGCGTATAAGAGGCTAAAAAGTCATCCAGAGTGTGATACATTGTTATGGTAGGAAGCCAGACCTGCAGGCTCTGCTTCATGGCCGAAACAGCAATAGATTCCAGGCGATCCATGCGTACATTCTTTTTGATGGTTCGCTCACTGCGAAAAAGCCCTATCTCACTTACGCCCAGCTCTATTGCCTTTTCAACCGCAAACTCCAGGCGGTCACGCTTTTTTATGATGCCCATGCCCAAGACAAGACGGGGATCAGACGGAGGTACATTTTCAGATTTATCGATCTTAACTTGCACAGCATCATTCGTTATCATGAGAATACTTCCCTGGTAACGCCCTCCTTGTCCATCAACAATAGTGAGCCTGTCCCCTTCTCGAGCACGCATCACTTTAGAGATATGCTTTGCTTCTTGATCTAAAAGCTCTGCAAATCCATTATTGATTTGCGAGGGAGGAGCATAGTATATATTCATTCAAATACTTATTTTCTGCGGTAAGGTTCACCGGGGGTGAATTGGGTTTGATCGGTTTCAAGCACTATTTCGATATAGGGAGTGCAGAGTCCACAGCTGGTACTACAGAAATCATGTTCTCGTAATTCTTTTACCGTGCAAAGCTCATGCTCTTCAGCATAATCTTTAACCTCTTCAAAAGAGCGATCATGACAGATGCACTTTGTAACTAAATTTTGAGCCATAATACTTTTTTTAGCTCTGTTTAAAATGTTTTCCTAATCGGAGTTCCTGGCCTTGGTAATTACTTTTGATGTCATCCCCATATATAAACTTCGGAACCTCCGTATTGGGTTCGAACTTCATACTACAGAAGGTTTGCCCATCTTCAATCAAAAAGGGAACATCGTGAGAGCGGACCTCAAGTACAGCACGAGCTCCTTTATCTTCTACTCGTCCTCCAAAACCACTGTCAAAGAAACCGGCATAATGCGTGCGAAGTTCCCCGGAACCGGTATCATATGCAATCATTTCTGCTGCCAGATATTCCGGAATGCGACATCGCTCTTTGGAAGCAAAAATATAGAATGCCTCTGGCTCTAAAATCAAGTGATCATCGTGCTGTGAGTAGATCGGCTCCCAAAAGTCCGGTACCTCGTAATAGTTAATATTATCGAGATCAATATAATCGCGATGCTTCTTAGCTTTGTATCCTACAATCTGCCCTTCTTCACCGTGCAAATTGACGCTTAAAAAGAGCCCATTATTGACTTTTAAATCATCTACTTCAACAGGTTCGCCTCCTTCAGTAAATAACATGGGATCGGAACTGTGTGTGCGAAGAATATCCTGATCGGAAAGTACGGTATACCCATGACGGATGCGCAACTGGTTCAGTCGATGGCCCGTTTGAACTTTTATAGGAAATGATTTGGGTACCACTTCAAGATATAACCTCCCCTTATAGCCCGATTGTATCTCTTCAAATCGGTGAGAATAATCGGTGATTACCCGAGTAAACACATCTAAACGTCCGGTTGTACTTTTGGGATTGGCCTTAGCCGACAGATGCTCACCGGATATAATCTGGTAATCAACTCCATCACTCGTACCATTAAACAGTGTTTTTTGCGGAGAAATATGAGACGGCAAGTGTAACTCTTCGAGTAATGGAATAATATATACACAGTTGGGCTCCAGGATGGCACCCTCAGTGATAGAAAAATCGTACTGCCTCAGCTTATCAAGCTTTTGATCTACGGATTCATCTTCAGGCAGAAAGCTGCTCCTAACGCGAATAGCTTTTTCTCCCAGCCGCAGATCAATAGAATTCGGTTGAAACTGGTCGTCCTGCAAGGGGTACCCCTCGGCATGTGAAATGATACCGGCATCAGCCAACATACGTAACTTCTGTACGGGTAATATTCCTTTTGTGCGAAGATGTACCTTTTTTATATCACTGCTCATTAGATCGAATAACTAAATTTTGTTGAATACCAATTTCTTTTTGAGGGCTAATGCCATAACATTGCATTAGGTGCGAGACTCAAGCTCATATAGAGCGCTATCACTTCTGTGCCTAACTAAGCTGAGAAGCGTTTAACCTACTGAAAAGTTCATCACAATGGTTAAACCGCAAATTCCTATTGCCCCACAGTATCTTTATTTTAATATCTTACTTATGATCAACCAGCTCATAATATAGGAATTCAAAAATCAGAATACAGAATGGATCTGGCATTAATTTTTAGGGACCTTTGCAAAACCGGGCAGTCATCCTGAATGTAATGAAGGATCTCCCTTTCAACGGCAGCAGATGGATACTGGAGATTCTTCGACAAGCTCAGAATGACGAAATCAAAGGTTTTGCAAAGCCCTCTTTTATTGCGATCAGTGCCCCGTTCTACCAACCTAATACTTTACAATAGCTATGGATATTCTATTTTGGAGCGGGGGCAAAGATGCCTACCTGGCCCTACACTTTTATCAACAAGAACACCCCGACAATAAGATCATTCTCCTTACCACCTTCAATAAATCTAATGATACGGTACCGCATCAAAACATATCATTGGATATTATAAAGGCCCAGGCTGACAAACTGGACTTAGAACTTATAACTGTACCCCTGCCCTCCCACTGTTCTAACGAACAATATCTGGAATCACTGCAAGAAACCTTTAATAACATTGAAGAACCAATTGAAAATCTCATCTTCGGTGATTGGTATCTGGATGATATCCGTCAATGGCGTGAGGAGGTTTTCGAAAAGATGGGATACAACTGCCGCTTTCCCATCTGGAAAAAAGATATCAATGAACTTTTAACAGTTCTTCTTTTAAAACCGGTTAAGGTTGAAATCAGTGCTGTTAAAGAGGAATACCAATCGTTAATCAGAGTGGGAGAGCCTTTTAACCAGGCCTTTGTCAACCAAATAAGCCGATTCTCAGAAGATATCGACCCCTTTGGCGAGCAGGGAGAATTTCATACTCAAGTTACGATCTTAGAACCGGAAACGCCTAAAGAATTTACTCAAAGGGGGATTTAAAATACCTTCCTTCCAACCCCCTCTTGTTTCTACAGGAGGGTTGGGGAGGTCAAACGAACAGTATTTCAAAGACCTCCGAAAAATATTTTAAATCGCCTTTCCCCAGACTGTGGTATTTACTTTGTCCCCCACCGTAATTCTATCAATATATCTGAATCCTTCAATAACTTTTCCAAATCGGGTATATCTGCCATTTAGGTGAGGTTTCCACTGGTGCATAATAAAATACTGGCTGCCCTCGGTATCTGTTCCCCCACTGGCGATACCAACTGTCCCCCGTTCAAAACCATGCTCCGAAGCCTCGGTAGGAATCACGAAATCCGGACCTCCAAACCCATCGCCGCGCTCAATATCTCCTCCCTGGATAACAAAGTTCGGGATGACCCGGTGAAAGGGGACTCCGTTATAGGCACCTGTTCTACTTAAACTGTCTATCATAGCTACAGTAGCAGGGGCACTCAATGTATTCAACTTTATTGAAATAGGACCTTTTTCTGTTTTTAATGTCCATACCGGCTCTCTGCCCAACTCCCAAAGACGCTGCCAATTGGGCATGCGAAATTCAGCTGCTTCCCCTTCCGGGACGTTTACATCCCAACCGGCATCAGCAAGAGAACGATTCAGCGATACATCACTTAATGCTGCCAGTGAATCAATAGTACTAGCAGCCTGCTGCTCAAACCGTTCCTTGTATAAAGAAGCAAACGCTTGATATACTTCGATATCATCGGGCAGTGAAAAAGAACGCAAGATCTTATTGATACGGGCAAAATCTTCTGCTTTGAATAGCTCTTCTTTTCGTAGTAATGCCTGAGATACGGCAGCTACCGCCCGGTCTCGAAGTGATAATGCTTGAAAAGTGATATCACGCATTTTTTTTATCCGGCTATCAGTCTGTTCCTCATCGGGCAGATTTCCCCAGAACCGATTAGCAGCTTGCACAGCACTCATAACAGCCATTGTGTCTTGACTGTTTACCAATTCTTGGGTCCTTTCCAGGTATGCATCCGGGCTTTCCGCT
The DNA here is from genome assembly GCF_011059105.1 of Fodinibius halophilus. GTDB lineage: Bacteria > Bacteroidota > Rhodothermia > Balneolales > Balneolaceae > Fodinibius > Fodinibius halophilus. The sequence goes on along the minus strand of NZ_JAALLS010000010.1, from coordinate 126,463 downwards.
TTTTGGTACACTGCAAGCACTTGGGGCCACAAATAAGGGTCATTTTCCGCTACCTTCTGTAATCTTTCCTGATAATCGCTTACAATATTCGGTTCTATTTCCAGAGAGGCCTCAAGCCCCTGCACCCAAACGATATCCGCCAGGGTTTGGTCCGGCAACATCGATTGGCTGATGTGACTATACAGATCCCCCCCCTTAGAAATCTTCCCTTTCAAACTTTTTATCGTTTGTATTTGTACATGCGGACTTGTATTTGTCAACAGTATTTTTGCGGCAAGTGAGTTTTTATCCGTCATTTTGAGACTACTCACAGACTTAGCCAACTCTACGGCCAATTGATTATCGCTGTTAAGCTCTTGCTTGCCGTTATAAGAGACGGTGAGTTGTGCCGTTGTACGTTCAGGAAGTATTTTATTTACAAACTGATCGATATCGGCATTGCCGCTGCCAAAGCTTTGCCAATATGAATAAAGGGTATCTGCAGCAGATGATGTCAGGCGAGTCCGATCCCCCCGATACCATCCATACAGGTATGCTATTGTCGTAGCGGTCTCATTTACTTCAAATGCTTTTTCCAATACTTCCAGCTGATGCTTCTCGTCAATATCATATTCCAATATTAACCGCCCCACTGCCAGTGCCACCTGGTAGTCATTTGCTATCTCTTGGTTATCCAGCTTATCTAATAAAAAGTTTAGGCTTTCCTTATCCCCTTGCTGTCCCAAAACCCGGGCGATACCAGAACGGGTAGCCGAATTTATTTCCCACCGTTTTTCCAGGGCTCGAAGCTGCGATTCATTAACCTGGTGCCTGCTTATCCCAAACCATGCAACTTCTGAGTTTTGTGAGGCTGCCAGCGCAAGAAATGGAGACAACGAATCTACAGGAGTATTCGCAAAAGCTCTCCATGCCTGTGCTCGAACAGGAGTACTGCTATGCGAGAGAAAAGGCTCTAGTTTATTAATATCGCGCTTGGCAATAGCCCGATAAAGATCAGGGTACGATTCCGTAATCAAAGAATCGGTAACAGGCGTGTTGCTTTTGTAGATGCCTGATCCCCCGGAGTAGTTGAGTACAATTACTACGCCCAAAAGGACGATTATGAAGATCGCCCACGTTCGAAATTTAGTATATCGCATAGATGAATAGTTTAGAAAAGAGGACTATTATAATGAGGGCTTATGATCTTCAGCTTCTTCTATACGATCGGTTTTTTTCTTCTTTTGCACAGTATTTAGTTTCCCGTTTCCATCTTTTCTTGCTTCGTAGAGCTGAGAATCTTTAATCCATGCTCTTCCGCCATCACGCTGAAAACGTTTTGTATTTTTAAACATCAGTGCCTGTTCATGCAGATCCGGTAAATTCTTTCCCATAATACTATTTTCCTGTTTGGATTTTCTTCACTGCCATAATACAATTTTGTGAGCTATAATTCATCAGATATTTGGCTTTGCTTTCAGCAGTTAAAAGGTTATATTTGGCATTCTGTAGCGAAACGATTTTTTATAACATTAAATATCTTAATTAGATGTACGCAGTAGTAGAAATAGGTGGACATCAGTATCGCGTTTCAGAAGGCGATGTCCTGTTTGTTGATAAACAAAGTGATGAGACTGATCAAAAGCTAACCTTCGATCGAGTATTCTTGACGAATAATGAAGGTGATGTAACGGTAGGGAAGCCCGTTGTTGAAGGCGCCACCGTTGAAGCTACTTTACTCGACAATGTAAAGTCGGATAAAGTTATTGTATTCAAGAAGAAACGACGTAAAGGATACCAAGTCAAGCGAGGTCATCGTCAACCGATGTCTCAAATCGAGATTAACAAGATTTCCACTTCCGGATCTGGCAGTACCAAAGCCAAGAAAGAAACGAAGTCTTCGGAATCTGAAGAAGCTGAACAGCTTTCTACTGATATGACAGCGAAAGAAGCTATTAAGCATATCAGAAATACAGATCTCGAAGAGCTCAAAGGATTTGTTCCCGAAGATGAGAGCCGGGTTACGGTCTTAGATGCATGGGAAAGTAAGCAAGAAGGATAACTCAGAAATTTTAAATTGTTATGGCGCATAAGAAAGGTCAAGGATCTACAAAGAACGGTCGCGATTCGATATCGAAGCGGCTAGGTGTTAAGGAATACGGCGGAGAAATGGTTAAAGCCGGTCATATTATTGTTCGTCAACGTGGCACTAAGTTCCACCCTGGCGAAAATGTTGGTCGCGGTAAAGACGATACACTCTTTGCCAAGGCTGCAGGAAAAGTTAAATTCCGTAAGCGCTCAGGCGGACGTAAGTTTGTAAGTGTCGAGCCTGTAGCATAACACGTTTTTTACTACTCTTTTTAAAGCCTTGATTTCTCACGAGATCAAGGCTTTTCTTATATTAGATATCTTATGTCACAAAAAAATTTATCCGGATTACCGGAACTCCATATCGGAAACATATACTGTATCGGGCGCAACTACGTGGAGCATGCCCATGAGCTTGAGAACGAAGTGCCGGACCAACCACTGGTATTTCTAAAACCCAGCAATAGTATAATTGAGGATGGGGAGACAATTAAACTTCCACCTCAAAGTGATAATGTACACCATGAGGTGGAGATGGTAGCTGCAATCGGTAAAGAGGGCAAAAACATCCCCGAAAAAGAAGCACTTTCGTATGTTGCCGGATATGCTGTTGGTATTGATGTAACGGCTCGCGATATTCAGCAACGAGCCAAAGACAATGCTCACCCCTGGGCCGTAGCCAAAGGCTTTGATACCTTTGCTCCCCTGGGCCCTTTTGTACCGGCTAATACCATTGAAGACCCTCAAAATGTTGAACTCCAAATTGATGTTAATGGGGAGTGTCGCCAATCCGACAATACTAAACTAATGATCTTTCCCGTTGCCAAATTAGTTCACTACCTATCCACGATCTTTACCTTGCAACCGGGTGATCTGATTTTTACAGGAACTCCCAAAGGGGTCTCGCCACTAAAGGCCGGTGATACAATTAAAGCTGTACTGGGGGATGACCTTTCTAAGTTAACCATAGCGGTTCAATAATTAATGAAAGTACGATCTGGTTTTCTGCTTATTCTATTGGCATGCATGCTGGTTCCCCCGGCCGAGGGGCAGCCAAAGCAGTATTATAACAACGTCTACTCTGCCGATTACCTCTGGCCCACTGCATCCAGTTCCTATTTGACCTCTACCTTTGCTGAAACCCGTTCACAACATTTCCATGCAGCACTCGATATTAAAACCTGGGGGCGACGGGGCTATGAAGTTTACGCTACTCGCGACGGTATTGTTGACCGGATTGCTATTGGCCCGCGGGGATATGGTAAAGTAATCTATCTAAAACACGATGACGGCTCCTATTCTGTATATGCACACCTGCTTTCGTTTAACAGCCAGCTACAACAATTGGCAGATTCAGTTCGCATTGCTGAGGGATACAAATTCGAGATCGATCGCTCTTGGGGATGGCGCGGCATTAAAGTAAAACAGGGAGATATTATTGGATATTCCGGCGCATCCGGCATCGGTCCCCCTCACCTCCATTTTGAGTTACGAACACCCTCCCACAAACCATTTAACCCCCTGCTAACAAACCTGGATGTCAAAGATACTATAGCACCCCAGATACAGGGAGTAGCGGTAGAACCATTAGCTCCCCAGTCTTCAATCGAAGGCAATAATCGTATTTATAGGAAACGAACCTGGACTGCCGGGAATACCTATCGGGCCGGTACAATCCGCGTTACGGGTCCTGTAGGGCTGGCGATCGATGCTTTTGACCAGTCGAACCACGTAACCAATGCCTATGCAGCCTATGAGCTTAGCCTCTCTGTAAACGGGATGCATATGTTTACCTCTCGTGTGGATAGCTTTTCTTATCAAGAAACCGACCAGATGTTTTTGGATCGTATATATCCCCTCTTGCAACAAGGTAAAGGCGGATACCAGCGACTATATATTGCAGATGGAAATACCTTGCCCTTTTACAAAACAAGCAAAAATAGAGGACGACTTAACCTTCCGCCCGGCAGACATAAAGTTACTATTCGTGCAAAAGATTACTTTGGGAACTCAACTACCGCTTCTCTGACACTTGATGTGCAAGGCCCTACAAACAGCTCTGATAATCTATCCCATGTCGATAAAAAGACGACCTCCCCTTTGCTTCAGTCGGCCCATCATTGGGATTGGTTTTCTAATTGGGTCAGTGTTAGTAAGGCTACCTTTGCACAGCTGACCGTTGGTGTCGACTCAACCCAACTGGTAACACACGATGATAGGATTGCAATTCCATTCCAAAATTCCAGCTCCCTTTTTATAAACACACCCAAACTAGGTCCGCTCACCTTATACCGAGTAAAACCCAATACCGAAAAAGTGTTATCCTCAACAAGTCAGCAGGGTTTTGCCCTCTTTCCCGCACGTACTTTTTATGATACCGTTTCCGTAGGGATGACGATAAACAAGCATCGCCCCGATTCTTTAACCGTTGATATGGTGCCTGAAGCCTATCCTCTGAGGGACTCATATAAAATTTATGTGAATAAAGATTCGCTACTTTCTGATACTGCTAAACTTTCACTATATAAATATGATCGTTTTGATGATCAAGAGTGGGAACTCATCCCAACAGAGTTCACAAAAGATTTTATTATCGGCAAAGCTTCTTCACTTGGTACATTTAGTTTACGGCGAGATACTACCGCACCACAGCTAAGCGCCCCATCCGTTCACCAACGACCTGATAAGAAATGGGTACTTATAATTGAAGCAACTGATAACTTATCCGGAATTGACTATAACAAGACCCATATATCTGTAAACGGTGTTCCCGGTATTGCAGAATTTGAACCCGAAGATGATCGTTTTGTCTATTACCATCCCAACTTCGAGCCATCCGAATCTATGGCTATACAGATCACAACTTATGATTTGATGGGAAATAAAAGGTCATCTTCCTTTACGATAACGAAATAAAAAAGCCCGATGATCGACACATCGGGCTCAATAACAAAAGTATTATCGGATCGAATAATTAGACATAAGCCGTACAACCGATTTCCACCTTACAATTCTTTGGCAAGGTTTTAACGGCCACTGTTTCTCGTGCCGGTGGATCACTTTTAAAAAAGCTACCGTAAATTTTATTAACGGTCTCAAAATTACTCATATCATCCAGATAAATACCACATTTGATAACTTTTCCAAAACCTGAACCTGCTTCCAAAAGTACTGCTTCCAGATTCTTCATAACCTGTTCGGCTTGGGAGGCTACATCATCACCTACAAATTCCATTGTGTCGGGGTCTAAGCCAATCTGGCCAGAACAATAAACAATATCATTATGTACTACGGCCTGGCTGTAGGGGCCAATGGCTTCCGGCGCATCAGAGGTGTGAATAATTGTCTTCATAAACTATAAGTATTGTATTTACTGTGATTTGTTTTTGGGAGTTCAATTAAGAATTCATTCAGTAACAATGCAAATGTCTTTGGGTGTTCCATCATCGGTGCATGTCCGCACTTATCAATCCAACGTAATTGAGCATTAGGTAATTTATCAAAAAATGTTCGCCCCACTTCAGGAGGTGTTATTTCATCGTGACGCCCCCATACAAGCAGAGTAGCATGTGGGATATCAGCCAAAAACTCCTCCATATTATACTCATGCGTATCGCGAGCAATTGCTAGCATATTCAGTAATTTCGATGGAGATGTGACAACCTCCATGATCTCATCCATAATTTCATCATCAATCAGATCCTCATAAAAAGTAAGAGCAGCCTGTTTGCGTATATACTCTCGATCTTTACGTCGCGGAAAACTGGACCCAAAATCTTTTTCCTGAATACCGGAACTACCGGTTAATACCAAGGCAGAAACCATATCAGGGTATTGCAAAGCGTAGTCTAAAGCTAAATGTCCACCCATAGAATTACCAAGCAATATTGGATTTTCAATATGTAGCTCTTTAGTAAATTTATGCAACCAGCCACTTAGCTTCTGAATAGAAAGTTTCCGGGCTTTGAAATCATATAAAGGAATAGATGGAACTATAATATTACACCCTTCGGCATGTTCTATTAAGGGATCATAGTTACTTAAGCCACCGAACATTCCGTGTAACATTATCACATTTTGTGCACTCTCATCATTCGCAGAAATATATAAATACTCAAAATTGTTCTTTTTATGGACTTTGTACCTGCTAGCTCCAAACATTCTCGTTATTTAATGCGTTACCCTATTATAATTTCTTTTATTAGATCAATATAATAATTTTTAAGCGATGATATTGCAGAAAGGGCTATATATAGTTACTTTCCCCTTCACTAAACGGATATTCTAACATTGAATCCTACAGGAATCTACACCATGTTAATGAAAAAATTACCATATATAGTTGTTACATTGCTTATCGGCATTTTGATCGGGTGCGGAAGCACAAATCCACTTGTCGATGAGGCAAAATCACATATTGAAGATCAAAACCCCCAAGCGGCACTTGAGTCAGCTGAAAAAGCTATTCAACAATACCCTCAAGACCCATTAGGGTTTTACTACAAAGGTGTTGCTTTAGGAGACCTTGCTGGCAAAAAAGAAGATCCAGAGGTACGGCGTGACTTTTATAAGCGTATGAATAAAGCTTTTGAACAAGCACAAGAAGTGGCTTCTAAGACAGAAGATCCGCCCTCTGAAATGGAACGCATCACCTCTATTAAAAAAGTTTTATGGCAAACAGAGCATAATAGGGGAGTTAAAATGGCACGTAATGACAGCCTCAAAAATACTGTCGAAAATCCTTTAAAATATTCTGTCGGCCATTTTAAGAATGCTACAATAGTTCAACCGGACAGCTCACTGTCTTGGAACACACTTGCATCTGTGGCAAGTATGAATAAAGATTTTGAGGAAGCTGTAAAAGCCAAATCGCAATATATAGAAATGGTTCCGGACACTACCCTCAAACCACTTGACTACCGTCAGTTGGCTAGCTTCCACTACCAGCTAGACAATCAACAAAAAGTACTTGAGACTTTTCAAAAGGGACAAGAACAGTTTCCCGAAGATCAAGATATTATTAAAAGCTTAGCTGATACTTATAACCGTCTAGGAAAGCCGGATAAAGCTATCAGTGTTGTCAAACAGTTGGTTGAAAAAGATCCCGAGAACCCACGATTTCACTTAGTCCTCGGTACTCAGATCTATCAGAAAGCCCTTAAAATTCGTGATAAGATCGCAAGCAATTCTGATAAAATTCTGCAGCTCCAGCAAGAACTTCGGGACACCAACAACGAAACCAAAACTGATAAGCTAAAAGAGCAAATTTCTTCATTAAAACAGAACAATGATGCACACCTTTCTACGATGAAGGAATTGACTAAAAAAGCAGAGAGCGAGCTCAATGCAACGCTAAAGTATGATAAAGATAATGACGTAGCTTATAACACCTTAGGTGTTTTATACCAAAACCGAGCTAAGGCTCTCTTTGAAAAACGTAATCGTACCACTGATAATGAGAAGGCAAATAAGATTGATGCGAAAGGGAAAGAATTGCTTAAAAAAGCCATGGGGTACTATGAGAAAGCTGCTGAAATTAAACCCGAGAATAAAGATTATTGGAAGAGTTTATTCAGCATCTATACCGTCCTTGGAATGGATAAGAAAGCCAAAGAAGCTATGAAAAAAGCGGGCATGCAGTAAACTTTCCAGAGTTAAACCTTTTTATTCATGAATCATTTATCTACCCGAATTGCAAGCCTTGCGCTTGCATTCGGGTTATTTATTAGTTGTAATGCGCTAAATTCAACTTCAAAATCAGATAATACCGAAAAAAAAATAAGCACAGCTGAGCTACAAAAGAATATTTCTGATATAAATCAGAGGCTATCTGCCGATAGTTCATCTGCCCTACTATATCAAAAAGGTCAGTATCAAATAAAACTGGGGCAAAAGTTCCAAGCTCCCAAACAGCGGACCCCACACTATCGCAACGCCCAAAAAAATATCGAGCTCGCCCATACTCACGGTAGTGGTGAACGAAAGAAACAAATTCAGCAGTTACTTAGTATTAGTTGGAGCAATGAACACAACCAGGGGCTACAAATTATACAATCCGACAGCACCCTTGGTATTGCCTCTTACTTGAAAGCAGCGGCATATTTTACCAATGCTACTACACTTATCCCCGATAGTGCTATCTCATATAAAATGGGAGCACAGGCTTTCTATAAGGCACAGGAACCCCAAAAAGCTATCGAACTGCTGGAAAAAGCCAGGCACAACATCTCTGAGCTACCAATTACATTGCTGGATCAGTTAACATTTCTATATCTCAACCATGATAATCCTCGAAAAGCTATTACTCTTTATGAAGAAGGAGACTCTCCCGAGCTGTCTTTGAACCTTCTTCATGGATTATCAAACGCTTATATCAGTGCCAATGAACATCAAAAGGCGGTAAGCCTGCTTACAGATTTAGCTGATCAGAAGCCCCAAAATATTATTTACAGACAGAGCCTCGCAACGGAACTCTATTATCTTGCTACCGAACACCTTGATTCTCTAAAAAGAAGTTTACCTTCTGATACTACCAGTAATATTTCGATCTCCCCTGCTGACTCACTCCTCAGTAAAGCCGAGAATCACTTAAAAATTTTGACAAAACAGAATCCGTCAAATTTAGAATTAAAACAACGGCTTGCTCAATTTTACCATAATAGTGCCTCAAACTATCAGCAGATTTTACCTCTTGTAACCATGAAAGAGAAATCTAAGGTTGAGGAACAAATCAAAGTTTATTTAACTTCTTCTCTACCTCTGCTAGAAGAATTAGTTGAAGAAAATCCAAAGAAAAAAGCACTTTGGCAAAACCTATACCAAGCCTATTCATATCTTGGTATGCATGAGAAAGCTCGCAAAGCGAAATCCAATTATTAAATTCTTTTGCAATGAAATTTAACACCAAAACAATACATGCCGGTCAAAAGCCGGAGGAAACTTCGGGCGCAGTAATGCCTCCGATCTTTCAAACATCTACATATAAACAGGAAGCGCCAAACGTTAATAAAGGCTATGATTATGCCCGTGTAGGGAACCCCACACGAACGGCCTTAGAAAAGCTTATCGCCGGTTTGGAAGGCGCCGAGCAATGTGCTTGTTTTGCAAGTGGTTGCGCTGCTATGGATGCCGTCCTAAAAATGTACCGCCCAGGCGATCAGGTAATTGCATCCAATGATCTGTATGGTGGTTCATATCGCCTCTTTACAGAAGTTTTTGCCCCCTACGGCATCGACTTTTCTTTTGTAGATATGACCAATATTGAAGAAGTCAAAGAAGCAGCAACCGATAAAACCAAGCTTCTTTGGATTGAAACACCCACCAACCCCCTACTCAGAGTAGTAGATATTGAGGAATTAACCTCTTTTGCAGATGAAAACGATATCACTTCTCTGGTCGATAATACTTTCGCCTCACCTTATTTACAACAACCATTATCCCTGGGAGCAGACGTCGTACTCCATTCAACTACGAAATACTTGGGTGGGCACTCCGATATTATAGGCGGTGCTGTTGCTACCTCAGATGCCGATATCATGGAGCAATTACGGTTCCAGGTTAAAACTACCGGTGCCGTCCCGGGCCCTATGGACTGCTACTTAACTTTACGTGGCATCAAAACTTTGTCTGTTCGTGTTCAACAATCGGTCGACAATGCAAAAAAAGTAGCTGCATTTCTTGATAACCATGAAGCCGTTGATGAAGTTATCTACCCCGGTCTTGAAAGTCACGGACAACATGAGATTGCAAAAAAACAGATGAGTGATTTTGGTGCGATGGTTTCATTCTCTTTGAAAGACGATTCAATTGAAGAGGCTCAAGAATTTATGAGCAGAACCTCCATTTTTACGCTTGCCGAGAGTCTGGGAGGTGTTGAATCTTTAATTAGCCATCCTGCTTCTATGACACACGGCTCAATTCCTAAAGAGGTACGTCAAAAGGCTGGCCTTAAAGATTCCCTGATTCGCCTGTCTGTTGGAATTGAAGATGCAGAAGACCTTATTGAAGGTCTTAATCAAGCCTTCGCGTAAGGCTCTAATTGAATTAAATATATTAACCATAATCTTTTTACTATGAGAAATGTAGTTATTGTTGAAGCCAAACGAACGCCGGTGGGATCTTTTGGAGGAAGTCTTTCTTCCTATTCCGCACCTGAGCTCGGGGCTACTACTATTACAGAAATCATTCGTACAACTGGTATAGACCCCGAAGAAATCCAAGAAGTGGTTTTTGGAAATGTACTAACAGCAGGTATAGGTCAGGCCCCGGCACGCCAAGCGGCCTTAAAAGCCGGCTTATCTGAACTCACCCCTTCAACTACTGTTAATAAGGTATGTGCTTCAGGTATGAAGGCAATTATGATCGCTGCAAATCAAATCAAGCTCAACGAAGCAGATGTTATTGTGGCCGGTGGCATGGAGAGCATGAGTAACGTGCCATATTACCTTGAAAAGCATCGTTTTGGTTCTAAACTAGGCCATGCCGAAGCTAAAGATGGCATCATCAAAGATGGTCTTTGGGATGTATATAACGATTTCCACATGGGTAATGCTGCTGAAATTTGTGCTGATGAATGTAATATTAGCCGCGAACAGCAAGATGAGTTTGCTATCGAATCGTACAAACGTGCTATTAACGCACACGAGGAAGGTTATTTTGATGATGAAGTTATTGAAATGAAGGTTAAGGATCGCAAAGGCAATGTCACCAAAGTAAAAATGGATGATGAGCTACAGCGGGTTAACTATGATAAAATTCCAAACCTGCGTCCTGTTTTCGACAAAGAAGGAACGGTAACCCCTGCTAATGCCAGCAGTATTAATGATGGGGCAGCAGCCGTACTACTGATGACTGAAGAAAAGGCTGAGGAGTTAGACCTAAAACCTATTGCCCGTATTTTAAGTCAATCCAGTGCGGCAAAACAACCTGAATGGTTCACCACTGCCCCTGCTGACGCCATGCCCATTGCCATGGAACGGGCGTCGCTAACAAAAGATGATATTGACCTCTTTGAAGTGAATGAAGCCTTTTCAGTTGTTGCATTAGCTAATAACCAGATCCTGGAGTTAGCCCCTGAAAAAGTCAACATCCACGGGGGCGCAGTTAGTATCGGGCACCCCATCGGATGTTCCGGCACACGTATTATGGTAACCCTGGTACATGCTCTCAAAAGGACAGGTGGCAAATATGGTTGCGCCGGAATCTGTAATGGAGGAGGCGGAGCATCGGCAATGGTAATTGAGATGCTATCTTAAACTTCTGTATACCCATTGTATGAAGGCGGGATAACTCTGGTTGTCCCGCCTTTTTTATTTTAAAATATTATGATACATTTATACTATTACAATTATTGGTAATCAAGGGAGAAATTTACGAAGTTATATTTCGCTTGATCGTTTTTTATACACATAAATGATTTATAATTGCCTGATCTTATGATTAAGAAAGTACTTTCAGTTTTATCATTACTTCTACTAACAGTTAGTATATCTTCTGCCCAGGTGGGGATAACTGCAGTTCCATTTCTACAAATTGAACCTGATTCACGGGCCGCCGGAATGGGAAATACAGGGGTTGCTCTTGCTGATAATGCCTCGGCGGTATTCTGGAATCCCGCAGGACTTGCTTTCCAGAAAGGGAACCAAATAAGTGTTACCCACAGTGAATGGCTACCCCGATTTAATGCCGACCTTTTTTATGACTATCTCGTTGGCAAATATCATGTTAAAGATATTGGAACCTTTGGTGCACATATCACCTATTTGAACCTTGGTGAACAGATAAGAACAAGTACCGAAGGTAATAATCTTGGTCGTTTTAACAGTTATGAACTCGCTGCCGGACTTTCATACGGGTTAAAACTTAATGAAAATTGGTCATTGGGTTCCGGAGTCCGATTTATTTATAGTAGTCTGGCTGATGGTAAAGTGGATGAACAACAAATTAATCCCGGTTCCAGTATTGGCGTAGATATTGCAGCTATGTATCAATCAAACACTTTTAAATTTTTGCGTCAGGATGCCAATTTTAATGCCGGCTTGAATCTCTCAAATATTGGGCCAAATATGACCTATATCGATAATGGTCAAAAAGACCCGCTGCCAACCGTCCTTCGGGTAGGGTGGGCATTTACTACTGGCCTTGATAATAAGGGGATTAATACTATTACCATTACCAACGACATTTCAAAAATAATGGCTCGCTTAAATTCTGATGGCAATCCTGAAGGCCCTATCGGTGCCATATTTAATTCCTGGGACAGCCTTAAAAGAGATACCGATGGTGACCCTTCTACCGATCCTGTTACTCTTTCATTAGCACAACAGCTTATGATCGCCACAGGCTTGGAATATTGGTACAATGACCTATTCGCTGTACGAACCGGCTATTACTATGAAGATCCTAATAATGGCGATCGCCAATTTATGACCTTGGGAGCTGGTCTGCGATACAAGTTTGTGGGTATCGACTTTAGCTATATCTATACCCTGGGAGATGAAAATCACCCTTTGGCAAATACCACACGATTTGGCTTAGTCCTGAACTTCTAACCAACAACTCAGGATTGAACTTGGCTTAATGGAGAAAGATCGTGAAAGTAAGATAATCAAAAGCATACTCCCTGTGAGTATGCTTTTATTTTTTTGCATATTTTCTGCTACGGCCCAACAACTCACCCGAAGCCATGCTATATCATCTCACTCATCTTTAGAAGCCCGAGCCCTCGACTCCCTGACCATTATCGGCGTTCGTGTTCAATTTCAGCCCGACGAAAATCGTCTTACCACCGGAGATGGCACATTTCAAAATGGCAACCTATCCTATCTTAATTCTCCGGATATCCGTATCGATCCCCTGCCCCACAATCGGGAATATTTTGAACAACATCTCAAATTTACAAAAAACTATTTTGAAACAGTATCGGGGCAGCAGATCCATATTGGCTATCATGTGTTAGAAAATATTTACCAGCTTCCAAAAAAGATGGAATCCTATTCGCCTACCGGCAAGAACTTCAGTCATAAAAAAATTGCCAAACTTGTTTCTGATACCTGGCAAACGGTACGCCAACAAGGCGGTATGGCAACCGATACATTAAATCCGGAAACAACAGCTTTTGTTATTTTCCACGGCGGAGTAGGTCGCGATATTGAATTGACCGGAACCAGCCTGAATAAGACTCCACAGGATATCCCCTCGCTGTATATGGGCAAACAAACATTAGGTGACCTTCTTAATATCCCTTCCTTTGATGGATTTGCAATTAACAACAGTTCATTTCGTATTACTAATTCTATAGTTTTACCCCGCACGCTTTCACGTCCCGGTGAAGATATCACAGGCCAACAATTTGTATTGCAACTATCCCTCAATGGACTACTGAGTGCCTCTATCGGTAGCTATCTGGGGCTACCCGACTTATTTAATACCGAGACCGGAGAATCGGGTATCGGCCGATTCGGGCTAATGGACGGAGAAAGCTTTTTTTCGTACCAAGGAATATTTCCGCCCGAGCCATCGGCCTGGGAAAAGTTTTTTTTGGGATGGCAAAACCCTTTTACTATCAATAAAAGTACCTCTGGCAACATATCACTTCCGGCTTCTGGATTGTATCAGAATAATAGCATTGCAAAATATAACCTATCTGGCAACGAATACTTTTTGATTGAAAATCGCCATCGCGATCCAAATAAAAATGGGGTTACTCTTACTATTGAAACACCTGGGGGAGATGTAGAAAAACAGACGTTCACAAATGACAACCAAACCTTTGTTAATCAAACGGATGGATTTACGGACCTGTTTGAGGCTGGGGTAGTTACCGATGTTAGTAGTTTCGACTGGAGTCTGCCTGGAGGTATGGCAGTGGGGCCTGATGGCGAAGATGATACCGATGATGATCGTCTGTTGAACGGCGGTATCCTTATTTGGCATATCGATGAAGCGGTAATCAATGAATCTCTTAGATCCCAAACAGTAAATGCCAATCCTCAACGTCGGGGAGTAGATCTCGAAGAAGCTGATGGAGCCCAGGATATCGGAAGAGCCGCTAACAGCAACTTCAGTTCCCAAGCTCGGGGTACAGCCTTTGATTTTTGGTGGAAAAACAACAACGCCTCTGTGATTACCGCCTCGGGTGATACGCTAACACTATATGAGAACCGTTTTGGTCCGGACACCCACCCAGCCAACCAAAGCAATTCAGGAGCACAAAGTTTTTTTGAACTCTATGATTTTTCGGATAATAAACCGGTAGCCACATTCAATATACGTCCACTTTCATCTGGCAATATCACTCCTGTTTCACTTCCACATGATACCGTTCCGGATCAAAAAACCTATTCAGATCAAGTGGAGGCATACAACCGATCCTACCCAATGGAACTTTCCCTTTATCACAGTTCGTCCGACTCTTTTTTGATTGTCCCCAGCCAGCAATCAACCTATGCTATTCGCTTATCAAGTAATAGTACCCCTATTTTTGATTTTCAGTCAGCTACACCACAACAGCCATACCTGGGACGTTCCCTCGTTTTAGCAGAGGAACCTACATCAAATACCATCAATGTAATGTCTTGGCGATGGGATGGCACGCAGTGGGTCAATAATTGGAGCAGCCAAGCTGAGGCAAACAACGGGTTTATCAGTTCATTGGATGACCAAACCCTGCTACTCGATTTTACTCCCCAACGTCTTGATCTATCAGACGGGTCATTCTTGTCTCCCCTTGATGCTCCTCTTCAGCGTTCACATACAATTGATGGCCGTTATGCCCAACTAACTGACAGAGAGCTCCAAATACTCCCTGCTCAAGATACCTATAGTATACCCTCTTCTACCAACCGTATGTACACCGGGACAATTCAGCTCTCGACATCACAATCTGGTTTTTTCCTGATAACAGATAACAGCCTGGTGCTTTACGACTCTCGTGATTCTTCTCCCCACTATCTCGTCAAAAATACAGCTATTGGTTGGCCTGCAATGGTCGACATCAATAACGATAACCGGCTGGATTTTTTATATATCAATAAGAAAACAGGCACTCTTGAAGCACGAAATAGTAATGGTGCAATGCTATCTCACTTTCCCCTGGAACCCCCGCCGGGGAGCTCTTTTACCGGAACACCTCTTGTTGCAAGCATCAAAAATTCAGAGCACCATCGTCTTTATCTCCCAACACAAGATAGCCTTGGAATAAACATTCATGCCTATAACAGCCAAGGCAAACCCATCGAAGGTTTTCCTCTCTATGTAGGGGGAATATCAAAAAATAACAATGCTCCTATACATCCCATTTTAAGTAATAATACGTTATATGCCATTAGCCACAAAGGGGAACTGAAAGCTTGGCAACTTGCCTCTATTGATGATGTGCTATGGGGCAGTAGGTACGGCAATTCTTCATACAATAAAATATCCGGTTCCCTCAATGCCCAACCTCCCCCTACCGGCAACCCGGGATCAGAGATCTTAGTAAAAAAAGAGACCTACAATTGGCCCAACCCGGCAAATAATTACTCGAATATACGTTTTCAAACCTCAAAACCTGGATATGTAGATATTAAAATCATTACCAGCAGTGGGTCTGTGGTCTTCGATAAACGTATTCAAACAACCGGAAATGCCCCCGAAGAACATCGCATTAATACACAAAACTGGAGCAGCGGATTATATTTTGCAATGATTACCGCAACAGTAAATGGAGAGAAAAACCAAAAAATGATCAAAATGGTGGTTGTTCATTAAATGATAAACCGATCTCTGCATATCATCTTCCTTATTTCTGTGATCGCATTTGCAGGCCTATCCACCCCCGCGTGGGCACAACTTTCACCATCCCAATACAGTTACCCGCAAAACCATTTGCCCTGGTATACTGTAGAGAGCGAACATTTCCAGGTTCATTTCCAAAAAGGAAATAGCCGATCGGCACAAGTTACTTCGAGAATAGCTGAAGAAGTATATCCCACTATTACCTCGTTATACCAATATGAGCCTGATACCAAAATAGACATTATCCTTAATGATCGGCAGGATTATTCCAATGGCGCAGCATATTTCTTTGACAATCAGATCGAAATATGGGTACCGGCCCTAAACAGTCCCCTTCGCGGTTCGCACGATTGGCTATGGGATGTTATAAGTCACGAGTTCACCCATATTATACAACTACAAGTGGCTATGAAAAAGGGACGACGACTGCCTGCCCTTTATTTTCAATGGCTATCATACTCTGATGTACGCCGGCCTGATGTACTATATGGATATCCCAAAGGAATTCTCACCTATCCCTTTGCCACTATTAACGTACCGGCATGGTTTGCCGAAGGAGTAGCTCAATATCAGCGCAAGAAACTGTACCACGACTTTTGGGATTCGCACCGCGATATGCTTTTACGTACAGCCCTGCTTAACGGCAGTCCTATCTCTTTAGATGGGATGGCATTCTTTACTTCCAAAAATGCTCTCGAGCGAGAACGAGTTTATAATCAGGGTTTTGCCTTCACTAGTTTCATGGTACAAAACTACGGCGAATCTATTATCCCCAAAATATCTAACGCCTTAGCCCATAATGGGGCGTACACGATCAACGAAGCACTGCATAAAGCCACCGGCACCGATGCTCAGCAGCTGTTTCATACCTTTATTGATAACACAACAAAAAATTATACTTCTGCTATTGCCGGACAAACATTTTATTCAACGAATACAATTCAGGACGGTGGTTTTTTCAATTTCTATCCTCACCTCTCTCCGGATGGTAATAAGATTGCATATCTCTCGAATCAAAATTTCCGTTCTTCAAGTACACAACTTTTCATTGAAACATTAAATGATAGTGCACGATCTCAACAAGCTATCAATATAGGGGTTCCACATACCTCCTCTCCACAAAAAGCCAAAGGGCATTCTCAGAAACCCATCCTTAAACATATACAATCGGCTTTTTCTTTTTCACCTGATGGCCAGTCTCTGATCTTCAGCAAACAAAAGCTAAATCAGTACGGTGAGCGATACAACGATCTTTTTATCTATAATATAGATACACCCCATACCCAACGCCTTACCCATAGTAAGCGTCTTTCTTCACCAATATGGCATCCTACCAAGAAACAAGCTGTTGCTGTTCAACAAACGGGTGGCAGTAGTAATATATCTATTATAGATCTGCAAAGTGGCTCCTTAAAACCGCTCACAAACTTTACCAAAGGACAACACGTTTATACCCCGGCATGGCATCCCGATGGTAATATCGTATACTTCGCAAAAGCTGACGACTATAGCCGAAATATTTATCGATATGATTTTGAAGAGCATACAACCGTTCCCGTACTCCACGATTCCCTTACGAATTACCGTGATCCCTTTGTAGATGCATCCGGGCAATACCTTTATTATGCCGCTGACCCGGATGGTATTTTCAATATTTATCGCATCTCACTGGACGAACCGTCACCGGATCCCCAAAAGCTAACCAATGTACTGGGGGGTGCCTTTATGCCTCACCAAGCGGGCAGCAAACTCTATTTTTCTGAATTTAAGGCCGACGGGTATGCGATTTCAGCAATAGATCTGTCTACGGTCAAACAAACTGTTAAAACCGAATATGACCGCTCCGCTATCGCGTTGAAAACTCTTGAGGAGCTTCCCGATCGTACAAACCTTAAGCATATCACAGCCATCTCCCCTGCTGAGCTTCAAAAGCTGGGGCAATCCGACTCTCTTACCCTCGATATTACCGGTAAAGCAAAACACAATCCCCCGGTTTTAACGACCTATAAAAATAACTACACAAGTTTTAGTTTCTATCCGGTTCTTCGATTTGATAATTATTCAAAAAAACATGGTAGCAACGGCCGATTACTTACCGCCGGCAGGTTTGGTGATCTGGGTAAAAACTTGCTCCGAGACCTAAAGATCGGTACATACTTCAGTTCTCGAGAAGTTACCGATAATTTAACTGTTTTTGGTGGGGCCCTCTTTGGCATAGCTTCTGAACCAAGCAGTGGAATTGGCAACTTCTTTTCGCCCTCGCGGCTAACCGACCTGGACCGCGATTTATTCACGATCATAGAACATAGCGGACTGCCATTTATTGAAAAACGATGGTCGCCTACCATTTCTGTTGAACTTTATAATATGCGACGCAATGTATCTAATGGCTTAACAATTGAAGAGTTTCCCTGTACATCTTGCCTGCCCGATACTACCTCCGCTGATATCGCGTATAATATATGGGAAGCCAACCTTTACCTTCGAAGTAAAATTAACAGGCACAACTTAGTTGAAATTGGAGCCCGGTACAGTCCCTATGAAGTTCAAACCGATGGATTCTTTTCTCGAGAGCTTCAACAATTTATTCCCTCTTCCTCTTCGGAATACTATAAAGGCACAACCTTTACTGCAGCCCACGTGTACGAAAACGTATTGCGTTATCCACATTCCGATGTTGCACCCGTGGGCCTCAAAACTTTGATTAGATATTCCTATGAGCCAAGCAAACTGTTAGATGAATACGAAATTGAAGATAACACCCTTTTACCCGTTTATGAGACGGTAAAAAACCATTCGCTGGAAGCAACCGTGCGCTTTGGGTATCCTCTCTCAAACAGTTCGTCCCTGGGAATATATGGCCGGGGGTTTAGCTATGTAAACGCTCCCAATGATGCTTTCTACCTTGACTATATAGGTGGATTTACCGGGATGCGCAGCTATCCGTACTTTGCGATTGGCGGCAATAGCACAGCCATGACACAACTTTCTTATAATGTTCCACTTATTCGTAACATCAATCACCAGCTCGGCCGCCATAGTTTAGACAAACTATACCTTCGGCTATTTGGAGAGGTCGGCAACGGATGGGGCGGGCCATTAGCTAACAATACTACTGTTAAAACGGGCCTTGGAGCAGAACTGCGATTTGCCTTCAACAGTTATTACCTATTTCCCTTAAAGTTATTTATAAGTAGCGCTTATGGATTCAATAACTTTGATATTAACTTACCTGATGAATTTATAACCCAATCGTCGGGTAGTACTGTACAATATGGAAATGAATTTATCTTCCACTTTGGTTTAACTTTTGATTTTGATGTTCTCAATAATGATTAGAAAAACAGCAATATCCCTATTATTATTTTTAGCAATGCTCACCATTGGGTATGCGCAACCCAATTCTTTAAACTCCGATGAACCCACTGTTACGATCCAAGACCTACAGCCAAAAATAAATTATGCTGACCAATCAACGCCGTTCTACCAGCCAATTAGAGAAAAACCGGGCCTTGCCCTGCTAAGTTCTGCCATTATTCCCGGCAGCGGACAGGCAGCCAACAAAAAATGGATACGAGCGGGAACTTATCTCCTGGCAGAAGCCATCTTCTTAGGTATACATATCAAAAAACTACGTGACGCCCGGGCCCAGGAACGGCGATATAAAAAATTTGCCAATAACAATTGGAGTGTAGTTACTTATGCCAAGTGGCTGGTTGAATACCATAATCAAAATCAACAAATAAGTAATCCCTATATTGATGAGCTTGCTAATAAAGTTACCGGGATATCAGCCAGCTACGATCCTGATCAGGATTGGGGAAAAGTTGATCTTGAATTGCTGCGAAATGCAGAGCGTAATACCCCTTTTGTCTTTCCTGATAATGAATATGGAAATCCCTTTTCACATGTATTGCCCGATTATGGCTCGCAACAGTACTATGAGCTTATCAGCAAATACTATCAATTTGGACCCGGCTGGAGTGACTTTGACTCAAAATACCAGCTTGCATGGGATGGGGCAGATATGTCAAGTTATTTCTTCCGGGGAGCAGACCTTGCCGAAACATTCAACGACAGTTATCGATTAGCCGGGAACATGGTATCGCTACTTATACTAAACCATATTGTCTCTGCGTTTGATTCATTCCTGACGGTTAAGATTAAGAATAATCGTCTGGAAACGCAGACAAATTTTTTAACACCCCATAAAAGCATATCCCTTAAATATCATTTTTAAGAAATCCCCAAAGAACTGTATTTTTACCCATGATGTCGACACTTAAAAAGATCTTTACCAGCAAAACTTTTTATATCGGTAGTGCTTCAATCATTGTTTTGGGAGCATTGATTCTATTCTTGGCTGATATGATCATCATGCCCGCCTACACAAATTACGATGAAGGATTAACCGTCCCTGATGTATCTCAAATATCTCTTGAAGAAGCCCAACAACAACTGGAGTCGTATGGCCTGCGATCCGAAGTTGCCGAACGCAGATCTAATACTGCTTATCCGGCGGACTATGTTATCGACCAGACCCCTGCTCCTTCTGAAATTGTCAAGCCCAACCGCAAAATCTACCTTACGGTTAACACCGAATCGAACCCTACAGTAACGGTTCCGGATGTTGTAAACCTCTCGTACCGCAATGCCAAACTACAGTTACAAAATTATGGGCTTGGAATCGGAACGGTAAGCTATGAATCCAACCGTTTTAAAAACAGGGTCCTGCGTCAATCTATTGAACCCGAAAAAGTAGTACCCAAGGGTACTCTTGTTGATCTCGCAGTTAGTGACGGTTTGGGCGAAAAAACTGTAGATGTACCAAATATCCTGGGATTGCGACTGTCTGAAGCCCAACAGAAACTTCAAAAGGCAGGCCTGCGTGTAGGCGAAATACAATTTAAACCCAGCAAAGATGTCGATCCCAATGTGATACTCGATTACCAACCAAAGAAAGAACAGGTAGTGGTTGACACAACACTTAAACTCATCGTCTCCGAACGATATAATTTAAAAGAAGAAAGTGAATCTGGGGCCATCATTGATACCACACAAAATATAGCTGTCCCCGACACAACAAAGCAATAAGAATCATGGATTTTGAACTTCCTATTTTAGCACCTTCAATTTTAGCGGCCGACTTTAGCAAGCTTGGCGAAGAGATCGAAAAATGTAATAACGCCAATATCCGTTGGATACACTGTGATATTATGGATGGGCATTTTGTACCCAACATCAGCTACGGGCCAGACATTGTAGAAGCTGCCGGGCGCTCGACCGATGCCTTCCTGGATGTACACCTGATGATTGAAAACCCGGATCAATATATAGAAGCTTTTGTAGAGGCAGGAGCTAATCATATTACCGTGCACCAAGAAGCATGCCCCCATTTGCACCGCACCGTTCAGAACATCCACTCTCATGATATTACAGCAGGTATAGCTATAAATCCCGGTACTTCATTAAGCACTATCACACCTATATTAGAAGATATCGATATGGTACTTCTTATGAGTGTAAATCCTGGATTTGGCGGCCAGTCTTTCATTCCATCTACCTACCAACGACTTCAGCAGTTGGTTCAAATACGTGAACAAACAAGCACTAACTTTGTTATAGAGGTTGACGGTGGAGTAAAACCACACAACATCCAAAAAGTAGCCCAGGCAGGGGCTGAAATTCTAGTTGCCGGCAGTGCTGTTTTTAAAGCTGATGATGTACAAAAACGTATCGCTACTCTTCAAAATAAGGCCCGCCTTGGTAAAGGAACTGTTGCATAAACAAATAAATAACACCTACAAAATTATCATTCAATTTCCTTATTTTAAGGGTTCAGTTTTAACTAAATTATCATTTTTCTATCGCAGACCAATCAACAATTAGTAACGCGACGTACAGCATTGAGGATGTAGAACCGGTTATCATTTTGGGATTTCATGATGAACATCTCAAAAAACTGGATAAAGCCTATCCCGATACCAAGATTACGGCACGCGGCGGAAGTATCAAAATTAACGGCCCCGAAAGTGATCGCAAAGAGCTTATCGAGATCTTGAATGAGCTCGTTAATATGGCTAAACGAAATAACGACCTTACCGAAGATGATGTTGACACCGTACTGGCTCTAAAGCACAGCGATCGAGAAGACCAGAAACCCAACCCCCTTCGTGATAGCCGAATCTCGGGAGATTTTATCCTTAATACCCACGATGGTGAACCTATCACGGCCAAAACACCGGGCCAAAAAGATATTGTTGAGGCATCTGCAACCAATGATATCGTCTTTACTATCGGGCCTGCGGGTACAGGAAAAACGTATACCTCTGTTGCTCTTGCGGTTCGAGCCCTTAAACAGCAGAAGGTTAAGAAAATTATTTTAGCACGGCCGGCAGTCGAAGCAGGAGAAACGCTTGGTTTTTTACCGGGTGACCTGCGTGAAAAAATCGATCCCTACCTGCGCCCCCTTTATGATGCGCTGGAAGATATGATCGAGTATGACCGGTTAGAACTGTACTTGGCAAAAAATATTATTGAAATAGCTCCTCTGGCTTATATGCGTGGACGTACCCTCAATAATGCATTTGTCATTTTGGATGAGGCACAAAATGCCACCAATATGCAGATGAAGATGTTTTTAACGCGTATTGGTTTTAACAGTCGGGCCATCATTACCGGGGATATCACCCAAACCGACTTGCCTCGAAAAAAACAGTCGGGATTAATTTCCATACAAAAGATTCTTAAAGATATTGAAGGAATCTCCTTTGTTTACCTCGATGAGGATGACGTTGTTCGCCACAAACTGGTACGCGAAATCATTGAGGCCTACGACAGGCATGAAAGTAAAAATAGGAAATAAACAATAAGTAACCTGTAGAGCTCTCCCGGCCTCAGCAACCTTTCACTTCGTTTTATTTAGCAGTATGAGTACTAAAACAATATCCGCCCATGCACTTTATGAAGGCACCTTCAGTGTGGGATTAGATAAAAAATTTAATCGAATCAATCGTGATGATCCCCCGGCCAAAGGGGCACTGAAAATTTCTCTTAATCCGTTCATTATACAATCAGGCAACAAAAATATCCTGTTTGATGTTGGTATCGGCGACTTTGGAGAAGACACCAGTACCGAAACCTTAAAAAAGAATCTTGAAGAATATAACCTCACCGAATACGATATCACTGACATTTTTGCCAGTCATCTCCACTATGATCATATAGGGGGATTGGTAGAGCGCTCTTCCGGATTTTGGGAACTCACCTTCCCCGATGCCAAGCTGTGGGTTTCTGAAAATGGCTGGCAAAAAATAATGACCCAAGATGAATATTACGACGAGGAAAAAACTGCTTTTATTCATTTTTTAGATGCTAAAGCAGATATTCACTTTTTAGATGATGATGAGCAACCATATCCCGAAATATCAGTCGAAAAAATTGGGGGGCATACCGAATTCTCGCAAGTGTTACTTTTTGATGACGGTACTCAAAAATATATGATGGCCGGCGATGTACTTGCAACGCGTGGAGAGGTGAACCGAAAATTTGCCGCAAAATATGATTTTGATGCCCAACAAAGCATGCGGGCCCGTAAGGAGTTGCTTAAACGAGCTTATGAAGAACAATACATACTAATGGGATACCATGATTCACACCATCCCCTTTTTAAGCTCACCGACTATGATGAACAACAGGGATACAAAATCGAAGCAATATAACTTATGTCACTACCCGAATTTACTGAACCCATCGTCAACTACTTGCAAAAAAAAGCCCCGGCTAAACTGGAAGCAGCCGTTATCCTGGGATCAGGTCTTGGAGGCTTTGCCGATGAAATCCAAAATCCACAGATTATACCATACAGTGATATACCGGGAATGCCCCACTCTTCTGTAAAGGGCCATGCCGGTGAACTTATTCTTGGTGAGATAAATGGAAAGCAGATGATGGCCTTTTCGGGTCGTTTCCACCACTACGAAGGTTTTTCATTTGAAGAAACAGCTACACCGGTCTATATCGCACATGCTTTGGGGGCTCAAAAACTGATTATCTCGAATGCAGCCGGTGCTATCAATACCTCCTTTTCAGTGGGAGACCTGATGGTAATTGAAGGTGTTATTCGAAATAACCTTTCCATATCTCCCCGCGGTTATTCCAGGCACCGCTATCTACATCACAAATGGGTAGATAAAGTACGGAGCCTCGCTGCTGACTTAGAGCTTGTAACCCAACAGGGTACCTATATGTACGTGACCGGCCCCAACTATGAGACCAAAGCAGAAATCCGATCATTCCGTAAAATGGGTGCTGATGCGGTGGGCATGTCCACGGCTCCCGAACTCTTTGAAGCTGCCCGGCTTGAGCTAAAGTCAGTCGCTATTTCTCTTATCAGCAACATGGCTTCGGGCGTCACAAAGGGTAAACTGAACCATGATGAAGTAAAAGCAGCTGCAGACTCCCGGAAAGAAGATTTTGCCAAGCTGGTTTCCACACTGATAGAGCAGTTATAGGATCTTCCTACCCTGAAGCAACTGGCTGATGTATGAAGGTTGCTCTTTAGTTGCTACGCGAACTTACTCCAAGAGATTACTTTTATTGCGCCAGCTCAATGGGGCATTCTTACCCTGCTTATATGATTCACCGGACGACAACCCCAGTCGCCCGACGAAAGATAGGAGCTCATCCGAAATAACAAAAAATTGTTGGGCCTGCTCCTGATATTCTTACCGATCCTATAATTCTAAAGCTTGTTGACTACCCCGGTTACCGTAACGTTGTAGGTACTCATCCAGCTTTACCTTTCGTCGCGTACTTTTACTAGTCATATATCGAACCTTCCCATAGATCGGACGTTCCTGCCATGCCCGATCGAATCGACCAAATATCCAGAAAATACCCGAATAACTATTGGGATCCCGTCCGTCTATTGCATATCGATTGTTTAGCTCAATCAGGTACACCAGGGCTGTCTCTGGGTTGGGCGTCCACTCGAGTACCTTTTTACCCCATAACATACGCAGATAATTATGAATAATTCCCTCTTCTCGTAGCTGTGTTTGGGCTGCATTCCAGAGCTCATCATGAGTCTTCGACTGGGCGAACTCCTCCAGATCATAAATATACTCTCGCGGATCATCTTTATGTTTCTCAAGCGTTTTAAGAGCCCAGCCGGGCAGCGATTCATATTGATCATAGTCGGGCTCATGATGGGCAAAGTGGAACCCAACTTCCCGCCAGGTAATTACCTCATCCAGGAAACCATCCACATTCGGATCTCCATTAAAGAATCCCCCCGTAGAACCTTTGTTAAATGTAATATCGTCCAGGCTCCATCCCTTGGGTTGATGTTCCAAGACTGCTTTTACGATTTCATACTCCGATATTTTTCCGAAATGAAGCCACGGACTCATGCCACTGGTCTTTTCTTCATCGGGATCATTCCGCTTTTCATCATACACCTTCAATCCATTTTGCACAAATTGATCTAATCGATTCAATGCTGCCTCTCGGCTACCCTCAAGGTCAATTTTTCCTACCTCATGGTTGATATCCAGTGAATTAATAAAACCAGTGGGATTATCCAGATGTGAATAAGCTCTAGGATATTTCTCCAAAAAATCCGAAGAAAGTGTTATATCATTTTCATTCTCAAGATCATGCAGTGGATTCTTCTTGGGACCATGCTTATAGCAGGTAATGAAATTCCGTTGCATAATCTTTCTAAAGAAATATGCGTTATAGGGTGCCTTATCAGTAAGCCCAAACGGGATCAATCCATTGCTATCAACTGTTATGAATGGGATATCGAACTTGGGGGCAACCTGCTCATTATGCTCACGAATAATAAAGACGGGAAATTCATCCGTAATAACAGCACAGGCATCATCCGCCAAAGTATACAGCAGCCCACTCCCTGCCCCTGGTTCATCCTCCAGATAAGAATAATAGTTAAAATCATTATTTTGAGCATATTCCAAATTTTCGGCCATCCCTTCCGTGATAAAATGATGAAAGCGATCGGCCGCCCAGGGATAATCACAGCTAAGCCCTTCATAAATCAACAAAGGCTTATTCAGTTTATTTGCTAATTCTACAGCGTATTCCAAAGCAAAATTATACTGAAATCGTCTGTTTATCTGCATCCAGTACAAAACATAATCCCCATCTTCGTTTAGCTGTTCATCATTACGTTCAAATATTCGCTGCTTGTTAATTCCTTCCATAGATGTTTCTCAGTAATTGAATATTCTTTTACAACTTATCCTGATCTAGCAAACTTCTGTATGAACTATTCTGTTAATTCCTTAATCGAACTGGGCCACCCAGATAGGTTTAATTGATCGTGCAGAATAAAAACAGCTTTATTAAAATCATTAATATCAACAGATAGAATTTCTTGCTGTATTTTATCCCCAAAATAAGCCTGCGACATTATTGCTGTTTAAAAGTCAGTTGATTATTTATTCAATGTAATAGGTTTTATGATTTATTAGTTCCCAACAACAAATATTATGGCAAATACGATTATCGGAGTAATGGGTCCCGGTGAAGGGGCAACACAGCAAAACATTTCTGATGCAACAGAATTAGGCAAATTGATCGCAGAAAAGGAATGGGTTCTGCTTACAGGCGGGCGCAATGTTGGGGTTATGAATGCCGCATCAAAAGGGGCACAACAAGCCGGCGGACTGATAGTTGGCATTCTTCCTTCAGAGAACCGAGATAACAGCTCGCCCTATGTTGACATCCCAATATGCACCGGTATGGGCGGAGCACGGAATAATATTAACGTCCTTTCATCTGATGTGGTTGTAGCCTGCGGTATGGGAGCAGGA
Source organism: Fodinibius halophilus (assembly GCF_011059105.1). Taxonomy (GTDB): domain Bacteria; phylum Bacteroidota; class Rhodothermia; order Balneolales; family Balneolaceae; genus Fodinibius; species Fodinibius halophilus. The sequence continues at coordinate 99,782 of NZ_JAALLS010000010.1, read as the reverse complement.
ACAACCACAGAAATAATGCTGGCTATCAAAGCCCAAAAACCCCTGTTGCTGTTAAACGCTAAACAATCACTGATGGAATACCTTGAGGTTTTGCCTTATCCCAGCCCCAAGCAGGCGACATCGCCGGCACAGTTAATTTCATTCATCACTCCAATTTTATGAAGCAATTTGAGAACAACCAATATACTACTATATTAGTACTACTAATACTAAATAAATAGTACTAATATTATGCGTGTTATTATCATTGGCTTCATACTGCTTTGTTCAAGCTATTGTGTTACAGCACAACCTATAACCGATACCTTTACACAAGCTAAGCAAGAGGGTATCTCTTTTACAGAGCTTGATAGTTTATATCCCAGTGCCGCACATGCCCATCCCACAAAAGGAGTATTTAACAAAGATCAAGCATCATTTCTCAAAAAGTATCGAACTATGATGCAGGAGTTCGGGCAATTTCTTAATGAAAATAACTTCCAGTGGGGCAACCGAACATCTTTTTTCCAGCGGATCTATTTTGACAAAAACGGTAGTATAGACTATTATTTTGTAAACTTAGATCAAACTCACTTTTCTGATAAAAAAAGGAAACAGTTTTTAAAATTACTGCATGCATTCAGCGAAAAATACCAGTTCCCAATGCAAGCAGAATCAAACTTTGCACAATGTGCTCCAATTACTTTTGTTGACCCAAAGAGCACAGAACAAAAATCTAATAGATAGATATCATGAAAAAGTCACTTACTCCTTTAGGAGAAACAGAAATGGAAGTTCTGCACCATGTTTGGGATTTAGGAGAGGCTACCGTAAAGCAGGTACGAAAGCGAATTCTTGAAAGCCGAGAAGTCGCATATACCACTATTATGACCGTTATGAAAAACCTGGCAGAAAAAGGATATCTCAAGTACCGTAAGGATGGTGTTACCTATGTCTACAGCCCGGCTCAGGAACCGGAATCAGTGCAATCAAGCCTTATCAAAGATTTGATGACTAAAGTATTTAAAGGGTCGCCCAAACAGCTTATTCAAACCCTGGTAAAAAGTGACGACATGAATGCGAAGGATCTTGAAGAAATCAAACACATGATTGACAATATGGAGGATGAGGTATGACCAAGGTATACAGCTTTCTATATTCATTTGGCGACCAAATGCTAGACTACGTTTGGTTTCCACTTTTGATATGGACCGTATTAGCTATTCCTTTCACTCTTCTTCTTAAATGGACAGAAAAGATCTCACCGGTTTATCAGTACCACTGCAGAATAGGCCTTCAACTTACTCTGCCGCTGGGTATCATAGGAGCAGCACTTGCCCCATTTTTTACCAGTACTTCTGCCGCAACCCAATCGATGGCATTCATCGTAGTAAAAAATCCCCTGCCCTCAGTTTCAGCGCCTTCATCCAGTTCAGCTGCCTTTACTTTTTCTGATCCTATGTTGTGGGTTGGACTGATGAGTGTAATTACAATTCTCGGTGCACTTTTTTTCTTGGCAAAAATGCTATTCCAACTTTTGCAGCTGAAAAAGATGGAACTGACCCACCATTTTCGCCCTCTATACCAATGTCGAGAATTGGTGAGCAATTTGCCCAAGATTGATAAACATGCTGCAAATACCCTTATCGCTTATTCTAAAGAAGCTACCATTCCATATACTTATGGATGGCGTAATACTAAAATTGTGATTCCGGCCGATCTTAAATCTGATTCTGATGCCCTTTGCATGGCCGTGCAACATGAGCTTATGCATATCAAGCACAACGATTTTCTGTTTAATACCATTAATATATTTGTCAGGTCTTTATTTTGGTTCCATCCCTTGCTTCACTACTTATACAACTCCAGTGAAGAATACCGGGAAATAACTTGTGATAACGAAGTACTTGCACAAAACACATTTTCTAAAAAACAGTATGCTTCTCTGCTCTATGAGCTGGCTCAAAGGGAATATCGGACCCAATTGGCAATGAGTATGGCAGTAAATCCATCTTCTCTTAAAAAGCGAATTAAGATTCTGTCTGACAACACCAACTTCACCTCTAAATTAAGAACCAGTTTTTTAATAGCATTAACCTCTGCTGTCTTCATCGTACTTGCCATTTCTTGTACGGATATGACCGACGGGGGTATTACTAAACCTGAGGTAAACCAAGCACAGGATGAAATGCAGAAGCCCCCTAAACCGGCCTCTCCCCTTTATGTGATTAATGGAGAACAATGGACCGACAAAAATAAAATTAAAAATGAACTTGCAGGACTAAAGACAAAGTACATCAAATCGATTGATGTATTAAAAGGAGATAAAGCCAAAGAAAAATATGGCAAGGCAGGAGAATCCGGTGTCATAGAAATTCAGATAAATAATCCTGATAAAGCTTTTACAGATCTAAAAGATAAAAATTCAGTTGAGCCTCCTCCTAAGAAAAAAGATCACTTTGTAGCTGTTGAAAAAATGCCTGAGCTGATCGGCGGGCTGGCCAGTTTACAAAAGAAAATAGATTATCCCGAAATGGCTCGAAAAGCAGGCATAGAGGGGCGTGTAATTGTACAGTTTATCGTAAACGAACAGGGACAAGTTGAAAACCCACAAGTGATTAGAGGTATTGGCGGAGGCGCAGACAAAGAAGCCTTACGCGTAATCAAACAAGCCAAGTTTAAGCCGGGTACACAACAAGACCAAAAGGTTCGGGTGCAATATTCATTGCCCATTACATTTAGGCTGCAAACATCAGACTAGGAACAACCAATTGATTAGTCAACTTATTTCGCAATAAATTGTAAAGACTGGCTTTTTTTAAAACTATTTGAAGGCGGAGCTTCATAGGTTCCGCTTTTTTTATTTTATTACGAAAGAAATTGACGGCAGAAATATACATTTGGACATATAGGCGTGAAAAAAACAGCAGCATATGGAGTCCATGTTTTAACTGCTTTAGGTGCAGCACTTGGATTATGGGCTATAATTCTTACTTATGATGGTTTTTACCAAGAAGCCATCTGGGTTTTAGCTATTTCAGCAATAGTTGACTCAGTGGACGGGGCATTGGCACGTCTTACGCAGACTAAAGAATATGCTCCAAAAATTGATGGTGCATTAATGGACAACATCATTGATTTCCTAACCTGGACCATTGCTCCGCTTTTATGGATTTATGCAACTATGGATTTACCGGTTTGGGTATTAGTTATTTGTGCTACTGCCAGTATTTTTGGCTTTTCTAATACCAAAGCTAAAACCGATGATCATTTCTTCCTGGGCTTTCCTTCTTATTGGAACATCGTGGTATTTTATATCTACTTACTTGAATTACCGGCAGAATTTGCTTCTGCTATTTTAATATTGTTCGCACTTGTTACTTTTTTACCTGTTAAATTTATTTATCCAACCCGCACAAAATTTCTGCGCCCATTGACAATTATACTGGGTCTCTTATTTCTGTTGCAGCTTATTGCCCTAATGTACTACTTTGATGATTCATCCATTTTTCTAATTCACAGTTCATTTATTTTCCCCTTCTACTACTTTGGGCTCTCTTTTTATTTAAATTTAAGAAAGCCTGTAACATCTGAGTAATATTCCCGTAAAAAACGACAAGCATAACAAGATAAATCTAAGAAATATCCTCTATGGGAGCTCGATTAAAAAAATCACGGACCGACCGGATGATTACTGGTGTTTGCGGAGGTATCGCCGAATACCTTGGATGGGACCCCACCATTGTTAGAATGATTTTTGTAATCTGTTCTTTTTTTAGCTGGGGAAGTCCGATACTTTTATACTTTATCCTGGCCCTGGTAATGCCAGACTAAACAAGCTGACCTTTCTTAAATTCCATTTTGAAAGTTGATCCCAATTTCATAAATATTTGCATATCGAAAGTGCATTAAATTATCAGATCATGAAAATTGGGATTGTTGGACCTGCGGATCGTGCAATGGCTTGGGAAAGCCATCTTCGCCCCCACAAGTCCGTTTCCGAAGTTATCATCACATCTAAACTAAAAGATATTGGAAATGTTGATGCCTGCCTGCTTCTTGATGATAGTGATAAACGACTGGCCCACCTGCTCGAAGCTGTAAAACAAGGATACCACTGCTTTTTAGTTTCTCCCTTGCCAACCGATCGGCAAAAAATTCAAAAAATCTATCATGCAGCTGAAGAATCTAATGTATTGCTACAATTTTCTCACTGGCCAACATTGGCCCCAGCCTCTAAATGGATGAGTAAAAAGGTTGCAAAACCTTCTTTAATTCAAATTATACGAGAAATTAACCACTCAGAATTCTACGACTCGGATCATGATTTTTCGCACTACTGGATTAATGAGCTTGCCTTTTGCATGCGCTGGATTAATGGGGCTGTCCACCATATCGATTTGAAAACTGTCTCATTCAGCGGAGACCATCTGTATATGTTACACCTTTTCCTTCGTTTCAACAGTGGTGCAACAGCAAATATATATATAAATGCCGCTTCGACTGAATACAATCATCATCGGGTAGCTGCGGATAAGAACTATATGCTCGACTGTAATGTCCGGGAGCAAAAAGTGCGTCTCGCCGAGCAAAAGAATAATCAGAAACGCCTGTATGTGAACAGGCAAACCTTTGATGCTTCAAAATCGGCTGAACTAGCCAGTATGGAATTTTTAAAATCGATACAACTCAATCGGGCCACGATCTATAATGGTTATCACTTGGTAGAACTCACTAAAACGATTGAAAAAGTTAAAAAAAGGTTGGCAAGAACTTAGCCTTTTTTATTTTTCATCATTTTAAAAAAGCCTTTCAACTTTTCGCGTGGAGCCATTTTATCGAGAAAGTTAAACTGCCCTGCAGCCAGACGCTCTCCCCCATCAATAACTACACATTCCCCGGTCATATACGAAGCCATATCACTCATCAGGAAGGTCGCTAAATTAGCAAGTTCCTCCTTCTCTCCATACCTGTTAGCCGGAATTTTAGAAAGAAACTTCTCTTCAAAATCTTCATCAGGCACTAATCTTGACCAGGCCCCTTTTGTGGGAAACGGCCCCGGAGCAATAGCATTTAGTCGAATACCATAAGTCGCCCATTCGTATGCCAGCGATCGGGTCATCGCTAATACCCCGGCTTTACCACAAGCAGAAGGCAATACAAAGGCCGATCCGGTTGACTCTGAATAGGTAGTCACCATATTTAAGATGTTACCCTCTTGCTCCTGCTCAATTAAGTAATTGCCAAAAACGTGTGTGCAGTTAAAAGATCCGTGCAGTACAATATCTACCACAGCTTTAAAACCACCGGGTGACAGATCTTCCGATGCAGATAAAAAGTTACCTGCTGCGTTATTTACAAGGCCGGTCATAGTACCAAAGTCAGAGACGATTTCATCGACCATCTCTTTTATACGATCATAATCACGGACATCGGCTGTATAATACTTCACTTCTGCAGATTCATATCCCGTTTTCGCAATATCTTCTACAGCATTTATTAACTTCTCTTCGGTACGGCCGCAAATAGCAATATTGCTGCCCAATGAGGCAAACTTTTTAGCCATGGCCAATCCTAAGCCACTACCACCACCGGTTATCAAAATTGTTTGGTCTTTTAGGGTATCATCTGTAAACATAACATCTCTTTAAATTAAAAGAAGTTGATCATTTCGAGTGCAAACAAGAAATCTTTATTCAAAACAAAGATCTCTCCCTTCAGTCGAGATGACAATAAAATAGCATTGTAAATTAATTCACATTCTCAAAAATGCCTGCTGCGCCCATTCCTCCCCCGACACACATGGTAACCATGCCGAACTGTTTGTCAAGGCGTTGAAGGTCATGCAAGATCTGTGTAGTCAGCTTTGCTCCCGTACACCCAAGGGGATGTCCCATAGCAATAGCGCCGCCATTAATATTGACGATCTCCTCATCAAGTCCCAACTCACGAATTACCGCTACCGATTGGGCTGCAAAAGCTTCATTTAATTCTACCAAGTCAATATCATTCAAATCCATGCCTGTTTGCTTCAGCACTTTGGGCACGGCCTCAACGGGACCAATTCCCATAATTTCGGGAGGAACGCCGGCTACAGAAAATCCATGATACTTTGCAATGGGTTGCAGTCCCAGCTCATCAGCTTTTTCTTGGCTCATCACCATTACAGCAGCTGCAGCATCATTCATCTGCGAAGAGTTCCCTGCAGTAACGGTACCGCCTTGTTTAAAGGCCGGGTTAAGTTTCGCCAATATCTCTTTCGAGGTATCGCGCCGCGGACCTTCATCTTGTTCAAATAAGAACTCATTTTCCTCCACTTCTCCACCAGCGGTAACTTTCTTTTCTTTCACTTTAATCGGAGTAATCTGCTCATCAAAGTACTCCTCCTCCCATGCTTCTATTGCACGCTGGTGACTACGGTAGGCAAAGGCATCTTGAGCATCGCGACCAACCTCATATTTTTCGGCAACATTCTCGGCTGTTAATCCCATGTTGATATAGATCTCGGGATAGTTATCCACTAAGTCGGGATTTGGTTCCACAACATAGCCGCCCATAGGTACCAGCGACATCGATTCTACCCCACCGGCAATGATCACATCTGCCGCGCCGGTCATAATGCGTTCAGCCGCCTGGGCTATCGTTTGCAAGCCGGAGGAACAAAACCGGTTCATGGTAGCAGCAGGTACCGAAGGTGGTAAGCCCCCTAAAGCAGCACACTGTCGAGCAATATTGAGCCCCTGTGCAGCCTCGGGAAACGCGCATCCCAAAATCACATCATCAACCATTTCGGGTTGCAAGTTAGGAGCCTTCTGCAATAATGATTTTATCACTTCTCCGCCGAGGGTATCCGGGGGTGTAAAACGAAGTGATCCTTTATTAGCCTTTCCTGTTGGTGTTCTCGTTGCCGCAACTATAACTGCATTTTTCATAGTAGTCGAAAGTAGTAAGTTGTAAGTAAAAAGTGATAAGTAAAGTTACTTTAGTTACGCATTTAAACTTTTTCTTAAAGAATAAATCATTTTCTGTATTTCAATCAGTTTATCTGAGATTTTTTCAAAATCAACACCATTCAAAAACTGCAAGTTCTGTGAAATAGTAAGCTGAGTTTCCAATTCATAACAAGACCCCATCGAAATATTTAAAAAATGGCTGAATTCCTTCTTTGATCCTCTTCCAGCCCCTTCTGCAATATTTGAACTTATTGAAATAGCACTTCTCCTCATTTGACTTGTGAGTCCATATGTTTCAGTCTTGGGAAAGTTTTCCGTTATCTGATATACATAAGTCGCCAATTCGACAGCCTTATCCCAAACATCTAAATTTCTAAAATTATTCATGATTAATAGCCTTTTAATTAAAGTGGTTACTTACAAGTAAGACTGCTAAACACTTGGCAACTTACAAACTTTTCCACTTTTGACCTTCGACTATTAACTAGTTTCTTAATGGCTTTCCTTTCTTTAACATATGTTCAATTCTAGCTTGGGTACGTTCATCTTCAAGCAATTTTAAAAACGCTTCTCTCTCCAATCGCAACAGATAATCTTCGGGTACCTCTTGCGGCTCACTGAGATCGCCCCCACTCATAATATAAGCTATATCATCAGCTACCACCTTATCATAATCAGTAATAAAGTTGGCTTCATGCATAATATATAGCATCAGTCGTAGCGAACTTAGTGCACGTTTACCAAGTACTTTAAGCTGTGGTTTTGCCGGGGGATGATAACCCGCATCGACCATCCGTCGGGCCTCTGCCTTGGCATTGGCGATCAGCAGATCACGATTCATTACAATTTCATCGGAGTCGCGCAAGTACTTTAACGTTTTTGCCTTGGGTGCTCCATCCGAAACTTCCGCCATACCAATAGTCTTAAACACCTCTTTGACATTCGGCATGGGATCAACCTGCTCATCTTCCATAACCTGTTCCATGGCTCGAGCTAGCATTTCTGTCGTTCCTCCCCCTGCCGGCAACAGTCCTACTCCCACTTCTACCAATCCGGCATATAATTCATGGTGGGCCAGAACCTTATCCGAATAAAGGATAAACTCCACGCCGCCGCCGAGACATCGCCCAAAGGGAGCAGCAATAACCGGGAATGGACGATAGCGCAGCCCTACTGCTACATCCTGGAAATTCTTAACTGCTTCTTTAACCCGTTCCTTATCACCCTGCTGCCAAGCTCCCATTGCTTCCATCAGGTTGGCCCCATAGGTAAAGTTATCTCCGTCGTGACTAATTACGAGAGCATCGAACTGCTCCTCTACAATATCACAGGCTTTATCAAGTGATTGGACCAGTTCAAAGCCCAGGGTGTATTTGTGGGTTCGAAATTCGAAGAGGGCCACGCCATCGCCCAGATCATACAAGCCGGCACTGTCATTCCCCATAACTTCTTTGCCATCAGCTTTGAGTGAGGATACGGTGACAGCTCCTTCTGCAGGCGGACTCAAAGATTCCACATCGCCAGTAGCCAAGTTATAAACGGTACCTTCTTCATAGTCATAAAACTTCTTTCTTCCACTCTCGAGCATATCTAAGACCGTCTCCGGTACTTCCAGCCCTTCATCTTGCATGCGTTCTACAGACTCCGCTACCCCAATAGCATCCCAGCGTTCAAAGGGGCCGAGTTCCCAGTTGAATCCCCACTTCATAGCACGATCAATAGCTTCAACTGAGTCCGTTATTTCCGGGATGCGGTTCGCTGCATATAACAACAGGTCGCAATGAATGTCCCACAAAAAGTCACCCACTTCATCATCCTGATTAACCAAAAAACGGAGTCGTTCTTCGGAACTGCCATACTTTTCTTTAGCCTCAGATGCACTCTCAAACTCCGGGGAAATTTGCGATTCATATTCGCCGGTATCCGGGTTAATTACCTTATATTCCTTCTCGGAATCGGTACGCACCTTTTTATAAAACCCTTCCCCTGCCTTATTTCCATGCTTCCCATCTTCTACCATCTGCTCAAACGCTTTGGGGAGATCAAAGACCTCGCGCCGTTCATCATCCGGAATAACCGGGTACAGGTTCGTAGCCACATGATGGATTACATCCAATCCCGACATATCGGCCGTACGAAAAGTAGCTGCCTTGGAATAGCCCGTGAGCGTACCCAGCAGATAGTCGATCTCTTCGGCTCTGAATGATCCATTAAAAAAGTGTGGCATTATGCTGGCCATCGAAAAGATGCCGATGCGGTTGGCAATAAAATTGGGAGTATCTTTACACTGTACTACCCCTTTACCCAGCTCTTTCTCACAGAACCGGCTCATATATTCGGTTACAGCCTCAGAAGTTGAATCTGTAGGAATCACTTCTAAAAGCTTCATATATCGGGGCGGGTTAAAAAAGTGCGTCCCCAAAAAGTGATCCTTAAAATCCTCAGAAAGATCTTCGCTAATTTTTCCGATCGGCAATCCCGAGGTATTCGAACTGACAATAGTGCCCGGCGTTCGCACCTCTTCGATATCAGCCATCAAATTCTTCTTGATATCCATCTTTTCAATGATGGCTTCACATACCCAGTCAACCTCTGCCAACAGGTCCAGATCATCAGTAAAATTACCCACTTTTATGCGATCTGCATATTCGGGCTTTCCCAGCGGCGAGGGGTTCATCTCTTTTAGCCTCTTGACATTATCAATAACCTGTTGGTTGGGATTATCACTCTCCTCATCTTTGAGATCAAGCAACCAAACCTGCAATCCTGCGTTCACACAATGAGCCGCAATTTGGCTGCCCATCGTTCCTGAGCCCAAAACTGCAACTTTCTGAATAGCATATTTTGATGTAGACATATCTTTATAATTAAATTCTTGTTGGTACTAATAATTGAAAAATAATATTCCTAACCTTGCGACTCTGTTCCTTCCTCCTCATACATTGATTCTATCTCATCGGAGTAATGTTCTTTGACCACCGGTCTCTTCACCTTTTGGGTGGGCGTAAGTTCATCTGATTCAATAGAGAAAGCGGCATCTAACAACACAAACTTTTTAACCGTTTCCCAGGGTGACAGCTCTTTATTCACTTTATCTACCTCATCTTGGATAAGCTTTCGTACCTTAGGATCATCACTGACATTATCAGCCATCGATTTCCCTTGACTCTTCAGCCGTTGCTCTACATTATCAAAACTTGGTACAATTAACGCTGAACAAAACTTACGTTGATAGCCAATCACAACAGCTTGGTCAATAAAGCCACTTTCTATTAGCTTATTCTCAATGATCTGAGGAGCTATATATTTACCGGTTGAAAGCTTAAATACCGACTTTTTACGATCCGTGATAAACAAGTAGTTGTCTTCCAGCTTTCCAACATCCCCGGTCATAAACCAGCCGTCATCGGTAAATACCTCATCGGTCTTTTCCGGGTTATTATAATATCCTTCCATCACATTGGGACCTTTGGCAAGGATTTCGCCATCTTCTGCAATTTTGATATCCACATTGGACAGCGGAAACCCGGAGCTGCCAACCCGCAGGTGATCTTTATCTTGTACAGAAAGTACCGGAGAGGTTTCGGTAAGCCCGTACCCTTGCAGACATATAAAGCCGATGGCATTCATAAACCGAAACAGGTTTGGAGAAAGGGCTGCTCCCCCACTCACAACACCCAGCAGGTTCCCTCCAAACAACTCCCTGATTTTAGAGTAAACCAACTTGTCGGCAATTTTGTGTTTCACCGTTTCCAATCCTGAAGGTGGGTTTTCGGGATCATATTCTTCGGCCCGGTGAAGCGCCCAGTAGTATAGCTGTTTTTTAAGTCCGCTCAACTCCTGCCCCTTCACCTTTACCCCTGTGTGGATCTTCTCTAATAACCGAGGTACAGTAGCAAGGTAGTACGGCTTCACATATTCAAAATCATCACGAATCTCCTCTACTTCTTCAATGTAATAAATGGGATATCCTAAATGTAAATACAGGTATGTAATCATACGTTCAAACACATGCGATAGAGGCAAGTAAGATAGCATTCGCTCATCTTCTCTCACCTCTTCATCGAATGGAACTCGTTCCAGTGAAGCCCGAATATTGGAGGCAATATTGTTATGGGTCAACATTACTCCTTTGGGATCCCCTGTGGTGCCGGACGTATAGATCAAAGTAGCCAGATCATCAGGTTTTACCTTCGACTTAAGCTGTTCGAAAAGTTCGGGCTCTTCCTCATGCTTTTGGGCTCCCATCTCCATAATCGCATCGAAAGATTTGAGCTTATCATGCTTGGATCCAAATATAGAGATCACCGCTTCTACATTGGTGATGCCTTTCATCAACGGCTTGGTATCCTTAAACAGTTTATCTGTGGAGACGATATGAACTTTGGCACCGGAGTTTTCTAGAATATATTTGACCTGATCTCCCGGCTGTGTGGTATAAATGGGCACGTTGGCCGCTCCTATAGAAAGAATAGCCTGATCACAGATTACCCATTCTGCACTGTTTTCTGAATGTACGCTCACTTTATCGCCTTCACGAACACCCAGCTGGTAGAGTCCCAGAGCAAAATTTCTAACCTTTTTTTGAAACTCATCTCGGCCGGTTTTTACCCACTTGCCGTTTCGTTTGGTAGCTATCAGAACTTCTTTATCATGCTTTCGCAATCCCGCATCAATCTCAGAAATGATTGTAGTATGTTCGTTGCCCATAAATAAGTCTCCGTTATATATGATATAATATGGCGTATGTTACACTACTAATTTACACCTTTGTAGTTTATTTAAAAGTCTATTTTTGTTTCTTCTTCACTTGTAATGATTATATTAATATCTACTAATGAATTGTAACAGAATACTTTATGTATATCCAACCTAATTTAGAAAAACGTGTTGAATATTTTTTGGACCTCCCTCAGCTACATATGGGAGATAGTCTTAACATCGCTTTTACCTCGTTTAAAATCGACGAAATAAAAGCTACTATGCCGGTTGATAAAAATACGGTACAGCCTTTTGGCTTTCTACACGGGGGGGCTTCTGTAGTATTAGCAGAAACGCTGGCTTCTGTGGGGGCGTGGCTCAATATTGACGATGAGGACAAAACAGCAGTTGGTATAGAAATTAATGCCAACCATATGCGAGCAGTAAAAAAGGATAATACGGTGCAAGGTATTGCAAGACCTGTTCACAGAGGACGCCAAACCCAGGTATGGAAGACAAATATTTATACAATGAATGAAAAGCTGGTATGTACTTCTCGGTGTACTTTGGCAGTTGTTGAGATGTGAGACTGGGAGATATGAGACTAGGAGATTTGAGATTATGAGATTATGAGATGTGGGATGGTGAGTAGGGAGATATGAGTATTGAGATTATGAGTCAAAGAGATGTGAGAGATAGAAATATAACGTAGAGCTGGTTTCCTATTAACGTTGTTTTAATCTTTTTGAGAAGGTAAATATCATTTTTTGAAGTTCTATTACCTCTTGTTGAAGCTTTTTGCTTTCTTCAAGAGGTAATAGCTTTAGATTTGTTGCAACTATCAACTGAGTTTCAAGCTCACATGTTGAACCATAAGCAATACTTAGAAACCGGTTGAAATCTTTATCGGTATTACGTCCGGAGCCTTCAGCGATATTGGATCCTATTGAAACTACGCATCTTCTAAGTTGTGAGACCAAACCGTATTTTTCTTCACTAGGGAAATTGGAGGTAGCTTTATATATATCAGTTGCAAGTGAAACAGCTCTCTTCCAAATATCAAGATCTTTGTATTTGTGCATAAGTAAACAACAGTCTTAATTATTACTTATTAGTATGACTGTGTAAACACACATTCCTTACAAACTATCTTTGATAAATTTTTCTCTCATTACGTATAGTCTCAAATCTCACAATCTCACATCTCATTACTCCCTAGATTACTCAAACAACTGTCGTAACAGTTTACGCTTGGTAACCGGAAAAATCGTCTCATTAAAAGGAAGACTCAGATCGGTGTTGAAGGCATAAGTCGCCGGATTGGGCAATTTTTTATTATTGCTAATCAGATCCAGCTTTATGGCATTTGGTGATAACTGTGCCTTACCTTGCCCCAACGCTTTCATAAAAGCTGTTTTTAACGAACGGTAATTATCTTTGGCACTTTCAAATACCGTAACTTCATACTCAAAAAGAATCAATTTTGACTCTTCATTGTCGGGGACGAAAAAATATCCCTCATCCGTATAATTGGGAACAATCCCCACCTCTTCGATCTCTATCTCTTCGTTCACAAATTCGTAGATCGTTTTCCCCTCTTCAATTTTGGCTTTAATATATGGCAGCGCCCACTCAATAAGATCTTCTACTTTTGCGAGATCCGATCCCTGAACAAAGACGACTTCATGCTCAATCTCTTGGTTTACGAAGTCGATCTTTTTGATTCGTTTCGGAAATTCATCACGTAGATCCCGTAGTCGTTTTAAAATATCATCCAACTTGGTATACAGGTCCACCAGGTGACTCAGATGAGGATATATTTTATTTTTCTGAAAATCCTCAGATATTTCCTTTAGCCCAGCCAACACTTTGTACTGTGCTGATTCAAAATCCGATTGAACATGAGTAAAAAAGTCGAGATTCAATGAATTACTCATAGAAACCTCCAATAATTTTAGTTAGCCGAAATATAGATAATCGCCTTTACATACGTTTGTTAGATAACGAACATTTAGATCTTTATTATATTTATCGGTACTAAAAACGAAATCTAAAGCGCTCATTGCTCCCTAGTCTTCTCGGAATTGTACCTCCTTCCACTCCTCAAAATGGTGAGTCACTTTTCGTCGTTGATACTTTCCTGTTGAAGTAACCGGAATATCATCACCAAACACTACTACTTTCGGAGCCTTACTAAAAGGCAGTTTCTCTCTGCAGTAATTTAAAATAGCCTCTTTATCTTCTGCTGCCCCCTCTTCTAGCTGAACAAAAGCCCCTACTTCTTCGCCATACCAGTCGTTTTCAAACCCAACAGCAATACCTGCTTTAACACCCGGTGCTTTATTGATAACCTCATCAATCTCCAGGGGTGCCAAGTTTACTCCACCACGAATAATAAGCTCTTTTAGCCGGCCGGTAATAAAGAAATATGGGCGCCCGTCATCATCCTTAATATAAAACCCTTCATCTCCGCTTCGGAACCACCCATTTTTAAAAGTCTTCTCGTTGGCCTCTTTATTATTGTAGTACTTAATCATCACATTGACCCCACGGATTACAATTTCGCCCCGTTCATTCTCTTCAAGTGCATTTCCATCTTCATCATGAATGGCCATTTCATTTGCAGGAACAGGCACTCCAATACTGGGATACCCATAATCACTTCTCCACTTTTTGTGTTCCTCTTCATCGATATCGGTAGGAACAAAACAGGAGTAGCAGGTTGTTTCTGACAATCCATAGCCATGAATGATAGGTACTCCAAGTTGCTCTTCAAAGGTTTCAGCAACTTTTACCGTTAACGGACCTGCCCCACAGATAACATGTCGAAGCGTAGGTATTTCCGGACGTTCTCTGTCTTCATAGTAACTATTCAGATATTGTAACAGGGTAGGTACCATACTTACGATATGCACATTCTCTGCAGCAATCAGTTCGAAATACCTGCTCGTACGAAATCGCTTATTCAATACCGTAGATCCCCCTGCATAAAAAGGGGTAATAAGCGTAACCACTGTACCATTTACGTGGTGAATGGGAAGCACACACATCATACGTGTATTTTCATCGATACCGTGCCAATTGGAAATGCTGCGCGCATCTTCCAATAAATTCCGTTGACTTAACATCACTGCTTTGGGAGCTCCGGTAGTCCCTGAGGTAAACACAATGAGGGCTTCGGACTCTGTCAGCGGATCTTCAGGCAGGTTTAATGCTCCATCTTCTTTCGTGAAGTTATCTACCTCTCCTTCGCAGACAATCCACTCAATATTTTTAAGTTTATCTTTATATGTATCAAGAATATTCCGGAAACGCTCTCGGTACTCTGTTCTAATAAAAGCAAGTTCTACATCGCCATTTTCAAGGATATAAGCGATACGTTCATCATCTTCGCCCAAATTAATAGGTACTACAACCAACCCCAGTAACCAGGAAGCAAAGTATTGGATATTGGTGTGCCAATGATTATGTGATATAGTGGCCACACGGTCTCCTTGCCTAAGCCCCCGCCCCTGCAAAAAACGGGCGCAATCTTTTACCTGCTTACAAAAATCAGCATAACTCACTTCAGTGCGATTGTCATCCTCATCAATATAAGTAATATAACTACGTTGATCCTCAGAACGCGCTTTTATCAGTGCTTTAAAATCTGTGTATGGCAGCGGTGGCAGTTCATCTGTAAGGGTTCTTGCATGATCAATCTTTTGCTGAAGCTCTTTAAAATCCATTAGTCAGTATTATTTTTTCCCCGTTAACTTGTGTCCAATTTTAGTTTATGGATAGCGGAAAGGCAAATACATATTCTGTTTGATCTAAGATTAGCATTAGATTTATTTAAAAAAGTAAATCATATCCGGTTTTTCCCTAAAAAAGTAATACCTCTTTGATAGCACTATGACCTCCCCAATATTGATCGGATTTATCAGTGACGTAAACTCTGAGAGGGTCAATCCCGGAAATATTCTGATGACAATATTCCGAATATTCACTTTATAAAAGCCGTTTTGTGTATTGCATATCCATACCACCGTTATATCAATACCATCGACATGTATATCTCTCGCAGATCAATACCAATTATGAATTAACAATAGCTTTCTTGGGTATCCATGTCTCCATAAAGGATGATGTTGGTTTCTTTTCAAATGAGAATTCCAGTGTGATCTCTTTCTCGGAGTTTTGTTCTTTGGATAAGGTTGTATTTAATTGACGACTAAGCTTATTAATAAGGGTTACATCCAGCTCATCATCAGGATGGTCAAAATCAAAAGGAGCAACAATACCCTCAAACTTTGTTCTAATAACATCCCCTACTTCTTGAATACCTATTGTTACCACCCGGGATTGATCTTTAAGACTTTTCTTTTGCCTACAAATAAAAGTGAGTATCTCATTTAAAAGTAACCCAAAGGTTACTGCTTGGTTGATAGTCAGCTTTATGGGCACACAATTCAATTCAAAATTAATATTTTGATCGTCCCCAAAATTCACTTCCACCTGTTTTACCAGACTGTTGACATACACATCGATTTTGACATCAGCTGCTTCTTCATGCTGGTACGTTTGTTCATGCACTTTCCCCATTGAATATATACGGGAATGACTTTTTCGAAGTTCTCTTTCCACAAAAACATTTTGGGTATTATGCATTTGGAGCTCAAGCAAACCAGAGACCAACTGCATGTTATTTTTTACGCGGTCATGGATTTCAGCTATTAGCGCTCGTTTTATCCTTATCTGTTCTTTGAGGGTTTTATTCCAGCTTTCGACCAGTCGGATACCCGCCAGTCCTGCTGCTAACAGAATGGTAATAGAGATCCATGCAGTCATTTCAAAGGTCTGCGTAGCACTAATAATTTCACTGCCCAAAGAAGATTCTGTTGTTCTTAGTGCTTCTTGAATACGTAAGGCCCCAAGCTTTTCTGCCGATAAAATAAAAACCCCTAATACTGTTACCACAGTTATGATGGAGGTATAAACCCATCCCAGTGATACATCAGGACGTTCCGGCACCTCAAAAAAAGCATCCTTTAGCTTTTCAGCCCGATTACCCACAAGAAATAAAATAGGGGCATTAATAAAGACTATCTGCAGAAAGGCTCCTGTCCACCAGCTTTGCCACGCAATTAGGGTTTGCTCAATGGTTAATGCCTGCACATGGCTCCAAATTAATGATCCTAACGATGAAGCCATAGAGGCGACAAGAGCCACCCCTACGAAAAATGCCAGATCACTGAGACTACGTAATGTATACCTGAAACGAGTACTGTAATAAACCAAAGAAAAAATGGCCATTCCAAGAACTACAGCAATCCCAAATAGGATAGCCCACTGCACAGGCATATCAGAGGCCAATGCCAACATAAAGGTAGATAAATAAGCCGGGATAAACCCCCATTCAAATCCCAACCAAAAAAGTAAAAAGTTACAAATCATCAATGGAGGATAGAACAACAAAAATAAGGAGATCGCTTTTCGAGATGTTGTTAATGAGGACCAATCGTTAGGTATCCAATAGATTACCGATAAAAAGCTGATTGCAAAGAGTAGAATCCAACCTAAAAACAGAAGCCCTGCCCTCTTGCTGAAAAGCCCATACCGTTCAAGTAAATACCCCCAAGGAAGTGGTCGCCAGTGTCCCCTTTGACTCGTTGAATCTTCAGTCCCTAATTGATTTCCCATCCCTATTGCACTTATTTTTTATTGGACTTTATACGAATACCCGAATAATAACCTTAACAAGTAATAGTCTTTTTTCGGGGCTTTTTCCCTCTCAACAGGAGTTTTACTATGAATCAACTAATTGTATGTTCAATAACTCCTTTAAAAAACAGTCGTAATTCAGCAAAAACCTATAACCCGTGCCGTGCTATCTCTTAGTTACTCCGATTCTAGTTTAGCTGATGGAAAGCGGAAAGGCAAATTAATATGTTATATGAACTAAGGATACCACAGAATTTGTTTTAAATAGTAACCTAAACAGGGATGAGCTATGATGAAGCTTCGTATCAGTCTTTTTACAGCCATTATTTACAGCATATTATGCTTTTGCAGTCAAGAGGTTAACGCCATAACTGACACTCTGATCATGCCATTGCATGCAGATACTGTTGTTCACGATTCTCTTAGCTGGCAACGACCTCGATTTTCGGATCGTCAAAATGAGCGACACTCTTTAATAAAAGAAGGAGTGAAGAAACAGGGAGTTTCCGATCCGGCGGTATTAGATGCGATGCGGCATGTACCACGACATCTTTTTATCCCCCAACAGTACCGGCAATATGCTTATCAAAATCGCCCCCTTCCCATCGGTCATGAACAAACAATTTCGCAGCCTTACATTGTGGGTTATATGACCCAACTATTAGACGTGAATACAGGTGATAAAGTACTGGAAATAGGCACCGGCAGTGGTTACCAGGCAGCGGTACTATCCGAAATAACACCCTATATTTATACCATCGAAATTGTTGAACCCTTAGGCAAGCAAGCTGTTTCACGATTCAAAAAATTGGGCTACCATACTATAAAAACAAAAATTGGAGATGGCTATAAAGGCTGGCCTGAACATGCCCCTTTCGATCGGATCATTTTAACGGCCGCCCCAGAGCATATTCCCCAGCCACTACTTGATCAACTTGCCCCAAATGGCATTCTTATTGCTCCTGTGGGCAAAACCGGTGAAACCCAGTATCTCACCAAAGTTACAAAATCAGCAGATGGAACGATCACACGTCACAAGAAGCTTCCGGTTCGCTTTGTGCCGATGACGGGCAAAGTCCAAAAAAATTAATTACTTTGGTGCTATCCGGAAGCCTTATTATTAATAATATAATTTCATCATGACACTGTTTTATCGTGCTTTACTTTTCTTGGGATTTACCCTACTGCCGTTTTCTCTTTCTTCGCAAAATATAAAACCAGCTAATACTCCTGCAAAAGGTGATGATATTTTTGAGGCCATTCACCTGGAACGACAGCTTTTTGAAATATCAGAGGAGATGCAAGAGCTGCTTTCACAAAATCCATTTGGGTTATCCCAATCACTAAACAAACAGATGCTGGAACACTACAAAAAAGCCTTTACCAAACAGTTCCTGCTTACCGACGCTCACCGTACGTTCCAGGATCAGCTTAATACCCAATATTCAGATTCCACCTTACAATGGATAAACCAAGAGACAAGCCAAAGAATTCTTAGTGCCGAAGAAGACTACTACACCCTTCAGGGCATTCGCAAGCGGGTGGTACGCAGATATGAGCTTGAGAAAACCCCTCCCTCTCAAGAACGGATTACGCTTGTCAATACGTTAGCCAAGAAAATGGGCGTTCGTGAAGTAAAACTAAAATCCAAAATAATACTTATGCGCACTTTTTTAAAGGCATTTAATGCGCTCAGTAAAAGACGCACTTTTAAGCAGAATCAAAGAGAAGCCATAATTGCCAATTATAAGAATCAACTCCGAACCAATATGGATAAAGAGGTGCAAACCCAATTCCTGGTCACTTATTACGGAATTAAAAATGAAAAGCTTAGCACTTTTTCCTCTTTTTATAATACCGATGCCGGCGAATGGTTAAGAAATACCAAATCAGCGGCGCTTTATTCGGCTTACCAGGCAGCAGCTGATCGTTTTTTAGAATCGATACAAAATGATTAGCCCACCAAAATTTGACCTATAGCTATATACTCATGATCAAACGAAGTCCGATATTCCTTGTCATATTTGCACTTTTATATGGATGTTCAACTACTGAACCAACGACTACCAAAACGCAACCTGCCCAACCGAAGGTAGATTTTTCTACACTTGAAAAACCACCCCAAAACTGGCATCACCTTGATGAATCCCAAACACAATTCCGGGGCATCAGCAGTAAACAGGCTTACCAGTCCATCCTAAAAAAGAAAAAACCACAAAAAGAGGTAGTCGTTGCCGTTATTGACGGAGGCGTTGATACCAATCACGAAGATCTCAAAGATAATATATGGGTAAATACCGACGAGATCCCCAACAACCAAAAAGACGATGACCAAAATGGCTATGTTGATGATATACATGGATGGAATTTTGTAGGCGGACCCGATGGTAAAAATGTTGACGATGATACCTTTGAATTGACCCGCATCTATCGTCGCCTCAACAAACAGTTTAAAAACATTGATACTACCTCACTTTCCGGGGATCAAAACCAGCAGTACAATTACTATCAGGAGATCCGCTCAGATTATGAAGCAGAAGTAAAGAAATTGTACCGCCAATACAGTAACATTACTTCTCTGGAGCAGAATAAAAAACGTGCTAACGATATTTTGGTTGCCCATTTTGGCTCTCTGGATTACACCCATAAACAGGTAGAAGAACTACAACCTAGCAACCGTCAGCTCAATTTTGCAAAAAATGTAATGAGCTATGTATTTGAACACGATATCGATTCCACGCTCATTGCTGATCAAAAGAAACAGATTTATGAGTTTGCAAAATATGGCTACAATCCGGATTTCAATCCACGACATATTGTGGGTGATGATTATGAAGATAAGACTGAGCAATACTATGGCAATAATGATGTTGCCGGCCCCGATCCGAGCCATGGCACTCATGTGGGCGGTATTATTGCGGCCGTACGAGACAATGAAACAGGAGTTAACGGCGTAGCTGCGAATACCAAGATTATGGGGGTTCGGGCAGTACCCAATGGTGATGAACGCGACAAAGATGTTGCTAATGCTATTCGATATGCTGTTGATAATGGGGCCGATATCATCAATATGAGCTTTGGCAAAAGCTATTCTCCCTATAAGGAAGTTGTGGATGAGGCAGTAAAATATGCCGATAAAAATGGTGTTCTCATGGTTCACGGTGCGGGCAATGAATCACAGAATATTGACCAAAAACCAAAATACCCTACTGATGTGTATGGGTCGTCGATCAGCGGTGACTCTGCCGCTACTCACTGGCTAAGTGTGGGGGCCACGTCTTGGAAACCCAATGAGAATTTCATTGCCAACTTCAGTAATTATGGAGATCAAAAAGTGGATATTTTTGCTCCGGGTGTAGCGATCTACTCTACCATGCCCGACAATAAATATAAGCGGCAAGATGGCACCAGCATGGCCTCTCCCGTCGTTGCCGGAAGTGCGGCCCTCATCATGGCTTATTACCCGGAACTAACGGCCCAACAGGTGAAGCAGGTCCTGATGGAAAGTGTCGTAAAATACCCTCAACAAAAAGTAATTCTCCCCAAAGAAAACCCTGCCCAGGAAGCTAAACAAGTATTTTTCCATACCCTTTCAGTATCGGATGGCCTTATCAATGTATATCAAGCCCTGCAGGCTGCAGAGCAACTTAGTACGCAATAAACGCATGGATTTCACCCTGTTAAGATTTAAATTCTTGACAGGGTTGAACCTAGTCCTGATCAAATTATTACTTATCCCCAGCTACAATTACAAACTCCCCCGGGATCTCATAAGCCGTTCCATTCCAATACGGTTTTATTGATTCCAGGTATTCTTGATGCGCTTCTTCTTTTTCCTCTTCCTCAAACTTTCGATATGCCATTGCCACTGCTCCACCCAAAAAGGCGCTGATTATTGCCTCCTCATCCGAATGGAAAGGCAGGGTCATGTTAAATCGTTCTAAACGTACCTGTTTAAAACCGACCTCTTTGAAGTGTTTTTTCAACCTGTCACCCGTACCTAAGCTAAAAAAGAGCGGACACACATCTGTTTGTACGCGCCGATCTACAATAGGGAATATCCCGGCCCAACCACAGCTGCTGCGTTTTCCCCATACCAATGCAGCGGCCCTTCCCTCTTTCTTGGTTACTCTATACATTTCTGCTATGGCTTTTTCGGGATTGGGGTAATACATCATCCCCAACGAATTCACCGCCACATCAAAACGGTCATCGGCCAAATCTAATTCTTCAGCATCCATCCGCTCAAACGAAACATTCGAAATGTCCGCCCCTTCAGCTTTATCAGCAGCTTTTTCAATCATCTTCTCGGAGAGATCAATGCCCATAACCTTACCCCTTTTTCCCACTTTTTGGGCAATAGGCAGGGTCACCAATCCCGTACCGCAAGAGACATCCAGAACGTCTTCACCAGGCTGTAGATTAACGTTCTCCAGCAACCGCTGCTGAGCCGGCCAGAGCTGTTTATCCCACCCCTTTTCGTAGTGCGGAGAGGAATAATCCCATCCATATCGCTGTACTCTCCGCTGAAGTTCTGGTCTCATAATAGGTTATTTAAGGATTCGTAATAAAAATACATAAGTAAACACTATACTACTCTTTTCGAGCTGCAATACAACAAGAAGTAAGCTGTTTTTTGATATCTCCAATTTCTATTGGAGGATCCTGTTGTCTTCGCAACTCCAGCAACGAAAAGCCATTTTCACCTAAGATATCTTCCCATTGATCTACTTTATATAGATTAAAACCATGCTCTACAAAAGGAAAAACAAGCATACTTTCATATTCTCTCATCCCAGTATAAAACTCTCCCCCCGGTTTCAATATGCGATAAATTTCAGCAAGGTGCTTTTTGGGTTGCTCCCAAAAGTATATCACCATATTGCAAAATACTTTATCGAACGAACTATCATCAAAAGGAAGGGACCCACTTTCTCCTTTTCGGAGATCCAGCTTATCCGAAGCTAACAGATCAGGATTATTTTGTTTCGCCAGTCTGACCATCTCTTCGGAATAATCGATACCACTTATGTTGATATTTTCTTCGAATGAAATCAGTTTTTTAAAAAACTTTCCCGTACCGAAACCTATTTCAAGGATACGATCGTTTTGCTGTGGATTCAATACCTCAAGAGTTAAGTCAAATAATGGTTTATTTACTATATCCATTTTTTGGCCAATTTCTTGGGCAAAATCCCCTGAAGGCCTCCTAAGTTGTTGAGCAATAAATCGGGGGTCAGGTTGTGATCGCAAAATTATCGGTATGCGGTTCATAATATTTATACTCATAACGTCTCTCCCTTAGCTTTTGTAATTTTCACTTCACGTTCAATGGGAATAGCTCTGCTAAAGTCGTCAAGCACCGGGCTGTGCTTATCTGTTTCCTCTATCACACGCATGATCTCATCCTCAGAGGCCGGGCTTTCTATATGTACAATATAGCGTAACGCTTCAAAACCGGGCGGACGCTCATCGTCCAAATACAACATCCCGCGGGCATCAAAATCAGATTCTACCTCGACCTCAATGTTATCTATGGGGATTCCCAACACCGCTGCCCGCTGCGAATAGCCGATTGCCAGGCAACTGCCCAGTGCCCCGCGCTCCAGAATCCCCGGCCCCGGACCGGCATCGTTACCGCCTTCAGCTTCACCGATATCTACCTTGAATTTCCAGTGCTTGTGCTTAACCTCACAAGTGGTTCCATCGCGCAGCCGCACTTTGGTTGTGGCCGTGCTCTTAGCGGCTGAAGGACGAAGCTTAACAGCCTTCCGGTTCCGTTCAAACGCTCCCTTTATCGTCTGTGGATCTGCCATATCCTCTCCTCTATTTTTTAATATCTCACCTACGTTGAATAATGTACTAAAAGATTTCATCAAATATTAGTCATCATAAAATACGCGATGATTGCAACCTAACATCTGCGTGCTTCCAACTCTTATCAAATTTCTTCTTTACCTCTTCCGCTTTCACCTTTTTTCCTTGCGCTTTCAAACTCTGCCACAAACCGTAGAGAGACCAACCGTTATCAGGAAACTTAGCCAAATCGGCCCGATATACCGACTCTGCCTCTGCCGGGCGATCTGCTTGCAATAAGAGAGATCCCAGATTATGTCGCACGGGAAAAAACCAGTCCGGGGGCTCGTTGTAATTTAACTGATCTTCAATTTCAACAGCTTCCCGAAGCTGGGCAATAGCCTGATCATAATTACCTTTTTGTGCTTCGATCTCCCCTTTCAATACATGCACCGCAATCTGCATAAGCTCTTGGGTAGTATTGATATCCCATATTGTCACTTCTTTGAGAGTATCATCTGCTGCTATGGTTTTCAACTTATTCAACTCATCAGAGGCCTTGTTAAGGTTTTCCTGTCCCACATGAGCCATCCCTCTGGAATAATGCCAAACACTGCGCGGATAAATAAGATCTTTGGCAGGCTCAGGATATGAGAGGATTTTATCCCAGCGAGCAAAACGCACATGATCATACAAAGGAATCACCCAATAGTGTTGCAGGGTACCCAATCCCGGCTGACGCATGGTTTCAGTATCGACCAACTTTGAGGTGTTACGCGCCGCTTTGAGACTACGCTCGGAGCGCCCCTCCATAGTAGCCGTAGCCCACAAAAAATGGTAGTTGTGCGGCACATAGGCCAACGGGTAGATCCCCTGCTGGCGACACTGCCTAACATATTCGTTATCCGCTTTTACCGCCCGTTCATTAGCTAGCGTTCCCTGGTGATAATCTCCCGTTCGTATGTATATATGAGACGGCATATGTACCAGGTGTCCGGCGCCCGGGACCAATGTTCTGAGCCGATTGGCACTGGCCAGGGCTTTTTCCGGTTTTTCCGCTTCCACCGCATGAATATAGAGATGGTTTGCCCCCGGGTGATCGGGATCACGTTTCATCACTGATTCCAGTACTTTCAGTATTTTGGGGGTCCAGGGTTGAGTTTCGCCATTCTTTTTCCAGTAGTTCCATGGGTGCAGGTCCATTAGCGCCTCCGCATAAAGGGTTTGAGCATCCAGATCATTGGGATACTTCTCGGCCAGCTTGCCCATCGCCTCAGCATAAGCTGAATCCAGCGGCGTACGGTCTTCCGGTGGATCTTTCTCATATCGATGTGATAAAGCCTCAATATAGTCCTGCTCTTTTTGCGTACCGTTCTCTTTCAACTTAATGGCTTTTTGCAAGGCCTTCCAAGCCCGCGGGATATTATCTTCCGGCATTCCGGCATTGATATTGGGCCCCAGCACCAATGCCGCACCCCACCAGGCCATGGGATTATCGGGATCTAGTTCTGCCGCTTGCCGAAATGACCGATTGGCCTCTTTGTGATTAAAACCATACGAAAGGGTTAAGCCCTGGTTAAAAAACTCCTGCGCCAGAGTATCATCGGTTGATATTGCAAAATGATGATCACCCATTCCTTGTAGTAACGGCGCAAATTGCCCCTTAAATAATTTCTTAGTCGTCTCTTTTTCCTGCGAGGTGCAACCGCCCAGAAGTATAAAACCAAAGAAAATTACCAGACAAAACCTGCTTCTATTTTTTAATGCCCTGTTGACACAATTCATCATATCGATCTCCCTTTTGTTTTTATTACCATACCACTGTATTGGCATACACTATAACATACCAACTAGTCGGTATTATAATAAGGCAAGAAAGACATTGTCAAATGATTATTGATAACAAGCACATTATAACGCCTAAAATAACTGTTTATGGTGATATATCGGACTAAAAAAGTATCTGAGCTTGCTGATTTTACTCCATTATTTTCTTTTATTGGAACAAACCAGGCAGTATGTTATAATTTATTATTATGAAAAAAGATCCTACAGCTACACGTACCAAGATTATGAATGCGGCCAAAACGCTTATTCTCGATAATGGCTTTGGGGGCACCACGGTTGATGCAGTTATTGAACGTGCCGGGGTAAGCAAAGGAGCTTTTTTTCATCATTTTTCGAGTAAAGCTGAACTGGGACATATCCTGGTAAAAAGATATGCTGAAAATGATGCCCAACACCTAGACGAAACCCTGGATAAAGCAGAAGAGCTCAGTGACGATCCCCTGCAGCAGCTGCTTATTTTTGTAAAGCTGTTTGAACAGGAGATGCGTTCGCTGGAGGACCCATTCCCCGGCTGTCTTTATGCCTCATATATCCACCAATCCGAACTTTTTGATGATCGAATCAAGGAACTTATCCGTGAGTCGATGCTGAAATGGCGTATCCGGGTTAAAGCAAAGCTTGAAGAAGTTGTTGAGAATCATCCACCTAAACAGGAAGTGGACCTGGAAAGTCTGGCTGATATGCTACTTGTCATTTTTGAAGGGGCTTTCGTGCTGTCTCAATCCCTTAAAGAAGCCAAAACCGTAGCTCAGCAGCTGGCTCATTACCATACCTATCTGCAGCTTCTTTTTGAAGAAAAGGGATAGCCTGATTTTACTGGGTGTTAAACTGCAGGTGTATCCCCAAAGAAAACAATAACGTCCGATAGTCAAAAGCGATATCATCCTGCAGCGGCCCGGCAACACCAACTTGGGTTTCAAATTTTACATTTTTCCATCCCAGGCGTGCAAAAGCTGACGGCTCAAAAAAAGTTCCTCTCTCTGATTCCTCATAGGTTGTATTTGAAGTTTCAAACTTTCTAAAAATGACGTGTCCCAACCGAATAGCCACACCGGCCTCCAATATTCCCGTCTCCACGCCAATATTATTTTGCAGAAACACCTTTGTATAATCACCGGTTGCTTTTACTTGCTGGGGACCAAAGAAATTATACTGCGTGACTGACTCAGCAGAACCTGCGCCAACCCCAGCCATAACCTCATATCGCCCCTTAGTGCCAATCGGTCTAAAATAGGTGCCGCCTATCTCGGCATAGCTGTGCTCATGAAAATCATCAGCGGTTCCCTCTTCTTCCGAAGAGCCAAAAGAAGCAGCACCAATAATCCCGAAGTTATCCGACACCGCATATCCGGCCTGTATATCACCTCCATTCACACCGGCATGGGCCGCAGCATGGAGCTCCCCTTTTTCGTTCATCAGATTAGTGTGTTGTGCACTGGGAACATACACCGAAGCACATCCTGAAAAGAGTAACCCGCTTAGTCCCAGTACAAGGACCATCATATGTTTAAAAAAATCCATTTCTATTTCTCCAAAAAGATTTTCATCAATCTTCTTCAGTAGAATAGTATTTGAATAAAAGTATAATATCAATTACACGGTTTCCTTTTAATTTGTAGCAAGAAAATCACGCACCTCTTTAAATATTGGCCGATCCACTTCATCTGACGTTGTCATGGTAATTAACATCTTATAGTGTGCCTTTGCTTTAACAATATCACCTGCCAACTCTGCCGCACGACCAGCACCATATAGACTTCGTAACCGATTGGCAGATATAGCCAAACTTTCTTCATAAGCCTTCAAGGCTTCTTCGGGACGATCCATTTTCAAAAGTATATCTCCCAGCAATTCGCGCGCCGGCAAGATATGGCCGGGCGTAATCGGATGCTTACCAACTCTATCTTCGGTATCAGCGGCCTTTTTCATTAATGTAAGAGCTTTTTCCTGACTCCCCTCTTCGAAAGTCATCCACGATTCAATAGCCATTCGCTGCGCATCAGTCAACACCGCCCAGTACTCTTCACCTTTTTCATTTAGGGTTTGATATATGTTATTCAATGCTTCTATCGCTTGCCGTGCTCCATTCAAATTGCCCGACCGCGCCGAACCAATGCCCCGAGCAAAATAGATCATCGATTGTGCAGCTGGATACTTATCCACCAAAAAATTATTGGGAGACTCCAGCGAAATTTGAGCAGACTTATCCCATTCCTCGCGTTCAAGATTGTATCGCGTCAGTGCAGCTACCACCGAATAGGCCGAACCCAGATGATCTTGCACGTTCTCGACCTTTATCGTTTTTTGAGCTACTTTTTTCGCCTTTCTATCTTCTCCCCGCTGGAGATATGCATAGTTCAGATAATCCAGCGCATGCACGTAATGCATCGAAACTTCATCTTCTGAAGACTGGCGAAGTGCCGCCTCTGCCGAACGCTTATTCCAATCGATGACATCCGACCAGATTCCCTGTCTTACAAAAATATGGCTTGGCATGTGCAGGGCGTGCGGAACATCGGGGGCCACTTTATCGTAAGCTCGTGCAACATCCACCGCTCGCTTAGCTAATTTTGGATTATCATAAGCGTGAATAATGTAATGGAATAGTCCTGGATGCTGGGGATACTTTTCATGTAGTTCTTCGAGCATTGCGCCCGCTTTTTGCTGATGGCTAAGCGTCCCATCTTCAGGCGGTGCAGTAGCTAGATGTCCCAAAGCATAAAATGCTGCCCCATCTTCATCATTCGGATACTGCTCGTGTAACTCTCGATATCCCTCCTCAAAAACAGAAAGCTGATCACGATAAGATGTTGCTTCCCAATTTTTAAAAAATGGTTCTAGCGCATTTATGTACGCCATTTCTCGATGGGGTACTCCATCCATACCTTTTGCCTTGGCTATAGCTTTGCTGCCCGCTTTAAACTCAGTATCCGCGGGACGCTGTCCCCATAGCGGATGGACATAGCTCATGGCAATACCCCATTGCGCTATTGCACATTCGGAATCTGATTCGGCTACTTTCTTAAATTTATCCCGGGCCTGCTCATACATCATGTGATGCATTAATGCCAAGGCATGGTCAAAATCGGCCTGAACTTCGTCAGTGCATGAAACATTGAAATCGACTTTCCCATACTGCTGAGACTGAGCGCGCAGCTCCTGAATAGGTACGAGTATCATATATCCTAAAGTGCATAAACATATAAGTATTTTTTTATTCATCATGACTCTCCTCTTTTTCTTTTTAATAACAAAACAAGGCGAAACTTTGCACCTTTGATCTATGCTTACTTACAGTCAATAATGATCACATATGTTCCTCTTGCTGTGATTCTTTTTTCCGTACCTTCAACCTCGGAAAAAATTTGGGGACCCGGTCCCGATAATCCTTATACTTATTTCCGAATCGTTGAACCATTGCCTTTTCTTCATAAAAAACTCCTATCAAGATGTAGAGAGTCATCCCGCCAGAAAAAATAAAATGCCCTACAGTCATATGTGGAATGGACCAAAATGCGATTAAAAAACCAAGCATAAGCGGGTGGCGGACATATTTATAAAATCCTGGTTCCATAAACTGCGGGGAGTGTTGTTCTATACCCCTCATATAATTCCAGACCTGCTTGAGCCCAAATAAGTTAAAGTGATCAATCATCCACGTGGAAAGAAACAGGACTAGCCAGCCAAGCCAGAACCCCCACTGCAGGACTAAAGAGACCCACACTGTATCAACATGCCAAACCGTTTCTGGAAGTGGCTGCCAAAACCAAAGAATTAAAATTAAAGCAATGGCTGAAAACAACACATAAGTACTACGCTCTAACGGCTGAGGCACGAATTTCGTCCACCACTCCTTGAAGGATTTCCGTGCCATTACAGTGTGCTGAACCCCAAACAAGGCAATCAATCCCAAGTTGATAAGAATGGATTCTGCCAGAGATCCTGATACCCCCTCATTTACTGCTGTAGGTGCATAGACTTCAAAGCCTCCAAGAAATAATATCATCCACAAAAAGCTCGCAAAGAAAATCAGGTAACAAATAACACCATAGATAAATGCAATTAGTTTTTTCATCATATCAAGGTTCGTTGTTACGATTTAGTAAATGAGTTCAAAAAATCCCGCTTTTTAATCCGAAATAATTTATTCAACGGCAAAAGCATCGATGGGCTCCTCAAATGCAATAAATAACACGCAAGATTCCTCCGAAATACACGCTGCTTTATGGCGTTTCTCGGGTGGTCCATATGCATAAGAACCAGTTTTTATCACCTCGGGTTTTTGCCCCTCATATTCAACCTTCATTTCTCCTGATACTAATACCATGCGCTCGGCCGAATGATGCCAATGGTTGGGCACCTCTGTATTCCCTTCCATTTTGAAAAAGATATCTGCATTGGGTTCTGCAGGATCCCCCTGGAGAACAGCTATACTACAGCTTTTGGGCATGAATTCCGGACATCCTCCCCATTCAAGTTTATCCGCATCAATACTGCGGACAAAAGCATCCCCTTGATCTTGAGCTATCAGCAAAGTTGGAAAAAGCAGTAATGTTAAAACAACAGTGACGAAAATTGATGAATTGGTATACATAGCGTTTTTGTTTAGTTAGTTAAGGTAAATATTTCCGACTAATGCCAACCTATCTTATACTACGGGAAAGGGCAATTTTAGCAAGGTCAACAATAGGTGAACAATAGCTTAAAGCAGCCTTAACTTGCTCTAAGCGCAAAAATACTAACTGCTTTTTTCAATCTCTCTCTTTTCTATTTCCATCATAAACTCAGTAAGATTTTCTTCCGTCTCAATATCCAGCTTTTTGCGAAGACGGTAACGCGCCGTTTTAACGCTCTCGGGTGTAATACCCAAAATAGTTGCGGTCTCTTTAATGGATAGATTCAATTTCGCCAGTGCCGAAAGACGCAATTCGTTTGGTGTAAGATCGGGGTAATGTTCATTTAATGCTTTAAAAAAAACAGTATGTACTTCTTCAAAATAGAGGCGAAATTGCTTCCAGTCGTCGTCGAGACTAAAGCTATAATCCACCATATTTCGCAACTTCTGTAACGCTCTGTTGATATCTCCATTATCCTGCTGACAGATAGAGTTAATCTTATGTTTAAGCTCCTTCATTGTTTCGTTTTTCTGCACCAAATGAAGTGAATGAGTTGTAAGCTGTTTATTTTTGAATTCAAGGTCATTCTCCAACTGCTTCTCTTTAAGACGAATATTTTCAAGTTCTGTGCGATTTTTATTGATCTTCAGTCGCTGCCGGTTATAAATCAAGAACCCTATAATACCCACCATCACCAGTCCTGCCATTACAGCGTTTCTCATGAACGTTTTGCGCTGATTCTCTTTTTCAAGTAGCGCAATTTCCTTTTCCTTCTGAGCTGCCTCATATTTAGTCTGTAACTCGTTAATCTGTTGTGACTTTTCTTTATTTAAGATACTATCCTCTACCATCCTGAGCTTTTTCTGGTGCAGAAATGCCTTTTTGTAATCTCCAAGAGTGCTATAAATATCTGAAAGCAGTTTATGTCCCACTTTCTCACCGAGCAGGGAACCGAAATCCTGAGAGAGCATGAGCGTTTTTTTAGCATGAATCAGTGCCGAGTCATTTCTTTCTGAGAAATAATACACCTTTGCCAAATTTTCGTGTATGATCGAAGTAAGATCCGGATCTCGATCATCATTCCTCTTCAAAGCGCGGTTCAAATAATTAATAGCTTCACTATAGTTATTTTGCTGCATATATATCCGCCCTATATTATTCAAACTGTTGGCTATGCGGATAATATATTCTAAATCACGTCGCATCTTCAGCGCTTGGAAGTGATATTCCAATGCCTGTTCATACTTACCTTGATCTCCATACAGCAATCCCAAATTGTTGTAATTAATTGACATCCCATGTCGATTGTCCAATCGCCGATTAATTTCCAAAGCCCGTTCATAAAATTTTTGTGCCCTTTCCTCATTGTCCAACTCAAAATAAACCAAACCAATATTCCCCGATATTGAAGCAGTGGCCCGGTCTAATTCATTAGCCTCACTCAACTCAATCGCCTGAAAAAAATATTCCAGTGCTGTATCATACTGGGTTTGCGTCTTATAAAGGTTTCCGATGTCGTTAAGTTGTGATATTATGCCAAGCGTATCACCTGATTTTTGATTATAGGAAATTCCTTTCTCATGATGATTTAGCGCTGTTTCAAAATTTCCCTTTACCCCGTTCGAATAACCTAATTCGCGATGTGCCTTGGCAATTCCTTTGGGATAATCAATTTTCTTAGCAATTTCGAGCGCTTGTTCAGCAAACCTAATCGCCCGATCCGGATCAGCAAAAGAAAGCTCATAACTCGAATCAATTAAAGCATGTACCAATGTTGTATCCGATAAGGTAGGTTTTGTCGGAATGTTGATTTGCCCTTGAGATTTACCCCAACAGACAATCAGTAACAATATGACAGTGCTAATCTTTTTGCCCATCACATTTGATTGCTTTTTTTAAATATATAAAAAAGCAGGGGTAATTAAGTAAAATCAAACAAATTAGTGTTCATCTCATTTTGAAATGAATTATCTTTGAATAAAAAAGCCCATCAAGCTTTCACCTGACAGGCTTTTATTATCCGATAACTGAAAAGTTATTACTCTTCTGCTTCCACCTTTTCTTTCTCTTCATCCTCCAGCCAGGAATAGGGATAACTCTCATCATCCAGTTTTTTGGCTTCCATAGTGAGGTGCAATGGATGGAAGGTATCGATCATCACCGCATACTCATCGGTACCTTCTTTACCAATACTGCCTTCATACTTTCCGGGATGCGGCCCATGCGGAATACCACCGGGATGTTGCGTAATACTGGCGGTTTCCACCCCTTTGCGACTCATGAAATCACCCTCAACATAGTAGAGCACCTCATCAGAATCCACATTGGAGTGTGCATAGGGTGCCGGTATCGATTTGGGGTGGTAGTCATACTTTCGCGGGCAGAAAGAGCAAACCACGTAATTCGCTGCCTCAAAAGTCTGGTGTACCGGTGGCGGCTGGTGCACACGGCCGGTGATGGGCTCAAAATCCTTAATATTAAAGATCCAGGGATACAGATATCCATCCCAACCTACAATATCAAAGGGATGATGCTCGTACCAATACGAAGTATATCGTCCCTGCTTTTTAATACGCACTTCAAACTCACCCTCACGGTTCACAAATACCGGTCCCTCAGGACGTCGAATATCACGCTCACAGAAAGGACTATTCTCGGCAAACTGTCCTTTTTCGGTCAGGTAGCGGTTCGGCACGTCAATAGGTCCTGTAGAATCTACCGTTAGTACGCGATTTTTCTCTGTCTCAAAAACCATCTGGTAGATGGTACCACGCGGGATAAAGATATAATCACCATATCCGAAGTCGAGCTTACCGAACATGGTTTGTACATACCCTTCCCCTTCGTGGATAAACAGCAACTCATCGTGTTCTCCATTTTTATAGAAGTAGTCCATCTCTTCGGTAGGACGAACCGCTCCAATTTGAACATCATTATTGAACAGTAATACCTTTCGCCCCATCACCGGGTCGCCGCCCTCTTCAATGTTGGCGGTTCGCAGGTGGTGATGACGAAGTACGCCCTCATCCCACTTTTCAATCTTTACTTCTTCTCCCTTCTCTACCTTAAAAGTACGGGTAGGCGGGTTATGGTGATAAAGCAGTGATGAGCTTCCGTGAAACCCCTCGGCTCCGAAAAGCTGCTCTTGGTACAGCTCTCCGTCGGGTCGTCTGAATTGTGTATGCCGCTTATGCGGGATCTTTCCTAGTTGATGGTAAATCATAGTGTCCTCATTTTTGTCAAAAGTAGAAAGTCACAAGCAGAGAATCATAGTACTTGGCAAACTCTCAATACTTACGACTTTCGACTAAATTTAAAGATTTCCGCGCTTTTCCTGCTCTCGTTCAATAGCTTCAAAAAGAGCTTTAAAATTTCCTTTCCCGAAGCCACGGGCTCCTTTTCGCTGGATAATTTCAAAGAAAAAGGTTGGCCGGTCTACTACGGGCTTAGAAAAGATCTGTAACAGGTATCCCTCATCATCGCGATCCACAAGAATACCCAACTCCTCAAGCTTATCAATAGGCTCGTCAATAGTGCCTACCCGCTCTTCGAGCTCCTCATAATAAGTGGTAGGAACATGCAAGAATTCTAAACCACGTCCCTTCAGTTCATTTACCGTTTTAATAATATCGCCGGACAGCAGGGCAATATGTTGCACGCCCGGACCTTCATAGAAATCAAGGTACTCTTCAATCTGTGACTTTTTCTTGCCGTCAGCCGGTTCATTGATAGGGAACTTAATCATACCGCGCCCACCGGCCATCACTTTCGACATCAGTGCCGAATATTCCGTAGAAATATCGTCATCATCAAAGTGGATATACTGTGTGAAGCCCATCACATCGCGGTAGAATTCCACCCACTTGTTCATTTTACCTTTCTCGACATTGCCCACACAGTGATCTACAAACTGTATACCTACCGGCTCTACATTCTCAATCGGAGATTCGGCTTCTTGGAAACCGGGCATAAATAATCCATCATAACCCGACCGGTCGATAAAGGTATGGATGGTATCGCCATAAGTGGCTATAGCAGCTTTTCGAATAGTGCCGTTTTCATCCTTCAGGTCATGCGGCTCTTCCACACTGGTTGCTCCACGCTTGACCGTTTCCTTGTAGGCCCGGTCCACATCTTCAACATGCATGGCAATATCATGGATACCGTCGCCGTGTTTGGCAACATGCTTGGCAATAGGGGAATCGCTGTTCAGCGGCGCTGTTAACAGGAATCGAATATTTCCTTGTTCCAACAGGTATGATACCCTGTCTCTGTTTCCGGTTTCCAGCCCACTAAATGCTTTCAGTGTAAATCCAAATACCGTTTGGTAAAAATGACTGGCTTGTTTGGCATTACTCACGTAATGCTCCACATAATCTACATCTTGCAGGCCCAAGTGGTCATCAAACTCTTGTTCCACCGGGCGTTCAAGTGTAGCAGCTTGGTCGGCTCCTGCTCCCATAGTATTACCTCAATCTTTTCATTATGATTTTCATAAAGTTAATATAGTGTCCAGCTAATTATGTCTCAAATTATTTGGCAGCTTATGTAATAAAGATATAAAATTAAGGTTGAACAAACCTAAAGCCGATGAATGTATTTGTTAATTTTAATGTTCCTATATATGTTCTGAGTGCAAAAAGTTTTCACAAATATTTTACCATATGAGCAAAGAATCCAAAGCGCAAGAGTTCCAGGAACGGATCGATAATGGGGAAACCATAGAACCCAAGGATTGGATGCCTGAACGGTATCAAAAACAACTTATACGGATGATGTCGCAACACGCCCATTCCGAAGTTGTAGGGATGCTGCCCGAAGGCAACTGGATTACCCGGGCCCCCTCGTTACGCCGTAAAATGATCTTGTTATCAAAAGTACAAGATGAAGCCGGACATGGCTTGTATCTCTACAGTGCAACGGAAACCCTGGGGGCAAGCCGACAAGAAGTTCTTGATGATCTTCTAAACGGACGCGCCAAGTATTCCAGCATTTTCAATTATCCTACCCTCTCTTGGGCAGATGTAGCTGTTATAGGTTGGCTGGTTGATGGTGCTGCCATTATCAACCAGACGATGTTGGCCCGCAGTTCATACGGTCCGTATTCTCGTGCTATGGTTCGGATCTGTAAAGAAGAAAGTTTCCATAAAAAGCAGGGCTACGAGATGGTGGCCCAGATGGCTGATGGTACTCCCGAGCAGCAAGAGATGATTCAAGATGCTGTTGATAGATGGTGGTGGCCTACTCTGATGATGTTTGGTCCGCATGACGAGGATTCTCCCAACAGTGCTGAGCTCATTAAATGGGGAGTAAAATCAAAGACAAACGACGAGTTACGCCAGAGTTTTGTGGATCGACATGTACAAGAAGCCCATGCTGTGGGACTTGAGATCCCCGACCCCGACCTGGAGTACAATGAGGAAACCGAGCACTGGGAGTTTGGTGAAATTGACTGGGATGAGTTCTGGAATGTGGTCAGAGGTAATGGCCCCATGAACAAGGAACGTATGAAAACCCGTCGCGAAGCCCACGAAAACGGGAAGTGGGTACGGAAAGCCGCCGAAGAATATGCTCGCAAGCAGCGACTTCAGAAAGAGAAGGCTTCATAGGGAGATGGTTATTTAGGTTACGAGTTGCGGGTTGCTCGTAGTCTCCTTTAGAAAAAAAACGCGCAACCCGAAATCCGTAACTTGTAATAACAAAATATTCGATAACCAAGAACTCGTAATCAAAATCATGACCAAAACCGACGAAAAAGAATCTAAAGATACCCAATGGCCGCTCTGGGAGGTCTTTACCCAGCCCCGAGATGGCAAACCCCATGAACATGCGGGCAACGTACACGCCCCCGACGCCGAAATGGCCCTGGAAAATGCACGGGATGTATACGCCCGGCGTAAAGAGGCCGTCAATATATGGGTTGTCCCCAGTGACCAAATTGTGGCCTCCAAAGGGGAAGATGCCGGCCCGTTTTTCGATCCGGCTGATGACAAACCCTACCGTCACCCACAGTTTTACAGTGTACCCCGAGTTTCAAAACGACGAAAATGAGTACCCAGACAAAGACATTGACAAAGAAAGAAGCTTTATTTGAATACTTGGTCCGGCTTGCCGATGACCGCCTTATTCTGGGGCATCGCCTCTCGGAATGGTGCGGCCACGGGCCCATTCTTGAAGAAGATATCGCGCTGGCCAATGTGGCCCTCGATTATATCGGGCATGCGGCATCGCTCTACGAATATGCCGTGGAAATAGAAGGCGAAGATCGCCACCGTGATGACCTGGTCTACTTCCGCAATGACGTAGAGTTTAAAAATCTTAAGCTCACCGAACTGCCCAAAGGGGACTTTGGCTTTACCATCGCCCGCCAGTTTCTCTTCGCCTCTTTCAGTTACTTCCTCTATACGGAACTTTCTGAAGTAGAAGACGAGCAGTTTGCCGGCATGGTAAAGAAACATCTCAAAGAGGTTAAATACCACCTTCGTCACAGCCGCGAGTGGGTACTACGCCTGGGCGACGGTACTGAAGAAAGCCATGAGCGTATCCAAGATTCGATTGACGACGTCTGGACTTACGTAGGTGAACTCTTTTACCAAGACGAAGTGGACGAAATTTTGCAGGAGCATAACCTGGCCGCCGATACCGAAACGTTTAAAGAAGAATGGAAAGAGCTGGTGGTGGATACCCTGGAAGAGGCAACCCTAGAGGTACCCGACTTTGATCAGTTTATGGTAGAAGGCAGCCGACAGGGACTACATACCGAACATCTGGGCCACCTTCTGGCCGAAATGCAGCATCTGCGCCGCTCATACCCCGATGGCAATTGGCAATAAAAAATTATGACAGCCACAAAATCTACATATAACAAAGAAGATATCTGGGAGCTGATATCCGAGGTTACCGACCCGGAGATCCCGGTATTGACCATTGTAGATTTGGGGATCGCCCGTGATGTGGAATACAAGGATGGCACGTTTGTCATCCGCATCACCCCCACCTATTCGGGCTGCCCTGCCATGCAGGCCATTGAAAAGGAGATTGAGAAAAAACTGCGGCTCAACGGCATCGACAATTTCGAGATCAAAACGGATTTCTCGGAAACCTGGACCACCGACTGGATGACGGAAGATGCCAAAAAGCGCCTCAAAGAGTATGGCATTGCACCACCGGGCAAAACCGAAAAAGTGGATAATTTTCTAAAATCTCTTGAGAGTTCGGGGGATCATGTGCCCTGCCCATATTGTGATTCTGAAAATACGGAAATTCAAAGTGAGTTTGGGTCTACAGCTTGCAAAGCACAGTACTATTGCCGAGATTGCAATGAGCCTTTTGAACACTTCAAATGTATTTAAGGAGGTCAAGCGATGCGACAATTTATTTTTTTCGTCATCTTGCTATTATATGGACTTTCCAGTATTGCGCAACCTGTCAGAAAAGGAGTGCAAACTAAAAAAGATACCACTAGCATTTCTATTCAAGAACTACTGAATCCCTCATTGTTACCCCTGAATATAAATGATCCTGCTTACTCTTCGTCCAAATCAAATGTTACCCAATTTAGTAAAACAACAAAGCTTCTGTTAAAATTAGGAGCAGACTTAGTTCGTGGAGACATGGAGGATCACTCAATCTATTCTCTGGATAACGCCTGGAAATATCCCGGGCCAACGGTACGCTATCCTGAAACAGCTACCGAATATCAACTTTTTCTAGATCGGTATAGGCAATACAATCTGGATAACGATAATTAATTACTAAACAATTCTGATAAATGAGCGAAAAGTTAGTTACATCTTCTGTTGACAATGGCATACTAACAATTACTCTTAACCGGCCAGACAAGCTCAACAGTTTCATCGAGCCCATGGCCAAGCAGCTGCAAGAGGCGCTGGCCGATGCAAAGACTAATGATGATGTCCGATGTGTGCTGTTAACAGGCAAGGGTAACGCTTTTTCTGCCGGGCAGGACCTACCCGAAGTCGTAGATAAAGGGGATGACTATGAACTGGGCGAAACCGTTCGCAAAAGCTATAATCCCGTTATCAAAGCCATTCGTCATCTCGAGAAGCCGGTAGTCTGTGCCGTAAATGGAACGGCAGCGGGTGCAGGTGCTAACCTGGCCCTGGCCTGTGATATCGTACTGGCTTCCGAAGAGGCTGTTTTTGTACAATCATTCAGTAAAATTGGATTAATTCCCGACAGCGGCGGCACCTTTTTCTTGCCCCGCCTGGTAGGACTGCAGCGTGCCAATGCAATGTACCTGCTCGATGAAAAGGTATCGGCAGAAAAGGCCGAAGAAATCGGCCTTATCTATAAAGCAGTGGAAGATGGGTTTCTCATTGCAGAAGCTAATTCCATCACCCAAAAACTGGCGAAAATGCCAACCAAAGGATTTGGCCTCTACAAGCGGGCCATCAACCAATCACTCAGCAACAACCTTGACGAACACCTGGAGCTGGAAGCCGACCTGCAAACCGAAGCCGGCAACACCCACGACTACCACGAAGGGGTACAATCGTTTTTAGAAAAGCGGAAGCCGGAATTTAAAGGAAAGTAGGTCAATAATTAAGCCCTCCGATATTTTCTTCGAAAGGAGAATCTACCATTCCTTTCACCAACCTTTTATCAGCTGTATAGAAAATGGCCTCGTAATCAACAGCTACGGCAAGGTAGGTGGCATCAAAAAAGGTAACCGGAAATGCTGTTGACAGATGAAAAGCAAATTCTGAGATCTCTTCAAAGGGAATAATTTTGTAAGGCAGCTGACGAAATACTTTTCGCTTTTGAAAAGCATCAGATACCTCCAGTTCACCTCGTCTTACCTTTTTTGTCAGGATGGCATCAATCTCCGTTAAAAAAAGATCAGGCACCCAAAAGAAATTCAATTGATCAAGCAACTGATGAGCTTCTTCTGTTCCTTCTTCCCAAATAAACCATTTAAGGGCCACAGAGGCATCAATTACATAGTTACTCACCGTTCCCGGTCCTCCCTGATATCATCCGTGCTATCAGAAAACTTTTTGCCTTCGGCTTTATACTTTTCGATGGATTCCCGGGCCATTCGACGAACCTCTTCGAAATCAGGACCGGCATGGGCCTCCAGCAAAGTTTTAAGCTCTTCTTGCAGCGATCGATTATTGGCCGCAGCCTTTTTCTTCAGCTTTTCCAGTACTTCTTCATCAATATTTCTTACGAGTACATCTTTAGACATAACACCTCTCCTTTTATTTCTATACTATCATCATGCTATCACTTTTTTAAATAAAATGCAACCCGAGGGCAAAGCACCCAAAGAGTTGGTTTTAATTGTGAAATCGTTATTTTCAAAACGAATTTAAGTAATCAGGAATTTGAAATAGAATAACATGGATCAAGACACAACTATCGGCGTTGTAGGGGCCGGCACTATGGGACAAGGCATTGCCCAAATTGCATCAACTAACAAACACAAGGTGTACCTGTATGATGCCTACCCCGATCAGCTGGGTAACGCCAAACACGCTCTCCGTAAAATCCTGCAGCGACAGGTCGAAAAAGAGCGGATGAGCCAGAAAGAGGTTAACGATATTATGGATCGCATCCACTTCGTGGAAGACCTCACCAATTTTGATGAGTGTTCATGCGTCATTGAAGCGGTTGTTGAAGACCTGGATATTAAGCAGGATGTCTTTCAACGGCTGGAAGGGATTGTCCCGCGCGACTGTATCCTGGCCACCAACACCTCTTCCCTGTCTATCGCCTCTATCTCATCAGCACTTAAAAAGCCCAAACGTTTTCTGGGGATTCACTTCTTTAACCCGGCGCCTATTATGCCACTGGTTGAGATCGTCCCCGGTATCCCCACAACGGACGATACCACTGAAAGTGCCCGCGCCCTTATCAACAGCTGGGGCAAAACCACGGTATTGGCCAAAGATACCCCCGGCTTTATCGTAAACCGTGTTGCCCGTCCCTTTTACAGCGAGGCGATCCGACAGCTCGAAGAAGGCGTGGCCGACGTGCCTACGATAGA
Organism: Fodinibius halophilus; assembly: GCF_011059105.1. Taxonomy (GTDB): domain Bacteria; phylum Bacteroidota; class Rhodothermia; order Balneolales; family Balneolaceae; genus Fodinibius; species Fodinibius halophilus. Next base: position 60,174 of record NZ_JAALLS010000010.1, on the reverse strand, counting down.
CTGGGCAATGAAAGAGATTGGCGGCTTCCGCATGGGACCTTTTGAACTGATGGATTTCATTGGTCACGATGTAAACTACAAGGTGACTGAAACCGTGTTTAAAGAGTTTTTCTACGATCCCCGTTTCAAGCCCTCATTTACACAGAAGCGCTTGGTAGAGGCCGGCTGGCTGGGCAAGAAATCGGGCAAAGGTTTTTATGAGTATGGGGATGAAGCTGACAATCCCGAACCCACCAAGGATGAAGCCTTGGGACAACAGATTGTAGATCGCATTGTAGCTATGTTAATAAATGAGGCCGCCGATGCGGTGTTTATGAATGTAGCCACCATTGAAGATGTTGATTTAGCGATGACCAAAGGCGTGAACTATCCCAAAGGATTGCTGAAGTGGGCTGATGAGCTGGGACTAGACACCGTGCTGAAGCGTATGGAGAAATTACAGGAAGAGTACGGCGAAGACCGCTACCGACCCAATCCACTGCTGAAGCGGAAGGTTCGAAATAACGAGACGTTTCATTGATTCGTGACAAGTAATGCGTGATACGTAATACGTGATGCGTGATGTAGCATCCTGAATCCTGTAACTTGAATCTTGCACAATGAATAAACAGAAACTTGCGGTAAAAGTTGTTGAGAAGATGATGGCTGATGATGCTTTCAGTCAGTGGCTGGGTATTGAGGTAGTCGATATTGAGCCGGGCTATGCCCAGTTAGAAATGAAGGTTCGTCCCGAGATGGTAAACGGCTTTAATGTCTCTCACGGCGGCATCGCCTTTTCGCTGGCCGACAGTGCCCTCGCCTTTGCCTCCAACAGCTATGGACGCGTGGCGCTGGCCCTGGAAAATAATATTTCGTTTACCAAGAAAGTAATGGCCGGCGATCAACTGACAGCGACCACCGAAGAGCTAAGCCTGGGACGACGTATCGCAGTATACAATATTAACATCCAAAACCAGGATGATGACAAAGTAGCCCTGTTTCGCGGCACGGTCTTCCGAACCCAAGACCAACATTTTGAGCAGGATTAAAACTAAACAAACTTTTTACTTAACACTTAAAACTTTCTACTAGCTTATGTCTGAAGCTTATATTATTGACGCCATTCGAACTCCAATCGGCAAATACCGCGGATCGCTCTCCCCCATCCGTGCCGACGATCTGGCTGCACTGCCGATCAAGGAGCTTATGAACCGTAATCCTGATATTGATCCCGAACGCATTGAAGATGTTGTTTTGGGATGCGCTAACCAGGCGGGCGAAGATAATCGCAATGTAGCACGAATGGCTTCTCTGCTGGCAGGACTGCCCACCTCGGTACCCGGCGAAACCGTAAACCGCCTCTGTGCCTCGGGCATGAGCAGTGCAGTGATGGCCTATAAGTCTATTAAGGTAGGTGAAGGCGACCTCTTTATTACGGGCGGGATGGAGCATATGACTCGCGGACCGATGGTGCTGGGCAAAGGATCAGCACCCTACTCCGGTACTAACGAGATGCATGATACCACCTTTGGCTGGCGCTTTGTGAATCCCAAGATGGATGAAGAGTACGGCAGTGAAGCGATGGGCCAGACAGCAGAAAATATTGTGGAGAAGTTTGGCGTGAGTCGCGAAGACCAAGACAAATTTTCGGCCCGATCACAACAGAAAGCGGCCCAGGCTACCGAAAGCGGACGACTGGCCAAAGAGATTATGCCGGTGGAGATCCCCCAAAGAAAAAGTGATCCCAAAATTTTCGAGAATGATGAGTTTATTCGTCCGGACACTACGGTGGAAGTCCTTAGCAAGCTGCCTGCGGTGTTCCGTGATGGCGGCTCGGTAACGCCCGGTAATGCCAGCGGTATCAATGACGGGTCCTGTGCTATGCTGATTGCCGGCGATTCGGCCATTAAGGATTTCGACCTGGAACCGATGGCACGCATTGTGGCTTCGGCCGTAGTGGGTGTTGAACCCCGTATTATGGGGATGGGTCCGGTAGATGCTACCAAGAAGGTGCTCGGCCGCACCGACCTGTCGCTTAACGATATGGGTGTTATTGAACTGAATGAGGCCTTTGCGGCCCAGAGCCTGGCGGTGCTGCGTGAGCTGGGTATTGCCGATGATGATCCACGGGTAAATCCACACGGCGGTGCTATTGCACTGGGACATCCGCTGGGTATGTCAGGGGCACGACTGCTGCAAACGGCAGCTATTGAGCTGCACGAGCAGGATCAACGCTATGCGCTCTGTACACTCTGCGTAGGCGTAGGCCAAGGCATGGCTGTCATCCTGGAAAAAGCTTAGTTATTTGTTGGTAGTTAATAGTTAATAGTTAATTGTTATTGGTTATTAGTTATTGGTTAATGGTTATTTGTTAGTTGTTATTCGTTGATAGGTAAACATGGATTCATCCCAAAAAGAGATACAATCATTTAAGGATCTCAAAGTTTGGCAAGATTGTCGTGAGGTTAGAAAAGAAACCTCTATCCTCGCGAACAAGTTGCCGGATGAAGAAAAGTACCGACTCAAAGATCAACTATTACGCGCATCAAGATCAGTAACTGCTAATATTGCGGAAGGGTATGGCAGGTTCCACTACCAGGAAAATATTCAGTTCTGCCGACAAGCCAGAGGATCATTATATGAACTTTTGGACCACATAAGCTGTAGTATTGACGAAAAATATTTGTCCCCTAATGAAACAGAAAAAATCAGTACCCAAATAACAACTTGTATCAAATTATTAAATGGATACATTGCTTATTTGAAGAAGGCCAAGCAAAATCATATTACCAAGGAACCTTCTATTGAATATGGTTCGGAGCCTAATAACCAATAACCATTAACTAATAACAAGCTGTGATTTACGAATTTGACGGATACAAACCGGTGGTTGATGAAAGTGCCTACGTGCACCCGCAGGCCGCGGTCACGGGCAACGTGGTGATCGGCAAGGATGTGTATATCGCGCCGGGGGCCGCCATCCGCGGCGACTGGGGCAAGATTGTGATCAAAGACGGCTGCAACGTACAGGAGAACTGCACCATCCATATGTTTCCGGGCGTGACGGTGGTGCTCGAAGAGAGTGCGCATATCGGTCACGGAGCTATAATTCACGGGGGACATATTGGCCGCAACTGCCTGGTGGGGATGAATGCGGTGGTGATGGATCGCGTAGAGCTGGGCCCTGAGTGTATTGTAGGCGCCATGTCATTTCTAAAAGAAGGTATGGAGATTCCCAAACGGAAGTTGGTGGTGGGGAATCCCGCTAAAATCGTCAAAGATGTAAGTGATGAGATGATCAAATGGAAGACCCAAGGCACCAAGCTCTACCAAAAACTGCCGGGACAGCTCCATGATTCCCTCAAGGAGTGTGAACCCCTGCGCGAGGAGCCCAAAGACCGTCCCAGCCAGTCGGCTAAATATGAGACCTGGGGCAAGCGGAAGTGATTTGGTTGGGTAATGGTTATTTGTTATTAGTTAATTGGTTATTTGGTAAATGGTATTGCCCCCTATTTCTGTGAGATCAATCGCCTGATGGTCTGGAACTTTACCCCTCTAGGTCGTCCTCTGCGGTTGTCATATTATGTCAACATGTTATGCTGCATTTAATTGACATAACATTCCCGTATAATATTATTTTTTGGCTTTTAAAAGGATTTGGGCACATTATAGCTCTGAATGATAATATTATTATACAAATACCTAGTTGACATAATTATAGGTTAGTGGTTCTTAAATCATATCAATTGTGAACTCGCTCAAAGATTTTTTAAAAATTCTTAAACTAGATTTAACTAAGGCTGTTATTATACACGATGGAGGTGATGGCTATCAAAAAACAGATTTTGATCTTTTGCCAAAAGATTACCTGAGATTTGCAAAAGAAGATTTAGAGGTAGGTAATTTGCGAGGTCTAATAAATGTTCTTTCCAATTCAAAAAGAGCAATAGATTGCCAGGTGGACGAAGTTCATTCAATTTTTTATTTAAGAAATAATAATAAGAAAGCTCGAGATACTTTTCTTTCAAAATTCAGCTTTGAGCCTAATACCCCAATACCTCTAAAATTAATTCAAGCCTTAAATTTTGCACCAAGCTATTTGATATCGAAGGTCAGAAATATTCGAAATAAAATAGAACACGATTATGTGAAACCTCAGTTTGATGAAGTTAAAGAAGCTGTCGAAATAGCAGACCTTTTTATAAGATCAGTTCGAGGTAAGATCTGGATTATTGAAAGTCATATGATCTTGACTGATGAAAATAAGTTGATTGATGATGAAGAGCACCATTCATTTACTGATGATGGTATTTATACAAGATTTGATCAAGATAAGAAGGTTTTTAAAATCCAGCTAAAAAGAAATTCAACCTACAATGGAAACGAACCAATAAATATTAGCTCTAAGGTTGAAGAGTTTTTTTGGTTACTAAGAATGACAAATTCTGTAGATGATGAGTTTGAAATCGTGAAATCTTTTAAATTCTTGCTTGATGCAATTGATCACGAAATACCAAGAGATAAAATAAGATGTAAAACAATTTGACAGAACCACTAACCCCTTCAAAAAGGAAAATCTCAATCCGTCGGCTGGCGGACTCACCTACCTTAGCATCGTATTACTCCAATAAATCCTTGGTTCAAACCTTTAGCTGGCAACCGGTTTCGGTGATCACGCTCGGACTGCCTGCTGGCGTCCACATTCCGACAGCTGTCGGAACTTATCTTCCGTCAATGGACAGAGACTGTAGCTCCAGCGGAGCCACTATCCCAGATCTTTAACCGGCCAGCCAACCGATGTCCCAACCGGGGCGCACGGGCTCGATGTCCCTCTTAGGCGTTCGGGCTTATCGGTTGGGGCCAGCAGGTTTAAGGAGTCCCGACAACTGTCGGGATGCCCCTTAAATCCTTTGTATTCTTCATCTCGTGTCAACATATACCAAACGCCTTTGGCCAGCTCTTTGCCTACAACGGCTCGGGCTACCGAGCGACCGCTGCGGCGTTTAATTTTTCGATAAAATTTCTTCACGACCTTGTAATGGGTATATGCAGAGACGGCTGCTTGCCCGAAAGCTGCTCGCAGGTACTTATTCCCGTCTTTATTGCCTGATTTATGCCTCCTGTTCCCTCCACTGTTTTTACTACCCGGTACCAGCCGACAGTAGCTGACAAACTGCTTGGCACTCGGGAATCGGGTAATATCGCCAATCTCGGCCATAATGGTTCATGCCCCTACCTTGCCCAGTCCGGGGACGGCCATCAGGCACTCGACGGCAGCCTCAAAGGGGACTTGTTTCTCAATTTCTTCTACCCGATGGATATGCAATTGCAGCTGACTGAGTTGGGCGATCATCAGCTCGGCCTGCAGACCGCCGCCTTGGGCAATTGTGGATGGAGCCAGGCTTGTAGGTTATCCAGCTGTCGCCACTGGCTGCCTGTGATCTGCACGTTATACTTGATCGCCTGGCCCCACAGCGCCGACTGCAGCTTGCCCCGCCACTGGATCATCCCGACAGCTGTCGGGACCGCGGGTCAGCTCCCGCAGCTCTCGTCGGTCGGGTTGTACCTGGTAGGCCTCCGGAATAAGGTCGGCCTGTAGTAGCTCGGCCAGAGTCTTCGCATCAACCGTGTCGGTTTTGACCTTGGCATAGCTGATCGCCTTGACCATCTTCGCGTGGGCCAGCGTCAGGTCCACGCCATTGGACCGACACCAGTCCGACAGCCAATACCAGTTGCTGGTACATTCGACGACGGCTTTCACTGGATCATCAAATGTACCGAAAAAATCCTCAAGGGATCGCCGGGACGTCGGCAGCTTGGCCTTCTGGACAACTTCCCCGTTGTCATTTAAAGCTACATTCATCATATTAGTTGTATGAAGATCGATTCCTACGTGAATCATGGGGTCCTCCTTAGTTAGTTACGATTGATTATCTCTAATCTAAGTGAGGACTTCCTTTTTGGAAAGATCCCGCGCATTAAGTGGGACGTGCCTCGCCGTTTGGTGCTGGCTTCAACTTTGTCAGTTTCCGTAGTACATTTTAAAACAAATTCAGCGACATTTTGCACGCCCCTTATGCGCAATGTCGTTAGGTTGCATGAATGTCCTAATCTTTTTAGGATTACAAAAAACAAAAATTTCATTATGAAAAATTTAACTTGGAAAATTTATGCTACTCTATTTATTCCTTTTGCATTTGCAGGCATTGGAATATTCAAACTAATTTCAATGATATCTTCACCCAATAAAGTATTAGGTGATGCCTTTATTTGGTTGGGGTTCGCATTGGGAATAATTATGTGGTTCGGTGAGTCTAGGGTAATTAAAAATTTAGTTAATTCTATCAATAACAATAATTCTTAAATAATCTCTACTTATGAATACTTCTAAAAATATTTCATCAAGTCTATTCATCTCCCTCATGCTTGCAATTTTATTCATTTCTTGTACAAATGACATCGCAAATGCACCAGATATAGATAATAAAGACGTAAAATTAAATTCGATTGAAGATCTAAACTTAGTTGTTGATAATCTTAACAATGTAACTTCATATGGAGACCTAAAAAAAATTCATCAAAACACTTCGAAGGTCGAGAAAAGAAAAAACTCAGAGTTAGAAAAAGTTCTCCAACCATTGATAAATGAAGGGAAAGAATTTAAAAACAGTTTAAAAGAAAATTCTGATAAGAAAAGATTTAAAAATGGGATCTCAGACCTTAATAAAAAACAAACAATGCTTCTTGGCTTAGTTTCTTTAATTCATAATGAACTCAAGAAGAACAATAATTCGCTTAAAAATAAAACTATATCTAACGTTGATGGTGATAAAGTTGTTTCTTGTGCAAGTGCTGCATTAGGTGTTCAATCTGTGAAAACCATAATTTCAGGGACAGCAGAATTAATGACAGCCAAGACTGCTGTTAAAATCGTCAAAACAGTAGGTAAAAGGTACTTGGGTTATGTCGGTGTTGCTATAGCAGTATATGAGTTCACAAATTGTATTTCAGAATAGAAGTTATGAGCAAAATAAAATTATACATTTACCTATCTTTATTAGTAGCATATTTGTTATCAGCTATTGGGTTTGTCGAATTTTTCTGTTACATATTTGCAGTGCCCGATCAGTGCTTTAATGATCTAGAATTTAAAACTAAGCTATTTCTATTTGGCCTAAGTTTAATTCCTTGGTTTTTAAATTCTGATGATTTAGTCATATCAATTAAAAACCAGATGAAAAATAAATAGCCACAGAGTTATCTTTACACAGGCAACCTAACCCGCGCATTAAGGGGACGTGCCTCGCCATTGACTGCCAGTTTCTATTTTGTCAGTTTTCATAGTACATTTTAAAATAAATTCAGCGCTATTTTGCACGCCCCTTATGCGCAATGTCGTTAGCCGTATTAATCTTCCCTTCTGATATACTTTTTTGCTTTTTATTTTGTATCCTTATGTTAATAACATCGTAAGAACATAAAACAACAAGATTATGATTAAGAAACTGCAAAAAATAGGTAACAGTCGTGGTGTCTTGCTCGAAAAAGCCCTGCTAAAGCTTTTGAAAGTGGAAGATGACGACCAAGTCGAAATCATCCCACAAGATGAAGGACTTTTGATTAAAAAAGTTGATGCAAAGTCTGCTTATCAAGAAGTCAGCAAAAAGCATCGAAAATCGTTAGATAAACTGGGTGAATAATGAAAGAACCTTCCTTTCTAACTACGGAAGACATTTTATTCATCCATAATCAAGAGATTCAAAAAGCAGGCGGTGATCCAGGTCTTCGAGAAGAACAAGATGTTGAAGCTTGCGCGGATGCTCCCAAGGCTAGCTTTGACGGGGAATATCTGAATGACCTATTTGAAATGGCAGCCAGTTATATCATATGTTTAACGATCCGACATCCATTCGTCGATGGAAATAAACGAACAGCTTTGGCTTCTGCCCTGACCTTTTTGTATCTCAATGGATATGAAATAGAGGAATCTTATGATCTGGAACTTGCTGACTTAGTCTTAGACTTTTTATCAAAAGATATTTCCAAAGAGGAAGTTGCCGAACATCTAAAAGAGAATGCTATAGAATAATAGAAAATACGGCTAACCAGCGCATTAACGCGTTTATGCATTAGAAAGTCAACTCACTCCATACTTCTCCTTTAGTCCTATTTGAGCGGTTGCTAGGACACCTACTATTGGATAATTTCGTACTACTTTTGACTTCCATTTCTCCATCCCCGATGTACGAGATTGCTTTTTAAGAGGACATGAATCTTGTCCAGGCGCTTATCTGAGACTGTTTTCCTTTGCGTGGAAACGTCTAATGTCTTATCTGGCTTAGTATTCAAACGGTGTTCCGACAGCAGTCGGAATAACCGGACGAGAACCTCAGCAGCGGACTGCTGGATTACGCGTTAATAAGAGCCTGCCCGGGCCTGACCCATCGCTGGGATGGGATTGCTGTCAAAAGCGGTTATTTAGATATTAAAATTTGTCCGGATCATAGATCCGTCCGTTCTTCCATAGGCTCCACATGACGTTAATAATTTTACGTTGCGTGTTAAGTCGGGCTTTGCGTTCACTGCTGGCCCGGCGTCAGCTATCCTTCCAAAATCGCTTAACTTCGTTATCATTCTTTGTATTAGCAGCACTCAGCCAAGCCCGATAACTCATGGCTTTGAGCTCCCCATATCCCTTTTTATCCAAGCGTTTGCGACTCACCGGCTGTCCGGCGGAACTGCGACTCACAACGGCCAACTGGCAAAACTTATAGACCTGGCTGCGCTTGCAAAATCGGTGGGGATCTTCCAACAAGGCCGAAAACAGATGAGAGCCTACCGGACCTATACCAGGAATCTTGGCAAATTCGGCAATTTCCCAGTAGGTTTTGCCTTGCTCGCGGATGCCTCGAAAGATTTCCAACGACTGCTCGTGATGGTAGGTGATAAACGCCAGCTTCTGTTGGGCCAGCCTCCGATGCTCACCGGAGCTAATTTGACCGACCCACCTCTTGCCCCTGCGGAAACTAAACCGGCTGCTGCCGGTAGGAATCCGTACCCCTATATGCCGAAGGTAGTGGGTCAGCCGTTGAATGGCCGCAGCCTTGGCCCGGCGCTGGCGCAGATACATCTTCATGCGAGACTTGAAGACGTGGCGGGCTTCCAAAGGTTGCCACCAAACGGACTTGTATTCGCCCAGTCGAAGCAGTCGAGCCAGTTTATGGGCATCGGTTCGGTCATTTTTGTTTCCCCCCCTGTGAACCAAGGCATTCTCAGCCGGATCACAGATGACCAGTCGGTCGACCCACTGGGCCAGAGCACTTGCCACCCAGCGTGCATGGGTTCCCTGTTCAAGGATTACGTGCAGTTGGTCATGTGGGTAGTTGCGGGCCCAGTTGATCAGTTTATCTGCTCGTGTGGGCACCTCCCGCTGTTGCACTTGCTCCCCAGTTGGGTCAATGGCCTGTATGACGGTATTGCTTGCATGAATATCCATTCCTGCGTAATGTGTAGTTCTGTTCATAAGAGGACCTCCTGTTGGGTTGGTACTAAATGTGGTTTCTACCCAATCTACAGGTGTCCTCTTTCTAATGCATAATACCGGACAGGCCTGGCTCTTTCTTACTCTCTTTCTGTATTTTAGTTACCCTTTCGTTATTTAATAAATCAACATTTCTTCGCGTGCAGCTTATGCGCGAGGTTGTTATACCGCTTTTCTTGTAATAATCACCCCTTCTGATTAGTTTTAATTTGAAACCAAATTAAATTCAAGTGCTATGCCAACAAATATCACAATCCGGGATATACCCGACGAAGTCTATGCCAAAATAAAGAAACAGGCAGACCTACATCATCGGAGCATTAACAGTGAAGTGATCGTTTATTTGAAGAAATTAGTCCAAAGCAACCGACGAGATCCTGATCAAGTAATTACTCGTGCTAAAAGACTTAAACAGAAAGCAAAAGGCACCCTTTCTATGGATGAAATTCAACAAGCAATTGACCAAGGGCGTCCATGATTGTTGTCGATACCAATGTAATTGCAAGCATGTGGGTACCAAATGATATGGACGAGTGGGTTTACAAGATGCTTAAGAAAGATGATAATTGGATTGCCCCTCTTCTCTGGCGGTCCGAATTCAGGAATGTCCTATCGATATATTTACGGAAGGAAATTTTAGATTTGTCGGTTGTCTTGCAGGCTACAGAAGAAGCCGAACAATTAATGAATGCCAATGAATTCGAAGTAAACTCAACACAAGTTATGAGTCTTGTTTCGGATTCACCCTGTTCGGCATACAATTGTGAATTTGTGGCATTAGCTGATGATTTGGATGTTCAACTGGTCACATTTGATAAAAAAATTGTAAGTGAATTTCCCAACATTGCTATTAGTCCACAGGAATTTGCTAAATAATCTAACAAAAGCGGTATAACCCTTTCAAAAAGGGAAATCTCAAGCAGACCCCGTAGAACGGGGCAGGCTAGTCCTCACCTACCTTAGCATCATATTCGTCCAGTAAATCTTTGGTTCAAACCTATGGCTGGCAACCGGTTTCAGTGAGCACGCTCGGACTGCCTGCCGGCATCCACATTCCAACAGCTGTCGAAACTTATCTTCTGCCAATGGGCAGAAGCTGTATTTCCAGCGGAACTACTATCCCAGATATCCCGCTTCCAGTCTCCTTCATTAACGTGGACAAGTCTCGCCTTTTCCTTGCCTCCCTTTCATTTATTAGTTAACCTTTCGTTTAAAATAAAATCGATATGCCGGCGCCTGCCGGTTATACGCCAATCGTTAGGTTTCTCTTCAAGAGTAAACTTTAATATTATGCATAGAGCTTTAATTTATATACTCCTAATATTCCCCCCAACCCTATTATTGTTGGGTTGTGAAGAGGATACGGAAATTAAGAATGGACAAAATTACCAAAGCTTTTGGCAGAGCCTTCCTCAAGAAGTTGAAAAACGTTCAAACAAAGGTATACTGACTGTTAACGACAGTTTATTATTATCTGAGCGCTATGATATTCTCGATACATCAAGTCTCAAGATCAATGGAGATAATCTATATATCGAAGACCAAGCACAGCAAAAAATATATGCTATTGATAAACACACCCTTAATCAAAAAGCAAGCATTTCAATATCGGAAGGCCGTGGGCCTCGAGAACTTACGAGACTTGGATCATTTGATGTGGCATCTGAAACGGTAGTTATTTCCAGCATTAATATGCAAAAAATACAGATCTGGAATACAGATGGTAGTTTTCGTGATGAATTTCGCTATAAAAATTTACATCCCAGAAGAATTCGACTTAATTCAAATAATAACATGGTTATTTTATCAAACTTCTTTTTTGTAGATGGGGAGAGAAATCTGATACAGGTTATAAATTCTGACGGTAATCCTGTTTCAGGTTTTGGGAAAGTTTCCAAAGAAAATTATAGTTCGCTAAAAGCTGAAGGACATATGCTTGTCGATGACCAAGATAATGTTTACTACGCAGGTTACTCTGAACATATTTTTAAAAAATGGGACCCAGAAGGAAATTTAATCTTTTCTGTAAAGTCAATTGATAACTACCCAAGCGAAGCAAACTATGCTAAAATGGAAGGGGCAAATCAAAAAATAAGCAGATACTTAGAGCATGCATATTTTAATGCTGTTGGATCAACTATTTATAAAAATAAATGGCTCATAATTCATGGAGGTAGTAATAGTAAATCTAACCAGAGTAAGATAGATATTTATAACCGTAATAATGGAAAATATCTATTCACCGTAGAATTGCCTAATAAAACGGGGCACATAGCCGCAGATGACCAATACCTTTTTGTAATTCATAAAATTGAAAATGAAAAATATCTATTTGAGTATAATATAGACTTTTGAAGATAACCCTACCCCCTGTAAAAAGGGAAACATCAAAGCAGCCCCGTAGAACGGAAGCGAGGCAGGCTAGTCCTCACCGACCTTAACATCATATTCGTCCAGTAAATCCTTGGTTCAAACCTTTATCGGTGGGCACGGCCCTGGATTTCTGGCTTTTTAGCTCTCCGTTTATTATTTAATAAATCAACAATCTTTCGTATACAGCATATGTTCATATGTCGTTGTTATACTGCCGATAGTCTATAACTATTTATAAAAATTACTTCCCACTAAACATTAATGCAATCAATTTATCATGAATATTAAATATTTCATCGCCGTATTTGTCTTTTTATTTGGTATTACGAACTTAGGCTTTGGTCAATCCGTAAATCAAGAAGTTACTAAGGCAATCCAGCAAAATTTTGAGCAAATGGGTAGTGCCATGGCGAATGGTAATGCTAAAAAATTGGCTCAGCATTTTACTGAAGACGCCCTACTTAAATTTCCCGGGCAACCTCCTATTACCGGGCGTAAAGGGATAGAAGAAGCGCATGAAAAAATGATTGAAGAAGGAATCGGCGTAAAACCATCAACCACTGAAGTACAAACTTTTGGAGACATGGCATACGAAATAGGTACTTATAAATTAATATCTGTGGAAAGCGAAACAGTAATAGACCACGGGGATTATTCCACCATCTGGAAGAAGAAAAATGATGAGTGGAAAATTCATCGGGATATAATTAGCAGTATCAAACCCCAAAAAAGCAGTACTAAACAATAGAAACATTGGGGTCGGCAGTATAACCAACGCATTTATTAGATTACCCGACCGAGCTAATATGTACAAAAACGTCTCTGATATTTTAACATACCTGCCGGCTGGCCCACCTATAAGGCCTGGAGCTTAACGCCCCTATTGGCCCTCCCGCCGGTAGTATTACTAAAACCCAAATAGCAGTCAAAGGAGCACACCTCCCTCCTAGACTAGAGTAAATCTGGCCAAGCTTTAACGTAGGTATAGTTTCGACGGGCACGGCGCTGATTTGCTGACTTTTTAGCCTACCGTTCGTTATTTAATAAATCAATAATAATCAATCCTTGGGCACCTTATGGGCCAGGTCGTTAGGCTTTTTTTAAATGACTGATACACTTTCTACTATTGACGGAATTCTTCTAGATATGAATAGTACGTTCATGTTTGGGGAAGACAATTTTGACGACAACCAAGATTTTTATAACACCTATCGCAAACTCGGAGGGAAAAAGTTAAGCAGAAATTCTGTAAATAATATTATTCGGGATTGTTACAATGGGATGGGAAAACTTTATAAATAACCTAATTATTTTGAGAACTTTCCATCCTTAAAAGAAGGGTTAATAATGTTCTCTGAAGAAGAGACAGGGCTAACTGAAGAGAACCTACATCTACTTATCGAAGCTTTTGCAATACATGAATTAGGCAATATTCCTGAACAATATGCCGAATACCTTACCACTCTTGCTGAAAACTTCGCAATGGGATTAGTAACCAACATTTGGGCACCAAAAAAATCTGGATAGAAGAGCTAAAACGATCTGGCATCAAAGACCTCTTTGAAGTCTTGGTTTTCTCAAGTGATTATTCGTTCATTAAACCATCTTCTAAAATTTATCAGGAAGCATTATCAAATTTAAGAGTAAAAGATATTGACAAGATTGCTTTTATTGGGGATAGCCTGACTTACGATATGCAAGGTGCTTCAGAGTTGGGACTCAAAACTATCTGGATCAATGAAGAAGCTTTTAAGCAAAACCATCAACATGAGTTTGTCGATGTAATAATACCTGATTTGCTCTACTTAAAAAAAGCCTAACAAGCGTTTCAACTGGACTCGATCGCAGTTTGGAACCTACATTTTACTAACCAGTCTCACCGCTAAATACCATGCCGTTAGGCATAATTTTAAAAACCTATATAATGCTCGGATTAATAGTAGCAATTGCCCTCTCATGGTTACTTCTTTATGTAATCGAAAGTGAAAGTATCCTGGCTTTAGGATTATTGCCAATTGTTGAAAGGTCGAAACAGTTCTTAATCGGATTTATGATTACAGGAATCCTCTGTGTACTTATTCAATCCTTAGAAGCATATCTAACATCATCTACCTGGGTCTTGAACGAAAGTATTACTGGTGGAATTATTTTAAAATCCTTTTGGTGGGATCTCAGATCTGTATTAACAGAAGAGTTGATTTTTCGTGGCGCTATACTCTATATCCTCATCCAAAAAATTGGTCCGAGAAAGAGTATTTTTATTTCAGCTGTTGCATTCGGAGTTTATCATTGGTTCTCTTACGGGGTATTAGGAAACCTGATAGCCATGATTATAATATTTATTGGAACCGAGCTGATGGGATATGCCTGGGCCTGGGCATTTTCGAAAACTAAATCTATCATGCTTCCTTTCGGACTTCATTTAGGATGGAATTTTATTCACAACACCATATTTTCAAAAGGTCCTTTAGGAGAATTAGTCCTAATCTCTGAAGGTGGAAATGAATTAACAGAGTGGGCTTCTCTATTGAACTTTACCGCCGGTCTGGTAATCGTCCCGATATTAGTCTTAATTTATGTAAGATATTTTGTAAAGGAACAAAAGGCATTACTAACAGCGCCGAAGTAAGAATAAACGAATGGTCACCACCTTCAAACAGGGAAATGGCAAGCAGCTCCCGTAGGACAGCCAGTCCTGACCCACCCTAGCATCTTATTCGTCCAATAAATCCTTATTCCAAACCTGTCCCCCACTCTGCGGGGCAAGTTGAGCAATCGGTTATCGGAATCAGATTACCGGTCCTTGTCTCCCTTTTAATAACATCCTGCTACCACAATATTACTGAAAAAAATGTATTTGCATTCCTCCCTATTTTTATTCTACATTTGTAGTAACAGTTCTAACAATGTAGAATAACATATGAAGTTATCGAAATCAGAACAACAGTTGATGCAATATATCTGGGAGCTTGAGGAAGCATTCTTAAGTGAGCTGCTTGAACAATATCCCGAACCAAAACCAGCCAGTAGTACGGTCGCAACCTTGCTGAAAAGAATGAAAGGGAAAGGCTATATCGATTATGAGCAGATGGGTCGTTCACGCAGGTACTATCCGTTGGTAAAAAAGTCAGACTACTTTTCGAAGCACATAAATAGCCTCATTAAAAACTATTTCAATGACTCCGCTTCGACTTTTGCTTCTTTCTTTACGAAGGAAACTGACCTATCAGATGAGGAACTTGAAGAGCTTCAGGAGATCATTAACAACGAACTCAAAAAAAGAGACCAATGATTTCTTACCTGATATACTCAACGATATGTATGGGATTCGTACTCCTATTTTATCATTTTGTTCTAGCAAGAGAAAAAACATATCAGACTAATCGCTGGTATCTGCTTGGCGGCCTGCTCTTTTCATTGATCGTTCCATTTATGCCCTTCGGAATATCCGACTCTTTATTAACCTTCAGCGGAAATACTGAAGTGCCTCAAATACTTTCAGAGGTGATTGAGAGTCCCAATTCTGAGACTGCTTCCCAGTTTCATGCTAATTCAACAAGAAACAGTTCTGTAAGCCATACATCATACTTTGAGTGGCTTACTCCATTCCTTCTTTATTGTTACGGTATTGTGACACTGCTCTTGTCTTTTCGGATGATTCGACAATTGTATCGCATGCAACGTAAGTCAATGAAGAATCCTGCCATCTCTTTTAAAGGTCATAAAGTGGTTTTGGTAGGTGAAGAAGTCGTTCCCCATACCTTTTGGAAGACCATATTCGTAAATCAAGAGCAGTACAAAAATCACGAGATCAGCGAGGAGGTGATGGTTCATGAACTAATCCATGCTGAGCAAAATCATTCATTTGATGTCCTGATAATAGAGATCCTGAAAACCATCTTATGGTTTAACCCTGTGCTGTACTTTTATAAAACTGTAATCCAAGTAAATCATGAATATATCGCAGACGATAAAGTCTTATCCAACGGTGCAGATATCGTTGATTATCAGACGTTATTACTGAAAATGCGGGCTGGTAAATCAGCTCACTATCTTAGTACCGGATTAAATTTTAACATCACAAAAAAAAGATTCAAAATGATGACCCTTCAAAGTTCGAGAGCCCGTTCTTCCTTCAAAATAGCATTGATAGTTCCCTTCTTTCTTATTCTTGGTATCACATTTGGTTGTGAACCGGCAAATATAGAAGATGATAATCTAACTGACAGTATAAGCTTAGAATTAGTAGATTCTGAAACCATAAAACTCAATGGCAAAACTGTTTCCTCTTCTAAATTTGAGGCCGCTTTTTCTGACTTGATTATAGATCCTAAACGCACCATTATTGACCTTAAAGTGCACAAGAATACTACGATGGGACTTGTTACTGATGTACAAGAAATTCTCCGTGAAAATGGTACACTAAAAATTAATTATACCACGGTTGAACCGAATGATGCCGAGGCTAAGGAGGTTTGGAGGTCTAAACTAAAGAGTCGAAATATTCTAGACCTACAGATTAATGAGGAAGCAGAAGTTATAGTAAATCAAGATGTTACTTCCCTTTCTTCTTTAAGTAAATTGGTGAAAAAATTTATAACAAATAATGGAGAAGCTGCCGGTTTATCTGAAAATCCGGAAAAAGCCATCATCGCAATAAAGACTGTGAAAAGAACACCTCATGACACTTATATCAGTGCCATTGATAAAATCTTGGGTGTTTATGATGAATTAAGAAATCAAGCTTCAATGGAATTGTTCGACAAACCTTATAAAGCCCTTGAAGAAGGAAGTGAAAAGAGAAATAAAATAAAAAATTTGTATCCAAAGAGAATCAGTATAACAGATCCTTCAAGAAGTTAAATCTTTTATTATTCATGAGCAGATGAAAAAGTTACTATTAGTCGGAGCTGTTTTACTTTTCGTAACTAGTTCAGGTAACGGGCAAATTAGTATCAGTGGATACGTTGTTTCTTTGAAAACTGCTGAGCCCATTCCAAATGCCACCATCTTTCTAAACAATAAATATGGGTTACCACTTAAAGATTCACTTGAATTCACCAGAATAAAAATGGCTAATATCCCCTTTCAAAAAAATGTTTCGCCCTCTCCGTCAAACAAGATTAGCGAGTGCTTCCTACCTTAGAGCATCGTATTCCTCCGGCAAATCCTATGTGAGCGGTATTTTTGCTCTATGGGGCAAGTCCGCAATCGGTTTCGTTGATCATGCAACCTGGGTCCTTGGCACAGTGACTAATTTTCTGACTTTTTAGTTTTCGGTTCGTTATTTAACAAAATGAATGACCCCGAGGCAGAGCATGCGGGGTCATTCATTCGCATGTTCAACTCCCAAAGAACTTCCAAGACTTGATAGTATTTCTGATAAAGTAGAGGAAGGCAATAAGGAAGTATATGCTCACATTCAATTGCATAAGGATGAACCAAATCTTATTTCAATCTGGGTTTGGCGAAAGTATGATGAATTTGTGATCTATAGAAAGAATGGACCTGAAAGAAGTTTCGCGGACATATACTCTATAGATCTAAAAAAAGCTCCGCAACACTCAATACCCAGAGTTACAACTATTTTTCGTGATTCATTAAATTCATCATTGGAGAGCCGATATAAAATTCATCCCCTTACAAACAAAGCTATAGGGAAAAAGCTACCTGTCATATATGCAACCAGTGACACTTCATATTATCACCGATTAGAAAACAAGCACATGATTCAACAAAAATAATCAATACCTAACCATCGGATTAATCGGATTGGCACCCCACCTTTGGATCCGATGGGCACGCTGACTAGGCTTGGAGAAATATCGATTTCTCGGCCCTCGATCTAGTTCCAGTACCTTGTAAATATTTTTACTGTATTTTTTCCACCACTTCCCCATCCTCATACCGCTCTTGTGTGATGATATTACCCTCTTCGTCATACTCTGTCATAATTCCCTGCTCTACCCGGTCACCGGTATAGGAGACTTCATATGAGAGCTGACCATTTTTGTGCCATCCACGAAGGTGCCCCATCCCACCCTCACTTTCTGTTGGCGGAATATTTTGGTAAACCAAGTGCTCATTGATATATATTTCCTTAGTGTAAGTAAAATCTAGATACCTGCCATGCTTTTGTCGAACGACGTCTCCATCTTCTTCATACATGACTGAACCGGTATTTAGGCCATCTTCGAAATACATCTCCATATACAGGCTGTCATTCTCGGTGTAGTATATCTTTTGAGTTCCGGTGAACGGTTCTCCAGAAGAAGTGTAATGTGTGTCGATGGGCTTCCCTAGCTCCTCATTGCGTTTCTTATCAAAATGAAGTTCTATATCACTGTAGTGAGGAGACTGATCCTTGTATTCCCGCTCCTTGTTGCAAAATGTAAGCGTAAGCAACGCTAATATAGGAAGAAGCAGTACTGTCTTTGAACCCGACCGCAACAGTGAAAAGGGACGAACCATCATGCGTAGCCTCTTTTTGGTAAGAGAAAAATCAATACTGCTCGTTGCATTCAGAGTTTTTTTCCCGCTGCAGGCCCGAATCAGCATTTCTTGGTAATCGCTTGCCGATGAAGCCTTGCTTACTACAGACTCATCCGCTAAAAACTCATGGTTCAATTGAATAGCCTGTTTGTACAGATACATGAATGGATTAAACCAAAAGATAACTTTCAGAAACTCAATCACTAACACATCCAGAGAGTGGAACTGGCGGACATGCGTCAGTTCATGATCCAGGATTTCAGCATCAATATTTCCGGATTCAAATTGTTCTTTATCGAGGAAAACAAAGCTGAAAAATGACTGGGGAGTAATTGGCTCATCCAGCAACACCAGGGTAGCAGAACCTGCTTTTTGATGACTGCCGACTTTAACTTTATTCCGGATTTCAAATAATCCACCCATAAAGCGCATAAAAAGAAATAGCGCGATCAACCCATATAAACCGAACAATATATCTGTGGTACTTATCCCCCCTCCGGTTTCTGCAGATGTAGCTGGAGCCACTTCAGTGTTGGATGCTGTAGCAGGCTCTGAGATTATCGCTGATTCTACCGATTTGCTTATCGCCTCAGCCGGCTCGTTAACCGCTTGTTCCATCTGCTGCATCTTGATTCCGGCAATGGTCTGTTCAGGGTAAATATCAAAAGTAGCCAATGGAGCTGTGAGGCCGAAAATCAAAGCAAAAAGTAAAAAGAACCGGTTGAAATGGTGCATTTTTTCATTTTCAAGCAACAGCTTGTACACTCCGAATAGTCCCCCAAGCAGTAACGTCGATTTTACTAGATAGATAATCATTGGTTTTTCCCCTCTATTTCGTCTTCAACAATAGCTTTTAATTCTTTCAGTTCCTCCTCTGAGAGCTCAGTTTCCGAAGTAAAGAAAGAGGCAAACTGGGCCGCTGAGTTATTAAAAAACTTCTTGATTAGTCCGTTTACATGTTTCGAAAAATAGTCTGATTTCTTCACCAGCGGATAATACTGTCGCGAGCGCCCCTTTTGCTCATAGTCCACAAAACCTTTGTCTGTCATCCGCTTTAGCAATGTGGCTATCGTAGAGGGAGCCGGCTTTGGCTCAGGATATTCTTCAAGCAGGTCTCTCATGAAAGCCTCTTCCAGCTTCCACAAATGCTGCATCAACTCTTCTTCGGCTCTTGGTAATTGCATTGTTTTCAAATGTAGTTAGGCTTGTTTCTACAAATGTAGAATTTAAAATATAACTTCCAAAATATTTTGTCATCGTCTTCAAATTTAAATCGATATACCCATGACTATATAAAAACCGTTCTCATCACACTCCCGGCACTACTCGTGTTGATCTCTTGTTCACAGCAAAAAACTGGATTGCCCTTACACAGAGAAGAATTAGTTCTATACACTCTAACCCGAGACAAAACATGGCGCAACAACTCAGATCAGCCGCCAGATTAAACAGACAGGGGGCCTTGACCGCCAATTTTGAGCTAATCACTTTCTGTAGTACATTTTGTTTTTAACTTGACATCCGGTGCACGAAGCGTATACACGCGTTTAGTATACTGTTTATCAAAGTGACTAAATCTTTAATTTTAATCGTAAATTATGGAAACAAACGAATCAAGATTGTTCATCTTATGGGGAGTTTTTCTTGCAGCAGTACTTGTTGTCGCGGGATGCAGCGAAAGTGATTCTCCAAACATCATTCATCTAAAGCAGATAAAATATGATAATGCCCTTCCGCCAAACGCAGCTTTTGACACCTTTGACCCTACCAAGCATATTTTTACTGTCAAGGAACGCAATAATATTACGGGTATACCTGACACTCTAAAAGAACTGAACGTTTGGCACGATTTCATTTACAGCGATCAATACTTCTACTATGCATATAAAAAAGGAGATTGGTCTGAGGAAGAGTTCAATAATATGAGTCCTCCTATTGATACCAGCAGCCAAACAGAACAATGGGTAGACTGCATTAGCACCATTGCATTTGGCAAAGATAAGAATGGGCAATGGGTTACTATTTTAGATAAAGATAATGATGAAGACCTAAGTGATGAAGAGCCAATTACATTTTCAACCGATACACTAGAATTCAAAACAAAACGAATGGCAGTTAAACGAGCTCAGGTCGACCTAACCTTCGAGATTTACCGTGATAATCAAATTTTAACACAAACCGAACCATTTATTCTTACCTATAGTCCAACGGCGGGGGTTCCTTCTATTGGTATTAACTACGACAAATATCGACGAGGAAAATGGCAAGTGAACAAACAAACTTTTGACGTTGCTTTATTTTCCTTTGGATATGAAGCAGTGTATAATCCCGGGGAATTTACTTATTTGTTAATTGACCTAAACAAAGATGGTCAATTTGATATCATGCCGGGAAATAATGAATCCTATAGGACCGATCGTCCCTTCAATGTATTCGGGGAAACATTTCAAGTTGACTCTATTAATGCCATTGGTACAAAAATCCATATTACAAAACCTGATACCAGCGTTTTACCGGCATTGGCGCTTCGAAAAGGTGCAAGCGCCCTAAATTTCAAAGCTCAAACGATTGGCGGAGATTCTTTAGCATTTAGTAATCTCAGAGGCAAGTTTGTGCTCCTCGATTTCTGGGGTACGTGGTGTGGCCCCTGCCTAAAGGAAATCCCTAATTTGAAAGAAGCTTACAGCATATTTTCAGATAAGAATTTTGAAATTGTAGGCATTTGTGTGGATCAGAATATTAAACAGGTAAGAGATTTTGTTAAGGAAAGAAATATCAAATGGCCTCAAATTTACGAACCCTATGGCCAAGTAGATCAACCTATCAGCAATCTTTATAGGGTTACAGGGTATCCTACACAGTACCTGGTGAATCCGGATGGTAACATAGTAGCTTTTGGCAATGAATTAAAAGGAGATCAACTAATAAAAACCCTAAATACTTACATCAAATAACCCAAGAACGGTAAAGCATGCAAGGGAGATATGCTGCCCTTGCCCGTTTTGTTTTTTGATTGCCAAATAGTAAACTAACATGTGCTATCGATAACCCTTTCACCGGTTATGTACAGCCTGCGTAGGCTTGGCGGCTATAAATCATACTTTCTAAAATGCGACAAAATAATACACAAGATGGATGCTTATAATAGCAACAAAAAGTGGTGTTTGCTCTTTCAGCACTTTTCTCAATGGTAGTTTTTGCAATATTAATGATGGTAATTAATGGTGGTTTCTCTTTGAACAATATGAAATCCATTTTGCTTCCTACACTGTTCATGGGCCTTTTTATGGGTGTTGGTTTTCCGTATCTCTTGAAAAAGATAACCCCATTTTTAGTAAAAAATGTTGACACTCCGATCCTGTCTGAAGGAGAAAAAATTATTATCGAGCAAAAGGCAAATCTATTTCGAAACTGGTGGATTGCTACCGGGGGAAAGCTATTTTTAACCAATAGAAGGTTAATTTTTAGTGCTCACAAATATAATTTCCAACAGAAAGAAACGTCAATTGATTTATCTAAAATAAGTAGCATTAAAAAACGAAAAACTGCTCGTTTGGTTGATAATGGATTAAGAATTAACACTACCGAAAACACAGAGTTTGATTTTGTTGTAGACGACCGAAGCGAATGGATTGATAGGTTGGAAACTTAAATAAAAAGCGGTCTGCTAAAGTTTTTGCACACGACCGTTAGACATATCACTAAAACTGCATTAAGACAGCTAAAGTAGGATGGACTTATTTAGCTTGTCCGAAAAGAGATAGCAAAAAAATAATATAGACGTACTTTCTCATTTACATTATTCAGCTTCTACCCTTTGATACCCCTGTTAAAGTGATTTTACCTTCCCTCAACGAAACCAACCAATGTATAGAATAGATAACAAAACCAAAGGAGTTCAATAAGAAATCAAAAAGTTCATCTTAATTATTAAGAACGTTAGATGGACGCTTAAAAGCCTCAACAAGCAAAAAGTCATGACACTTCATCAAAAGGCAATCCACCTCGTATTGTTCGTAATATTTACACTTGCCGCAGATCTATATGGACAGGACATCAGTACCGCTACCGATTCTTCTTTCGCGGCATATATGGATAGTGCTGA
Organism: Fodinibius halophilus; assembly: GCF_011059105.1. Lineage (GTDB taxonomy): Bacteria > Bacteroidota > Rhodothermia > Balneolales > Balneolaceae > Fodinibius > Fodinibius halophilus. Next base: position 37,684 of record NZ_JAALLS010000010.1, on the reverse strand, counting down.
AACTCACCTTGAGAAAACCCAATATTACGACCGTCTTCAATACAAATATGCTGAAGAGTTTTTCCAATATTTTTTAAAAAGCCCTAACACTACGATTGGCAAAGAGGCATTAAAAGATGCCTGTTTGATGTGGATCAACATTGGAGAAACAGAAAAACTAAATTCAGCTTTAGATCATATAGCTTATGATTCAGATGCCTGGTATGATATTTTACGCTTAGTCGGCAATAGTAATGCTTTAAAACAAAATAAATATGACGAGTATATTACCCTGTTGAACAAACTTGAGAAGAACCTTACCGATCCCAAAAGCAGAACTGCTGCTCTTTTTCTGCTTTCCTCCGACCATCTGTTAAAAGACAATATGCATGAGGTTAAAAAGCGATATCGTGAAATTATCAAGCTTGATGCTGCTCCTTTTTATGTAAATTTAGCTCGCACCTATCTCTATGAACTAGAGAAGTTCAGTATTGGTAAACAAGCGCCCCAATTTAAGGCTACAACAATAGATGGAAAGCAACTCTCCCTGGAAAACCAAAAGAGTAAATTGGTGATACTCTATTTTTGGGCTACTTCGTGCAAAAGCTGTGTTCAAGAGATCCGAACCCTACGAATGTTAAGGGACAAGTACTCCCAAAAAGAGCTTCAGATTATCGGGATTTCACTGGATAAAGATGAACTGCAGTTACAAGCTTTCCTTAATAAACATATGATGGATTGGCCACAAATCAGGCAACCCAAAAGTTATAACGATGAACTCGCAAACTTGTACAACGTACGAGTTCTACCTAAAACAATCGTAATTAATAGAGATGGAAAAATTGTATTAAAAAACCTTCACAGAAAGGGTCCGATAAAGGGAATAGCAAAACTTTTGAAAAGTGATATCTCCCTAACAAGACAAATTTTTGTGCCTGTTAAGTATAGCTTGTGATATCGTAAAATCGGGTATTGATCCCAAAAAATATGAGATAAATTTGGCTTCCCTATCGTTTTGTAATCAAAATGAAATCTGAGTAAACTCGAAAAACATAAACCTGCTTACCAATCAGACAACACAAGCTCTACTGCCCTTTAAACCCAGAGTTTCGCAAGACAAGCCCGGCTGCGTTCTGGTTTTGTATTTAACTGTTCATTAATTACTAATTCCGCTTAGCGGTTAAATATAATGACTAATAAATGGCAAAGAGATCTGCTTACAAACAATAGGGTGTCCCAAAATCTGCATGGCATCAGGCAAGTACGGAGAAAAGTTGTTTGTCAACATAAAATTAGAAAGGTCCATAAGATACAACTATTCCATTTAGAAATACCGGTAAGGGGGGGATTTTGTTTTTTGGATGCCAAATAGTAAACTAGCAACTGCATTCACAAATAATTGATACGTTGGTCATATAATATGTGATGCTACGCTGCTCGGGGAGGTGAAATCCCCGGTTCATTATCGTACAAACAATAAAATACAGATCATCATGCTTGATTTTATTATCGGACTTCTTGTGGACCTGAGTCTGTTAGGAGGAATAATCCTGTTTTTCATGAGTTTCTCAAAAAAATTCCGGGAGTATAGATCAAAATTACTAATAGTTAGTGTAGTATTAATTACTGTTGGGATACTATCTATTGATGTTGCTTCTTTATCCGAAGCCTTTCAGGAGGGGCAGCGATGGGCAAGTACGCATTAATCCCGCATGGACACATAACCTCTGCATTAAGTAAACCACTCCCCTTTTACCTTGTTCGAGTTGGAACTATGAGTCATGGTATCTATAAATTCTGTACCGACCCACTGGCAGCAGCTCACAAACCGATATCGCATAATTATTGATCAGATATGATACTACGTATTAAAAATCTTCATAAAACGTTCGGAGATCAGGTTGTTCTGCAAGATATAGCACTGACAATAAAGCAAGGAGAGTGCCATGGACTTATAGGCAAAAACGGTTCCGGGAAAAGCACCCTTATCAATATCATTGTAAACCTTTTGCCTCCGGATGGCGGAACTATTGAACTCTTTGGGAAAAAATGGCACGATCACCCACAAGCGATAAAAAAGAAGATCGGTGTATTGCCCGAAATCAATCCGGTTATTGATGAATTCAGCGTTCAGGACTACCTGGAATATGTGGGCCTCATCTATGGAATGAATCAAGAACTTATTCAAAGCCGAACAGAGTACCTGATTAACTACTTTTTTGAAGATGTCCCCTCGCCGTCAAAATCCATCGGCCAATATTCCAAAGGGATGAAGCTTAAAACGGGCATATGCGCCGCTCTCATTCATAAACCAAAATTCCTGATCCTTGATGAACCCTTCGACGGACTGGATGTTTTTTCCAGTAAGAACCTTGCCGCTTTTTTGAATGATTATCGTGCAAAGGGTAATACGGTGCTCGTATCTTCTCACGACCTGCTGTACATGGATAAAATTGCCTCCCATATCGATCTGATAAAAGGAGCTGAACTGCTGCATCTTGCCAAAGAAGATGTGCAAAATAATGGGAAAAGTTTTGAAGATGAGATTTCTGACCGGTTAGGATACAAACCCAAAGAGCTTGGGGAGTTTTAATCATGTTTTCACTCGCTTCTTTTCTGTTAAAGAAAAAAACGGCTTCGATACTACGCTGGCCAAAGATTGGTAAATTTCTCCTCTATTTTGGCACCGCCGTTCTATCGGCATTGATGTATGGGGGTGGTCTGGCTTATGGAATTCTATACTTCATCTCAGAAGGATATAGCCTGCATCAATGTATGACTGTTTATACACTTGCAGTAGGCGCCGTTTGCCTTATTCTGGATTTTTTCCCCACCCTAAAACGTTCGCAAATCGTATTCCCTTCGTATTACCCGGTCTCCACAGCTAAAAAGATTTGCATTGATATAACATTCGGTCTGCTGAGGCATTTTATGCTTTTTGTTTTTCTGATGCAGTTGATTCTGCTCTTTTTCAGTACCCCTGTTGATCTTACCCATATTGTGACCTCCTCTGTTCTGATACTCTCATTTTATAGCCTAAACCGTACGATAAAAAATATCCTCGAATTTAGCCTCCCCCGACCAACTCTGTCGGTAATAGCCGGCGGTGCCGTACTTGCAGCATCTTTTTATATCTACGCTCATTGGGGCAGCAGCCGTTGGGGGATAATCTGTTCGCTCCTGCTGTTTATAACCCTCGGTTTTATATACGCATATACCGAAAGTAAAAAAGAGATAAAGCTACAAGATCAAACAAAAAAATACCGCAAAAGCTTATTTCTACGTATTTTTGCCAACCGCAATGTTAAGATTTCACTGGGAGTAGCCTTTGGCTTTAAGATCATAATTCTGTCAATGAGTGGCGTTATGCAGGTAACCAAAGGAATGATGTTACTTCGCCCTGAAATTGTAACCTGGATGCTTGCGTCCCCCCTAATCTTGTTTACTTATTTGGGATACAATTTCTTTGGGGTAAACCGGAACCTACTGCTCACCCATGCCCTACGGGAACATTCCGTTCAAAATCTTTGTAAGGTGTATAGCAAGTTTTATCTCAAACTATTGGCTATAGATGCTGTTATCTTCAGTGCTTTCATTATCAGTACAGGTCTCGAGACAATACCAAACATCACTTTTTATCTGACATCGGCTATCCTCTATTATGTAACGGCATTCCCGATATCATTAAAATGGCCGTTAATAAAAGAAAAGTATATAAGCCTCGATTTTGCAAAACACGGCAGTAAAAGTACCAGCTGGCAGGCCCTGGTTTCCAGCTTTGTTATATTACTCATGGCCTATATTATAAAAGATCTATCCCTGTTTGGGCTTTTAAACCTATTAGTAATTGCAGCCGGGATAGGTATCAGTAAAGCCTTGATTCCGGATATGAATACAATTACACATCATTATTTTAAAAGGTCATGGCACTTAAAGCAGCAAAACGACTAACCAATTAACTACTGTAGCATAATCATAACACATTCATCCATCATGAGTAAAACCCAAAAAAATTCAAACAACTTCTTGGTATACAGCATTGTCGTTCTTTCAATGCTGATTTACATATTTGGCATTTTTACTGTCATGATTGTAGTTAAAGAAGCGAGCCAATCCGGTTTGCCAGAAGCACTGGCAGAACACATTATTGTCATCATTCCCGGCATTATTTGTCTTTTGCTTACTGCCCCAATTTACAGGTTATCAAAATCTCTTAGAATACTGGAGATTACGGACCATGAAAATGGGGCATCAATTCTTAGGCTCTACTCTCCCTTTTTTATAAGCGATATGCCCCAGGCAGAGATGAAAATAACAACACAAAAAATCACGAGGATTCGTCGAAACAGTTATTTCAATAGGTTGGTAGAATTGCACTTTAAACACAACGGCACCGACCGGATGATCAAAAGTTTTATCAATCCCAAATCATTGAACAACCTTCATAGGTTTAAAAAACCAAATCCATCGGATGGGACAAAAGCGAAGGGAGATAGCCTTTCTGGTCATAAATGAACTTTTTTAGCTAGAACTATAGTCATAGACCCTCCATCCAATAAGCCGATATATAGCTTGATATCTCGGCTTTCGGTTTAGTTACGGAGATAAAAACCAGGCACAATAGTTTGGAATAATGGTATAATGTATGCCGCTAATTAAATCATTAAAATCGGTATTGAACACCATCTCTCCCGTTCTACATATTTTCCTCTCCTCTTTCTGAGAAATTGCATTCCTGTTTATTAGTTAATACACAATCTCCAAGATTAATGAGTTGGAATAGTATCAGTTGCCTACCACACTATTTATAGTTACACTTTTATTTCATACGCAAAGTATGACGTTGGCGCTAATTTATTAGTATAGCCCTGTATATAATTTTAAACGCTTCATTTACATGAAAAAGCTATTCCTCTTTTTTGCCGTTTCCTTTCTAATCTCTTGTAGCAGCTCCAAATCAAATATTGACACAACACCTGGGGAAAGCAATATTTTCAGCGGAAAGATCATATACGAATACCAGTTCAAAGATCGCCAAACCGGCAAGGATATCACTCATCAGATGGGGCAACGCTTTGGAACAGAACAACATTATTTTATCAATGCTTTTAATTACAAAGCGTACGATGGCAATGGCAATTTCAAACATCTTTATAACAGTAAAACAAACACCTATTACTACATAGCCCCTGCTACAATCCGACTGATGGCCACAAATGCCGGCAATACCGTTTCAGAAGTAATCTCCGTTGAGCATTTTAATGAAACAAAAAATATTTTAGATTATCTCTGCAAAAAAGTAATCATCAAAACCAACCATGATAAAACCATCTATTGGTATAGCCCTGAAATCAGCATTAGCCCAGAACCTTTTGCAAAACACAAAATGGGAGGCTGGGGCAGGTTTCTAAAAGAAAGTAATGGTTCATTACCATTAAAATTCATTGTTGAAAGCGATAGTTATACCTGGATCTCAACAGCAACTGATATTAAGAAGATGGAACTGAAGGCAGAAAATTTTACAACCAGCAACGAAGTTGACCAAAAAATCAGGTAGATCTCCCCTATTTTTTCACCCCATCGTTAATCCATATTCCAGACCGACTTCTTATTATCTCTTTGAATATTACAAACAATCCCCGACAGATTTAATACTCCCAAAGCTTAACCTATGATGACCATTATTCTTTTAGGCGTACTCTCATTTCTTCTATTGTTAGGGATAGCCTTTTTTCTACAAAAAGTACATTTCCAAAATATCTCCCTGGCGTTCTTATCCGGATATCTAGTTTTGTTCCTTTTCACACTTTCAGCGGTCTATATAGAAGACCTCTGGAATCCGACGATGGGATATGAACGGCTATTTTTTCTATTCGTAATTACCCTGGCCAGTCTGTTGAATGCTATAGTCGTAGGCGTAATGGTATACAAACAAAAGATACAGAAAATGATATTTGTACTCTCGCTGACATTTATTTTCCTTGCCCCATTCTTTGCCTATTGTTCTTTCTCTGTCTTTCAGTGGTATCACTTTGATCGTTACAAAAGCACCTATTGTATAGAGAGTGAGAACAATAGTTATATTCTGCGATTAAACAGCGAAAGCTCAGTTGCTACTATTTCCAAACAAATAGGCCCACATTCCTATGCCTCCTATTTCCATGGCTACTACAACCGGCAGGGAGATACGGCCATCTTGGAAGGAGAACAATTTATTGCCAAAGATTCTCTTGAAAACAGCACCTATACCCTCACGGGACAACAGCTCATTGGTTTTCCTGAGAAAGGAGATACTACTCAATTGCATTCTTGCCACTAACATATCTATCCACAGCAAGGATATTCTATATACGGCTTTTGCATTATTTCTAGGGAGCTTTGCAAAACTTGGCATGTCATCCTGAATTCAGTTCAGGATCTCGGTTTTAATGCTAATAACTGTATATGAGATGCTGAAACAAGTTCAGCATGACAAGATGTGACTAGTTTCGCAAAGCCCCCTTCTATATAAAAGCTCTCTGAATCATTTATATAATTAACTCCGGTTATTATTAGTGATATAAATCCTCCTATCGATAATAAATAGCCTATATATATCATCTTTTTCTGCGTTTATTAAACGCTATTCATTGTATTAGAAGACTGATGCCAGCATATTGTTCCATAGAGTGACAGATCATTAAATACGGTACAAAACCAATTTGTACGACAAAAATTGTATTTTCAGTGTACATTCGAAATCTCACTTTACAAACTGCTGGAATGAATGAAATCCCGATACGACGCATCCCGAATTCAAAAAAGGAGCCTGCTTTAATCGGCAGTTTTAACATTCGAGACCTTCGGGATATGATGGATAATACCGACATGGTACAAGAGCTACACCGGCATGATTTCTATTATATCCTAGCCCTGGAAAGTGCTGTGGGTACCCATGAGATCGATTTTATCTCTTATGAAGTATCGGATTACAGCATATTTATTATGCGGCCCGGACAAGTCCACGAACTTACCCTCAAATCCGGAAGTACGGGGTACTTACTGCAATTCAATGCTGACTTTTACATACCGCGCAGCAATCGCTCGCATCAGCTATTAAGAAAAGCCAGTGGTACAAACCATTACCAGTTGGATGCTGATAAATCAGAGAAAAATCTTCCTGCATTGGCAGCTATATACCAAGAGTATTCTGCCAAGCAGAATCGATATCAAACAGCTATTCAATCATACCTGGAAATTATACTTATTGAACTCATCCGCCAACAGGACAATACCTCTTCGCATAACGTTGCTACCTACAAACAACAACGGTTAGAAGATTTTCTGGAACTTCTTGAAAGCCATATCTCTATCTGTAAAAGGGTCTCTGAATATGCGGATATGATGAACCTTTCTGCTTATCAACTGAATGCAAGCACAAAGGCCACTGTCGGTAAAACATGCTCAGAACTTATCAATGATCTTATTATCCTGGAATCAAAAAGACAGCTTCTTGCTACCACTAAACAGGTGAAAGAAATTGCCTACCGGCTGGGGTACGAAGATGTCTCCTACTATATTCGGTTTTTTAAAAAACACACTGGCCATTCTCCTGATGCTTTCAGGCAAAATTTTAAATAAGTCCTGTTAAACTTTCCTTTTGTCCTACCACATATATTGCCCGGTCAATTACCTTTAAGCACAACAACAGTGTATAAATTGTAATTCTTCAAAACCAGGTATAATGTGTAATCGCAATTATTTTGATGTTATCATCGTGGGTGGAAGCTATTCCGGACTTGCCGCGGCAATGGCACTCGGCAGAGCCTTACGAAATGTTTTAATTATTGACAGTGGCACCCCCTGCAATAGGCAAACACCTCACTCTCACAACTTTCTTACCCAAGACGGAAAAACACCCGCTGAAATATTGGCTATAGCCAAAAAACAACTAATGCCGTATAATACCGTGTCATCAATCAATGGCTTAGTCAACGATGTTACAAAAGTCCCAAATGGCTTTAAAACTCTAACTGACTCCGGTGATACTTTCAGGAGCACAAAAATCATTTTTGCTACCGGCCTTCGGGACCTCATGCTCCCTATTGAAGGCTTTTCCGAGTGCTGGGGAATATCCGCACTCCACTGTCCTTATTGTCACGGCTACGAAGTGCGAGGCCAAACAACGGGCATACTGGCTAACGGAGAATCCGGCTTCCAATTTGCCGGACTAGTCTCCAATTGGACCGATAAGGTAAGCTTATTTACCAATGGGGAATCCAGTTTAACAGCCCAACAAACGAGCGAGCTTACGGATAAAGGGATCAAAATTATTGAAAATCGACTTGATAGGCTGGATCATACAAACGGATACCTCGAGGCGGTCATCTTTCAGGATGGTTCCCGCTCTCCCCTCAAAACGTTATATACTCGTCCTCCTGTCGTTCAGCAATGCGATATCCCTAAATCCCTGGGCTGCGCTTTAACCGAAGAAGGATATATCCAAGTAAATGCTATGCAAGCGACCTCAATTCCGGGTGTTTATGCCGCCGGCGATAATTCCGGCCGTATGCGAACCCTGGCCAATGCCGTAGCACAGGGAACAACCGCTGGCATGAAAATAAACAATGAGCTCATATTGAATGAGTTGTAACCGAGTAGTACAAATGCTAACAACCATTTAACTAGAAAAACAGCTATGAAAAAACGTTTTTGGCACCAACGCTGGGAAACTAATCATATAGCCTTTCATAAAAGTAATGCTAATCTCTTACTCGTCACCCATTTTAATAAACTTTCACTAGCAAAAGGTCAGCGGGTATTTGTTCCCTTATGCGGAAAGACGGTGGATATTTCCTGGCTGCTTGAGAAAGGATATCACGTAGCCGGCATAGAACTAAGCCAACTAGCTGTTAAACAGTTGTTTGAAGAACTGAAGATGAAACCTGCCATCTCAACAGTTGGTGATATAGAACGATACAGTGCAAAACATATTGACATTTTTGTCGGGGATATCTTTGACCTGACCGGTAAAATACTTGGTCGGGTTGATGCTATTTATAACCGTGCAGCTTTGGTAGCACTACCCAAAAAGATGCAAAACCGATATACTGCCCATCTAATAAATATCACCAATAACGCGCCGCAGCTGTTAATCTGTTATGAATATGATCAACAACTGATGGAAGGCCCGCCCTTTTCGATCAGCAGTGACGAAATAGATCAACACTACGCAGATAGCTACGAAATAACGCTTCTTGTCCGCTCTAATGTGCCGGGCGGATTGAAGGGCAAATGTGCGGCCGAGGAGCAGGTTTGGCTTTTAAAATAGATATCTAACCCACCCCCATCTTTTAAAAATAGAGACATTAATATTGCTCACTGTAACATTTATAGAAATGTAGTATTTTAATCCTACTTGAAATTGAGATTTAAAAACAATTTATGAAATACTTTCTGATCATATTAGGCACCCTGGCAGGCATTCCCCTTATCGTCTACGGCATCGGCTCTTTTTTGCCGCAATCCCACACCGTTAGCCATCAGCAAACATTTGAAGTGCCTCAACAACAGGTTTGGCAGCTTATTACTGATGTTAAATCGTATCCGGACTGGCGCCCCTATGTAGACTCTGTTAAAGTACTTTCCGATTCAACGGAAGCACTTCGCTGGCGAGAATATTATCGTGAGGCTGAATCGTTGCCTTTTGTGGTAACCGCTTCTAATGACAGCAGTAAACTTGTAACTAAAATTACCGACTCAGACCTGCCCTTTGGGGGTACATGGACTTACGCCATTGACAGCACTGCGGAGGGCACTCAACTGACCATCACTGAAAACGGGGAAATTTATAGCCCCATATACCGGTTTATTTCAACTGTTTTTGTTGGCCATGATACTACAATCAAACAATACTTCAAGGACTTAGAACGACGGTTAAAGTACACGAACCACTGAATTAAGCTACCTAAAAACACCGGTCTACAATTTATATACCATTGCTGAATAATTATACCTTTTATCTACTTGTTCTTAAAGTCAGCCCGGTGTTGGCCAAGTCAACGGCATGATGGTATTAGCTTTTTTATTCATTGTGCAAATCATTATATATCAATACCATTTTATTGCAGAGAGGATAACTGACCTCCCAAAACACTCTCAAATGTTGATGCATGGCCTTTGTAAACCTTTTTGTAGCCCAGCTGTTGCTACCATTTTTATTTATTATTTGGCTTTGGAATAGCCAAGAAAATAGTCGCATAAACTGGATACTTCTGCTATTAGCTACATCTTCTGTCGTAGGATTTTCTCTTATCGTGGGGGCCCAAGCCTGGACAAGTATTTACCTGGGGTTACTAATATTAGTCGCATATTTTGTAGCTGTTATAAAATCACTGTTTAGGCTCCCTGCCCACTGGGGCCCCATACAACTTGGCAATACCTGGCAAAAAAAGGTTACAACCATTACTTATATCATCATTTGCCTATGCTTTATACCGTTAAACATTTTTGGGCTGATGGGCTATACAACCTCCCACCCATCTATAGAATTACAGTTTCCTTTACAAAATGGAGTATATCATGTGGCCCACGGTGGTAGCACCCCGCTCATCAACTATCATAATATCCATGAAGCACAACAATTTGCTCTAGATATCTCCGAATTAAACTCTCTTGGAACGCGTGCCAAGGGAATATATCCCAATAACCTTTCCTCCTATGCTATATATGCCGATACTGTTTACAGCCCCTGTAGTGGTAGGATACAAAAGGCTGTTTCTGACCTCCCCGACTATATCCCACCCAATCATGACCCAAAGCATCCCGCGGGCAACCATGTAATGATAAAATGTAAAGAGGCTCATGTATACTTAGCCCACTTATTACAAAAAAGTGTACTTGTTGACAGCAGCGAAATAGTTAGTAAAGGCACTCCTGTTGGACAAGTGGGAAATTCGGGCAATACTTCTGAACCTCATTTGCATATTCATGCCACGCGAGACGGGGTTGGCATTCCTATCTTATTTAATGGTCGTTTTCTCGTTCGAAATAGTCTTATTTGGTAATCAACAACTAGCACACATCCGGTAGTTTCCCTCCTGTTCTTGCCCCGTCATCCGGCATGCTAAACCCCCACATTTCTTTGCCCTTTATACATTTCATTTATTACTTACCATTATAGTAATCTATTTTTTAGATGAAGGCCGATGATCAATTTCATACCCTGACTTTATGGAGACCATACCATGATCAAAAATAAGAAAGCACGCCGACGGCTGGAAAACTGGTACCAGAAATTCCTGGACAAAATTGATGCTCCGAAAAAAGAGCAGTCCCTTTCTACTTCTTTTGGAGATACCCATATTTTAATTGCCGGCGATACCTCCAAACCACCCCTGCTTTGCCTGCATGCAATGATGACCAGCTCTGCCCATCTCGTTGCAGCTCTCGAACCACTTCTTGAAAACTATCACATCATTGCCCCCGACATTCCGGGAGAATCTGTCAAAGGTATTCCCAAACGTCTTTCTTATTCTGATGACTCACAGGCTCGATGGCTTAATGAGATTCTCAATGGACTTGCACTAGGTAAGATCAATTTATTTGGGATAAGTCTCGGTGGTTTTATTGCCCGGCAATTTGCATCTCAACATCCCCAAAAAGTTAACAACTTAATTCTGTTAGTCCCTGCCGGAATTGTTCAGGGATCCATCTTCAAAGGTCTCATGAAAATGGCTCTCCCAATGATTATGTACAAAATTGCCCCTTCCGAAAAACGACTTCGAAATTTAGTGCAATATTTGATTACAAACTGGGATGAGGACTGGGCTTACTATTTGGGTGATGCGTTTAATGATTTCAAAACCCCATCAAGAATACCACCGGTTGCTGAGAAAGAAGAACTCGAAACCCTTTCCATGCCTTGCCTGGTTATGGCGGCAGAACATGATATCTCTTTTCCCGGTCAACCACTCATTAACAGGGTTCAAACCCACATCCCACATACAGAAACGGAGCTCATTGAAAACAGCCGGCATTGTCCCCCTACAACAGATGAATTCAAAAATTGGCTTGCAAATAGAATAACAACGTTTTTAAATAACTCATCCTAACCCTATATCAACACTTAATATAGAATTATCGGTCAACGATAAAGATGCAAGAACAGCATTTTTTAATGATACCCTGCCAAGGCCATAGATTCGCTACATAAAGATAGACCAGCCGCTGTGGGGCACGATGACAGCACAGCATATGATTGAGCATCTTATTTTTTCCTTTCAGATATCAACCGACAAGCGAAATGTAGAATGCCATACCCCAAAAGAGAAACGGGCTAAACTTCAGGCTTTCCTGGCTACCAATAGGCCAATGCCCAAAAAGTTTACCAATCCCGTTACAGGCGACCAATTGTTGCCACTACAGCATGAAGATTCTAAGCAGGCCAAAGAGCATTTAAAAAATGAAGTTGAACACTACCGTACCTACTTCAGGAATAATCCGGAAGCCATTCAAACGAATCCCTATTTGGCCCGTTAAATGCCACCCAATGGCAACAGTTTCATTTCAAACATTGCACGCATCATTTCATGCAGTTTAAGGTAGTAGAACTTAAATGGATATGATGGCAAAACCCGTTGAACTCAGAACATTTTTTAAAAAGGGATCCATTACAGAGATTAAAAAAGCTCTAAATCCGCGGAGAGAATATACCTGGAAATCATTTTTAAATTCGGATATCAAGGCCGGCGTTAAAATTCCGATTTTAAGTCTCTTTACTGTTTGGGATCAAAAGCTGGGCAATAACATGGTTCGGCGAGCCTGCTTACCTAATCCCCCCAAAGAACTAGGAGAGATCCTCTCCCATTACTATATTTTGTCGGTCAAACTCGTTTCAACATTAGAATAGTTAACCGATAGCCTTGGTGTGAAAAACGAACCCTTGGGACACAGACCTATTTGCCAACATATAAACAGACAAAACAAGTAGACTCACTCTCGGACATTTTCTTCCTGCTCTACCAAGGGTAATGTAAATGAAAAGGTGCATCCGTCACCTGCTTCTGAACAGACCGTAATATTTCCGCCATGGTTTTCTACCACCCGCTTACAGGTTGACAACCCTATCCCCGTTCCTTCAATAGATTTGTCAGTATCCAGTCGCTCCATGAACTCAAATACTTTCTCCTCATCCTCTCTATCAATGCCCATTCCATTGTCTTTAACCCGGATAGTATAAAAGTCATCCCCCTTTTCTGAATATACTTCGATAACAGGATCTTCCTCAGAGCGGTATTTCATTGCATTGGAAAATAAATTCTGGAATAAGCGTACTAGTTGAGACCGCTCTCCCATTACCGTAGGCAGATCCCCAATATCAAATGTGGCATTGTGCTTCTGTATATCTGCATGCAACAGTTCCAGGGCTTCCTGACAAACTTCTTTTAGAGATACCGGATCAAGGTTTTTGGTTTTAGTATCAATCTTCGAATAGCTCAAAAGGTCCCGAATCATCATACGCATCCGATCGGTATTTGTAGCCACTAATGAAAAGAACTCTTTTATTTTTTCTTCATTTTCACTCAATCCCTCTTCTTCATATAAAGATATAAGTGATGTTATGGTATTGAGTGGAGCCTGCAGATCGTGAGAGATACTATGTGCAAAACGTTCCAGCTCTTCATTGATCTGTTTTAGCTGTTTCGTTTTCTCCTCCGCCTCTTTTTGGGCAAGAAGTAACTCTTCTTCGTAGAGTTTACGCTGGGTCATATCTGAGAGGGCAACCCGGTAAATCAATTCATCTTCGGGGCTATCCTGTACCAATTTTGCATTAAGTAATACCGGAATCTTTGAAGAATCTTTTCTCTCCAACTCTAAATTAATCTCTGATATCTCTTTCTGCATCTGTAAAAGAGGTATTAAATGGGTCTCAAAATAGATCTTTCCCCCCATACCCACTAAATCCTGAAATGTTTTTTCTAACACGATTTCTTCCCGCTCATAGCCCAACCATTCCAGTAAGGTGTTATTTGCATTAACAATACTCCCATCATCTTTCATCAATAAATAGCCACAGGGAGCATTCTGGTAGAGATCTTTAAGATTTTCTTTGTTTAGTATCATCCTTATTAGCCTTTAGCGAGATAAGTTTTTATCGCTTTTATAGTTTCATCAGGAGCAGTAAGGTGCGGACAATGTCCCGTAGCGTCAAGCTTGGTAAAGCTACAGTTGGGTATTTCCGTTTGTACATACTTTCCCACTCGGGACGGAGCAATCACATCAGGTTCCGATTGAATAACAAGACTGGGGATCGAAACATTTGATAGATCATCACAGTTGTCACTCAGAAAGGTAACTTTCCCAAAATGTTTGGCTATGTCGGGATCCATTCTACAGAAACTGTTTTTTAGCTCCTCCGCAAACTTTTCATCATTGGACTTCCCGGCAATAACGGGGGTAATATTACGGGTCCATCCTAAATAGTTGCTTTCAAGCGTCTCTACCAGCCCTTCGATATCCTCCTTTTCAAAACCACCATAGTAGTCTTCATCGTTGATATATCGGGGAGAAGGGCCAATCATGATCAACTGCTGAAACAGATCCGGGCGCTCCCCTACCGCTAACACGCCAATCATTGTACTTACCGAATGCCCCACAAATATTACCTCGTCCAGATTCAAGGCTTCACATATTTCAATGACATCATCAGCATACCCTTTGAGCGAACTGTATTTGTCAAAGTCATAGGCTTCATCATCTGAATCCCCTGACCCTACATGATCAAAAAGAATGATATCATAGTTTTCTTCGAAAGCAGGAGTAATAAACCGCCACATATTTTGATCACAACCATATCCATGCGCAAACATAATCGTCTGACTCCCATTACCAAAACGCTTTACATTATTTCTCGATGTGATATCTGTACCCATATTGCCCACTTTTTGTGTTATTAAAACAGTGTATTGTGAACCTTGATCTGCACTCCTCTTTTAACTTAGCGTAGAAAGATCTCGCATAGGAAACAAAACAAATACATACCCTTCCTGTGGCAGATACTTGTAATAGAAGAATACCGCCAGGTAGATGTTATTTCAGTAGTATTTATCAATGTAGAATTAAATTACCACTTACTCAATATTACTCTCTTTCTCTAATATAAAACGAATACCTATTTTTGTTGTTCAATTTATGCTGGGAGTACCCATATCTATAAAACTATGAAAGCCGAAAATCCAACTTTCAGAAATTGATATAATAATTTTTGAGATTATAGAGCAATGTATTTTAAACAGTAAAGAAGCAAAAAAACATAAAGCTATCTGCCCGACCTACTTATCTAATTTATAACCTGATAGCCAATTTTTTACCATCACCTGTAGTTAATCGGATTTATTTCATCGTAGGAATAGGTATTCCAATGCTATTATCACCCATAGAAAATCAACCTGGAACAGGTATTTTTCTGCCGCAGCTTCTAGAAAGACTTACTTAATAAATCTATCTGCGTTATCAATCCTAACTACCAAAAGTTAGGCATGCCGTACAGCTAACGGCATAATAGTTGGTTCAACGAGCTCTTCATAATCATCATAACGCATTTTTACTAACTCCCGGTGATTGCCCGCATTAAAGGCGATCTCTTCATCTTCTGTAAGAGCTGCAGCTACATAGGTTTCCATATTAAAAAGATTCCCGAAGGGCGGCATCGCCCCGAGCTCACAACCGGGAAACAGATCCTGAAACTCTTCCTCAGAAGCCAACGCTGCCTCTTCAGTTTCTAACACTTCCTTAACCCGATCAAAATCGACAATATGAGTAGACGGCGTCACAATCATACTCATAGTTCCATCGATATTTGCCATAACCGTCTTAGCCATCTCCTTTCCGGGGATGTGAGCACTTGCGGCTACTTCTTGCGCGGTATAAGCATTTGAATGCTTAATGACCATATACTTTTTATCGTGAGAATCCAGAAATTCGGTTAATTTAGATAACGGCATATTAATCTCCCTTCTTTTTTATGGTTTTAACGTATTACCCTATCTATTTAAAGCCTTTTCTGGAGACCAACATTCCGTAAATACCCAAACGATACAAAAAATAAGAGTATCTTTTTATACAGAAGGAATTCAAACCAAGTACTAAGAATCAATCAACTTCTAACCCAAACTGATGCTACTCAACCTCGCAACCGCCGGAAAATTCTTCGGCAGAAAACTGCGTCTGGAAACTACCAAACTTATCTTCATAGACGGCACGCAATTCAAGACTATGGGTTCCAGAACGTTTTGGGGAACAGTATTCAAGCACATAAAATGAGTTTGTTTCTGCTTCCAGCCGTTCAGCTATGTTCAGAAAACTGTCATTTAACTCAAGAGAATCTTCGGCTAATTCAAAACCACTTTTACCCATTTTTTTCAAAATTCCCTCATCAATCTCACCTCCCAAACCGATCGTAAACACCCCGTGCTCATCGGCAGCATTGCTGACCGAGTCCAAGGCAACTTCGGTATTTATATATCCCGCCTGGTCGGTACCATCGGTAAAAAGCACCATCGTGCCGGCAGTAGCAATATCAGAATCTTCTTTCACCTCACGCAGCCGGGCGTCCATTGATGACAGGCCCTGTATTACCGCCCCATTTAGGTTGGTAGATACATCATTGCTTATATCTTCATCAATAGACTCTATTCCACTGATCAACGTATCGCGGTTGGCGGTATATGATACCAGCGGATGGATATACTCCTCTCCATCAAACCAAAACAGGGCCATCTCACGAGTGCCGTGCAGGCTTTCTGTCTGCCGGGGCATTGTCTCCTTGACAAATGACGTTGCCGCTTCTTTCAGCTTTGGCAGATCAGCATTATTGAGAATACTTCCACTGAGATCCAGCATTAACACAGAGGAATACAGAAAGTCGCCGGGTTCGCGCTGAATCTGCGCCTGGGCTTCCAGCGATGATATTTTAGATCCATCTTCATAAATCTCGAAATTAGACGGTTCTAAGGTTGTAAACTGGTTATCCTCTCCCAAATCAACTTTATAAAATAGTTGTATTTTTGAAGGCAGTTCCGTCTTCGACTCGATAAGCTCAACACTGATCTCCTCATTGTCATTGGCCGTATTTACACAACCGGTCAATAATATTATTACATACAGGCTCAGGATAACAATTGCAGCAAGAGAATTTTTTGAGGCCTTCATATTAGATATAGTAATCTTTTTACTTAACATTCAATGCTTTAAAAGCACAACCCCCAATTTTGTTCCCGTAATAAAAAGATTTGTTGTTTTAGTCAGCCAGATTTTTCTTTATTCTACCCTGATGTATCTGACACCCAAAACTTTGATCAGAAGACATTATTTTATTTTTGGACAATGGGTTCGTATATACCCTACTCTGGATTTTATAAGGCGAATTAGTATTAACAGAATATCATCCTATTTATGAAAGTACGCAGCTATATTAAAGGCCAATGGATTGACCAAGGCGACGAAAAAGAACTTATCAGCGCGGTAACAGGCGAGCCGGTTGCAACAATGCTGGAAGCCGATCTCGATTATAAAGGAGCTTGCGAATATGCCCGGCAAAATGCGGGACCCGCACTCCGTAAACTCTCCATCCATGAACGGGCTTTTAAAATTAAGTTCCTGGGCCAATACCTGATGGAGCGTAAAGAAGATTACTATAAGCTTTCTACCCACACCGGGGCTACGCGCCAAGATTCCTGGATTGATATCGAGGGCGGTATTGGCAGCATGTTTACACTCTCCAGCAAGTCCCGTATTGAGCTTTCGGATCTGCCCTATCATGTTGAAGGAGATCACGAACGACTCTCACGCGAAGGCACTTTTGTGGGACAGCATATCTGTGTGCCCCGTCATGGTGTAGCCGTGCATATCAATGCCTTCAACTTTCCTATTTGGGGGATGCTGGAGAAACTTGCTCCAGCTATCATTTCGGGAATGCCTGCTATCATCAAACCCTCACCTACGGGCTCGTATCTCGCTTACAAGGTGTTTTCGGATATGATAGAATCGAAGCTTCTTCCGGAAGGATCTATCCAGTTTATAGCAGCCAACAAGCCCGGTGACCTGCTGGATCATCTTAATAGTCAAGATAGTGTTGCATTTACGGGCTCGGCCAGCACGGGACAAAAGCTCAAAGCTCATCCCAATATTGTAGCCAATAATGTACGCTTTAACCTGGAGGCCGATTCGCTGAACTGCTCGATCCTGGGGAAAGATGTGACCCCGGATATGGAAGAGTTTGATCTCTTTATCAGAGAGGTAGCCAACGAAATGACCGTAAAAACGGGACAAAAATGTACGGCTATACGTCGCACTATCGTCCCCCAAGAACGAGTAGATGATGTGGTAGAAGCTTTAAAGGCACGTCTCGACAAGACCACTATCGGCGATCCCGCTGAAAAGGAAACGCGTATGGGACCACTGGCAAGTGCACTGCAAGCCGACCGATTCGAAGAACAGGTTTCCGACCTCATGGAGATAACAGAATCGGTCTACAGTAACGGAAAAGGATTGGAAGGAGCTTTTACTGATCCAAAGGTTCTACTTTGTCGCCAGCCTTTTGAAGTGGATGAGATTCATAAAGTTGAGGCTTTTGGCCCTATGACTACGGTAATGCCTTATGAGTCAAACCAAGAGGCAATCGATCTCGCAAACAAGGCCGACGGTTCACTGGTGGGCTCTCTCTTTACGGCCGATGATAATGTTGCCCGCGAAATTACGCTGGGCTGTGCTCCGTATCACGGACGTTTTATGGTCGTCAACCGCGACTGTGCTGATGAGTCAACAGGACACGGATCTCCGATGCCACATATGGTCCACGGCGGACCGGGACATGCCGGCGGTGGCGAAGAGCTGGGCGGTGCCCGTGCCGTTATTCATAATATGCAGCGGGTTGCCCTGCAGGGATCTCCTACTACGCTAACGAATATCACCAACCAGTATATTAAAGGAGCAGAAACCCGAGAGGCTGAAACACATCCGTTCCAGCAGTTCTTCGAAGATCTGAAAGTGGGAGAAGCACGGACTACGGAAACCCATACCGTGACCGAAGAAGATATTGAGCGATTTGCCGACCTCTCCGGAGATGAATTCTATGCTCACACCGATCCCGATGCTGCGGAGCGCTCACTATTCGGTGAAATCGTAGCCCACGGTTACTTTGTACTTTCACGTGCAGCAGGCTTATTTGTCCACCCGGATGAAGGCCCAGTAATACTAAACTATGGCTTGGAAAACCTGCGCTTTACTCAACCTGTAGCTCCGGGCGATACGATCCAGGCAAAATTGATCGTCAAACGAAAGACCGTCCGGCAAAAGAAGGCTAAGGATAAATTTCCTTTCGGGATTATCTACTGGGATGTGGAAGTAAGCAATCAAGATAATGAGATTGTAGCCGACTATACGATACTTACGCTCATCAAGCGTCGCGAAGTGCTGGATATGGATATTTTTGAGGAGGAATGAGTTAGTTACTGCTCTTCTTGTAAGGATAGAATCTTTAGCTGGTCATACTAGTAAGGGGCAAGGATTCATCAGAATTCTGGACTCAGAAATCAGAATTTATAGGAGATGTTATGAGGAGACCAGCTAAGACATTCCAAGATTTAATAGTATGGCAAAAAGCACATGAGTTTGTGTTAGAAGTTTATGCCCAAACTGAAGATTTTCCAAAATCAGAAATGTATGGTTTAACCTCTCAGTTTAGAAGAGCAGCTGTTTCTATTGCTGCGAATATTGCGGAGGGATTTAAAAAACGGGAAAAAAAAGATACAGCACGTTATTTAAATATCTCCCAAGGATCACTCGAAGAGTGTAGGTACTATATCATCTTATCAAAAGATCTTGGATATATTGAAGCCTCAGAAGATTTTAATAATAAGCTGCAAGAAGTCAGTAAACTTATTAATGCTTATTCAAAGGCAATACTGAGTGAATGCTGAATCCTGAGTTCAGGTGTCAGAACTCAGAATGGATGCTGCCAATTAAAACAGTATAAAGCATAAAACAAGGGCGGGCTTAAACCCACCCCTTAATCCCCTCCCCGGAGGGGAAATATTCTTTAACCCAGCAATGCCAGAAACCAAAGCGTCTCTCCTCCGGCGGAGGAGAACAAGAGGTGGGTACTTATGAGCAATAAAAAATTGAATATTATTCCTTACCAACACCATTTGGTAGAAAAGGCACGAAAACTTCGTAATAATAGTACACCCGCAGAGAAAAGGCTCTGGAAATATATCCGGGAAAAGCGGGTCAACGGCTTCGATTTTGACCGTCAAAAACCTATTGATCGTTACATCGTCGATTTCTACTGTAAAGAGCTAATGCTGGCTATTGAAATAGACGGGAAATATCATGATTCGCAATATGAGCAAGATCGACTACGCCAACAGAGAATAGAATCCTTTGGTGTTCACTTCTTGCGATTTTCTGAAAAAGAAGTGCTTGATGACATTGATAATGTTTTGCGTGTTATTGAACAGTGGGTTTTAAAATATGATGACTAACCCACCCCTTACTCCCCTCCCAAGTGTTCTGTTCCGGGACATGGTTTACACCTGTTCGGGGACATGGTTAACACGTTTAATTAGCATTCTTGTTTAAATTAATGGTTCGAATTTGTTGGTTGCAAAAATAAACGTCGTATGTGTGAGACTCCGAACTAGCACGGAGCGCAAGCCGGTGGCCACTGAAGGCTTTTCCCACCGTGAAGCGTTGACCGCGAAAGCGAATCCTGCCGTTGGTGGTTACTTTTCGAGTGGTCGCACCGCTGGCGTAGGCAACCGGCGGCAGATGCTCTGGAAATGCTCTGTCGCTGGATTCGTAGCGTGTGGCCGGTGGGTTCATATCCAAGTGCTGATGGGGGCGGACTGTGTTATAGCGGGTACGCCAGTCGGCCATCCGGGCATGGGCCTCGCTGTGGTCGGCGAACTGCCGGTGGGCAAGCAGCTCATCACCCCGGGTTCGGTTAAACCGCTCGTTTTTGCCTTTGCCCTGCGGGTGGTTCGGGCGGCTGTAGATGACGTCAATGCCAAGCCGCATCAGCCAGACGGCCAACCCGGTATAGAACGGTCCCCAATCGCGCCAGCCGAGCCCCGCGCCCCACGGCGGGCCGTTGTCGCAGAGCATGGCCCAAGGCAGTCCATAGCGCCTGAAGACCGTTATCAGCAGTTCTTGAACCGTACTCCGTTGCTGGTTCGGGCATCCTGCCACAGCCAGACTGAAGCGGGAATGGTCATCTACCAACGTGAGCGGATAGCAATACTGCTGGTTGGCCAAGCGAAATTCGCCCTTAAAATCCAGTTGCCAGAGCTCGTTGGGGGCGCCCCGCTCGAAGCGCTGCCAGCTTCCTCGTCGGCTCGGATCCGAAGGTTCGGCGAGCATATCGTGGCGATCCAAGATGGAGGTTATCGTGCTCGCTGCCGGAATCTGCTCCGGAGCCGCCTCGATCGTTCCGGCCCTTGCTTGATTACACAGGTGACAGCGCAGTTTACGGCCGCCCCAGCCGGGATCCCGACGACGAGCCTCCACGACCAGCTCCTCGATATGGTCAGGTGTCTTGTTTTGGTTGTTATCGGGCCGACGGGAACGTTCGGACAGCCCTTCCAAGCCATCCTGTTGGTAGCGGCGAAGCCACTTGTAGCCGGTAGGACAGCTGATACCAAACCGACGGCAAAGCTTACTCATATTGGTCTGTGGTTGATCTGCCATTTGGACAAATTCGGCTTTCAGTTCCATTTTCGTTTCCTCGGTTTTCCAAGGCATTATGGCCTCCTTTTTGAAGGTAAGAATGCCTATTTTTTGATCTTTTTAAAGTGTAAAGGATGTCTCGGAACACCTGTAAAGGATGTCCCCGGTCTATACACCCAAGAGGGGAAATGTTCTTTAACCTGGCAACGCCATAAAACAAAGCGTCTCTCCTCCGGCGGAGGAGAACAAGAGGTGGGTCCCAGGAGCACAACGATATTAAAAAAATATTCTGAATTCTGAGTTCTGAATACTATACTCCAAAACAGAAATATCGAATGAAATTGCTAACTAGAAATTTTAACTCAAACCCGCGTGTAATCGCGACCTAAACCAACCACTATGCCCGAAAACGGAGAAATTACCACAACCATCGAAAACAACATTGGAACTATTGAATTTTATCATCCCAAAGGTAATTCCTTGCCCGGCCAGATGCTGCGCGACCTTGCCTCTACCATCACTGAGATGGGCGAAAAGGAGTACGTACATGTACTGGTGCTCAAAAGCCGGGGCGAAGGTGCTTTCTGTGCAGGGGCTTCGTTTGATGAGCTGATTGCCATCGACAACTATGAAGAAGGCAAACATTTCTTCATGGGTTTTGCCAAAGTTCTTAACGCTATGCGGCAGTGCCCCAAGCTTACTATTGTGCGTGTGCAGGGCAAAACCGTTGGTGGTGGTGTAGGCATCGCCTCCGCGGGAGATTACACCATAGCACACAAATCTGCGGCTATAAAGCTGAGTGAACTCGCCTTGGGTATTGGACCGTTTGTGGTGGGGCCGGCTGTAAAGCGAAAGGTCGGGACTTCTGCATTTAGCACCCTATCCATTGACGCCTCCAGCTGGAATGATGCTGAATGGGCTCGTCAAAAGGGACTCTTTTCTAAAGTTTGTGATTCTCACGAAGCGCTAGATAAACAGGTGGCAGACCTAGCGAGCCAGCTCTCTGATTACAGTCCCGATGCGATGGCTGAACTCAAAAAAGTATTCTGGGAAGGCACCGAAAACTGGGATGAGCTATTGGAAGAACGAGCTGAAATCAGCGGACGCCTGGTACTTTCTGATTTCACCAAAAATTTCATTAATGAGTTTAAAAATTCGTAGCAAACCTGTTATGAATCATAAAGAAGTACAGCAGGCCCTTCGAGAAAAGGAGAATCCTGAACGTGCTGAACGTTCCCAAAAGTTTTTCAAAACAGGGCCCGGAGAGTATGGCGAAGGGGATCGGTTTTTGGGGATCCCTACGCCCCAAATCCGTAATATTGCCAAAGATTTTAACGAGCTCTCACTACCGGAAACTGAAAAATTACTACAATCTGAGTGGCATGAGGAACGCCTCTGTGCTTTGGTTATAATGGTACATAAAGCCGAAAAAGCGGATGAAACCTCCCATAAAAAGCTGTTCAACCTCTATAAACGAAATACCCGGTACGTTAATAACTGGGATCTTGTGGACAGCTCTGCACACTATATTGTCGGTCGCTACCTTATGGATAAAGACCGGGATATACTGTATAGCTGGGCCAAATCGGATAACCTGTGGGAACGGCGCATTGCGATTATAAGTACCTTCTATTTTATCCATCAAGAGGAGTATGAAGATACACTGGCCCTTGCCGAGATACTACTGAATGATAACCACGATCTTATTCACAAGGCCGTTGGATGGATGCTTCGGGAGATAGGAAATCGTGATCGTAAATGTGAAAAACGGTTTTTAGATCAACATGTTCAACAGATGCCACGAACAATGCTTCGATATGCTATTGAAAAATTTCCTGAAGATGAACGTCAACATTATTTGTCCTTGTAACCTATTCGTCTATGGGTACCTTGAGTGGGGCCTCTTTCTTGGGGAACTCTAATTCAAATTTCGCACCATCGGTGGTATTGTAAAACTCAAAATCTCCTTTTAATTGCATTGAAAGAGTCTCAATAAGTGACAAACCCAAACTGTCACTTTTGCTGATATCAAAATCTTCGGGTAATCCTTTACCATTATCAGCTATAACAAGTTCAATATTACTTTCTCCATTTTCTTTCATGCTTATTTCAATATGACCTTTCTCTTGATTTTCGAACGCATGTTCATAGGCATTGCTCACAAGCTCATTTAGTATAAGGCCACAGGGTATTCCTTGATCAACACCTAATTTAAAGCCATCGACATCAATTCCAACGGTAATCTCTTTTTCTGTATAATTAAATGAGTAGGAGACAATATCGATGAACTCTTTGACGTACTTTTTGAAATCAATTTCTGCAAGGCGTTCACTCTGGTATAGTTTTTCATGAATCATTGAAATCGACTGTACCCGTCGTTGACTTTCGGAAAGCACTCTTCTGGAAAAATCGTCCTCTGAATATCCCTGTTGTAACTCTAATAATCCTGAAATTACGGCAAGGTTGTTTTTTACTCGATGATGGATCTCTTTAATCAATACTTCCTTTTCTCCGAGTGCTTCACGTAAATCTTTTGTGCGCTCTTCTACTAACTCTTGCAATCTATTCTTTTCGAGCATGCCCAGCCGTACCCTGATGTAGCCATATATTATCCCTACAAAACTTATAACCACCAAGGTATAAAACCAGTAGGTGTGCCAAAAGGGATAAGCAACAGAAAATTGATATGATGTCACCTCCGATTTCATTTTGGGGGATCCGCCAACAGCCTGAACCATCAAAGTATAATCTCCCGGCTCCAGATTTGTATAGGTAGCTGTATTGTTTGCCGATAAAGGTGACCAAGTATCTTCAAACCCTTTCATTCGGTAGCGGTATTCCATATTTCCCGGTTGGCGGTATTCCAGACCTGAAAAAGAGAATGTATAAGTATGCTCACCGGGCGGAAAAGTCACTGATGGATATATCAATCGTCCGGTTTGGTATTCAAGCTTAGAGTTATACTTCTCCCACTTTACTTTTTTAACGTTCCTTTTTATATCTGTTATATAGACCGTCGGAGGGTTGGTTTTCGTTCTGGCATTAAGCTTAGAGATATCCAGCTTCATCACGCCCTCCATACTACCAAACCAGGCCGTACCAGAACTATCTTCTGCCAAGGCTTTGAAGTTAAACTCAGCTCCCATTCCTTCTTCAAATAATTTATAATGCACCAGGTTCATTTTTCCGGTTTCCCAGTACCGGGGAACGTTAAGGCGATTTATCCCTCCATTTGTTCCCTGCCACAAGTGCCCTTCTTGGTCAAACCAAATGAAATGCGAATCCAGTAGTCGCATACCCGCTTCTTTACCAAAATTAGTAATTGAATATTGGCTTCCCCCATTTTGAGGTTGTAAAACGGAAACACCGGAAGCGGAACCCAACCAAATATTGCCCTTATCATCTTCTGTAATATAATTAATCCTGTTATGGGCTAACCCATCTTCAATTGTAACCTTCTCAAAGCTATTGCCATCGTATATCCCCAGGCCGGCAGTAGTTGCAATATAGAAATCACCCTGTGTGTCTTCGTAGATATGATGGACAATATTACCGACTAAGCCATCTTCTATAGTAAAATGTTCTACCTGCCCATCTTGTAACCGAATAATGCCATAATCAGTAGCAAGCCAACATACACCCTTAGAATCGATAAGGACGTCATAAGTATACCACCGTTTTAGACCCTTTTCTTTGGTAAAATTGTGGTACTCATCTCCATCGTACTCCAGCAACGTGTTATCCGGCATCACTATTAACTGGTTGCCATTAGGTAGTTCTTCAATTTCCCAGATATTACTGTCGGCATACCTTTCAGGCAATGGATGATGCCTAACTTCCTCTCCGTCATAAGAATCAACTCCATTTTCGGTACCGGTCCAGATAGTTCCGTCCCGGTCAATATCAACACTTAGCACCCCATCAGAAGAAAATCCAAAATTTTTACCATAAAAAACAAAAGCATCCCCACGATAAAGGTTGACTCCATTTTCGTCTGTTGCAACCCACATATTGTTGTTGGCATCTTCAAAAAAGGTATATATATAATTACTGCTCAGTCCATTTTCGCGGGTAAAATGTTTGTAGCTGTTACCATCAAAAACAAAAACGCCCTTCATCTCAGTACCTATCCATACATTGCCGTTGGCAGCCGCTTTAACATCAAAGACGTAGCCTAAATCAATTCCATTGATCTTTTTAATTTTTCGAAATGTTTTACCATCCCATATTGATACCCCATCGCTGGTAGCAAACCATAAATTGCCTTTCTTATCTTCGGTTATCTGATAAACCTTTGCCCCACTCACTCCATCCTCAACGGTATAATTTGTAAAAGAACCATCCTCAAATTTTGAAATACCATGTTGTGTTGCAATCCAGATAACCCCATCACTGAATTGTTTAAAATCCCATATCGAATTACTTACAAGTCCGTCTTGTTTACGAATTCGACGAAATTCTCCATCATCAAGTACAAAGATACCTCCGCCATAAGTTCCAAACCAAACTTCATTATTAAACTCTTTAATTTGCCACACTTCATAATGTGTTAGCGAATCATCAGGGAAAGGATTCACCAAGCTATCACCTTTAAAAGTTACCACTCCCCCCGGGTAGTTGGCGACCCAAAGTCGCCCCTGAGAATCTTCATATAAATTTTGTATTGCATTGTTACGGAGCCCATCTTCAGTGGTATAGGTTTTAAAAGAGTTGCCGTCGAACCGGCTTAATCCTCCACCATTTGTTGCCATCCAGATAAAACCATCACTGGTTTGAACCATGTCATGGACTTGTCCCTGTGGCAATCCCTCATTCACTGAATAAATTTTAAAGTCGTAGTGCTGGGCTACTCCTACAAACGGTATTCCTACCAGTAATAAGAATGTGTAGAAAACTTTGTTTTTAAAAACCCAATTATATCTCATTACTGCTCCTAAAACCTAATTTAAGCATCTCAGCTTATACCCCTTTTATTTCAAATAAATGATCTGTCAATAACAATTAATGTAGAAAACTATTATTAAATAATAGTTATTGTAACTAATATATCTATGAAAAATAATACTTTACGCATAGTTTTCTTTCCAACAGCGATGAAGATAAAAGAATCTATACTTAGAAAAAATTGTTAATTTATTCTTTTGGATAGACAAAATACCAATTCTATGCAACTGGTACATTTAAAGCAGCTTCTTTTATTTGAAGCTGAATACTCTCTTCGCGTTGGTCATTAAAGGCATAGTTGTTAGCATTACGTATGAGTTCATTTTATTTGGGCCCAAAAGTTCTCTTTGCTATTCCCGTAAAATGCTTCTGTACTATTGGGCTTTCAGCCCCCACTGTTAGTGATAGTTCTTAAAATTTTTACCATTAAACTTGGTAATGCCACTACATATATACCGATTCAAAGATCACCATCGCTTGTTTATACCACATCAAAAGTCTGGCTGTAGGCGAGCTCCTCATCAACAAAAAAGCTTCTATATTATACCGCTGACTATGACCAAGAAATGGAAATAAGACAACAGAGAATCCCATTAAAAGATACTCTCGTATATCTAAATTCCCAATAGGGTTTTCTCACTTATCTCTCCACCACTTATTTACATCCCTTTCTGCAAACTGTATTTAATTTAACATTAAATATAATAAACGGATCTAATTACTTTAAATATTATCCAAAATGCAGGGTGTTGCTATGTTCGGGATCAATCTCTTCGGGAACAAAGCAGATTTCAATTGCTATCCCATTGTCCTTGTGGATATTTAACCTGCCATTTAATTGATTGGCCAACACTTGAAGCAATGAAATGCGTAATGAATCTGAATCTAAATCTTCTTCTTTAATTCCGATCCCATCATCTTTTATAATAAAGTAGATCTCCTCTTTCTGCTTTTTCATTTGTAAGCTTATAGCCGCCTCATTCCCATCTTTAAAGGCGTTAAAGATCAGCTCATTGATGATTAAGGAACAAGGAATTGCCTGGCTTACAGTAAGAACAATATTATCAATATCAGTATTAATTGTAATGTCATCATCCAAATATGAATCTTTAATCGATTCCAGAAGGTCTTCGGTAAACGAATCAAATTCGATATAAGAGAGACTCTCAGATTGGTATAGGTTTTCGTGGACCAGCGCGATACTACGCACCCGCATTTGACTCTGCTGCAATGCAGAAACAGCATAATCGTTCTCAGTATCCCAGATTTGCATCTGTAAGAGCCCGGAAATAACCGCTAAGTTATTTTTTACACGATGATGGATTTCGGCTAACAGTACTTCTTTTTCTTGTAAAGATCGGGTGATCTTTTGTTGGGCTTCTTTTTCTGCACTTATATCACTGGCAACAATAACATACCCTTTAATTGTATTTTTGCTGCTTTTAATCATTCCTTTAGAAACACTAACCGGAATGGAAGAAGCACTGTCATCAGAGGCTAATAATACCGCATCGTTTCCCTTACTGCTATTGGTAGCATTTTCTTCAAAAAGATCAGGTACTGAACTTTTAAAAATATTCTGAACCGGTTCGTTTAATAATTTCTCTTCGGTAGATCCCAGCATAGCTACACCGGCAGAATTAACCCGTGTTATGTTATATTCAGCATCTGTTACAACAAGCAAATCGGCCATTGCTTCAATAATACTATCTACATAATCACGAGAAACAGTTGTTTGGCTTAAACTTTCAGCCATATGATCAAAGGTCTCGCTCAATTCTCCGAGCTCATCTTTAGAACTGTAATCAATACGCTCATGGAGGTTCCCCTGGCCAATACTTTTTGCAGCTGCAGCTATCTTTTTAATCGGGTTAGCAATAGAACGGTATAAGAAGAACGTCAAAATAATCGCAATTACAATTGCCACAATTGTTGCTACCGATAAAATATACCCAATACGATCTAGCTGACTATTTATGGAAGTAATTTCTTGTTGATGGTTATTTTGGATCTTCTTCCGTCCCTTTTCGATAAGCGGTAATAGGTTAGACCGAAAGTAGGGTTCAATAGTAACCGTAAAAAACTCTTTCTGATCTTTGTAGTTTTCGGGATCTATATTTTGCAGCTGCTCAATTAATGAACTGTAGATATTAAATTTCTTTTCCAGCTTATTAAGTACTGCAAGTCCCTCTTCTGATGGAACACTGTCTTCAAAAATATTGGATGGTTCCTCTTTAATACGTTTTCGCGTTTTTCTTATCGTCTGTCGAAACTTGTTCAAAGATTCATCAATATCTGCTACTAATGTTTCTCGGGTTTTATTCCCCCGACTAAAGCTCATCGACAAACTTTTACGATATTGATCTTCAAGCAGGTATTGGGTTCTTGTTAGGCTTTGATATAGCTGTAACCCCAGTTCCCCGGCTAGCTCAATTTCGTCAATTGCTTGTGCACTTTCGGCTGTAACCTGATCTTTGACAGCTTCATTGATATAGGAAGAAGTTATACCGATGCCACCAACAAGTATGATTACCACCGAAAAACTAATAAATAACTTTGTACTAAGTTTCATGCTTTGAAAACGGTTTTAAAATCGATCATGACGTACCAAAGCCATAGTTGAGATGTAGAACACCCACTAGTTACTTTAGTCATCAAATGTCCTTTTTATAAAACTAAAGTTTATTGCCAATTCGAAATGTAAAACGAGAATGTATCAATAGCGATACTAATAAGCCTAAGAATTCGATCCCTTCCAAGAACGGCTCTTTAGCTAACGCTTAGAAACGTACTATTGAATTCAGTTTTTTAGTAATCTTATCCACATTGGGCAAGACCGAATCCATCAATTGCACATTATGAGGAACCGGAATGTCAGGCATTGCTAAACGTTCTATGGGTGCATCTAAATAGGTAAATGCCTGTTTCGATAAGGTAGCACTTATTTCTGCCCCAAAACCTGCTGTTTGGGTATCTTCATGTACAATCAAACAGCGATTGGTTTTTTGAACTGATTTCAAAATAGCTTCTTTATCCCACGGCATAATTGAACGCAAATCTAAAATCTCAGCATCGATACCTGATTGGTCAACTGCTTTTTCACATTGTTCACACATAGCCCCCCATGTAACAACTGTAACATCGTTTCCTTCTCGCAAGGTCTTTGCTTTACCAAGAGGAACAATATATTTATCACCCGGATAGGGACGACGTGCATACTTAGCATCTAATAAGTTACGATGTTCAAAAAAGATAGTAGGGTTATTACTTCGTAATGCTGACCGCAACAGTCCAACAGCATCTTGAGCGTTACTGGGCATTACTAATTGCCAGCCCACAGCATGAGCAAAAAACACTTCGTTACAAAGGCTGTGCCAGGGGTCACCACATTTGGCAAAGCCTCCCGGCATACGTACCACAATTGGTGCTGCAAATTGATTAGCTGTTCTCCAGCGAATAGTTCCGCAATTGTTAAGTTGCTCTGTAGCAGGATCGGCATATTTACGGAACTGGATTTCAGCTACGGGCATTAGGCCACTGTAGGCAAGTCCTACTGATCGGCCAATAATCCCTTCTTCCGAAAGGCTTGTATCAAAAACGCGCGATTCGCCATGCGCCGTTTGCAGTCCCATTGTAGCGGCATGCACCCCACCTTTGGCGCCCACATCTTCACCAAAGACCATCACCTTGGGATTGGTTTCTAATTCATAATCCAGCGTTTTACGGATGGCTTCAACAATATTAATTCGCTGCTTGCCTGGATTTGGTGTCTCAGAACTTTCGGGAAATGTGTGATCAGAAGGGGCGAGCCCTCCGATAAGCTGAAGATCTGCACTGCCATCTTCCTTTTTCTCCTCAAACGCATAGCGTGTGGTCTCTTGTGGATCGGGTTCCGGACGAGATAAAGCAGCTTTAGTTGCTTCTTCGATATCAGTTTCTGCCTTCTCTTCAAGATTATTCCACTCCGCTTCTGTAATACGGTCAGGTACTAAAAACGTCTTTATACTGTTCAGTGGATCGGCTTCTTGCTCTTGCTCAATGAGCTCTTGGGATTTATAAGCCTGATTGTCTTGATAGGAGTGCCCATTCAGCCGTGGCATTGTCAAGTGAATTAGAGCTGGCCCTTTACGATCTCTCACATAATTAACTGACTGGCTGAGCAGGTCCGCGGCTTCAACCGGATCTGTTCCATCCCCATCGAAAATGCGGATATTTTTAAATGAATACAGGTTTTTAGCAATATTCCCTCCCGGAGTTTGGAACTCACCGGGAACAGAAATACCATAGCCATTATCTTCAATGTAAAAAAGAATGGGGAGGTCTTGAGTAGTAGCAATTGTTAATGCCGACCAAAAGCCGTTTGTTGCTACAGACCCTTCTCCACCGAGCACTACTGAAATAGCACGATCATATTCATCTTGTTCAAGTGTCTGATTATGATATTGAATCCCTTGAGCCCATCCGATAGCTGGTGTATACTGCGAGCCTACATCTCCTGCCATTGGTAATACCGTTGGTCCGTCAAGGCCCGGTTTATTACATACTACACCAATATCCCGGCCATCACTATATCCGCCAGACTTAGCCATTGGAGCAGCCATTGCATCGTCGAGCTCTAATCCCAATGACAACATCAACGGTCGAGAACGATAATAGGCGCTGGCGGCATCATGTTTGTGGGTTAGTTGCGAGCCGAGCAATATCTGCCCAAGCTCATGCCCCCTCGCAGAAAATTGATACAGAACCTCTTTATTGGGGACAAGTTCATTCTCTTCTTTATCATCCATTGCTCGGGAAGTGAGCATAAGCTCAGCTATATGAGCCCAATCAACGGAGTCAACAATAGGCGGTAATTCTATTTGTGCTTCTTTATTAGTTGGCATAACCGTTTTATTCAAAAACTTATCTTAAAATTCTTGTGCTTCTAATATCTTCTCGAAACTTCTTTCAAAGTGTTCCATCTCATGTTCGCGACCAATAGTAATGCGCACACAGTTAGGCAAACCGAAAGCATTGATCCGGCGCAATATAACCCCCTCCTCAATCATTGCTTGAGTAAAAGCAATAGCTTGTTCGGTGTTAGGTAGAATCATCATAACGGAATTTGAAATAGAGGGCACATATTCAACATTATGTTTTTCAAAAAATCGATATAGCCGTTTCTTTCCCTTCTTAACTACGTCGCGGCTTTTTTTAAGAAATTTAGTATCACCCAGTGCTGCCAGTGCCGCTGCTTGGGCTGTAGTTGTGGGTTCAAAAGTAAGCTTGGTCTTGCTCATTTCATTAATCAAGTGCTCCGGGCCAATACCATAACCTATGCGAAAACCAGCTAACCCATAGGCCTTAGAAAAAGTACGTAAGGTAATCACATTATTATGATCAAAATCAAGGCTGTGGGGATAATCCGATACATCTTGGGCAAACTCATAATAAGCTTCATCCATGACAACAATAACATCCTCAGGCACTTTCCGCATAAAGCGTTCAAACTCAGACCTGGTGATATATGTACCTGTGGGGTTATTGGGATTGGCGATATATACCATCTTTGTACGGCCTGATATCGCTCCTGCGATTGCATCTAAATCGTACCTATAATCATCAGTTACAGGTATTTTTTTTAACGATATACCGCGAATATTGGCCTGCACAAAAAAGCCAACGAATGTTGCGTTGGCTGTAATTGCTTCTTCATTATTCAAAAAGAATGTGCGACATAAATTGGCAATAAGGCTTTCTGAACCGGCTCCCACAATTATATTTTCAGGAGACACATTATTTTGGTCAGCAAGCACCTCACGCAGTTGAAGAGATACAGGATCCGGATAATCCTGAATCTCTTGCATCGCTTTGATAACCTGTGCCTGTACATGAGAACTACAACCTAATCTATTTTCATTTGAGGCTAATTTCGATATCTGCGGCGGATCATACTCATCCTCTACTTCAGCAATTGTTTTTCCTGCTACGTAGGGAGACAGATCTCGAATGTTGTGAGGAACCAGACTTCGGTTATCCATATTTGCCATAGCAATTATTCGCTTGGTGTACTACCAATTAAAATGATTATTTCTACTAATAAATGTCCCAAATTTCAGGTTTCTAATATGCCTAAATTAACCCATTTTTACAACGGATTTGCCCTAAAACTTTTTGTTTGATTCATTATTGTAAGATCCCAAACCACTTGTTACCTTCATAAAAAAATTGTTCTGATTATGATAAAAACTGCAGTTATAACAGGCGCCAGCCGTGGTATAGGTTTTCAAACAGCTAAACTATTAGCTAATAAAGAGGTTCAGGTAATCGCAGTTGCTCGTTCAAAAAAACCACTACAAGAACTTGAACAAACCAATGCCAAGATGATAACGGCAATACCTACCGATCTTACCGATGAGGAAGCCGTTGCTAACCTTATATCACAGGTAACACAAAACTATGAGGGCATTGATATCCTCATAAATAATGCGGGGGCGCTTGTTAATAAACCTTTTGCTGAATTAACTCTTGATGACTGGCGTTCCCAAATCGAAAGTAATTTAATTAGTGCAGTGCATATCACCAGACAGCTTCTTAACTGTTTTAATGATAATGCCCACATTGTTAATATAAGCAGTATGGGGGGATACCAGGGCAGTTCTAAATTCCCCGGACTGGCAGCTTACAGTGTATCAAAAGGGGCATTAAGTATTCTCAGTGAATGTTTGTCGGTAGAACTCAGTAACCAAAGCATCAGCGTAAACACATTGTGTTTGGGAGCCGTACAAACCGATATGCTCGAAGAAGCTTTTCCCGGTTTCGAAGCCCCGGTTTCTGCTTCCGAAATGGGACAATATATTTCAGAGTTTGCCCTTACCGGCCACTCATTCTACAATGGAAAGATATTGCCGGTTGCTATGGCAGACCCTGACTAATGATAACAGTGGGAATCTTAATCTATATTTTCTACATTACTGCCTAATTTTAACAGATCATACAAGAGCCGTGAAAAAATATTTAGCACTTTTATTTATCATTAGCATTTTTTCTCTTGGAGCTACCTCCAATACAAAAGCACAACGACTTAAACTACTTGGTGGAAATACCCTCAACGGGGCTATGAACGGAGTTGTTCTTGGAGGGGCTACTATGGCACTTAAAAATAGCGATGATTTTAAACCTGTTAGAATAGGATTGGGCGCAGGCACCCTTTATGGTATAGGGGTAGGTATTTATGATATTTCACAAATAGATGCCGGCCAGCAATTCTATATTTCAGGTACCTTTAATGACGGAGTAAACTCATCTATTATTGTTTTACTGGATACCTTTTATGGGGCTGCTGCAGGAGCCGTTATCGCATCCTCGGTTTCTCTTATTATTCAAGAACCCATCGTAGATGCCCTGCAATATGGATCGGGTATAGGTGCTTGGGCAGGTTTTGGCTTTGGTATTTTTGACTCTTTTGTACTAGCAAAAGGGCCAAACTATTCTGCCCAGTCTTCGCTCTCGCAAAGTGCTGTTAACGGGTTACTCACCTATAGCAATGCTTCTCAATCAGTTAATATTGGGATGCTTAGCCCTAAGTTAATAACTCAAAAGAAAGTAACAGGCCGAACAGTGCAGCTCGATTACCACACTGCTGTAGACTTGGTTCAGCTAAAAGTTCAATTATAACCTATTCTTCTAAATCTACATTCTGGCCTTCATAATCATCCGGTGTTTCCAGGCTCGCCCCTTCTTCCGGATCTTTCGATAAGGCGAGGAATCGAACTAACTCTTTTACCGTATTAGTGTGCCCAGACAGTGAAGGGTGTAATCCATCACTCAAATAGTTCCATGGTGCAGGACCACTACCTTCCTCTTCGCCATCTTCATTTTGATGGTGCTCCTCGTCTTCGCTATGCATTCTCTCTCCGAGAGGATCAACAATATATCCCTTTTTACCTACCAGTATTTCACGGATGCTACTTAAATCGTCCTCAAAAAGATCGAAATGGAACAGGCGGATCTGTTGTAACATCTCTGTTATTACCGGAGGCGGGGTAATCCATATTAAAGGATTATCGGTAATTTCAGAAACCGTTGCCTCAATGGTATTCAGATTTTCCCAATAATCAGCAAGAGAAACAAGCGGGCGATCAGGAGCTACATGCAAGCGTTGGGCATCAAAAGTACCAAGTGCTACTATTACCCAATCTGGTTCATGTGAAAGCACATCGCGATTCAATCGTTTAAGTGCATCGCTGGATGTATCGTAAGAAATACCACTGTTGATAAATGTAAAATCGGGGCTTTCCAGTCCTATGTCTAAGAGATGCTCAAAGATATTAAACCATCCTTGCAGGTCATCCGTAATAGAATCGCCCAAAGCTACAATGGTATCTCCCTCCTCAAAGGGTAACTCTTCTATCCATTCGGCAACATCAGGATCTTCAAGCAGTTCCACAGCTGCTTGCTTGGCATTAGCTAAAAAACGATCACGCAGTTTATTTAACTCATCTGTTTCCAATCCCATTAAACCGGCTATTGCTTCTTCGTTTTCAACTCCCGGTAATAACGGATATCGTTTTTCAAGATTCAGAAATTGTAACAAATACTTTTCAAGTACTTCTTTCTCTTCTTCAGTAGCTATATGATCAGCCATAAAAATAAATGTAAAGTTTTTCTAATTAGTTAAGAAGCGTTGAAGCTAATTTCGGTGCTCCCTCTTCTGCTCGTTCTTTAAAATGGTTCCAGTCATTGTTGTTGACTAAATCAGGCGTATTAGGATCAACCACGTATTTTGATATCCCATTGGGTGCTAAATCAACTAATCCTGCTGCGGGATAAACTACAAGCGATGTACCAATAACAATCAATATATCAGCCTCTGGAACTATAGCTGAAGCTTTTCTCATATTGGGAACAGGCTCGCCAAACCATACAACATGGGGCCGCAGTTGTGCTCCATCCTCGGCCGTATCTCCCAGTTCAATACTGTCTCCACCTATATCGTACACAAGAGACCGGTCTTTTTCACTACGTACTTTAGAGAGTTCTCCATGTAGATGAAGTACATCTGTAGATCCCGCACGTTCATGCAGACTATCAACATTCTGGGTTATTACGGTAACATCATATTGCTCTTCGAGTTGAGCAATCGCTCGATGTCCCTCGTTTGGCTCTACAGAATGTGCTTGTTTTCTACGTTCATTATAAAAATCGAGTACTAGTTCTTTGTCGTTATGCCAGGCTTGAGGAGTAGCCACATCATGAACATCATGTCCTTCCCATAAGCCATCAGAACCGCGAAAGGTTTTCAACCCGCTGTCGGCACTCATACCGGCACCGGTTAGTACCACAATCTTCTCCATATCCTAAATAGAAAGGTAGCTATTAATTATGAGCAAATTCCGGGGTCATTGCTTCCAGCCAAGAGCTAGACTCTTCATAATTCTCTATAACATCAGGATTATCATAATAGTTAAATGTAGATACCATACGTTCTACATCATCTCTCAGGATTCTAATAGCGTTATTAATCAATCCTTTGTTAAATCCTTTTTCATCTAGTCGAAGAGTAAATTCCAAGGAGATTACACGACTCAATATTCGGCCAAGTTCAACAAGCCTATCTTGTCCTAGTTGATGATCAATCTTGAAATCCAACACTTCAGTAAAGTAATCTGCAGCCCGTTCTGTTAATTTAAATTCACTAAGAAATTCGTGCAGATTCTTTAATTTTACCTTACGCATCTGTTTGATGACAGACTCAGAAATTTGCTGGTAAAGAATGTCATTAGAACCTTCAAAGATCTGAAATGGACGACTATCAACCAGTGAACGCCCGGCAATATGATCGAGTCGATATCCTTTAGCTCCCATTAGCTGTAACAATGATTGGGATGCCTGTTGCATTAAATCTGTGGTATATGTCTTAATGGCATTTGCAGTTAAATCCATATTAGACACATCTTTGGTAATGGGTACATTCTCACTGGTAAAAGCACACATAGCAGAACATACTGTAAACGAAGACTGTAATCGGTTAAGACGTTTTTTTACCTGCTCATAGTTAAAAAGACTTTGTCCACCTACATAACGTTCCCTGCAATGGGTCACCGCTTCATCCAACATACGTTTTAAGAAGCCTAGCCCCATACCGGGAAACTGAAGTCGACTACGATGCAGCACGTCTAACATCATCTTTATCCCAATAGACTTAGGCTGCAGTTTATACTCTTCAGGAACTGTGATATTAACTTTATTCCTCCCATAAGGAAGCATATACAAGCCGAGATTATTATAATACTCTTCTACCTCAATGCCACCGCGACGGCTATCGTGGATAAAAAATCCAATGTCACGTCCAAGGCCACTGCCATTCTCTCTCCTGGCTGTAATTAACCAAAAGTCTGCAGCTCCTGTGAGGCCCGCCCAGTGCTTCGTACCTGATACCTGATAGCAGGTATCACTGTCGTTTTCTACTTTTCTAAAAGACGTCTCCATACGAAGGGCATCAGAACCGAAGTCTGGTTCTGTTATCATTAAGCCGCCCATATTATTTTCATGCAGGAAACGATCAAAAATAGGCTGTTTTACTTCCTCTGATCCATAGTTGACCACTGGTTGTAAAAACAAAGCCCCATTTATTCCCATCATGAGTGATAATGGCAGGGATTCGTAAGAGCTGGCTTGCAACATGGAAAGAGCCTCATGAGTCTTTGCTCCTCGCCCTCCATATTCCTCCGGTATAAATACACTCAGAGGTTTGCAATCCATCACTTTTTCTAAAATATCTTGTGGTAATCCACGGTTCAGACTGAGCTTATCAATATCTTCCTCAACATTGAATAGCTTATGCAGCCTTTTTTTATAATGGGAGATAAAATCAGAAAAGTTCATATCCGTTAATCAAATTCAAAAAATTAAAAGCCTACCAAATCTTATTAATCCTTCTTTCGTTTAGTAATGCCTTATTTCGTAAACGGTAATATACCGAATAAAATTCCTTGGTAAAAACCTATAGAGCGCCTTTAAATTCTTTTACCAGTGATAACAAAAAAAGCCCTTCACGCGATTGGGCGTGAAGGGC
>NZ_JAALLS010000001.1 GCF_011059105.1 Fodinibius halophilus | reverse complement strand
GCAGCCTCTGTTGCATTAATGGATTGAACACAGCTATTAAATAAACAGTTTTATTGTATTCAGAAAGGATAACCGATTCTGTGAACCAATAATTTCATACTGTTATAAGTACCGGCTTTTACAGCACTCCAATAATATTTCATCCCTTTTGCAGAATAATGCAAAATTAATTCCCTATTTATTGAAAACCTCTTGAATTAGAGCTCATAATTTGTTAGATATAGTGAAATGAAAGCGCTTACATATAAATGATACTTTAATGAACGTAACATTTCGATTTTCAATTAATACTATATAGGGTTTTATTTTTTAAGCCGACAATGTAAGCGCTTACATCAGTACGTATATCAATACAAGAAGGGTATTTACGCAACAGATATTGAAATAGTAACGGAAATTATCACAATAATTTGCAGAATTTTTCCACACATCCATCCAATGATTTTCATACACAGCAAGACAAATACACTATACAATACGTAATCGCAAGAACATCTACCCTATCAATAAGCTGGCAAGGTGTTTGCTTTACCATTTAAATACTAAACCTAATTCATATGATACCATTGAAAAAGCTACTAATTACGTCATGTCTCATACTGGGGTTGGCATTACCCGGTTTGGCACAGATCACCGTTTCTGGTACTGTGACTGATGCTGAAACCCAAGAGGTATTGCCCGGTGTGAATGTAACTGTAAATGGAATGTCTACTCGCGGGACATCAACTGACTTGGATGGGACCTATTCGCTTGAAGTCCCCTCTGCTCAGGATACCCTCACCTTTTCTTTTGTTGGGTACATTAAACAAGAAATTCCTTTGAATGGACGCTCCACAATTAATATCGAACTATCTCCCGACATCCAACAACTCCAGGATGTTGTTGTTATTGGTTATGGCACCCAAGAAAAAGATGACAATACGGGTTCGGTTACCGCTGTTAGCGCTGAAGATTTTAATGAAGGTGCTATTACTTCTCCGGAAGAATTATTTCAAGGTAAGGCAGCCGGTGTAACGGTAACCTCTAATGATGGAGCCCCGGGAAGCGGTGCTACTATTCGTATTCGCGGCGGTTCTTCCCTATCAGCCGATAATGCCCCTTTATATGTAGTTGATGGCATCCCGTTAGACGGTGGAAATGTATCCGGGATGCGTAACCCATTAAACACCATAAATCCCAATGATATTGAATCAATCTCTATCCTGAAAGATGCTTCTGCAACAGCTATTTATGGTTCTCGAGCTTCTAATGGTGTTGTTTTAATCACTACAAAACGAGGTGAAGCGGGCCAAAATTTTGAAATCAGTTATACGGGAAAGGCTTCTTATCACACACAATCCAATGAAATTGATGTACTCTCAGCTGATGAATTCAGCAATACAATTCAAACACAGTTTGGCCAAACAGGAGCACAATACTTGGGAGATAATAATACTGACTGGCAAGAACAAATATACTCCAATTCTTTCAGTCAGGATCATAACCTTAGTTTTTCTGGGGCTTATAATAGTTTACCCTACAGGGTATCAATAGGATTTTCCGGTAACTCTGGTTTACTAAAAACATCTGATATGGATCGCTTTACGGGCTCAATAGCCGTAAACCCCACCTTCTTTGATGATGCATTAAAGGTTGATCTGAACCTAAAAGGCATGCAGGTAAAAAATCGCTTTGCCAACCAGGGAGCTATTGGTTCAGCATTGACCTTTGACCCTACGCAGCCTGTAACAGTGGATGGCAATCCCTATGGTGACTACTTTACCTGGACAAAAAATAACAGTCCCATTGAACTTGCTCCTGCTAATCCGCTAGCATTACTGGAACAAACAAATAACGCATCTACTGTTTATCGATCTATAGGAAACATTAA
The DNA here is from genome assembly GCF_011059105.1 of Fodinibius halophilus. Classification (GTDB taxonomy): domain Bacteria; phylum Bacteroidota; class Rhodothermia; order Balneolales; family Balneolaceae; genus Fodinibius; species Fodinibius halophilus. The sequence goes on along the minus strand of NZ_JAALLS010000001.1, from coordinate 419,093 downwards.
ACTGGATTATGCCCTGCCCTTTGTTGAAAACCTCAATGCTGTAGTTAAAGCTGGGTATGATTATTCGACAGTAGAAGACGGCAAGAACAACATTAAAGCCAATGCCGCCTTTGCCTATCAAGGGCCCAATGGGGCTAATGGGCAGCGTATTGACTATTCGCAGAAAAAAGAAAATGAGTTGCTGGACTTCTATCTCAATTATAAGAAAGAGTTAGAATCCATAGATAGCAAAGTAGATCTTACAGCCGGTTACTCTTGGGAGCACCATTATGAAGAAGGAGCAACGTATGCTACCAACTATAACACCTCAGATACGTTGGCAGTCAGCCAAGATACTGACTATAAAACGGAACACTATATTGTATCTTTCTTTGGACGCGCCAACTATACGTTCAAGGATAAATATCTATTAACTGCTACACTTCGGCAGGATGGCACCTCTCGTTTCTCAGAAGATAATCGGTGGGGACTCTTCCCTTCTGCTGCTTTAGCATGGAAGATTCATGAAGAATCATTTCTCGAAGATATTGAAGCTATCAATCAACTGAAGTTGAGATTGGGTTACGGGATAACCGGGCAACAACGTATCAATCGAGGAAATTATCCCTATCTCCCAAAGTACACATTAAGTGAACCCACTGCCCAATATCAATTTGGGGACCAATTTATAAAGACTTTTCGTCCTGAAGGATATAACGCTAACCTAAAGTGGGAAGAAACAACCACCTACAATATTGGTTTGGATTACGGATTATTTGATGATCGTGTATTTGGTTCTATTGAGGCCTATTATCGAAAAACCAATGATCTGCTAAATTTTGTACCCGTACCGGCCGGTACAAACTTTACCAACCGCATACTGTCTAATATTGGTTCTATGGAAGTAAAAGGCGCTGAATTCAATGTAACCGGTAGAGTAATATCTACTGAAGATACCTATTGGGAGGTTGGATTTAATGCCTCACGAAATCTTGATGAAATTACCCAGCTTACCAATGTCAATTCTGAGGACTATAAAGGCGTTGCCGTTGGTGGTATTGCAGGTGGTGTAGGCAATACCATCCAAATTCACAGCGTTGGGCATCCAAGAAGTTCATTCTATGTGTATGAACAGGTTTACGATGAAAACGGTAATCCTTTAGAAGGGGTTTATGCAGACCGAAACGGAGATGGGATAATCAATACTGATGATAAGTATCGGTACGAAAGCCCCTCCCCCGATGTAACACTTGGTTTATCTTCACGGATTGAATATAAAAACTGGGATGCTTCCTTTTCGGCCAGAGCTAATATTGGCAATTATGTATATAATAATGTGGCTTCTACCAACACCATGTACAGCTCAATGTTAAACTCCGATGGGTATTTAAGCAATGCTCTTACAGATATCAAAGATATCCAGTTTAACAATGCCCAATTTCATTCCGACCACTATATAGAAAATGCATCGTTCTTGCGAATGGATAATGTCTCCGTAGGCTATAGCCTTGATGGCATCTTTGATCAGATACAGTCAATGAGAGTTTCTGCAACGGTACAAAACGCTTTTGTAATAACCAATTACAGTGGACTTGACCCAGAGGTGTTCAATGGAATTGATAGTAACATCTACCCTCGTCCTCGCACCTTTATCCTCGGATTAAGTCTGAACTTCTAATTGAAATTATTTAAAACCGAACATTATGTTTAAACCAAATAAAATACTGGCGATCGCTTTAATCGCTTTGATGAGTGTGGCTATTACGTCGTGTATAGATGATTTGAATACATCTCCGCTTGATAAAGACGTGGTAACCTCCGAGTCTGTATATGAAACACCGAACGATTACAAAAAGGTACTGGCTAAGCTCTATGCCGGTTTTGCTACTACCGGGCAGCAAGGTCCGGCCGGTAATCGTGATATTCAAGGTATTGATGAAGGATTCTCAAGTTATGTTCGTCAACTTTGGGTACACCAAGAACTGCCCACCGATGAAGCGGTAGTTGCCTGGGATGATCCCGGTTTGCCTCAGTTTAACACGCAAGAATGGACTCCATCTAATGATTTTGTAATGGGCTTATATAGTCGCATCTATTATGAGATCTCATTAGCGAATGAGTTTATTCGCAACGCAAAAGGCAGCGATAATTCTGAGATTCAAGCTTATATGGCCGAAGCCCGGTTTATCCGTGCCCTAAGCTATTGGCATGCCCTGGACTTCTACGGTGAAGGCGTTCCCTTCGTGACAGAAGAAGACGGTGTAGGTGCTTACCTTCCTGAACCTGCTACTGCTAAAGAGTTATTTGCTTATATCGAAGGTGAGCTTAAAGCCATAGAAAGTGAACTCCCCGCCCCCCAGAGCAATGAATATGCCCGAGCAGATAAAGCAGCAGTTTGGACTTTGCTTACCAAATTGTACCTCAATGCTGAGGTATATATAGGAGAAGATCATTATGATGATGCGATTACCTATGCCAATAAGGTTATTGACCAAGGAGGATATAGCCTCGAAAGCAATTATGGGGACCTCTTCAAAGCGGATAATCATACAGCCAATGGTATCATCTTCCCTATTGCCTTTGATGGCGTAAATACCAAAACGTGGGGCGGTACTACCTTTATTACTCACGCTGCGGTAGGTGGTTCTATGAATCCCGGACAATTTGGAATTGACGGTGGTTGGTATGGTCTCCGCACAACCCCTGAATTTGTTTCACTCTTTGATGAAGGCCAACCACAAAACGGATATCAAAATAGTAACCCCGACAATAAGCCTGAAATCTATGTTCCTGGAGGTTATCAATCTGCCAGTGGATACGATACTGGTGGGAATGCTAATTGGGATCCCAATGATGCACCAAGATTAACCGCTGAAGGTCCTGCTGAAGACAGTGTCTTTACCGGATATGTATATTTCGCCCAAGACAATTCAGAATTCAAATTCACCTTAGATCGTACATGGAATACTCCGGTAGGGTTAGGAAAGGGAGATTTTGAGGGCAACCTTTGGCAAGATGCCGGTAGTCCTAATTTGTCAATTGAAAAAGCAGGCATGTATAAATTCACCGTCAACCTAAAGGGGGATTTGACACAAGATCCTGAAGGAGATGCCGGTGAACCCGTAGTTAAGCGAACCCCGGTTATAAACAGAGATATAAATTTCAAGAATACTAGAGATCAGTTTCACAACCACCGTCAAGCAAAAGACATTGAAGCTGTAGAAACCTTTACCGACGGATATGCCGTAAGTAAATGGAAGAATGTTACTTCCAATAATACTGCCGGTGCCGATCCTACCTTTGTTGACATCGACTTCCCCATGTTCAGATTGGCAGATGTTTACTTGATGTATGCAGAAGCTGTAGAGCGTGGAGGTGGCGGAAGTGAAGCTAAAGCGGTTAATCTGATCAACGATTTAAGAGAACGAGCTTACGGCGATCAATCCGCTAATATCACCTCTGGAGATCTAACTCTCGATTTCATTCTGGATGAGCGTGCCCGTGAACTTTACTGGGAAGGTCACCGACGGACCGATTTACGACGCTTTAGTAAATTTACTGGCGGCGAATACGTCTGGTCATGGAAAGGCGATATCAAAGGAGGAAGTGCAACAGATCAGAAATATAACTTATATCCCCTTCCGGCTTCTGATGTAAACTCCAATCCGAATCTGTCGCAGAATCCAGATTATTAATTCAATTTAAATACCATAAACAGCAGTATAATGAAGAAACTAATAATATTACTTCTATCGATCGTTAGTATCGCTTTGATCAGCTCCTGCGATAAAGGAGAGCTGGGACCGGTGGCCAATACCACTGATCCTGGCACCCCTTCTTTGGAAGCACCTAATTCCGGTCAAAGTTATACCCTTACAGAAGGAGAAGCCGAGAATACTTTGATGACCGTTGAGTGGACGGAACCTGATTTTGGGTTCTCTGCAGCTCCTACTTACAGTATTCAAATAGCCGAAGCCGGCAGTGATTCTGGTTTCGTAAGTTTAGGTACTACCCAAGAAACTTCTTTTGATGTAGTAGTAAAAGCCTTCAACAACCTATTACTGAAAGAAAAATTTGCAGCAAATAATACCCATGCACTAGATCTCAGGGTTTCTGCTTCAATTAGTGATTCTGTTACGAAAGCCGTTTCAGAACCGGTATCAATATCAGTAACTCCCTACTTGGTTGAAGTTAATTACCCAAAGATCTATGTGCCCGGCGGATACCAATCGTCGAGTGGCTATACCACCAACTGGGAACCTGCTGATGCTCCGCCCCTATTCTCTGTGAATGACGATGACAATTATGAGGGCTATGTCTATATCGCAAATGGTGGATCTCAGTATAAGTTCACCGCAGAACGAAATTGGCAAGATGGAGATTGGGGTACCAGTGGTACTGAAGGTGAACTTGAATCCCCAGGTAACAACATTGTAGCTTCCAGCTCCGGATACTACAAGATGAATGTCAATCTCAATGATTTGACCTATTCGACTGAAGTAACAGACTGGGCAGTAACAGGTAGTGCTACTCCCAATGGATGGGCCGGCGATAACACAGCCGACCACGATATGACGTATGATCCTCAAACTAAAGTCTGGAGTTTAGATCTCAGCCTTAGTGCCGGCGAACTCAAATTTCGTGCTAATGATGCCTGGGAACTTGCTTATGGTGATGTAAATGGTAATGGCCGCCTGGATACTGAAAACGAAAATAACATCGCGGTAGAAGAGTCAGGAAACTATACCATTATTCTTGACCTCAGTGATGCTCCTTACACCTACGAGCTCCAAAAGAACTAACGTTCTCCGTGTCTTGAATTAAACTATAAAACCCACTCATCATTCTGATGGGTGGGTTTTTAAATACTTAACTAATAACTGGTTTGCAGACATCTATGAAACGCCTGCTCTCTACACTACTGTTTTTTCTATTTTCCCTTTCAACGCTACAGGGTCAAGTAGTGACCACCAATCCTGAATTTCCTACCGCGGACCAAGCCGTTACGGTTTATTTTGACGCCACTAAAGGTAACGGAGGCTTGGAAAGCCACACCGGTGATGTTTATGCTCATACCGGTCTTATCACAGATGAAAGCACTGATGGCTCTGATTGGAAATATGATCCTTCCTGGGGCGACAACAGTGCTAAATATAAACTGGAACGAGTTGAAACAAATCTCTATAAATTGGAAATTACACCTTCCATCAGAGAGTATTACGGGGCAGGTGAAAGCGAGGTAATCAAAAAAATGGCCTTTGTGTTTCGCAACAGTGATGGCTCTAAAGAAGGTAAAGAAACGGGTGGTGAGGATATATATGCCGAGGTTTATGAAAATAGTTTCAATGTTACCTTTCTACAACCCTCAGACGCCCCAACCTTTATTGCCAATGACAGCAGTCTTACCATCAAGGGTATTGCTTCCAGCGAACAAACCACAGAGCTATCGCTATCTATAGATGGTCAAGAACTTAAATCGGTATCAAATGATACGCTTGAATATACCTACAATGCTCAAACAGCCGACAGTTACACCTTAACTATTGCCGGAACGGATGGTTCTTTAAATGATACCCTTTCTCAACAATTGATCGTAAATCCTCAAATTAATGAACAACCTCGCCCGGCCGGATTTAAAGATGGTATTACCTATGTAGATGACAATACAGTGCGCCTCTCCCTTTTCGCTCCCCATAAAGAGTTTGTTTATGTAATTGGAGAGTTCAACAACTGGCAACCCCAGCCAACCTATTTCATGAATCGGGAGACGGTCAATGACGATAGTACCTACTATTGGATTGAGTTAAATGGGCTCACAGCCGGACAGGAGTATGCTTTTCAATATTTTGTGGATGGCGAAGTACGCGTTGCCGACCCCTATTCCGAAAAGGTATTGCAACCCGAAGACCAACATATAAGCGAAGAAACCTATCCTAATTTAAAAGCTTATCCCGACGACCAAACGGATTTTACAGTGGGCGTTCTACAACCCGGAAAAACGGAATACCAGTGGCAGCACAACAGCTATGATCGACCAGATAAAGATGAACTGGTTGTGTACGAATTGCTGGTTCGGGACTTTGTCGAAAATCACGATTATCAAACCCTGACCGACACCCTCGATTACCTCGATCGGCTGGGTGTTAATGCTATTGAACTAATGCCGGTGATGGAGTTTGAGGGCAACATCAGTTGGGGATATAATTCGGCCTTCCTTTTTGCCACCGATAAATATTACGGTCCCGCCGACGATCTCAAAGCATTTATCGATGAAGCTCATTCGCGCGGCATGGCTGTTATTTTGGATATTGTACTGAATCACGTATATGGTCAATCTCCGCTGGTACGGCTCTGGAACGAAGGTGAATACGGTCAGCCTACAACTGAAAACCCCTATTTAAATGTTGTATCTCCAAATCAAACGTATTCTTGGGGATATGATTTTAATCATGAATCACAAGCTACCAAATACTATGTAGACCGAGTAACAAGCTACTGGCTGGAGGAGTTTAACGCCGATGGATACCGGTTCGACTTTACCAAAGGCTTTACCCAAAATTCCGGTGACGGGTGGGCCCATGATGCAGACAGGATCCGTATACTGCAACGAATGGCCGACCGGCAGTGGGCAGTTGATGATTCCTCCTATGTAATTCTTGAACACCTGACCGCAAACAGCGAAGAACAGGAATTGTCCGACTACGGCATGCTGCTCTGGGGCAATATGAATCATAATTACAAACAAGCCGCAATGGGCTATGAAAATGAAAGTGATTTTTCAGGGATTTATCACAAGAATAGAAACTGGAATAACGCTCATTTAATGGGATATATGGAGAGCCATGATGAGCAGCGTCTCATGTACGAAAACCTTAATTTTGGAAATAAAAACAGCAGTGGCTCTTATGATATTACTGAATTAAATACGGCACTAAATCGGATTAAATTATCTGCGGCGTTTTTCTTCACTGTTCCTGGTCCCAAAATGTTCTGGCAGTTCGGAGAACTAGGATATGAGATTGATATTAATCAAAACGGACGTACAGGAGAAAAGCCAATTCGATGGGAGTATTACGACAATAAGGAACGCAAAAAGCTCTATAACACCTATAAAGCCCTCATTCGGCTCCGTAATTCTCACGAGGCCTTTACGTCTGAAACTTCCAATGTTACGATGGATGTAAATAATACCACCAAGCGTATTACGATCAGCCATCCGGATTTAGAAGTTACAATTGCCGGTAATTTCGGTGTTACTGACACCGAGTTGCAGCCGCAATTTACACAGACCGGTGACTGGTACGATTTCTTTTCCGGGGACACACTATCGGTGAATAATACTGATACCACAATTACAATGAGTGCCGGTGAATTTCATATCTACACCACTCAAAAGTTTAAGGCGCCTACTGAGGACCTTCTTAGCTTTGTCCCTACACAGATAAATCTGGATATTTCCCAATCCTTCAGTAGCGCCTCATCACCACAAAATTACCGGATGATTGCCCTGCCTGGCCAGGTAGATGAAGAACTTACCGATGTATTAAATGGTGACCCAGAGGTAGCCTGGCAAGCTTACTGGGATAATGGAAATTCTCAAGATTACCTGGTTAAATATGATGGCAGTTCTACTTTTTTAATGAAACCAGGCAACGGCTTCTGGGTAACCAGCAAGCAAAAGTTTGCTTACGATCAGACTGTTGCTACAGTATCCCTTGATGAAAATAATCAGGCTGCAATACCGCTACATAAGGGATGGAATATCATATCGAATCCACTGGATATTGATATCGCCTGGAGTACGGTAACAGCCGCTAATGGGGGGAGTTTACCCCCTATTTGGAGGTTTGACGGTGCCTTTAGCGAAGCTTCGGATTTTACTTCCGCTCGCTCGGGAGAAGCCTTTTACTTTTTAAATGATCAAGGGCTGGACAAGCTTCTTATCCCGTACAACGACGCCCCGGGCAACAACAAACAAATCACTTCAAGTGATAAATTACAGCTAACGACTTACGTAGACGGTAATGAAACTTCCTCGAGCAGTCTCGTTTTTGTCAGATCTGATATGAACCCTCCTTCTGATGTGATAGCTCCTCCTTCCGGCTTTGAGGGAGCATCATTGCGGTTCGCAGGAAAAGAAGAAGAACAGAAATCTTCCCGAACCGGCAACTTTGCACGTATTTACCGAACTCCTAAACAACAGGGACATCAATTGGAAATAATATTATCGACTACGCCCGGTAAAGCTGTGAATATAAGTGCAAAAGGATTGGATGAAAATGCAATTGGTAAAATAGCTTTATTGAATACCCAAACCGGCCATAAGTATGATTTAACTAATGGAAAGAGTATAAAGCTGATCCCCAAACATGAACAAACCCCTTTACTACTGGTGATGGGTGATACCAGTTTTATTGATGAACAACAGGATGAACTTTTGCCCAAACAGGTGGAAATCACGCCCAATTATCCCAATCCATTTAATCCATCCACTACCTTGCAATTTAAGCTGCCCCAAAAAATGCAGGTTCGAGTGCAAGTGTATAACATACTGGGACGACGCATTAGCACATTGATCAATAATGAGGTCCATGAAGCAGGAGTGCATACCATCACGTTCGATGCCAGCCAGCAATCCAGCGGTATGTACTTTGCGGTTTTTGAGATCGGAGATCGTCGATTTGTTCAGAAAATGATGTTAATTAAATAGAATTGAACATAATGAAATACAAATATCTACTTCCTGTACTATCATTGACACTCTGTGGGTTTTTGCTACTCACCTCTTGTGGCGGCTCATCCACCGGTCCCGACAATAACGGACAGCCATCTACTCCTAAGAACCTAAGCGGTACTTCCGGTGATCAGCAAATTCAGCTTAGTTGGGATGCAAACAGTGAGGATGATCTGGCCGGTTACAATCTGTACCGCTCTACCAGCAGTTTTTCAGATATTTCCGGTATGGATCCGGTCAACGGAGGAAACGTAATATCAAACCCGGAGTTTACTGATACTAATCTTAAAAATGGAACGACCTACTATTACCGGATTACTGCAGTAAACAATAACGATGAAGAAAGTAATGCTTCATCTCAGCTAGAAATCACTCCATTTTCTGATCCGCCAGACCGACCATAATTTCTTTTAGTACATTATCCCCATAACTGGATGGGAAAGTGTCCCGCTGATGTTTTAAGTTTAGTTAAGACTCTGAATATAGGTTAATCTATAGAGATACTTTTACCCCTTTTAAATCAAGCAGCTCAATCCTCCTGTCCTCCTTCTCCAAGGAAGAACTCAAGATTGCAAAGATGTAGATCCTAATACATGAAATAAGCATCTACAAAGTCCCTATTTAGCTTGCTCTACAAAGCCTTGTGCATAGTGGTAGGAGATTGAAGAAAAATGTGAAGAGCTCAAATATTTAAAACCAAAATACGAAATGTGTAATATGGCTACCTACTATGTCTCCCCTTGTGAAGGGGAAATTACAGAGGGGTTGGTATCCACTTTCTGATTACATTTCAAAAGTGCTTAATGTGTATTTAAACGACAATAGGAACATACACCACTATTTTTACCATATTTACTACCGCAATTAACTGATATAATTATGAAATTGAATATTCGTCTTCCGTTGTTATCGCTATTGTTAATGCTCCTTACTAACATTGCCGTAGCACAAAACTATCAGATCGAACGGGTAGAGCCGCTCCACTGGTGGGTTGGCATGGAGAATCCCGAACTACAACTTATGATCTATGGAGATAATATTGGCAGTCTCACTCCCAAAATTGATTACGAAGGCGTCAGCATAAAACGCATACAAAAAGTAGAAAACGATAATTACCTCTTCATTTATCTAAATGTAGCTCCAGGCACCAAGGCGGGCTCCTTTGATATTCAGCTTCTGGACGCCAATAACCAGCCGGTATTAAATTATAGCTATACACTCAAAGAACGAGAAGAGAATTCAGCCCATCGCAGGGGGGTCAACTCATCCGACGTTCTTTACCTGGTAACCCCCGACCGATTTGCAAACGGAAATCCCGACAATGATAACGTGGAAGGCTATGCTGATAAAAAGGATCGCAGCGATGATTACGGCCGTCACGGCGGCGACATCCAGGGCATCATTAACCACCTGGAATATATTGAGGAGATGGGCTTTACTGCGTTGTGGCTCAACCCGGTACTGGAAAATGCAATGGACGAAAGTTCTTACCATGGCTACGCTACAACCGACTACTACAAGGTGGACCCTCGGTTTGGCAGCAATCGCCTTTATAAAAAGCTGAGCAACGAAGCTGAAAAACGAGGCATCAAGCTGATCATGGATATGATCATGAATCATTCAGGATCAAACCATTGGTGGATGCAGGATCCGCCAACCTCCGACTGGGTGCACTATCCCGAGGAGTATCAAAATACCAACCATCGCCGCACGACCCTGCACGATCCCTATGCTTCTGATATTGATAAGAAACAATTTACCGATGGCTGGTTTGTAAAGGCAATGCCGGACCTAAATCAAGACAATCCACTTTTGGCAGATTACCTGATCTATAATAGCCTCTGGTGGATTGAATACGCCGGGCTTCGTGGTATCCGGCACGATACCCACCCCTATGCCGGTGAAGAGTTTATGTCTGAATGGACTTGTCGTGTCATGGAAGAATATCCCAATTTTAATATTGTGGGCGAAGAGTGGGGCGTTAATCCTCTTATTTTGGCCAAATGGCAGCGAGGCAGCAAAATGCCAACCGACTTCAAATCTTGTTTGCCCAGTCTGATGGATTTCCCCCTGCAGGTTTCGCTTATCGAGTCGCTTGTTGAGGAGGAGAACTGGGACAGCGGCTTTATAGACGTCTATGAGACGCTAACCTTCGACTACGCCTACCCTGCCCCTAACAACCTGGTGATCTTCCCGGACAATCACGATATGGATCGATTTTACCGGCAGGTAAATAATGACTTTGATCTCTACAAAATGGGTCTAACCTATGTAATGACCATGCGGGGCATCCCCCAGTTCTACTATGGCACCGAACTGCTGATGAGTAATGAAAAAAGTCATGATCATGGAGAAATTCGCGAAGATTTCCCCGGTGGCTGGGCTTCGGATAGGTCAAACGCCTTTACCGGAGAGGGACTGACGGATAAACAGAAAGAGGCAAAGACATTTGTTAAAAAGTTGCTCAACTGGCGAAAAGATAATCCCGTTATTCATAACGGACAACTGATGCAGTACACCCCCAACCACGATGGTTTGTATATCTACTTCCGGTATAACGAACAGAAAACAGTGATGGTCATCTTTAATAAGAATGAGAAAGAAATGAAGATAGATACAAAGCGCTTTTATGAACGGCTAGATGGGTATAGGCAGGGTAAAGATGTGATTACCGGCAATACCTACTCTCTTGATAACCTGGTTGTTCCTAAACGGTCTGCGTTTGTTTTAGAACTTAAATAATTTGTTAAAGACAGATGGAAAGTTTCAGAAACTTTCCATCTGTTGGTTCTGCTAGAATTTATTGGATGTTTCGAACAACCCCGAATAAAGAACACTAATACTGCTCAATAGTCATTGTTCTATAAGGGACCTTTGCAAAACTAGGCAGTCATCCTGAATGTAATGAAGGATCTCCCTTTCAACGGCAGCAGATGGATACTGGAGATTCTTCGACAAGCTCAGAATGACGAAATCAAAGGTTTTGCAAAGCCCTCTATAAATATCTTTCCCAAGCTTTCGCCCCAGTCATCTGATATTTTTTCTAGTTAAAGTCCCCCGCTCTTCCGAAGTGCCGGGGACTTGTCCAAAACGATCTGCGTTGATCTTAGAAATGAGAATAAGAAAGAACCTCGAGAAGAAACATACCACTGGTTCAAGTTTGCAACTTGGACCAGTCTAAAAAATCTAACAATTAAATACAGCTAGTTGGGATCCAATCCGGTCAAAACACTCTTGCAATACAATCTCTGGGACAAAATGCTTTGCAATCCATCTGGACGTTTTGTGCTAGGTTAATGAATATAAAGCGGTTTAATATTATCCTGTTAGCATTGCTGGGATGATGCTACCTCCTCCTTATTACTAGGATCTCTCCCGTTGGTCGAGATGATATTGGGGAGTTGTAGTGAGGGGAATACTCACCGTTATTAATAATCAGGTTATTTCGAACGCATTGAGAAATCTATGTTTTCCTGCCCTGGAAACCCACTGGCAAACCCAAAAAATATAGAATAGGCATATTTATCCGCCTTTTCCTGCGATACGCCCCAGCCCACCCTATTTTATAAAACCCACGAAGAATCTTGTCATCCTAAACTTGTGCTACTAAGCCTACCTGCGTCTAAGGGTACTACTGCGCGCTCCGTCGCTGAAGCTATGGAGCGTAAGAGACCGAAGCAGTAGGATGTACTTCTGCAAATTTCACCTTGGCGTAGTAGTACCTGTTTCAAGACCTCCAATAAGAGGTTTGTGTTTACTCCCTCAGCAACCAACCGGTTTCTTCACGGAGATTGCCGCGTCATCTCCTCAACCCATGATACTCCTCCCCGTAAAACGGGACACTGCGCAATGACAAGCGTTGTTTAAAAGAACAATCTTTACGCTGTATCCCATCACACGGGGAGCAGGCCCGAAGAAGCAATCTCCCACAGAAGGATGTAACTTGAGGGATCAGATGGCTAAGTTACAGGTTGACTAAGTAACAAAGTGGCAAATCGGGGCTCTCTCAATTCCTAATTTTAAATTTTTAATTCTTAATTCACCCGAACCCTGCATCTCGCATTCTGTATTCTAACTCATACATTCTGATAACTAACTGCTTAATTTTCTTCTAGCTCACGCCGTTTCTGCTGCTCCCTCTTCCATCTCCTCAGCAGCTTTATCATCCACAAAAACCATCATAGCCGCTGCAATAGCCATAGAAACCCCACCGGCAATAATCGCATAAATGGCCTCTCCACCAAAGAAATTACGTAACATTGAACCCAAAATGCTGGCCGCCACAATTTGGGGAATCACAATGAAAAAGTTAAACAGTCCCATATAAACGCCCATTTTAGTAGAAGGAATAGCCCCTGATAAAATTGCATAAGGCATTGCCAAGATACTGCCCCAAGCTAAGCCAATACCCAGCATTGGCAGAATTAGCATGTTCGGATCACTAATAAAATAGATCCCTGCCAGACTGATACCTCCAATCAAAAGAGCACCGGCATGTACAATTTTTCTGCTTGACCATTTAGCCAGTTTAGGTAGTGCAAAAGCGATAAGAGCAGCAAAGCCATTATAGATTGCGAAACATATTCCTACCCAGTCGGCCCCTTCGTTATAAAGTGCAGAGGTCGTATCGCTAGTGCCATAGATATGAGACGTTACGGCCGCCGTGGTGTATATCCACATGGCAAAAAGAGCAAACCAGGAAAAAAACTGAACAAACGATAATTGAACCATCGTGGTAGGCATAGTCAAGAAATCGGAAACCACCACAACCAAGCCGTGATTTTCTTTCCCCATCTTCTGCATAATTCCCGCAATCATCATAACCAACCCAAATACAGCTATACCTATGCTAAAGATAAACAGTTCTTTCTCAAAACCGGCGCCGTTAATGTAATACGTTAAGGCAAGTCCAATAAATAAAAGTAGTGAAGCCACCCAAAACTTTTTCTTTTCACTTCCCTGCGCTGCCGATCCTTTAGCCGCATCAATAATGGAATCACTAGCCGCTTCCTGTTCAACAAACTTATCAAACTCTTCCGGGGGATATTCTTCTGTTTTCCAGACCGTCCAAAGTACAGATGCGAAAAATGTTAAACCTCCTACATAGAACGACCACTTTACCGCTGAAGGGATCTCTCCTGCTGCTGCCGTATTAGCCAGGCCTATCCAGTTAGTCATGATATATGGTAATGCCGAGGCAATCACTGCCCCCGTGCCAATAAAAAAGGTCTGCATGGCAAAGCCTTTGGTATGTTGCTCTTCGGGGAGCATATCTCCAACGAATGCCCGAAAAGGCTCCATTGAGACATTAATAGAAGCATCCATAATCCAGAGCATTCCCGCCGCAATCCATAAATATGGGGAGTTAGGCAACAAAAATAAGGCAAGAGAAGCAAATATAGCCCCAAATAAGAAATATGGACGCCGCCGCCCAAGACTATTCCAGGTTTTATCACTCATATGCCCAATAATCGGCTGCACAACCAAACCCGTAACCGGGGCGGCAATCCACAATATGGGGATATCATCCACACTGGCCCCGAGCGTTTCAAAAATTCGACTTACATTAGCGTTCTGCAAAGCGAATCCAAACTGAATACCGAGAAATCCAAAACTCATATTCCAGATTTCCCAGAAGGTTAACTTGGGCTTGGTATTCTTTTTATTCATAAGATTAAATATTCATTATAAATAACATCATCATAAAGCTCTATATACTTGCCTTACAGTATATTAAATAATTAGACACAAGCGTTATTGCTATTTTTCGAAGACCACATATTGATTCGCTTTTAAATCAATCCCTTCACTGTCAATAGCTTTTACTTTTCCAGTGAATACATCCGTATACTCAGTTTCCCCTTCTAAATCCGGCAGACTGATCTGTTTTGCCTGGTCACTGAAATTGAGAATCACTACCACTTCGTGCTCCCCTTTTATACGCTTATAGGCATAAACTCTGTCAGAAGGATTGGTTTTAATATGCTCAAAATCGCCTCCATACTGGCCATTCCAAAGTGCGGGATTACGATCCTTTAATTCAAAAAGGGTCTTATAAAATGATTCATATTCATAACCATCCCAGTTGATAGGATCTTTTTTGAAAAACTCTAAGCGCTTGTCGAGGGCGGTCTCCTGTCCACTGTAAACCAGCGGCATGCCTTTAAGAGTTGCGGCCATTACGGCAAAATTCTGAAAATTATCCCCAAAGAGTTCTTTATCTGTTCCATTCCATGAATTCTCATCGTGGTTGGAGGTGAAATATAGTCGGTATGCGTGATCAGGAAATAAGGTATCCTGCTTGGCCATATATTCAGTGATAGCATCCAACGACTTATCCCCTTTGGCAATATCTGTGGTCAAGTGGAAATACTCCCAGGTATAGGTTGCATCAAACCATGGGTGCATTTCGGGCGTATTCCATTCAGCCAGCCAAAAAATACCTTCTTTCGTTTTATCAACTTCAGGTATCGCTTTTTTCCAGAAATCCAGAGGAATGTCGTGCCCGGCGTGATCTACCCGGTACCCATCAATATTGGCTTCATTAATCCAATATTTCATTTTTTGGATCATTTTATCCCACAGCTCCTTGTTTTCATAATTGAGCTGCGCAATATCAGTCCAGTCCGCTTCATAGGTAATAGCTCCCGTAGAATCTTTCATATAATATTCCGGATGTTGCTCTAACCAGGGATGGTCCCAAGCCGTATGGTTGGGAACCCAATCGATAATAAGCTTCATGCCTTGGTCGTGAGCTGCTTTCACCAGATCAACAAAATCTTGTTTGGTGCCAAAATGGGGATTCACAGCCGTATAATCCTTGATAGAATAATAGCTGCCCAACTCTCCTTTACGCTTTTCCTCTCCGATGGGATGAATAGGCATAAGCCACAAAATGTCAACTCCCATCTTTTTAAGGCGAGGCAGATCCTCTTTAAAGGCATTAAAAGTCCCCTCTTCGGTATATTGGCGAATATTTACTTCGTACATATTAGCGCTCTTAGTCCATTCGGGATGCTGAATCAGCTTCTCCTTTTGTGGATTCTGCTCATCATTTTGAGCAGATTTATTACATCCAATGCCCGCCGTCAACAATGCAAATACGACAA
The DNA here is from genome assembly GCF_011059105.1 of Fodinibius halophilus. Classification (GTDB taxonomy): domain Bacteria; phylum Bacteroidota; class Rhodothermia; order Balneolales; family Balneolaceae; genus Fodinibius; species Fodinibius halophilus. Next base: position 403,271 of record NZ_JAALLS010000001.1, on the reverse strand, counting down.
TCCCAACTTGAAAGAAGTTATATATTCTATTTCTGTTACTGATCATATTTTATTTATTTGGCGTTTATAATAATTGTTAGGCAACCGCTTTCTTGCGACTCACCTTCAATGGTTCATCAGCTGTTATTTGGTACTGCTCATCGTAGACATAACATTGAACCGTTTCCCCATCTTCGCAGGTTATCTGTACTTCTTCCGCTTCCACCCTGATTTTTAACCGTCGTCCTTTATAAAGGATTTTAAAGGAATAAGCTGACCATTCATCAGGCAATGTTGGAGCAAAGTATAATTCCCCGTCCTTTGCCCGTTTCCCAGCAAAGCCTTCGACAATGGCCATCCAGGTACCGGCCATACTGGTGATATGAAGTCCCTGGTGAACCTCTTCGTTATAATCGTCGAGATCAAGTCGTGCCGTACGCAGATAAAATTCATAGGCCCTATCACTGTAACCCAGCTTCGAAGCCATTATCGCATGAATACACGGTGATAGCGAAGATTCATGAACCGTTCGCGGTTCATAGAAGTCAAAATTCCGGCGTAGCATTTCCTCATCAAAATGATCTTCAAAAAAGTATAACCCCTGTACCACATCGCCCTGCTTAATAAAACAGGATCGCAGAATACGATCCCAGGACCAGTGTTGATTTAACGGTCGTTCATTCTCATTAAGATCTTCTACGGTACGTTGTTCTTTATCAAGATAGTTGTCCTGCTGCAGGAATATACCACGCTTTTTATCCTCAGGCAGATGTACATTATCCATAATTTCTTTCCACTGTGCTGTTTCATCCTCAGAAAACCCAATCTTATCCTGTATATCTGAATACCGTTCTGAGTTATTTGAACGCACCTTTTCAATGCTTTCCAAGGTATATTTCATTGTCCAGCAACCGATGTAAGAGGTATACCAGTTGTTGTTGATGTTATTCTCATACTCATTGGGCCCGGTAACACCAAGCATTACAAATTTATCTCGTTTCTCAGAGTAATTGAATCGCTGACTCCAAAAGCGGGAGATAGCAATAAGAACTTCCAATCCTGCTTCACTCAGATACGATTCATCGCCGGTGTGCTGAATATAGTTGTGGATGGCGTACGCCATAGCCCCGTTACGATGGACCTCCTCAAAGGTGATCTCCCACTCGTTATGGCACTCCTCCCCATTCATTGTAACCATCGGGTACAATGCTGCTCCATTCTCAAAACCGAGCTTTTCCGCATTTTCAATAGCTTCAGGCAGCTGCTGGTAACGGTAGAGCAGTAAATTACGAGCCACTTTATTAGGGGCCGTATTCAAATAAAATGGTAAGCAGTAGGCTTCTGTGTCCCAATAGGTACAGCCGCCGTACTTTTCACCGGTAAATCCTTTGGGACCGATATTCAACCGTTCATCTTCTCCGGTATAGGTCTGATAGAGTTGAAAAATATTAAATCTAATTCCCTGCTGGGCTTTATCATCCCCCTCAATAAGCACATCGCTGCCATCCCAAATTTCGGCCCATCGTTGCGTATGCTCATACAGCAACGTAGCAAAACCAATGGCAGCAGCATCTTTTGTAAGCGACTTCACATGAGGTTTCAGCTGAGCAGTTGAATGGTTTAAAGAAGAAGCTACCACCGCAATTTTATGCAAAGAAACTTCATCTCCCTGCGATACAGGCACCGTATACTCTTCCGAAACCTGCATCGATTCTACCTCTGTATCAGCATCTTCAGTAATATCATTTCCATTTTGTTGCAGCTGGTTTGTCATAGAAGCCGTAACATGGAAATCAAGCTTTTTAGTCCGGGTCGTTACATATCCGCCTTCCTCAAAACTACCCTGTTCAACCTCCGACCAAAAGTGTTCATCATAGTTAGCGTCTTCATTTCGAACATCCCCGTTTACATAGGGTTTAAAGGTTATATCGCCGTCAAAATTTAAGGATTTTATGTTGTATTCAATTGCCCCTATCTCTTTGCGAGCCATACTAATAAACCTTGTAACCTCCACCTCTACCTTATCCCCGGACGGAAGTTCTGCAACAAACAACCGTTTCAGGTATCCCTTCTTCATATTCAGCACTCTTTTGAAAGCGCTTACACCACATTTAAAAAGATCGAGGGGGGCACCGTTTATTGCTATATCAATGCCAATCCAGTTGACCGAATTTAATACCTTGGCGAAGTATTCGGGATAGCCATTTTTCCACCAACCAACTTTGGTCTTATCCGGATAGTAGATACCACCGATATAGCTGCCTTGCAGAGAATCTCCGCTGTATGATTCTTCGAAATTGGCCCGCTGTCCCATATGCCCATTACCCAGGCTAAAAATACTCTCGGAAGAACGTTGTTGTTCCGGGTTAAAGCCGTCTTCTATAATATTCCACTTATCAACTTCTAAATACTGATTCATATCATCTTATTTTTGTACTGCTAATGCTTGTTGTTCTCAGCTTAATTTCTCCAGTAGATCTTCGGGCGACATATCAACAAACGAATCAATGACAAGGTCTGCGTCACCCAATATTTCTTCCGAACCTACACCTACACACAGCATGTTAGCCCTATTGGCAGCTTCAACACCCGATTCAGCATCTTCAAAAACGACACAATCTTCGGGATCCTCACCCACTGCCTGTGCCCCTTTTAAAAAAACTTCCGGATCAGGCTTGGTATTTTTCACTTTTGTTCCATCAATTATTGCATCAAAGGTTTCAGTCAGTTGCAAATAATCCAGGATATATTGCGCATTTTTACTGGAAGAGCCTATAGCGAGTTTTGCTCCCCGCTCTTTCAAGGTATCCAAAAATTCTGGTATACCATCCAGGATATCATCAGGGGTCAGTTCTGCTATATAATTCTGGTACCATCCATTCTTCTTATCCATGAGACGTTGAAATTCCTTTTCAGAAACTTCCCTGTCATCGAGTTCTAATATAATATTTAGCGATTTTGACCGGCTAACGCCCTTTAAGGCTTCATTATGGGATTCATCGAATGGAATATCCAACGAATGGGCCAATCGTTTCCACGATTTATAATGAAATTGTGCGGTCTCTACAATGACCCCATCCAAATCAAAAATCCAGGTTTTGGGTACGTTCATATGATTTCTAGCAATCTTTCAGTTCTTGTTCCACGGTAATGCAAAATACAAATGTAAGCGCTTACATTACAGGGTAAAAAAATTCATACCCTTTAAAAAACCAAAACCATAATCAATTAGCAATTATTTTTTAATCCCTGATTTCAGTAGATGAGCGTAATATCAGTTCTGGGGAATATATCTTCTGAATGGGACCCTCTTTTTTATTTTGCATGCGTTCAACCAAATTCTTTGTGGCAAATGCTCCCATGTCGTGCATCGGTTGTCGAATGGTAGAAAGGCCAATATAATTTGAGATGGTAATATCGTCGTAGCCGATAATAGGAATATGTACTCCCCGTTCTTTCATAGCCTTTATGGCCCCTACGGCTTGTATATCAGAGGAACAAAAGCAGGCTTCCGGCGGATTTTTAAGATCAATAAGCTTCAACATTGCTTCATAGCCGTTTTGCTCTGAAAACCCATCCCGGTACATCGAATCACCTGCAACAATCAGATTTTCATCTACCGGAATATCGGCCTTACGCAATTCTTTTTTGTAGCCCTCAATCCGTTCTTCGCCCGGTTTTGAAGATTTCAAGGCACTAATCATGGCAATTCGTCTAAGCCCTTGGGCCAGAAAATATTGCATTGCCTGTTGAATGCCTTGCTGGTTGTCTACACTTACAGAATCGATCCCAGAGTAGTCCTCATCCACCAATGTCAAGGGGACATCATAACTCTCAAGCTTTTCCAACTGGTGGTCCCGCAGATGAGTGGAAATAAAAAGATATCCATCAGCCCATTGGCGTTTTAGAATATTTTCAACCTGCTCAAACATGTTATTACCGTCATTTTGGATATTGAAAATATTCAGGTCATAATCATAGTTTGATATCTCATCCTGAATCCCGGAAAGTACCTCCATAAAGAAGTAGTTCGAAAGTACCGGTACAACGACCATAATGATATTTTTCTTCTTACGTGCCAATCCCTGTGCGTAAGCCTGCGGATGATAACCCAACTCATCCGCAACTTTTAACACTTTCTTACGGGTTTTGTCAGCAATACCTTCGCTTTTATTCATTACTCGCGAAACGGTAGCAATACTAACCCCCGCCTTTTTTGCGATATCGTAGATTGTACTTCCGGCCAATGGTTCAGATCTTTTTTAAAAATTCTCCTTTCGTTCTTTACAGGGCTAATAGGGTAAAACATACTCCTGATTAAGCATGCTAAACTAAAGACTTCCCATATTCTAAAGCAAATAGAAGATTCTCTCTTTAAAAAACGTAATGGCATTACAGCCAATTATTTCTTGAGTGGTTCTGCGATTGCTCTCTCCAGGGCTCGGGTCTTAACCAGCGTTTCTTGCCACTCTTTTTGGGGATCGGAATCGCCCGTTATCGCTCCTCCTGCTGCATAAAAAAGCTCATTACCCGTTATAATAGCGGTTCGTATAACCACGTTAAAGTCAAAATCTCCATTGGGATGAATATAGCCAATAGCCCCGGAATAGATCCCCCTTCGATACTCTTCCAGTTCTTCAATAGCTTGCATTGCACTAATTTTCGGGGCACCGGTCATCGATCCCATAGGAAAACAGGATTTAAGAATGGCTACCGGATCATCAATATCAGCTTCTGCCCTAACTGTTGATACCATTTGATGTACGGTATCAAAAGATTGAATCTCAAAAAGCCGGGGAACCTCTACCGTACCCCGACGAGCAATTTTACTTAAATCATTACGCACCAGATCTACGATCATCAGATTTTCGGCCTGTTCTTTTTGAGAGTCTGCCAACGCCTGTTTTAACCGTTCATCTTCGGGCGTATTATCTCCCCGGGGCGAGGTGCCTTTAATAGGCTGCGAAACAACTGTATTCCCTTCTTTTCGAATAAAGCGTTCAGGCGATTGACAACAAATTGAAATATCTTCGAAATCCAGGTAAACCCCAAAGGGTACCGGCCCTGCCTGCCTCATTCCCCGGTATAAATCAAAAGTATTGCCATTAAAATCTGCTTTCAACTGATGAGAGAGGTTTATTTCGTAAAAGTCACCTTCTGCAATACGGTGCTGTACCTCCTTGATTTTAGAAATATATTCTGTACTACCGACTTGAGGATGTAAATTAGTCAGCTGAAAAGTAGGTGTTTCATTTCCGGTACCTTCCCACAATCCTTGTTCCGGCAGCTCACCTATTACCTTCCGGCACTCTCCTGTTGCATGTTGATATTCAATCAAAAGTCCCGGTATCATAAAGAACAGATCCGGGGCCTGTACCGGATCGCTATTCGAGGAGCTAAGATCTTCTATATGGTTTTTTAAATCATACCCCAAGTACCCAAACAGCCAATCATCGTGCTTTTTTCTAAAATTTTGCAGGGCTTTCCAGGGATTGTCTTCAAAGAAACGCTCCTCCTCTTCTTCAATTACAGTTATATCACGCCCCCTGGCCTTAATTAATGCCTTGGGATGGGCTGCCAAATACGAGGTTCGTCCCCATATATGCTTTGAAGATTGCGATTCAAGAAGCAGTATGGGCCCTTGTTTATGTAGGTTTCTGGCAAGGTTATGGAGAGATGAAATCATTGGATCCTACAAAGATTCTAAATGCTGATCGCGATAATTTTCAAATTTTTGCTTTATATCTATAAACCGCTGGTCATCTGTAATATACTTTTTTTTATCTATTGCTTTAACTGCCAACAATTCGCGAACAGAATTACAGATCCACACGGCCTCAGCATCTTTAATACTATTGAGGTTAAATTTACCCGGTTCTAACTTAAATGCCGATAACCGATCAGCTAATTCCATTACGATGCTACGGGTAATACCCGGAAACAGGTCACAATTGACTGAAGGAGTATAGATCACATTGCCCTTAAACCAAAAAATATTAGCAATAGTGGTCTCAGCAATGGCTCCATCCAGGGTTTGCATCAGAGCATCACTGCCCCCCTGCTCTTTTGCTTCTTTCGCTGCCAGAATATAATTAATACCATTGGTATATTTGAACTCTGAGGGCATCGACCGACTGGGGGTACGCCGACAATCTACGGTAACAAGGTGGGGGTTAGAATATGTACTCTTACATTCCGAAGCGATAATGGAGAAATGAAAATCTCCGGAGCTTGTCGGGCGATACCCACGTTCACCTTCCCGCCAAAACTGCAAGCGAACCACGGCATCTGTCTCTAAGAGCCTTTTTTTTGATAACAGTTTCGTTATTGCATCTTTGAGATATCCTTTTGACAGATAATCCGGAATGGCGATACCAAGAGACTGTAATCCTTCAATGGTCCGCCGATAATGGGAATCGAATAATAACGAGCGACCTGAATAGATACGGAGTGTATCAAAAACCCCTTCACCATACATTAGTCCCCGCGATTTAACGGGGGTAACCGCCGTATCTGTATCACTTAATGCGCCGTCAAAACAGATCCAATCTTTATTAGTGGCCATGATTTAATAGTGATCGCAAACTATCGTATTGAGTTTTATTTTGATATCCCAAAAAGACGCTCTGCAGCTCGCCGGTGGGAGAATAGATTAACTGTGCGGGCAAACCCGGGACGGACAGATCTGAGAATTGTCGGGATCCGGCCACAAAATGGAAAGGAAAATCGTATTCTGCAATAACGTTCACTGCTTCCTGTTTCTGAAGCCCTACTGCTGCTGCAATAACTTGCATGGTATCGGCATATTCCGTTTTCAAGGCTGCCAACTTGCGCTGCGATTCAATACTGGCATCAGACCAGTTAGCCCAAAAATTTAGTACTACAAAATCGCCTTTAAAATCATCTATTCTTATACTGTCAGGGGCTTGCACCTGTTGCCAGTAAACCGTTTGCAACGAGTCATTAGCAGCCATACGTTTTTTAAAGGCTGCCTTTTCGTTACTGCGATTTTGCAAGGTAAAGAATGTAATTAATGCTGCTGCTACCAGGGCAACGATGACTAAGAAAACGTTAAAATACTTCGGGTCTATCTGCATTATTATCGATTTTCGGGTGATAAAATTGCTCCCGTAACAGGAGAAAGGGTCAACGTGGCCTGCTCATCTTTTACGTTTATGCGCGTGCCGGTCACCAAATTTTCTAAATGATTATTCTCTGGAATATCAAAATTTGAAAGCGGAATTGATACTTTTTGCGTCCGATCTGATCGATTGATGGCTACAATACAAAACATTTTCTGATTTAAAATTCGTGCAAAACAGAAATGGTTGCGTGCATTATCAACAGCAAGCTCCTGGAATTCTCCTATTCTTAGGGGGAGATGCGCATTCCGTATGGCTCCCAGCTTTTTGTACCACTCAAAAAGTTGTCGGTCAAAGTTATTGTCGTCTGCCGGACGCTCTTTGTCCAACGGATGTTCTTTTTCAGGATCATATTCATGTTCCGGCCATACCATTGGTTTACGATCATCAGGGTCATCAGCGCCCCACATACCCGCCTCCGTACCATAATAGATCATAGGCGCCCCCACATAGGTATATTGAAGAAGGGCAATAAGACGTTGAACTCTCCGCTCTTCGATATTGGGTTTACGGACCTTGAAACCTTCTTTCGGTTTCGTTTCTTCACCGAACTCCAGATCCGAATTTACAATCATCGAAGCTAACCTTGGGGTGTCATGACTATCCATGAGGTTTTGTAATACAAACCGGGCATCTTTTGGAAACTGGCGCCGCAGATTGCGCAACTCTTTCAAGAATTCTGAGGCTTTTACCGACTCATTAACCATATATTCTATTACCGCATTGGTGAACGGATAATTCATCGACGAAGAAAATAGATCTTTGGTAACCCATTTTCGAGATTTTTTTGTCCAGATCTCTCCTACTGTAAAAACCTCAGGGTTGATAGAGGTCACAAGCTCGTTCCACTCTTTCCAAAACTCCTTCCCTATCTCTTCGGGTACATCCAGGCGCCACCCGTCGATACCATCAGAGGGATCTCCATCGCTATCCGGGTCCATCCAACGCCTTGTAATTTCAAAAATATGTTCCTTAACAGGAGCTACCAGCGTCTTTCCTTCTTCCTTTAGTGCCGGTAAGCTTTTCACTCCCCACCAGCTATCGTATAAAAACTCGCTTTCCGGATCAGAAGGATCTTCAAACGACTGTACCGCATACCAATCCTTAAACTGTGAATCTTGCTGGTGTTCCAGGACATCACGAAAGGCCCAAAAGTCGGTCCCGGTGTGATTAAAAACCCCATCAAGAATAATTCGCATGCCCCGCTCATGGACCTCTTCAATAAGCTTTAGCAGCATCTTATCGGCTGAAGTCCACTGCCAGGTAGATGGATCACTGGGATCTTCCTGCTCCATAATTTGTGCATCTCCTTCGGGATCAGGCCCAAAGAAACGATCCACATGATGATAGTAACTGGCATCATACTTATGCAGTGATACTGCATCAAAAACGGGATTTAAGTAAATACCCCCTATTCCCAGCTCTTCCAGGTAATCCAATTTATCCAAAACTCCCTGCAGATCTCCACCGTATCGTCGCTTATAAACACTTTTGCGAAAAGTATCGCTGTATTCTTTTTCCCAGGGTGCCTGTTCATACCAGTCACCGGTCCAGGGAGAGATCTCCCAATCTTCCGGCATTCCCAATCGCTCTGCAGTAGGATCATTAGAAGGATCTCCATTACAAAATCGTTCGGGAAATACCTGGTACCAAATTACATGTTTGGCCCAATCGGGTGTAGAATATTCGTTATCCTGCTGTATTGACAAGGAATCTGCTAATTTTTACGTTTTATAGGATACAGTTAAATAGATATGATATCGGCAATACGCAGAAGTTCGTCATCCATTTCCGGATTCTGCTTCGTTGCTTTTTCAAAAGCTGTAAATTTCACCTTTCGGTTGCGCACCCCTACCATCTCATTTCGGCGGCCGTCCATAAGCGCTTCTACGGCATTCACTCCCAACCGGCTGGCCAGTACCCGATCGGCACAACTGGGGCGCCCGCCCCGCTGCACATGCCCCAGGATAGTAACTTTAGTTTCATACCGGTCTCCAAACCGTTCTTTCACCTCATCCTCCAGGTCATAGACACTTCCATTTCTATCCCCTTCTGCCACCAATACAAGACGAGAACTTTTTTGTCGCTGTGAAGTTCGGTCCAGTGATTCAAAAAGCTGTTCAATGCCTCGATCTTTTTCGGGAATCAGGACCTCTTCCGATCCGGCGGCAATTCCGGAATAAACCGCGATAAAACCGGCATCACGCCCCATAACCTCAATAAAGAACAACCTATTATGAGAAGTGGCCGTATCCCGAATTTGATCAACAGCATCTACAACTGTATTAACAGCAGTATCAAACCCAACAGTAAAATCAGTGCCATAAATATCGTTATCAATAGTACCGGGAATTCCTACGATGGGAAAGTCGTGCTCTTCTCCAAAAACCATAGCACCATTAAACGTACCATCCCCACCAATAACAACAAGTCCGTCGAGGTCATGTTCTTTCACATTTTTCCAAGCCTGTTGTCTCCCCTCTTTGGTTTTAAACTCCAGGCTGCGTGCCGATTTCAAGATCGTACCCCCCTGGTGGATGATATGTTTTACAGAACCGGCGTTCATCTTTTTGAACTTGTTTTTGATTAAGCCATCATATCCCTGGTAAATACCAAAGGGGGTAATTCCATAATACACGCATGTTCTAATTACGGCTCGTATTGCCGCATTCATTCCCGGAGCATCGCCCCCGGAAGTTAACACACCAATTCTGTTGAGATCTGCTTTCTCTGTAACCACTTTTTTGTATAAATATTTATTAAAAAGTCTATCTTTATAACCACCTAACCAACTACCTATCAGTCATTAACGAAGATCATCTATAATTTCTTTGCACTCATTTTTCAAATTGGGATCATCTGGTGTAATTGATGGTTTTTCGAGTGCTGTTTGACAGTATTCGATCGCCTTTTGCTCTCGCCCCATCTCTTCATATACTTTTGCCAAGTCGACGTAATAAAGAACATAATCCTTATTTAGTGAGATCGCCTTTTCTATTGCATCCGCGGCTTTTTCGTTACTGGCATCACCGGGTATACCACCAAAGAGGGTATTAGCGGCTACACGTTCGATCCAGCTAAGATTTGCAACTTTAAAATGCCATCGTCCCAATACGTGCCAGGCCCCGGCATGGTTTTTATCATACTTTAATGCCCGGTCGACATATTTTTTAATATCCCTGGAAGCTGCCACACGGGCTTTAGCCCCAGAAATCAAAGCTTTTCTGCCCTTTGCCACTGACATCACAAAGTTCGACTGGCTGTCGGTAGAGTCCACTTTCAAAGCTCGTTCAGCAAGAGAGATTGCCTTGTTAAAATACTCTTTCTGTTCTGATTCTTTATCGAACCTGTTACCCACTCGTGAATATAAAAAGCTGGCCCTCCACAGGGCTTTATAATTATCGGGATCCTGTTCCAGGATTTTCAGATAAGCATCCATCCCTTTTTCTTCTACAAATGAATCATAAAGTGAATCAGCTTTACTGATTAATGAACTATCCGGCTGCTGTGCCACTATTAATGCGGGTACAATCAGTAGTAACGAGGTAGTGAGTATAAGTTTTCTCATATCGTCTTGGTTTATTGTTGGATGCTGACCTTTCCGTTTCTGTTTACGATATAACCATTTGTAATAACCTGCTGCTGTTCTATAGGATATATTAAATTCCGTTCACTGACAGAAGTAATATATACGAAATCCCCCTTTTGAGATACCCTAATATCCGTTGAAATATTTTGCGACAAATTTTTCCTGAATTTTCCCACTTTTTGGAAATCCAGCATTGTAGTGCCTTTATGCGTAACAGCAAGCAACTCTATATTTTTATACACGGTCTCTCTCTGTAGTAAGACCCATCGTATAAAAATTGGCTTAAAAAAAGAATAACCAACCATTTTAACCTTGAAACCGGTACTAAAATAGTTGGTCAATGCGCCGCAGTTTCCCCCTTCTTTTTTCAAAACATTTTTCGTGATTTGCAAAGGAAAAGACAATTCAGTCGTTTTTTTGCACTGAACAAGGGTATTGAGATATTTTTCCAGTGTACGACGGTTATCAACCTGTGCGACATATTCTTCTTTTTGCGTCTTTCGAAACTGCTTGTAATCCTCAGACTCCAGGTACCTTTTATCTACAGGTGCCGAGTCGCATGCCGCCAGCACTACTATCATTCCCCCAACCAGCAATAAAAGCAGCCTTCTGATGGAGGAAGATATCATCATATTTCTAATTATTTTTCTCTGTCGTTAACCGTCCTTGCTACCACTGAAGTACTACTCTCCGGTTTCCTGAACGGTTTCTGCTTTATTTGTACTATTGCCGCCTTGACTGCTACCGTAATTTCGCATCACGTAGTTATCCAGTATTTCCCGAAATTCTTCACCAATATTATCACCGCGCAATGTAGAGTGGTGCTCTCCATCCATATATACCGGTGCCTTGGGCTCTTCGAACGTACCGGGCAGAGAAATACCAATATTTGCATTCCGTGATTCTCCGGGACCATTAACAACACATCCCATTACCGCCACATTCATCTCTTCAACACCGGCATAAACGTCCCGCCAAATGGGCATCATTTCTCTCAGATAACCTTGAATTTCCTCTGCAAGTTCCTGGAAATAGGTACTGTTGGTTCTGCCACAACCCGGACAGGCTGTTACCTGAGGAACGAAATTTCGAATTCCCAGCGACTGTAATATCTGTTGACATACCCTTACCTCTCTGGCACGATCTCCTCCGGGCTTGGGAGTCAAGGATACCCGAATGGTATCGCCAATTCCCTGCTGTAACAATACTGAAAGGGCCGCCGTACTTGCCACCGTTCCTTTCATACCCATTCCGGCTTCAGTAAGTCCTACATGCAACGGATAATCCAACAATTCAGCAATACGCTCATACACATGAACCACATCCTGCACATGCGACATTTTACAACTAATGATAATCTTATTGGAGGGTAAGCCAACACTCTCAGCCAGTTCAGCGGATCTGCGGGCACTCTCTACCATGGTATCGAGCATTACCTGTTTTGAGGATTTAGGATTCTCTAGTTCATTATTGGCATCCATCTTTTTAGCCAATAACTTCTGATCCAACGATCCCCAGTTTACGCCAATCCGAACCGGCTTGTCGTACTTAATAGCTTGTTCAACGATCGTGCAAAAATTCTCGTCCCGTGTTTTGGTCCCCGTATTCCCGGGATTGATACGAAATTTTGAAAGTGCCTTTGCCGCTTCCGGATACTTAACCAATAATTTATGTCCGTTATAATGGAAATCCCCTACAATGGGTACATCCACATCATCTGCGAGAAGCTGCTCTTTGATATGCGGTACAGCCTGGGCGGCATCATCATTATTGACGGTTATACGTACAATTTCTGAGCCCGACCGGTGCAGATGCTTAATCTGTTCTACCGTACCCTCCACATCAGAGGTATCGGTATTGGTCATCGATTGTACCACAACCGGAGCACCTCCTCCAACGGGTACATCCCCTACCATTACCTGTATCGAATCACGTCGTTTAATATGAGACATAGTGAATTTTTTTCGGAATACGTTTGTGTACCATTGCAACACAGCACACAACAACAATCATTCAAATTTACAATTAGTTTTTCTTGCTGAGTTCGAAGAGCTTTTTCTTCTCAGCATCGGTAAGCCCGTCATAGCCTTTTTCAGAAATCTTTTCAAGAATTTCATCCAGTTCAGACTGTTCCGTTTCATCAATTATCTCCACATCCGAAACCGAATACATGTGATCATTTTTCGGCCGAGATTTCTTTTGCTGATAGATATTCTTAATGCGATACCAAAGTTGTTCTACCGGAATTAACCATTTACCAAGTCCTGAACCTCTTTGTTGAGACTTCATCAGAAGGTAACCTACGCCTGCCCCTGCCAGGTGTACAATTCGCGCAGTTCCATCAGAAGACCCTAACAAGAGAGCATCAATAGCAATTAAGCCGGCTACAACATATCGTGCCTGTATGGGGGGCAACAGGATCAACATAATAGGCATCGTGGGGTATAACATTGCAAAAGAGACCATAATACCGTAGACAGCACCGGAAGCACCAATAACGGGATTAAATCCTAACAAGGGGGCAGCAACAATATTGAAAAGTGCCCCGCCAATGCCCGCTCCGAGATATATCACAGAAAATGTCTTGGGACCAAGAGATTCTTCAACTGCACGTCCCATCCACCACAGCCAAAGCATATTAAATACAAGATGGAAAGTACCGCCGTGCAGGAACATATAGGTAAAGGCTCGCCACGGCTGGAACAAAGCTGTCTGCCATTCAGGGTAAAAGGCAAAAGCATCAATCAGGGCCTTACTGTACGCTGGACTAATAATTCCCAGCAGTACTTGTAGTATAAACACCCCTACATTAAGGGTGATGAGCGTTCGAATAGCTACAGGTAATCCTCGGTAGCCCCGCTTTAAAGAATTTCCAAATGAATCGTTATACATGCTTCTAAAAACCTGGTTCGCCTCAGTAATACGGATCGTTGTATCAGTTGGGATACAACAAAAAAGGTTCCGTTATCTATAATTTAAAAAAAAATGCAATCAGTAGTAGGGTTCCTCTTTTTTTAATCCCCAGTATTTAATAAGGATAAACCCTACCAGCATTCCACCCAGGTGCGCAAAGTGTGCAACACCGGAATTCGCTCTTGTCAGTCCACTAATAAGTTCAATAGCACCAAAAATGGCTACAAAATATTTGGCTTTCATCGGAATGGGCGGGATTAAAAGCATAATCTGCCGATCGGGGAACATCATCCCAAAAGCCAAAAGGATTCCATAAACTGCTCCAGAAGCTCCCAGCGTTGGACCCCCTCCCCCCACCAACATGTGGAAAAAACCTGCTCCTATACCGGTCAGGAAATAGAAAATAGTAAACCTTCTGGTTCCCCAGAATCGCTCAATAGATTGTCCAAACATCCATAAAGCAAATAAATTAAAAATAATGTGCCCAATGCCCCCGTGAAGAAACATATAGGTGACCGGTTGCCAAAAATGGAAATAGCCGGAATCTATAGGCCAAAGCACGCCATAGTTTTGAATATATGGACCAATTACTGGAGTAAACATTCCAATAAAAACCAGTGCATTTACAATCAGTAAATGTTTAACGGCTGGCGGGAAAACTGAAAACTGGGTATTGGGGCTGTATTGCGAGTTTTGATAATTCAAGAATAAACGAAATTAGTTGTTATTTTCTTTCTTCAGAATATACGGTTCCTGAGCGTCAATTCTAACTACAGTATCTAACAATAAGATACATCTTTCAAAGATTATTGCTTGCTGAAACCATATAGACGCTATACGGGAATAACGACTTTATGTTGTATTAAATTATGACTGTTCAAGGTATCTCGTAATTCGTTTAGAAGCATTAATACCACTCAGGGCCACTCCCGGTATACCCTGACCCGGAAATACGGTGTCTCCGCACAAAAATAACCCCGGAAATGGTGTTTCGGCCGGCATCCAATCGGTAAGAGAACGTGCCATACTTTGCGGGATACCGCCTACCCTACCCTTTTTTCGGTATACCCAATTTTGCCAGGTATAAGGGGTAGCAGAAAACTGTTCAATTATATCCCCGCTATGAAAGCCCGGCAGCAGTTGATCTAGTTTTCTGACAATATATTTAGATACTTCCCTTTTACGTTTTTCGTACTCTTTCTGATCGTCAATAAACCAAAAGTCTGGCTGGGTATGCATAGAAATATTAAGCACGCGTTTCCCTTTCTCAGCTCGTTGTTGATCTTTGGAATGTGAGAAAGAAACAAATATCGAATTGGAATCTATTTCTTTGGGAGCCTCACTATCCCTAAAGTGCAGTTGATGATGCAAGGGCAAATTCTTGGGATAGTTATCATTCGTTACAACACCCATGGTGAAAGCTCCCCACGCCTGCTGATATTCTTCTGATTCATCTGTAAAGTAGTCTTTTATCTCTCCTGAGGTAATGTACGGCATATTCCAAACCGGAATGTTAGATAATACTACCGGCGCTTGGCAAGAGGATTCCGCAGTGTGTACATGATAACCTTTAGCAGTGCGATTAATTTGTTCTACAGCACACTTAGTTTTAACCTCTCCCCCTTTCTTGAGAATAAAATCTCTAATCTCGTGAATCATATTAATTAAACCACCCGGCACGTAATAGTTCGAATAGTTGGTATAGGTAAGTGCGGCAGCCCCGAATAAAAATGGCGTTTCTTTGGCTGATGACTGGGCTGTTATCATCAATTGTTCATTTACAAAACGGCGAAAGTCAGGCCTATCCAAATGGTAATCCTTCATCACATCATCCACAGAACGCAATGCATAAGGCAATATCCAAAGATCTTTGGGATTATTTTGTGTAATTAACGGTACCAAATCTTTCCAATTTACGGGCGGGAAAAAGTGATTCCGCAGTGATACTTTCCAGACAACTTCTGATAAATCATAAGCCAATGTCCAAAATCTCTTTTGCTGTTCCCTTTGACCATACACCCGGCTAATTTCTTCTATCCAGGTGTCCATATCCTTGAACTGTGTAACCACCTTATTATCCTGACGTACCTGCATGCTGGGTCGAATCTCTTTTTTGGGAATGCTAATACCGGTTTGATCCTCCAGGTACCTAAGAGGATGATTTTTATCGAACCCTATAAGTGTGGTAGCTCCACTTTCAAACCAATAGCCTTTACGGTAATAGGATGAACTACACCCACCAAGGGCATGAGCAGCTTCAAGGACCAAGACTTTTAAACCTCTATTTGCTAACAGAGCTGCAGCTGTCATCCCGCCCATGCCGGAACCGGCTACGATGATATCATATTGCTTTTTTGCTTTCATAATGTGCTACAAACAGATCAAAGCAACAAAAAGGTTCCCAATAAATAAAAAACCCCTGACTTTGCAGACAGGGGCTAGAATATACTTTATGTTTTTCTAAAAACTACTTGGTGTGGTTGATCATATAATCATAGGTCAATCGAGCCAGAGATTTCACACCTAACTTCATACCTTCTTCTTCGATATAAAAATCCGGGGTATGGTGTGGTGCTGCCTCAGCAGGGTTCATCCCTTTGGGCATGCCACCTACGAAATAGTAAAAACCGGGAACTTTCTTCTGAAAGAATGAGAAATCCTCTGCACCGGTGATGGCATCGGAAAGTACGACATTCTCATTCCCTGCTATAGCCTGTAAACTGGGCACCATATTTTCTGTCAGCTCAGGATCATTATATGTCACCGGGTATCCCTTCTCTATTTCAACATCTACAGTTGCCCCCATACTTTCGGCCGTTTTTGTAGCCACGTGACGAATTTTATCATGAATAATTTTCTGCATTTCAGTATCCAGCGTGCGAATGGTTCCAATCATTTCAGCTTTCTCAGGAATGATATTATTACGGACGCCGGCCTGTATTTTTCCAACAGAAATAACTGCTGCAGCTTTTGTTAGCTGTGTCTGCCTGCTAATAATAGATTGTAGTCCTTCAACAATTTTTGCAGAAGTTACAATAGGATCTACCCCGGTCCATGGTGTGGACCCATGAGTTTGTTTGCCGTGAACCGTTATAACAAAACGGTCGGCGGCCGCCATTGTGCCGCGTGGATGGTACCGAATGGTGCCAACTTCAGTTTGTGAGTTGATATGTTGACCAAAAATAACATCCACATCAGGATTTTTGAGTACCCCTTCTTCAACCATGAGCTCTGCACCGCCTTCTTCTCCCGGAGGAGCCCCCTCTTCTGCAGGTTGAAAAATGAATTTAACGGTACCACGCAACTGCTCCTTCATATCGGTTAAAATTTTAGCAGCCCCCATAAGCATTGCAATATGAGTATCATGTCCACAGGCGTGCATTACCCCAACCTCTTGTCCCAGATAAGTAGTGGTTTTCGTTGACTTAAATGGTACATCGGTGCGTTCTTTCACAGGTAAAGCATCAATATCTGCTCGCAAGCCTACTACAGGGCCTTCCTTCCCGCCTTCTAGCACTCCTACTACGCCGGTGTGAGCTATGCCTGTTTCAACTTTCATTCCTAACGAGCGCAGATATTCTGCAATATACGTGGCCGTCTGCCTTTCCCGATTTGAGAGTTCGGGATTTTCATGAAAGTGGCGTCGCCAATCTACTACTTGCTCAAAAATATTATCGGCCTTTTTATTTATCTTCTTATGCACCTCCTTTTCAGCTGATTCATTTTGTGCTATGCCCAGGTAATTTCCGGCCAACAAAAAAAGCACCAGTCCAAAACATATTCGCTTACAAAATTCCATATCTAACTTATTTCCTGTTTTTGAAATTTAATGCACTCTAGATTGTAGAATTATTTCTATACTTCTAAACCCTAACTAATATTTAATAGCGTGTTTTGCAAAATCGACCATGGCGTGCTGAATACTACACCTGGTTTGTCAACCAAAAATATTTTCAAAATAAAAAAGGCGACACCAGTTGTGGCCTCGCCCAATACCTGTAAAAAGCTTACAAGTTACTTTACAAACAACATTTCGCGATAAATTGGCAATGGCCAATAGTCATCGGCAACATGTCGTTCAAGGAAATCAACCGAATCGCGAATCTTGGTCATCGCCGGTTTTACGTTTTCCTTTACGTGAGTAGCACTATCGATCACATTTTCACTGTCAGAGTCGAGTACAGCCTCACGCAACTCTTCAAGTGCAATGTTTAGATCATTTAGCCCTTTATTAACTTTTTTGAGCATATTTTTAGAGCCTTCACCCTCGATACCCAGCTCCTGAATACGTTCAACATTTTCTGCCAGTTCATTCATATAACGAACCGCAGCGGGATAGATCATCGTTTTTGCCATTGACTCCGTAGTATCTGCCTCGATATTCAATGTCGTCAGATACTGTTCAGCCCATATTTCCTGTCGAGAATGAATCTCTCGCTCATTTAGCACTCCATGCTTTTCAAAAAGTGAGATGTTTTTCTCATCAGTAAATTTCGGCAATGCATCAATAGTGGTTTTGAGATTAAGCAGGCCTCGTTCTTCTGCTTCTTTCTCCCACTCATCTGAATATCCATCACCATTGAAGATGATATCTTTACATTCACCCAACGCATCTTGCATTACTGTAGCAAGTGCATCTTCAAAAGATTTTGCACGGTCAACTTCCTCTTCCAAATTAGTGCAAAGATCATCAATGGCATCAGCCACTATAGTATTAAGCACCACAATGGGGAACGAAATGGACTGGCTGGATCCTACCGCACGAAATTCGAATTTATTACCTGTAAAGGCAAAAGGCGAAGTTCTATTACGGTCACCTGCATGTTTGGGTAGTGAGGGTAATACCGGGGAACCAAGTCCAAGGAGACCGCCCTGTTTTGACTCTTTAGCATTACCATTGAGCACTTGTGTAAGAACATCTTCGAGCTGTTCACCAATATATGCCGAAATAATTGCGGGTGGAGCTTCATTACCACCCAATCGATGGTCGTTACCAGCATGAGCAATACTGATGCGAAGCAGATCCTGGTTTTCATAAACAGCTTTCAATACTGCTGAAAAGAAAAACAGAAACTGCATATTATCATGCGGATTATCTCCGGGCTCAAGCAAGTTCATCCCGCTATTAGTAGCCATAGACCAGTTCAAGTGCTTACCGCTGCCATTAAGGCCGTCAAACGGCTTTTCATGCAGCATACACTCAAGACCGTAGTCTCGGGCAATACGCTTAAGCGTTATCATCATTAGCTGCTGATGATCTGCAGCGATATTACAGGTCTCAAAAAGTGGTGCAATTTCGTACTGGCTGGGCGCCACTTCGTTGTGCCGTGTCTTAACGGGAATGCCCAGTTTATAGAGTTCTTTTTCGGCCTCAAGCATAAAAGACAATACTCGATCAGGGATAGATCCAAAATAATGGTCATCCAGCTCCTGCCCACGTGGTGGTTTAGCGCCTACCAACGTACGTCCGGAAGTCATCAAATCAGGTCTGCGATAATAAAACTCCTGATCAATTAAAAAGTACTCCTGCTCAGTGCCTACTGTTGCCGCAACACGTTTGGCATCAACATCGAACAGTTCAAGAGCTCTTTTTGCCTGTTTATTTAATGCTTCATTAGAACGCAAAATCGGCGTCTTATGATCCAATGCTTCACCGGTCCAAGAGGCAAAAGCCGTTGGGATACACAAGTAAGAACCATTTTCATTCTCCATGATAAAAGCCGGAGAGGTGGGATCCCAAGCAGTATATCCCCGTGCTTCAAACGTTTGGCGTAGCCCCCCATTAGGGAAACTTGATGCATCAGGTTCACCCTGAATCAAATCATTCCCGGAGAATTCTGAAATAGCTCCACCACCTTGGTTCGGTGTAATAAAACTATCGTGCTTTTCTGCGGTTAGTCCTGTTAGTGGCTGAAACCAGTGCGTAAAATGAGTAGCTCCTTTGTCCATTGCCCAATCCTTCATCGCCACGGCCACGGCATCTGCTACATCCGAATTAAGCTGTTCGCCTTCCTCGACTGTCTTTTCCAGGTCTTTCCAAATCGATTTGGGAAGTTGCTCCTTCAAATCTTCTTGCTGGAACGTATTCTCACCGAATATTTCCGTAACATTCATCGATTCCATTGGTTCCCCGTTTTTCTTGGGAGACCAGTTCCGTGCAGCAGCCAGCGTGTCGTAACGTCTAAGTGCTTTAGTCATTAAAGTAGTGTGTTATTTATTTTTTTGGTGATCGTTTTTAAGTCGCTCTTAAAATAATCAAGATTTTTCGTTTTGCACAAAAATTTTAATTAAAAATTTATAAACACATTAATTAAAAAGGTATAAACAACTTTAATTTTAACTTTTTTAAGTTTTGTAGTCATTTTGCCTACTGCGATCTAATTTAATTTTGTATAAATGCGGTCAAGGCTTGTTTTTTTAAGCAGAGGATTTATTACTATAATTGGATCAACAAATTATCCACATTTTTTACCCCTTATTTTACTATGTCAGACACTAAAAATCTGAGCATTTGGATTCAGGCTGCGCGTCCCCAGACATTGGCCGCTGCATTTGTGCCCGTTTGTGTTGGTGCATCTCTTGCATTTCACAATGCTACTTTTGATCTCCTCCCTACCCTAATTGCTTTACTATGTGCCTTTTTGATACAGATCGGTACCAACTTTGCTAATGATTATTTTGATTTTAAAAAGGGAGCCGATACCGATGACCGCATTGGCTTTGAACGTGCGACCGCGGCAGGTCAAATTTCTGCCGATACCATGCGCAATGCCACTATCATCACAATGGGACTTGCCTTCTTACTGGGACTCTACCTGGTTTGGCATGCGGGATGGGTCATTTTAGCAGTTGGCATAATATCATTAATATGTGGCATTCTATATACTGGCGGACCTTTTCCTCTCGGTTATAATGGACTTGGCGATCTCTTTGTTTTCCTGTTTTTTGGAATTGTAGCCGTCATGGGCACTTACTACGTAAATGCCCTGGAATGGAGTCTACCCTCATTGTGGGCCTCATTTGCGGTAGGAGCGCTCTCTACAAATATATTAGTTGTCAATAATTTAAGGGATGTGGAACAAGACGGACCGGCCGGCAAAAATACCCTTGGAGTTCTCTTTGGAGAAGATGTTCTGCGTTGGGAATATGCATTAATGCTGATCATTAGCTGGGCGATACCGCTGTATTTTTATTACGCTTTGCAATATAGCGCATATATTTTAATTCCCTACCTAAGTACACCCGGAGCTATTATATTACTTTACCAAATATGGACTATTCAAGATAAAAGAAAATTAAATAACACACTTGAACGAACTGCACAGCTAATGGTTGTCTTTGGAGTTCTATTTAGCATCGGTATTATTTTAGATGTATTATGAAATTAACTGCTTATCAATATTATCTCCCTTTTAAAAAAAATCTAAATACCAGCAACAAATCCTTTAAACACAGAACAGGTATTCTCCTTGAGTATCCCTGTGATGATGGAAGAACGGTATTTGGAGAAGCCGCTCCCCTCCCCGGCTTTTCAAAAAAATCACTTGATAAAATAGTTGGTGAACTTAAAATCAATGTTGCAGACATCAGTGAAGCATTAAACAGTACAGAGCCTGTCACCTCCCTACAAAAAGTTTATGAGACTACTTCTCTGGCTAACGAACTAGCTTTTGGGCTCGATACGCTTGCCTATCAAATTACTGCTCAAAACAAGGGAACTACAATGTCCCAAATTTTATTCTCACAGTTACAGACTTCAATAAAAATAAATGCTTTAGGGGATCTTTTATCGGATAATATTTTCGCAGAGGTAAAACAGTTTGTTAATAAGGGGTTTAAAACAATTAAGTTTAAAGTAGGTCGTAATGTCAAAATAGAATACCAACAACTTCGGGAAATTCGTTCTATATATCCTGATTTAACGGTCAGGCTCGATGCAAACCAGGCATGGCCCCTAAAAGAAGCCATTACAAATTGCAATAGATTTTCATCCTTAGGTATTGAATATTTAGAAGAACCAATAGCTCAACCTTCACCACAAAATTATGAGGATCTTACTCAAAACATTGAATTGCCTATAGGAATCGATGAATCTATAATACACACCGACTGGTGGCCAAATATTTTACCCTTTACTTCTTATGTTATCCTAAAACCGATGTTATTAGGAAATTTTAAAAAAATATTTGCAACAAATAGGCTTGCCAATACTCATGATAATAAAACAGTGCTTACTACAAGCCTGGAAAGTGGCATCGGACGTATAATGACTGCCATTTTCTCGTCGGGATTTGGTAACAGACAGACAGCACATGGGTTAATGACAGGAACATTACTTGCCCGAGATTTAATTGACGACTCAAATTGTATATTAAATGGGGAATATCAAATTCCTTTATCAGAAATACCCTTTACGATAGATCCAAATATATTAAATCAATTATCTCCAATTAGACTCCAGAAGTGAAAAAGAAATTTAAAAATAAGGTACCCACATTTTCTCCGCCCAGGGATGAAGATCTTTTTCTTGGATCTAGTTTTGGGTTACATAGCTACGGAGATTTGAAACAATTTGAGTGCTTTTTCCTGCAATTTTTATTCGACTTTGATCACGATTTTGATAAACCAGTTGGTTTTATTGCACCCTCTTCTGATACCCTTGTTTTTGCCATTGCCGCCTGTTGGAATCTGGGTATCCCTTTTATCTCTTTTAATCGCCATGCTACCTCTTCGGAGCTGGAAAAACAGCTTCAAAATATACAACCCGGTCTAATTTTCAGCAGTAAAGAAGCACAAAAGAAACTGGACTATCCGCATCAAATTAGCATTAAGCAACTGGACTTACCGCGATCACTCAATGTTGATGTCAAGCTGGGATATGCCGCCGAACAGTTTACTCCACAAACTGATCCCAATAATATATTCGGATACTTCTTCACTTCAGGTACTTCAGGTACTCCTAAAACAGTACCTCTTAAACGCAGGCAAATGTATTTCGCCGCCAAAGCTTCGGCAGAAAACTTTAAACCCAGGCTTAACCATTTTTGGCTGCTTTGTCTGCCCCTGAATCATATAGGTGGCATTTCAATTATTTTGCGTTCTTTATTATATGGAACCTCCATTTTTAGGATGAAAAGCTTTCATCCTAAAATGATCCATACCTTTCTTTCTGAAAACAAGTTATTCCAAGCTGCTTCACTGGTCCCCACTATGCTTAAACGGTTGCTTGACCGGCAGGGATTTCACGTACACAATAATTTCAAAGCAATTTTGCTGGGTGGGGGTCCCATAGATCCCGCATTGGTTAAAAGGTGCAATGATAGCGGAGTACCTTTGGTGCCCAGCTATGGAATGACAGAGACATGCGCCCAAATTGCTGCTAACCCCATTTTAAAGCCGAGTGGTACTTACGGGCCAATGAGTAGTGTGGGACAGGTTTTTACACCTAACCAAATTCAAATTCGAGATAAAGATGGTAACCCGGTTGGCTTTAATAACTCGGGCTCAATTTGGCTAAAAGGCCCCCAAGTTTTCGATGGCTACCGCAATCTACCTGATTCTGAAACTTTTGACAGTAATGGCTGGTTCAATACAGGTGACTTTGGGCATCTAAACGCCAATGATCAACTATTCATAGAAACACGGCGGTCTGACCTTATTATTACCGGGGGAGAAAATGTCTCGCCTTTTGAGGTAGAAAAAGCACTTACCAAATTAACTGATATCTCTGAAGCCGCTGTATTTGGGTTGCCTGATGAAGAGTGGGGACAAAAGGTTGTTGCCGTTGTAGTACCCGAAGAAAATCATTCTTTTGACGAACAAACCCTGCTTAGTTCCCTGTCGTCAGAGTTGGCACCTTTTAAAATCCCAAAAAAGATTATTCGGGTTGAGAATATACCCAAAACAAGAACCGGTAAAATAGAACGCAGCAACCTTCCTAAACTCTTTAGCAATGGTACTTAGCAGGATACCAATTCCCTTATTTGCTATAAGCCAGACAGCCCTAGTGATCTTGATATTTTAAACCTTTTGCACCGATATCAGTGCGATTGTATTTATTCTCAAACGAAATTTTGTCAACTTCGTTATAAGTCTTCTCAATAGCCTTTTCTAACGTATCAGCAGCTCCTACTACACTCATTACTCGTCCGCCGTCGGTGTAAATTGTGCCGTCTTCTTCTTTTGTTCCTGCATGAAATACCAATGCATCCTCAGAAACTTCATCGATACCGGCAATCTCTTTGCCCTTCTCATATTCTACCGGGTACCCATCAGAAGCCAAGACCACACAACACCGATACAATTTATCGATAGCTACTTCTTTGGAATCTAGCTGGCCGTTAGCTGCAGCATACATTAAATCAAGGAAGTCTGACTCAAGAGCAGGTAAAATAGCCTGGCATTCGGGATCTCCCAGCCTGCAGTTATATTCTACGACTTTGGGGCCATCTACCGTGATCATGAGCCCACAATAGAGAATACCTTTGTAGGGGTGTTCATCGAGCAACATGGCCGATATCGTTGGTAAGATAATCTCCTTTTCCACTCGCTGGAGCATCCGGTTTCCTATTACCGGAGTGGGTGCATAAGCCCCCATCCCGCCGGTATTGAGACCGGTATCTCCATCCCCGACACGTTTATGATCTTGCGCATAATGCAGGATCTTAGCAGTTTGCCCATCAGAAATAACAAATACCGAAGCTTCCTGCCCTTCCATAAATTCCTCTACTACCAACGTCTGGGCAGCATCCTGGAATTTATCATTCTTTTTAAGTTCGTTAAGTCGTTTTTCTACCTCTTCTTCTGTTTCACAAATAAACACTCCTTTTCCTCCGGCAAGCCCATCAGCCTTTAGCACTACCGGGTACTTATCTTTTGATTTTATAACCGTGAGTGCTTTATCAAACTCTTTCCGGGTATAGGTTTCAAAGTCTGCCGTGGGGATACGGTTTTCTTTCATAAACTCGTTAGCGAACTTTTTACTGCCTTCGAGCTGGGCGGCATACTTGGATGGGCCAAAAACGCTATGCCCTTTTTCTTCAAGGTAATCGGTGATTCCATTGACCAACGGCTTTTCCGGCCCCACAACCGTTAAATCCACCTTTTTATCCTCGATAAATTCAAGGATAGCATCAAAGTCTGACAATGATAACTCAACGTTGGTCCCTACCGTAGCCGTACCGGGATTCCCCGGGGCGATATATAGCTGATCCAACTTATCTGAGTTGGCGATACTCCACGCCATTGCATGTTCACGACCACCGCTTCCTAGAAGTAATACATTCATCTGTTTCTCTTTAATTTGTTCTTCCTGGAAATAGAAATTTTTGTTAGAAATGTTGTTACGACGCCCTGCAAGTTATAAAACAATCAGGCACGCATTTTCGGGACTTTAGACTAATTGCTTTGCGATATCAATAATCTCAGTAAAACTATCAGCTTTTAACGACGCTCCACCAATCAATCCGCCGTCGACATCAGGTTGTTGCAATAGCTCTTCGGCGTTATGAGGTTTCATGCTTCCACCATACAGTATCTGAATCTTACTAGCGCTTTCTTGGTTAAAGACCCCTTCAAGAACTGACCGAATCATTTTATGCATCTCTTGGGCTTGATCGGGCGTGGCTGTTTCTCCGGTACCTATTGCCCAGATAGGTTCATATGCGATAACCACGTTAGTAGCATCTCCATCTTCTACGCCTGTAAGCGCAGCCTGAACCTGTTTACGTACCCGCAATTTGTGTTCATCTGCTTTACGTTCTTTCAGTGATTCTCCTACACATATAACAGTCTTCAACCCATCTTCCAACGATTTTAGCACTTTAGCATTCACAATCTTATCGGTTTCGCCAAAGTATTCTCGTCGTTCCGAATGACCCAGAATCACATATTCACTTCCAACCTCATTCAGCATCTGGGTACTAATTTCACCGGTGTAGGCACCATTGTCTTCGAAGTGCACATTCTGTGCACCTAAGGTCATACCTTCAATATCTTCCAGCACATCAGCTGCTGTTTGCAGAGAGATCGATGGTGGACATACCAACCCATCTACTCCATCCGGTAAGGAGGTCGTAATCTCTTTTATACCGTTTAGAAGTTTGTTCGTAGCTGAAATGCCACAATTCATTTTCCAGTTACCGGCAATTAAAAAATTCCTCATGATGCTGGTTTTTTTTCTTTTTTAATGAGTGTTCGTAGACCATTAATAATATCCTGATATTCAGATCCCACATATTTTCGGATGATTTTCCCTTTACGATCAATCAAAAAGCGAGTAGGAACTAACCGAATATTGAATTTTTCTAATAATTTTTGACGGTCAAAAGACTGTGCATCAGCCACCGGCCATGGTTTAACTCGTTCTTCAAAAAATGCATTTACTGTAACCTGACTTTGGTTGAGTGGCAATGTTACCACCTGCAGACCAAAATTCTTGTAAATACTGTGGATGGCTACCGTTCGATCGAATTGGCTTTGATACAGTTTATTAGACAAATCGGTAATCTCCAGAATATATGGAGTCCCCACTAATGATTTTCTACTTATTTTCTGCCCATTATCCATAAATGTAAATTGGGGTATGGTATCTCCTGGGGATAAGTAGTTCAAATCGTAATTCATAGATTCAATCCAGTCCTGAGGGCGTAAATCTTTAGAAAACTGCTCTTTAAATGCCTCTAATTCTTTTTTAGCGACATCAACGCGGGCACTGTCATAAAGGAGTTTGATGCGTTCCATATTAATATGCATCAATTTGTTTTTATTTTCTGTAATGTCATTCAAGGTATCCAGGTAACTAAGTGCCGGGTCCAGCCCTCTTGTCTTTGCAATATAGTTTTTACCAATTGTTGCCCCTACATCGCTAAACCTATCCTGGCTTTGCACGGCCCGCAGGCGTGCCATCATTTTTTGGTTATCTATACCCTGTAATAACTGTATAGCTCTGCGACCTGCTAACTCTGATGCAAAAGTGCCTTTTTTATCGGCATAAAGATCCCAGTATATATCACTAAATTTCAAATATTCCTGCCTGAGACTATCCCCTTTTAACAGCCCGGCTTGTGCATATTTTTGGATTCTGCTGAAGTTTTTATTTAACCGCTCATACGATTTCATGGCATCATGTTCAGGAGAAGAAATAGAGAATGATTCTTCCAAGGTGGGAAGGGTCCCACTAATACGTATTGAGTCTCCATCAGCAAGTATGATACCTACCCTACCTAAATTGGTATCATGGCGACTAATTATGGTAGGATATCTTCGTTTCTTTTCAAAGGTAACATCACCTGAAAATTTACCGCTAGAATCAGTAGTGGCATAAAATAGGGTATCAGCATTAGCATTCACCGAATCCTTTTTTACGACAGCTACGCCAATCCCTGAGTAATCATCCGACTCCTGTATCGAATCAGCAACAGAAAAGTTTGCTGAAATGTGAGCTTTTTTTATCCCAGATTCACTTGAACATGCCAAAGCCATTAGCCCTAAAAAGGCTAGTCCCAAAAGCCGTTTTGTATATGCTATCATATTATTATAAAAGTAAAGTAGAATAGAATTTAACCTGTATCCCGCATTTTAATCACTCAATCGATCACTAATTATTTCACGAACCATATTGGGGTTCGCTTTTCCCTGTGATCGTTGCATCACCTGACCGATGAAAAAACCGATAAGTCCTTTCTTACCATCCTTATATCGTGCTACCTCGTCTGGGTGTTTCTCAAGAACATCATCAATAATCGGTTCTATAAAACTGCTATCAGAAACTTGTACTAAGTTCATCTCTTTTGCAAGTGCTTCGGCCTCTTTTTCTTCCTCGAGCATAGCATCAAAAATCTCGGTCATAGCCGAAGAATTTATCTTGTCGCCTTCCCGAAGTTCAATAAGTCCTGCCAGGCGTTCTGCGGAAATAGGAAAATCATTAATTCCAATACTACGCTCGTTGAGTACTCGCAGTACCTCCGAGAGAATCAGGTTAGCTACGGCTTTAGGATATTCAGCATAAGAGAGTACCGTCTCATAAAAATCTGCGAGATACCGATCTTCGGTAAGCGTTTGAGCATCATCAATGCTCATATCAAACTCATCCTGAAACCGCTGCTTTCGCACATCAGGCATTTCCGGAAGCTCTTCTTTGATCTCACCGAGCATTTCGTCGGTAACAACAACAGGAGGAATATCAGGTTCAGGGAAATAACGATAGTCATGCGCTTCTTCTTTGCTACGCATGGTTCGGGTTTCCATCTTATTGGCATCCCAAAGCAATGTCTGCTGCACAACCTTTCCGCCCTCTTCGATGAGAGCTATCTGGCGATCAATTTCGTACTGAATGGCACGCTCCACATTCCGGAAAGAGTTCATGTTTTTGAGCTCAGTACGAGTACCAAATTTTTCTCGTCCTACCGGACGAACCGAAACGTTGGCATCGCAGCGCAAACTACCCTCTTCCATATTTCCGTCGCAGATCTCTAAGTATTGCACAATCTGCTTAATTCGCTTTAAATATTCATACGCTTCGGCAGGAGTTCGGATATCCGGCTCAGATACAATCTCAATAAGTGGCACCCCTGCACGATTCAAGTCAATGAGCGTATGATACGGATCTTGATCATGAATAGACTTACCGGCATCTTCCTCCATATGGATACGAGTAATGCCGATCTCTTTATCTTCCCCATTTGTAGTAATACCGATATGCCCGTCATGGCAGATCGGAGTCTCATATTGCGAGATCTGATAGCCCTTGGGCAGGTCCGGGTAAAAATAGTTTTTACGGGCAAAAATAGATTTGCGAGCAATATCACAGTTGGTTGCCAAGCCCATTTTAATAATATAGCGCACCAGATTTTCGTTTAGCACAGGAAGTGTTCCCGGATGTCCCAAGCATAATGGGGTTACCTGGGTGTTGGGTGATCCTCCGAACTCTGTGGATACCGGTGCAAAAGCTTTACTTTCTGTTAGGAGCTGGGCGTGAACTTCAAGCCCAATGACTGCTTCATATTTATCGTGAACCGAGCTGCTCATGTTCAACTATTTGTTATCAGTTAATTTTGATGGCGAAAGATATTAAACGTCTGGGACTTTTATTAATGATTATCCTAAAATTTAAAGAAATACTTTTGAGTATCATATATCTGCGGTATCATTGTTACAAACTACGATAAGTGATGTACAAAGAATTACACATACTTGAAGAAAGTCGCCATCTTTTTTGGGGATTGGTAATCTTCGTGTGTACCTCCGCCGGTACCTACCTGCTGGCAGGGTCTTTCATCTTTATCGAGTGGAATATGTTTAATCCCGAACAACTGACTGCTCTTGTTCTTTTTTTGATCAGCTTCAGAGGTATCTTTGTACTTTCTGAACCACTATACAAGTTTGTACTCTATTTCGAGGATCGCATCCTGCAAATAGAAATCAAAAAGGGCCAACACTATATAGATACATTAAAAATACCTGTTGATGACATAACATCATTGAAGTTTACGCCTGGCAATCCACGCAAACCATCGGAAGCCCTTTTCGACTTTTCAACTTCTTATCACTTGTTATACCGAACTGCCGATTCCCCTGACTATCGGAAATTAATTGAGGTTGATTCAGATTCTATTGCCCTTAAAGTTGATGATATTGCAGATATTATGCGGTTTGTTAAAAAGGAGAATCCAGAGGTACAAATACCTCGCGAACAAGCGACCTATTTTAATCTGTAAATCGTTTCGCAGTTAAATCAAGAGATACCTATTTGATAGCCTACATTAACCTAGACATTATCTGTAACATGACCCCGCTATGCCCTACTGAACCGAAAACAAGGCACTGAAAAATGACATTGATTCTTTGAAGCCTAACTCGATATTGGGGTTCAGCGAGTGCCAGCTAGGCGGATGATATTTATCACCGCCTTACGGCGGTTCGAAATGACTTGTGACTCATTTGCTGCTCGAAATTATCAGTTCCCCGGATAAACGAATGGGCTTCGGGTAAACAGGATGCAAAAATTCCGGCATAACGAATTCTGTGCGGAGAACAGCAGGCGATCAGGAGTATTTCATACCTGTGCTACAAAGCCATACCTACGCCAATGGGCTTCGGCAGGTTTCACCTTGGCATAGTAGTACCGGTGACATCACAGAAGCGAACTCCCTGCCCAAAAGGACCATTGAAATACTCCCGCCGAATGTTTGAAGCCGATTTCAGAATTCTAAGCCGATCAATTTTTTGGTTCGTTTTTTCTTGACTGAAAAAATGAACATACATAACTGCGTTAGCTCTACTACGTTGATAACGTCGTTGAACAAAACAACGGAACAAAAGAAACCAAGCCTCTCGATGATGCACCTGTTCCCATAAAACGGATGAGATTTCTCGCCACCTTGCGGCGGCTCGAAATGACCTGTGGGCTATATTCTGCTTGTAATTATTAACTTCAGCATAGCACGAGCGGGATGCTCCCGCTATAAGTGAAATAGACAAAGTGATCATCCTGTTGCGCCTCCTTCAGTTTCCGTAGGTACTCTACTGTAAGCAGGAGCTTGTCTTTTAGATCCTACGAGTAGATCCTACGATCCCTACTCATTGAGATCCTGAAAGAGATACTTCGCCGAGCTCAGTACGTGGTTCAGGATAATATTTCTTCTATTGATTCTTTGAAGCCTAACTCGATATTAGGGTTCAGCGAGTGCCAGCTAGGCGGATGATATTTATCACCGCCTTATAGCGGCTCGAAATGACTTGTTACTCATTTGTTGCACAAAATTATCAATTTACAAACACATTTGGGAGTACATATCCCTTCTGTAAAATTAAAAACAGATCCTAATAAACCTTCTCTATTACCCCTAATAGATAAACTCGATTTTAGACTTCCTTACAACACTCCTACCTTCTTTTCGATTCAAAACTCCTCCAAACAAATTGTAACTAAAAAAGATTATAGAACTAATGATCACAGTAGGTCAAAAATTTCCAGAATTCAAAAAAACAGCCTGTATCTCCTTAGAAGAAGGAGAAGAATTTACTGAAATCGCCGATGATATCTTAGATAACGACGTCGATCAATGGACTACCATGTTCTGGTGGCCGAAAGACTTTACGTTCGTCTGCCCTACCGAAATTGCTGCATTCAACGACAGCTTTGATGAATTTCGTGACCGAGACTGTACACTTATTGGTGCTTCTACCGACTCCGAATTTGTACACCTTGCCTGGAGAAATGACCATGAAGACCTGCGTGACCTGAAGTACCCGATGTTGGCCGACACCTCTAAATCTCTTGCTGAAGAACTCGGCATTTTGGAACCTAACGAAAAAGTAGCTTACCGTGCTACCTTCATTATCGATCCGGATGGAATTATCCGTTGGGTTAGCGTAAATGATCTAAATGTAGGCCGTAATGTTGATGAGGTTATCCGAGTTCTTGATGCTCTTCAAACTGATGAACTTTGCCCCTGCAACTGGGAGAAGGGCGAAGAAACTCTTACTGCATAAATAAAACTATCGAGACTTATGTTTGGAATAGCAGATACAAAAGATGTTAAAGATGACCTGGTTGAAGACCTGGGATTAGATGAAGAATATTCTTCATCCTCCCTGGATGCTCTTGTTGATGGAGATTCTCGCTACATCAAAGATCTCAGGGTCAACCTGAAAAAGACGTTACAATCAGATCATTTAAGCGAGAAAGAAACGGCACTGATTGCACTCGCTATTGCTGTTAACGAAAAGAATGAACCGTTAAAAAAGTACTTCCGATCACTGTCCGGAGAGCTTGAAGCCACGGAAGAAGAAATTGGCGATGCCGTAGCTTGTGCATCATTACTGGCAGCCAATAACGTACTCTACCGGTTCCGCCATTTCGTTGACAAAGAAGAGTACAATAATCAATCGGCCGGCATCAAAATGAATATCATGGCTAAACCGAAGCTTGAAAAAGAGTTTTTTGAGCTCATTAGCCTTGCTGTTTCGGCTGCAAATGGATGTGAATTGTGCGTCCAATCGCATGAACAATCACTCCTTAAGCTCGACAGCAACGAAGAACGTATCTTCGATGCTATTCGACTAGCATCTGTTATTACCAGTCTCGATAAGATTGTGTACTAACCAATATCCCTATTACAATCCCCAAGGGCGGCCACCTGGAATATTGGTGCCGCCCTCTTTTTATTGGGATCTGGTCACCTATGCTAACTATTTTCTAACTTCCATTCTTTTAAAGAATAGTCTGCAGATGCAAAGGCAGTTCAGCTATTTAATTCTCTTTTTAATTACAAACTTCTGAACTTCCGGCTCCCCAGCGCAGACTTCCTCCTTGGTCATTGACCCATATCTCAGCAACGTCATAATCATTAAGATCCTGATCACATCTGGGCGCTGCACCATTAGACCATGTATTTCCAATGGCTGGTATTTCGGACTGTACTTCATCACTGCGCGAGACTTGTACATCCCAACCCTGCACATTCTGAAATACATTGTTGCCCGGATCCCCGTCTGTACCCAAATCTACAGAAAAGTTGTTGTCATTGGGTGCATTAGGTCCGCCAACGTCTATCGCACTGGTATTGATATCCTTGAATGTAGTTCCACGCACTATCAGCGTACCATCGAGCTGCCTGATAGCATCATATGCTAAATTTACACTAGACTCGTGTGTAAGCACTCCTTCAATAATACTATCAGTGATTTTTACAACAGAAGCGCGCATTAAAACCGCCGACCACTGCGTAAACTGAATAGTCGAATTAAGAATCTCTAGATTAGTATTAGGCTGATCATTATCCATTACTATTCCATATTTAAAACGAGCACCAGATGCTGTTCCTGTGCTGCTGGTAATAGTTGAATTTTTGAGCGTAAGATCCACATCGTCTTCCAAATCGAAGGCATAGGGATTTACATGACCAACCCCGGGCTTAAATTTCGAATTAGTGACATTGATAGCAATATTATGAGCATCATCCACCTCAATTGCCCCGACATCTCCGGTATTTAAAATATCAGTATCGTCAATATTGAGCGTTATATTCGAGACATTAAATCGATTCACGTAAGCCCGGCCAATATTATTCCCATTAATTAAACTGCGGGCGCCATCATAACCCCGAATAGCAACGGTTATATTTGATCCCGTCGACACAGCAACCCCCTCTCGAGCGTTCATTGATATCTTAACATCTTCTAATACAACAGTTGATGTATCCATATCACTACCGCTATAAACATATACTGCATCAGGATCACCATTAAAAGTGCCCCCAGTATAGCCATTCTCAATGTGCAGATGTCGCAGCGTTACCCCCTCTCCTACTTTCAGGGCAGGATCTCTATCAACATCGGGACTGAGAAGATGAATATTATTTCGATCGGCATTTTGGTCTCCCTTTACAATTAAGTCACCAGTAAAGACAAGGGGATAACTTTCTCCGTTATCTTTATCATAGGTCCCTTTTGCAACACGCATGGTATCTATGGCCAAAAATGGGTCGCTGTCATTATTACTAATGCGGGATAACGCTGCCGATACCGTTTTCAATGGAGTCGCCTCCATATAGCCGTCGGTATCTCCATCACTACCACTATTGGCATCAACAAAAATTCGTTTGGCTATAGCCGAGTACGTAACAGTATCCGTATCTGTTTCTCCGTCGGAGCTTACCTCCAGTTCTAGACTATACTCTCCAGGCAAATCAGGCATAAAACTTGGTTTTTCTGCAGATGCATCTGATAGCATTGAACTACTGTTAGCAGGCTGACTGACAAAACTCCAAGCGTAATTTATTGTACCACTGCCTGATGAGCCGGAGCCATCTGCCGTTATTTCAAAACCCACAACTTCATCAGCATTAGTTCCCGCATCAGCTGTAGCAGAAGATGTATTACCACCTCCATTATTATTGCCACCATTGTTATCGGGTCCGGTACTATTACCTGAGCAACCGATAAGTATTAGTAATGAAATGATAACTCCGAATATTGTAGCTTTGTTATACATGTTTTAGTAATTTGATATTAGGAATCTTTAATTGTCGGAACATTATACATCGTCTTTCACTATTACATACGACAAGAGATTATAAATCAGGTCATTCAGGTACAATCATCTATGGAATCGCGATCAGAAGTCACTCAACTCCTTTGTCAGTTAAAAGACGGTCAAGATGAAGTCTATGAAAAACTTTACCCTCTTATATATGAAGAGCTTAGAAAGCTAGCCTATTCACATATGCGGCGTCAATCTCCGGACCATACTCTTTCAAAGACTGAACTGGTGCACGAGGCCTATTTAAAAATGATTGATCAGTCGAAAATTAATTTTAATGACCGAGGCCATTTTTTAGCCATCGCCTCGCGATGTATGCGCCAAATATTAATCGATTACGCACGCAAAAAGACGGCTAAAAAACGCGGGGGCCAAAAGAAAGACCTCACCTACATTGACGAACTTTTTAAGGCTCAGAATCAAAAAACACAGGAACTCTTGGATATTGATGCGGCCTTGAACAGGTTGGAAAAACTCAACAGCAGGTTAAGCAAGGTTGTTGAAATGCGATTTTTTGGGGAAATGACTATTCAAGAGACGGCAAATGCATTGGAAGTTTCTGAAAGTACTGTAAAACGAGATTGGATGAAGGCACGAGGCTGGCTTTACAAAGAGCTGAAAGCTCGTTTTGAAGTAGAGTGATTTGACCTACCCTATACAATCTTTTGCGTATAATGAGGGTGAAGGACAATAGGTAATAATTAATATGACATGCACCTAACATGAGTGAATTCGACTGGCAAAAGGTAGAGACCATTGTAGACGAAGCATTGGATCTTCCTGAAGAACATCGCCCTACTTTTATTGAACAGAAGTGCAGCAACAACGAAGAGCTTAAATCAGAAGTTACCCAACTTCTGGAGTCTATTTTTGAATCGGAAGGGTGGCTAGATAATCCCACCGATTATAAAAAAGAGTTTTATGAAGAAGTAAGTGATGAAATAGAACATATCACAACCGCTGAATCTTTAGTTGGCCAACAAGTTGGTCCCTATGTTATTAAAGAGATCTTGGGAGAAGGTGGAATGGGAACGGTATATATGGCCGAACGAGCTGATGAAGAGTTTGACCATAAAGTGGCCATTAAAATAATTCGCCATGGTAGAGCTACAAAATCGAATATCCGGCGATTTAAGAGAGAACAACAGATATTGGCTAACCTGAACCATCCGGGCATTGCCCAACTTTTTGATGGTGGTATTACCCAAGATGGCTTTCCCTATATCATTATGGAATACGTGGATGGTCTTCCCATTGATCAATATTGCAAAAAGTATTCATTGGATATTGATGCCAAGATCACACTGTTTAAACAGGTATTGAAAGCTGTTCGATATGCCCATGAGAATTTAATAATCCACCGAGATTTAAAACCGGGCAATATCCTCATAGATGATGAAGGAAAGGTTAAAATTCTCGATTTTGGTATATCTAAACTGCTTGAAGATGAACGGGAGGACACTCTCACCATCACCGGCTCTCGTTTGCTAACGCCCCGGTATGCAGCCCCGGAGCAAGTGCGGCAAGAAAATAGTACTACCGCTACCGACCTTTATGCTCTGGGGATTATGTTTTATCAGCTATTGGCGGGAACTCATCCCTTTGACTTTGATCAGCTTTCGAGATACGAAATAGAACAGACTATCATAAAACAGGAGGCCGACAAACCCAGTAGCAAAGTTGATGATACCAAGACTCAAAAAAAGCTCCGGGGAGACCTGGATGCCATTGCCTTAAAAGCTATACGCAAGGAATATGAGCATCGCTACCGTATGGCGAATGAATTTCTGGATGATCTGAAGAATTACCAAAACGGGATTCCGGTTACGGCAAGAGAAGGGTCTTTGCGCTATCGCAGCCAAAAGTTTTTTAAACGAAATAAACAAAGAATTGCTATTGCCGCAGGGGTTCTAATACTCCTATTTAGTATTTCCGGCTTTTATACCTGGCGGTTAGCCCAAGAACGCAATCAGGCTCAGTTTCAAGCAAAACGGGCTGAACAGGTAAAAAGTTTTATGCTTCAGATGTTTAATACCGGTAACCCCGATATGAAAAGTTATTCGGGTAAGGATGCGAAAGTAAAAGACTTATTACTTGCAGGGTATCACCGTACGGAACGGGAGCTGCAAGGGGAATCGGAGATTTATATTGATATGCTTTCTGCCATCGGTGATGCCCTATCGAACATTGATGAATTTGAGACTTCTGAGGAGGCCTTAACAAAAGCACTAGCGAAAAGCCTGGCATATTATGGAAAAATATCTTCGCAAACTGCTACAATTCATTCGCATCTTTGCAACTATTACCATGAAGTCCATAAATATGATCTTGCTGAAAAACATATCCGTAAGGCCATTGATATACAGAAACAATTGAACGGTAATAGATCACTCGAGTTAGCAGGGTACTTTTCTATATATGCAAGTAATCAGTTTCTGCAATCTCACTACAAACAAGCTGAAAAACTTTTTTTAAAGTCAGATAGTCTTCGGAAGATCTATAATAAAACACAGAATATCTCATACTACATTACGCTGGCTAACTTAGGAGAAACTCAACTATTTTTGGGTAAATACGACCTTGCTGAGGCTAACTTTAAAAAAGCCCTCTCCTATTTTGAAGAATACTACGAACATTCTCATCCAGAAATAGCACGCACAAAATACAGGATGGGCCTGTTATATCATCGTACCAGTAAGCACAAAAAAGCTGAGACCTACCTTCTTCAATCGATGAACGAGTTTACTCAGTTAAAGGGTTCCAATAGCTCAGATCTAAGTGCAAACTATGCACTGTTAGCCAGAAATTACCGTGTGTTAGGTAATTGGGAGAAGGCCGAAAAGTATGCACTGAAAGATATTGAGCTAACAAATACAATCTATGGTGATTCGAGTGTCATATATGCCAAGAGCATAAATAATTTCGCAATTATTCAAAAAGCACAGGGAAATCTGCGTAAAGCTAAAATAAACTATCAAAAGTCACTCTCTATTTACCGTAAGAAGGTAGACAATACCAACCCTGATCTGGCAATTCCAATGTACAACTTAGGTGATGTACTTAAAGACCTTGGCGAGTATACTAAAGCACAACGCCTCTTAGAACAAGTAATTTCCATTGATGAAAAACGGTTTGGAAAAGAGCACCCCGAAGTAGGGTTAGACTTAAATAAGTTGGGAGCAATCTTATTAGAAGCTAAACAGTATAATAAGGCTGACTCCATTTTTATAAAGGCCCAACCTATCTATGAAAATCATTTTCCAGAAGATCATTACCGTATTGGAGAATTCTATATGAATATCGGTACCCTAAAATACTATCAGAACAGATATTCGTTAGCTGAGGACTACTTTTCCAAGGCTATTTCGGTCTTCAGGAAAAACTTTGACGAAGAGAACACTCGTGTACAAGAAGCATTAAAATATATTGAGAAAGTTAAGGAAAAAGTGTCTTCTTGAACTTTCCGAGCCTTAGCCTGATTAAAAAAGTATTACTATCAGCTTAAATCATAAACCATACCATGGTTGAGTTATACAATGAATTGCCCCCTGCCCCCATACAAGATCAGCACATGGAATACCTACAATATCACGATCAGGGAAGTACTGCCTGAAGAGCCTCATTGCCTCCCTGTCATAACGTTTATCATACAACGGAACTAATACTACTCCGTTAGCAATATAGAAATTTGTATAACTTGCGGGCACATGAGTGGATCCATCAACCGTGGCCCCCTCTATACGCGTTTGTGGCATTGGTAATGTTTCGATAGCAAAAGAATAGCCCAGGCGTCCTGTTGCTTTGTGCAATATTTTTAGATTCTCATCTAAGACCTGGTGATTTATATCATCTGCAGAATCAGCGCGCATCGCTAAAATAGTATTTTCATTTAAAAACCGTGCAACATCATCTACGTGGCCATCGGTATCATCCCCTGCCAGTCCTCCTTTTAACCATATCACTTTTCGTATCCCCAAATAATCCTTTAACCGTTTCTCAATTTCGCCTTTTGTCATTTGGGGATTTCTGTTGGGATTCAATAATACTGATTCTGTTGTTAGCAAAACCCCATCGCCATTGGTTTCTATGGCCCCTCCCTCTAACACCATATCCGGATTGAACCGTGTTATTCCATATTTAAAAGCTATATAATCCGGCAATTTATTATCAGCATCGTATGGAGGATATTTTTCTCCCCAGCTATTATACTCCCAATCAACAATAGCATAATCGATATCTCCATTGTCTTCGCGGCAAACAAATAAAGGACCACAATCTCGTGCCCACACATCATTTATAGCCTGTATATGGAATACGATTTGATTAAGATCAATGCCTCTTTCCTCTAACAGAAAAAGAACATCTTTGTGTACCTTCTTATTTTCAACGAAAAGATGAATTGCTTCGTAGTTATGCAATACCTCAATAATATCGAGATAGATATGCTCCACTTTTTTTAACCGCTTACCGGGCCAGGTTTGCCTATTGGAGGGCCAATGTAACTGTGTAGCTGAATGAGGATACCATTCGGGAAGAAGACTAAAATCCAAATCTGCAGGTATATTGGTAAGCATAAATCGATCTTATAATGAATGCCGTTTTATTTTCGCCCTTATTTTTTTCTATCTCTTCTAATATAAAATATCTGCGCTAAAATAAAAGGACAGTGGGTACCAACCCCACTGCCCTTAACCTTAATATACGTCATTGCTGACGCCTCTCTTTGACCCTCGAGCGCTGCACTGTGCAGCGCTATATTTTAGCATCACTCCCATGATGCTGTACTAAGCGCCTCTCCTTTTTGGTAACCTTTTATAAGTACCCCTCACATATATATTGCGTAATATTTTTAACAAAAGTGACAAATCCCCCTATTTTATTTTAGTTTATATCTAGAAATGCTTTTTTATAGTAATATTATCTACAATAAAAAGGGGTTAGGGTATGGCTTTAGATGAAGAACATGCAAAAATATCTCATCTGATTGATAATCTTCCTGATAGTTCTCAAAAAACCTATAATGAACTATTTCCGCTTCTCTACGAGGAGCTTAAAAAACGGGCTTATTCGCAGCTTAAGCCCGAAAGAAACATCCATCTTGGAATTACCAATACCGACTTGGTACACGAGGTATATCTCAAAATGTTGAAGCAGAAGGGGCTAAAATGTCAAAACTGTAATCACTTTTTGGCTATTGCTTCGAACTGTATGCGTCAAATATTGATAGATTACGCTCGAAAACAACACGCAGATAAACGGGGCGGCAATAACATGAGAGTACCATTTCATGAAGAACTTATTCCAACAGAGGAACCCCAAAAACGATCTGCTTTTATTGATAAAAAGATTGACGAACTCGAAAAGTACGACAACCGCCTTTCAGAAGTCGTAATAATGCGATTTTTTAACAACATGACTATGCAAAGCATTGCAAATGTGCTCAAGCTATCTGAAAGAACGGTCAAACGAGACTGGAAGAGGGCTAAAAATTGGCTATATAATAAGTTAAGCAACTAACATTATAGTTATTCATTTTCAATATATCGTTTCACTATAGGTTGGTAAGTGTCGATTCGACGATCCCGATAAAACGGCCAAATCCTTCGTTGACTTTCAATTTGTGATAAATCAATGTCGACAATTAATACCTCATCATCATCGCCTGCTTCTGCTAGTATTTTACCGAATGGTCCTGAGACAAAAGAGTGCCCCCAAAAACTTATTTTTCCTTCCTGCCCTGTTCTGTTAACAGCTGCTACAAAACAACTGTTGGCAATGGCATGACTTTTTTGGATCGTTTGCCAAGCATCTAAAAACTCTTTCTTTTCTTTACCCTTTTCGTGCGGTAACGTTCCAATTGCTGTGGGATACACTAATAACTCTGCTCCTTTTAGGGCTGTAATCCGTGCGGCTTCAGGATACCATTGGTCCCAACAAATAAGAGTACCAATTTTAGCAAAACGCGTATTAAATACTTTATAACCATCATCACCGGGTGTAAAATAGAACTTTTCATGGAAGCATGGATCATCGGGAATATGTTGTTTTCGATACCTGCCCATAAGCGTGCCATCGGCATCAATAACAACCAATGAATTGTGATAAATACCAGCTGCCCTTTGTTCAAAAAATGGAGCTACGATTACCACTTCCAGATCTCGGGCCAATGTTGTTAATTTATCAGTCAGCGGACCCGGTATGGGTTGTGCCCAGTCAAAAAATTCTTCATTTATCGTTTGACAAAAATAGGGAGTTTGAAATAACTCCTGCAGTATAATTATTTGTGCGCCTTTTCTTGCAGCATCTTCAATTTTGTTTGTAGCCTTATCAATATTTTCCGTTATATCAGCAGAACAAGCAGACTGGATAAGGGCGAGCTCCACATTTTTTTTAATCATAATCACCAAATTTTAAATCATAAGTGACGCTGAATATACAAATACTGTAACAAGCTGATAATAAGTCTCTCAATAAAAAAAGGACTGCCGAATAAACGACAGTCCTCAAACACTTTAAATCAATTAGAGCCTAATACTAATAATCATAAAAATCATCATTAGTATTATTAGAATATGAAATATTGGACCCACCCATGGTTGCACTTCGTGATTCTCTTAGCATGATGCCATAATTGTCACTGTTTTCGATATCTGCATTCGATATAGTCAGATAAGCCTTATTATATATACCTAAGTTACCTGCCGGCATATACGTTGCTAAATCACTGCTTCCACCATATTCTATTAACACATGATCCATTTCATTGTCAACAGAACCAGAGGATATTAAGATCCCTCTCCAGGCCCCTTTTGCTTTTGAACGACCGGTAAATGTAATAGGATTACTACTGGTCCCAATCGCTTTTATAACTCCCTGATCGTTACCACCGGATACCAATAGCCTAACATCAGTCCCCATTTCAAAAAGCGTTCCGGCTTCGATCGTCACATCTTTTTCAATACTTACCGAACTTGAAAAATAGTACGTACCGTTGTTAAGATTACTCCAGGTTTCACTGCCTGTGGCCTCTGTATCTCCTCCATATACTTCCACATCGCCACCATTAAAGTTGGTTTGGTTGTCAACAAAGTCAACCTGCGTTGGGTGAATGAGCATATGAGAGTCTTGGTTATTATCAAATGAAGCATTACTTACAGTAAAGGCAGATCCATTTCGTCGGGTTTGAATGCCATAGCCGGCACTTCCGGTTATAGAGACATTATCCAGCTCTACCTGTGCTCGGTCAATCACCATATTGGTCTTACCAAAATAGGTAGCCATATTCGTACTTCCTCCGTAACTAATTTCAACATGTTTGAAGATGTTCTCTACAGAGGGCGAACCTACAAAGATACCGCGCCAAGCTCCCGGAGTTTTCACAGTACCCGTAAACACAATTTTATTATTTGCTTCTCCTACTGCTTTGATAACACCGTTATTACCTACTTTAATACCGGCATCAGCAATAAACTCTATTTCAGTACCTGCATCAATGGTTACAACGTGATCAAATCCTACATGATCAAGAATACTATATTTGGCTCCGTTTAACACCGAAATATCCATATTAGCTTTCGTTGAGCCGCCAAAAGCTTCTACATATCCGCCGTCAAAAGAACTCCCGCTGTCGAAATAACCCAGCTGGCTAATATGGACATAGGCATGTTCATCATCATTACTACTGAACTCCATATTTTCCATAGCGAATTCGGAACCACTGCGTCGTGTTTGGATTCCAAACATTCCACTGTTTGATATTTTGGTATTGGCAAGCTGAACCTTTGCCTGGTCAATCGTCAGGTTTGCAGCCTCAAAATAAGTACCCGCAGACTTACTGCCTCCATAGCTTATTTCAGCATACTTAATAGCATTTTCCACGGTATTTGAATGGATATTTATGCCTTTCCAAAATCCGTTTGTGGATTGGCTTGCACCGGTGAAAATGATCCCATTACCGCTGGTACCAACTGCCGATAATATACCATCAGTAGCTACTTTCAATCCCAAGTTTTCCTCAAAATGTATTACAACTCCGGGATCAACAGTTAGTTTGGCATGTACATCAAGATCACCTACTACCAGATAGTCGGGAACCGAGGGATCTGTAAAAATATCTGTCAAAGTACTATCAGTATTAATATCGCCTTCAAGTTCTACTGTTGATTCGGATGATATAACCGATAAAACTTTTGTAGCATCATCAGTCACACCTTCTGAACTATTTTCAATTTCCAGTTTGACTTCATAATCACCTGCAACATCAGGGGTAAACTTCATCTTTGATTGGGTGGTATTACTAAATGTAACAGTACTGTTTGCCGGTTTAGTCGTAAGCGACCATTGAATATCATAGCCGATATTTTGATCGTCTTTAGAATTGCCGGCATCCATTGTAACTTCAGCGTTGGTTTCAGGAGTCGTGGGCGAATAATCTATTACCGCATCTAAGGTAGGGGGATTACTCGATTTTCCTGAGCCCGAAGGACTACTGCTACACCCCTGTATTAAAAAAACAGAAGTAATAACCGCTATAACAGTAACAAAATATTTCATAAATTTATTTTTTTATTTATTGAGATTAAGATCCAAGACATATATTCTTATCTACTCTTGAAGAGCCTTGGGTACTACTGCTTGCATATGCGGGGTAGCCAGTACAATTGGTTCAAAGTATTTATTATATTCTCGCAAATATATCTCTACACATTTTTTGGAATCTATTACCTGTTCCCCATACATGAAGTCTCAGGCGGAAATAACGCAACTACTGGTACATATTAAGGAAGGTTCAGAAGAGGCTTACGACACCTTATTCCCTTTAGTGTATAACCAGCTTAAACAACTTGCCCACGCTCGGTTAAAGAAGGAATATTCTGAGGTAACCTATTCTAAAACAGCATTGGTTCATGAAGCCTATCTTAAAATGGTTCAGCAAGGAAGTATAAAAGTCACCGATCGCAACCATTTCTTTGCCATTTCATCGCGCTGTATGCGACAGATTTTAATTGATCATGCCCGCAAAAAGAAGGCTGATAAACGAGGAGGAGAACAATACGATCTCACATATATTGATGGAATAATAAATAAAGATACCAGTGCTGAGACCCTTTTAGAAATTGATAGAAAGCTTGATGAACTGGCCCAACTCAGCCAGCGGATGGCAGATATTGTAGAACTTCGTTTCTTTGGGGATATGACCATTGAAGCAACAGCAGATGTGTTGGATATTTCTGTGAGCACTGTAAAGAGAGATTGGGCTAAGGCCCGGGGATGGTTGTATAAAGAACTAAAATAATCGAGCGCCTTCCTTTCAGGGCATAGCAACTTTAACCTACTACTCAAAAAGCAATCCCCCCTTCTAACTTTTATTTAAATAATACTTTTTGTTCCTTTACTAAAGTTTGTAGTATCTAAAATTATCTACAGTTTATTAGAAATACCATTTAGGGGAGTTTAAAATATGGACCATGCAAATTGGGATAGGGTCGAAGAGATCCTTGATAAAGCGTTAACTAAATCAGAAAACGAACGCCAACCCTTTATTGAACAACAATGTGGCGATAACAAGCAGCTCAAATCATGGATTACCGAACTGTTGGAATCCATTGAGTCCTCGGAAGGATTCTTGGAAACC
Source organism: Fodinibius halophilus (assembly GCF_011059105.1). Taxonomy (GTDB): domain Bacteria; phylum Bacteroidota; class Rhodothermia; order Balneolales; family Balneolaceae; genus Fodinibius; species Fodinibius halophilus. Next base: position 359,970 of record NZ_JAALLS010000001.1, on the reverse strand, counting down.
GGTAGTGTCGAAAAAGATATTCTTATTCCCAATATCATTGAGGATTTACCTGATGAGCATACCTCTTCTCTTGTTGGGAAACAACTTGGGGCCTACTCCATCACAGAATTAATCGAACATGGCGGAATGGGATCGGTTTATCTGGCCGAACGCTCTGATGGAGCTTTCCAACATAAAGTGGCTATTAAAATCATTCGGCGTGGCATGGATACCCCCTCCAATATTGCTCGTTTTAAACAGGAACAAAATATCCTGGCCAGTCTCCATCACCCCCATATCGGGCGGCTTTATGATGGAGGTGTTACCAATGAGGGGCTTCCATACCTTGTGATGGAATATATTGATGGCCAGCCTATTAATGAGTATTGCGATGAACATACCCTCTCTATTGATGAACGTCTTAGCCTGTTCCGCAAAGTTTGTGAAGCTGTGCAGTATGCACATAATAACCTGGTTATCCACCGCGATTTAAAACCTGCCAATATTCTCATCACCCCGGAAGGTGAGGTGAAAATTTTGGATTTTGGTATCGCAAAACTGCTTGATTCCGACTCCGAAATAGAGAATATCCATCAGACCCGGGCCGGTGCACGAATGCTTACTCTGGCCTATGCTGCCCCGGAGCAGATAAATCACGAAACAATTACCACCGCGGCAGACAATTATGCCCTGGGCATAGTTTTATATAAACTGCTGATCGGTATTCACCCTTTTGAACCTGGTGAAACGAAAAATCGGGGCGCGCTAAAAAAACGAATTACTCAAAAAACTGCTCCTAAACCTTCTTCTCATTTTCGTGCTTTAGATACCAATACCCAATCAAAAATCGCAGCAAAACGAGGCTGTTCACCTCATAATCTTTTTAAGCTGATCTCCGGAGATCTGGATGCTATTGTATGTAAAAGCCTGCGCAAAAATGCTGCTGACCGGTATAATTCCATTGAGCTCTTTATTGAAGACTTGCGTCGCTTTAGTAACGATCAACCGATTACAGCACGTGCCGGACATTTTCGCTATGTGGCAACGAAATTCTTAAAACGAAATAAAATTGCCATTAATACCGCAGCGGCCTTTTTAATCATATTGATTGGCTTAATCAGCTATCATACCATCCAGATTTCACAAGAGCGCAACCAAGCACAACTGGAAGCACAGAAGGCGAACCAAGTAAAAAATTTCCTGGTAAATATTCTCCAAAGCTCAGATCCCTTTATAGACAATTCTAATCCCAATCTAACATTACAAGAGGTGTTGGATAACGGGGCAAAAAAGGTACAAACAGAGCTACAAGGATATCCGGCCATACAGGCTGACCTACTGCTTACAATGGGATTGATATATGAAAATCTGGCGCTGTACCCCAAAGCAGAAGCTATTTTAACGGATGGTTTAAAAATATCTACTCAGCTTCCAGAGGAAGATATACAGCTAAAAGGAAACATTTTACAGCAGTTAGCTGCCTCTAAGATGTGGCAGGGAAGATTTTCAGAATCTGATTCCTTGCTACAACATATGCATGACCTTTTTATTGATAATTTTGGGCCTGAGACCCCAAGGCTGTCTCCTGTTTACAATGATTGGGGACTTCTGATGCAGGAGTGGGGAAAGCTGGACAAAGCCCAACAGCTGTATAAACGATCAATTCAACTGGCTGACCTGGATTTTATTGATACTACCAGTTTAGCTACTATGCATCATAATCTGGCAACAGTATTTAAAGATCAGGGAAAGTTAGACTCTGCAATTACCTATTATAACAAGACACTGGAATTCAGGTACCAATTAACACCTGAGGGACACCCCGCCACTGCCAATACCCTGTCGTTACTTGCTTCTGCTCTTTATGCTAAAGGAGATTTACTTTCAGCTGATTCTCTGCACAGAAAAGCCTTGAAGATTCGAAAACAAACCCTCCCTCCCGAACATCCCCACATAGCAGCATCCCAGGTACGATTAGGGCAAGTTCTATTGAAGCTTGGCAAACCAAAACAGGCCCAGGAATTGTTAACCAAAGCTATCCCAGTACTATCTAATTCCTTTCCCGAAAACCACTGGCGGGTACGGGCAGCTAAAGGGGTGCTTGCCGTATCCTGGATGCTTCAGGGCCGACTTACTGAGGCTGAGCAACCATTACTTAATGCCTTTCAAACCTTTAAAAACAGGTTCGGCCTAAAAGACTGGCGCACAAAAGAAGCATTAAAGACGTTGGGTCAATTATACTCAGCAATGGGCAAGCCACAACAAGCAGTTAAATACAAAAATAAACTGCTGCTTGGTACATAATCACCTAAAAAGCTTTGAATAAATTGGAAAAAGGGAATGCCTATCCCCTTTTTCCACCAATTATAAGATCGTTATTTTTCGTTAACCTTTATACGCTCTCCATTATCATCTATCAAATTCCCGATGATACTCCAGGTGAAATCGACTTTTACCTTATTCTTAAAATATGGGGCATCCATTGAAAAATACTGATCGGTAAGGTAAAAGTGCGTCCCCACTGATTGCGGGTCAAACCGAGCCTGCCCATGGCAGCTCATGCAGTTTGTTTGCATACCGTAAAGGTTCATCTTTTCTCCCACTTTCTGGTAAGATTTGGGATAATATTTCCTAACTGCTTCATTCCCTTTTATAAACGTTGAATCTCCAAAGCCTGCCTCAAGGTATGGGTTGTAAGCATACAGCGATGTTGCATCGGCCCCAGAACCACCCCGCTCGGGCTGTGCAGGCTGAACCATATTATACGCAACAGCCATCGCATAATGGTTTGCCCCACGATCTAATTTTTTGGATGGCCGGTATCCTGCAATGGTACCAGAACTAGGACTATATGGATTATTGGGGCTCTCTGACCACCAAAAGGTCTGCCATGTCCAGCGGGTAATCTCACGAGTAGTCACATGCATACCCGCCAAAACTGCATAAGTCCCCGGTTTAACATCTCTTGACTGCGCTTGGGCAGAATCCAGTTGAAAATGGATAAAATCGTTTATCGAGTAAATATTTTGGGAAGTTTCTGTTTCACCATCAATTGTAACGAACACGCTGTGGTCCCAATCGCTAGAAGGAAATTTCCGTTCCGGATCTCCTTCCTCTCCGGGCCAAACCGGTACAGAATACAGACCTTTGTCATTAGGATCTGTAAGTGTTTTAAAAACCGGTTTTAATGACACTCCGCTATTTGGGAAGTCCGGGATATTGGCAATCTGATCCTTCTTCACCATTTTTTTGAGCGTACTCTTATAGAACAAATCATTTTCATAGATATGTTCAGCAGCAGTTGGATCATACTTCACAAAACCGATTACACCGGCATCACCGGGGTCGGGCAGTGCCTTCATACTCGCATGAAACTGGTTGGGCGTCTTTAAGTCCCCTCTATTACGTTTAACGTGATGAAGTTTAACCTGCTCATTTTTTTCCCTGTTTTTATATGCCGCAATAATATCATCAGGGGTAAACCACGTTTCGAAACGACGTAACTTTTGACCATTATTCTCTTGGTCGGTATACTCGGTAAGAGCCTGCCATATACCCCAGCCATGACCAATAATATTACCATTTGTTTCCAGGTTATTAACCTCCGATGACGATGCCACCCATTTATTAATAGTCGTAGAATCCGTTGGAAATGGATTTCCGGTTATCAATTTGTCGGGCATCGGAACAGCCTTAAATTCATTGGCAGTTAGGAGCTGTGATTGTTCTTTTTCAGACTGCTCTGTTCCACATGATACTAAGATCAGCAACAGTATACCTATAGTAGTCCCTCTTTTATACATATCTCAATCCTCTCTATTTATTTTAATTAATTGAAGAATAGCAACTTTCATGAAATTGTTGATAAAATCAACCGTAAAACTACTTAATTAGGTATCGTAATTATTACCTACTACTAAACAAACAAATTCGAAGTACCCCAAAAGTCATTGCCAAAAAACCAACTAGTAAAAAAGGTGCTGTTAGGCAATTTATAGCTGTTTGGTATGATGGACAATGAAACCCAAACAACACCTTAATCTGATACAAATTATATAGCTCATTATAAGTAAAATCCTTACCCTCGTTTTAAAGAGTTTAAACAGCTTTTTTTGCCCAATAGAACGATGTATATGAAATATTTTTTCATCATTTTTGCATATAATGCATTTTCTGCAAAATAATATATAAATCTAATCCGTGAACAGAACATAGAATAAAATCATGCCTCTAGAAGCTCATATCATTAATAAAACCCTTTTATTAAATAGTGCATCTTCTATATAAATCCGCTTTTATTTAATGTAATAGTACAATAACACCTAATTTATATAGGGTAACAAGACGCATCTCATCAAATTTTTTGCATTCTGTTTTCCTTCCCATATTCATTGTAAAAATCCTTATACTAACTCCTCTATTTAGCAGTACCTGAACGAAACATCTCCATTACTAATAAGCCGATAATTACAACTTAAAGAAATCCCAAAATCACTTATCAGATGAGTAATCAAACACACCCGCAAAGTTCTGTGGGACTTGACTATTTGAAGTTAGAAGACAACAGTAATACACTGTGGAATCTGACTCCACCCGAGCTTTATGAAGAAGCGATTAAAAACGGGGAGGCTACATTAACTGAAGATTATGCCATACGCATATTAACGGGAGAATATACCGGCCGATCTCCCAAAGATAAGTACATTGTAGATCAACCCTCCATCCACGATGATATTGATTGGGGAGAGATCAATCAGCCTACTGAAGAAGAGGTATTTGATAATCTTTTTGAAAAAGTTACCGACTACCTGCAAGATAAAAAGCTTTATGTAAAAGACTGCTTTGCCGGTGCTGATGAAAAATACCAACTTAATGTTCGGGTCGTAAGTGAAGCGGCTTATCACGGTTTATTTGCACATAATATGTTTGTGCGACCTTCTGCAGAAGAACTTGAAAATCATGAGCCTGAGTTTACTGTATTGGCAGCTCCTAACTTCAAGGCTGACCCTGAAGTTGACGGCACCAAGACCGAAACGTTTATTTTTGTCAACTTTGATAAAAAAATCATCCTCATTGGTGGTACGCTTTATTCCGGAGAAGTGAAGAAAGGTATCTTCTCGGTTATGAACTATATGCTGCCCAAGAAAGATGTTATGGCTATGCACTGTTCTGCCAACATGAGCGAAGATGGAGACACCGCCGTATTCTTCGGTCTTTCGGGTACCGGTAAAACAACACTTTCTTCTGATCAAGATCGCATCCTTATTGGTGATGACGAACACGGCTGGAGTGAAGACGGTGTTTTCAATATTGAAGGCGGTTGCTATGCTAAAACGATCAATTTATCCAAAGAAGGGGAACCCCTCATCTATGCTACCACCAAGATGCCGGGAACCATCCTCGAGAATGTAGTTCTTGACGAAAACCGTTCGCCCAATTTTGATGACACCAGCTATACACAAAACACTCGCTGCTCATACCCTATTCACTACATTCCCAATGCAAATGAAAGCGGTACGGGCAACCATCCAAGCAACGTAATATTTTTAACCTGTGATGCGTTTGGCGTGCTGCCTCCGATATCCAAGCTCACTCCCGAGCAAGCGATGTACCACTTTATCAGTGGATATACTGCCAAGGTAGCGGGTACTGAGCGTGGCGTAACCGAACCACAAGCAACATTCTCTGCCTGCTTTGGAGCCCCCTTCATGCCATTGCACCCAACGGTATACGCAGAGTTGCTAGCGAAGAAAATACGAAAGCACAACTCTTCGGTCTGGTTGCTTAATACCGGATGGACCGGCGGACCACACGGCGTGGGTCATCGCATGGAACTTCCACACACCCGTCAAATGCTCAGCGAAGCATTGAACGGAAATATTGAGGACGTTGAGTTTAAGATAGATCCTGTATTTGGATTGGCCATTCCACAGCATGTTGAAGGGGTACCTGATGAAGTACTTATCCCCCGCAACACATGGGATGATAAAACTGCTTATGACGAAAAAGCCGATCAGCTGGCAAAAATGTTTGCTGAGAACTTTGAACAGTTCGAAAATGAAGCAAGCAAAGAGTTGATTAAGGCAGGTCCTAAAGTAACAGCATAAATTCACAGATAGGTATTAGTTATTGGGAGACTATGTGCTCCCAGTAACTAACTATCTATTCCCTACCCTTCTTCCATTACGGCGTTCAACTTATCGAGATTATCTTGGACGCGCAGGGCTTCAATCACCTCTTCAATATCTCCCTTCATAATATCTTCGAGGTTATATAGCGTTAAATTAATTCGATGATCCGTTACCCTGCTTTGGGGAAAGTTATAGGTCCGGATTTTAGCACTTCTATCTCCTGTTGATATCTGGCTCTTACGTTCCTCATCACGTTCTTTACGCCGTCTTTCAACTTCCTGTTCATACAGTTTGGACCGCAACATCTTCATCGCCTTGTTCTTGTTTTTATGCTGCGATCGTTCCTGCTGACATTCCACGACTACCCCCGTAGGTTCGTGGGTAATACGAATCGCAGAATCCGTTTTATTCACGTGCTGTCCCCCGGCCCCACTGGCACGGAAGGTATCAATGCGCAGATCAGCTTTTTTTACGTCAATATCGACTTCTTCGGCTTCTGGCAGTACCGCTACCGTTGCAGCGGAAGTATGTACCCTACCCTGAGTTTCCGTTTCCGGAACGCGCTGTACGCGGTGAACACCGCTTTCGTACTTCATCTTTCCATAGACTTCCTCCCCTTCCAGGCCAAAAGTCAGTTCTTTATATCCGCCTTTCGTTGATTCGCTCAAACCTAAAAGGTTTAATTTCCAACCCATTTTATCAGCATATCGACGATACATATCAAAGAGATCGCCTGCAAAAATAGCAGCTTCATCGCCGCCGGTACCGGCACGCAGTTCCACAATAACATTTTTCGAGTCATCCGGATCTTTGGGGATGAGCTTAAATTTAATATCCTCTTCCAGCTGTTCGAGTTGTGGCTCCAGTTCTTCATTTTCCATACGAGCCATCTCAGTGATTTCAGCATCATCGCCTTCTTCAATAAGTTCTTTGTTGCCCTTAATCTGATTCTTGGTATCCTTCCAATCCTCATATAGCTCTACCAATTCTTTTAAATCGCTGTGTTCTTTCGTAAGCTCAGTATAGCGGTCAGGGTCATCATATACAGCAGGATCACTCATTGCTGCGGTAACTTCATCAAAACGTTCTCGGACCTGCTCTAATTTTGCTTTTATATCCATGTATAAACTACTGTTTTCAAATAAGGTGGCTTTTATTTCAAACCATAAAATACGATTCTTTAACCAAAATTAAGAATCTTCAAAATAAAACTAAGCTCTTAATTCCCAGCCGAATAATTCTTATGTTCTTTCTAAATTTTAAGCATTAAATAACGACTGGGTAATGAATACAAATCCTTTATCTGCAACCTTTCGCCTGGGCTTCCTCGGTGCTGGCCAGCTGGCACGGATGTCCGGATTACAAGCATTTCGATACGGCATTCAAATTGGGGTATTTTCTGATCGGGATGAAAACGAACCTGTACAGTTTATGACCCCTCATTCACAGACCGGATCTTTTGATTCTGTGGATGACTTAACCGCCTTCGCCGAAAGCTGTGATGTACTCACCCTCGAAAATGAGTTCATCAATTCTGAGATCCTCAAACAAGCACAAGAAGATAGCGGAACGCCTATCTTCCCAGCTCCAGACAGTTTTGCCCTTATCGAAAACAAGCTGATTGAAAAACAGACCTTTGAAGATGCGGGTATCCCTGTCACGCCTTATGCGCTTATTAAAGATGAGGATCACCTCAAGAAATTTGGAGACGAACATGGCTGGCCCTACCTGTTAAAGTCATCCAAAGGCGGATATGACGGCTATGGCAATGAGACCGTTCGAGATATTAATGAAGCCATTGTGGCTTTTGAAAACCTGGGTGGCAACAGCGATCGGGATATTGTAGCCGAAGCCTTTGTGGACTTTACTCACGAACTGGCCGTACAGGTTGCTCGTAACGAAACGGGACATGTAGTATATCCCTGCTGCGAGACCGTTCAGGAAGATCATATCTGTGTGGCAGTAAAATCTCCTGCGCCGGTGGATAAAACTGTTCAGGAAAAAGCGCAAGAGCTGGCGCTACAAGCTACCGAAGCAATTGATGGAAAAGGCATTTTTGCTTATGAGTTTTTCTTAACTCCTGATGGCGAACTGCTACTCAATGAATCAGCTCCACGTCCCCATAACTCGGGCCACTATACCATTGAAGGGTGCGTAACTTCTCAGTTTGAAAACCACGTGCGCGCCGTTATGGGACTGCCCCTTGGTTCTACAAAATTGCGCAAACCGGCTGTAGCCATGATTAACTTGTTGGGTACCGATCGCCGTGATGCCCAAGTAGACCATGCCCTTGAAGCGCTGGCCGCTTCCGATGGACATCTGCATGTCTATGGCAAGCTGGATAGCAAAGTGGGTCGCAAGATGTCGCACTATACCCTGTTGGGTGATGATATGGAACAGATCTATGCTAAAGCCCAAAAAGTAACAAAAGGGATTCGGATTTAAACTACTGACTACTGACTACTGACTACTGACTACTGAAAAATAGATTATTATCTTAGCTACCAAATTCTCAATTAACTAATAACCATTATGAGTAAAGAAACACCACTTGTCGGCGTAATCATGGGCAGTGACAGCGACTGGCCTACCATGAAAGCTGCCTGCGATATACTAGATGAATTTGAGGTGCCTTATGAAAAGAAAGTTATATCAGCACACCGCACACCGGATGATATGGCAGAATACGGCAAAGAAGCCCGCGAAAAAGGTATTAAAGTAATTATCGCCGGAGCCGGCGGTGCAGCTCATCTTCCGGGAATGACGGCTGCCCATACCACATTGCCCGTTATTGGTGTACCCGTTAAAACGAGCACCCTTAGCGGGCTCGACAGCCTCTACTCTATTGTACAAATGCCCGGAGGCGTACCCGTAGCTACTGTAGCAATTGGCAAAGCTAAGAATGCCGGTCTGTTGGCAATTCGCATGTTGGGTAGCCACGATACCGAGCTTGCTAGCAGATTGCAGGAATATCACGCGGCAATGGCTGAAGAGTCGCGAGCTAAAACGCAAAACCTGACTTAAAAAAATACCGGGTAAAACTAGTAACTATTCTGTATAGGTGTTGTGAATAGGAAATAGTAAATATAGGAGGGCTGAGCAAAACTCTGCATGTCATCCTGAATATTTAGTCTTAAACTTGTTTCAGGATTTTGGGGTAATCACTAATAATTGCAAATGAGATTCTGAAACAAGTTCAGAATGACATTGTTGAGATGATTTTGTAAAACCCTGGATAGGTAACCCTTTAACGGTTGGATAGTCGTCCTAAATAATACCGCTTTAATGCGTATAGAGAGGGTAGATTTTGAGGCTGTGGTATGTGGGATTGAAGCGAACTAGCTGAAATGGTTAATGGTGAGTTTATTTTTAGGAGCAAAGCTCCCGGGGACGAGTAATTGTCATTATCATCTGTTTCCCAGTTGTAACTCCGAGTGCAGCGAGGAGTCTCAATTGATTCTATTGCATTTAAGTCTTAGTAGGAGCTGTGCTTATAGTTTGGTTTGATACTCCTCGTCACAAGCTTCTCGGAGTGACTTACGGGGCGGGGTTTTGGTGTGGAGCAGCCTGCAAAACTGAAACCACCAGTGACGATAAACCGTTATTCTATTTTACCTCCTGATTCTCATCCCGGACCCCGAGCCGGGATCTCGCGATGGTAGTCAGCGTTGATCTGCCACCATCTCATATCAACGTTACCGGCCTTTACGAGATCCCGAAGCAAGATCAGCATTATAGTTGTGAGGGACATAGCTTAATCCCAGTATGCCTACAGTTTGAACGTTAGTGTCAAGTGGGCGTTCCATTTGTAAAAAATGGACCCAAAGTCCGTTTTGGGAGCGCCCGCAAACCGCTCAATCTGCACCTCTCCTCTCAGCGGTCCCACTATTTTTGTTCCAGCCTGCAAACGTAAAAAGGTGCTGGCATCCACAATATTAGAAAGAGTCACGAGATTAGCATCAATAGCTGAAAAAGACCGTTGAAAACGAAGGAGTAGGTAATGTTTCCTATCATTGAGTGAGAGCGCACTCCATTTGATGTTATTTGTTACCGCTCCTTTCCCAAATCTGTCACTCTTTGACGAATTCAAATACTCCAAATGGGTTAACAGATCATTCCAATCGCTATAAGATAATCCTAAACCGTTATAGTAATATTCCCCGATGATATTAAAACCACTCTGAGTGGTAAAGTTAAAACCGGCCAGTAGCTTGGGAATAAGATGCTCACTTTGTACCCGATCATAGGGGTAAGATTGATATACCGTGTCGGACTCACCAGATACGATAGAATGATGTATCTGCTTTTTATACCCGTGTTGCAGAGCTCCTTCAAAATGAAGTACCAAGTCATCCTGTAAGGTATAAGCCATACTCCCCCCTGCAGCATTGTGCTTCTTATTGTTGTATTTCAATAGAAGGGAAAGATCTAGATCCTTAAAAAAACGATAATACCGAAAGACCAACTCTGTAGCAGTATATTCAAACTGCTTCAAGTTTAACGTTATTTCCGGGATGTATACCAGGTCAATATTGCTTTCCGGGAAAAAATAGCCGATATGAATAAACGGTTTGCCGGTATATTCTTTTAGCCGATCAGCAGGATTCGTGGGGTCGCGTTTAAAGTTCACAAAAGCAGCGGGATTGCGGAAATACCCACTCCCCCAGTAAAACATCTTTTTACCAAAACCGATATTGAACTTGTAGTCGATCAAAAAATACTTGTAAAGCTGCCGCATTTGAATCTCAGGATTTTGTAACTCAAAACCACTTCCGTATTCAACCACATTTATATCGGCTACAAGGTTGTTCAACTTATAATACGCATTCAAGTTTGCGAACTGTGTACTTTTAGACAGATCAAATACTGTATTACCCTTGTTAAAGGGCGTTCGATCATTCAGTTCCCTGAGCTGTAAATCGCTATACAACGTAACCTCTAGGTCATCCAATATAGGCGATAGCAGCGATTGTGCACCCGCTGTTGAAAAGCACGAACCAAATCCCAATACATATATCAATGCCACTTTTACGGTAACCGCAGACATTGGAGTAAAGTAGTTCATTCAATTAATCGCCGAATATAGTTTTTGTTGAAATAAATATCCGGGATCTCCTTGCTTACTATCTTATTGTAGTAAATCAACGAATACTGATCGTTACGCAATGCACTTTCAATACGAGTTTTATATAAGATTCCCTCCCGATACTCCTCGTAATAAGCACTTTTCAGTATCTTCCCGGAAACCAGGCAGAATTCCGCTTTAATTGGCTTAAAATCATCTTTGGCAACCCAATAACGTATTTTGGGGTAAGTATGCTTAGCATCTTCCTGTAATTTCAACTGTAATACATAACACTCCTCACCATTAACCGTCTCTGTCTTTAAAAGTTCGGGCATATAGTCACTGGAGAAATTAATTCTCGTAATATCAGCATTCGATACCTGCCCCATCATCCGTTGCAATGGACTAATGCGTAACGGCTTACGTGTATTGGGATAATAAACCCACATATTATTTTGTACAGATAAAATAAGCCGCTGTAGCTCATCATTGCTATACGATTTGATAAGGGTCTTATCATCACCTTTGGCCAACACCTCATAGTTGTCACTATTACTGAGGCTGTTTTCGGTGTAAACCTCAATGGTAACATCCACTTTCTTTGCCCCCTTTATAGTACGGCGAGCATCTGCTTTTTTAAGGATTTGTACCGGACTTATCTTAACTGAATCAGGCGATACCCCCGTGGGCGACAGTAACAATATCGTTGCACAGATTGTTGCTAACATATTCTTCGCGGCTTTATATTCATTTTTATTGACTATCTATATCCCAGAGCATCAACAATGCTCAAATTCGATGCCCTGTAGGCCGGCCATACACTAGCAAGCATACACACTGCAACAGTAATAAAGGAAACTATGGCAATAGTAGAATGAACGGCTGTTATAGATAGCGGATAAGCCATTGTTCTACCCGGCGGCGGAGGCATAGTTATATCTAAGCCATTTACCAGGTATATTACCATGTAACTCAGCAGGGTTCCAATAAGTGAAGCCAGCAGGCCGATCAGGAATCCCTCATAAATGTGGTTAAGCCATATACGATATCGTGGCGTACCTATTGAAAGGTTTGTACCAATCTCTTTGGTTCGTTCAAATACAGACATCGTCATTGTATTGGAGCTGGCCAAAAGAACTACAAACACCATAATTACTCCCAACACCCCAAACCCTCTTTTATACAGCGCCACCACACTTTTGTAATAAGGGGTTAAATCATACCACGGTACAAAAGAGAACCCCGCATTTTGTTGCTGCAGACTACCAATCGACTGATCTGTTTGAGTGGTCTCTTCAAGTACCACAACCAGGTTGGATATTTTATCAGTATGTAAAAGCAGCTGAGCCGTTGATATATTTACCATCACCTGACGATTATCATATTCCGGGATACCGGTTGTAAACACTCCCGTCAACTTGATATCAATAGCATTCTGTATTCCATCCGGTGTGGTAGAAAGTAACGTCAGGTAATCACCAACTTTGGCATTCAAGCTTTCTGCCAGCCCTTGACCTATCGCTCCCTGCATCTCGCCTTCTTGTTCTTTAAAGATACCGGGGAAATAGCCCTCTTCCATACGAACAAAAAATGTAGACAACCTGCTTTCTTTCCGGGGTTCTATCCCTTTTCCAAGAAACACTTTGGTTTGCTCCCCATTAGAGATCAACCCTTGAAAGGCTATGCGTTTCATCACAAAACGCACGTTACTATGATCATTAATCCGCTTCACCAGCGGTTGATAATCGGTAATTCCGTATTCAAGCAGGTACTCTTCTTCGTTATCCATATAGCGATTATTGAAAACCTGAATATGACCGGTACCACCCCTTATAAACGATTCCCTGAGTCCTTCAAATACATAATCCATGTAGCCGGCAGCAACGATAATAGCAACAAATCCAATACTAACCGTCGAAATCGTAAATGCAGTTCGCCATTTATTCCGGAATACATTTTTTACGGCCAATCGAAAAAACTTAAACATCTTCAACCTCTCGAATCTTTCCATCTCTTATCATTACAGATCGGTCTACATAGTCGCGTACGAGCGGATCATGCGTGGCGATAATAACCGTATTTTTTTCTGTACGATTAAGATCCGATATCAGGTTCAAAATCTGTTTCGAGGTAACAACATCAAGGTTAGCTGTGGGTTCATCGGCAATAACCAGGGTTGGTTTATTGACCAGGGCCCGACCAATAGCTACGCGTTGTCGCTGCCCGCCCGACAGCTGCTTTGGCTTGTGATTTTTGAACTTATCCAATGCGATACTCTTGAGCATATAGTCGACCAATCGGGCGCGTTCAGATTTCGACTTATCGGTCAATAACAGGGGGTATTCGATATTTTCATAGGCAGAAAGTACCGGCATCAGATTATAAGATTGAAAAACAAACCCAATCTGTTGCAATCGAAACTGACTCAACTGCCTGCGAGCTGAATAGTCAAGCACTGTATCGCGGTACCGTACTTCTCCTGATGTTGGAGCATCGATACAGCCAATGATATTGAGCAGCGTTGTTTTTCCACTGCCCGATGCCCCATAGAGAGCCAATTTCTCTCCTGCCGTTATCTTCATAGCAATATTCTGCAGGGCCGAAACTTCTACCTCGCCCATACGGTAGGTTTTACAAAGATGATTTATTCTAATAAGCGACATACCTGGGCAGTGATGATTTAATTTTTATTCAGTTTCGCCAATCTGTTTTTGGCTTTTATCCGGTAAGCATTTTGGGGAAAGATATCTAAGCTCAGTGTGTGTTGATACATCTCTTTAGCTCTGTCCGGTTTACTGCTTTTTTCAAAAGCTATGCCCGATGTAAACCAGACTTCTGCCTTCAAATTCTCATTCAGATGCTTTAAGACCCTATCCTGTCGCAGAAACTCAAGGTCGGCAATGGCATACATAAGCCGATTGAAGAAGCCCGGCAACTCCACATTATTAAATGCGCGAATCATACGCACCTTGATATTTTGAGGCTGCAGATCGACCGCTTTATCCATTAGTGCACAGCCCTCCTTTACAAGATCCATTTTATCCCACCGTTTTCGAGCATATTTACCCTTTAGGGTGATTAAACTACCCAAATAGGCCATTGTCAGTGCATGGGTCTTATTTTGTGATAGTATTTTCCGAAAGTGCTCTTCTGCTTTTCGCATATACTGCTCTTTACCACTGGAAACTGCTGATGAATAATACATTTTTCCCAAGGTGAACCTTGCTTTCGTATCACTCGGCTTATTTTTTAACACCTCTTTTAACGAATCTTTAGTCGTATTGAACTGCTGTTTATCAAAAGTGGTAGATTGTGCTGTTGCAATACTTCCCAAAAAGAAGAAAAGTACAGGAACTAAAATCGTTGGTCGGAATATTCGTCGAATCATCATAACCTTTTAAATTATTCGAATTAAGATTAAGCAGGAACGTGAAAAAGAAACGCCGGTGCTGGTCGTGCGGCTTATGCATTCTATTCAATAAGCCTGCAGCAGCGGCTGGGTTCTGTGACCAACTTATCTATTCTCGCTCCCTCTATCGACTGCTCTGTGACGAATATCAAGGGTTTGTGATCAATAACAAGCTAAAAGGCAAAGCTGTTATTAATGCTGCCCCATTTAGAACTGTTGATCTATGGCATCGCGAATTGTTTCGATATAAGTGCGTGAGACCGGAACATATTCGTTGCAATCATATAGCTGCAATTGCAATCCCTGGGCATTGCCATCGGCGTGGCTAATATGAATTACATTAACAATATAAGATCGGTGACATCGAATAAGATATTTCTCACTTTTTAGCTGCTGCTCGATATTTTTTAATGTACTTCTGAGCAGTTCATTTTCAAGGGTGCCCCGCTTATAGTATACTACTCGAACATAATTCCCCTCTGAACAGATATAACGGAGAGCCTCACCTTTTACAGTAAGCACTTCTCCCTTGTTTTGTCCCTGGAATGAAATCGTTACAGATTGAGGTTCCTGTGAAGCCTCCTGTACATTCGTTTTACTATCGATATCGGTTGCTGAACGCAAATGGCTTTTCAACAGCTGGTTATACCTCCACAAGGTGATAAATCCCACAGGTATTACAGCTATGGCAAGAGTATATAGTTCAAAAAAGAGCCAATCCCGCAACTGAAGGCTATAATCCCCAACTAATATGGCTGTATACAGCAGATTAAAGATACCGATAAAAGCAATAAGAACCAGTTCCCAGACGATATGTTTCCAAACTTTCCAACGATCATCAGTAAAATAAGATGAGAAAAAAGGTATATTGGGGATGACCTTAAGAAAAAAGGTCAGGGTAAGGAATGTTGCTGCCCCATAACCCAATACCATAACATATCCCAGATCTTTGATAATATATTGTAATCCGAACGGCTTGAATACTGCGAGAAAAAGGATAATTCCCCCACTGATACTGATAATCAAAGGCCACAAATATTGACGATCGATGGAAGGATACGGCTGAGAAAGAATATCAGATAACTTGTCTCGCATTTTTTATTATGAGTTCAAATATTACAACGGTCAGCCGAATACTAATAGATGTATAATGTAACCACAAGCAGTAATCACAAATGGTATGCTTGAAAAAGCAACTCTATAGATAATACCTTAAACTTATCCATTCAGATAACAGCTGTACTAGCAATAACCCTTAGATGTAATGACTCTATTTGAACAAGATTTTATAATGAGACAGGTACAGTACCTGACCCAATTACTACAGGAGATCATATTCAAGAAAAGTAAAAACAAAAAACAGGAGGCCATACAAGAAATTAATAATGCACTTGAACGGCTTACCAAAGAACATCCGAAGCAGTTTCATGAGCTCGAGTTGGAAGAAACAGCGAACCTTTTTATTCAAAATGATGCCTATCAGGCCGAACTGGCATTGGCCGTGGCTGATCTGCTTGTTGAAGAAGCTGAAATGTTAAAGGATCAACAGTTCAGTAAATCGAAAAAAGCGTACCAACAGGCTTATATGCTCTATAAAAAGGCTCAACTCGACAAAAATGCCGCTGTCCCGTTGGATATCCATCAAAAAACTACTCAAATAAAACAGGAATTATCGCACAAAAATGCACTTGCAGAGATCGAAAAGCTACTCAATTGAAAACCTTTATTATCTATTTAATACCTATTGATAGTACCTCCTTAATCTTAAAAAATTTAAATTGTAATATCTGCGAAAAGATGGAATATTAAGCACTGCAATTCCATAATAAATCGATGGCACCGTGTCTGACTATAACCAACGTTTAGAAGATCTTCTCGACCATCACCTTATTGATAATGAGGAACTGGAAAAGAAGAAAAAACTTGGCGGAGTAGGATATTTAATCAACGGCAATATGTGCCTTGGTATTTATGAAGATCTGCTGGTAGCCCGCATTGGAGAATCGTTGGCAAAAACCATCACCAGCAAACCCGGCATTGAACCATACCTACCTGATAATGATGATTTCAACGATTTTGTATCGGTAGACAAAAAGATCTATAGCCACTCCAAAGCGTTGACAAAATTTATTGAAGAAAGTATTTCATACACCGGTAAGCTTCCGCCCAAGGAACACGACAGGCCGGATATGGAAATTTAAATCATTGCTTTCCCTATTACTAATACAATCAATTACTCTTCGTGCAGTTCCAAAATACCGTTGTACATGGTAGACAGCTGGTCTCTGGTGGTACAGTATGGGGGCATCAGGTACACAACATTACCCAGGGGACGTATCAGCAACCCTTTATCCACGCACTTCTTCTTAATTCTATTGGCAGCAGGATTGAGATAACCATCAGCATCCTCATTATCAATCTCCATAGCGGCAATAGTACCGGTAACACGATGTTTTTTTAGCTTGGGATGGTCACGAAATTTGTCGAGTTCCTCTCGGTGCCATTGTTCCATTTCGCTGAATACAGGCTCATTTTCATGCATGAGCTCCATCGAGGCCAAACCTGCTGCACAGCCAATAGGATTTGCGGTATAGCTGTGTCCGTGCCAAAACGTTTTAATGGGATCCGAACTGTTGAAAGCCTCAAAAATAGCATCAGAAGCGATTGTCAAAGACAAGGGCAAAAATCCGCCGGTTAATCCCTTGGCAACAGCTATTAAGTCAGGCTCTACCTGTGCCCTTCTGCAGGCAAACCAATCGCCGGTGCGACCAAAACCGGTCATCACTTCATCAAAAATAAGCAGCGTATCAAATTGGCGATTTACCCAGTGCAGTTTCTGCAAAAAGTCTTCGCGACACATGCGCATACCGCCGGCACCCTGGATAAGGGGCTCAATCATAATTCCGGCGTAGGTTTCCAGATTCTCATCCAACATCTCTTCGAGCTGACGAATAATCTTATCTTCACGCTCCGCCACGGTGTCATCGCCCATCCAGGTATCGGGATAGGGTAAAAACTCTACATCGAAGAGCAAATCTTCAAAAACTTCGGTAAATACGGAACGCTCCCCGGCCGACATCGCTCCAAACGTATCTCCGTGATAGGCCCCTTCGAAGCAGATAAACTTTTTCCGCTCTTCGCCCTTGTTTCGCCAGTACTGATAGGCCATTTTCATAGCCACTTCTACAGCCGTTGAACCGTCATCTGAAAAGAACACCCTGTTTAACGTTCCCGGTAATTGCTCAGTTACCTGTTCAGCGAGCTTCTCAGCAGGATCATGAGTAAAATTGGCAAATATTACCTGCTCCAGCTTTTTCGCCTGATCGGCAATAGCTTTTGCCATTTTCGGATGAGCATGCCCATGAATATTAACCCACCAGCTGGAGATACAATCCATAATACGGCGGCCATCTTCGAGCTCAAGCCAAAGCCCATCCCCGCTTTCAATTTTGACGGGAGTTGGAGCTTCTTTTAAAATCGTAAATGGATACCAAATATTAGGATGAAAATCAGGCACAGTGCTGTCAGATTTTGTCTTTAATTTTAAAAAGGAAATGCGTTATAAACAAAATTGCTCGTCAAAGGTTTTCTTTAAAGTGTCGGCATTTAGGGATTCCAGAGTATCAATTTCTGCAATAATATTAATATCACCGTAGTGCTGAATCGCTTCCCGGTTACTCTGATGCTGCGGGCCGTTCAACACCACCCCCAATATGGGGATATCGCGACTGCGAAGAGCTTCGAGCGACAGGAACGTATGATTTAACGTGCCAAGCGTACTTCTAGCTGTCAACAGTACCGGTATGCCCAATCTTTCAATAAGATCGATAATCATCTTATCATCATTAAAGGGTACCAATAATCCCCCGGCTCCTTCTACGATCAAGTGATCGGTCTCATACTCCGGCATCTCAAAATCAGACATCTCAATATATACATCATCAATTTCTGCAGCTCCGTGCGGCGACATCGGGGTCTCTAACCGATATCGTTCGGGGATGATATACTCGTCAGAAAAGTCCGTAGTTCGTTGTACAAATTGGGTATCGGTTTCTTCTTCAAGACCGGCTTGTATCGGTTTCCAGTAACTAGCCTCGAGGCCTTTCGTCAAGATGGCCGAAACCACCGTTTTGCCAATTTCAGTATCAGTGCCCGACACAAATATTTCTGACGGCCATTCGTTTTTATACATATTTAATCTCAACCTACAATTATTCTAGATATATCTTATAACTATTTATAAAACAGACAAAAGCAACCTAACAATTAAGAATCATAATCTCTTTTAACAGCCAAGAATACCAAGTGATAACTAACGGTAATATCTCCATCGGCAGACTCATTCCAGTGGTCAATAAGTAACGATAGCTCTTTGGGAGTCAACGCCCGGCCCTTCTTTTGTGTGGACGCCCCGATATATTTGAACTCCCGAAAAAACTGCTCTGCACTTTCGAACGTCTGGGTAACCGTGTCCTCATAGTAATCGATCTGTGCAGGGCCCAGCGACATCTTCACAACCAGTTCTTCTATATCGGGCAGTTCGTTGCCGGTATAAGGCAGACCTAACTCCTCACACTTCTGCTTCCACTCGGGAAAACTTTCATTGCCGGGGAAAGAGGTTAAAAGCAATCCGCCGGGCTTGATAGCCTCTAACCACTTGCCTAATGTCTGAGCGGGATCCTTAAACCACTGTGCGGTAAACCCGCTGATCGTTAAGGCATACTCCGGCTCTCCTTCGGGGACATTCTCCGCATCCCGAACAGCAAATGTAAGATTATCAAAATCGCTGAGCTGCTCTTGGCAATATTCCACCATCCGTGGTGAAAGATCAGTAGCCACTATTTCTCTGTTGGGATATAACGTCGCCAACCCCTTAGTCACAAAACCTGTACCACATCCCAATTCAATAATGGGTCCTTTCGGCAGAATATCTCTCCAAGGCTTAAGTGAGGCGATAAGCCGTTCAGCGGCCTCTTTTTGAAGCGTAGCCTGCTTATGGTATTCGGGGGCTGCAGATCCAAAATTTACAGCAATCTTCTCTTTTAAATCTTTATCGTTTACTGCTTGTTGATTCATCGGAATTGTAAAACTATACCTTTTCCTTTATAACCTGTTGAATTTCGGGGGTAACAAACTCCAGACACTGCCGGTGATGGGTCTTTGGCAATGCATGCCCGGCATTTTTAAGTTCAAAATACTGGGCATACTGCTGAAGCTGGTTGTATATTTGCCTGCCTTTTTTATACGGTACTATTTGATCTTGCGACCCATGGAGGATACAAACTTTCCCTACCTTTTTCAGTATCTCCGCATCGAGCCTGGAATCCTGCAGGCGCTGTAGATCCTCAAGTAACAATTGCAGGTTTAGCTCCTCATAAGCTATTTCTTCGGCCTCTAAAGGTGAGAAACAGTTATCATAAAATCGCTGCAGTACTTTTTCGGGATTTATTTCGAGCTCATTAACCATTTCCTGCACAATAAGTCGAGACCGACGCTTGTATTGGGCAGCATAGGGATGAAAATACAGAAATCCTCCGGTAATAATTAATAAATCGGCCGCTTCCAGAAGGTTCTTGGTGATCCAGTGCAAACCGAAAGAGTGAGAGATCAAAACGACCGGTCCTCCACTGTTATCAACTTTTATTTCTTGGGGATTATCAAAATACCCCCGGTCGTAGGTCTGGAAGTTACCATATTTGGAAAGTTCTGTTTCCCAGTGGTCCCAAATATGACGATCAAAACCCCATCCATGAAGTGCAATAAATTGGCAATCAGCCATTAGTCCATCGATTTAATGCTGTTAAAAAAAGTTCTATGTGTTCTTCTTTATGTTGCGAAGAGAGCGTAATTCTTATTCGCGCACTTCCGGCTGGTACCGTAGGCGGACGAATGGCCGTTGCTAAAAATCCATTGCTCTTAAGGTATTTTGCTAAAGCTAACGCTTGCTCCTCTGCCCCTACCATTATGGGTATAATTTGCGAGTCTGCAGTACCGGTACTAAAGCCGGCCTCCGTTATACCTGCTTTCATTTTTTCTATGTGTCGGCGTAGTCTTGTGCGTTCTGACTCCATATCGGGAATCAGTCCTAATGCAGCATCAATAGCTCCAACAACCGCCGGTGGCAGCGCCGTAGTATAAATAAAACCGGGACAAAAATTCAGTAGATAATCCCTCATTTCTTTAGTGCACAAAACAAAAGCCCCAAAAGCACCAAAGGCTTTACCACAGGTAGCAAGCACCATATCAATACCATCGATATTATGTGTTAATCCCAGTCCCTGCTCACCCCACACGCCAACAGCATGGGCATCATCTACGAAAAGAAGTGCCCCGTACTCTTTACACAGCTCTGCTGTTTTTTCCAGGTCAGCGCTATCGCCGTCCATACTAAACAGCGATTCGGTGATAACAATAATTCGAGAAAAATCTTCTTTAGCAGCCTCCTTAAGCTGGTCAGCCAAATCAGAAACAGAGTTATGCTTAAAACGACGAAAAGAAGCTCTGCTTGCAAGTGCCCCCTGCAGCAAACTCCGGTGACTCAACTTATCCGCCAGGATAAGAGAATGTCGGTTTGTTAAGGTGCTGATAATTGTGCTATTCGCCTGGAATCCACTGTTAAACAACAATGAAGATTCCCAGCCAAACGTATGCCCAAGCTTTTTTTCGAGCTTCGCATGAATATCATACGTCCCATTTATGAGGCGAGAAGCAGTAGCCCCCGCTCCATATTCATCAGCATATTTTTTTGCTCGTTCTATTACTTCGGGATGCTTGGAAAGCCCCAAATAATCATTACCGCTGAAATTAATGAATTCTTGCTCCCCATCAGATATAGTCACTGCATCTGATGGGGCAAAACTTGTTAACTCACGAAACTGGTGCTGCTTTTTTCGTTTAGCAAGGGCTTTGTGAATAAAATTATACTTGTCAGTTGAAGACACCTGTTAATTCGTTGCCATCGATTTTTGGGAATTAGCCTGCCAAGTTGAATCGCTTTCAAATGTACGCAGCATTGCTCGAAATTGTCGTACAAACTTGCGCTTATCGTATTTGGGAGCAAACTGGGCAAACTCCAGCATAAAAAGGCGACTCGTTTCTTTGTCATAGACCGTAAAATTCACAAAAGGACCGGCCATAGCATCTTCGGTCATCCTCCAAACACCCCGTGTTTCATACACAAAGTTGCCGTTCATACGAAAGGTTTCTGTTTCGTGGGGACGCTTATATGCCGTTGTCACATATGAGTCTCTTCTGTTACTAGAGCCCTCAAACCATTTCTTATTCAAAGAATCTCGTTTTGTATTTATCCAGCTATCATCTACGTGATTGATATTATCCACTTTTTTCCACCACGCCCAGAACCAGCGATCGTTATTGGGCAACGGCCGCCTCATCGTTAAGAAATTAGCTTGATCTCCATTATCCGTATAGGTGGTATCAATGCTCTTTATCCAATCATGCTGTACACGAATCTTCCATCCGTGATTCTGCCACAGACTGTCTTCCAGCGCGAACTGCTCCCCCCGTTCATAGATCTCCGCAGTCCACCGATTGAGCTCTTTATCTATAAGATTATCGACGAGCGTCTTCTGGGAATTTTTAATCTGTGTAGCCAGAGCCGTATCGCTGGGGGCCGAAAGAAGCAACAGCCATTGGTCTCGGTACCACTGATCTTTTAACGGAAAAGCAAAGGCTTCGCCATCTCGCACTTTTCGTTCAACATCATCACTTAGCAAAGCTCGCATAAATTCTGATACATTGGTACTGTCATCAATGGGAGCAGCTATAATGATATTGCGAAACTTCTTTAATCGGTCCAATTGCTCATTACTATCAAAATCACGAAACGACAAATCAAAACGGGGTGGTTTGCCGGGAATCGTCTGGGTCCACCCGCCAAATGTTTGACGCAGGGCTTCTGCTGTATTGCTTTCAAAATCAGCTGAATCCATAACCACAATAACCTGTCCAAAGCTGCCGCTTGCCTTTTGCCGGTAGTCGCCTTCGCACCCAATCCAAATAACCGTTAACAATAATATTGATGCTACTTTGCCTATCTCCTTCATAGATAATTTCATTTATTTAATAATTACTCCGTACCATACTTTAAGCTTCTAACAAATGCAAATACCTGCTCTTTCCATCCTTCTTCCGGGTAATGTTCTCTGATGGTATCGATAAGTGCACTTCCAACAATAAAGCCATCCATATCTGCGGCAATGCGCTGTGCATCTTCATGGGATTTAATACCGAAGCCCACCATCTTGGGATTATTCGTGATATTCGCTTTTACCCGATCAATAAAGCGCTGTACCGATTGTGCTACCTCATCACCCTCCCGGGCCCCGGTAACGCCCGTAACAGAAACACAGTACACAAACCCCTGCGATTGCTGATCAATCTTTTGCATGCGTTCATCAGAAGTATTGGGAGCTACCAGATAAATAATCGGCAACTGATATCTCTGGGCTTCCTCTGTTAAAATTCCCGATTCTTCTATGGGGATATCGGGGATGATCAACCCATCCACGCCTGCCTCAGCTGCATCACGACAAAAATCTTCGGCTCCATATCGCAGTACCGGGTTAATATACCCCATTAAGATGATGGGAATTTCCGATTGTTTGCGAACCTGCTCAACAATATCCAGGATTTTCTTCATGGTAATTCCCTGCTCAATAGCCACATTGCTGGAATATTGGATGGTAGGTCCATCAGCAAGGGGATCACTAAAGGGCATCCCCAGCTCTACCATGTCAACTCCGTTTTCATCAAATCCGAGGATGAGATCCACGCAAGCCTGTAGATCCGGATAGCCGGCCGTGAGAAAGAGACTCATAATTTTAGATGAATCATCATGCTGTTCAAATAGTTGCGTAACTCTGTTTTCAGTAGTAATCATTTTATCTGAAATACTTTTTAGTTTGGCTGAGATTTCAACATTATCTCAGCTCCGAAAAAATCTGATGTTAAAGATTATTGGAAATAGTGGTCATATCTTTATCGCCGCGCCCGGAACAGTTCAGTACCACAATCTCATCTTTTTCCGTATTTGGCATAAGCTCATCCAGGTACGCTATGGCGTGGGCGGTCTCCAGTGCGGGGATAATGCCTTCCGTTTCTGATAGTAACTTTACCCCTTCCATAGCCTGTTCATCCGTTATTGAATGATATTGCACCCGCTTCGTTTCGTGCAGATATGAATGTTCAGGACCGATGCCCGGGTAATCAAGACCGGCACTGATGGAATGCGCCAACTGTATCTGTCCGTCAGCATCATGCAGCAAGTAACTCATAGAACCGTGCAAGACCCCCGGCGTACCGATTGTGAGCGTAGCAGCAGTCTCATCGGTATCGGCGCCCAACCCTGCCGCTTCAAGACCATACATCTTAACCTCCTCATCTTCAATAAAAGGATAAAAGGCCCCTATTGCGTTAGATCCACCGCCTACACAGGCCAATAGGTGATCCGGAACTTCGCGCCCTTCGGCTTCTTTCAGCTGATCTCGAATCTCATCCCCGATCACTTTATGAAAATTACGCACCATCTTGGGATAAGGATGCGGACCAACTACAGACCCAATAATGTAAAATGTATCTTCTACATTGGTCACCCAGTCACGAATTGCCTCATTGGTCGCATCTTTTAAGGTTTGCGAGCCGCTGGTAACAGATCGTACCTCCGTGCCCAACAGGCGCATGCGTTCCACATTCAGTTTCTGGCGTTCCATATCCTCAGCTCCCATGTAGACAATACAATCGACCCCAAACTTTGCACAAGCGGTAGCCGTAGCCACACCATGCTGCCCTGCCCCGGTCTCGGCAATAATACGATCCTTGCCCATTCGTCGGGCTAATAAGATCTGGCCAATGGCATTATTAATTTTGTGTGCCCCGGTATGGCAGAGATCCTCACGCTTCAGGTAGATCTTTGCCTTCCCGTAATGGTCAGTAAGCCGATTGGTATAAGTCAACTTTGTAGGACGCCCTACATATTCGTTCAACAAATGACGGTACTCTGCCTGGAACTCATCATCTTGCCAAGCTTCGTTATACGCCTCCTCCAGCTCTTCGAGAACCGGTATCAGGATTTCAGGGACAAACTTCCCGCCAAAATTGCCAAAATAACCTTCTTTTGTTGGTAAATCGTACGTCATAGCTATTTGTTAAGTGTTAATACAAATTCAAAACTCATATCTAAAAGTCTCACAATCTCACTACCCAGATCTCATAATCTCAAATCTCAATACTCACAGTCTCACATCTCAATACTCAGAATCTCATAATCTCACTACTCAACATCACAACTCCCCCATCTCCTGCTTATCCCAGATATCACGCATCTCTTCCATAAAGGCCTCTACCTTATCAAAATCCTTCACTCCCGGCTCGGCCTCCAACCCACTGGACACATCTACCGCATACGGTTGAACCTGCCTGCAGGCCTCTCGAATGTTTTCTGTATTTAAACCGCCCGCCAAAAAGTACGGCACGCCCTTCGAAACCTCATCCAGTACCGACCAATCAAACGCCTGACCCGTACCGCCCCACTTTCCATCAATTTTAGTATCAAAAAGAAGATGCTCCACGTAGTCTAAATATGGACTAATTCGTTCATTAAGATCTGCTGCCGTATCATTTTCCTCAACATGAATTGCCTTAATCACCGACTTATCAACCATAGAACAATATTCCGGATTTTCGTTACCGTGCAACTGAACATAATCGATTCCAGTTTGTCGACCGATCATATTCACATCATCCAGCGGCTGGTTTACAAAAACGCCCACACACTTTGGGCCGTGCAGCCAGTTTATCATTGCTCCTGCTTCGGCCGGGCTAATACTGCGTGGACTTTCTTCATAAAAGATAAAGCCCATGTAGTGTGCCAATGCCCCGGATACAAAACGGGCATCTTCTAATGACGTAATTCCACAAATTTTAACTTTGGTTCGTTCTTCGGGATCTGCAAACATCTATTTCGTTTCTGTAGTTATTAGATTCTGTAATTCTGATTTCATTGCCGAAACGGCCTCCCCGGGATTCTCCTGACGCATAAAATATTCGCCTATAAGAGCAGCGTCAATATTGCGCTCCAATAGAAACTGTAAATCGGTAGCGCTGCTTAATCCACTTTCTGATACCAACACTGTGTCTTCAGGAGCTTTATGCAACAGCTCTACGCCGCGATGAAGGTCAACATCAAAAGTGCGTAAATCACGGTTGTTGACACCCAGAATATCGACATGCTCAAAGTTAACATATTCAAAATCCTCTTCCGAATAACATTCTACCAATGCTTGCAATTCAAACTCCTTGGCAGCATGTAACAACTCCTGCAGCTGATGTCCGTCAGTGATTGTAGCGATAAGTAATACTGCATCAGCGCCAAAGGCTTTCGCCTCTTTTACTTGGTATGGTTCTACTATAAAATCCTTGCGTAACAAAGGAATAGAGACTTCTTTCGAAGCAGTTTCTAAATATTTGAGACTCCCCTTAAAAGCGGGTTCATCAGTCAAAACAGATATTGCAGACGCCCCGCCTTCCTGGTACTGCGCCGCTATACGCTGGGGATCAAAGTCCTCCCGGATCAACCCTTTCGAGGGAGATGCTTTTTTAATTTCAGCAATTACTGCCACATCATTCTCCAGCTGTAAGGCCTCACCGAAATCACGGGATTCCCTTTCAAAAAGCTCAAGGTCACCCAGGTCACTAAAGCTGCGCTCCTGTTTACGCTTTCTGAGATCAATAACCGTTTGTTCAACAATTTCTTCCAGAATATTAGGCATAGTTACGATTGGTTTGCGACTTCCGTTGTTACTTCTACAAAATTATTCAGTGCCTTCAGCGCCTTCCCTGATCGCAGGCTCTCCTCAGCCAGGGCTTTTGCTTCTGACAGATGATCTGCCTTCCCCGAGGCATGTATGCCGAAGGTGGCATTGAGCAGTATCACATCCTCTTGTGCTTTAGTTGCCTCATTCTTCATAATAGAGCGAATGATATTGGCATTATACTCTGCATCCCCTCCCTGTAGCTCTGAGAGATCGGTCCATTCAAAATCCAGTGACCGCGGATCAAAGGTAGTTGCATCGTTGACCATATTGCCGGTAAGTTCAAATATTTCTGATTGTGCACTCAAACTCACCTCATCAAGTCCGTCATGGGCATTAACAGTATATGCAAAGTCTGTTTGCAGGTTTGCCAATATATGAGCTATCTGCCGAGCCACACCTTTGCTATAGGCCCCTATCATCTGTCGGCTGACACCGGCAGGATTTAAAAGCGGCCCCAGGATATTGAAAAAAGTTCGTATTCCCATCGCCCGTCGTGCCGGCATAACATGCTTCATCGCCGGATGGAAAAAAGGAGCAAACATGAAAACCAGGCCGGTCTCTTCAAAAACCTGCTCCACCTGTTCCTTTTTAAGCATCACAACGCCGCCCAATGCCTCCAACACATCCGCACTTCCACTCTTGCTGGAAACACTTCTGTTCCCATGCTTTAAAACCGGGACTCCTGCTCCAGCTACAACAAACATAGAAGCCGTAGAAATATTGAATGTTCCGGAATTGTCACCGCCGGTGCCGCATAAGTCTACAGCACCTTCTGTTTTGACATCGGGCTTGATAGCCTCCTCGCGCATTACTTTAACAAAAGAAGTAAGTTCCTGGGTTGTTTCACCCTTGGCTCGCATAGCCGTCAAAAAAGCGGCGATCTGCTCATCTGCGATCTCACCATTCACTATTTGACGTAACGCTTGCTGAGCTTCACTCCCACTAAGATCTTGGCCGTGAACAATCTCATCTAACAATGAACTAAATTCTTTAACTTTTTGCATCGCTTGTATTTATAGTTTTTATCTAAAATTAACATCCAGGAACTATTTGCTATGTACTGTTCGTAATTCCAGCCAATTTCTGATGATATTCGGGCCTTCTGTAGTCAATATACTTTCGGGATGGAACTGTATCCCCTCAATCGGATATTCTTTATGGCGAAGCCCCATAATTACCTCGTCATCACTGCGGGCTGTAACCTCGAGCACATCGGGGATCTGTTCCGGATCAAGCACCAAAGAGTGATATCGTGTTGCGGTAAAATGATTCGGAATATCCTCGAAGATCGAATCCCCGTCATGATGTATAGGTGACGTCTTGCCATGCATCAGTTCCGGGGCATGGATAACTTTACCGCCAAACACCTCCCCTATTGCCTGGTGTCCCAGGCAGACACCCAAAATAGGCGTATCTGCGCCCAGCTCCTCAATCACCGGCTTGGTTACTCCCGCATCGGCCGGACGCCCCGGACCGGGTGATATAAGCACCTTATCGGGATCCAGCTCCTTAATCTCCTCCATGCTAAGGGCATCATTACGGATCACTTTGTAATCCTCAGTATGCTGGGCCACAATATGCACCAAGTTATAAGTAAAAGAATCGTAGTTATCTATAATTAAGATCATAGTAAAATTGTCAATCGATTAACTGCGGTAGTCATAGGTTTTAAACAGCCCCGTTGCCTCACGTACCGGTTCCATCACCTTCTCAGCCCGTGTACGAGCTTTTTTACCTCCTTCTTTGAGGATATCCCGAACGGTATCAAGATCTTCAGCCAGCTCCTTACGCCTGGCACGCGCTTCGGCAAAGTACTCTTCAATCATTCCCAAAAGCTCATTTTTAGCATGTCCGTAACCATAGCCGCCTGCACGATACTTTTCGGCAATCTCGTTCTGTTTCTCCTCATCGGCAAAGAGCTTGATCAGTGCAAACACATTACAGCTTTCCGGATCTTTAGGCTCATCCAACGGTGTTGAGTCTGTTTCTATAGACATCACCTTCTTTTTAAGCTCCTTTCCTTCATCAAAAATTCCGATGGTATTTCCATATGACTTACTCATCTTTTGTCCGTCGAGCCCAGGCACTACGGCTACGGATTCCAGGATATGGGGCTCAGGAAGCTTTAAATATTCCTCGCCATAATTATGGTTGAACTTTCCGGCCAGATCACGGCAGATCTCAATATTCTGCTTCTGATCTTTGCCTACCGGAACCAGATCTGCGTTGTACATCAGTATATCCGCGGCCTGCAAAATCGGGTAGGTGAACAAGCCGATATTGGGATTCAGACCCTGGGCTACCTTATCTTTGTACGCAACCCCCTTTTCCATCAGACTAACCGGGCAGAACGTACCCAGAATCCAGGCCAATTCAGCATGTTGGGGCACGTCACTCTGGGCAAAAAAAGTTGCCTTATCAGGATCCAAACCCAGTGCCAGGTAATCAAGAGCTACATCAATCGTATTTTTGTAGATCTCTTCTCCGTCATTAATAGAAGTCAAGGAGTGGTAATTTGCAATAAAATAAAAGGCATCCCCTTCTTCCTGCATCTGAATATGCTGGCGCAAGGCACCAAAATAATTGCCAAGATGCAGTTTCCCCGAGGATTGTATACCAGATAATATTGTTTTCATTAGTACGTACTTTTATTTGTTAATCTTTATAAACTTTCTTGTCATCCTGAACTTGTTTCAGGATCTATTTTAATTACTTTTGTTTGAAGCAGAAGGTGATGGCTAACACAAGTTCAAGCACTCCTTCCGCATTGTATATTTTAATTGGTTATCGATAAAGCCACGCTTAATGCTTCTACCAAAGCGCCGGCCTTATTTTTCGTTTCTACATATTCTTTTTCGGGATCACTGTCAGCTACGATTCCGGCCCCGGCCTGTATATATACCTTTGAATCGGTAACCATCATCGTGCGAATAACAATACAGGTATCCATATTGCCCGAAAAATCAAAATAACCTACCGCCCCCGCATACGGTCCTCTTTTAGTCGGCTCCAGTTCATCAATAATTTCCATAGCACGAATTTTGGGAGCACCGCTAACCGTGCCCGCCGGAAAACATCGCATCAATGCATCCACCGAGGTCTGGTCATCTGCCAACTCGCCTTTCACATCTGAGACGATATGCATTACGTGCGAATAACGCTCTATTACCTGCTCACGGACCGGCTTTACCGTAGCCGGTTTACATACCCGCGACAGATCATTACGTCCCAGGTCTACCAACATCACATGCTCGGCAATCTCTTTGGGATCATTCTTTAAATCTTCTTCCAGCGCTAAATCTTCTTCCGGAGTTTTCCCGCGGGGCCGCGTACCCGCAATAGGAAGCAACTGGGCCGTATCATCCTGCACCCGCACCAACACTTCCGGTGAAGATCCCACCAGTGCAAAATCATCAAAATCTAAAAAGAACAAATAGGGAGAAGGATTTACCATCCGCAGGGCGCGATATAACATAAAGCGATCTCCGGCAAAATCAGTTTCAAACCGCTGCGACAGCACTACCTGGAAAATATCCCCTTCATAGATATACTCCTTAGCCTTTTTGACCATCTGCTCAAATTCGGGCTGACTAACATTGCTTCGCAACTCATCCGGATTTATAGAAAATGAATCGGTTGTCTGCCCCGGTTGGTAGACTAACTCCTCCAGTTCATCAAGTCGTTGTTGGGCCTGTCGGTACTTCTCTGCTGTATCCTGTTCATCTTCCACAAAAACTGTTTTAATAATGATGACTTGCTGCTTAACGTGGTCAAAGGCAAACACCTCATCATAAAAAGCCCATATAGCTTCCGGTACATCGGTATCGTCTTGGGGATGATCTGGCAGCTGCTCGATCTCGCGCACCGTATCATAAGAAGAAAAACCTACGGCCCCACCCGACAAACGAGGCAGTTCGGGCATATCGGGTTCACTGTGGCAGGTAGTAAGTTCCTTCAGAGCCTCAAAGTACGGCTGCTCCAAACGGTTCGTAGTATCATCTTTCTCAAGCACCACCTGCTGTCCGTCATACTTCAGCACCTGGTACGGATCTCGACCTAAAAATGAGTACCGTGCTACCTGCTCTCCCCCCTCTACCGATTCCAGTAAAAAAGGATACTCCCCATTTTCGCGAAGCGAAAGAAACAGAGAAACCGGTGTTAATACATCGGCCATTAGCCGACGGTAAACCGGTATGGCCGTATAGTCTTCTGCTAAATCTTTAAACTCTTCAATATTCATATCTGACAACTCTGCTAATTATATCCAAAATAGTTTCGGATTGAGATCAATAAATAGTTCAAAAATAAAAAAACCCACTCCAGTTTCCTGCAGTGGGTTCGCTAAAAAATGCTTATGTGAATCTAGCTCATAAAAATGCCACTGCCCGTGTATGTTGTTTCACGAGCCACCACCAATTAATATTTTTATGAGCTGATTTTTTCATAACGCTCTGAATATAATAGCCGCCTGCACTAAAATCAACAACTTTATTTACGCTAAATAAAAGCTATATTAGGATCCAAAAATAAACCTGTTTTTCATGCTGCAGTCATCACGTTTTTTTCTCTGCTTCCTAATTCTGCTTGTTGGTATTTCAATATCCGGCTACACTCAAATTGTAGGCCCGGTCTCTTCCCCGGTTAAATCCATAGAAAGTAATTCGGTATCAAACATGGAAGCATTTGGGGATACCTTGTGGATAGGTCCGGGATTAAACCGGAATATTGCCAACAATGCCCAATGGTATTATCCCCAAAATGCGGATTCTGTAGTAGCTGGTCGGGGTAGTGTTTATTCCCTGGCGTTAGCACAAGATACTATTTGGGCCGGATTGGGCTATACTGCTGCTACTGCCGACGGTGATGTACAGGCAGGACTTGGATACCACTATTCCACTGATGGCGGAGATCAATGGCAATTTATTGATAACCCCAATGATGAAAAAGATGACAGCACTTTCGTCTATGGTGGTACTACGTATTCCAAATTACCGGTTACTGCCCAACAGCAGTCTCCCCCTTTTGAGATTGCATTGAGGAAAGAAACCATTTTTTCTGCCAACTGGGCCTTGGGGCTGGTCCGTAGTCAAAATTTCGGGAAGACCTGGAACCGCATCATTTTACCACCACAACAGACCGACACCCTAAAGCCCACAAGTGAATATACCTTTAATGGCAATGGAGCCAACCGGTACGATCCGCGATTTGATCAAAATCTATTGGGCTTTGCAGTACTTATTGATAAGGCGGGCACGGTTTGGTGCGGTACGGCCGGTGGAATCAATATCTCAAATAACGCTTTAACTGCGCCCGCAGACAGTATTCGGTGGCATCATCTACAGGTTGACGAATCTGATGACGGCTTGCTGGGCAACTGGATCATCACCATAAAACAGCACCCCACCACCGGGGATATATGGATGACCAACTGGCCCGGCGGACTCAGTGACAAGGAGACTTATGGCATTGTGCGAACCAGTGATACCGGCCAAACCTTTGATCATTACCTGGAGGGAGAACGCATTAACGATATCGGATTTTTTAACGGCACAATTTATGCAGCAGGTGACAACGGCTTGTTCAGAAGCAGTGACAATGGCGCCAACTGGCAAAAAGTGCCGCAGATACAATCGCCCAATACCTTTATTAAAAAATCAGCTGTATATTACAGCCTCGCCACAACAACCAAACGACTATGGGTCGGAACCAGCGACGGCATTGCCTCCACCCCGAACGATGGTACGAGCTGGCAAATAACGCGGGTAAACTTTCCGCTTAGTGGCAAAAACAGGTACCGCCAAGAGGCTCCTTCCGTTGATGCTTACGCTTATCCGAATCCCTTTTCTCCACGCCGGCATCAGCTGGTGCGAATCAAATATAAAGTAAAGAAAGCCGGGAAAGTTACGATTCGTCTATTTGATTTTGGAATGAACCTCATTAAAAAGCTGGATTCAGGAACCTATTCTCCCGGAACCTACGAGGCCGTTTGGGATGGTACTTCAACAACGGATAAGCAAGTAGCAAACGGGGCTGTTTTCTATCAAATTGATACTCCGGGAAATACCATCAGGGGAAAGATCTTATTGATTGACTAAGTTATGATGATGAAATACATATCAACAAAAACAGTACTCACTTTTTTTATTATAACACTGGGAGCCTTTGCCCTGCAGGCACAACATGCCGGCCGTGCCGGGGCTTTTAGCCGGTTAGGATTTGGCCCCCGGGGTATGGCCATGGGAAATGCCCTTACCGCTGTAACCCAGGAAGGCATCTACGGCTATTATAACCCTGC
This sequence comes from Fodinibius halophilus, assembly GCF_011059105.1. GTDB lineage: Bacteria > Bacteroidota > Rhodothermia > Balneolales > Balneolaceae > Fodinibius > Fodinibius halophilus. The sequence goes on along the minus strand of NZ_JAALLS010000001.1, from coordinate 327,257 downwards.
CTTGGTAGCTCACGCCAAACAGGGCAACCAGGTAGACCTGTCGACAGCGGCTATGAGTTTTGATCGAAGTCTCCATACCCTAAGCAGTACCTTCCAACTCCCCCCAAGCGCTGGAGCCTCCATCTCTGTAATAAATGCAAATGTAAACAATATTGATGGGCGAACTTCAGATGGATATCACACCAATATGCTCTCAACCCATGAATACCAGTTTGCAGCGGCCGCCGGTATCTCTATTAGCAAAAAAATATCGGTGGGCATCGGTGTTAAATACTATCTTTCTGATCTACATAATGAGCTGGATAATGCTACCACTGTAGGGCTTGATCTGGGCTTTCTTTATATCCTATCGGATCAGCTGCAATTGGGAGGCACCGTCAAAGACCTGCTGGCTTCTTACAACTGGGATTCAACACCGCTTTGGGGAGATAACGGTTCATCCCATTCCGATCCATTTCCAACTCAGCTTCGTGTTGGAGTTTCCTATCAGCCCATTACCAAGCTACTCGTCAGTTTCGATAGCGGACAAGAATTCTACGAAAAGGAGTCCACAACTTTTCTACGCCTTGGCAGCACTTATCACTTGCACCAGTATATTACCATACGGGGCGGCTGGCAAATTGAGAATTTATCCTCGTTAAAAACATCAAACCATGGGAGTGCAGGTTTTTCAATATATCTGCCTTTTGATTTTATGACTCCCACTATCGATTATGCTTTTTTACAAGAATCCAATAATATTTCTTATATGCATACCTTTGGTATACAATTGAATTTATAAGGAGTAGTTTTCTGAATTACGGAATTTCAAAAATGAATAGATCATCAACTTATAGTGCCCTTCTAAACAACACCCGGGGTATGTTATTAACTGCAATAACAGGAATCCTAATATTGCTGTCTCCTATCCATTCATCTGCCCAAAATACAGGGCTTGACCTGTTGACTATCGGGCCAAGTGCACGGGCATTATCATTAAATGGAGCTGTTACTGCCGAGCAGCTTGGGGCTTCAAATCTGTATACCAATCCGGCGAATCTCGCCCTGGAAAACAGTTCTTCTCTTAACGCAGCCTATACACTGTGGATTGGAGATCTAAATCACACCCATGCTGCCATAAATTTTAAAAAAGGAAACCGGGGGTTTGCTTTCGGCTTTATCGGGGCACAAGATGATGACATTGTATTGCGAACTAAAGCGGGTCCACCGGAAGGATCTTTTGCCATAAGCCTGCTTTCGCTAAGTGCCGGCTATGCCTATCAGCTGGGGCCTATTGCCATTGGAGGATCTCTACAGTATCTGCGTGAGGAGTATTACATTCATAATGCCTCCGGTTATACAACAAACTTTGGAGCGGCAACACAACTTTGGGATAAGCGCCTTCAGCTTGGAATGAGCCTGCTTAACCTGGGAAAGATGGACGAACTTATCAACCAATCGACCTCTCTGCCCACTAACCTTCAAGCAGGTTTTAATGCCGAACTGTTAACCTTCACTGCCCCGGAAAACAAAAACCTGCCAATTACTGTCAGTTTGAAAAATAACTGGGTTGTTCCTGTTAAAACGACGAACACCTCCTCACAGGGCGAGGCAGAGCGAGAGCCCTACACCAATATTGCAGTAGAGTTCGATATAGCAGAAACTATTTTGTTGCATTCAGGATATAAAACCGGTGATACCGTACGCCACTGGACGGCCGGGGCCGGTGTAAAAGTTGGCTCTATCGTTGCTAATTATGCTCTTATCCCGTTTGAAACAGGTTTCGGAACAGTGCATTCATTAGGAGTCAGTTATCAGTTTTAGACCCTATGGCCTATTCTCTGCCCCCTTTTCTTCCGGAGCGGAGCACCGGAAGGAGTATGTCGAAAGGAATGGCCAAGTTCTGTTTCCGTCGCTCTGCTGCGGAAACAGAACGGGCAACTACTCTCTAATTTTTGTAATAGAGATCAAGCCTTCTGACAATACATAATTCTGTGCTGAAGAATATCGCCAATATTCCGGTTTTGTAACATATCCTCTTTTGACCGGATTATAGTGTATATACTCCATTTTCTGCTGCATCATAGCATCATCCATAATTTGCTTAGGATGATATCCCTCCTGCCAAAATTGGTACTCACAGTCTCTGTGATGGGAAAGCTTATTTTCTTTCAACTTCGATAGATAAAAACCGTGCCCTTCCTTTTTCAGAAAATCGATAATTCGTCGGGCGGTATATGATTTAAAAGTTCGAATATTCTTTTGCAACTGATCTGACTGTGCTATCAGATGCATATGATTTTCCATAATAACATATGCATATAGCGTTAACCCTCTTTTGTTTTGGTGAAAGGCTAAGCTTTCCAAAATTATTTCCGCAGCATCAGTAATAGAAAAGACAGGCAACCAATCAACGATACTGATTGTTATAAAGTATGGGTATTGGGTTTCATAAACCTTATAAGAAGTCCGTGCCATTTTTTATGAGTAAGACCATTCAAAGGGATAAACCTTACAATTTTCTTCCGGAGCAGAGCACCGAAAGGAGGAGGTTGCGAGTAACGACCAAGTACTGTTTCCGTCGCTCTGCTGCGGAAACAGTACGCCCCTGCCCGACTTGCAGTTGCCTGCTCACATCTTTAGCTTGCTGAATTATTGACTTATTCATCTTATTTAATCAACAACCTATGCATCGAATTTTATTATGGACACTTGTTACAGGCCTATTGTGGGGTACGCTGTCAACCTGCAAGAGCCCCAACGGGCCGGATGATGACGATACTGAAATGATAGAAAAAACGATAACCCCAACTGATGGCAGCAGTACCCTGGATAATGCCACCCTGTACAACGCTGATACCGACGAAAAGCTTGGTGTCGGTGAGAAGTCACTCAAACGAGAGAAAGGCACGAAGCTTTCGGTTCGCGCTGAGCAGGACGGCTACCACTCCGAAACGAAGCCGGTCTCCTTTTTAACCAACGGCAGTGTAGAGATTGTGCTGACGGAGGAGAATCCGGATGAGGTAACACTAAACTACCGGATTGCTGATAAGAAGGACGTGTTGATCTCTTCGGCTGAGCTTTTTATTGCGGATACCTTAGCGAAAAGTCAACCGGAAGGAAGTATTACGCTTCCCTACCAAGAAGCTGAGGTAGATATCTGCGGGCGAGCCGAGTACTACGAGGAGTCGTGTAAGACGGTTACTCTTGATGAGAGTCGGGAGTTGAGTCTCCAAAGTGCTCGCAAGACCGTGACGTATACAATTACACCTGAGATCTATGATGCTGACGGTAAGATTGTATCTCAGGAAGAGCGTGAGCAGATCGGCTTTCATTTAGAGGTTGGTGACTCAACTGTCACTGACAGTCTTATCTACTCTGAAGAAATACCTGATTACAGGCTGAATTACCCAATGTCTAATAAAACAGTCATTGTCAGCGGTGATGGTATTTATAATCTTCGCGAAGACCTAAGTACAAAAATGCTATCTCGCGGTAACGCAGAAGTAAGTGCTGCAAACAATCAAGACATAACTCTCAAACTTAAACACGTACCCGCCTGCTCAGACGGAATCGATAATGATGGCGATAGTGACATCGACCGAGAAGACAGCGGCTGTGTAGACAGCGGCGGAAACTACGATCCAGAGGATGACGTGGAGCTAGTAGAGGGCTTAAGAAGAACAGGCTACGCCACCCCTTCTAGCAAAGGGTATGTCTCAAGTAAGGAGGGTAATCGTGAGGTATTTATTGGTGCTCCGGATTACCCTAATTCAATCAAAAAGGCACTTTCTGTTGAGATTTATGTTGAGCATAAATTAGAGGCAGATCAAAGCAATGAAGCCTTTGCATTTAAGTTTGCCTGCGGCCCGGATGAAAACAATCGTGACAACATCAATATGACGAACATCATTTCTGATGACCCTGATGTTGACGGCTGGCATAATCCAGCCATTACCGGTATCACCAAAGACTTCTTCGCCACTGGAACTAACTGCAGCATACGCGCAGTGCATGCCAGCAAGGTCCGTGGCGAAGCTCCTGGTGACGGAGGAGATGACGTTGTGTTCTATCTACCAGATGAAACACGCGAGCTAACCACTGTTTGGTTCTATGAACCAGAGGAAGTCGAGTCGTCAAATTAATACATAAAAAGCCGGATTAGAAAGGGTTAGTGCTACTAAAGGGTGGTGGACTCATAATCTCAAACAAAAAAACCCGAAGGCCTACCATAGGCTTTCGGGTTTCTTTTTTTATATACTAAACTCTTTTAGAACTCCTCAATCGTACGCGGAGAGAAGGCGTCGGTGTTGAGCTGGAAGGTCTCCTCTTGGTTCTTAGGGCCGGTGTCAACACTGCCGGATGGAGCCTCGGAGCGTACGGTAATGGTTGGCGAAAGGCTTTCATCAATCGGTTGCAGCACCTCCATGATTAGGTCGGTGCTTTCATCACCACTGATCGGGTTATCAGCAAAACGGAAGGAGATCTTGCTGTTGCCCTCATCATCCTTTAGGCTATTTGGAATATTCTTTACATAGAGATCCACATCACCGTTGAAGCCGTTCTGGCCGTCGATATTGACCTTCTGGGTAGCGGTTGATCCGGGTACGCCATCGATGGTTAGGCTTGGGTAGGTAAGATCTAGGTCGTACTTGGCTTGATGTGCCCTAACTCCTTCCGGAGCAGAGCACCGGAAGGAGTGGATTGCTGTCCAAGTACTGTTTCCGTCGCTCTGCTGCGGAAACAGTTCTTGTATTGATCGTGCTTACCCTTCGATTCGATCTTCATCCCCAAAAGCCTCTTTCCAGAAGAAATAACCTCCCAAGACAATTCCTTTGCCAATAAAAGCAGAAAAGACGATCATCAATCCAACTTCCTGAAACAACAAAATAAGCACTCCATAGAAAATAAACAGCGAGAGCTTCACCTTGTGTTTTTTTATCGATTTTTTATCGAAGCTTGGGATTTTGTCAAATGGAATGGTGCTGACCATCAAAAAGGAAAGCAACACAATTAATGGTACCACTACGGTATTTAAGCCGTACTCCAATCCCTCAAATATTTCAATTTGATTATAAAAGGTAAGGTAAAAGGCAGCAATCATAATCGCCTGTCCGGGTATGGGTAATCCCTTGAAGAAATCATCACGCCCCTTCTTTTCATCAAGAGAATCGTGCACATCTACATTGTAACGTGCCAGGCGAACAGCCCCACAGAGTGGTGGCAGAGCACTCAAAATAATACCCACAAACGGCATCTCAGCCAAGCCAAAAGCGTAGAGTAAGAAGCCGGGAGCTACCCCAAAAGAGACCACATCGCTGATGGAATCGAGTTCGATACCAAATTGGGAGGTAGCATTTGAAAGACGGGCCATAAAGCCATCCAGCGCATCAAAGAGGCCGGCAAACACAATGAGCCAAGCCCCAAAGAAAAGTCTGCCTTCAGCAATACTAATTATTGCTAAAAATCCACAAAAAAGGTTCATTAGGGTAAAAAAACTGGGGATAACAGTGCGCGGTATCTGTTTCTTGGGGCGTTGTCCCCCATTTTTTTTACGCTTTCTACGACGGCGAAAACGCTTCCACTTCTGTATAGGATATTTCATCTTATGCGTTAATGGTAGCTAAAATTGTTTGACCGGCTACGGCTTTTTCTCCTTCCGATACATTTACTTCAACCTCAGCCGGAACAAGTATATCCATTCTGGAGCCAAACTTCATCATTCCAAAACGTTCTCCGGCTTCCAGATCATCCCCTTCCTGGATATGATAGACGATTCGTCGTGCTAGAAAGCCGGTAATTTGCCTGAAAAATACTTTTGTGCCGGAAGCATGTTTTACCCCAAAATCTGCTCGCTCGTTCAGTTCCGAAGCCCGATGGTCATAAGCTACTAAGAAAATTCCCGGTTCATATTCCAGGTATTCAAGTTTACCTTTAACCGGCACCCTGTTAACATGAACATCAAGCGGAGAAAGAAAAATACTAATCTGTCTGGCAGCTCCTTCAATATATCTGTCTTCCTGAACCTCCTTAATTTGCACGACATTCCCATCCGCCGGTGAAATCACCAGGTTGTCCCCTTTGGTAATCTCCCTGTCCGGATCCCGGAAGAAAAATAGAATAAAAGCCACGAGCAGTGCCATGGCAGTATAGAGAATGTAGGCTGTCCAATGGGGCTCCATGTAGCGAGCAATACCGCTCACGATAACTGCAAATATAATAGTTACGAATATAGTCGTGTATCCGTCGCGTGCAAACATAAATATGTTAGGTTAGCCGAATTGTCTGAGAATATCATTGAAAGTCACAAAAATAAAGAGTGCTATAATAAGCAAAAAGCCAATCTGTTGCAGGGCCATCCGAACTTTGGGTGACGGCTCGCGGCGCGTGATGCCTTCATAAATCAAAAACATCAAATGCCCACCGTCGAGGACAGGGATAGGTAAGATATTCATAATGGCGAGTGTTACGCTCAAGAAAGCCGTAATATTCCAAAAGCCAACAGCGCCTCCGGCATCTGTAGCTTGCTTGGTTACATTGGCAATAGCTACCGGACCACCAAGATTATCTCGTACAGAGATATCTCCGGAAAACATTTTACTGAAACCACCAAAAATTCCTGAAACTGTCTCATTCGTTTTAGTGATACCTACATTTAAAGCTTGTAATGGACCATAACTAAATCGTTCTACATGAAATGCTTCTTTAGTAGGAGCATAAATACCTAGTTTATTATTTTCATTAGGCATCACCGTTACTGAAGTAGTCTCACCTGAGGATCGTTTCACCATTAGGTTTAGAGAATCTTCAGAAGTTGAAATTTTCTCGACAAGTTGTAGCCAGTGCGTAATTTTATCACCATTAACAGCTGTAATAAAATCCCCCTCTTTTAATCCGACCTTATCGGCCGGACTCCCATCTAACACCGATCGAATCTTGCTGGGAAGTGCATTCGGCAAGCCAATAAATCCCCGTTTACCAATGTCATTAAGTAAGCTATCAGGTACCGCAACGGTAACTGTCTCATTGCCTCTTTTAACCGTATAGTTTAACGAAGAAGCCATCATCTTATTCGGTGTAAACAGATCGGAAAAATAGGGTACTTCTTCCCCATTAACCCCAATAAGCTTATCTCCCGTTTGGAATCCAACTTGGGCTGCCAAAGAATTTTGGGCCACGTAAATACTATCTACGCTGTCTAGTTCTACCTTTTCTTCACCGGTACTAAATGCTAACCCACCAAAAATTAATACAGCCAAAATCATATTGAAGATCACCCCGGCAGTGATCACAATAATACGCTGCCAAACAGGCTTACTCCGGTACTCCCAGGGCTTAGGCTCTTCATCCAGGTAATCATCGTCCATAGTCTCATCAATCATACCGGATATTTTCACATAACCGCCAAGTGGTGTTGCTCCAATACAGTAGTCGGTTTCTCCTTTTTTAAAACCAAATATGCGAGGAGGAAAGCCCAAGGAGAAGCGTTCTACACGCATCCCAAAAAGTTTCGCAGCTAAAAAGTGCCCTAACTCATGAAAGAAAACCAGGATAAGTAGAGCAGCAGCAAATATTCCGAGTGTTGATAGTAAACTTAAAATCCATTCCATGTAGCGAGGTAGTACTAATTAAAAAGTTAATGCCAGATCCCTGGCCTGTTGATCAATATTTTTCAGTGATTCTAACGTAATAGTTCCAGAATTATTTAGTGACTCCAGGCAATGATCTATCACTTTGGGTATATCAATATAGGTAATTTCTTCGTTCAAAAATCGTTGTACAGCGACTTCATTTGCCGCATTTAAAATAGCTGGAGCCAAACCGCCCTCCTTAACTGCATCAATTGCTAATTTTAAACAGGGGAAACGATCATAATCTACAGGTTCAAATGTTAAGTCAAAAGCTTTACCCCAGTCCAACTTCGGGGCTTCAAGTTCGAGTCTGTCAGGATAGGTGAAAGCATATAAAATAGGTACCTTCATCGTCGGTGGTCCTAATTGGGCCTTGCTTGAGCCATCAGTAAAGGTCACTACCGAGTGAATAACACTTTGCGGATGAACCACAGCCTCAATCTTCGAAAGCGGCATATCAAACATCCAGTGTGCTTCTATAATTTCCAACCCTTTGTTCATCATGGTTGCAGAATCAATGGTAATTTTAGATCCCATCGACCAATTGGGATGATCCAAAGCATCGCTAACCGTTATGTTCTGCATCTGTTTTTTGGTCCATGTGCGAAATGGCCCACCACTTGCCGTTATAATAAGCTTCTCGATCTTCTCAAGTGGCTCCCCTACTAAACACTGTAACATGGCACTGTGTTCAGAATCAACCGGAATAAGACGGTCTCTATTCTCAGCAATAAGTTCATTGATAAGCCCTCCACCTACCACAAGGGACTCTTTATTGGCAAGCGCCACTTTTTTTCCAGCCTTTAGTGCTTTAACAGTAGGTTCAAAACCGGCGTATCCCACTAGACTATTAAGGATAATATCGGCTTCATTGAGTTGGGATAAGTGCAGAAGATCTTCTTTTCCAACTAAGATCTCAATATCGTCATCATTCAATTGCTCTTTCAGCAAATCGATATACTGCTCATCACCAAGCAGCACATAATCAGGCTTATATTTATTAGCCTGCTCTGCTAGCTTTTTCCAACTGCTATTGCAGCTCAGTGCCAATACATTAAATTGGAAAGGGTGTTCACTAATCACTTCTAAGGCTTGTTCGCCTATTGACCCCGTGGAACCCAGTATGACAATATTTTTAGGTTTCAAACGATTTACTTATTTCTTTTCAAAAGAGCTATGAAGATAGAGAAAAACAGGTAGAAGTCAGAATATGATTACATCTTAAAAAAAGCTCCTCGATTCTCTATTCAAAATCGCTATGGAGCCAGTTCTAAAGCCGTTTCATACATCAATGCATGGGCTTGTACGGTTTCTTGCAAAGTTGGGGCGTACCCACCGGATAATAATAACACCAGCGGAACATCTTCTGCTCTTACTTTTTTTATGACAATACGATCCCGATTTCCCAACCCATTTAACGTTAGGGAAAGCCGCCCGAAATGGTCGGACTCCAGTGGATCTATGCCTCCCAGATAGTACACCAAATCCGGAGAAAACTGGTCAAATATGTCATCCAAAGCATCTCCTAAAGTAGACAAGTATACATCATCCTTCGTTTCATCCGGTAACCCAATATCTAAGGTAGAGGGCGGTTTTTTAAACGGGTAGTTCTTAGCCCCATGCAGCGAAAACGTAAACACCTCTTCATTATCTTTAAATATTTCGGCGGTCCCATTGCCCTGGTGTACGTCACAATCAATGACCAATATTTTCTTTGCCCACATCGATTGGCGCAACACTTTAATAGCTACGGCCACATCATTAAAAACACAAAAGCCTTCGCCATAATCAGGCATCGCATGATGAGTGCCCCCGGCCAGGTTACCGGCAATTCCATCTTGCAGTGCCATCAAAGAAGCATTAATGGTTCCTTGCACCGCCAGTCGTGATCGATGAGCCAGTCTCTTTGACCATGGTAATCCCAATTTTCGCAACTCTTTTTTCTCCAACCCGCCATTCATAATACCGCTGGAGTAGCGATGAGAATGTACCGTTGTAAGATTCGCCATATCAACCAGTGAAGGTTCAATAATATCACTACTGTCTATTAGGTTTTGCTCTAATACATAGCGATACAAACCGGTAAACTTTTTCATGGGGAAAATATGCTCATCAGGAATGGGAGCATAGTATCCCGGGGAATAGGAAACTCGCAATAGCTTAAAAACTGTTTGGGATTCTTATTATTCAGCTATTTGGATAAGAGCCATCATCCGTCCACTCTTCTGCCCTTCTCTTCGGTAAGAGTAAAAACGATCTTCATTCTCAACAGTACACTCTTCTGGCACTTCAATATGATTTCCGGGAATTCCACTTTCTTCCAGCTGATACCGCAAAAATGCCGGCAAATTAACATGGGGTTTCTCAAAGCGCTCATAATCTACAAACTTATCCGGAAACCGTTCGGCCACTTCTATGCCAACTTCAAAATTTTCAAGGCAGATACAGGGACTTACAAAAGCTTTAATATTTTGGGGATCCGCTCCCTGATCAACCATATCTTCAATACCTCTGGGTACGATATCTCCGGCAGCTCCACGCCAACCGGCATGCAGTGCTCCAACAGTTTGTGAATCAGCATCCCACAACAATACAGCAGCACAATCAGCCACCTGAATAGCAAGAGTTAGTCCCGGTACAGAAGTAATTAAACCATCAGTATTCGGATAGGTTCCTCCTTGAATGACTATCCGTACTCTATTGCCATGCACCTGATCGGCAAATGCCACCCAATCAGTATTTACTTCTAAAGCAGATAACAGATTTAGCCTGTTCTGTACAATAACATCCTTTTGTTCTTGGGTATTGAAACCAAGATTTAATCCGGGAATATTATTTTGTGTACCATATTCTTCGTTTTTGAGCGTAAACCAAGCTCGTATTCCCTCCTCGTTTTTCAGATTCCGGGGACGAATAACAGAAAAGTCAGTTTGTAATTTGTTCATGTAACTTGTCTCTTACCTTATTCACAGGGAATGAATGGCCCGTCCACAATTCAAAAGAACGACTTCCCTGTTGGATTAACATCTCTAGCCCATTGATCGTTTTTGCGCCAACTGAATTAGCCTGTTTTAAGAATGTTGTTTGTAATGGATTATACACAATATCGTAACAAATGCAATCCGACAAAACCGTTTTTTCTGTTTCCCGAACCGGAGATTGGTCCACATTGGGATGCATCCCCAAAGGCGTGGCATTAACAATAAGTGCGGCCTCCTCTGCTAATGAAGTCCACTGGTGATATGAGACAACTTCTACCTGTTCATGCTCCGGAAACGAAGTATTACGAGCAGGATTTCTGGAAACCAGGAAAATCTCTTCAATCCCAATATCAACTAATCCTGCCACTATAGCCCGTGAGGCACCTCCGGTGCCAAAAACGATAGCTCTCCCACCTTCAAGCTCCCAACCATAATCTTTCAGAGGAGCGACAAAACCAGCATAATCGGTATTATATCCTACCAACTGATATCCCTCCCTCACTATAGTATTAACCGCTCCAATATGCTTGGCAGAACGATCAATGTAATCCAGGTAATCTATAATAACCTGTTTGTAAGGAACCGTAATATTAGCGCCCTTAAAAAAATCATTATTGAGATAGGAAGCCAAGCTGTTAAGCTCACTATTTAAAAGATCAACTGTATAATACTGTGCCCCAATATCGTAGTGATCAAATGCTAAATTATGCATTAGCGGCGACCAACTGTGCTCTATAGGGTGACCAAAGAGTAGGTAATGAGGATTTTTTGCTTTTTGGCTCTTTCTAAAGGTAGATAAACTCATTCTTGAAAAGTATAAACAAAAAAAATGCGCACCATTAAGTGCGCATTCTTAAAATCAATGAGAGACTTTATTATGCAGCAGCTTCCTCTTCAGCTTCTGCTTCCTCATCTGCCTTTTCAATTGCAGCAAGGGTATCATCCGCATTTTGTTTGAAAGTGCCATCTTCGGCTTCTTCCTTAAAACGCTGCAGATCCTTCTTCATCTGTGCAGAAAGACCCTGGATAAAATTAGCTAATTCTTCCTCTGGCTCACCGTAGAATGTACGGTAATCAAGGCTGAAATCAACCCGGGTACGTTCTCCGTTATCGAGCGGAGTAAATCGAATTGTACCAGTCTGATTCAAATTGCCATTGATAGTAATCCACGCAAAACGTGTATTACGCAAATCATCAATGACGTTTGTTGTCCACTCAAATGCTTTCCCACCAAGGGTAGTTGAGTACTCAAATGTCTGGGAGTTTATCTTATTAACTCGCTCAATTCGCTCAAAGAAGTGAGGGAAATAGGTTGGATCACTTAAGTATTCATAGACTTTGGCTAGGGGCAGATCAACATCAATTCTTTCGTGCGCCATAATTTATATACTTCAGAGTTGGTTAAAATTAGTAGTTGAAACGATGAAAAAGGAGATTTTTCAGTTTCCAATTAGGTTTTACCCACAATGCAATAAAATTAATCATTATTTCGCTAAGCAGCAATTAATTTTGCTCTCGATTTGAGCTTCAATTTCTGCCTTAGTATAAATTAAAGGCCGATTTATAGGCGATTTAAACAAAATAAGACTATTTTAATCCTCCATTCAGAGCATAACCATCAAACGATTAGAGAACTTTTTCTGTTACAGGGGGATGTTTGGAATCAATAATCCTTAAAAAGAATTGTCTACGATCGCCCAGATCTGCTCATGCACCCTCTCGGCAGGTAACGTAGCATCCAGGGTAAATATACGTTCTTCTTGCTCTGCCAGTTTATCAAACCCCCGGATGACGTGGGTATAAAAAAAGTCTCCTGCCTGTTCCATACGATCTCGTTTTTGTGACATCCTCTTTTTAGCCGCTTCAAGAGATAATTTCATATAAATAGTAAGGTCGGGTTCACACTTATGGCTGGCAATGCTGTTCATCTTATGAATCTCCGGCAAAGGTACCGATTGCCGACCATACCCTTGATAGGCAACGGTAGAATCATAAAATCGGTCCAATATTACTACTGCCCCCTCTTCTAAACTTGGTAATACCTTTTCTGCCATTAATTGAGAACGGGCGGCCGAAAAAAGTAATAATTCGGTAACCGGATCTATCTCATAGTTTGGACTTAGCAAAAGCTCTCGCACCTTCTCTGAAACAACCGGTCCACCCGGATCTCGAAAAACCTTTACCTGAATCCCCTTCTGCTCCAGATGTTGTCGTAGTTTTTGAATTTGTGTTGACTTACCACTTCCATCAATCCCTTCAAACGTTATAAACACTTTATTCTATTATTTTAAGCTCAGTTAACGGTCTGAATATAACAATCATCTGCGTCTCAATGAATTACTATATTAATTCTACTCATCAAACTTAATAAAAAAAGCCCCCGTCTGTTGATTCAACGAGGGCAATTCATCTTTAAAATATCGTTCATTTAATAAATAACATTTAGAACTTGAAGTCATCCATCATTTCAGGCGGCTCCTTATCCAGAGCCAAAGCCAAGGCCACGTATACAAAAAAGGATGCTCCGCCCGCTGCAAAGAGTGTTATAATAAATAATAGACGAATAACGGTAGAACTGATACCAAAGTATTTTGCTAATCCCCCACAAACACCCGAGAGTTTTTTATCTGTCCGGGATTTGTATAGCTTTTTTGACTCACTAAAGGCATAGGAATCGAAATCAAAAGTATTGGCAGAAGAGCTTGATTTACTTTTAGTCTTTTGGCCGGAGCCCAAATCATTATTCAACGTAAAGTCCTCTTCTTCGGTACTGCTCCCAAAATCGTAATCAAAATCATACTTTTTGGAAGTACGTTTTTTCTTTTTCTTGGCCTGCTTTTCTTTTTTGCGATCGCCAACCAGAAAGCCAAATCCTACCAGTGTTACCAAGGCCCCTCCAATTAAAGGTAATGCTTCCATAAGTCCACCAAGATCTGGTCCTATACCGATAAGCATGTTTAGAATGAACATGACCCCTACAAAAAACATGGCAATACCTGCAATTGTAGCAAAGTTCCAGATATTGGTATTCGCTTTTTTCTCTTCCTCTAAAAACTCTTGCATGGTATTTTGAAGTTCATGGTCTTCAAAATCCATCAATGAATCGAGGTTATGATGTGTAGACTGTTTTGTTCTTTGTGCCATAATATTACTCCCGTGCCCATAAGTTTTTGCGAACAATATGTATTACGTCAAAAGTAATACTTTGTTACAATAATATAGCAAATTAATCTCGACTAATAATCCGCTCTTCAGTAATTATGTGGTCTAAGGGTATATCAAACTCCTCAACTGGTATTTCGGGAACAATATTTTGCTCAAAGCAAAGTCCTACCTTGGGACAGCTCACTGCATTCAGGAAACGATCATAAAACCCTTCGCCATACCCAATACGATTGGCAGACTCATCACCTCCGACCATCGGTACAACCACCAGTTCAATTGCATCAACAGATACTTTTTTGCCTTCTTCAGGTTCCAGTACGCCCCATTTATTTTTCTTTAGCTGACTAAAAGAATGTAAGCGAATGTGCGACAACGTATGGTCTTTGAAGTTCGTAACAGGAACAACCACATCCTTATCACCTTTAAGCATTTTTTTTATCAGCCTTTGGGTGTCAACCTCTCCCCGGCTGTTCATTGAAACATAGCAGTGAATAACATCAGCTTCCAAGAAAACAGAATGACTTCGCAACTTCTCAACAATTTCTGTTGATCCACCCAAAAAATCTTCATCACTTATTGATTCTCTGGCCTCTAAAAGCGTGCTGCGCAATTTTTCCTTTTTAGATTGGGTATCATCCATTACAGGTAAATCAGTTTGTGATGGTCGAATTGTTCCTTTTCGTCGAGGTTCTCGAGAAGTTTATCCCAAATATCAATTCCGTATTTGTTCATAAAATATATACCTGCTATAACGCGCTCTTGCAGCCCATCCCCCGGAAATGTATTCGCCTTGATTCTTCGAATACGTTTTAACTGTATCTTGTCCTGTTTTTTGACAGACCTGTAAACCTTCCCTTTCAGTTTGTTAAGCTCATTTAAATAGGTAGCAGTTGCTTTTTCAGAGGCCCCTTCAAGCGTTGGGTCGATATCAGCAATCTTTTTGGTTCTATCTTCTGCCAGTGCCTCAACATCATTGTGCCAATCGTTAAAAATGGCCTCAATATCATGCTGTTCAGTGCGATCTACGTAATCAGACTCCAGGTCTTCAATACGATTTCCATATTCATGAAAATCAAAAGGGAGTTCATTAATGATGCGGTCAATAGCCGGCTCAACAATTGTTGCACTAAGTCGAGGAAATATTACAGGCATCTCCATATCAAAACAGCCATACATCTCTTTCATCTGTCCATAATAGGCTGTTTCTCCGGGGCCTGCTACATATCCCAAAGTAGGAAGTAACGCATCTTGTAAAATGGGACGCAGAAAAACATTCGGAGAGAAGTTCTCAGGATTTTCTTCAATCTCCTCAATCAGCTGGTCAGTTTCCCATTCCTGTCCTGAATCTGTTTTCCAACCCTCTCCGTTACGTGCAATCTTTGTTCGACCCGATTGTCCATTCAAATAAAACAGGTTGGAATCATATAGTGTAACCTGGCTGTGGAATTGTTCGCTGATTTGCCCTGACCGACTTTCAAGTTTATTCCGGATATCATCCGCCTTTAAAATAGATTTTTTAAGAAAGCTACCGGTAGCCTCCTTTACCTTAATATCTTTACTGCCGGCTAATACCAAGCCATGTTTAGAAAATAATGAACTTATCCACTGGCCAAAGGCCTCGAAAAAGGTATTACCAGCTTTAAACGAGCTATCTAATAGCTCCCAGAGCTCATCTGAAAAATCGGTATCATACAGAGAATCTTTTAAATCTGCTTTCAATTGCTCAATATCGTCTGGGATCTCAATATCTGCAACCGCAGGCAATGGCTCACTTTGGGAAGGTAACCCATAGCTCTGCACATTATTCCCTTCCAGAACCGAAAGTGATCGCACCTCTTCATAATCATGATCTTCATCAGCCAGCCAAAAGATCGGAATAACCGGTCGATCTAAGGCCTCCTCCATCTGCTTAGCAAGATGAATAGTAGTAATTGTCTTGAGAACGGTATAGAGGGGACCGCCATATATACCCAACTGCTGGCCCGTAACAACGGCTAGTGATTGTTCATCGGCCAAACGCTTTATATTCTCCTGAGCAGCCTCAGCGATATTAAAACACTTATTAAAACCAGAAAGTATTTTTGAGGTTCTCTCGCGATCACCCGAGTAGTTAAACTGATCTGCCCTTTGGGCTATAGCTTCCTCATCAAACGGATTGGTTCCGTAGAAATCACTTAACTCATGATAGTCGGTAATATAAGTTTTAAAAAGATCTGAAAACGGTAGTGCTTCGAAGGAGTAATTTGTGAGTTGCAATACTGCTAGCCTTTTAGCTTTTGAATTTCATCCCGAAGTCGAGCCGCTTTTTCATAATTTTCGGTATCTATTGCGGTCTGAAGCTCATTTTCAAGGCGTTCCAGCTTACTCATCTCGCGCGGTTGGTCTTTCCCTTCGGCCGTGGCTGTTAACTCCTCGCCTTCCTCCCCCTCAGACACAATACCGGCCTCGTCAAGGATTTCGGGAGCAACATAGATAGATGCATCGAAGCGAACAGCGAGCGCAATAGCATCACTGGGACGAGCATCTTGTTCCATCTCCTGCCCATTTTCCTCATAAATTATCTTAGCAAAAAAGGTCCCTTCACTGAGATCATTTATAAATACCTGCTCCACATCTGATCCAAAATTTTGAATCATATTTTTTAGAAGGTCGTGCGTCATCGGGCGCGGAGGTCGAATATGTTCTAGCTCAAGAGCAATCGCTTGTGCCTCAAACGTACCTATAATAATAGGAAGGCGACGATTGCCTTCTACTTCATTTAAAATCAATGCATAGGCTCCACCACTACTTGGGCTTGTTGAAAGCCCTAATATATCCATCTTAATTTTATCCAATGGTCAGAATATTACTTTTGAATAATAATTTTATTTAGAAACAAATTTACTGATTTTTATGGTACCCGTAAACTTTGATAGTACCTTATAATAAACGGATTTTTTGACCTAAATGTTTACTAAAAAGTAAACCAAAATCACCCGTATCATGGCACCTAAAAAAAAATCTCCTAAAATTCATTCCATTGAGTGGGGAAAAGTCACCCTAAGCAACCGCAGAACACATAAAGATGCCAAGCTATTTCCGAGTGGTTCCCGAGAGTGGGATTGGAACGAAACCGGCACCCATCATGTGCCCGGTATCCAGCCTGCTGATGTCGAGGAACTGCTAGAGCGTGGTTCAGAAATCGTTATATTATCGCAGGGCTTTCATGAACGCCTGCAAGTTTGCCAAGAAACTAAAAAGTATCTCAACGAACGCAATATTGACTTCCATATTCTGGAAACCGAACAGGCCAAACAAAAATATAATGACCTCAGAACGAACCTTCCTGTTGGAGCACTTATTCATTCCACATGCTAAAACGCACCTTACCTTGTTCAGGCAGCAGAACACGGTACTAAACCTGCGTGTTTAAACTCATTTTAAATAAGAAAGGTGGGGTAAATTTATATGTTTTGAGTATCAGAAATCCTATATTCCCCACCTTGATTTCATTGACATTACGAGCGATTGCCCCTAATTTCCGACTGATCCAAATAAACTGAAATTGACTGATGTTTTCTAACTATTTACCAATCGTAATTCTTGCCGGAGTCGCTATTGTTTTAGCGGTTCTACTAATGACATTATCAAAAATTCTTGGTCCTTTCCGACCCAACAAAAATAAGTTGGATCCGTATGAAAGCGGCATGGATCCCGTGGGCGAAGCAGCCGACCGTTACTCGATCAGCTTTTACCTGGTGGCAATCGCCTTTATCGTTTTTGATCTCGAAGTTGTATTTATTTATCCCTGGGCAGTTAACTTTTTAGATTACGGACTGGGAACGCTCGTATCGATGATTATATTTATCTTAGAGCTCTATGTTGGTCTTATTTATCTGATCAAAAAAGGAACGCTCGACTGGGATATGAAAAAAGGAATGTTTAACTGATTAATTTAAGCCTATACTTATATGGGTATTGAAAGCTCTCTTGGTGACGGTTACTTCACCACAAAAATTGATACATTAACGAATTGGGCACGATCTAATGCCGCATGGCCTATGCCGATGGGATTGGCCTGCTGTGCTATTGAGATGATGGCTTTTGCCGGCCCTAAATATGATGCGGCTCGATTTGGCTCGGAGGTAATGCGTTTCTCTCCTCGCCAAAGTGATGTTATGATCGTTGCCGGATGGGTCAACTATAAAATGTCTCATGCTATCCGCAGAATATGGGACCAGATGCCCGACCCTAAATGGTGTATCGCTATGGGAGCCTGTGCTTCTACCGGCGGGATGCACCGTTGCTATGGTGTTGTGCAAGGTTGCGACAACTTCTTACCTGTTGATGCCTATATTTCTGGCTGCCCTCCCCGACCTGATGCCCTCTTGCATGCCCTTATGAAGATTCAGGATAAAATTCGTACCGAACACTCTGTAATGCTCGATACCTAATATGGATTTAGAACTATCAGAAAAACTTCAAAACGTAGTCGATGGACTTTCCGAGCAGTTCTCGGACTCCTTCATCGAAGTATACCAATCAAGCGGCGATACCTTTATTCAGGTAAAGTCCGATGCTATTGTTGAGATCTGTACGTATCTGAAAGAAGAACAACACTTTATCTATTTAACAGATCTTTTCGGCATCGATCGTTTCACATCAAACGACCGCTTTGAAATTGCTTACAACCTTATTTCGTTGCGCGACCGGGAACGCTTTTTCTTAAAAACACGCTTGCCGGAAGAAAATCCAGAAATCGCCTCGGTTGCTGATATCTGGAGAGCTGCAAGCTGGCTTGAACGCGAAGTCTATGACATGTTCGGTGTTACTTTTACTGAACACCCCGACTTCCGCCGTATCTTTATGCCCGAAGACTTCGATTACTTTCCAATGCGCAAAGAATTTCCTCTTCTGGGTATTCCCGGCTCTATTGAATTACCAAGTACAACGCCTGACACTGAGTAGCCTTTTTTATGGACACCAAACACATTAAGGATCAAGTAGATCCCAAATTTTTTAAAGAGCATCAGGAAAAGCTTTACCAAGCTCTTGAGGATAAGCATACCACCATCGAAAAGATGGATGACGAAGATCCTCTGGGTACCAAAATGATACTTAACATGGGTCCGCAGCACCCTGCAACGCACGGGGTACTGCGTTTAATCCTTCAACTTAACGGTGAGCTTATTGAAAAAGCCAAGCTCGATATCGGCTATCTTCACCGCGGAGTTGAAAAAATTGCCGAAAATAAAACGTATCAGGAATTCATGCCTTATACCGATCGCATGGATTACCTATCCCCTTACAGCAACAATGTAGCATTGTGTACGGCTGTTGAAAAAATTGCCAATGTTGAAGTACCGGAACGTGCTCATTATATCCGAATGATTGGATGTGAACTGGCACGTATCTCCTCGCATCTACTCTGGTTAGGTACCATGGTAATGGATGCGGGAGCCGTATCATTCTTTATATGGACCTTCCGAGAACGTGAAAAACTATACGACATTTTTGATAATATCGGAGGACACCGATTCACGATTTCGCATGCCCGCATAGGTGGTGTGGCCAATGATCTTACGGATGATGCAATGGCCATGATTAAAGATTTTGTCAATGAGTTCCCTCAAGAACTAAAGGACTTTCACGGGCTGCTGGATCGAAACCGTATCTTCTTTGATCGTAATCGCGAAGTTGGCGTTTTGTCTCCGGAACGAGCCCTTGAGATTGGTGCTACCGGACCTACGCTCAGAGCCTCAGGCTATGCATATGACCTTCGCGATTTTGAACCCTATGCTCGCTATGACGAAGTAGACTTTGAAGTACCCACCCGTCTGGAAGGCGATAACCTGGCACGTTACTACGTGCGGATGGAAGAGATGCACGAAAGTATTCGCATCATTCGTCAATGCCTTGATAAATTACCTAAAGGGCCCGTACGAACGGATAATGCCAAGCAGGCCTATCCTTCTAAAGATGAGGTATATTATTCTATGGAGGGAATGATTCATGATTTTATGATGACCGATACCGGTATTTGTCCTCCGGAAGGCGAAGAAGCCTACCATGCTGTTGAAGGCCCCAAAGGTGAGCTCGGATACTATATTCAAAGTGACGGAACCGGTCACCCTTGGAGACTAAAGATCAACTCCCCATCCTTTAAGAACTTACAAGCACTTGAAGATCTGCTGGATGGCGAGATGGTTGCCGACACCGTTGTAATTATTGGTGGTGTTGATCCGGTAATGGGTGAGGCAGATAAGTAGAAATTACGATTGCAAGCTGGACACCGGCTCAAGCCAATGTCCAATTTCAAAACTTAAGATAAGATAGATTAATGGCTGAACTGTCATTCACAGAAGAAGAACTTAAAGAAATAGAACAACTTAAGGCCAAGTTTCCTACGGCCAAGGCAGCTACACTGCAAGTATTGTGGGTAGCGCAACGCAAATATGGGCACGTGGAACCTGAGGTGCAAAATCTGGTTGCTGAAACACTTGATGTTCCCAAGTCGCACGTCCACGGCGTCGCCAGCTTTTACACACAGTACTATAAAGAGGAGAAAGGAAAATTTGTTCTCGATGTATGTACCTGTCTTAGCTGCCAGCTTTGTGGTGGGTACGATATATTGCACCATCTGGAAGAGAAACTTGGTATAGAGGCCGGTGAAACTACCGATGACGGCATGTTCAGCATTCAATCAGTAGAATGCCTGGGTGCCTGCGGATATGCTCCAATGCTACAAGTGACGAATGGAGTATATGTTAATAACCTCACCAAAGAAAAGGTTGACACTCTTATTGACAATCTGAAAAACGGTAAGATGCCCGAATTTGAATCGATGGCAATGCCGGAATTAGAAAAACGAAATCAAGCTGCTTCTGAATAATGGCTCAAGACTGGAAATCATTCGAACCGCTTCTTATTCCTGACATTCCCAATCTGCAACAGATTGAGGTATATGAGGGAAATGGCGGATACGACGCTCTGAAAAAGATTTTAAATGACCAAAATGAATGGTCGCGAGATAATGTCGTCAATGAAGTAAAACAGGCAAATATTCGTGGTCGCGGCGGTGCCGGTTTCAATGCCGGTTTAAAATGGAGCTTTATGCCCGATCCCGATGGCGGTCCGCGCTATCTGGCCTGTAACGGCGATGAGTCTGAGCCGGGTACATTCAAGGATCGAAAAATATTTGAATTCAACCCGCACCTCTTTATTGAAGGGGCATTAATTGCGGCTTATGCCATGACGATCGACACGATCTACGTCTATATTCGTGGCGAATACATCTCTTGGGTAGAAAAATTCCAAAAAGCCGTGGATGATGCCTATGAAAAAGGATATCTCGGTGAAAACATTATGGGTACGGATATATCCATCGACTTAGAGGTAACCTACGGTGCCGGCGCCTATATCTGCGGCGAAGAAACCTCGATGCTCGAATCTCTTGAAGGAAAGCGAGGCTATCCGCGTGTTAAGCCCCCCTTCCCTGCTCAAAAAGGACTTTGGGGACGCCCCACTACTATTAATAATATCGAAACGCTTGCCAATGTCCCGCTTGTAATCAATAACGGGGCTCAATGGTACAGTGATCTCGGCGCAGAAGAACATCCCGGACCGGTACTATACGGTATCTCGGGACATGTAAACCAGCCCGGGGTGTATGAATATCCCACAGGCGTTCCGGTCTTGGAACTTATTAATGATGTGGCCGGCGGTATTCGCGGCGGAAAAGATTTGAAAGCACTTATTCCCGGAGGATCTTCAACCCCGGTACTTCGTGCCGACCAACTTGAAGGAGTTACCATGAATTCTGACTCTCTTAAAGATGCCGGTTCCATGATGGGAACGGCAGGTATGGTTGTGATGGATGAAGATACCGATATGGTTGATGTATTATGGCGAATTGCCCATTTCTATCACCATGAATCTTGCGGACAGTGTACCCCATGCCGTGAAGGTACCGGTTGGCTTGAAAAAGTATTACTTAAGATCAAGAACGGGGAAGGGGAAATGAAGGATCTTGACCTGCTTCTTGATGTCGGTAATCAGATGGAAGGGCGTACAATTTGTGCCCTCGCTGATGCTGCTGTATGGCCAGTACGCCATACGATTAACCGATTTAGAGACGAATTTGAAGCACGGTGTAAGAAATCTACTCACGCTGTAGCGTGATCCTGTTCTTACATTTTGGTTATTGAAATTTTGATATTACAGTCGCTTGTAAAAGCGTCCAAAAAATAAATAGATAAATCGATGCCTGAAGTATTTATAGACGGTAAACGTTACGAATTTGAAGGAAAGCCAATGTTGCTCCAGTTTATCCTGGATCAGGGATTGGAAGTTCCCTTCTTTTGTTACCACCCAGCCATGTCGATACCGGCTAACTGTCGTCAATGCATGGTTAAGGTAGGTACGCCTGTTAAAGATCGTGAAACAGGTGAATTTGAACACGATGAAAACGGGGACCGCAAAATTCGATGGTTTCCCAATCCACAAACCTCCTGCTCTACTCCTTTACAGGATGGCATGGTGGTGCACACCCAGGAAACTTCGGAAGAAGTGGCCCGGGCTCAAAAGGATAATCTAGAGTTTATTCTTGTTAATCACCCGCTTGACTGCCCTATTTGTGATCAGGCCGGTGAATGTCCATTACAGATTCAAACGTATAAGTATGGACCTGAAGGCAGCCGATTTGAAGTTAAAAAGGTACATAAGCCCAAGCGTGTTGAGCTTGGTCCCCGTGTGACTATGGACGCGGAGCGATGCATCAACTGTACCCGCTGTGTTCGATTTACTGAAGAAATTAGTGAAACCAATCAGCTTACTATTGTCCAGCGTGGTGACGATAATTATCCACAGACCGCAGCCGGAGAAGAGTTTGATGATCCCTACTCCATGAATACGGTAGACATCTGCCCTGTCGGTGCACTCACATCCACCGATTTCCGTTTTAAAGCACGTGTTTGGGAGATGAATCAAACCCCAAGTATCGATATTACCAACGGAAAAGGATGCAATGTTGATCTTTGGACTCGCGATAATGAAGTATTGCGTATTACACCTCGGGAAAATGATGAAGTGAACGATTACTGGATGCCCGATGCCGGACGTGAAGCCTATAAGCTGTTTAATGAAAACCGCGCTGATAGACCTTCTATTAAGCTCGACGGTGACAATCAGTCCAATACTTCATGGAATAATGCCATTGAGACATTTGCCGAAGTGCTGGATGCTCATGAAGCCGATGATATATTAACAGTGGGCAGCCCCCATGCTTCTGTTGAAGAAAACTTTGCTTTCAATAAGTTTTTCAACCTGCTGGGTTCTTCTAATGCCAAGTTTACTCCAGATGTAATTCCCGGTGCCGGTGATGACTTTTTGATAACCGATGACCAGGCACCGAATACAAATGGTTGTCGGGCAATAAACTTAGACGAAGCCGACAGCAATAGCTTACAATCAGCAGTATCAGGGGCAAAGGTTGTTATAATTCTTTCTGATGATCTCGTTGGCAGAGAAGTTCTTTCTGCGGCAGATTTAAATGATTCATATACCATCTCTTTTGCAACCAACGAAAACGATACCACTAATGTATCAGACTTGGTTATTCCTATTACCTGTATAGCCGAACATGCTGCCAGTTACGTAAATGTAGATGGTCGTATTCAACGCTCCTACCCTGCTAAAGAGACCAAGTATACCAATCGACGTCTCAACCTTGAGATGTCTGAAGGACGTCTCGATCGTTACGGAACCAATTTTGACAACTGGGTTAGCGAAGAGAATAAAGTAGACTGCCTACCCGTGTGGCAATTCCTGAATAAACTGGCAGAGCGTATCAATCTTGACTTTAGCTATAATCATTCTCGAGATGTTTTTGCTGATATCAGCGAGCAGTTCGATATGCTCAGTGATATTTCATACGAACGGATGGACGAAGAAAATGGCGTTCAGCTCCCGATCAAACAAGAAGAAGTAAAACAAGCGTAAATAAAATATTTCAATGGAGCCTGTAACTACTACATCATATATAGTTTTAGGAGTAGCACTTTTTATGCTACTTAACTCTGCAGCACTTGCTGTTTATGCCGAACGGCGTGTTTCTGCTTTTATCCAAAATCGCTACGGTCCTAATCGTGTTGGTCCTGCTGGATTACTCCAGCCTATAGCCGACGTGGTTAAGCTTCTTCTTAAAGAGGATGTCACTCCTGCCAAAGGGTTTAAGACGGTACATGCCATTGCCCCGATGATCCCCGTTATTACAGCCCTGATGACAGTCGCGGTGATCCCGTTTGGGGATGGGCTGTATGCCACTGATATTAACGCAGCAGTGCTCTATCTGCTGGCTGTTAACTCCCTAGGAGTTTATGGAGTTACCCTTGGAGGATGGGCCTCTAACAGTAAATATTCCTTGCTTGGTGGATTGCGTGCCGCCGCCCAGATGATCAGTTACGAACTGCCAATGGGAATGGCCGTCGCTTCCTGTATCCTTTTTGCGGGATCTCTTAGCATGATCGATGTTGTAAATTCCCAAGAAACATGGTGGAATATCATCCGCAATCCTATTGGAGCCGTTATCTTTATTGTAGCGGCTTTCGCTGAGGCCAACCGTACTCCTTTCGACCTTGTTGAAGCCGAACAGGAACTTGTTGGTGGTTTTCACACTGAATACAGCGGAATGAAGTTTGGGATGTTCTTCCTTGCCGAATATATGCACGTGATGATCGGCAGTATGCTTATTACCACTTTCTTCTTTGGCGGATACCACCTGCCCTTTGCCGGATATTATGAGTCATTACTTCCTGAGGCCGGCTCAGTAGCAAAAATGATTTTAGATGTCTCGGTCTTCACGCTTAAAACCCTAATTTGGGGCTTTATCTACATCTGGGTACGGTGGACAATTCCACGATTCAAGTATAACCAGGTGATGAAGCTGGGATGGAAACGAATGCTCCCAATAAGCATCTTTAACTTCTTGGGACTCGCTATTATCATTTTCGCCTGCCATCACTACTTCGGATAATATCCATAAAGACTTTAAAAGAGGCTGGAGGCATTAATGTCTACCGGCCTTTTTATTTTTATACTAAACGGTACTAGACGGACAGCCTGATAACGTCGATATTTTTACTGCTATTTTGTATCTTTTGCTGTTCTGATACCACTGCTCGGTACTATTATAATCCACATCAATTTCGAGCTAATTACTGATCGATGAAAAAAGTTGCTTTTAAAACACTCGGCTGCAAGCTTAACTACTCCGAAACCATGGCTATTCAGCGTGATTTCGAAGAAGAAGGCTATGATATTACGAAATTTGAAAATGAAGCCGATATCTACGTCATAAATACCTGCTCAGTAACACAGAGTGCGAATGCAACCTGCCGAAGCACCGTTCGACGAGCCCTGCGTCGTAACAACGACGCTTTTGTTGCCGTCATTGGTTGCTATGCGCAGCTCGAACCCGATGAAATTGCTGATATCGACGGGGTGGATGCCATATTAGGAGCTAAAAACAAATTTAAGCTCCTGGAACTTTTTGATGATTTTGAAAAGCGTACCGATCCAATAGTCTATAACTCTGACGTTAATGAAGCAGTAGATTTTCATAATGCTTTTTCTGCTGATGACCGCACACGCGCTTTTCTGAAAGTACAGGATGGTTGCAGCTATAACTGTTCCTTTTGTACCATCCCAATGGCCCGGGGCGAAAGCAGAAGTCCCGAAATCTCATCGGTTATCAAAAATGCTGAACTTCTTGTTGAAGAAGGATTCAAAGAAGTAGTAGTAACCGGTGTAAATGCAGGTGACTACGGGCGTGGAACTGATGAAAACTTCTTTATGCTGTTACAAGAACTAGATCAGGTTGACGGGCTTGAACGTATCCGTTTTTCTTCTGTTGAACCCAACTTGATGCATGAAGATATTATACATTTCACTGCAGAATCCGATAAAATTCAGCCTCACTTCCATATGCCGCTTCAGAGCGGGAGTGATAAAATGCTGGCGTTGATGCGCCGTCGTTACCAGTCAGGGCTTTATCGTGAACGTGTGGAACTAATAAAAGACCTGATGCCCGATGCTGCCATTGGCGTCGATGTTATAACCGGGCACCCCGGGGAAACCGAGGAACTGTTTCAAGAATCTTTTGACTTTATCGCGGATCTGCCGGTTTCCTATCTGCATGTGTTTACCTATTCCGAACGTCCAAATACCCATGCCCTGGATATTGAACCTAATGTCCAAAACAGCGTCCGGAAAGAACGTACCCATAAATTGCGACGCCTGTCTGAAAAGAAACGTTTTGATTTTGATACCTCTTTCAAAGATGAAGTGCGCCCGGTCCTTTTTGAAGGAGCTGACCACAATGGGGCTATGTTGGGCTGGACTGATAATTATGTTCGGGTTGGCATCCCTTATAATCCCCAATATGAAAACCGGATTTTACCCGTGCGCTTGGGAGCTCGCTCCAAAGATGGGTACCTTATCGGTGAGCTAACCCCGGAAGCAAAAGAAGAACAAAACGTAATTGCAGAACTCGTCGGGTAATCTATGGCTGACTCAACTCCAGAAGAACTTATCGAGAATATCATATCCTTTATAGAACGGGAGCGCGAGGTATATGGAGAATTCTCGCTGGGTATGGACTCCTCAGCCGATAAGAATATTGATACCAAACAGCCGGCTGATACGACTTACGAACAAGAGAAGAAACAAAATACGGCAGAAGAGCCTGAAGCTAGTAATACCGGATCAACAACACAGCCTTCCTCATCAGCAGAGCCAAAGGAGTCAACACAAGAACCTGCTGAGGATGATAAACCCAAGACAGTACAAGACTACATAGACGCTTGTGATTCTTTACAAGAACTAGAAGCCCTTTGTAAAAAAGCTGATATACTTCGCACAGATCTTGAAGGCACCCAGCTCGTATTTGGAGTGGGTAACCCCAATGCCGACCTGATGTTAATTGGTGAAGCGCCCGGGGCTGAAGAGGATCGACTGGGAGAACCGTTTGTTGGTAAAGCAGGACAGTTATTAAATAAAATATTAGCTGCCATAGATTTCGAACGCGAAGATGTATATATCGCTAATATTCTAAAACACCGGCCGCCTAATAATAGGAATCCCAAGCCTGAAGAACGGCAGCGTAGCCTCCCCTTTCTACTAAAACAGATCGACCTTATTGAACCTAAACTCATTTTGTCACTCGGTAAGGTTTCCGCACAAACATTGCTTGACAAAAACTCTTCGCTTTCCAGTATGCGAGGTCGATTTCATAATTTCCGCGAAAACTACGAACTGTTAGCTACCTATCACCCCGCAGCGTTACTGCGACATGCCAAGTGGAAACGCCCTACCTGGGAAGATGTTAAACTTCTGCGGAAGCGATATGACGAACTCGGAGGCCAACCGTAATTTTTACAATTTGATCGCGGTTTTTTCTTCATTCTAACAGACTCATTTCTTACTTTGTAACTTGGAAATTCCTCTTCTCATCGTAATATTCATTGGTGATATAATTTAGGATGGCAGCACAACAAGGATCAAACTATAGTAACAATTCTGATTCAGGTATTATACAACAGGAAGGGCGCGTTCCGCCACAGGCCGTAGAAGTAGAAGAAGCGGTCTTGGGTTCTATGCTTATTGAACATGAGGCGGCAACGGTAGCTCTGCAGATGCTTTCCAAAGAAGATTTTTATAAACCCGCCCACCAACACATTTTCGAAGTCTTACATGACCTTTACGAGCGCGACAACCCGCTCGACTTGCTCACGGTTGAAAACGAGCTTCGGGATAAAGAATTGCTGGATACCTGTGGCGGCGCAGGATATTTATCAGAATTGACTCGCTCGGTGAGTTCTGCTGCAAACATCGATTATCACGCCCAAATTATTGCTGAGAAGGCCACAAAACGAAATTTAATACGTGGCTGTACCGAAATCATTAAAGATGCTTATGATAGTGCTACAGATCCTTACGATGTATTAGATAAGGCAGAACAACGTATTTTTGACCTCGCAAACTCCAAGCAGCGTTCCCAGGCACAAGCAATTGGTGATGTACTTAAAGATACCCTCTCCTACTTAGAAGATATCCGGGGAAAAGAAGCCGGTATTACCGGTGTTCCTACGGGTACGGATGTCGATAAAATGACGGCCGGATGGCAAAAGGGAGATATGATCATTATTGCGGCGAGACCTTCGATGGGTAAAACGGCTTATGTACTTACTACCGCCCGAAATGCTGCAATGCACCAGGATGAAAAGCTACAAACGAAGGTAGCGATCTTTAGTCTTGAGATGTCAAACCAATCGCTGGTACAGCGTTTGCTTACGATGGAAGGCAGAATTAATGCTCAATCTGCACGGTCTGGTCAGCTCGATGATGAAGAGTTCAAAAGACTTATTGATGCTGCAGGACGTCTGTTTACTGCGGATATTTTTGTTGATGATACGCCCGGTCTCAGTATTATGGAGCTGCGAACTAAGGCACGGCGTCTTAAAAGTGAGCACGATATCGGAATGATTGTAGTTGATTATCTGCAGCTGATGACCGCTACCGGAGATTTTGGTACTCGCGAACAAGAAATAGCCGCTATCTCTCGTGGTTTAAAAGCACTGGCCAAAGAGCTTGATGTGCCTGTTGTTGCATTATCTCAGCTGAGTCGTGCGGTGGAACAAAGAGGCGGTGATAAACGACCTCAGCTAAGTGACCTGCGTGAGTCCGGTTCTATTGAGCAGGATGCCGATGTTGTTTGTTTCCTCTATCGCCCTGAATACTATGGCATTAAGACAACTCCGGAGGGACAGTCTACAGCAGGCCTCGCCGAACTTATTATTGGAAAGCAACGTAATGGTCCGGTAGGAAGTGTACCACTTTACTTCGTTAAAGATTATGCCCGCTTTGAAAACCTGACTACTGCTGATACTGGTCCTTTTGGTGAGCCCAATAATGATAATAATGGGAGCAACGGTAGTTCCGACGATGATGGTGGTGGTCCTCCCCCTATGGGACATGATCCCGGTGGTGGCGAAGCACCTTTCTAATTAATTTGTTGAAACTGCTGTAACACCAACTATTACTGCAATAGCGTGGAACAACCTCTTTGCTTACTTTTTAAATGGGTTTGCTATAAATACTTGTGGTACTGTTCTGAGGATTAATTATCCGCCAGAAATCCTCTTTTTAGTATATCTTATTGCAATATCTTGGTAGAAAAGATCCAATTTATTGAGGAGGTACAATATAGTATATCTTTTAAAAAAGGAAGTGTGAATTTACTGCAGTTTCTCGAGTGCCTTTCGGGCTGCTTTCTGTTCAGCCTCTTTTTTACTTTTACCCTTTCCACGGGCAATCGGCTTATTATCTACAAGAACTTCTACGCCAAATGTCTTGTCATGGCCGGGACCTTCTTCAGAAATTACAGTATAGGTAGGAATTTCCATTCGTTCTGCCTGGGCAAACTCTAAAAGTAAACTCTTATAATTGTCCAGCGAGTTAATGATGGTCTTAAAATCCACATATCCCTCAATAACCCTTCGAACAAAATCGGAAGTAGGTTTATAGCCCAAGTCTAGGTAAATAGCCCCAGTAAGAGCTTCAAAAACATCGGCCAGCACACTTTTTGACTGTTCAACTCCCTGCCCTTTCACTCGTTCTCCCAGAAGCATTAAGTTGTTGAGCTCCAGGTTTTGTGCGTACATAGCCAAGCTATCTCCTTTCACAAGTTTGGCCCGCAGTTTAGTAAGAAAACCTTCATTCTTTTCAGGGAAAAGATCAAAAATGATCTCCGTTACGATAAGGTCCAGAACAGCATCTCCTAAAAACTCTAATCGTTCATAAGAATCGGTGCTCGTGAAATTATCATCCTCTAAAGTAGAACGATGCCGAAGTGCTCTAATATAAATAGAGGGGTTATCGATAGTGTTATCGATAATCCCCTCTAAATCTTCAATTCTTTGCTCGTGTTCAGGTGTTAACTCTATATCATTCTTAAAATATGAT
Organism: Fodinibius halophilus; assembly: GCF_011059105.1. Classification (GTDB taxonomy): domain Bacteria; phylum Bacteroidota; class Rhodothermia; order Balneolales; family Balneolaceae; genus Fodinibius; species Fodinibius halophilus. The sequence goes on along the minus strand of NZ_JAALLS010000001.1, from coordinate 297,502 downwards.
TTGAGTCTGTCGAACATTAATTATTCTTCAAATTTTTTGAACACGAGTGTAGTATTATGACCACCAAAGCCGAACGCATTGTTCAAGCCATATTTTACATCCCGAACTTCTGATTCATTAAATGTATAATCGAGATCGCAATCAGGATCAGGAGTCTCAAAATTTATAGTTGGTGGAATCATACCATGATAGGTACTAAGTATGGTTGCTAATGCCTCCATTGCACCTGCAGCACCCAAGGCATGTCCTGTCATCGACTTTGTAGAATTATGATTGATCTCATAGGCATGGTCACCAAATACTTTCTTAATGGAATTGGTCTCGGCGATATCACCTAAAGGTGTTGATGTACCATGCATATTAATGTGATCAACCTCTTCTGGTTTGATACCAGCAGAATCAAGTGCTCGATTAAGTGCCAATATCACGCCCTCTCCGTCGGGATCAGGAGCAGTAATATGGTGAGCATCAGCTGAAAAGCCGTATCCTACTATTTCGCCATAAATTTGAGCACCACGCTCTTTAGCATGCTCATATTCCTCTAAAAACAAAATTGCAGACCCTTCACCAAGAACGAATCCGTCTCGGTTTTTATCAAAAGGTCGCGATGCTGTTTTAGGATCATCGTTACGAGTAGACATTGCGCGCATGGCGTTAAAGCCGGCTACCCCGATTCTGGAAACAGGGGCTTCGGAACCGCCTGAAACTGCCATATCGCACTGCCCGTTACGAATTGAATCGTAAGCCAGGGCGATATTATGAGAACCTGTAGCACAAGCAGAAACAGCACAAAAGTTTGGTCCTTTAAAACCATACTTAATTGAAATCTGCCCCGCTACCATATCTGGAATGAGTTTAGGAATAAAGAATGGCGATACCCCACGCGGTCCGTGTTCATGGAAAGATACGGATTGTTCATAGAAGGTAATCATACCTCCAATTCCGGTTCCCACGATTACGGCAACATCATCCTTATTGATACCATCAAGATCTAACCCCGTATCCTGGATAGCTTCTTCAGCAGCAATTAATGCATACTGACAAACCTTATCCAGTCGGCGTGCCTCTTTACGATCGAAGTAATCCTCTGGATCATACCCTTCGATCTGGGCCGCAAACTTGGTTGGGAAGTCTGATGTGTCAAAGTGCTCAATAGGTTGAGCGCCACTCTTTCCTGAAATTAATCCATTCCAGAAATCTGGTGCCGTCTTACCTACAGGGGTAAGGGCACCAATTCCGGTAATGACTACTCTACGTTTCGACATGCTAATTATTTAGCGTGTAAATTTTATACTTTGTCTTGTAGATATTCAACAGCATTACCCACTGTTGCAATATTTTCTGCATCTTCGTCTGGAATGCTGATATCGAAATCTTTCTCAAATTCCATGATCAGCTCAACAGTGTCAAGTGAATCAGCACCTAAATCATTTGTGAAGTTAGCTTCATGAGTAACTTCTGATTCATCAACACCTAATTTGTCAACGATAATTGATTTTACTTTTGCTTCGACGTCTTGTGACATAATTTGTATTTAACTTGTTTTCGAGTTAATTAAAAAATTGTTTCTGCCTACTTTCGTAAAGCATGGGCAGAAAATACAATTTAAATAGATAAAAATACACTTCTCAATTTCTTATTCGTAAAAGAGTAACTTACTCTTTTTACATGGCCATACCACCATCTACGCGAATGGTCTCGCCAGTAATGTACTCACTTAAGTCAGAGGCTAAAAATAAAACTGTCGATGCTACTTCATCAGCATCACCTGCCCTGCCCAGTGGAGTCTCTTCTTTAATAGACTCTAATACTTTTTCATCCAGTTCATCCGTCATTTCGGTGGTAATATAACCGGGTGCCACAACATTAGCTCTAATATTCCGAGAAGCTAATTCTTTTGCATATGATTTCGTAAATCCAATAAGGCCTGCTTTTGAAGCCGCATAATTGCTTTGTCCTGCATTTCCTGAAATCCCAACAACAGAACTGATATTAATTATTGAGCCTCCCCGATTTCGCATCATCGGCTTGGCTACGGCTTTACTGTAGTTAAAAATACTTTTCAAATTAGTATCGATAACTTGATCCCACTGTTCTTCGCTCATCCTCAGGATTAGATTATCTCTTGTAATACCGGCATTATTGACCAGAACATCCAACTTTTCCCAGTCTTCGGTGATTTCAGTAATAACTTCTTGGGCACTGTCAAAGTTTACTGCATCGGCCTGAATTGCTTTGGCTCTTTGGCCTTTCTCTTCGATCAGCTTTTTTACCTCATCAGCAGCATCTACAGAACTTCGGAATGTAATAGCTACATCAGCGCCATTATCAGCTAACATCAATGCAATTGCGCGTCCAATACCACGGCTCCCGCCGGTTACTAATACTGTCTTTCCTTCAAGTGATAAATTCATAATAATAAATGTTAAGATTCTACAGCAGAGTACAAAAGAATTCTACAATAATAATTTTATTTATTGAAGGCCACTTATTTTTACATCATCAAGGGTACGTTTTACCAGTCCCTGCAGCACCTTGCCCGGTCCAACTTCAATAAAAGACTCTGCATCGTTTTTGTGCATATTTTTAAGTGTCTGTGTCCAGCGTACCGGATTCAATAATTGATTCAACAAATTAGAACGAATCTCTTCAGGATCGGTAGTCGGTTCTGCCGTATAATTGCTATAAATGGGACAGTCGGGCTCTGAAATATCCAAGGCTTCCAGACTCTCTTTAAGCCCATCATAGGCCGGCTGCATCAATGATGAGTGGAATGCACCGCTTACTTCAAGTATTTTCGCCAAGCGGCATCCCTCCTCTTTAAGCAAGTCAACTGCTTTTTGTATAGCATCAGCATCACCGGAAATAACCAGCTGCCCGGGACAGTTATAATTAGCAGCAACAACCTCTTTACCGGTTTCTTCGGTTGCCTGCTCACAGATACGTTCTACAATATCATCATCCATACCGATAACGGCCGCCATTGTTCCCGGATTTTCTTCACCGGCTTGCTGCATCAGCTCACCGCGTCGGCGAACGATCTTAAGGGCATCTTCAAAGTCTACAGCCCCACATGCCACCAGTGCTGAGAATTCACCCAGACTGTGGCCGGCAACCATATCGGGATTGGCATCCAGCTTTTTATAGAGAGCTACTGAATGCAGGAAAATAGCAGGTTGCGTATATTCGGTCTGCTTCAATTTCTCTTTAGGCCCTTCAAACATAATCTCTTTGAGATCAAAACCGAGTATCTCATTGGCCCGATCTACATAAGATGCAAATGTTTCGTCCTGTTCGTAATGGGTCTTGCCCATACCAACAGATTGTGCTCCTTGTCCCGGAAAAAGATAAGCTGAACTCATATTATTACATTCCCCACTTTAGATAAATTGCGCCCCAGGTGTATCCACCCCCGAAGGCAGCTAAAATTAAATTATCTCCTTTTTCTAGTTTTGACTTCCAATCATACAGGCAAAGCGGAATAGTAGCTGCCGTAGTATTACCGTACTTATCAATATTGACCATCACTTTCTCGCTGTCTAAGTTCATGCGATTAGCAGTGGCATCAATAATTCTGCGATTTGCCTGATGAGGCACCAAATAATCAACATCATCGGCAGTAAGATTGTTTTTCTTCAAAATCTCAGTAGAAACATCCGCCATTCCAACTGTGGCCTTCTTAAAGACCGTACGTCCGTCTTGTTTGGCGTAATGCAATCGATCGGCAACTGTTTCTTCGGTAGCAGGGTTTAAACTTCCTCCCGCCGGCTGATATAATGCAAGCCCGGTATCACCTTCAGAATGGTTAATATAATCTACAATACCATTTCCATCTTCTGATGCTTCAAGTAATACCGCACCGGCTCCATCCCCAAAAAGGATACAAGTAGAGCGATCGGTATAATCGACGATAGAACTCATTTTATCGGCGCCGATAACCAATACTTTTTCGGCTCTTCCTGACTCAATGAAACTCCCACCGGTAGACAGTGCAAAAAGAAAACCGGAACAAGCTGCAGAAAGATCAAATGCATAGGCATTAGTTGCTCCAATTTCGCTTTGTATCAAGCAAGCTGTTGCCGGGAAAAGATAGTCCGGGGTAACGGTAGCACAAATAATGACATCGATCTCATCAGCCGAGATTCCGCGTTCATCAAGTACTTCTTTAGCGGCCTCTGCTCCCATAAAAGCAGTGGCCTTGTCGTCATCCTTTAAAATCCGACGTTCTTTAATACCAGTTCTTGTTTGAATCCATTCATCATTGGTATCCACCATCTGCTCCAAGTCATGATTAGTCAACTTGTCTTCAGGCAAATAGTGGCCTACTTCTGTAATCGCTGCTCGTTTTACTTCAGCCATGTAAAGGGGTTATTTATTTAAGAGATGCTACAATTTTTTCATTGATATTGTGATCCACGCATTTCGCGGCATTCAATATCATATTTTTTATCGCCAGAGGTGAACTGCTGCCGTGCCCTACCATACTTACACCGTCAACGCCAAGGAATGGTACGCCCCCGATGCGATCAGAGTCAAATTCGGCCAGCGAAGCCTTCAATACTTTTCCAACGAGCTGGGCTTCTTCAGCACCAAGCTCCAATTGTTGTATTCCTTTCTTAACAAAAGTATTGAGTGCATCCGGTATTGATTCACCGAACTTGAGTAAAATATTACCTACTAAGCCATCACAAAGAAAGATATCGGCTTCAGCGGAAAAGATATCGCGCCCTTCTACATTTCCCACAAAATCAGGAAGAGCCTGAAGCTCTTTATAGGCTTCTTTTAACACGCCGGTTCCTTTTTCTTCTTCTTCACCGACATTCAGAAGGCCTACTTGGGGATCTTCGATATCCATTATTTCGCTGACAAATATTTTGCCCATCTGGGCAAACTGTACTAACATTTCAGGACGCACTTCAAGGTTTGCCCCTACATCGAGTAGCAGACGCAGACCTTTTACCGTAGGGTACATTGCTGCAATGGTAGGTCGACTTACGCCTTCAAGCTTTCCAAGCAGAAAAGTTGAAGCTGCAAGTAAAGCACCGGTATTTCCGGCGCTTACAAATGCCTTACATTTGCCGGCCTTATGCATCCCTATTCCAGATACTATAGAAGAGTTTTGTTTGCTCTTTACAGCTTGAGCCGGGGACTCATCCATCTCAATTATATCAGGAGCATGCTGCACCAAGAGGCGCTGCTCATCGTATTCATGCTTTGATAGCTCCTGTTCAATTATATCTTCAGGCCCTAATAAAACAACTGTTAACTCAGCCATCTCGTCAAGAGCTTGAATAGAACCTTTAACCGGATTTTCGGGATAGTAGTCGCCCCCTGCGGCATCTACAGCAATGATCATGAAATAGGAATTTAGCTAAAGTTATTTGTTCACATCAAGAACCTGGCGGCCGCGATAGAAACCGCACTCTTTACAGATATGGTGATAGCGATGCAGGGCACCACAGTTTTCGCATTCAGCTAATGTAGGCTCTCCAATCTTATGGTGAGAGCGACGCTTCCCTTGTCGGGATTTAGAATGTTGTCGTTTAGGATGTGCCATTATGAAATAGTGGTAATATTGCTGTTAATTCTTTAATTCTTTCAACTTTTTCCACCGAGGATCTACAATCTCGGAATCGTCATCATCTTCTTCTGTATCCCCAAAAGATTTTGTCTCAAAATCTTTTGGCTTCCCTTCGTCGTCAATAAACTTGGGATGCAATTTTTTAACAGGAACATTCAGAAAAATAGTATCACGGACTTCGTCTTCAATACTCAGAGAGTTCGAAGAGAAATTAAAGCGCCTTACCGCCCCATTTTCATCTTCCTTTTCCTCTTTCACATCAACCTTGAATACAACTTCATAGTCAGATTCTATGGGTTGAATATATGGTTCTAACGAACGATCACATGTTAGCTCAATATCAGAACTAACGTGGAAGTTAACCCGAATAAAATGAAGCGTACGGTAAAATAGGATCTCTACCTGACCCCCGACAAAAGTATGCGGAGATAAGTCAAGATCTTCATCGGAGAGTGCGACTGTTCGTCGACTTTCTCCTTCAGGTATTTCTACTATGTTAAATTCAAGTTTTGACATATCCGTAATAGCTAGCAAAAATATGAATAATTGGGTTTACCTGCAATCAATTAAACAACCCAAATAGTCGCTGCTCTACCAGGCCAATAATCTGTCCCAGATCTTCTTTATTATTTACAAAATCGAGGTCATCAGTATCAATAATAAGCTTTTCATGTGGATAACGGTCGATCCAATCCTCATATAACTGATTGAGTCGTTCCAGGTATTCGATCCGAATTGTGTTTTCATAGTCCCTGCCCCGCTGTTGAATTTGATCAACCAGAGTTGAAACCTGCGCGCGAATATAGATTAAAAGGCCCGGCGGTTCCAGGTAGTCTGTCATCTCTTCAAAGAGGGCTTCATAGTTTGCAAAGTCCCGATCGCTCATTAATCCCATGTTGTGCAGGTTCTTTGCAAAAATCTCAACATCTTCATAAATCGTTCGATCTTGTACAAAACGCCCCTCCTGTTCCAACATCTGTTTTTGATGACGAAAACGACTGGACAAAAAGTAGATCTGCAAATTAAAGCTCCAGCGACGCATATCCTCGTAAAAATCGGATAAATACGGATTATCATCTACCGATTCATAAAATGCTTTCCATCCAAAGTGCTTGGCCAGCAAGCCGGTTAGCGATGATTTTCCCGCCCCTATATTACCTGCAACGGCAATAAACTGTAGGTCTTCTGAAGGACTGGTTCCTGGCTGCTTTATTTTCTTGTCTATTGACATACCCTGTTATTTTCCCAATAGTTGATACATTTCACTTTTATAATCTTCGACGCCCGGCTGGTTAAATGGATTGACATCCAAACTATAGCAATAGACGGCCGTGAAAAGCTCATAAAGATAAATAAACTCACCGAGATGTTGAGCATTTAATTTCTCTAAATTAACGACCACAGAGGGGACTCCCCCTTTGACGTGGGCTTGAATTGTGCCCTCAAATGCGCCTCTGTTAATTTCGTGCAATCTCATACCGGCAAGATAGTTGAGCCCGTCATTATTTTGATCTGCCTCATCTACTATTAAGGTACCCGTGGTTTCTTCTACTGTAATAAATGTTTCCATTACCGTTCGGGCGCCATCTTGCATAAACTGCCCCAAGCTATGCAGATCCGTTGAATAAGTGGCAACGGTTGGGAACATGCCATTTCCGTCTTTACCTTCACTTTCACCCAGCAATTGCTGGAGCCATCCGCCCAACGATTCAAGCTGTGGCTCAAAAGAGGTAAGCACATCTACCGTTTTCCCCTTTTGGTATAGCGCATGCTTCACCGCAACGTAGTTAAGCAGAGATTGCGGATCTTCTTCTAATTCTTCAAATTTTGAGACTGCCCCATAAAACAGGCTACGAATATCGATACCTGCCACAGCAATGGGTAACAACCCTACCGGTGTGAGTACCGAAAAACGCCCTCCTACATTGTCGGGGATAACAAATTTCTGAAAGCCGTATTCATCAACCAGCTTATTGAGAGCACCGCCTTCGGCACTTGTAGTACAGATTATTCGATCTTGCAACGAATCCGGATACTGATCACTCATCCAGCTTCTGATAAATCGAAAAGAGAGTGCCGTCTCAAGCGTAGTTCCGGACTTCGATATCACATTACAATACACACTCTTAGGCTTGCCATCTGCCTTGGGCTCTGCCAGGTACTCTAATAATTCTTCGAGATACTGTCCGCTCATATGATGACCGGCATAAATAATTTCCGGACCTTTATTTCCGAAAAATGATGACAGTGCATCGATAACTGCGCGCGCACCGAGGTATGAACCACCGATTCCACAAACGATAAAAATATCAGCTTCTTCTCGTATTGCTGTAGCCAAACTATGAAGTTGCTCAAGAATTGCATCATTCGGATCACTTAGCAGATCTCTCCACCCTAACCATTCCGCACCTTCGCCATCTCGCTTTTCTACCGTTTTAAGTGCCTCAGATGCTTTTTTTCGACCTCCGTCGAACTCAGCATTGCTTAAAAACGCTTTAGCTCTACTTATATCAAGCTCAATCATTATCGATTACACTATTTAGAAATTACTATTCAAACTCTATATTAGTAGCTGTTATCAGCTTTCAGAATTGATGGGGTATAAAACCTGAATAATTACTAAATTTCAACTTTTATTTTCGGCCCCAATACCTAAGTGATCCAAAATGCTTCATGATTGACACACAGCTAGAAAAAGCAACTAAGTTTAAACGCAAGCAGAAGAAAACGCTTCGGAATATTACCGCTCCCGTCAAAGGTAATTTATCTGAATTCCGTACTTTCTATAAGAAAGCACTGCGTACTGATGTGTGGGTCTTAGATAAAGTTGTTCAATATCTACTTCGGCAGAAAGGTAAAGAGATCCGCCCTACCCTTGTATTTATGTCGGCTCGCCTATTTGGCGAGGTCAACAAGCGGAGTTATGTGGCGGCTACGATGATTGAGTTACTGCACACTGCTACGCTTATCCATGACGATGTTGTGGATGAGGCGGAAGTACGACGCGGATTCCTGAGCATTAATAAAGTCTGGAACAATAAAGCGGGGGTTTTACTGGGAGATTTCTTGCTTTCCAAGGGCTTGCTTACTGCACTGGATCATGAAGAATATAAACTGTTGAAAGTTCTTTCCGAGGCTGTACGGCAAATGAGCGAAGGGGAACTGCGCCAGTTCAAAGCCGCTCGCCTCTTTAATATGGATGAAGAATACTATTTTAAAGTAATTTCTGAAAAAACTGCCAGTCTCATCGCTTCCTGCTGTGAATGCGGTGCTATCTCCACGACGGACGATCCCCAAATGCATGAAAAAATGCGCAATATCGGCAAATGGACCGGCATTGCATTCCAGATCCGAGATGATATTTTTGATTATGGTGTCAACGATATTGGCAAACCCAAACGAAATGACATTCAGGAACGCAAGGTAACTCTTCCTTTTATTAAGGCTCTCGACAATGCTTCTACCCTGGAAAAAGTAAGGGCGCGATACCTGATGCGTAAACGTCGGAAAAAGAAATCTGATATTGATAAAATTGTTTCTTTTGTACACGATAAAGGAGGCGTAAAATATGCTCGGTCTATCATGAATGATTATGCGAACCGTGCTCTTGAAGCGCTCTCCGACCTTCCTGCATCCGAGGACCGGGCATCTTTTGAAGATCTTATCAAGTTTATTATTGAGCGTAAAAAATAACGCCTCCCGGCACATGGATACTTATACCGTTGAACAGCCGATGATCTTTCTCTCTGATGCACATCTTGGGGGATTTTCGGACTCCACCAATGATCGTATTGAATCGGAGCTAATCCAGCTTATTAATTACTGTCAGCGCAACCAGATTGGTATTGCCATACTGGGCGACCTTTTTGATTACTGGATGGAGTATCCCGATACCGTACCTAATGTAGGAAAAAGAGTACTAGAGCGATTTTCTGCTTTTAATAACGATATGGGACCTACTCTACTTATTACAGGTAACCATGATAACTGGACACGCGATTATTTGTGTGACCTGGGATTCCAGCTCGAGCATGAACATAAAATGATCCAAATTAATGACAACCTCGTGATGACCCTTCATGGGGACGGCCTTGCTGATGGTATGCTGCAACTCCCCCGCCCCTCTCTGCACCGGCTGTTACGCTCTGATAGATTTATTTCCCTGTTTCAAAACTTGCTTCCTCCTCGCTTGGGTATCGCAATTATGAAATATTTTTCCCGACTTACCCGTTTATTGGAATGGAACCCAGAGAAAGAATTAAAGTTAAACAAGTGGGCACGCAACACACTAGAGAGCACCGAAATTGATATCATTTTGTGTGGGCATGACCATATACCTCGACGAAAAGAATTTGACTTCGGAACCTATATAAATTTGGGTACCTTTTACCGGCATCGAACAATGGTCTATTATAATAATAGTTCTATGTCTCTCGTTTCTTGGGTGCCGCAACTGCAGTCTCTACAACCATTTGAACAACACAATTGATGAGTAACTCAGATTACGAAAATGAAATGGATCGGTATTTCAACGATCCGGAATATCGTCGTAAAAAAAGCCAAAAAGGCAATGATGACTCTAAAAAAGAAGAAGCTTCTTGGATATGGGGTCAAACAAAAAATAACATTTTAAAATGGACGGGCATCGTTGTTGGCGTCTTTATTATTGGCTTTACGGGCTTTACCCTTTACCTGATGCAGGGACTCCCTTCCATACAACAGCTTGAAAATCCCAAAACTGCCATCGCCTCTGAACTGTTAAGTCGCGATGGGGTAGTACTTGATCGATATTATACCGAAAACCGCACCTATGCCCCTATCGAAGAGATGTCTCCCCATATTGTTGATGCACTGGTAGCAACCGAGGATCATCGATTTTACAATCACTGGGGCATTGATATGATTCGTACACTTGCTGTGCCCTGGCACTTAATCAATGGCCGCATACAAGGCGGATCTACCATCACCCAGCAGCTGGCCCGAAACCTATACAAAAAAATTGGACGAGAGTTTTCCATCATCCGAAAACTCCGGGAGATGCTTACCGCTATACAGCTGGAACAAAACTATACCAAACGAGAAATCATTGAGATGTACCTCAATACCGTGCAGTTTCCCAATAGCGCTTATGGCATTGAGTCTGCCGCACAAACCCATTACGGGAAACAGGCCAAAGATCTTACTATATCACAAGCAGCCACGCTTATAGGCTCTTTAAAAGGGGTTTACCTATACAACCCACGAATAAATCCCAAAAACTCCAAGAATCGCCGGAATACGGTACTTTATTTGCTTAACAAAAGAGGCTTTATCAGTGATGCGGTATACAGCAAGCTCCGCGAAGAACCTATAGCATTAGATTATCATCCCCCTTCAAAAGCAGGACAGGAAAGTCGCTACTTTGGAGAGTATATTCGCAAGAAGGTTGATAAATGGACAAAGAAAAATGGTTATGACCTGTATACCGATGGTCTTCGTATTTACACCACTATTGACTCCCGACTGCAGCGTTATGCCGAACAGGCCCTGCGCACCAAACTCGATTCTATCCAGACAAAATATGAATGTGAATGGACCACAGGTAATGCTCCAATATCTACCTGTAAAAGAGCTATTAAAAATGGTAAATACATGCAACGATTCTGGGAAAAACATCCACGATTTTTGCGCGAATTTATTCGCGATACCGATCGTTATAAAAATTCCTTTTCGAAATATGATACCGACCAGGAATCGGTCGTTTTTGATTCTTTAATGGCCGACAGTGCTTACCTCGACTCGGTAAAGCGTGCTAAAACTCGTCTGGAAGCGGGTTTTGTGGGCATTGATCCCAATAACGGAAATGTCCTTGCCTGGGTAGGTGGATCCAACTACGGTGATGTGCAGTTTGATCATGTGTATCAGTCGAAACGTCAAGCCGGTTCTACTTTTAAACCGTTTGTGTATTCTGTAGCCATTGATAACGGCTACAAACCCTACCACAAATTTTCTAAATACCCGAGTGTATTTTATGATCGCAGCGGCAAGGCTTGGAAACCCACAGATCCTCATATCCCCTCAGGACCAAAAATGATTCCATTGAGGCAAGGCCTGGCCCGTAGCTTAAATAACGTAACAATTCGGTTATTACCAGAACTTGCGGGAAATCCCAATACCAATAAATATGAGGATCTCATACCTGCAGCACGCAAAATAAAGCAAATGGCGACAAATATGGGGATTGATCTTTCTGATACTCAAGCTTACCCTTCTATCGCACTCGGTACGGCAGAGGTTTCCCTGCTGGAGCTGGTAAGTGCCTATACGACTTTTGCCAACCAAGGAGTTCATATCGATCCTATTGCTATTACGCGCATTGAAGACAAGGAAGGTAACGTCATCAAAAAGTATCGCCCGGAATACAGAGATGAAGTCATAAGTTCGGAAACGGCCTATATGATGGTTGATATGATGCGCGGTGTTATTAAAGGCGGAGATGGTTACTATGGAACAGGTGTTCGACTACGTAATGTCTATAACGTACGCCAAGATGTTGCCGGGAAAACGGGTACGACTCAAAACAGTGCTGATAACTGGTTTGTCGGCATGATGCCCCATATGGTAATGGGGTCTTGGGTAGGCGGTGCAAACCGGATGATTCGATTTCCCGAAAATACCCATATTGGACAAGGAGCGCGTTCGGCACTGCCTATTGTTGGTAAGTTTATAAATTTGGCTTCTGACGATCCTAAAGCTCCATGGAGTTACGATTCTTTTGAGCAACCGCCGGGCTTTGTGATGCCTAAAGATCCCGACAGCACAGGAAATAAAGACACCGGAACCGGTCGTATTGGATGGTGATTGATTGAGTATTGAGATTGTGAGATATGAGATGTGAGACTATGAGATGTGAGGCTATGAGAGGTGAGATTTGTGGTGGTTGTTAATTCTGTTGCCTCTTCTCTCCCTTATCCGGTATCTTGAATCTGATTCCCTTCTTATCCATCAGATTTCATCCTCAAGCTTGCTTACTCTTCTCTTATGCCCGTGGTCTTTTAGCCGTCAGGATTGCTCCCTTAGCCAGCCCAACCGACAGCGACGGTCTTGCCCGTACACCAAACGATTACTCCTGCTATTTAGGCTCATAAATAAAAAAGGCAACCTCTCTCGAGATTGCCTTTCAGAAATTATCAAAACAGTATTAACTACTATTGCGTGCTTACGCTAAAATCAGCAGCTAACTTAAGCCGGTTCTCAGCACGTTTGAGTGCCTTTCTTGCTCGCTCCTTATCGATATCAGAGTCGTCGGCTTCGAGGCGTTCCTTGGCACGCTCCTTGGCGTCCTTAGCTCGCTCTACATCGATCTCCTCTACCAGTTCTGCAGCTTCAGCAAGTAATGTTAGTTTGTTATCAACCACTTCAACGAAGCCGCCGGTGACAGCAAATTGCTGCTCTTCACCGGTTGCTTTGCGAACAAGAATTTCTCCCACTTCAAGTGAAGAAATAATGTTAGCGTGAAGCGTTTTAATCTCAAAACTGCCCATTTCTCCGGGCACGCGAACTCCGGTCACTTCTTCATCAAACAAAGAACCTTCCGGAGTAAGTATTTGTGCTTTAAAGCTAGTCATGGATTACCTCTATTCTGCGGCTTCGGCTTCTTCTTCAGCTAATAGCTCTTCGCCTTTCTCTTCAGCTTCTTCTATGGTACCAACCATGTAGAATGCCTTCTCAGGTAAGTGATCAAGCTCACCGTCGAGAATCTTCTTAAAGCCTTTAACCGTATCATCAACGCTGATATACTTACCAGGTTGACCAGTAAACTGCTCAGCTACAAAGAACGGCTGACTCAAGAATCGCTGAATACGCCGTGCGCGAGATACAACAGTTTTATCTTCATCAGAAAGCTCATCCATACCCAGAATTGCAATAATATCTTGCAAGTCTTTGTACTTCTGTAGTATCTCAATTACACGCTGTGCGGTCTCGTAGTGCTCTTCTCCTACGATGTGGGGATCGAGAATACGAGAAGTAGAATCCAACGGATCTACAGCAGGATAAATACCAATCTGTGTTAATGCACGACTCAATACTGTCGTAGCATCCAAGTGAGCAAAAGTGGTAGCCGGCGCAGGATCAGTCAAGTCATCGGCTGGTACATATACTGCCTGTACCGATGTAATAGAACCGTTTTTAGTAGAAGTAATACGTTCTTGAAGGTCCCCCATTTCAGTAGCCAATGTTGGCTGGTACCCTACCGCAGAAGGCATACGTCCCAGAAGTGCTGACACCTCTGAACCTGCCTGGGTAAATCGGAAAATATTATCAATAAAGAGCAGAATATCTCGCGAAACTTCTTCACGGAAATACTCAGCCAGAGTCAATCCGGAAAGTGCTACACGAGCACGAGCCCCCGGTGGTTCGTTCATCTGTCCAAATGCGAAAGTAGCTTTGGACTCTTTCAGGGCATCCATATCAACCTTGCTCAGATCCCACTTGCCATCCTCAAATGCTTCTTTAAACTCTTCTCCGTAATCAATAATGTCAGCTTCGAGCATCTCACGGATAAGGTCATTACCCTCACGAGTACGCTCACCGACACCGGCAAATACTGAAAGACCACCGTGTCCCTTCGCAATATTATTAATAAGCTCCTGGATAAGAACCGTTTTACCTACACCGGCACCACCGAAAAGTCCTGTTTTACCACCTTTAGCATACGGGCAAAGCAAGTCAATAACTTTGATACCCGTTTCAAGCATTTCAGTAGATGTTGCCAGATCTTCAAAATCGGGTGCAGATCGGTGGATAGGATAGCTGCGATCACCTTTTGGCGGCTTAATACCGTCAATAGGTTCACCAACAACGTTAAATACTCGTCCACGGATGTCTTCACCAACGGGCATAGAAATAGGAGCACCGGTATTAACGACCTCCATTTCACGAACCAAGCCATCGGTAGAGTCCATCGCAATCGTACGAACACGATTTTCGCCGAGATGCTGGGCAACTTCCAGATAGAGTTTAGAATTGTCTTCTCGTTCAATATAAAGTGCATTGAGCACCGGAGGAATGTCTCCCTGATCAAAATCGACATCCACAACCGGACCAATCACTTGGGCAACGGTTCCTTTTTTCATTATTTATGTTCGATTGTAAAGGGTTAAGTTTTGATAATTTCTTACGTTTTAATAGCGCATTATTCCATAGTTCTGGAAGTGGCAAAAGGTAGGATTTTTCCGGGGAAAAGGCAAAAGGAATCACAGGTTGAATTATGCACGAGAAAAGAAATTGTTTTTTATCTAATCAGATAAAAACCGATTGGGCTTCGGGCTCAAAAAAACTTCTCTTGCCTGCAGCACTCAATACCTTCTTTATTTAGAGCAACAATATTCATACCCTACATTTTTAAGGAATTTACCCTCCTTATCAATAATTTACTAACCTGTTTCCAGGTACTGATGCACACCATCTGTTATTTATCTACATATAAAAGAGTGAGGTTATGAAATTATATCTTTACAAACCTGTCAACAATATTTCATCTTCCTGCTCACGAAGGCTATTCTTACTGTTTATATTTCTGTTTTTTAACACCATGGCAGAAGCTCAAGACCTGGACGTGCCATATGTCTCTACGCCCAAAAAGGTTGTAAGCAGGATGCTGGAAGTTGCCGATGTACAACCCGGCGATTATGTAATAGACTTGGGCTCCGGCGACGGTCGCATCGTTATTGCCGCTGCGTTACGCGGGGCCAGCGGTCATGGCGTTGAGCTTGATCCCAAACGTATAAAAGAAGCACGTACCAATGCCCGGGAAAAAGGCGTAGATAAGCAAATAATGTTTGTAGAAGAGGATATCTTCAAAACAGATTTCAGCAACGCCTCCGTCATAACGATGTACCTGTTACCGTCGCTGAACAAAAAATTACGCCCTAAACTGCTACAAACACTCGAGGCCGGCACCAAAGTAGTATCGCACAGTTTTGATATGGGCAGCTGGAAGCCGGATAAACAAGAAGCTTTTAAGATTGAAGGGAGCAGTCACACGCATAATATCTTTTTTTGGGTGGTACCGGCCCAGGTTGAAGGAAACTGGCAATGGTCTGTCGCTGAAAAAGAATTTTCAATGAAGATATCTCAACAGTTTCAAAAAATTAATGTACAGCTAAAAGACAATAGTGGCTATTCCTACGAGATTAAAAGTGCTCATATAAACGGTCGCAGAATTTCAATACGGGCTACTGATAGTAGTAAATATTTTATCTTTAGCGGAAGAGTAGAAGGCAATAATATTAACGGCATCATGCAGGTTCACACTAATAGTAAGACAAGCCTATCTGATTGGAAACCCAACAGGCAAAAATAAACAGCTCGATACCTACTCCAAATTAATCACAGTATGTAACTGATGGAAAAAAATAACTCGGGCCGCCCCCTACCCATTTTCGGCAATATTGGTGCTATTGCAGTAATCGTAGGCATAGTAGTAGGAATTGGTATTTTTCGCCTCCCAACAATGGTTGCCCAAAATTCAGCTTCAGGCATCGAGTATCTTAGCTTTTGGTTAGCCGGGGGACTTATCTCTATTCTCGGCGCCTTATGTTACGCAGAACTGGCAGCAAACCATCCGGATGCCGGAGGCGAATATCACTTTTTAAGTGAAGCATTCGGTCCCGGTATAGGATTTCTATTCTCTTGGGGACGTATGACGGTCATCCAAACCGGGTCTATTGCACTGGCCGCCTTCATATTGGGAGACTATGCTACGGTCATCTATGACCTTGGCCCCAACAGCGAAGCGATTTATGCAGGCTGTACCGTTATTGGACTCACAGTTATCAATATTTTAGGTACCCGCCCCTCAAAAAATATGCAAACGATAGCAACGACCCTCATCATAGGATTACTGCTAGTTGCCGGTTTTACGGGCCTTTTGTCAGCTCCCGCATCTGCTGAGGTACCAGAAACCCCTGCCTCCACTTCTGTAGGCACAGCTATGATTTTTGTACTGCTCACCTACGGCGGATGGAATGAGGGCGTATATCTTTCGGCAGAACTCAAAGACGTCCGAAAAAATATATCCCGTGTACTAATAATTGCGCTGGGAACCATAACAATAATTTACCTGCTTGTTAACAGCGCATATCTGCACGTATTGGGGCTTGAAAGCCTGCGAAACTCCGATACCATTGGAGTATCCTTAATTAACCAGATTACCGGTGGGCACGGATCATATGCCATAGCTATACTAGTAATACTTTCGGCCCTCTCTACAGCCAATGCTACTATTATAACCGGGGCTCGGACAAACTATGCCCTGGGGCGTGACTTCCCCATCTTTAAAATTATCGGGCGATGGACAGATACCAGCAATGCTCCTGTCAATGCCCTTATCGTTCAAGGTATAATCACAATCGGGCTCGTTATTCTTGGTAGCTTTACCCAAGAAGCTGTTTCTACAATGGTCGACTACACCGCGCCCGTATTCTGGTTCTTCTTTTTACTCACTACCGCCTCCCTATTTATTTTCAGGAGGCAACCAAACTCTCGTGACCGTTACTACAGTGTACCACTGTATCCTCTTACTCCCATTATCTTTATAATAGTCTGTGCCTATCTACTGTATTCAAGTATTGTCTTCACCGGCTGGGGTGCCCTGCTGGGCATAGGGATATTACTGCTTGGATCTCCATTTTACTTTTTTTCACAACGCTATTCATCATCAGAATAACAACATATACTAGCCAGATCAAAAATTTGGCAATTATCCATTAGCAACTCCCCTCCTAATCCCGTATTTTTTGCAACCTGTTCGACCTGCAAACATTATTATTTTACATCAGCAGCATTGGGCTAAATACTCAGAATGATGAAGGCCCGAAAACCTTATTGTAATACTCAAAGTTTAACCCTAAAAAGGATATCGCATTGGATACTGAAGCATCTGCTCGTACTGTCAGCGTAGAAATATTAATAGAATTTGATGAGAACAATGTTCTCAATTACGCAAAAGCGGATCGACTTGAATCGCGTGGACGTGCCGAAGTACGCGAATATGTTCAAAATATTTTAAGGCGTCGCAGTTATCTCGACTTTTTGATTGACCAATTCTCCAACGTCAAGATAGATGAGATGAAGTCCAGCCTTAAGAACATTTTACGACTGGGCGTCTACGATATGCTTTTTATGGACAGTACCCCCGACTATGCGGCTATTAATGAATCTGTTGAGATTGCAAAGTACGAATTGGGATCACGTACAGGTGACCTTACCAATGCTATCTTACGCAACCTCCAGCGCGATATTGACAACCTTCCAAAGCCTGATTTTGAAGATCGTACCAAACTGGTTGCCACTACCTTTTCGCACCCCGAATGGTTAGTAGAACGTTGGACCAATCGCTTTGGTGAACGTGAGGCCTTTAAGTTGATGCAGGCCAACAACCAACGGCCGGTCTATTATATCCGGGCCAACAACCTCCGCACCAAGACCAAGAACTTTAAGCTGCGGATGGAGAAGAATAATATAGAATTCCAGGAGAGCGACTGGCTGCCCGGCTACTTCCAGGTTGAAAGCGTAGCACCTTTTATTTCTAATGGATGGCTCAACAAAGGATTTTGTCAGGTTCAAGATATTGCTGCAGGCTTTGCACCATACTTGTTGGACCCGCAGCCCGAAGAATCAATTTACGATCTCTGTGCTGCACCGGGAACAAAAAGTGTTCTCATGTCTGACCTGATGAACGGTGAAGGTGATATTCTAGCTGTAGATATTTCTTCTGAACGTCTGGATAACCTGGCACAAAGTGCGCTTTCCTATCACGCTGAAAATATCCGGGTGCGCCGAGCTGATGTGACCGAACTGGAACTCGATGATGAAGCAGACGGCGTACTCCTTGATGCACCCTGTACCGGAACCGGTGTCCTCAGCAAGCGTGCCGACCTGCGTTGGCGTCGTGACAAAGAGGGTCTTGAAAATGCTATTGAACTTCAGGCCAAGCTCTTAGATTCCGCTGCCAAGATGGTTAAAAAAGACGGACGTCTCGTTTACAGTACCTGTTCGCTCGAAGAGGAAGAAAATATGGAACAGGTCATGAACTTTCTGGATCGCCACGATAATTTTGAAATGCAATCGGTAGAAGGTTACGTACCCGAAGAGATTATGGCACACGGCGGGCTTGCTTACCAAACGCTGCCTCACAAGCACAACTGTGACGGTCACTTTGGTGTATTGCTGAAGCGTGTGAAATAACAAACAGCTTAAATATTTTACTTCACATAATGTAGAGTGATTTCTAAGGATCACTCTACATCTTCTTTCCTTTTTCGTATCTTCCCGATCTTAAATACTGTTAACATAAACTCGTAAAAAGGTTTCTTTAATTTTGGATAAATCCACGGCTTCTCAAGACATCCCAAAACATTTTAACCCCGGCAGCATTGAAGACAAATGGTACAGCTTCTGGGAGGATAACGGTTTTTTCCACTCTGAACCCGATGATCGAGAATCATATACAGTCGTTATACCGCCTCCTAACGTCACAGGCGTACTGCATATGGGGCACATGCTCAACAATACCATTCAGGATGTACTGGTACGCCGTGCCCGTATGCAGGGGAAAAATGCCTGCTGGGTTCCCGGTACCGACCACGCCTCTATTGCTACCGAAGCCAAAGTGGTTCAAAAGCTGCGAAAAGAAGGCATCACCAAGGCAGACTTAACACGCGAAGAGTTTTTAGAACACGCCTGGGACTGGACCGACGAACACGGCGGCATCATCCTGCAACAGCTGCGTAAGCTTGGGGCCTCTTGTGATTGGGAGCGCACGCGCTTTACCCTGGAAGATGATCTTTATGAAGCCGTTATTGATTGCTTTATTGAACTCTACGATCGGGGCTATATCTACCGCGGTAAGCGCATGATTAACTGGGACCCCGAAGCCCAAACGGCACTCTCAGATGAAGAAGTCATCCACCGCGAAGAGCAGTCCAAGCTTTATCACGTCCGTTATAAGATTAAAGACAGCGACGAATGGGTCACCATTGCTACCACTCGTCCCGAAACCATTCTTGCCGATACCGCCGTATGTGTTAATCCCGAAGATGAACGTTACGAAGACCTCATTGGCAAAACGGCTATCATCCCGATGGTTGAACGAGAAGTACCTATTATCGCCGATGATTATGTGGATATGGAGTACGGTACCGGCTGCCTGAAAATTACGCCTGCCCACGATGAAAACGACTATGAAATTGGGCAAAAGCACAATCTTGATATCATTGATATGCTCAATGCTGACGGAACGCTCAGTGAAGAGGCCGAGTATTTTATCGGAACAGATCGTTTTGAAGCCCGTGATCTTGTCATTCAAGACCTGGAAGAATCGGGACAGCTTGTTGATGTTGAAGAGATGACCAACAAGGTTGGATATTCTGAACGTACCGATGCCATCATTGAACCCCGCCTTTCGCTGCAGTGGTTCTGCAAGATGGATGAGCTTGCTAAGCCCGCCCAAGAAAATGTAATGAACGACAATATCCAGTTTCATCCTTCGAAATTTAAGAACTCCTATAATCACTGGATGGAGAATATCCGCGACTGGTGTATCTCCAGACAGCTCTGGTGGGGCCAACGCATCCCGGCATGGTATTACGGGGATGGCAAGAAGGATTACGTAGTTGCGAAAACGGAAGATGAAGCAATTGAAAAAGCCCGTGAGAAGTCCGGCAATGCAGATCTCAGCAAAGATGATATCCACCAGGATGAAGATGTATTAGACACATGGTTTTCGTCATGGCTGTGGCCCATCACCGTTTTTGACCCAGAATTTATTCGCACCGGCGAAGCCAATGAAGAGCTGGAGTATTACTACCCCACGCAAGACTTAGTAACAGCACCCGAGATTATGTTTTTCTGGGTGGCTCGTATGATCATTGCCGGCTATGAATTTGAAGGCGAAAAACCTTTTAGCAACGTCTACTATACCGGCATTGTCCGCGACAGCCAGCGTCGAAAGATGTCGAAATCACTGGGTAACTCTCCTGATCCCATCAAGTTGATGGAGCAGTACGGCACCGACGGTGTTCGGGTGGGAATGTTGTTCTCCTCCCCCGCAGGAAACGACCTGCTTTTCGAAGAACAGCTCTGTGAGCAAGGCCGAAACTTTGCCAACAAGATCTGGAATGCTTTCCGGTTCCTCTCTATGAACCGTAGTGAAGAGACAACAATTTCTGAAACCCTTGAGATTGATGAAGATAACCTCGTGGATCGCTGGATGCTTTCCCGTGTCCATGAAACGATTTATGCCATCAATAAAGACATGGAATCGTTCCGTATCAACGAGGCCCTGCATAAGATCTACTCGCTCATCTGGGATGATTTCTGTGACTGGTACATTGAGCTGATTAAAGCTGACGAACCGGGTGCTAATATTCCGGAAGAACGCCTGAGCCGCGGCTTCAACTTCTTTGAAAAGCTGATGAAGCTTCTGCATCCTTTTATGCCATTTATTACCGAAGAGATCTGGCATCACATTCGAGAGCGCCGTAATAATGAGGACGCAATCATCGTTTCTTCGTGGCCCGCATTTGATAAACAGGCTGTGTCAGATTCGGACCAAGCTCTGTTTACCCTTATCCAGAAAATGATATCAGCAATACGAAATATACGGGCTGAGTTTAAATTAAGCCCGAAAGATGATATCAATCTGATCATTAAGGCCAGAGATCAAAAAACAGCTAAAGCCCTTCATGAGAACGAATGGATCTTCCATAAGTTACAGGCTATCGCAACCTTTAAAGCAGAAGCAGAGCTTGAAAAACCGGGAAAATCTGCCTCTGCCGTTATCGAGGGCACAGAATTATTTGTACCTCTGGAAGGACTTATTGATCTTGATAAAGAACGAGAACGAATCCAAAAAGAGATTGACCGTCTGGAAGGATTTCTTAAGTCTGTAGAAGGCAAACTCAACAACGACGGATTCGTCAACAATGCTCCCGAAGAAGTAGTGCAGCGCGAACGACAAAAGAAAGAAGATACCGAGACCAATCTCGAGAAACTTCGTGCCAATTTAGAAGAATTAGACCAATAGAACAGCACAGTCTGACAAGCGAGCACATACTATTCAGTTGAATCAAATGATGTATGTGCTGGCTTCATATACTTAATTCACGTTCTATAAAAATATTTCAGAAATACCTATGCCCAAGGAACCGGATTTTATTCATGATTTAAACAAGCAGCAAAAACGTGCTGTTCGCCACAGCGAAGGTCCCCTCCTTATCGTTGCCGGGGCCGGCAGTGGTAAAACGCGGGTACTCACCTACCGTATTGCTTATCTCATTCAGCAACAGAAAGCTGCTCCTAATGAGATCCTTGCTCTCACCTTTACCAATAAGGCCGCACGAGAGATGAAGCAGCGTATTCAGCAGTTGATCGGCGACCAAGCTAAAAAGCTGTGGATGGGAACATTCCACTCTGTGTTTTCTAAGATACTTCGCTATGAAGCAGAAAGAATTGGATTTACCTCCGACTATTCCATCTACGATATGGATGATGCGAAGAATGCGATTAAACAGATTCTTAAAGAGCAGGGATACGATCCCAAAGAGGTAAAACCCCGCATTATCCAGCGGCGCATCAGCGATGCCAAAAATGAGCTTATTAAACCGGACCACTATAATCAGAAGTTTGTCCACAGTACGCTGGACGATATTACAGCAAAAATTTATGGCATTTATGTAGAGCGGCTAAAGCAGAATAATGCTATGGACTTTGATGATCTGCTCATCAAACCGATTGAATTGTTCGATGAGCATGAAGATGTTCTTGAAAAGTACCAGGATCGCTTCAAGTATATCCTTATTGATGAATACCAGGATACCAACCACGCCCAGTATAAGGTTACGAATATGCTGGCCAACAAGTATAAAAACCTCTGTGTAGTCGGTGACGATGCCCAAAGCATTTACTCTTTCCGCGGTGCCGATATTCGTAATATTCTCGACTTCAAAAATGACTACGAAGAAGCGGTAAAGATTCCCCTTGAACAGAACTACCGCTCTACCAAAGCTATTTTAAAGGCCGCCGATTCGATTATCAAAAATAACTCACAGCAGCTTGATAAAACACTGTGGACCGATAACGGGATGGGCGAAACCATTACCGTGCTCGATAATTATGACGAACGTGATGAAGCAAATCGTGTAGCTGATTATATTCGGGATCTGAAGGCCCGCAAAGGATATGATTACAGTGACTTTGCGATACTCTATCGTACGAACTACCAAAGTCGCGTGTTTGAAGAGACCTTCAGGCGTAAAGGTATTACCTATCAGCTGGTGGGCGGACTTTCATTCTACCAGCGTAAAGAAGTTAAAGATGTACTGGCCTACTTAACGCTATTGATAAATCCCGACGATGACACCAACTTGATGCGGATTATCAATGAACCCTCGCGCGGTATTGGCAATAAATCTCTTTCTGACCTGATGGCCAAAGCGCGTGAATCGAACCAATCGCTGTGGCGTATCCTTGAAAATGTTGAAGAGGCCGATGTTTATAAGCCGGCAGAAAACAGTGTTAAAGAGTTTGTTGCGATGATTAATGAGCTTAAACAGGATCTTGCCAGTGGCAAGAAGCTTATTAACGTGACAAAGAAACTATTGGAGCGATCGGGATATATGAAAGCATTGGTTGAGGAAAATACGCCCAAGGCGATGACCCGTCGTGAAAATATCCTGGAACTGGAAAATGCGATCTCCTATTTCGAAAAGAATAATAACAATCCAACGCTAAGTGCTTTCCTTCAGGAAATCAGCCTTATCACCGATACTGATAAATATGATGAGGAAAAGCCGGCCGTTACCATGATGACTGTACATGCTGCAAAGGGACTCGAATTTCCAGTTGTCTTCGTTGTAGGACTTGAAGAAGAACTTTTCCCGGTAGGCAGCCGCAACAACGAAGAGGTTAATATTGAAGAAGAGCGTCGCCTGTTTTATGTGGCAATAACCCGGGCCGAAGAACAGTTATTCTTTAGTCACTGTCGCAGCCGATATAAGTACGGCGAAGAGCAGCGTAAATTACGCTCCCGGTTCCTTGATGAGGTCAGTTCTGATGTTGTGCGAACTGAAACCGGATCCTCAATAAAACAGGATAAAGAACGCTTTTTAGGCAAAAAAAATAATAAGGACAAAAGCAGCTCCAACAACGGTAATACAAAGGTAGAATACGACTGGAAAAAACCACTCTACAATAAAAATAATCGATCATCTAATAATACCCAGATACACTACGATAACCCAGATGAAGACCCTTTCCAGGTAGGTGCCAAAGTAGAGCATGATGTATTTGGGCCCGGAAAGATTATCAGTCGAAGTGGTAAAGGAGAACGCACAAAAGTTGTAGTCTTCTTTAAAGGCCGGGGTCGTAAAACCTTGATGCTGAGAGTAGCAAAACTCCAGGTCATCGGTTAAAACATACCTATCACCTTTAGTACATGACTAAAAACAGATATTCAACGAGCTTTATTTATTTAGCAGTCATCATCTTGATGATTCTCGGGGGGGCTATACCCTATATCGCTAAAGCTCAACCTGTTTTGGGAGCTCGAAACACCGCTTTAGGAGGAGGGGGCACTGCCTACCTAACCGGGTATGAAGCTACGTTTTGGAACCCAGCTAACTTGATGGTTCATGACCGCTCGGGACAGTGGCATATCGGTCTGGGCCATGCTGGAATACTACACGAGTCGGTACTATCGACAGAGGCTGCAGACAACCAGTATTACAATTTTACCGATGCCTACTACCCTTTCCAACTAAGTGCCGTTACAATAACAGATCGGCAAAGAGAAACCATATTAGACAATAACTACCCCTCTGATCGCCTAACTTCGCAGTACCAGACACGGGCAGATGTTATTTTAGGCGGCGCCCTTTGGCAAAGAGAAAAGGAAGCTTTTTCTATTGTAGCTCGTGCCCGCTTTGCTTCTCGCATTGTAGTGGGGCGCGGGTGGTACTCAGATAAATTTATTGAGTCTGAAGGTGAACAAGTTCGTGATTTTACTCTCGAACAGCATAGAAATCATCTTTATGAGATTTCCTTTGGCTATGCCCGGGAATTTACCTTTTTCAATGGACTATCCCCCCAAATTAACAAAATCCATATTGGCATAGCTCCCAAACTGGTACTTGCCGGTCCCGGCATGAATATGAAGTACGATGCGCGCTATATTCGACCGGAAGACGGGTCAATCCCCTCTTTTGTAAGCTCATTCTTTTACCAGTCAACCGGTAACTACTCCAACGCTACACAAGCATATAGAAATGGCAGCTCTGCACTGGCAAGCATTAATCGAAATTTTGACCGACAACTGGTAATTGAAAATACCGGCTATGGAGTGGGAGTTGATTTTGGTCTGACATACATTATTCCACTGGGCAATGATTTTTCAACTATAAACGCCAGCGGAAAAGAATCAGTAACCTCAAAATCTATTCGTATAGCCCTCTCTCTCAATGATGTCGGGATTATTCGACACCGCAACAATCCAGTACAACTAGAAACACCAAAAGATACGGTCTCTGCTTCTCAACAAGCTATTGCCAACTCCATGTTTATTGGATCCAATGGGCAGTATCTCTCCTATTTTGAGCAAGCAACCGACCTGAGCAATCCTATTTTAAATAGCAAAGAAAATAATCAACAAGAGTTTAATACCCTGTTGCCGACCTCAATAAATGCCGGTATTATGATTGAATATTCTCGGCTTACCCTAATGGGTGATCTCACCTTAGGGCTTAAAAACAATGCTTTTACTAATACAAAACTAGCTGTTCATTTAGGACTTGAAGCCTACCCACTGAAACGGGTACCATTACGTGTGGGCACACGGCTTGCCTCTGGGTTGCCTACGCAGGTTGGATTGGGAACGGGAATTGAATTGCGCAACTGGTCCTTTAATGTGGGTACCCAGGTACTAATCCGAGCTCGAACATTAACCTCCGAATTTATAGGTGGAGCCTTCGCAGGTTTGAAATTTCATTTTTAATATACCGACAATTTCCTGCCAACCTGTCAACCTATAAACCAATAGACCTAACATTTTGTTATTTTGCCAGTAACTATGACTAATTGGTAGATGCTTAAGGATTGGCTCTTTATTTGCATCATATAAAGTCAAGAATATAAAAACTTTGATTAAATTATTGCTTTTTCATGAAGAATATCTTCAATAATGTTGCTGATTTCGAAGATTTAGAAGACCAGTTCGATGATTTCGAACAGGCGATACCA
Organism: Fodinibius halophilus; assembly: GCF_011059105.1. Classification (GTDB taxonomy): domain Bacteria; phylum Bacteroidota; class Rhodothermia; order Balneolales; family Balneolaceae; genus Fodinibius; species Fodinibius halophilus. Next base: position 271,644 of record NZ_JAALLS010000001.1, on the reverse strand, counting down.
CTAATGTCTGAGGAGGAAGAAAAGGAATTAACGCAGTCCGAAATTCCGGATGAACTGCCCATTCTTCCCCTCAAGAATACAGTATTATTTCCCGGTGTCGTTGTCCCTATTACGGTAGGACGAGATCGCTCTCTCAAACTGGTTAAAGATGCTTATGAATCTGATAAAACCATTGGTGTAGTAAGCCAGAGAAAAGAAGAGGATGAAGACCCTGACGGGGAAGATCTCTACGAGATCGGTACCGTAGCACAAATTCTTAAGCTCATAAAAATGCCCGATGGCAGTAAGAGTATCGTCATCCAGGGGAAAACGACATTCAAGGTTGATGAATTTTTACAGAAAGACCCCTATTTCAAGGCTAGTGTTGACCCCTTTCGACAACAGATGGATCTTGAGGGCGTTGAACTTGATGCCTCTATTCGATCCGTTAAAGAGACCGCCAGCAAAATTGTAAACCTCTCTCCCAATATTCCATCGGAGGCTTCGGTTGCCATTAACAATATCAGCAGCCCTACCTTTTTGCTTAATTTTATCTCTTCAAATCTCAACGTATCTACTGCAGAAAAACAGGAGGTTTTAGAGACCCAACAATTTTCTGATCGTATTGAGCTTGTAATGGAGTACCTCAACAAGGAACTCCAGGTATTGAACCTCAGCGAAGAGATTCGTACCAAAGTAAAGTCGGATATTGATGAACAGCAACGTGATTTTTATCTGCGCCAGCAGATGAAGGCCATACAAGAAGCCCTTGGCGAAGACGGGCAACACCAAGAGGTAGAAAAGCTGCGTAAACAGGCAAAAGAAAAAGAGCTTCCCGAAGAGGCCCAGGAAACGGTGGAGAAAGAATTAACACGACTCGACCGTACCCCAAATTCATCTCCCAATTATGGAGTCATCCATAATTATATTGAATGGATTCTGGATCTGCCCTGGGAAAAATACTCTGATGATAATCTTGATCTCGATAACGCCCAAGAGGTTCTTGATGATGACCACTACGGCTTAGACAAGGTAAAGAAACGTATTATTGAGTACCTAGCCGTATTGAAGCTAAAAGACGATATGAAGGCGCCTATCCTCTGTTTCTACGGCCCTCCCGGAGTTGGTAAAACCTCGCTCGGTAAATCGATTGCCCGTGCCTTGAACCGTAAATTTGAACGCTTTAGCCTGGGAGGAATCCACGACGAGGCCGAAATTCGAGGACACCGCCGTACCTATATTGGGGCTCTGCCCGGACGTATTATTCGTGCAATGAAAAAGGCGGAAACCAGCAATCCGGTAATGATGTTGGATGAGATTGACAAGGTAGGCTCCGATTATCGCGGTGACCCCACCTCTGCCCTGCTCGAGGTTCTTGATCCTGAACAAAACGACAGCTTTGCTGACAACTATCTTGAGTTGGACTACGATCTATCCAAGGTACTCTTTATTGCTACGGCAAACTCATTAGATACCATCCCGGCCCCACTGCGCGACCGGATGGAGATCATCAACATCAGCGGTTATACGCTGCAAGAAAAAACCGAGATTGCTAAAGAGCACCTGATGCCTAAGCAGATCAAGGAAAATGGCCTCAAAGAAGAACAAATTGACATTACAGAAGAAACGATCAAAAAGATTATTGAGGAACACACCCGAGAATCAGGTGTTCGTTCGCTCGAACGAAAAATAGGATCGGTCTGCCGGGGTGTTGCCGCAAAAATAGCTACCGGTGAAGAAGGTCCGCATAAAGTAACTCCGGAAGAACTTGACGATTACCTCGGTAAACGAAAGTACTTCAACGAAGTGGCCGAACGCACCAAAGTTCCGGGCGTTGCAACAGGCTTAGCCTGGACTCCTTACGGCGGTGATATTCTCTTTATTGAGGCAAGCGTCTCAAAAGGAAGCGGGAAATTACATATCACCGGCCAACTGGGTGATGTCATGAAAGAATCGGCCATGCTGGCCATGTCTTATCTGAAGGCTAACTCTGAGGAGCTGAATATTCCCGACGAGGCTTTCAAATATTGGGACCTCCATATTCACGTTCCTAAGGGAGCAGTCCCCAAAGATGGCCCCTCTGCCGGAGTTTCTATCTTCTCGGCAGTAGCATCCATATTTACCCAGCGTAAGGTCAAAGGAACCTTGGCCATGACCGGAGAAATTACACTTCGCGGATTAGTACTGCCTGTAGGCGGTATCAAAGAAAAAGTACTGGCTGCCAAACGAGCCGGTATCCAGAAAGTATTACTTCCTCAGAAGAACGAAAAGGATGTAGCCGAAATCGAAGAAGACGTGCTCGGTGACCTTGAGGTGCAGTATCTCGAGCGGATGGATCCGTTGTTAGATATTGTCCTCGAAGAGGAGACAGTAGTTGAACCCGCAGAACGCTTTAAGGTAAGTGATACCTATAAATCACAAAGTAAAAAAGGAGCAAAATCTAAGGATGCTTCCCAAGAGACAATAGTTATGGATTAGCATCCGTACCACAGACTGTTTTTGAAGTCACCTCGATTTATCGGGGTGACTTCTTTATTTTAGGCTAGTTAAACTTTGAATCAACAAAAGGTAACGTTTGGAATATCGAGGACGAGTCGTAGAATCAACAGGTCGCTGGTACGAGGTATCCTATAAAAAGGATGACGAAACGACCCACATCAATTGTCGGCTTCCCGGGCGGTTTCGGCTTGAAGATCACGCTCTGACTAATCCTATTGCTGTAGGCGACTATGTGCATTTTACTATTAATGATGATGGCAGCGGCAGTATTGAAAAGATTGAGGATCGAGAGAACTATTTAATACGGGAGTCTACTCATCACCAGAAGGGGAATCAAATTTTGGCTGCCAATATCGATGCCGCTTATGTCGTTGTAGCCGTAAAATTGCCAAAACTAAAGCCGCAATTCCTGGATCGATTTCTTGTTACCTGTGAGGCCTATCAAATTCCCGCTCGTATCGTAATAAACAAGATGGATTTGGCTGATGAAGAAGACAAACGCTCGATCTCTTATTTGACGGAACTCTATGAATCACTCGGCTACGAAGTACTTACCACCAGCATTGAGTGGGAAGACACGCTTGAAAATCTTAAAGAAAGCTTGAAAGGCATTACCTCGGTATTTGTTGGCCCCTCTGGAGTAGGAAAAACGAGTTTACTCAATCGTATTAATCCCGGTATTGACCGTAAAGTCGGCAACGTATCAACGTATAATGAAAAAGGGAAACACACCACTACTTTTGCTAAAATATTACCGCTTGTCAATGAGGGATACCTCGTTGATACGCCGGGAATTCGCGAATTTGGGCTGGTCAATATAGATCCCTGGGAACTCTCACTCTTTTTCCCCGAGATGCTTGAACCACGTCAGCGATGTAAATTTAATAACTGTACACATAGCCATGAGCCCGGTTGTGGCGTTATTGGGGCATTTGAGGAGGGGCACATTGACCCCGGTCGATACGATTCATACCTTAACATTCTTGATTCTCTAAAAGACGATTAAGCACTAGAGAGTTAATAGGATATTATGTAGTATTCGTTGTACAAATAAAAAGGGTTTACAATTAAATAAGAATAAAATATCTATAAGCTATGAAATTAAGATTCAGAATTTTATTTATCGGACTGTTCATCGGGATGATTGGCTTTGCAACAATACCGGCTAAAGCCCAACTCGGCGACGTTGGTCAAATTTTACAGTCAAGTACAGACGATGCTAATGCATTAGCCAAAGCATACCTACAACCGTTTGGTACCGGATTTGGTGCTGCTTTGAATACCGGCTGGACAAATACGGCTAAACCACATAAAAAGCTTGGGTTTGACCTTACTATAAGTTCCGGACTTGCGATAGTACCTGGCGGAGACAAATCTTTTGATATACAAAACCTAAATCTTCAACAAGTAAAAGTTGCAAGTGGTGGCGATATTGCTCAGACCATAAATGGAAAGGATATAACAGGTCCTACCCTTGATGTTTATGCTGATCCTGATGGCCCTGGTGGGGTTAGTGAGCAAAAAGTATTTGATTTCAACATGCCTAAAGGGACAGACTTCGGATATGTTCCGTCACCAATGATAAAGGCCGGTGTTGGACTTATTAAGGATACTGAACTAATGTTCCGATATATGCCTGAAACAAAAATAGGAGATTTCGGATCTTTTAACCTATTTGGTGTGGGCGCTAAACATGGCCTTAACCAGTGGTTACCGGGTGGAGGTATGTTACCTGTTAACCTCTCTCTTATGTTTGGATATACAAACATGGAAGTGGGTTCAGGATTTGACGTAACGGCTGAAGATCTTATTGAAGGTCGCCAAGATATAAAAAACACGTATCCAACTTCGACCTGGGATGGTCAAAAGATCACGATGAACACAGACGCATGGTCAATAAATGCACTAGTTGGTAAAACATTACCCATGATATCAATTTATGGTGGAATAGGATATGAGGCTTCTACATTTAATGCCAAAACCCCTGGTTCTTATCCTACCGTTGAAGGAAATCCTGATTATATTAATGATCCAAATAATAATAAAAAATTTATTATTAAAGCCGTTGAAGAACCACTTGATATTTCTATTGAAGGTGATAATGGATTTCGCGCACTTGCAGGATTCCGATTCCGTTTTGCTATTTTCCACATCTCGGGCTCCTATACCCTGTCCAATTACTCCAGTTACAATGTAGGATTTGGGATAAGCTTCCGTTAAAGGACAAAATAAGAATTACTTTTTTAAAGGGAGTTCATTTTGTGAACTCCCTTTTTTTATTGTACCCTTCGGCGTAAATACAAGGTGCAAATATTGATTACTATTCCATTGCTATGTTGGACGAAATACGACTGCTTTATCTTCTAGATCTTTTTGGCGTCTCTGTTTTTGCTATCTCCGGGGCGTTAGCAGCAGGACGTAAAAGCCTTGATTTGTTAGGCGTTGTCATTATTGCAGTTGTCACAGCTATTGGAGGAGGCACTACCCGCGACCTGCTTCTCGACCGGCACCCTATCTTTTGGATTGCTGATCCCACGTATCTCTCGGTGATAATTGTATCAGCCTTAGCCACCATCTGGTATACCCGACATAAAGCACCTCCAGAGAAAGCCCTACTATTGGCTGATGCCTTGGGGCTTGCTGTTTTTACCATTACGGGTGCACAAATAACGCAAGAAGTTATTTCCAATGGGGTAATTATTGTTATTATGGCTGCTATTACCGGTACTGTCGGCGGATTAATTCGTGATGTGTTATCCAATGATATTCCCATGATTATGCGCCGTGATATCTATGCCACCGCAGCCCTGGCTGGTGCTACCGTTTACCTTTTATTACAGTTTACCGGTTTATCTTCGGTAACGAACATCATTATCGGTATGGGAGTGGTCATTGGCCTGCGCTTGGCGGCTATTCAATGGGAGCTACACCTGCCCCGCTTTAGACTGGAAGAGTGATAATATTACTGCGAGCAAAGAATTTTTTAAGCATTTTTTCTCATATTAGAAGAAACATCCTTAAAAAAGATAGATACTATGAGACCTCTAAAAGTGATCTTATTACTGCTATTATTTTCGGGAAGCGCTGGCATAATCCGAGCTCACCACTTGAGAGTCCCACAAATAACCATTGCCCAAGAGATACAAGATCGTAAACCCATCAAGCCCGATACCTCCTTTTCTTCGAATGTAGGCAATGTTTATTGTTATACCGTTATTGAGGGCGCCAGTGATTCCACAGAAGTATACCACGTATGGCATTATAAGGATGAAGAAAAAGCCCATATCCCACTAACAGTAGCATCTCAAAAATGGCGCACCTGGAGCTCCAAATCAATACTGCCCAGCTGGACAGGGCCCTGGCGCGTAGAAGTTGAAGACAGCAACGGAAATGTGATTGCTAAGAAATCATTTTCTATAAGCGAATAAATTACTCAAAAACATTCAATTTAGGATTTTTTCTTTTTTTTCTTAGATTAAGATTACTAATTAACCTTAAGTCAAGATATATTTTTATGAAACATTCATTAAGAACAGTAGTTATACTCCTATTCTCATTAATATTTTTTAGTTGCAATGTAACCGATAAAAAGACGAAAGATAATTTAGATTTGTCGGACGTTGAATATGATCTCAATATTGATTTTTCCAAACATAAGCATCCTCTCAACAAGGGTACTGATCAGTTGGTAAAAGAACTGGCGGATTATATTTATGATAACAAAGTGAATTCAGATGAAAGGATTAATACCTTTAGAATAAGAACGGAGAATAAAAAATTATTAATCAACTATCCCATTAAAAATTCACCGAATGTTAAATCCCAAAGTTATTTTTTAGCAGAGCCCTGTAAGCCTAAGAAAAAAACCTGTAGATCTGAAAAATGTGTTAAAAAAGCACTTAAAGATATAATTGGGGATGGAGACAGGGATGTTAATATTGAATATGACCGTAAAATGTTTAAGGTTGAAATAAAATACACGTATCAAGATTGCTGATAGTGTAAAAGGGTTATACAATTTTAATTAATAACCTTATAACAAATTATTGTGCAACCCCAAGTTAAACAGAATATAGATTTGGGGTTATTTTTTTATGACTATTAATGTGCCTCAAGCCAATCATCGGCCAGTCCCATATCAACTTTTAGCGGACAGGCCAGTTCGTAGGCTTCTTCCATAAGCTCTTGCAGTTTTGCAGGTACGTCATCGGCTTCATCGACGGGAACCTCAAAGATAAGTTCGTCATGCACCTGCAGCAGCATACTCGTATCCAGCTCATGCTCTTCCAGATACTGCTGTATGTCGATCATGGCCTGCTTAATGATATCGGCTGCCGTACCCTGTATGGGCATATTGATGGCTGTACGTTCAGCGAATGAGCGCACATTCCAATTTCCAGAATTGATCTGGGGAATATATCGCCGGCGTCCCAATAAAGTTTTGACATACCCATTCTCCTTCACAAAGTTCTTGGTCTCATCGATGTACTCCTGTATACCCGGAAATCGCTCAAAATACTGCTCAATCATCTCCTTCCCTTCCTCATTACTGATATTCAGACGATTGGCCAATCCATAGGCACTTACGCCATAGGGAATCCCAAAGTTTACCTCTTTAGCCTTGCGGCGATGATTCGAAGTAACATCTTCGATATCATCAAGTTCAAAAATTTCTTTCGCAGTACGAGAGTGAATATCCTCATCGTTATTAAAGGCTTCCATCATATTCTCATCTTCAGCAATAGAGGCAATAACCCGTAGTTCTACCTGCGAGTAATCCGCAGACAGCAGTTGATATCCTTCATCAGCAATAAAGGCTTTGCGAATTTCACGCCCCCTTTTGGTTCGGATAGGGATATTCTGCAAGTTCGGATTTGAAGAAGACAGACGACCCGTAGCAGCTATACTCTGGTTAAAGCTGGTATGAATGCGCCCGGTCTCATTATTAATAAGTTTGGGTAACGCATCTACATACGTCGACTTTAGCTTTTTCAATGCCCGATATTCCAAAATAAGATCCGGTATCTCATAATCAGAAGCCAGCTTTTTCAATACCGATTCAGCCGTAGAATATTGTCCGGTTTTGGTCTTCTTGCCCGCCGGTAGCCCCATTTTATCGAATAGCACTTCGCCTAGCTGTTTCGGAGAGTTAATATTAAATTCAGTACCTGCCTTTTCATAAATAGTATCTTCTAATTCCAGCAGCTCCTCTCTTAGCTCCGTAGAGAACTCCTCAAGCATCTCTTTGTCCAAAAGTATACCATTCATTTCCATTTCGGCAAGAACCTCCATAAGCGGAAATTCGAGCGTTTCAGCAATATCATCGAGATCATCCTCTTCCAACGCATCACTTAACCGCTCATATAATCGCAGGGTAATATCTGCGTCTTCACAGGCATATATTTTGATATCGGCAGCATCAATTTCATCCATCGACTTCTGCTTACGTCCTTCACCAATTAAATCAGTAATGGGAATACACTCATAGTCCAAATATTCTTCAGCAAGAGTATCCATTTTCAGCTTTTGGTCTGCATCAATAAGATAGGCTGCAATCATGGTATCAAAGGCAGGACCTTGCACCTCCAGGCCAGCTCTGTTCAACATCATATAATCGAACTTATAGTGATGGGCTATTTTTAAGGTGTCTTCATCCTCAAAAAGCGGCGTCAAGATATCCAGTGCTTCTTTTTCCGGAATTCCCCCTTCCACATTAACGGGGATATAATAGGCTACACCGGGCGTTGTGGCCAGTGAAATTCCCACCAGCTCATTCTCCATGGGATCAACCCCATCGGTTTCGGTATCGAAACAGAGCCGTTCTTTCCCGGATAGTTTCTCCACCAGTGTTTTAATCGCTTTTGAAGTGTCAACCAACTCATAGCTGACGATATCTTCATCGTACTTCTGAAGTGGAGATTCTTCATCCGTATCATCATCCGCAATAAAAAGGTCTGCCTGGTTTTTATCTGCCGGCTCCGACTTTTTATCAGCTGAGCGTGTAACCTTTTCCCCAAGATACTTTTTAGTGAGCGTACGGAACTCCATCCGCTTAAAGAAAGTCCCTAACTCTTCATCATGAGCTCCTCCCCACTCCAGCTGCTCCCATTCAACAGTATTGGGTACATCCGTTTTAATCGTCACCATCTCTTTGGCATGCAGCGCCTCCTCTTCATACTCCTGCAACCCTTCGCGGTGACGTTTGGAACTCATATTGGGAGCATCTTCGATAGCTGCCTCCAGCGACCCATACTCATTGATCAACTTAGGTGCACCTTTTTTCCCGATCCCTTTAACACCGGGAATATTATCAGAGGTATCACCTAAAATGGCTAATACGTCAATCACCTTTTCAGGATACACCCCAAAATAATCTTTCACCCCTTCACGATCGATCTTATTAAAACCGCCATTCTGGTTATCCGGTTTGTACATGGTGATATGATCGTGCACCAACTGCATAAAATCTTTGTCCGGGGTTACCAAGAATACATCCACATCTTCGGCATTTGCCCCTTCGGCGATAGTGCCAATAATATCATCCGCCTCATAACCATCTTGTTCAATATTTTTTATCCCATAGCCCTCAATCATCTCTTTAATAAGAGGAATTCCGATTGTAAGCTCTTCGGGTTGAGGTGGACGGTTTGCCTTATAATCGTCATCCATTTCGTGCCTAAAAGTGGGTTTATCGGTATCCCATGCTACTGCAATATGACTTGGTTCGTGCTCTTGAAGCAGTTTTTCTAAGGTATTGGCAAAACCTAATATCGGACCTGTGGGAATCCCTTCGGAATTCTTTAAATTACTGCGGATGAAAGCATAGTGCGAACGATAGGCCAAAGCCATACCATCCACTAAAAACAAGAAACTCTTAGACATTCTGGATTTTATTTTACTTGGTTAATTATTTTTTTCTACTGGCAAAAGGAAAGGTAAAACTTTTTGCCATCGTTTTCGAATAAGTACTTTACTCTACAATATTGATCACAATTTTACATGGGCTTAAAAAACGAAGCTAAATCTGCTTTCCAAAATACAAAATCGTTTTATAAAGAATATGTTTCCGGGATGACCCGGGAGCGGATCGGTAAAGAATTTTACAACGATACCGACCGGCTCAAGCAGCTTTATTCAGAAGCGATTAATGAGGATATGGAACAGAGGCGCAGTTCCGAAATACCGGGACATATGAAATTCCTGCGACTCTTTTCTTCCCTAACTCAGCGGCTAAATCCCACCCGTAGGTTATTATTCGGATTATCTTTGATTTCATTCGTAGCATATTATCTATTCGGATTTCTGCAGATTACCGGATTCGTAATTTTTTATGACCTACTGGTCCCTTTTGCTTTCGGTTCTATGCTCATGCTTCTACTGGTTGAGCTGCTAGAAAAATCGGACGTTAAGCGCGAAATTGACCTTGCCCGTGAAATTCAACTCAGCTTATTACCCAATACTGAGCATGAAACCGAAAATCTCGAAATCGTATCTTTTGCTAATACAGCCAAAGATGTAGGCGGCGACTATGTTGATATTATTGAAACCGACAAAGGCACATATATCGTTATTGCCGATGTTTCCGGCAAGGGATTATCAGCTGCCTTGTATATGGTACGCATGCAGGCACTTGTACACCTGATTATTGAAAAAAGTAATCCCACGCCCAAAGAACTTTTTATGGAGCTCAATAACTATGTGAAATCGGATATCAAGGACAAAACGTTTGTCACCGCTTGTGCCGGTTTCTTTCCCAAGGGAGAAGACAAACTTATCTATGCCCGAGCCGGACATAATGCCCCCATCTTTTTTAGTGACGAACGAGATGCCACCTTTGATCTCCGTTCCGACGGTTTCGCTCTCGGTATGACATCATCACAAAACATGGAACACCACCTCCAGGAAAAAGTCTTTCATTTCAAATCCGGCGACAGCATCTTATTCTATACCGATGGTCTTACCGAAGCCCGTAATGAACTGGGTGAAGAATATGGAGAAGATCGTCTTGACGCCATACTTAGTGTGTATGGCTCATTACATGCCAAAACGATCATCCATAAAATTCAGTCATCTTTAGAAAACTTTATCGGCCAGGAGAAACCCGCTGATGATATCACCTTTACCTGTGTACATCATAACGAATAGTACACCTTAGCGGCTTTTATCCCACTAAGTTACGTGCTTTTTCAACGATATGATCTGCCGTCAAACCAAAGTTTTCATAGATATCTTTAAATGGCGCCGAAGCTCCAAAGTGATCTAAGCCAATAGCCATCCCTTCGGATCCTATCCATTCGCGCCAGCCAAAGGTGGCCGCGGCCTCAATAGAAATACGGGCCGTTACTTCAGATGGCAGTACCTGTTGTTTATAGGATTCGTCTTGCTCACGGAACAATTTCCAGCAAGGCATACTTACGACCCGGGCATCTATCCCTTCGCCAACAAGTGTATCTTTAGCCTTCATAGCATACTGTACTTCAGAACCGCTTCCCATAAGAATAACATCTGGCTGATCTTTTTCAGAATCTGCCAAAATGTATCCACCTTTCAGCGTATTTGATGCCGCATTCTCCTCTGTTCGTTCAAAGGTAGGCACACTTTGTCGTGTAAGTGCAAGCAGTGATGGTCCCTCTGTATGGCTAATGGCAGCTTTCCAGCTCCAGGCTACCTCATTCGCATCAGCAGGACGTAATACCAAAGCATTAGGCATTGCACGCAATGAAGCTAAATGCTCAATCGGCTGGTGCGTGGGGCCGTCTTCACCGAGTCCTACACTGTCGTGGGTAAAGACAAATATTGAAGGAATATTTGAAAGTGCAGCAAGACGAATAGCCGGACGACAATAATCCGAAAAGATTAAGAATGTTCCGCCATATGGAATCACTCCGGTATGTAAGGCCATACCATTTAGTGCTGCTCCCATAGCATGCTCGCGAACTCCGAAGTGAATATTCTGTCCGCTATAGTTCGAAGCACTAAATATTCCGGAATCATCAATCCAGGTTTTATTACTGCCGGTAAGATCTGCAGATCCCCCTATCAAATGAGGAATTTCAGGTGCTAATGCCTGGATGACTTTGCCCGACGAAGCTCTGGTAGCTAATCCATCTTCATCAGTTTCGAAGGTGGGTAAAAATTCTTCAAAATTGGTCGGTAGTTCTCGTGTTATAGCTGCCTGGAACTGAGTAGCTTGCTCAGTATATGAGTCTTTGTACTGATCGAACAGGGCCTGCCATTGATCACGGACTTCACTCCCCTGTTCCCTTGCCGCTCTAAAGTGTTCTAACACATCATCAGGAATATGAAAAGTAGCTTCCGGATCCCATCCAAGATTTTCTTTTGTTTTCTTGATCTCATCTTCACCTAAAGGAGCTCCGTGCGAGGAAGAACTATCTTGCTTATTAGGACTTCCAAAACCGATATGCGTTCTGCAACGAATCAGCGATGGCTTTTCAGTCTCTTTTTGAGCTTCTTGAATCGCTTTTTCAACCGCATCACGATCATGACCGTCAATTTCTATAACATGCCAATCGCAGGACTCAAATCGCTTAGAAACATCTTCTGTAAATGACAAGTCGGTACTTCCATCGATAGAGATCTCATTATCATCATAGAGATAAATAATTTTCCCCAGCTTTAGATGACCGGCAAGTGAGGCCGCCTCTTGTGAGATTCCTTCCATAAGATCACCATCACTAACAATACCGTAGGTGTAGTGATCAGTAATGGGCAATCCGTCTTTATTATATTTGGCCGCCAGATGCTTTTCAGCCATCGCCATACCAACACCAGTAGCAAAACCCTGCCCCAATGGCCCGGTTGTAGTTTCTACCCCCGGTGTGTGCCCATATTCGGGATGTCCGGGGGTAAGACTATTCCACTGTCGAAAGTTTTTTAATTCTTCTAACGACAGATCATAACCGGTAAGATGCAATAGACTATATAATAACATAGATCCATGTCCTGCCGAGAGGATAAAACGGTCTCTATTGTACCAATCGGGATTAGCAGGATCATGCTTCAAAAATTTAGTCCAGAGTACATATGCCGCATCGGCCATCCCCATAGGCATGCCCGGGTGCCCGGATTCTGCTGCTTGCACAGCATCCATCGATAGGGTTCTGATCGTATTTACGCACAGCTCATCAAGCGAGGTAATGGTGTGATTCATGATTATTATATAGAGAAGGTTTAGGAAATTAAGATCAAATAAATTAGAAGCTGAAAATAGCCATTGCTAGGCTCACTTAAAAACGAAAGAAAAGGTAAGCAAATAAAAAAGGCCTCCCCGAAAGGAGGCCCTAAAAAACCTAAAATAAAAAGTACTTAATTAGTAGCACTTTCACACTTCAACTCATATTCCATCTGGTGTTCTGCCGGCGATTTAAATGAACCGTAAGCAGCATTGCTAAAGGCGCTACAAGCATTTTCTTTTTGACCTAACCCTTTATAAGCAGTTGCCAGTTCAAAATAGATTTTCGCTTTCTCAGTTTTACCACCTTTTTCGTAGTCCAAACCTTTTTTAGCGTTATTAGCTGCTTGCTGCCAGTTTTGCAAATTATTATGTGCCTCAGCAAGGCGGAAATAAGCATCAGGAGACGTTGAATCATACTTTAAGGCTTGATTTAACAGGTTAGTAGCCCTCTCAAAGTTTTCATTACTAATATCTTGAGCTCCCTGGTATACCAACTGATCATGAGCAGATTCTTTAGCTCTGGTAGCTGTTCCATTTTCTCCTAGCTTCTCAGCAATTTCTATAGCTTTATCAAACTGAGCGATAGCATCATCAATATTTTTGCTATCTACCTTTTTCATAACTATGCCCTTTTGATAGTAGGCTTTGGCATAGTTAGCATTGCGTTCGATAACTTTATCAAGAGTGGCTAAAGCATCTTGATAATTCTGCTGCTTGTAATAAACTAGCGCTTTGGAATACATTAGCTTTGTCACTATTCCTTCAGCCTTTTTAGCACGACGTTGGTCGTTGTACTTTGCGGCCATGTCTTTAGTATTTCGAAACTGACTAATTGCTGCGTCTAGTTTTTCTAACTTTTGGTCGCTTTGAAAAGCTTTATATTTCTGCAAGGCCAACTGATAATGGACTTGTGGCAACTTTTTCTGTGACCGCTCTAAAATATCCTTCCCTTCTTCACCCAAATTCTCAGCTTGGGTCATTACTTGGTTGAACAAATTAATTGCTTGTTCTAACTGCCCATTTTGAGCTGATTCTAAGGCTTTGTTATATGTTTTAATCGCCGTTCGTTTGTCTTGTGCCTCTACATTAGACACCGCCCCTATTAGAAAAAGGCTAACTACAACGGCTGTTATGCATTTTTTAAACAATTTCATTATCCCTTCGTTTTTTGTTGAATTTTGAAAACAATAAATGTAATGAATTAAACATCTATTTTAAAAGTAAAACTTAAAGCAGTCTATTTTATTGTGCAATAGAATTTCAACTTGTACATATTTTATAGGGCTCTTATGGTAATTTGTTTCCTTGAATCACAAAACAGATTAAAAATTGGGACTTAAAGTATGCTTTTGATAGAATTCACATATAATGTTAACGGCCTCATCGGGATCATCGGTTAAATGAAATAACCTGACATCATCTGCCGCTATTGTCCCCTCTTCCACCATACGTTCTTTTATCCAGTCTACTAACCCTTCCCAATAATCAACACCGATTAAAACGATTGGAAAAGTATTTATCTTTTTTGTCTGGATAAGTGTCATCGCCTCAAAAAACTCGTCCAGCGTACCAAAACCTCCGGGAAATACGATAAATCCCTGAGCATATTTTACAAACATAACTTTTCGGGCAAAGAAATAATGAAAGTTGATGATATAATCATTATCAACAAAAGCATTTACTCCCTGCTCATGAGGCAAGGTAACCCCCAATCCAACAGATTTTCCACCCCCTTCCTGGGCTCCCTTATTAGCTGCCTCCATAATCCCGGGTCCACCTCCTGTGATAACACCGAACCCTTGATCAGTAACTTTTTCAGCTGTTAAGCGAGCCAACTCATAGTATACATCCCCTTCCACAGTACGTGCTGAACCAAAAAACGAAACGCACGGTCCTATTTTAAAGAGCTTATCAAATCCATCAACGAATTCACCCATAATTTTAAAAATACTCCACACATCGCTAGAGTGGCTGTCATCAAAATGTTCAGGGACTTTGAGTTCTTCACTTTCATTCTTGTTATCCATAAGCGCCTACTATTTTGTTATTAAATCTATTGAAAGAGAAATTCCCGGAGTGGCCTGTGCAGTTATTGCCGGTTGAATGCGGGGCCTCATACTAAGGTCTTTAGAAACATCAAACGACCGCATATGAGCAAACACATAGGCATCTACAATATTGAGGCCATAAGCTAATACTATACCAACATATACCAGGTCGCGCCGGTTTCGATATTTATTACGTATATTACGTAATTCACGCAGGTTAGCATCTCCAGGTATATATGATGGTGTGGGCCCAAATCGTAAATCGTTGTCAGTGTCTGGATTGAGATTATAATAAGCAGCACGATAATCATGGTACTGCTTTGTTAGATGCACACTATAATATCCGAGCCCCCCCAGTAAACCGTACACAATAGGAACTTTCCAGATCTGCTTGTTAATAATCTGCCCCCACCCGGGTATGATCATCGATTTAAACATTACGCTTTTGGGATTAGGCAAACCAGGCGTAATGGTATTTTTTGTAGAATCAGAATAGCTTGATCTAACTAATGGGGTGGATGGCAAAGAGCTGTATTCGGAATAATAACTGATATCGGTAGATATGTTATTGGTATGCCCCTGCCCCAAAGCAGGTACAACTCCAGCAAGAATGGTAAAGCTAAGAGATAGCGTCAAATAGATCGAGCAGGCGATCCAGCTCTTCATCCGAATAATATTCGATACGTATTTCGCCACCATTCTTTTTTGATTTGATATTTACTTTAGTACTTAGTTTACGTCTCAGGCGATTGGATATTTCTTTATAGAGGGCTTTATTCTCTTCGTTTGATTCCTCTTTCGATTTCTTATCTTCTTTCTTATTAAGATTCCGAACAAGCTTTTCGGTCTTTCTAACAGAATATCCCTTATCGATAATTTTATTGAAGATCTTTTTTTGATCTTCTTCATCTTCAATCGGAATTAACGCACGGGCATGCCCCATCGATATCTTACTATCACGCAATCCAGCTTGTATAAAGGCGGGTAAATTAAGCAGCCGAAGCATATTTGTTATCGTGGTTCGGTTTTTTCCAACTCGTTCTGCAACCTCTGCCTGGGTATACCCGGCCTCGTCAATAAGGCGCTGGTATCCAAGGGCCACTTCTATGGGATTCAGATCTTCGCGCTGTATATTTTCAATAAGTGCAAACGAGATTATATCCTCGTCATTAACTTCCCGGATATAGGCCGGTATCTCGGTTAGTCCTGCTAGTTTCGAGGCTCGCAAACGACGTTCACCGCTAATAAGCTCGAAACGCTTTTCCCCGATGTAGCGAACGGTAATAGGTTGTATCAGCCCGTGCTGCTCAATGGAATCGGCAAGCTCTTCTAAGCGCTCTTTATCAAACTCTTTACGAGGCTGATGAGGATTGGGGCGGATATTCTCAACCGGAACTTCTAAAACGATATTAACTCGTTTCTTAGGTTCTATATAGGCTGTACCTTCGGTTCCATCACCTTTTTGGGCTTCTTCTGAACCTTTTTTAGCCCCCTCAGAATCCTCATCATATTCGGGAAAAAAGGCGCCTAATCCTCGTCCTAAGACTTTTTTTGATGCCATGAATTATATACTCCTTAGCCCTCTGCTAAAACGGGGCTGTCTTTAAAAAGATCTTTGTTACGTCGAATAATTTCGCGCGCAAGAGCCAAATAGTTCTTCGCTCCAACACTGGTTGAATCATAAAGCACAGCAGGTTTTCCAAAGCTTGGAGCTTCTGCCAATCGAACATTACGCTTTATAATCTGTTCAAACACACGATCATCAAAATACTTGCGAACCTCATCGGCAACCTGGTCAGAAAGGCGAGTTCTGGTGTCATACATAGTCAGCAACACACCTTCTATCTCGAGCTCTGTATTGAGATGCTGCCGCACGATTTTTATGGTATTTAAAAGCTGACCCAACCCTTCCAGGGCAAAATATTCGCATTGTACCGGAATAAGTACAGAGTCGGAAGCGGTAAGAGCATTAATGGTAAGAAGGCCGAGCGAAGGAGGGCAATCGATGATAATAAAGTCATACTCTTCACTAAGCCCCTCCATTGCTTTCTCTAAGATATGTTCCCGCTCTTCCCGATCGATCATCTCAATCTCAGCTCCCACTAAGTTGATATGAGAAGGCAACAGCTCAAGAAACGGCAATTCCGTTTCACGGATAGCATCTTTTGCATCCACCCCGCCAACCATCACTTCATAGACAGAATTGGTTACCGTTTTGGATTCAATACCTAAACCGCTTGTAGTGTTACTTTGAGGGTCGATATCAATAATAAGAGTGGTATGCTCAACTGCAGCTAAACTCGCTGCCAGGTTAATAGCCGTAGTTGTTTTACCAACGCCCCCTTTCTGATTGGCAATGGAAATAATCTTACCCATGTGCGATAATTATAGAACTATTAGTAATGTAACGAATCAAAAATATAACGGGATGACTTATGCTAAACAAGAATACTTATTAACAAATTGTCAACCCACTTATCAACATTCTTATATCACTGAATGCCAGTGTATTATAACTGATCAGTTCAGAAAATATTTTATATGTTTCACAGCATGTTTCATGTTAGCTCTAAAGTTTGGCAAAAAAAGATTCAAAACCAACTCATAAAAAAAGCCGAATACCGGACCTGGCATTCGGCTTTTCAGAATTATCAGAAAAATTACAGCACGCTATCAATAGCAGTGTAATCCATATCAAATGCCTCTGCAACATCTTTATACACAACATCACCATTGACAATATTGAGCCCTTTCTTTAGCTCTTCATCTTCAGCAAGGGCTGTTTGCCATCCTTTGTTGGCGATATCTACAGCATACGGTAATGTTACGTTTGTAAGGCCAAGCGTAGAAGTGAACGGTACCGCACCTGGCATATTTGTCACACAGTAATGTACAATGCCATCAACATCATAAATGGGGTTGTCATGCGTAGTAGGCTTAGAAGTTTCGAAACAACCGCCCTGGTCAATAGCAACATCTACTAATACGGCACCTTCTTTCATCGTACCAAGCATCTCGCGTGTTATCAGGTGCGGGGCCTTAGCTCCTGGCTTTAATACAGCACCTATAACCATGTCAACATCGGGCAAAAGCTTTTTAATATTAGCTTCCGATGAAAACATCGTATCGATATTAGAAGGCATTACATCATCCAGATATCGCAGTCGAGGCATATCAATATCCATGATTGTAGTATTTGCCCCCATACCGGCAGCTATCTTAGCAGCATTAACACCCACAATACCGCCGCCAATAACCATAACGTTAGCGGGTTTTACGCCGGGAATACCACCAAGAAGCACTCCTCGGCCTCCCTGTGCTTTTTCCAGGTATTTAGCTCCTTCTTGTGAAGCCATTCGTCCTGCAACCTCGCTCATAGGCACTAATAGTGGAAGCGATCTGTCAGCCTTTTCAACCGTCTCGTAAGCAATAGCGATACAGTTGGAATCGATAACAGCTTCGGTAAGCTCACGGCTGGCAGCAAAATGGAAATAAGTAAAAATAATCTGCCCCTCCTGCATTCGGTCATATTCAACCTCGATAGGTTCTTTAACCTTCATTATCATTTCAGCCTGCTCCCATAGCTCATCAACATCATCGATGATCGTAGCTCCGGCTTCAATATATTTTTCATCAGAAAAACCACTGCCAATTCCAGCCCCTTTCTCGATCAATACATCATGACCGTTGCGCTTCATTTTTAATACGCCTCCGGGTAGCAGGGCGACGCGGTTTTCATGTGTTTTTATCTCTTTGGGTACACCTATAATCATGGATACAAATGTTTTGTTATAAGAAAATGCTTCGGGAATAAAATCCGTGCGAAAGGTAGGTAATTTTTTCGAAAAAATTTAACTCTATAGCTTAGAATATATTTAAACTCGAATAGTGCTTAATGCTGGGTAAGCTCTTGATATTTGGATAATCCCAATTCCGTAATCGTAATATGCCCATACAGTAAGGGGCCGCCTATCGTTTTGATCTCTATATATCCTAACTCTTCTAAGTATTCGAGAACATTTTTTATCTCCGTACGGTCCAGATTTAAACTGGCATTAATTTTTTTTACAGCTATTGGATGTGAAGAATCTTTTTGTGCAGAGGCCAGTGTGGCAATCTCTTTTAAAAGGTCTTGGTACTTTCTGCTGAAGTCGCTGCCGATAATCATGTGCTGAAATACTTATATCTGGAAGGTATTGCGTACCTAAATACAAGCATTAGATCTGAACAAACCGTTACCTAAATATTATTAAACTGTTAAGAGATATTTTGTATCCGGTTTAAAAACAACAAAGATTGGGAGCGTAACACAAAGAGGGGTAAAAAAATAAGGCCTCACAAGTATCAGTTGTGAGGCCCTGACTATTCATCAAGAGAGACACCCGTTTCAGGGCGCCCCACAAAATCGGGATTTTTAGCATTTTTTCAAAATGACATATCATACCTTTATCCCCTCCTAATCACAATATGACGGCCTTTATCAGGATTAAACTTCAACATTTCAAAATTATGACGTTCATCACTACTTTGGCTGTGCGAGATTATTTAATATTTCTCACATCAATGTTGTTTAATTATAATTACATACTTTTAAATGCTCTGTATTTACATTATCCTTAAACGCTATTCAAAGAACGCAATTTATACAGCATGATATCCAAAGAAATACTAAAAAAAGTTCGAAAAATTGAAATTCGTACAAAGGGAATGGTTAATAATATCCTGGGCGGCGAATACCAATCGGCTTTTAAAGGTCGGGGGATGGAATTCTCTGAAGTTCGAGAATATAATTACGGAGATGACATTCGACAAATTGATTGGAATGTTACGGCCCGCACCGGCGATCCCTTTATAAAACAGTTTGAAGAAGAGCGTGAACAAACGCTGATGCTGTGTGTTGATATCTCTCCGAGTGGCATGTTTGGAAGCAAAGGCCAAAGTAAAATGGAGCTTTCTATAGAAATTTGTGCTGTACTGGCGTTTAGTGCTATTAAAAATGGCGATAAAGTTGGCCTTATTCTCTTTACAGATGAAATTGAGAAAGTAATTCCCCCTAAAAAGGGTCGTAAACACGTACTCCGTTTGATACGAGAGTTATTAACTACAGAACCCAAAAGCACAGGAACTGATCTCAGCGAAGCCCTCTCTTATGTAAATAGACTCCTCAACCGCCGGGCTATTGTAATTTTTGCCAGTGATTTCCAGGATGAGAATTATGACAAACAGATGAAAATCACCAGTCAAAAACACGACTTGGTAAATATCTTTATTAATGATGAATATGAGGATGAACTCCCGGACTTGGGGCTGGTTCCTCTAAAAGATGCCGAAACCGGGAAAGAAGTATTAGTAGATACCTCGAGCGAAAAAATACGAAAAGAGTATTTAAAGAAGCGAACAATACAGAAAAAAAAGCTTCGTGATCGGTTCTTGCGGATGAAAATTGATACCATCGAACTCAATACCAACGCATCTTATGTTCGTCCGCTCATGTCATTCTTCCGCCGAAGGGTACACCGTTATTANAAGGTTAATAACTGTATATGAGATGCTGAAACAAGTTCAGCATGACAAGATGTGACTAGTTTTGCAAAGCCCCCTAATAGTCACTCAAATGGGTAACGATCTTATCATCCTGCCCGGTACTATCAACAGGAACAGGCTGTGTTTTTTGTAACTGCTGATCCAGAGAATTCCTTACCTTTTTAAAATCATCCATCAAGCTGTCCGGGACCGATTCCGAAGAAGGCAGATCAATTCCCAGGGCATTGACGGGGCGATTATTTTTATACAAAGAGTAGTGCAAATGAGGACCGGTAGACATTCCCGTACTCCCGACATAAGCAATTACCTGCCCCTGCTCTACTTCCGCCCCTCGACGAATACCATCTGCAAAACCACTTAAATGCATATAGGCTGTTTGATATACGCCATTGTGCTGAATTTTTACGATATAACCACTTCCTTTATCGTATCCTGCTTTTGTAACAACCCCATCTCCTACAGAAAGTACGGGAGTTCCGCGTGGTGCAGCATAATCAATTCCATAATGTGGACGACGCTTTTTAAGGATGGGATGATATCGATTTCGTGAAAATGGCGAACTTATACGCTGATTAAATTTAAAGGGAGCTTTCAAAAGAGCTTTTTCCACACTCTTTCCTTCAGCCGTAAAATAGCCGTTCATATCACCTTTATTAAACTTATATGCTCGAAAGCTATCTCCACGATGATTGAATGTGGCAGCTAAAACATCTCCTACGCTCCAAAACTCATCTCCGATAAACTGCTTTTCATACAATACTTTAAAAGAGTCGCCCTCGCGCAAACCAAAAAAGTTTATCTGCCATGCAAAAATATCTGCCATCTTATACGCCAAAAGCGGACTTGCCCCCTCTTCACTTATCGTTTGGTACAACGAACTTGAAACCTCACCCGATGCTACTGCCTGCTTTTTCGTAAGCGGACGTGCTGCTCGATAGGCTTTAAGTGAATCTTGATTCCAGTCAAAAACAACATACTCCAGTTTATTGGGTTGCCAAACTAAACGTGAAATACCACCACTATCTGCAGAAGCGTAAGTACGGTATCGCTGCCCCGGTCTTAGATTATCAATATCCAGCACACTTTGGGCCTTTTGAGTGAAGGCATGAATTTCTCTGGGGGTAAAATCAAATTTATCCAGAATCAGATATAAACTTTCATTGCGTTTAATCTGGTGGTCAGCAACTTCAAAACTATCCACAGGCACCCCAAACATATCACGATCCACAATTTCAGTGGAATCTACCTCCGGCCCAGTCGGCTTTTTTTGTACCTGCGAGCTATCCTCTTTTTTGTGTGAGCTGCAACTAATTATTACAAAACCAATTGCTATCCCTAATAAAAGCGTTCTGAACATACTAATCTGTTATTTATAAGTAATACTCGCCCAACATACTATTTTCATAAAATTAATGCACATCTAAAATTATACGCTTTGTGAAATTGCTATGAGTTACTGTTTCTGAATGGGAAGATTTTTTCTATTTTTAGCGCCGGTACAAACGACCAACACAATAAAAGTCGAAAATTATTGTTCAGGTATCTGACTAATCATTACAAACAAGCTGTGATAAGAACCAAGTTTAAAACATTCTTTTTTCTGCCGGCCCTGCTATTATTACTTCTTGTTTTCAATAACGGCAGAGGGCAAACGGTAAGTGAATTCGTTAAAATTGATTCATTGCAGGTTGGGGACACCTTCAACTATTCTGTGACGCTCAATCGAAGTAAGGAGTACGATCAACTGGCATTTCCGGATTCATCCCATTTCGGTGACAGTTTTGAAATACGATCACGCCGGCATTATCAGATAACTACTTATAAGGATAGCGTTTCTTACAAACTGCAATTTTTTGCCACTGCTGACACCACCATCCCTGCCTTACCGGTAACCCTGATACAACAACAAGATACAACGGTCCTTTATACCAATCCTGTGCGGATACCTTTCCACAGTGTATTAGCAAAAGACGAACAGGAGTTTCGCCCCCTTAAACCTATTTTCGATTTTGCCGAAGCATGGTGGCCCTATATTCTAGCACTGCTTATTTTAATTGCAGCCGGATATCTCTTTTATCACTATTACTGGAAAAAACGTAAAACTGAAGAGCCCAAAGAACCTAAAACATTTAGCCCAGAAACCTTTGTCAATCCTCTAATCCAGCTTGAAAAAGCGATAAAAGAACTCGAACAAAGTAAGCTGGATTCACATGAAGACTTTAAAGCGTTCTACATCAGGCTTGGGGATGCCATTCGACGCTATTATGAAGATCTGTATCGGATTCCGGCCCTTGAATCTACAAGCGGTGAACTGTTACGGGCCCTTCATAAACGTGTGGTAGATGACGACCTTCTTGCCGATACCCGTGCAGTACTCCAAGAAGCAGATATGGTTAAGTTTGCCAAATTTCAGCCTACTAACGAGCAGGCAAAGAGGGCACTTCGGAAAGCACACAATTTCTTAGAACGTGCCCAAGATGTTGATGGCCCTCGCATTGAGCAAATGCGCAGAAAGCATAAATCCCAGGTAGAAACTGAACGAAAACAGTTTTACGAAGAACAAAACCATAAGGAGGTTAAAGCATGAGTTGGGATAACCCACAGTGGCTTTGGTTACTACTTCTTCTGATACCCATTATTGCCTACCATGTTTGGAAAATATGGACCCAAAAAACGCCCAGTTTAACCTTCTCTGACACCTCGGGCTTGCAAAACCTTTCGGGTAATTGGCGTTCATACGGGGTATGGATATCTCCTATCTTGCAATGGATCGCTTTTGCCCTTGTTGTAATTGCTATTGCCCGACCACAGTATGAAAATACCACGGTAGAGCAGAACGCTGAAGGTATTGATATTGTACTCACACTCGATATCTCGACCTCTATGAAAGCCGAAGACCTCAAACCTAACCGGCTTGAAGCGGCTAAAGATGTTGCAGAAGATTTTATAAATCAGCGAATTTCTGACCGTATTGGTCTCGTCCTTTTTGCCCGTAAAAGTTTTACGACGGTCCCTCCTACCCTCGACTATGATTTACTGAAGCGTTTGCTTGGGGATGTTGAGATGGGAGTGGTAGAAGATGGTACTGCTATTGGAATGGGTATTGCTACCGCTGTTAATCGTCTAAAAAAAAGTGAAGCTAAGAGTAAAATCATTATCTTACTTACCGACGGACAAAATAACTCCGGTGAAATAGATCCTGTAACCGCTGCAGACCTTGCCCTCTCCTATGACATAAAAGTATACACCATTGGAGCAGGTACCCGCGGTACCGCCCCCTATCCGGTAAATGACCCCATTTTTGGCAATCGCTATCAGAATGTTGAAGTCAATATTGATGAAGAGATGCTCAAGAAAATCGCCAATATGACCGGTGGAGCTTACTTCCGGGCTACCGATACTGAAAAACTAGAAGAGATCTACTCCAAAATTGATAAACTGGAAAAATCGGAGATCGAAGAGATTATCTATACCGATTATCAAGATCTGTATCCGCGATTTTTACTGCCCGGTATCCTGTTGCTGATACTTGCTATGGTTTCAGAACAGTTCCTGTTCCGAAAAGCTGTAGAATAGTTACAAGCGAGTTTAAACCGTTCTATAAAAGAACGGTTTAAATGCTTATTTTTGTTATGTGCATTTCTGATGAGTTCCAAATTTAACCTCCTTCTTTTTCATGGCGTTACAGTCTGTTCTTAAAACATTTTCTGCCCAGCTCCCCTGGCGTGATCTATACGACAATATTGATAAACAGAATGCAATATTTCTAAATCATTTTGTTGGTTCTACCCCTTCTCTTCTGGTAGCTAAACTGGCACAGAAATACGACAAGCTGGTTGTTATTTATCCGGACACCGAATCAGCAGAATTCATGAAAGGCGACTTGGATACCATCGGGCTAGAACAAGCTAGTTACTTTCCGCCTACCGGGCATCACCCATATGATGCACAACAGATTACCGATAGTACGCCGGTTGTACAGCGATCTGAGGTATTAGAGAGTATCAATACCCATGACAAATCTGTTGTAGTAACATCGGCACCGGCCATTTTCGAAAAAATTGTGTCTCCCGATAATTTCTCCAAGGCCTCAATCACCATTAAAAACGGGGATGATGTTGACCTGCAAAAGCTAAAAGAAGAGCTGGTCGATCAAGATTATGACCCCGTCAGCTTTGTAGATCATCCGGGTGAATTTGCGCATCGCGGAGGTATTCTCGATATCTATCCCTATTCCGGTGATTATCCCATCCGGCTTGAATTCTTCGGGGATGAAGTAGACTCTATTCGCGAATTTGATCCCGACTCGCAGCGGTCTGTTTCATTTTTAGATACCGCCCGCTTTGTACCCGATGCCTCCGGCCTTAGTCAAGATGATAAACATAGTTTACTCTCCTACTTCGATGAAGATGCCATTATTGTTTTGGCAAACCAATCTCTGGTAGAGGGTGAAATTGAAGACCGGTACGAAAAAGCAGAAGAAGCTTATAGTGAAAAGGCCACTGGAAACGATCTTCCCCCGGAACAACTGTATGTAAACACTGAGAAGTTACAAGAGCATATAAAAGGTCATGCCCGAATTTTTCTGGGTGGTTTTTCTGAAGAAGAAGCTGTTGATTGGGAATACCGCCTGGATGCCAGTCCCCAACCTGATTTTAACGGGAGCATTAAACTTTTACGTGAAGACATCCAAAGCTTAAGCAAGCAAAGTTTTGATACCTATATTCTTTGCGACAATGAAGGACAGCGTGATCGCTTTGAAGAGCTACTCGGGGAACCCTCTGAAAAATTACGGTACCATCTTTCGGTTGAAACCATCCATGAAGGATTTATCCTTAATGAACAGGGATTGGCCGTATATACCGACCATCAGATATTTAACCGCTACCATCGTCCTAAAACGAGGAAAAAACGCGCCAAAAGCAGTTTATCCGTCAAAGAATTGCGAGATCTTAATGTAGGTGACTTTGTCGTTCATGTAGACTATGGCATCGGGACTTTCGCCGGCTTCAAAAAAATCGAAGTCCGGGGCGTAGAGCAAGAATCGGTAGTGTTGCGATACAAAGAAAACTCAACGCTTTATGTTAATGTCTCTAACCTTCATAAAATACAGAAGTATTCCGGTAAAGAAGGAACAAAACCCCGTATAGACAAATTGGGATCCGGCCGTTGGGCTCGGAAAAAGGCCGAGACCAAAAAGAAAGTTAAAGATATTGCCCGCGACCTGATTAAGCTCTATGCCAAACGTAAGTCGCAAGACGCTTTTGAGTTTTCAGCTGATAATTCGTGGCAAACCGAGATGGAAGCCCGGTTTGAATTTGAAGAAACTCCTGATCAGCGTGATACCATTGAAGCAGTTAAAAACGATATGCAAGCCAACACCCCCATGGATCGATTGGTATGCGGAGATGTAGGGTTCGGTAAAACAGAGGTAGCTGTGCGGGCCGCATTTAAAGCAGTAATGGACCATAAGCAAGTTGCGGTATTGGTGCCCACCACGATATTGGCCGACCAGCACTACAAAACATTTGCCAAGCGAATGAAGGACTTTCCCGTTACGGTTGATGTAATATCACGATTCCGAAGCCGAAAAGAGCAAAAAGAAACACTTAAACGCCTCAAAGAAGGCAAGGTCGATATCTTGGTAGGCACACATCGCCTTACCTCCAAAGATGTTCACTTCGATGATCTGGGCCTCCTTATTGTTGATGAGGAACAGCGCTTTGGCGTTAAGACCAAAGAGAAACTCAAAGAGTACAGAGCTACTGTTGATGTCCTTACCCTCACGGCTACACCCATTCCGCGAACACTACAGTTTTCGCTGATGGGAGCCCGTGACCTTAGTATTATCAATACCCCTCCTCCCAATCGCCAACCCGTACAAACAGAAATTCACAGCTTTGACGAAGATCTGATACGCGATGCTCTGATGCAGGAAGTTTCTCGGGGCGGCCAGGTGTTTTTCATCCATAATAGAGTGAAAAATATTGAAGCGGTAGCTAATATGGTTCGTAAGCTGGTACCCGATATTCGAGTACGATACGCGCATGGACAGATGAGTTCCAGTAAGCTCGAAAATATTATCGAGGACTTCTACGATCATAAGTTCGACGTACTCCTATCTACAAATATTGTTGAAAATGGCATCGACATATCCAATGCAAATACGATGATTATCAATCGTGCTGACCGTTTTGGTTTGGCAGAGCTCCATCAGCTGAGAGGACGTGTTGGCCGATCAAACCGAAAAGCATTTTGCTACCTGATTACCCCGGATATCAAGTCGTTGACCGATGAGGCACGAAAGCGATTATTGGCACTTGAGGAGTTTTCAGATCTTGGATCCGGATTTAATATTGCTATGCGTGATCTGGATATTCGCGGCGCCGGCGATATATTGGGGGCCGAACAGAGTGGCTACATTAATGATCTGGGCTTCGATTTATATCAAAAGATACTCAACGATGCGGTGCGGGAGCTCAAAGAACAGGAGTTTAGCGATGTGTTTGATGATGTAGAAGTAGAAATGGAGCTTCCTGAGACACAGATCGAATTTGACCGCCCTGCCCTGCTTGATAAAGATTATGTCTCTGATAATGTTGAACGTCTAAATCTGTATAGAAAGCTCTCGGGAGCAGAGTCGCTTGAAGAGATTAAAGACTGGAAAGAGGAGGTCAAAGACCGCTTTGGTCCTATTACAGAAGCGGCTCAAAATCTTATCACCTCTACCGTAATCAAACTGTATGCTTCTCAACTACTTATGACAAAGGTTCGCATTCGTTCGAATCGTATGTGGTTGAGCTGTCCCAAGCACGAGTCTGACCTCGGAGAAGAGTTTTACGGAGACCGTTTCCAAGCATTGTTAAAGAGATTACAAAAAAAGGCAGAAGGACGATTTAAAGTCATCCAGAAAGATGATCGGGTCCGTTTTGTCATTCATGACATTCCGGATCTTGAGGCAGCTGCCGAATTTTTAAGTGAACTTTCAGCTTCAGAAATACAAGAGGTCAGTTTTGCTTAGTCGATATGTGAAACTCTTGGAAAGAGGAGAGCTTGTAGCATTCCCAACAGAAACAGTATATGGGCTGGGTGCCGATGCCTGGAATCCCTCGGCCATCCAAAAAGTATTTGAGCAAAAAGGACGTCCGGCCGACAATCCCCTGATTGTACATATCTCAAACAGAACTATGGTAGATTCTTTTGCCCAAACCGTTCCGCCGGCAGCTGAAAAACTAATGACCCATTTTTGGCCCGGCCCGCTTACCCTCATTTTTGACAAAAAGCCAGAGGTACTTGATATCCTTACCGGGGGACTCGATACCGTAGCGATACGCTGGCCCAGGCATCCGCTATCGCAAGAACTTATTGCTCAGGCCGGTGCATTAGTTGCCCCAAGCGCCAACTCCTCGGGCAAGCCAAGCCCAACCAAACCTAAACACGTCAAAGAAGATTTTGGCAAAAAATTCCCCGTTATTGCTGCCGGCGAAACAGATATCGGTCTTGAATCAACGGTGTTGGATGTTTCTTCCGAACCTTTTCGCATTTACAGGCCCGGCGCAATTAGTGCCGAACAGATATCTAAGGTAGCCGGAAAAAAAGTGGAACGGGCTTCCCAACCTTCTGCTAATACTGAGGCACGCAGTCCCGGTACCAAATACACCCATTATTCTCCTGATGCTACTGTTCAATGGCTAAAAGATGACCTCGATAGCCAAGAAACACTCTACTTGTTGCATACACAATATGATAACCTAAAAGCTGAAAATATTGTGCACTACAAGGGCAACTTTAGAGAGATGGCCCATGAACTGTTTGACCGATTCCGACAGGCCGACTTTCATGGGTTCCATACAGTTCTGATAGAACCTTTTTCTGCTGAACAGCTTCAAAAACCATTAGTCCGGGCACTTCAGAATAGGATCTCTAAAGCTGTTAGCTAGCTTTTTTCTTATCATAATTCACTGCCCTGTTTCATAGATTGGAATTAGAATAGACTGAGTTTATCAAAATTCACTACTTCGGCAACGGTTGAAATAGTTCTCTGCACTACAGAGAAAGAAGAGCTATTTGCATTACTCAGAACAAAAACCGGTCAAGAAATAGTCATACTTCCCCTTTGCACGTGTATAATAAACAGAACCTGGAAAAGAGTTATCAATGGGATCTAAAAATACTGATCAGAAATTTCAAGACTGGGCCCAACAGATTCGTGCCTCTGATGAAGAAGCTTTTTCTGAGCTTTTCCATGAGGTATACCCACAATTACTAAAATTTGCCTGGCGATATACCAAAAAGAAATCTGCCGCTCATGATGTCGTCCAAAAATCGATGGTAAAACTGTGGGAAATTCGAACCAATATCGATCCTCAACAATCATTAAAATCTTATTTGTACCAAATAGTACGCAGCAGAGCATTAAATCATATTCGAGATACCAATAACCATACCCCGATTGAAAATATAAATCACAATCGGTTAAAGGTTGAAAGTAAGACTTTGTCAAAAATTGCAGAACCCGAAGACTATAATAAAAAGATGATCAAATTTATTGAACAACTTCCTGGTAGGCAGCGCGAAGCTATACAACTAAGCCGTTTTGAGGGGTTTGATCATGAAGAAATATCTGAAATTATGGATATTTCGCCACGCACCGTAAATAATCATATTGTTACGGCCCTTAAAACGTTGCGCAAAAAATGGGATTTATACAAAAAAAATAAAAAGGGTAGTCGTTATGAAGAAGAATAGAGAGATTTCATCCACATTTAGATGTCCGCTGGAGGAGTTCGAAGAAGAAACGAGAGAAGATATCTCACAACTCTGGGCAGACATGGAAAATGCAGATATTGCACATCATGTGCAATGCACTGATACTGAACTCGCTAAGGCATACAAGAACGTGAAGGTAGAAATAGCATCTGAAGAAAGTACTGCCTCACAGTTCTCTTTTATCACATATGCCGCTGCTGCCGTTTTTTTAATGGTCGCTACAGGAATTGCATATCTGTTGATGCCGGTTAAGGTTCAGGTACCTGCAGGCGAAACAAAAACGATACAGATGTCAGATAACAGCACCATTCATCTTAATAGCGGCTCTGTACTTAGTTACTCGCACCTCTTTAACTGGTGGAGTAGAAATGTACGCCTTAAAGGAGAAGCGTTTTTTGAAATAAAATCAAGTGAACATCCCTTTCGAGTTGTAACAGGGAATGCCTCGGTCGAAGTGCTGGGCACAAAATTTAATGTCCGGTACTGGCCCAACGAAAAGGATAATATGACTTCGGTTTTTTTATCAGAAGGCAAAGTTCTGCTACAAGCAACGGGAACCAATAATTCGGTAACATTGCACCCCGGAAAACAAAGCTGGATTTCCAATAATCATCCCTCTCCTGTTGCTCCACGCCCGGTTGATCCAACAAAAGCGCTGGCATGGCAACAAGACAGTTTTGCATTTGAGAATCAACATTTGTCATCAATATTCAAAGAAATTCAACGGCGTTTTGATGTGAAGATTAACTATCATCCAAATATTTCAAATGACAAAATCACGATCTATCTCTCTGACATCGAGACAGCTGAAATGGCAATTAAAGATATATGTCGAGCGAAAGGTTTGATCTATAAGAAAAAAAATGACAGTTTTTTGATATACAGAAACTGACAATTCATTTATAATGAGGTCGACCAACCGCTATTTTTTATCTTGCTGTTTGCTGATAGCATTATTTCTTCCTGCTATTGCAACAGCCCAAGAGAGTCAACAGCCGCAGAAGTATACCTATCTCTCCAGAGGTCTTAGCCTGGAACAAGCAATCCGCCGGTTAGTTGAAAAAACCAATATCGATCTTATTTACGACCCTCAGTTAATAAATGAACATACCGTTTATGTTGCAGGAGATTTTACTTCTTCGGAAGAGATATTGCGGCTTATTTTAAAAGACAGTGGCTTGGATTTTATTCAGCTTTCTTCGGGTACCTATGTACTTGTCAAAGACAGCCGACAAGAAACCACCTACGGAATGCTCGCAGGTAAAGTTGTAGACGAAGTTACCGGGCAACCTCTTGCCGGAGCCAATATTATGTTAGCTGATGCTTCTACCGGAACTTCAACAAATAGTTCAGGCCATTTTAATATCGCCAAATTAAAGCCTGGCCAGCATGAAGTGACAGTTACATATGTGGGTTATCAAGCTGTACGAGATACTGTTTGGGTACCCGAAGCAGAACCTATCCAACATACTTTTTCGCTTCATACAAAACCGGTTTGGGTGAAGCCAATAGTAGTTAGTGATACACGAAAAAGGTTGCCATCTACCCAATACCTAACAAATTCATCGGAACAACCAACCCATCAACTACTAGGCACAGTTGATGCTGTTAGAAGTCTTAATTCCGTGATGGGAATCAATTTTAACCTGGGTATGGCAGATTATAATATTCAGGGTGGACATATGGGAGGCAGCCAGCTGCGTCTTGATGGTGCCCCTATTTATGACCCCGTAAGCATGGGGCGCTTAATTGGTGCTTTTAACCCCTATGCGCTCGGAAAAATTGAAGTTTACAAGGCCGGGTATGCTTCTCCTGTTGGCAGTCAACTTTCAGGGGTGGTTAATTTAAATCATGACCTTGCCACTTCCGAAAATAAATCACTCTTATTGCAGGTCGATCAGCTTAATCTGAATGCCCGTTTTGATCATCAATTCCATATTCAAGGTGGTCCCCAGATCAACGTAATGCTTGCCGGCAGAACAAATATTTGGCACTGGTATAAAAAAAGAAGTCTTAAACAGACATTCCGGGAATGGGATCAAATAGACCCTTTATTAACTAATCAGTTGTTGAATATCAGTGATACGGATATGAACTACTATCAAAAAGAACACAAATCTGATATTCACTATTCAGATCTTCATCTTGCTGCTGAAATAAATCACAGTGACTTTCAAAAAACCCGTATTACAGCCTATCGTGGAAAAAATTATCTGGAAACCGATTTATTTTCGCAAAATGTTATTGCGATTTCGGAGGCCCCCAGTTATATGTCTACATTAGATCGGTATGATTGGACAAACATGATGGGTAAGATACAACACGACCTGCTTTTATCTCCCCGGTTAGATTTTAGCATCAGCGGTTATATTACTAAACATACACTAAATCACCATTATGCGATAGGCAACGAATCAAATACCGCCATCAATTATTCCGGGGGGCGATCCATCTCAGACCAGTTGCGCCATGGGGCCATCCAAAATATGGACACCGGTGATAAAAACGGGATAACGGAATCTGCTATCCAGACAAATTTTGATTACAGTATTACCAAAAACTACCAGTTAAAAACGGGAATAAAAGCAAAACGCCTTAACTATCGTTTTCAGCTATCTGAATTTTACCTTAATTCGGCAACTTCAAAGTCCACAAGCTTTTTACTATCCGGCTATTTACAAAACAAAGTGCAATTATCTCATAAAACCGCGATTTCGGCAGGCAGTCGGTTAACCTTTATTCCCAGCCGTGATCTCATTTTTATAGAACCACGCATTGCCTTTCAACACGATGAACCGAACACCTCTGTGGGGTACCTTTCGTTTCGTTTATCCGGGGGAATATATCGACAATTTATCAACCAGTTTGATATCAGTAATATTGGACCATCTGCGCTAGTCCCCTCTATTCGTTTTTGGGTCCCAATAGATTATTCAACCGAAGTACCAAAATCGTATCACCTATCTACGAACTTAATATGGCAACCCGGAGAAAACTGGGATATTAGAAGTGAAACCTATTATAAATGGGTGCCCCAGACTCTTTCTTTGACTTATAATAAATTACAAAGTAGTATTAACGGGATATCAAAAAACTATTCGTTGCAGGGGCAATATACTTCTACATCCCAAAGATATTCCTTTGGTACGGGGGTTGTGATAGAAAAAGTGCTTCCCTCTTTACCTCTACATATTAAAGGAAAATATCAGTTCAGCTTAGCTAAACAAAAAATTCCTGGCCGCTTTAATAGCAAGTATGTATCCACCCCGTCTAATAAACCACATCAAACGGCTATTGCTGCAGAGTGGCAAGCCACTTCTAAGTTGATGCTAATACTACAGCTGCAAAATATATGGGGACGAAGCTGGGGATTTACAAAAGCATATTACGACTATTTAGCATCAACAAGCAGTCAATATGTACAAGAATATTCCTTTGATACTCCCTCAAATGATAAGCTATCTCCCCTTCATCAACTCAATATTGGGGCCACGTATAAGATTGCACTCAACAACGCAGATTTAAAGATGAGCTTACACCTTTTTAATCTGTTAGACAGTAAAAATGTGATAAACTGGTGGTTAGCTCCTACACAGGGTGAAAATAAAACCGGTTATTACAAACTTAAGAAGAGAACACTTCCCGGCTTCAGGCCTTCTGCAAATATTATTTTTTCGTTCTAACACTAGTTACTCATTTCTTTTTTCGTGTAACAACCTCTAAGGCAGGGATTATAGTATGTACACGGGCAGACAACTGCCTTTTTAGCATCGGACAACATAATAGGCACAATGGGGATCCCAAAGCTCATACTGTTACACAATAACATACACCATGGAATTGCTATATCAGTTATAAGCCATGGATAATACTGAATTGGGTACAGCTTTAATCAACGCGTATTTCATTATATAGCCCTAAACACCTACCATATCAAGAGAACCTAGCTAATCCTTGAGTGCAAAACCCGTCTTTAACCGGACGGGTTTTTCTTCGTGTGAATCCTGCCAATAGTATTTTGCATTCACAGTTCCCCAATAATTCTGTTTTTAAAAAAATGACTGTAATAAAAAGGCCTGTTCAGCAAGAACAGGCCTTTTAACAGCGAATATTAACCTAATATTCTCAAGAGATTCTTTATTTCTCCGAAGAAGTCGTCCATATATTATTCGCAGGTTTTACATCCGGAAACTCCTTTTGAGGATCAATAACAACCTTTGTAATCTCAGACGTAGACTCATATTTCATGGTCCATTCATTGCCCCGGTGCCACACCTGTACAGGTAACCGAACGGTTTCGGTAGTACCATTGGCTTGGGTAATCTCCATTTTTACCGGCATAACCAGCTTATTATTATTGCTGATACTGATTAAGGCTCCATTCGAAGGTTTATCTTCAATGTAATTTACGGAATCTACTGCTTGGTCCATCGTCCATGTTTTCTCAAACCATCCCCGCCAGAACCAGTCTAATTCACGACCACTAACATCTTCTATTGTATTGAAGAAATCATCGGGCGTAGGGTGCTTGTATGCCCAGCGATCTACATACGCTGTAAAAGCTTCATCAAACAATTCAGGACCAATAATAGATTGTCGCAATATCTGAAGCCCCATGGCCGGCTTATAGTAGGCTACAATACCTAAATTTCCCGGTTGCACCTGATCAGGTGCTGTTAAAATCGGCTCAGAATTTTTGCCGGTGAGCCAATTATTCAGTCCCCGCATATCGCGTTTACTATAGTACTCTCCATCGTTAAAATTCTTGGTACTCAAATTGTTGATAAACGTATTGAAACCTTCATCCATCCAGGCGTATTCCCGTTCGTTTGATCCTACAATCATCGGGAACCAAATATGTCCAAACTCATGGTCCGTAACACCCCACAGACCACCCTCGGTAGCTTTCCAGCTACAAAAAACGATACCCGGATATTCCATACCGCCTACCGTACCGGCTACATTAACAGCTGTAGGATATGGATACTTCTTAAGATAGTTAGAGTAAAACTCTATACTGCCTTTTACATATTCTGTAGACCGGCCCCAGGCGGTATCCCCGGCACTTTCTTTGGGATAAACCGACATCGCCAACGATTGATCACCGTCGGGCAGGTTGATGCGTGCGGCATCCCATATAAACGACTTAGAAGCAGCCCAAGCTATATCGCGGGCATTTTCCATGGTAAAGTTCCAGGTAAGCTTATCTCTGCCATTCGGACGCGATTCTTTGCTCCCCACTTCATCCTTATTAATAATATATACCCGCTCATCACTATTTTCGGCTTTCTTCCAGCGTTTTTGTTGTTCTTTAGTAAGTACATCTGCGGGGTTATCAAGTTTACCCGAAGCCACAACCACATACTCCGATGGGGCGGTAATGGAGTAGTCAAAAGTACCGTAATCCGTATAGAACTCGCCGGCTCCCAAATAGGGCAAGGTATTCCAACCTTTTACATCATCATAAACAGCTACTCGCGGATACCATTGGGCAACCTGGTAAATGATACCATTCTCAGTATTCAATCTACCTAATCGATCAGAACCATACTCAGGAATGGTAAATGTATAATCGATCGCAATCGTAAGCTGACCGCCATTTGCTGCAATAGCTTCTTTTAAATTTAATTTGAGATTGGTATCAACAGCATGGGTTTCCGGTTCATAGGTTGATTCACCTTGCGAAACTGATACATTCTGCAAGTTGATCCCCCCATCAAAGGTCTTATTACCAAAGCGTGACCCCCGATAAGGAGTTAATTTGGCTCCCCAAGAATCATCGTCAAATAAATTTTGGTCCAGCTTGAGCCAAACGAATTCTAAATTATCAGGACTATTATTCGTGTATTGAATTTTGATGCTGGTTTTAACCTGATGTTCTTCGGGATTCAACTGGGCATCAATTTCGTAATCTGATGAATTTTGCCAATACTGATCACCGGGGGCTCCCCCTGCTGTTCGGTATTCCGTACTGCCGCCAGTCTCAAAGGGCAAAAAAGCCTCTTGTACAGTATTGCTTTGCTGACCATAAAGAGTGGGAGTTATAAAAACAGCCAACAGCAATGTTAGCACATATCTGTAGTTCATAATACTTATTTGTTGTCTAATTAATAATTGAAGAAAATTGGATTGGGTTGGATTATAGTAATTTAAGAACCACTATAACACCAGTATTACATCATTTTAAAACATGGAAAGTCTGATCGGGTTCTAATGATAGAATAGCATCCGTCATTAGCGTAATCAGAGATTCGACATCGTTGACAGAGGCTGTCTCAACAGGCGAATGCATATATCGCAGAGGCAGTGAAATAAGAGCACTCGGTATACCGGTCTTTTGATAAAAGATACTGTCAGTATCGGTGCCTGTACGCACACTCGTAGCTTCATGCTGAATATCGATCTCTTTTTCTTCAGCAACTTTTTCAACAAACTCTACAATTTTGGGATGGTTAGCACCTCCGTGCTGTATCGCCGGCCCCTCTCCCAACTTTACCAAACCGTGTTCTTTATTATTAATACCCGGAGTATCAGTCGCATGGGTGACATCGGTTACTAATGCCATATCCGGATCTAGCCGGTAACTCATCATCCGTGCGCCATAACCGCCCACTTCTTCCTGTACCGAGTTAAGTGCAACTACATTTACAGCGAGATCTTTGCGTTGCTCGTTTAGTTTTTTTAGCACTTGAGCAATGATAAAACCGCCAATACGATTGTCCAAAGCTCTTCCTGTTAAAATATTTTCGGAAAGGTAATCATGCTCATCAGCATAAGTAATCGGGTCTCCCACCTGTACCATTTTCAAGGCTTCTTCTTTACTTGAAGCACCTATATCAACATAAATATCTTTCCAGGCGGGCTCTTTGCCCCCGCCGTTCTTTTTGTCCTGCAGGTGAATCGCGGTATTTCCGGTTACGCCGGAAACAATACCGTCTTTGGTATGAATGTTAACCTTTTTGGCGCGTGCAATGGTAGAGTCGCTGCCTCCTAACTTATTTATATAGATAAAGCCTTTGTCAGTAATATGCTGCACAATCATTCCGATCTCATCGCAGTGTGCTTCAATCATCACGGTAATAACATCAAAACTGGTATTCAATTTTGCCATTGCGGATCCATAGGCATCAGCTTGAACTTCATCAGCAAATTGCTCTACATAACCTTTCCACACTTTCTGTCCGGCAGATTCAAAGCCGGTGGGGCTTGGAGTAATTAGTAGTTCTTCTAAAAAATCTTTTTCAGCAGGATCAAACATAGGGGTCGTATTTTGTTAGGTTCCGTTATTAACGTTTGGGAATATAAGTATTCAACATTGTTCATTTAAATGTAATTTCCCGCTTCTCAATTTTTGAATTACCCATATAAGATCACATCTTAAAAGTTTTTAAATAATGGCCAACTCGCCATCAAAATCTGTTCATATGTAACAGCTTTTTTATTTTATTAATGATTTTTCTAAGTAACCATTTGCTATGAAGCGACCTGAATTTAATAAAGATACTTTTCCCCACTGGACGACTATTACTATTCGTTTTAGAGATTTAGATCCTCTAAATCATGTCAATAATGCTATTTTTAGTACCTATTACGAAGAAGCCCGCATCAGTTTCATACAGGATGTGAACAGACTGGCCGACCAGCTAAAAAATGGGTATAGCTTTGTGTTAGCCAACATCGAAATCAATTTCATTAATCCGGTGGAATATCCTGCTGATATTGTCATTGGATCCGGAATAAAAACGTTAGGTAATTCCAGCATCACCAGTTTCCAGGCCATTTATATTGCTGATAAAAAAAGGCTTGCTTCTACTGCAACTGCCCATGGTGTCTGGTTTGATCTCAACAATCAGCGTCCCACTCGTCTGCCTGAAATACCAAACCGGGAAAAGTATATACTTCCAGAAAGCCTTTTTGAATGAGGAAGCTGCTGGTTACCTTTGAGGCAATAGCGCGGAAAAAGGATTAACCGTCCTACGCTTGCATAACAACGAACTAAGTAACTTAAAAGCAGTAAGAACTAAAATTCTTCACCACTTAAACTAAGCCCCGGATGCCCCTCCCTATTTGTAGGAAGGGGTTGGGGTGGGTAAACAGATGGATAAAAGCACACAGTACAAGATCTTCAATGATCCGATTTCCAAACCCTCCCCGGCCCTCCCTAATGCTTTAGGGAGGGGGACTGAAGCACGGACCCATGAACACTTTTAAGTCCATTAAAGAGTTAGCACGAAAACTGCGTAAAAACCCAACGGATTCTGAACGCAAACTGTGGGAGGTGTTACGTAAACGCAGACTGAATGGCTGTAAATTCCTGCGACAACATCCGATTACTTACAAACAAAAACAGGATAACATTTACTTTTTTATCGCCGACTTCTATTGCGCAGAAAAGAAGTTGGTCATCGAGCTGGATGGCAAGATTCATGATTTCCAGAGGAATTATGACGAACAACGAGATTTAATTTTACAGAAAAAAGGATTAACCGTCCTGCGCTTGAATAACAACGAACTAAGTAACTTAAAAGCAGTAAGAACTAAAATTCTTCACCATTTAAACTAAGCACCGGATGCCCCTCCCTATTTGTAGGGAGGGGTTGGGGTGGGTAAACACATGGATAAAAGCACACAGTACAAAATATTCAACGATCCCATCCACGGTTTTATAACCGTACCCAAAGGGATTATTCTTGACCTTATTGATCATCCATATGTACAACGTCTTCGCAGAATTAAACAGATGGGGCTTGGTTACTTGGTATTTCCTGCTGCTGAGCATTCCCGGTTTTCTCACGCACTGGGAGCCATGGAGCTGGCACAACGCACCTTAAACAACCTGCGCGAAAAAGATACCACTATTAGTCCGGCTGAATATGAAGCAACCCTCATTGCTGTATTGCTTCATGATGTAGGGCACGGCCCCCTGTCTCACACGCTCGAATTTAATCTTATTACGGATTTTCATCACGAAAAGATGACGCTTGCAGTGATGAAGTATCTCAACAAAGAGATGAACGGGGCCCTGGATCTGACCATCAAGATTTTTACCGACCAGTATGCAAAAAAGCCTTTCCTGAACCAACTTATTTCTTCACAACTTGATATCGATCGCCTCGACTATTTAAAAAGAGATAGTGCGTTTACCTCGGTTTATGAAGGCTCTGTGGGAATTGAGCGAATCCTTAAAACGATGCGGGTACATAAGGGAAATATTGTCATCGAAAAAAAGGGAATTTATGCTATTGAAAACTATATTTTAGCGCGTAGGTTAATGTATATGCAGGTTTACCTGCACAAGACAGTACTAAGTGCCGATATCCTGATACGGAATATTTTCAGGCGGGTCCGTGAGCTTATTGCTGAAGGTGAAAAACTGTACCACGCCTCCCCTGCCCTGCAGTTTTTCTTGGAAAACCAGCCCAGTGCAAAAAAAGGAGTGTCAACAAAAGTTCTGGAACAATACCTGCAGCTGGATGATAACGATGTTTTTCAGAGCATTAAGTACTGGCAACACTCTGATGATCTAATTCTGGCAAATTTGTGCAAACGCTTTCAGGCGCGTTCTTTATTCCGAACTACCTTTTTAAACAAAAAACCAACCAAAAAGCTGGTCAAACAGGTAAAAGCAAAAACGCAGAAGACGCTCAAAGAAAAAGGCCTACCCTATGATGATGAATCGTCATCGTATTACTTTTGCTTTGATGAAAGCTACAGCGAGGCCTACCGCTACGAAAACGAAGGTATATGGATACTGGAAGAGAAAGATAAGGCAGTAGAATTTTCAAAAGCAGCTGATACGCAGAATATCATCGCCCTTACCCAGCCGGTCGTCAAGCCATATGTGGTGCATCTAAAGAGTATCGATGTGGAAGGATAGCAGAACGGCAGTTAATTTTTAATTATAAAAGGCTGGGGAATCCAGAAATCAGAACCCAGAATATAATTCTCCACCTTATATTCTGCCTTGGAAGAAAAAAATATATTCATCTATTCTGCAGAGTCGCCTGAACTCACGATAGTTCAGGTCTAATTATATCTCTAAAATTTTCACTACAGCTATTCCATACGCTCATACACCACAAAAGCGAGCTCTTGCTTATCCTCGCGCTTCACCTCTTTCCATGTAGTGCCGATCTCATCCCGATACTCCGGGAAATAAGTATCCCCTTCAAAGGATTCCTTTATTTCGGTAACAAACAGCTTATCAATACCATCCATAAACTGCCGATAGACCTTTCCACCACCGATTACAAAAACAATTTCTTGATTCTTAACATATTCCATTGCCTCATCAATCGAAGAAAAGGTAGGCACATGCTCATAATCTTTTGACCGACTCAATACAATATTTTCGCGACCGGGCAGCGGTTTCTCATCGAGCTCTTCAAACACTACCCGCCCCATAATCATAGGATGCCCCATGGTGATGCGTTTAAAATATTGGAGATCCTCGGAATAATGCCACGGAAGATCGCCATCTTTTCCGATCACTAAGTTTGGATCATGTGCAACTATTGCCGCCAGTGTCATACTGCTACCTCAAATTTTATTACCGGATGCGGGTCATATCCCTTTAGGGTGAAGTCTTCAAATTCGAGCTCATCTACCGGCTTGTCGGCAATTTCCAAAGTAGGCAGTGGACGCGGCTCTCGTTTCAGCTGTTCCTTTAACCCATCCACATGGTTTTCATAGATATGAGCATCAACAATAGTATGGGCAAATTCACCATATTCCAACCCAACCTCGTTGGCAATGGCCATTGTAAGTGCAGAATAACAAGCCAGGTTAAATGGTACTCCCAAAGCAATATCACCCGATCGCTGTGTCAGATGGCAGTTTAACTTCCCATCAGTAACATTAAAGACATACATAATATGGCAAGGCGGCAGTGCCATCTGTTTTAGTAAGCCCGGATGCCAAGCACTCACCACAATACGTCGGCTGTTTGGATTTTCTTTGAGCATCTTGATAGCTCGCTCCACCTGGTCAAACTCTTTCTTTACACACATGGTTTTGCAGATGTGAGAAGCATCTCCTTCGAATCGGATCTCCTCTTCTTCGTAATAAGGAAACCGTCGCCACAGCACTGGGTAGATCGGGCCTACATGCCCATCGTCATTGGCCCAGTCATCCCAAATATGACAATCGTTTTCATCTCGTAACCATCGGATATGATCTTCTCCCCTTAAGTACCACAACATCTCAAGAATAACCGATCGAAAATACACCTTCTTGGTGGTCAACAATGGAAATCCTTCGGAAAGATCTACTTTGTAGAATTCCGAGAACTTCGAAATCGTATCAACACCCGTCCGATTTTCTTTCCTCGTTCCATGTTCTAATACGTTACTTACTAAATCCAGATACTGTTTCATGAGTATGCGCTCTAACGTTTTATCTTTTTTTTAAAGTACCACGCCTTCAAGTAAGGCAATCGCAATCGAAAAATAAATAATTATTCCAGTAACATCACTAAGTGTAGATACAAAAGGGGCTGATGTTACGGCGGGATCCAATCCCATTTTTGACAATACAAAAGGTAACATAGAGCCGCTTAGATTTCCCCATAGTACAACTCCAATAAGGCTAAGCCCCACAACCAGTGCTGTAAGTACTAATTCTTGCGTTGCAGCATCACTCGCAAAATATCCCCAACTCAGTATCACAAAGAAACCGATTATGGCCATAATTCCCCCGAGCATCAATCCGGATAACAGTTCGCGACCCAATACTTTAAGCCATTCATTCATATCAATATCATCGGTAGAAATAGCGCGGATAATCAAAGTGGCCGCCTGTGATCCTGAATTACCCCCGGTAGATATAATCATCGGTACAAACAGCGATAATATTACAGCATTGGCGATAACACTTTCATATGCCCCCATTGCCGTTGTCGTAAAAAGCTGACCGATAAATAAAAAAGCCAGCCAGCCAATACGCTTTTTGACCATTTCAAAAATCGTAGTCTGCGAATAGTAATTATCCAGAGCATCCATTCCGGCCA
Source organism: Fodinibius halophilus (assembly GCF_011059105.1). Taxonomy (GTDB): domain Bacteria; phylum Bacteroidota; class Rhodothermia; order Balneolales; family Balneolaceae; genus Fodinibius; species Fodinibius halophilus. The sequence goes on along the minus strand of NZ_JAALLS010000001.1, from coordinate 230,603 downwards.
TTAGCTGCATATCCTCGGTCGTTTCCTCTTCGGCAACATCGATGACATCATCGACGGTTACGATCCCAACCAAAATGCCATCAGAATCTACAACCGGCATGGCTACGCGATCGTACTTACTCAACATTTTTACGGCATCTTCCTGATCATCAAATGCACTTAAGGCCTCAAAGCTTTCATCCATCAGCGTTTCGATACGGGCTTCGGTATCGGCCAAAATAAGTTGATTCAAGCGAAGATCATCAATAAGGTGTTCATTTGCATCCACTACATAGATAACGTTTACTGTTTCTACACTGTGGCCAAAATTTCGGATATGTTCCATCGCTTTTTGGATGGTCCAGTGCTTTTTCACCTTTACATATCGGGGGGTCATCAAGCGGCCCACACTTTCATCGGGATATCCCAACAGCTGCTGCACCAGTTTACGATCGTCGGCCTTCATCGAGTTCATCACCCGCTGGGTTAGGTGACCCGGCAGTTCTTCCATCAGCGCTACTCGCTCATCAGGCTCCAAGTTCGACATCACTTCGCTGAGCTGCTGAGCCGTAAACATATTCATCAGCTCCAGCCCTTTACCCGAACTCAGGTATGTAAATACATCAGCAGCTTTCTGTTTCTTAAGCAAACGAAAGATGACGATCGATATCTCCGCATCAAACTCCTCTAACAATTCGGCCACATCAACTGCCGGAACATCGTTGAGTATGTCTTTGAGGGCCACCCAGTCCTTTTCTTCTATCAGCTCCTCAAATTCAGGTTTTAGCAGGTGCACAATCATTGGAATGATGCCTTACCGATTAATGTATTAGCAAATAGTTTAAACTCTGTCATTTATCGTTCGGAATGTACAAAGAGCTGGCAGAATATCACAAAAAAAGACCAATGTTGAATGTAATGATAATAGCAAATTAACAGTCTGCTTAAAAACAGAAATACGCATTATAATCCCATTGGTGTTAGCCTAAAAAAGAGTATACTTTACGATTACTTCTATTATCAGTAATTCTGATCATATTATGCCACGAGTGTTGCGATTTTCGTCTCACTTTGGGACTTTTAGCATACTTTTCAACAAAATAAGATTTCAGATTTGAAAATAGTTATAATTGGGGCGGGCGAAATTGGTTATGACTTGGCCAGTGTACTTTCACAGGAGAAACATGACGTCATTGTGCTCGACCGCGATAAAGATTGCTTAGATAAAGTTTCAGAAAACCTGGATGTCTTATGTCATGAAGGAAATGCTACTTCTGCAAAAGATCTTGTAGACACCGGGGTTAAAGATGCCGACATCATGATTGCTGTTACCAGCATCGATGAAGTGAATATGATTGCTTCCATGATGAGCAAGCGCCTTGGGGCTAAGATGGTTATCGCCCGCATTCGCAGCGACGAATTATCACGTCCCAACGCCCCTCTAAAGTCTACAGACCTGGGTATTGATGTTCTTATCCATCCCGAACAAAGTGCTGCCCAAGAAATTGTACGACTTGTTAAGCGGGCATCCGCCAGCGACCTTATCAATCTGGCAGACGGAAAGATGCAGATGATTGGTCTTCGCATTGGCAAGGACTCTCCCCTTGTCGGAAAATCTCTTATTAAATATGCCGAGGAATACCCGGAAATTACCTTTCGCGTGGTAGCTATTTCTCGTAGAGGACTTACGATCATACCCAGTGGTTCTGTGCAAATACGGGCCTTAGATCAAATATTTGTACTGGCCAAAACTGAAGAGATTCCGGATGTCGTAAAAACATCAGGCAAACCCAATGTAGAAATCAATCGCATTATGATCGCCGGGGGCACTCCCATTGGATCTATGATTGCCCGCATTCTATGCCGTGAAGAGAAAAACTGGAATATCAAACTTATTGAACCCGATCATGACAAGGCTGTTGATTTGGCCCATGAGCTAAAAGATGTGTTGGTATTAAATGGGAACCCGACGGATCCCGACCTGCTTGCCACAGAGGGTATCACAGATACGGATGCCTTTATTTCGGTAACCGATGATGAGGAGTCAAATATTATCTCCTGTCTGATGGCCAAACACCTGGAAGTACAAAAAACTGTGGCTCTGGTATCCAAATCGGATTATATCCCGCTAAGTCAAACGATCGGACTCGATGCAGCTATCAATAAAAAGTCTGCAGCTTCTAATGAAATTCACCGTCATGTACGGGGCGGACGTGTTATTTCGGTAACAGCGTTACAAGGGACCAAGGCCGAGGTTATTGAACTACAAGCTGCTCCAGGCTCAAAAATCACTAAAAAACCTATCCGTAAGATAAAATTCCCGGAAGGTTGTGTTGTTGGAGGAATACTCAGCGATGGATCCACAGATATTGCTACCGGCCAATCCCAAATACAAGCTGAAGATCGTGTTATTATTTTTTGTCTTCCAAATGCCATTGAAAAAGTAACTTCATTATTTAAATAATGCGGAAATCAGTTCTTCACAGTGCCAATCGAGCCCAATTCAATTTAGGCACTGTTTTTGGCATATTGGGTTCCTTTATTTTTTTCCTGGGATTTGCACTGCTTATACCCATGCTCATCGCCTTTATTTACGGTGAGGATGTTTGGCATACCTTTCTATACTCAGCATCCATTGCATTTGTTGTGGGTGGTGCGCTGTACTACTCCTTTAAACCTGAACATGAACTCCGGGTTCGGGAAGGTTTCCTGGTTGTAAGCCTTACCTGGCTGTTTCTTTCTCTTGTAGGTGCCCTTCCCTTTGTTATTTCCGGAATTCTTCCTAGTTATACCGATGCCGTCTTTGAAACAATGAGTGGTCTCACCACAACCGGAGCTACTATTTTTAACGGCACGACTAGCGATGGTTTTGTCAATCCACAAATAGAAAGCCTGCCCTATAGTATTCTGTTCTGGCGTTCGCTTGCACACTGGCTCGGCGGTATGGGAATTATTGTATTGACCCTGGCCATCCTTCCACTTTTAGGAGTCGGTGGTATGCAGCTGTTCCAGGCTGAATCACCCGGCCCCACTACGGACAAACTCACTCCGCGGGTCCAGGAAACTGCCAAACTGCTGTGGGGCGTATATGTGGCCTTCACAGGGGTCGAGTTCTTACTGCTCTGGGTGCACCCCAGCATGGACTGGTTTGACGCTATAAACCATGCTTTTGCAACAATGGCTACCGGAGGATTTTCTACCAAAAATGCCAGTATTGAGGCCTTTGACTCTGTCTATATAGATACCATTATAACCATTTTCATGTTTATTGCGGGCATCAACTTTGCCATGCACTTTCGATTGTTGAAAGGAGATGTAAAATCCTTTTTTGATAACCGAGAAATGCGCTTTTACGCACTCATTACCTTCATAAGTGTCATCGTAGTTAGCACCTCACTCTGGCTTTTTAACCAATATTCTATTGGCAGTGCCATCAGGTATGGTTCATTCCAGGTGGTATCCATTGTTACTACTACAGGTTTTGGTACAGATAATTATGAGGTCTGGCATACGCTGGGGGCGTTCTTCCTGTTCCTTCTCTTTTTTACAGGAGGTTGTGCAGGCTCAACCGGTGGTGGTGTTAAAATGATTCGCTGGATGATTATCATTCGTAACTCATTTCGCGAAATTAAACAGATTGTTCATCCTAAAGCAATTCTCCCTATTCGCATTGGAGACAAAACAGTAGATTCGGATATCCAACGAACAGTGCTCAGCTTTTTTGTACTCTACCTAATGGTATTTGGAGTAGGTGCTCTCATCATGTCTGTAATGGGATATGATATGCAATCAGCCATTGGGGCAAGTATCGCCTGCCTGGGCAATATCGGTCCCGGTTGGGGAGAGTTTGGACCAACGGATAATTATGCCCAGATACCCTACATCGGTAAATGGGTGCTTATTTTATTTATGATGATTGGGCGACTTGAAATATTTACTGTGCTCCTAATCTTCACTCCTACTTTCTGGAAGCAGTAGGTCTAAGGATGCAGGATATTGGATACTGAGAACCGGAGTTAGCATTCTTCCTGCTGAATTGCAGTACTTTGCTATAAGACACTATATTGCCTGTAACGCATTGCAAGGAGATAAGGATTAAGCACAACAAGAAACAGTAACATCCCCTCTATCGGTAAATGGCTTCTGATCCTTCTTATAATGAATGAATCACCGAATACCGCTAACTGTAAGGCCTGATTCCGATGCCTAAAATCTACGTTCCAATACTCAGATTGTTTCTTACTACTCACTAAACCGTATCCAATTTCGGTCTTCGAGCCACTGAATCAGTGCCGGTAAAAAGGTAAGGGCAGTAACCAGTGTCATGCCAATACCAATAACAGCTATTGTTCCTATCGATTGTAATCCCGGATGATTTGTTAACAATAGCCCGGCAAAACCTAACATGGTAGTGATAGAACCAATAGTGACATGTTGACCTGTGCTTGAAAGGACATCCCACATACTGCTTTTTCCTTCTTCTCTATAGCGATGCGCCAAGTGGACCCCGTTATCTTCACCAATCCCCAATATGGCTGGTAGTACTACCAAATTATAAAAGTTGAACATCATCCCGGTAAGCATCATAATTCCAAACAGCCATAGCAGTCCAACCGTAAGAGGTAGCATGGCAATAAGTGTCCATCGTAAAGACCGGAAAGCAAAATACATTAATATAAAAACCATAAAGAATGTTGCCCCTACCATCCATGGGCTTTCCTTACGCATTAGCTCAAGCATCTCAGCCGCGATGATCGATGTACTTGCTGCATAAAAGGTTTCACCACTATCGAGGGTGACCTTACCTACATCATTTTTAAAAGCAATGGACTGCTCTCCGTCTGCCAACCCTACACTCGGATAGGCAATCACAAAATTACCAATATCACCCTGCTTAGTTAAAAAACGACTCTTAAAGTAATCGGGCATCTGACTGATTTTAAGCTGTTGCGTTGTTTGGGCTGCTCTACGCAATTTATCCAACTGTGCATCCTCTTGGTCCCTAAGAAAAGGATCATCAAGAAGCTCTCTAACTGTTGCAATCTCTTTGAGCTTTTCCCGAGCGTTTTTATCTGTAGGTGGAAAACGTTCCGGCAGTGCTTCCACATCTAAAATTGTTGGACTTGTGGTATCACTCTTCATCTTATGACGCAGTTTCTCCATGATTTGCAGTACCTGCTTTTGATTATCTGCAAGAATATAAGCAGGGTTTCTTTTGTCGGATGAAGAAACTTGTCCCGCAACTTTTTTATACTCTTCATATTCAGGGAATTCGGGTTCCAGCTCTCCAAAATCGTACTGAAAGCCCAGCTGTTGAAAATTCATGCCAACTATTACAGAAATCAATAGTCCCATTACAACAATAGAACGCGACATCGGGAATCGTGTAAATAATGATTCCTTTTGCTCGGCGGTACTTTCATCCACTATACGTTCATTGAATACAATCCAATTATACCGTTCAAAAATCACCAGTAATGCAGGCATCACAAATAGCATACAGGCAAGGGCCAGAATGATACCAGAACCGGCAATAAAACCAAACTCAGAAAACCCTCTAAACTGGGCTAGTATTAGTACAAAAAGCGAAAAAGCGGTTGTTAATCCACTTACCACAATGGCAGAACCCGTATTGTCATAGGTTTTGTGAAGCGCCTCAAGAATGGGAGTATCTTCGACTCGAAACTCGATATAACGGGCATAAAAGTGGATACCGTAATCGATCCCCATCCCAAAAAGGATAACAAAAAGCACCGATGTCATAGTATTGAGGGAACCAAGAATAAAATAGGTTACGCCAAAAGTCCAACAGAGACTGATCAACAACGGTATACCAATCACCAGCGCCGGTACCGGTAATCTAAGCAGATGCTCCCAAACTCCATGATCTTTCCCCTTGCTGTTCCCCCTCCGGTAATTGAGATATTTCTTAAATGAGAAATAAACCATTACCAAAATAATGACACTTGAAATACCGGTTGCAAAACTGCTGAATACATCTCCCATAATGGAGTTTATTTCAGCCATATGCCGCTTCAACCGTCCGCCATACTGCACTTCCATCTCCTTGTTATAAGAGGCAGGATCCATCTCAGCTAGCAACGAATCGTAGGAACTGAACATTCTTCGCAAATAGCTTAAGTCACTCTTGGAACCGGTAGGATAGAAGGTAACCTTCATTACGGTACTATCCGGGCTTATCGGATATTCGGAAGGAATAAGTGCATCATAACTTTCTTCAAAATCTGCCATTTCATCATTATCAGCAGAGTCCTCTTCCTCCTCATCAAAACTGACTAAAAACGGATTTGCCTCCTCTTTGGCACTCTTAATCTCTTTTCGCAGATATTCTTTTATATCAGAAAGTTCATCGGAGGTCGCAAAATAGAGGGCATTGTCTTGCAGAAATTCAGTATTCTTCCGAAATTCTGCACGTTCTAAGAAATAAGCATCTTTCTTATCATCATAGAGTTTTAAACTCTTTTGAATAAGGTCACGGGCAAAGGTTTTGTTATCCTCAAAACTTGGAGATTTAATAACTACTTCCATAGTAGTCTCACCACCCACTGTTGCCTGAAGTTCATCAAGTGCTTTTACGTGGGGGTTTTTCTCGGGAAGAAGATTTGCAAGATCAGTATCAATTTTAAGCTGAACCGCAAAATTTCCCAATATAACGGCTAGCAAAATAGTGCCTCCTAAAACCCAGTAGGGTTTAGAATAGTTTAATCCAACAAGAGGACGAAATAATTGTAAAATCTTTTTCATTTGAACGCCATGTAAAAGTTCAGTAGATCAGCGCAGAACTTAACCATTTTCGATGAAATTATTTAGTCCTCTTCCAAAGCCTGCCAAGAACTATTCTTTGGTTTTTAGAATAATGTCATCGTAATCTGCTATAGCATTATCTTTCATACTGTCACCATCACTCATTAGTAAAATAGCTAAGGGCTTTGCTGGAGGATCATCCCCAAACAAGCGTCGATAATCTTCTACGATATTTCGCTCAAACGTTTTCCATTTGCCCATCTCATTATCGCCTGATTCAAGTACTAAAATCTGCTGATTGCCAAATAATTTTGACGTATTCGTGCCCGGTTCTAAGGTAGAGCTCCATGTATATCTAATTGACTTTGGCACTTTTTTAAACAGAGCAATACGCCCCATTTCAAATACCACGTATAAACTGGCAGCCGTATCATTTTTGCCATTGATATCTTCATTGGCCCCTTTAGGCAATTTATGAACCCGCCATTTCCAGCTTAATATAGACGTGTCATAAATATTTATTCCATCCTTGTTCTTTAGCGGATAAGTGAGATGCCGTACCTTCATGCCATTGTAGTGTAGATACTTATTTCCCTCTTCTTGACGTATTTCATATTTGTATAAGCTCTGCTCCTGCTTTGATGAGGCAACAACACGAAAATCAGCATCTCGGTTATACCACCGTTTGGGGAGAGTCCCCACAGAGTCATCTTCAAAATCTTCAATCAAAATATTTCCATTTCCCATTTTTTGGGGTTGGAATAATGCTTCTCGATCAAAATTCTGAGCAACAATAGAAGAGCTTATGATGAATAAAAAGAGAATAAACGAAATAAACTGTTTCATACCAAGGAGTAGCCAAATAATTTATGAAATGATATCTGATTTAATTCAACATCTTATAAACGTAATTTTTATAAAGATAGTACGCATCATTATTACATTATATCAGTCGAGATCAATCCAGCATTTCTCTGATGAATAATCAAAGGAAATGGAAGCAGTATTTAAGTTATTTTAAACTGTACAAAACAGTCAGACAGAAATTGAATCTTTAGCCAACTGTTCTTCAGCATAAGCCATCATTTCCGGGGTATCCACATCTTGCCAAAAGCTGTTGCCTATATCCAATACTTCCATTTTACCACGGCGAGCCAACTCCTGAACCCCATCGCTCAAAGAAACATCGCCCGTCTCTTGATACCGGTCTTTTAATGCGTTAAGCAAGCCCTGAGTCCCGAGAAAGACCCCCGTATCAATGCAATTATAGTCCTGAATCTGCTTCCCAATTGATTTCAATTTCTCTTCTTCTGCCAAGACTTTGGTCGCATCATCCATATCAAAGATGGTATCTATCTTATAATCAACCAATAGCGTTGCACCATCTGTGGGTGGAACATGCTTTCGTGCTTTTTGCATTAGTGACTCTTCCAGGATATGGTCTGCCATTGTTAGGACAAATTCATCCTCTACATAATCAGCTGCCGAAAGTACCGACACCCCATTTTGTAAATCGTATTTATCGTTATAAGCATATATAAGCTCTATAGGCCCATCATACTGCTGTTGGATACGCTGCTTTATCTCTTCGTATCCATGCCCCAAAACAATGACTACGCGATTGCAGCCCGCTATGTTGAGACTTTCAATCACACGAAAGATAAGAGGAACTCCGGCCACAGGAGTCAACGGTTTTAGATTGGTCTCTTTAACCGATCCATTTAACCGGGATCCAAACCCCGCGGCCAGTACGATGCCGGTTCGATTGTTCGATTGTCTGGTAGACATTTTAGTAATTACCGTCAAAATTTTCAGAGAGATGCGTAAGTGGCTCTTCTCCACCGAGGACCCGCAGTGTATTTTTTAGGCGGAAATGCTGAATAAAAATATCATGCTCCTGAATATGGCCCTCTACAATCTGTGGACTTTTAAAATAAAATGACAACCATTCCTGAATACCTTTTCGGTCTGATCGTTTAGCCAGATCCAAGAAAAGCGCCAGATCCAAAACAATGGGAGCAGCCAAGATTGAATCCCGGCAAAGAAAATCAACCTTTATCTGCATGGGATATCCCATCCAGCCTTTAATATCAATATTATCCCAACCTTCTTTTTCATCACCTCGTGGTGGATAGTAATTGATACGAACCTTGTGGTATAAATCGTCATACAGATCGGGGTATAAATCTGGTTGCAGGATGGTATCAAGCACCCCTTTCTTACTCACTTCTTTCGTTTTAAAGCTTTCCGGATCATCTAGAATTTCGCCATCCCTGTTTCCAAGAATGTTTGTCGAGAACCATCCCTCTACTCCCAGCATTCGTGTTTTAAATCCAGGAGCCAACATCGTTTTCATTAATGTTTGTCCTGTTTTAAAATCCTTACCGGCAATAGGCACACCATTTTCAACAGCCAGTTCCTCTAATGCCGGAAAGTCGGCAGATAAGTTAGGAGCTCCATTAGCATATGGTACTCCTTCTTTGATAGCTGCATAGGCATATATCTGGGAAGGGGCAATCGATTCATCGTTATTACGCAATCCTTCTTCGAAAGCTTCTATCGACTGATGACAATCCGTGGGATGCTGATAAACTTCAGTAGATCCACACCAAATCATTACCGCCCGACTGGCCCCGGTCTCTTTCATGCGGCGCCTAATATCATCGCGCAGGGCTTCAGCCAATTCCATTTTATTGGTCTCTTCCTTTACGTTGGGACCATCCAGTCGTTTTACATAGTCTTGATTAAAGACTGCAGGCATCGGTTCCACTGTTTTTAACCGATCTGCTACTGGCTCCAGGTCTTCGTTATTTAGAACTTCAGCTCGCTTTGCAGCTTCATAAGCATTGTCTTCAAATACATCCCAGCCTCCAAATTCAATATCTGATAAAGGAGCAAGGTCTACGAAGTCTTTAATTAAAGGATTTCGCCCCTCTGATCGCATTCCCAAGCGAATGGTCTGCATTTGGGTTAATGAACCAATAGGCTTTGTTAGTCCTTGGCGCATAGATTCAACACCGGCAATGAAAGTAGTAGCTACAGCCCCTAAACCAGGAGTTAAAACTAGTAGTTTCCCATCCCTGGAGGTCTGCGTATTTTCTGAAGGCATATATCTGAGTTAATTATTTCTGGAGCCCAAAACAGTTTCCAAATCCTTATATTATCTGATCACTTTCGAAGTGTAACCGTTCGACAAAAATGGATGTTTAAGGCGTTATTACGAGTTTATTAAAAGCATGTGAAGTTAATTAAAATAGGCGGGTTGATCAAAAATATTATCTATTGCTTTCAACCAATACTGGCTCTTTATCCGACTCAAACTGCTTGCCATAAACAAACTTTTGCAAAGTCTTCCAAATTCGTTCACAGTTCTTGCCATCAGCTCCCAACATATACTCATCCAAAAACTCTTGGGTTGACTCTTCGCAGCATTTTGGGTTTTTAATGGTATACTCAATTTTCTCTTGTAGTTCTTCTAAATTGTATGCCATTAATCCACCATTTTCCTCCGGCGGCAACTTCCAAATAAATCGGGCTGAATTAACCTTTCTTTTATATACCCCGGCCACCGTTTGACTCCGCCATAAGAACTCTTCATCGGCATCTTTAACAGGGTATACATGAATGGTAGGTTTCCCGGTAGCATAAAAGAGGTTGGCAATACTGCTGTAATTGGTAATCAACAGATCTGAAACCTGCAGATCTAATAAATTATCCGGATTTTTATTCTTGTATTTTAAGAATACATTATCATGGTCATCGGCTAACTCTTCTAAAAAGGTCCGGTACTCTTCATCAAACCTGAAAGAGTCATGCAAACGCAAAATAATGTTAGCCCCCAACTCAGAAATCTGTTCTATAAGCTTTGGGAATATCACTTTGTCTTCTCCCCAGTGAGAAAACACATCACCGTAATGCCAGGTAGGTGCAATCAATACTGTAGGTTTGTTTACCACATCGAAAGGATAATACGGTTGCGCTTTTTCGGTATCAAAGGATTGGCGTAAATAATCATGACTTGCTGCTCCCAATATACGGCAATTTTCGGGGGCGAAACCACTTACCTTGGTCCGATGGTCAAAATCCCAGGGACCAAAACATTGCCAGATAAAATCAGAATTGGGTACCTTTGCACTTCCCCAGCAATTTTTAAGCGAAAAGTGCAACCACCGGAATTCACGCTCATCATTGGGGCCCTTCCATCCAAAGCCGTGCCACAAGATCATTCCTTTGGGAGACGGTGCAAACAAGGGTACTCGATTATCCATTATTGTTACATCAGGATCAAAACCCCTCAATCCAAATAAGGAATGATACCACTTACGTTCAATAAGTTCAGCATCAAGTTCAAAAAGCTCAGCCACACCCTCACTTTTAAATAGTTCCGGGTCATCTAGCAATACCCGAACTTCGACTTCCGGTTTTTGATCCAGATAATGTGTAAACGCCCACAGGTCTGCCCCAAATGTAGTGGCATATATAAGTACTTTCATCCTTTGTCTTTTTTTATCGACTTACGCCCCAAATATTGATCCTAACACTTAATGTTACTAGAACATTAAAACTGGGAAACTACGAAAAACCACCAGCAACTTAAAATATGATCTGGGGCCTCCCACTTCTTAGAAGCTCCAGCGGCCATCTAATTTAAATAACCCGATAATCTCGCTCTCCGTTTTATTGGTAATATGATTACTATTTACTACATGGTTATACCCAATATCTGCCTGGAATCGAAAACTTACATCAAACCATTCCCATTGAGGAATCATACGAACTAGTTGTACAGGCTGATATTCAAGCTGTAATGCAATTCGATGTGTATTTTCAATAGTGCCATGAAGAATACTGTCATCAAGAATAGTATAGTCAAACGGCTGTCTGAAACCTAGCTCTCCCTGACTTAACAGTGTGTAAGAAGGGCCCAGTTTCAGGCCTGGTAAAACATTATCAGCATACCAATGCGTATACAGCTGAAGCTTCGTATAATCACTAAAATTTGTTGCCAGTCCGCGTCCCGCATACATCCATCTATCTTCTGCGATAGAGGAAGAACCACGGTAAGACATTGAACTCACCATATCATAGCGGGCTCCTATATCAAAGTATGGTTCTGTAGTAGCAAAGTTTATGGAGTTGAGAAAGGTATATGCCATAGGTTTAAGCTCCCCGCTCTTACCCAGTTCATCTCTGTCTCTAACTACAAAGTCATCTAAAAAGAACTGCGTATTTAAATGTATTTTTTTCCAATAGGCATCAACAGCCAAAGCAAGCATAATATTCGATGACTCATACTGCTTTGGCTTGGTACCAGAATCTATGAATAAAAAGTTCAGGGGATTTAAATGCCTGAAAGGAATATTCAGATGCTCTCCTGAAACAATTTCTCCCTCCAGTAACGAAACCGCAAAATGTTTACTCGGTATCCAATCTAAGCGATGCCCAAAGAAATAGCGTTTTATCGTATTTGAATTAATTCTACGGTCAAACTGCCCCCCTGTAACGCTATCTAACTCTCCCAATATTGTACGAAACTGAATCTTTCCTTTCCCAAAACGCAAATAAAAATTGTCAAACGGTACTGGGTTCTTAGACAACAGCCCTGCACTATTACTGTTAAGCCCCCAGTGATGACGAAAGCGTCCCAAGTAAGCTGAAAAATGTCCTTTATCATAACCGATATAGGAATCTTCGACGCGTAACCAGGGACGTGCCGCCGTTCTATGACCATCAGGGTCAACAACATAGTATCGGTCCAGCATAAGCCCTGTTTGTACAATAGTATTCTTCCACTCACCATAGAATGTAACCTTCGAATGCGGATAGACAGACTCTCCCCCTCCAGTGGGTCGAAGCACATTCGTACGCCCGGAATTAATTCTTGTCGCGCGACCGGTAAGCTCTCCACCGTATATAAAATTGTCACTTGCTTTTTCTTTTGCAGGTTTTACATGGTTTTCAACCTTTTTTAGCCATTGTTGCGATAACGGAGACAACGCTTCACGATCCATATCCTGAACGGCTTCCCACACCTCCCCTCTGTTATAAGGAATAGCGGTAGGATTTAAGGTCCGCAAATGTCCCCTGTTTTGTAAACGCTCAATATACTCGTATGCCCAATGCTGAGATTTTATCAATACCTTACTTTGGGCAAAACAATTTGATAAGGAGGCAATCCATATTGCAAAAATAAAAACAAGAACTCTGTTGATATTCATTGTAAACAGCTTTTTAAAATAGTTTTTGATCAGACCGTAAATAAGCATATTCCTATTTAGGAACAAGTCTTTAATATAAGCGCCAGTACTCTTACCTTTGCTCCAAAGAATTACACATTCAGATTATATTAATTTTACCCATTTCGGTATTTCAAATGTCAGATCAGAGTCATAGAATTGCCCTATTTTCAACCTCTTTTTTACCGTACTCTCAAACATTTATCCATGAAGAATTAAAGGCCCATGAACGTTATGATGTAGATGTATTTTGCAAAGAACGGTTGAATGAAGAGCGATTTCCATATGATTCATATTACAAACCGAATGGAAAAGTTTCGGAATTTATCTATGAAAACACGGCCTATTGGCCTTCTTTTAATCGACGTATCGGGAACACAAACTACGATCTGATCCATGCTCATTTCGGTACCGGAGCCGTGTATGCTCTACCCTACAAATTACGACACGACATTCCTTTTGTTGTAACTTTCCACGGACATGATGTTGCAGCCCTTATGGGAACGGGCAAATACAAACCCAAATATTGGAGATATATCCTGTACTCTAAAAAGATACTCCAAAAAGCAGACCTGATTTTGGCCGTTAGCAACGAAATGGCTGAAATACTAGGAGAAATAAGCGGTCGTCCCGAAGCAGTAGAAGTTTTCCATATTGGGGTTAATCTTGATACTTTTGATCCGGTAGATTATGAAGAACGCCCTAAAAATGACCAGTGCCAAATTACAATGATCGGCCGTTTTACGGAAAAGAAAGGCCATATTTATGCCCTGAAAGCTTTTAAAAAAGCTGTTAATAAAACCAACGGGGCACATCTTAACTTTGTGGGTGAGGGGGGATTAATAGAAAAATGCCGCGCATATGTGGCAGAACATAATCTCAAATCGAAGGTCAGTTTTCACGGTATACTAGAGTCATCAGAAATTTCTGACATGCTTAAAAAATCTGACTTTTTAATAGCACCCAGTATTGTTGGTAAAGATCATGACAGAGAAGGCGGCCCGGTAGTTATTAAAGAGGCAAATGCCACGGCTATTCCGGCTATTGGTACCTACCACGGCGGAATCCCCGAAATTATTGATGATGGTAAAACTGGCTTTTTGGTGCCCGAGCGGAATACCGAAGCACTCGCAGATCGTATGATTGATTTAATAGAGCATCCACAAAAAAGGAAAGAATTTGGCCTTGCTGCACGAGAAAAAATAAAAAGGGACTATAATATTAAAACACAGGTACAGAAACTGGAATCGTTATATGATCGAGTAGCTGATAATAAATGAGCATTAAAGAAGAACTAAAAAAAGGTGCGTTTGTTAATTTCCTGGGTATCCTTGGTAAAATTGCAGGTCCCTCTTTTCTGGTGTTGGTCACTCGATACTACGGACCGGACCTCTTTGGAATATTTATTACAGCTAACCTTGCCATAGAAATAGCACTGGCCTTCCTTACCTCCGGCTTTAAAGACGGAGCCCTTATTTTTGTGGCTCGTCATGCAGATGATAAAGAGCAACACCATCACCTGTATCGCTCGCTATCCAATGCGCTGGCACTAAGCATGGGCTTATCTCTGCTTTTAATTGTGCTTAGTTACTTGGTAGGGCCGATGGTATTTGACATGCTATACAGCGATAATTTTGGAGATCAGCTGCAGTTCATGCTGCTTACTATGGGGCTTGTGCTCCCCTTAATGGCATTTGACCGGATTGTCACTGCAGCAACCCAGGGACTTAAAATCATGAAGTACGATGCCATGGTTAATGGGGGTATCCGGCCTGTATTCTTGTTGCTTTATTCTATTGGCTTTTGGTATATCTGGCCCTCACTCACCGGTCTTACATTAGGATATATCAGCACGCAAGTAACAGTTGCTATAGTAGCAACTGTTATATATCAAAAAGAGCTTTCGTGGGCAGGCTTATTTAAAGCCTTTAGATCGTTCAAATTTGACAAGGAACTACTTGACTTTGCCCTGCCACAAAATCTGAATATGACATTAAATAAATTCATTACCGGTTTAGACGTTTTGATGCTCCCTATTTTTGGGGCTTCAGCCTCGATGGTTGGTTTCTATGGAGCCGGTTCCATGATCGTTCGGGAAATACGTAATGTAAAACTCATTTTCTCCAGTGCTTTTGCTCCACATATTGTTCGCTTCTACGAACGGGATGACCTCGAAGGGTTATCAAAAAATTTCTCAATGACTGCGAAGTGGATTGCCTCTATTACAATCCCAATCATTATAGGCGTGGCAATATTCAGAGAAGATTTACTGCGAATTGTACACCCCGAATTTGGGCAGAGTGCCTTCTTCATGCTCCTGCTCTTGCCCATCCCCTATATGTACTGCTCTTACAGCTTAGCAGGCAATATTGTGACAATGACCGGCCATTCGAAGCTAACTCTGTTCAATTCGGTAGTAGTTTCAATCTCAAACTTTCTTCTTAACCTTTGGTTAATACCACTTTGGGGAATGGAAGGAGCAGCACTCGCATCAGCATTGGCTACCTTCACCCTTACATTGTTGGAGTTAGCCGAAGCCCGCTATTTTGTGGGAGCTAAATTATACATAAAACAGATATATAAGCCTCATCTTTCCGGACTTGCTGTAAGTCTGCTTCTGGTAGCTTTCATTCCGCTGACAGAGTTTTTTGAAAAAGCATTCTTTAACCACCTTCTACAATACGGTATAGTGCTTTTAATCTACGGAGTCTTATTATTCGGTTTTAGATTTAACTTTTCTAACATGAAAAAGCAACTGAGCAATTAATCTAAAGTACCGTTCAGTTTTCCAAATACTTTTTTTGGTAACTCCAAGATACAAATGGAAGTTGCAAAAAATACTTCAAGCGTTTAGAAAAGGATATATTAACAGAAGGGCTCCAGATCCAACCTACAACTTTAAAGTAGATCCACAGTAGATACAGGTAGTAATAACTGTTAAACTTTTTTGGGCGATATGTTGCCAGAATTTTAAATATATAATCAAAATGGTTGCGAAGTTCTGATTCCAGCGAATGATTCCTTTTATTCATCCCTCCCTGGATCTCTACTCCTCTTTTAACTATAGGTTGTGTTTTGAAGGCGATATATTCATCCTCTTTGAGAACATCTTTTAACTTAAAAGCAAAAGAATGTTCATCTTGGGATTTAACCCGAGTATCCCAAAGCCCTTCTACTCTCTTCAACACAGATCTTCTGAGAGAAGCATTTGTCCCGTGTAGCCAATCTACATTGTCTACATCTTGGTCATACCTGGCATAGGTATAAGGGGTATTCAGAAAAGAGTATGACATACACCGTTTTGCAATAAACCAATCGGGCAAGATATATGGATTCTCTTCTCCCCCGGCCCTCACATGACGTCCTGTAAACCCTGCTAATTGGGGATCTTCATAGGCGTTCTCATGTTGCCGTATCCACGTTTTAGATAGTGGCAGGTCATCATCATCAATAAGAATAATGATCTCCCCTTCTGCCGCACTAACACCCACATTCCGAGCTTTTGGACCACCTAGAGGCTTTCTTTTAATAAGATTAATACACTCATTATTACAGAGCGTAAGTACTTTATCCCAATACGGTCCTGAAGGGTCCGGAGATTGTTCTACAACAACTATTTCATAGCTGTCATGCTTCTGTTCCAGTAAGACTTCCAGTAACTCGGAAAGGGCTTCCGCTCTGTTAATAGATCGTACAACAACTGAAACCCGTGGACTCATTAGAATAAAATCTAGGCTGATACCTTTTTACGAAGCGTTTTCAGCAGATGAGCGTATCCCTTCTTCTTAATTATATTCTGGAACTGGCGTCGATACGAACCGGCCGTTGATACATCATCTATAATAATATCAGTAACGACCCATTCTTTAGAAGTTTTGTCATATGCCATTTTATACGTTACAGGAGTTCGTACTCGTTTGAGCTGGGCAAGAGTTTCTACCACCGCCGAATCACCCTCAACCTCAATCTGTTCATATTTAACATCCGCCCGATAGATGTCTAAATTCTTCAACGAATGATCGCGTATAACGGTAGAAAAAAGATCTACAAATTCATCCTTTTCTTCTTTTGAAAGATCATTATACGTGTCCTGCAAGGCATACCGAGCCATTGCATGGTAGTCTATAATGCCATTAATAATATCTTTTAATTCATCACGCTGTTTTTGCGTGTACTCTGTGCCCTTTGGCCCCACAAGTTTTTTCACTTGTGTATTACGCTTTTCTAAAAGTTCTTTAATTGTTGAACTATTCTTTTGAGCAAATCCATTTACCGGTTGAACTATTTGTGCTCCTATAATAAAAGCAACCAGAACAAAGCTATACTTTACAAATTTCATACGCATTGTTACTTATTATTTATTATTTCCATTATCGGGAGACCGGACTTTCGGTACAATGCTGCCATATTTTTGTTGAATTCAAAAATCTCACGCTTCAATTTTACCCGAAGCTCCAGTTCCTTTTTCATGGCATCAACCAAGTCTTTGGTATCTCCCATATCCATATCATAATCTAATTGTTCCTGCCGTAACCACTTTTTACTGGTCACAAAAGCATTGTCTGTTCGTTCAACCTTCATTTTTGAAAGTGAGGCATTTTTATAAGCCTGATTTATTTCAAGAACTATACCATCAACGGCTGCATCTTTCAAAAATTTTGCTTGACGTTGTTTTATTTTCCCTTTCTCCAGATCTGTTTTCATACTAAAGAAATCAAGATTCTGCCGAATACCTATTCCAAAGGAAGCCGAAGCATAATTTGAATTGTTAATAATAAAAGGATTGCTCTGCCGTGGGCGATTTGGTGTATTTGCAAAACTTCCGGTTAAGCCCAAGAATAAAGATGGGTAGTTTTTCTGTTTCAAGGCTTTTACCCCAAATTTTGCGGCCTCTATACCAGCATCTATGGCTTCAACCTCTGCCCTTTCCGAAAGCGCATTTGAACGGTAATACCCTATCTCTTTAAGTCCTCTTGGAACAGGATCTAAAAAGTAAGTATCAGGTATATATACCGTATTCTCATCAGCTTGCAACACATAGTTCCAGATGCGTTGCGTCATAGCAGCTTCTTCACGCACTTCGGCCGCCCGAATTTTAAATTCCTCTTTATAAACTTCGAATTTAAATACATCAGACTCATCAATCTCTGAGTCTTCTTGTTTCTCTTTATCTTTTATCTGTTTATCAATTTTTTCGATCTTTTTTTCTGCTTCTTCCAGTAAATACAATATCTCACTGGTTAACAGATAACTCTGATACAGTTCAAAGAGCTTAAGGCGTAGATCTGACTCTTTCTTATTAAATTGTTCTCGCGCTGCTACAGCTGCAGACTGTGCTGCTTTAACAGTATTTTTAAGGGCGCCCCACGAAAATAGCGGTTGTATGGCTTTAACTTCAGCACGGGTAAAGACCGCCCAATTTTCCCAGTCGTTCTCCAGGTTAGGATCAAGGTAGTACTCATTTTCTGAAAGATTGGGATCATTACTCTTTACCCCCGGAACAACCCCATGCTGTGTGTTAAGCTCAAATCTAGGGAGATAACGATTCGATTTCGCCTGATCGATACGGTTGTCTGCGAGCTTCACTTTTTGATGTTCGTAATCCAGCTCTCCGGAATTTTTAATGCCTCGTTCGATGAAGTTCTTTATAGATACCTGTACCGTATCCTTTTGGCTATACCCAATAATTGGCAAGCAAAGCAATAATGCTAAAAAAGCGAGCAGTGAGGTTTTCATGATTTAAATCATCTTATAAAAACAGGTGAAATACTATCAACGCAAAGAGATAATATATATTAAAAAAATAGCCCCTTCTGTTTGAGAAGGGGCCATATTTATCAATGCGGAGGGAGAGGGATTCGAACCCCCGAGACCCAAAAGGGCCTGCCGGTTTTCAAGACCGGTGCATTCAACCGCTCTGCCATCCCTCCAATAAGTCAATAATTAAACTATGCTTCTTCTAGCGCCTGGGCTCCAGAAATAATCTCTGAGATCTCAGTAGTAATTGCACTTTGTCGTGCACGGTTGTACTCGAGCTGTAGATCTTCTTTCATCTCCTGAGCATTCTCAGTGGCATTATCCATCGCTGTCATACGAGCACCTTGCTCTGCAGCGTTCGACTCAAGGATAGCCTTCCACAGTTGCAAATTCAAGTGCAAAGGCAATAATTTTTTAAGAATTTTATCAGCACTGGGTTCGAAGATATATTCGGTTTCTTGCTGACTGTCCTCGGTATCTTCTACTAACGTATCAGGCTGAATTGGCAATAATGTTTCAACCAATCTATTCTGGGCAATTACAGACTTAAATTCGTTAAAAACCAGATTAACCTCATCAAAAGTTCCAGATTTGAAATCGCTAATAACAGATTTCATTATCTTGGTTGCTTTTGGAAATTCAATATTATCCCAAAAGCCCGGATATTCGAATTTAACTTTGTAATCACGTTTACCAAAATATTTTGTTGCCTGTCGCCCAATGCATATCAAAGACAGGTTTCCTGACTTTTGATATTCACTGTAGTTCTCTTTTATTTCCGCTTCGGCAACTTTAAACAAGTTGTTATTAAACCCACCACAAAGTCCACGATCCGAACCAACAATAATAAACAGTACATTATCAGTTGAATCGGGTTGATCTAACAGCACATTATCATCATTGGAATTTTCAACCATTCGCCCTACTACTTCCTTCATTTTGGAAGCATAGGGACGGGTTTCAATAATGCGATCTTGTGCCTTACGCAATTTGGCAGCCGCTACCATTTTCATGGCACGCGTAATCTGCTGCGTATTTTTAATGGATTCAATACGGGTTCGTATGTCACGAAGATTCGCCATGGATTACGCTTCCTCTTCTTCTGTAGCGTTCATCTGTTCAATTATCGTACTTGCGACTTTAAGCAGTTTTTCACCGAAGTCATCGCCGAGTTCTCCGGAGTCACCCAATTCAGAAAGTTCTTTGTCGAACTTAGCATGGATTGTTTCAAGATACTCCTGCTCAAACTCTTGGACCTGATCAACTTTTAGCTCATCAAGTAATCCTTCACTATTGGTTTTGAGCAGTGCAATTTGGTCTTCAACAGGTCTCGGTTGGTAAATATCCTGTTTTAGGAGTTCCACCGTACGCTCACCACGCTTCAGCTGACGCTGAGTGGCAGGATCCAAGTCAGAACCAAACTTAGCAAAAGCTTCAAGTTCACGGTACTGTGCTAAGTCAAGCTTCATAGTACCCGACAATTTGTTCATTGACTTAACCTGTGCCGAACCACCAACACGCGATACCGAAGTCCCTACATCAATAGCAGGTCGAACACCAGAATTAAACAGGTCGGTATCAAGGAAAATTTGACCGTCGGTAATTGAAATAACGTTTGTTGGAATATAAGCAGAAACATCACCGGCCTGTGTTTCAATAATAGGAAGTGCCGTTAATGACCCTCCACCCTTAACCATCGGTTTCAGCTGCTCGGGCACGTTATTCATCTGCTGTGCAATCTCATCGTCATCAATAATTTTAGCAGCACGTTCCAGCAGACGGCTGTGTAGATAGAAGACGTCACCAGGATATGCTTCACGCCCAGGAGGTCGCTTCAGTAGCAGTGAAAGCTCACGATACGCAACAGCCTGCTTAGAAAGGTCATCAAAAATCACGAGTGCATGTCGACCAGTATCACGGAAGTACTCACCAATAGCTGCCCCGGCAAAAGGAGCGATAAATCGCATTGGCGCCGTAGCACTTGCAGGTGCCGAAACGATAGTTGAATAATCAATTGCATCGTTTTCCTCAAGCGCCTTAGCAATACCTGCTACAGTAGATCCCTTTTGACCCACAGCAACATAGATACAATGTACCGGCTTTTCAGTATCCTGCGTTTCTTTCTGGTTGATAATAGTATCAACAGCAACAGAAGTTTTACCGGTTTGACGGTCACCGATAATCAACTCACGCTGACCTCGGCCGATAGGGATAAGAGAGTCAATAGCCTTAATCCCTGTTTGAAGCGGTTCCTTAACCGGCTCACGAAAAATTACCCCGGGTGCTTTTCTTTCCAGGGGAATTCGGATGGTATCACCTGAAATCGGCCCTTTACCATCGAGAGGGCGGCCGAGTGGATCAATTACACGACCCAACAATCCGTCCCCTACATTGATAGAGGCAATATCTTTGGTTCTACGAACAGTATCACCTTCCTCAACAGCACTGGTAGGACCAAAAAGCACCACCCCAACGTTGTCTTCTTCAAGGTTTAATACCATTCCACGAACAGATTTCCCTTCTTCATCTTTTGAATCAGGAAGGTCAACAAGCTCACCGGCCTGTACTTTAGACAACCCATATACGCGGGCAATACCGTCCCCTACCTCAAGGACTGTTCCCACATCATAGGTATCTGCCTCGTTATCGAAGCCGGAAAGTTGTTTTCGTAATATTGCTGAAACTTCGTCTGGTCTAACTTGACTCATTGGTTCAAATGTGATTTAAAAAACGTATTAATTTGCTATTCAACAGTTGTTAATAACGACTCTTCTAGCTCTTCGAGCTGATGTTTAACCGTACCATCTATGACAGTATCGTCAATCCTGATGGCCATACCACCTTTTAGATCCTCATCTACGATGACATCCATTTCAACTGTTTTTTGTGTTTTGTCTTCAAGCTCATTGTGAAGATTTGACTTTTGATCATCAGTCAAACTTCTTGCAACAAACACATCTACAGTAATAATGCCGGCAAACTCTTTATATTTCTCTATAAAAGCCACTGCAATTTGATCCAACAAGTTTATCCGATCTTTTTTTGCCAACAGCTTCATAAAAAGCTTTGTTGGATCTGTAAGATCCTCAAAAAAGAGTTTCTCGAGTGCCCCAATCTTATCATCAAAATTGATGACGGGACTCTTTAAAAATACTACCAGTTCTCGAGATCCCTCGAGGGTGTTGTGAACAAATTGAATATCCTCCAGGATCTGCTGTACCTCATCTCGCTCTTCAGCGAGTTCTAGCAGAGCTGTAGCATATCGTCGTGCTGCTTTTGTTGTAGGCATCTACCTTAGTTTTTAGAGAGGTCGTTAATAAAGCTATTTACCAGCTTATTATTTTTCTGTTCGTCCAATTCAGAATCAATAATTTTTGATGCAGATTCCACAGCCAATCGAGCAACTTCGTCTCGAAGTTCCATCATGGCACGCTTCTTTTCCTGCTCAATACTTTTACGAGCATTTTCGATCATTTGCTCAGCTTCTTCCTTGGATTTCTCAATGCGTTCTGCACGGAGCATCTCAGCTTCTTCAATGGCTTCCTTACGTATCTGCTGAGCTTTCTTCTCAGCTTCGCGCAATGCCTTTTCATTATCTTTGGAGACCTGCTCTGCACGCTTTAGAGCCTTTTCTGCAGATTCTAATGAATCTTTGATACGACTCTCGCGCTCCTGCAGTGAATCCATAATGAGTGGCACAGCGTACTTCCCCATAACTGCAAGGAAAATCACCATACTTATAAGAACCCATATTGCGAAACCGCTGTTAAATGAGAGGAGTCCTCCTCCGCCTGCTAAAAATAGCATCATGGTGTGTTTTGTGTCTTATTATTTATGAAATATCGACTTAGCCACCAATTCCGAGAGCGAGAAGAATACACACAATAGCACCGATCAGAGCTACACCCTCAATAAGAGCAGCGGTCAAAATCATTGCGCCACGAATGTCACCAGAAGCTTCAGGTTGACGAGCGATACTTTCTGTAGCACTTTTACCAATCATTCCGATACCGATTCCGGCACCAACTGCTACAATTCCTGCTCCGATTCCTGCTGCTAATAAACCCATAGTAATTTACCTGTTGTGTTTAGTTGTTGTTTAGATTAAGTAAGTAGTAGAAGTAAAAATGAATTAAGCATGAGCCTCAATACCTTCTTCATGATGCTCGTGCTCTTCGGCTGCCATCCCAATAAATACCGCAGAAAGCAGCGCGAAAATATAAGCTTGTAACAGACCCACAAAAGCCTTCAATATATACAGGACAGCTGTGAGGGGTACTGAAAAGAAACTAACTCCGATGCCCGCAATCGAACCAAAGATATCAGCAAAGATAAATATGAGTCCGAGAATACAGATGATCATAATCTTTCCTGACAACATGTTCGCAAACAAACGGACGGCAAGCGCAAAAGGCTTAGTAAAGAGTCCAATAATTTCGATAGGTGTTAAAATAATACGCATTAATGGAGGCACACCCGGGAACCAAAAAACGTGTTCCCAATGATCCTTAGAGCCGTTCCACTGAGTAATTACAAATGTAATAAAAGCAAGGATAGCAGTTACTGTAATATCTGCAGTGGCCGTCGCCCCCCATGGCAGCAAGCCAAAAAGATTCATAAAAGCGATCGAGACAAAAACAGCAAAGAGATAGGGAACAAACTTTTCGTACTTGTCATCGGGTATATTCTGCTTTGCAATATCATCCCGAACAAATACAAAAGTAATTTCAAACAGATTCTGAAACCAACCTTCTGGTTCAGTTTTGCGCCCAACGCCCTTCTTGTACCTTTGAGCCATCGACACTGTGATCAACAGCGTTAAAATCAGCCCCAACCATACGTAAACAAGATGAGAAGTAATCGAAAGATCCAAAGTAACCGGAGCTCCACTCGCAGCAACAAGCGCCCCATCCTTTTTTACAAAATCGCCGGAGTTTACAGCAGCTTTTGTGCTACTATAAGCATACAAGCCGCCATCAACCAACAGAATACGCGGCAAATGAACATACCCAAACGGCGTTGAGACCTTATTATGATCTACAACCTTACCCATTACATCAATGGGAGCACCCTTAGAATCTTGTGCGGATTTTTCCGAAGCATGAGCTAACGGATTAAAAAAGAGAATCAATAAAAAAGTTACGAAAAGTCGGCGACAGGCCCTTAGCATCTAATTCTAATTATCAGTTTCTAGTATTTTGTTAATAGAAATAATCTCAATTACAGAATGGAAAATATAAGAAAATATGAAGCTAACTGTAAAATGAATTTGATGAATTTTTATTGCTTTCAAAACGACTACTAAAGCCGCTATTACGAGCAAAAATCTAAGTCCAAAAGTGAGGTAAAACTTGCGATAAAAGCTGTCGGCGCTATCTTGCCGTATCTTTTTGACTACATAATAATTGCTGCCGACAAAAATAAAGCTAACCAAATTTGCAATAATTACCAGAGCCAAGGCTTCTTTTGCGAGCATATAACCAGCGACCATCACAAAGAAGAAAGCCATTGCTGAGAGCGATAAAAACCTGTAGAGTATACCCCGAAATGTACGTGCCACCCTATTCCTAATTTAATCGATCGTTAAGCTTAAAGATAAGAATGAAAATATTTACAATCCCGACCAGGCAACCTACCAAAAGTAACCATGGGCTATAGCCGAAATAACTATCCAGCCAATAACCCAAAAAAATAGGTACAGCCAGTGCTGCTGCAATCTCTCCCCCCAGCGAGAGGTATTCCAAATAGTTGCCTGGCTTATCTTTGTTATTCAATATGTACTTAACCTATCTTTTTGTCTTTTTTGGAACTGGTATTGGGTTTTTCATCTTTTTTAATCTTCTCAGGCGTTTTCTTTGGAGAGGATAATCCATTTTCGATAGAGTTAGTGGAACTGCTTTTAAGCTCTGTATCGATATTTTCACCCATGTGGAAAGAACCATTAATCTGGGCTCCTTCTTCGGCCAGCATTGTCTTTGTATAGATATCCCCTTCAATTATAGCTGATTCACGTAAAATCAATTTATTTGATACGCGCACTTCTCCATCTACCCTACCCGCGATATCAGCATCCGCGGCACCAATATTTCCTTCAACTTTACCTGAAGATGAAACAATAACTTTTCCTTTTGCCTTTGCTTCCCCATCTAATGTACCTGCTATTCGGATATCGTTCTTCGTATCCAGAGTTCCTTCTAAACGAGTACCTTCACTGATCATGTTAACAGAAGGTAAGTTCTTACCGGACTTGTTCGAGTTCATAGATTCCGACTTTTTTTTATTGTTATTATTAAACATAAAATGATTATGACTTGATTAAATATGCGTTAGGATTTTGAGGTACGCCGTTTTTCCAAATTTCAATATGTAAATGGGGACCTGAACTCAGTACTCCTACATCCCCGGCCGTACCCAAAATATCGCCTTTCTTGACGATATCACCAATAGATTTTGATACACTTGCAGCATGCTTATAGACTGTAATTATACCATTGCTATGTTGGAGGTGTAATACGAATCCATAATTCACCGTCCAGTCTTGGTTTACAATAGCCCCATCGGCAATGGCTTTAAACTCCGTACCTTTTTTGGTAGCTATATCTATACCATAATGACCACTTTTCGGATTATATCCCCGAGTAGACGTTCCATCAATGGGATAACCAGTGGGAAATTCGGGCATGCTATCAAAAATTTTTGAGAAAATGATATCGTCCTGCGATAACATTCCATCTATTGATACATCAGAAAAGGATTCAGGTTCCCAACTTTCTGATTTTACCTGCCCCCCAACAGCATTATAATCCTGCGAAACAGAAAAAGAAGTATCCACCCCACCGGCAATCACCTGCTGCATCTCCGACAACTGGGTATCACGGGCATCCAATGAATCCTGTAGGGCTTCCACTTTTTTTGACACCTTTATAACCCGTTCCCGAAGCTGGGCATCTTCCCTATTATATAGTAAGGTACTAAGGGGCGTAAACATCACCAGCAGTAAAGTAATGATACATACCCCTACTAAGGCTCCATAAAAAAGCTGCCAAAGGTGCGAGGGTTTAAAATGATAGGATGTTGACGACTCGGGTTCATCATCATCAAAAAGGACAAATGTTAAGTCCCTGTCTTGATTTTTAAAAAGCCGCTTTAAGAATTCAAACATGCGAAATTACTACTGGATTATGCTTCAGGAGTAGGGCCCCGGTAATTGAATGGCACATCGATATCGTCATCTTCAGAAATAGTTCCATTTTCTTTTTCGTAGCGAGTAATATTTTCGGAAAGCGCATTTACCAATCGTTTAGCATGATCGGGGGTCAACACCATCCGCTTAACTACCTTGGCCTTTGGGGCTCCCGGCATTACAGAGATAAAATCCAAAATAAATTCCGAAGGCGAGTGCGAAATCATCACTAAATTAGAGTACGTACCGCTGGCCTCTTCTTCCGGCAGTTCTATTTGAATTTGTCCTTGTTGTAGATCCTGTGTTTGATCTGACATAATAATACTATTCTTCCTTCAAATTAGTGTAAACTTATTCAGCATCAGAATCCAGAAATCCATGTTCCTTCATCCATTCATCATTGAAAATTTTGGAAACATAACGTGTTCCACTGTCTGGTAAAATAATAACCATAAGATCATCTTCTCCAAATTCATTATTACGGGCATATTCAAGCGCCCCATGAACAGCCGCCCCGCACGAGCCTCCTACAAAAAGTCCTTCTTCCTCGGCAAGAGCACGGGTCGTTAAGAAAGCATCTTTATCGGAAATCTGCATCACATCATCCAGCTGATCGAAATCCATATTTTCAGGGATAATATCTTCCCCGATTCCTTCCGTCAAATAGGAGTGGATTTCGTCTTTATCGAACTCACCGGTCTCAAAATACTTCTTATATACCGAGCCTTCGCTATCAACTCCTACCGTTTTTATATCTTCATTTTGCTCTTTCAGATATCGGGAAGTCCCTGAAATAGTTCCGCCCGTCCCCATTCCAGCCACATAGTGTGTTATTTTGCCTTCCGTTTGGTCCCATATTTCAGGCCCTGTAGTCTCATAATGTGCCTGCGCGTTACTGGGGTTATCATATTGGTTGGGATAATATGAGTTCGGAATCTCTTCACTCAATCGTTTAGCTACTGAGTAATAGCTTTTCGGATCGTCCGGTTCCACATCTGTTGGACAAACCTTTACCTCAGCTCCAAGAGCACGAAGCAGGTCAATTTTTGATTTACTCTGCTTATCCGTGGTAGTGAAAATGCAATCATATCCTTTTATAACAGCGGCAAGAGCTAACCCCATCCCTGTATTGCCGGAGGTTCCTTCTATAATAGTTCCTCCCGGCTCTATAAGTCCTTTCTCCTCCGCGTCTTCAATCATCTTAATCCCAATACGATCTTTGACACTCTGTCCGGGATTAAAATATTCTACTTTTACAAGAATAGTACCGGGAATATCATCGGCAATATTATTTAACTTTACCAGTGGAGTATTGCCGATGGTTTCTAGAATTGAATTATAATACATTAAGGACTTTTATCGTGCTTTTGAGGTAACATTAAAATTTTATCAGACCCGAAATATAGGAATTTTGTTCTATCTACCCGAATAAAGATCTGGATTTGCTTTCAAATGGCTATGAGATAGTTTTTTCTAAAATTCACTTTATTGGAACAACCAACTCTGTTATCTTCTGTTTAAATAAATTTAAGCCAATTTAATATCATGTTTGTAGAACAAGTAAAGCCCAAAGATTTTGACTGTGGATATAATCTGGACCGAATGATCGCTTCTCTTCCTCGTATTGAAGATGAAGATGAGCGCATTGAATACGCCGAACGTGCCGTCGGTCTTATTAAACAGAGTCATCCAAACTGGGTTGACGAAAATAATGAAAGTCCTGAAGCCTGGGAACATTTCTTTGAACTGGCCGACTACGATCCAAATGAATATGGAATTTACAATCCTTTTGAGGAATAATCATTGCTAAAATCCGGGCACACCAAGCTGTTGCGCCCGGTTCCTTTCTTTAAAATAGCAAAACCCTTTTTTGTTGTGGTAATTTGCTAAAAATAT
Organism: Fodinibius halophilus; assembly: GCF_011059105.1. Classification (GTDB taxonomy): domain Bacteria; phylum Bacteroidota; class Rhodothermia; order Balneolales; family Balneolaceae; genus Fodinibius; species Fodinibius halophilus. The sequence goes on along the minus strand of NZ_JAALLS010000001.1, from coordinate 202,787 downwards.
ATTCTCAAGGGGAACCCCTCTTTCTTCACTTTTTGATTGGGAGACAGTAAAGCTAATAGTGGCAGTCATTATTTTCTGCGCTTACATCGTTCATCTTTCGCCGGCAAAATCCCGGTGCCCTATTAAAATTCTAATACACTGAAATTTATTGTTCCCTTTTACGGCTTTAGAAATACTCCCTGCCAAGCCTCATTTCAGATACAAAAGTAATTAGTCTTCAATAATTCTGATGAGAGTTATTGATAAGAGGGCTTTGCAAAACCTTTGATTTCGTCATTCTGAGCCTGTCAAAGAATCTCCAGTATCCATCTGCTGCCGTTGAAAGGGAGATCCTTCATTACATTCAGGATGACTGCCTGGTTTTGCAAAGGTCCTTGATAAATGAAATAACAAATACCTTGTAAACGTCCGGCTAAAGATCACACAAAAATAATGTGGCGATATTATGGAAAAACGAATTTTCAATTTATATTGAAAGTTATGAAAGCAACTGTGCAAGAATGATACCATTTCATGGCTAACGTTCCATTATCTAATATAGACTTCTACCACAAACACGATACTCCGGATCCCCAAACCGGTAATCTTCGTGCTTTTCTGTCTCAATTGTTCCAAGATTCTGAAGCACAATATGCCTCTTTTAGCTTCACTCTCGATGCCATAGATCCACTGGCCTATCTTGAGATGTGTTGGAATCAAGATCAGTTTCAGTTTTATTGGGAAAAACCGACTGACGAATTAGCAATTGCAGCGGGGGGATCGGTAAAACATCTTTCTGCAGAGGGCTCCGGAAGGTTCAATGCTGTTAGTAAAGCTATTCAAACTACCCAACAACTAAGCCGGGAATATTCCTCGGTGCCCCACCCCTATTCAGGTATGATGTTCTTAGGTGGGTTTTCTTTCTTTAATAACATCTCTGATGGCGTGTGGAATGATTTTGATCCCGCTTCTTTTACAATTCCCGAATGGACTATCATACAGGACGGTAAATTTAATTTAGTGACGTTTTCAGTAGAACTTTCGTTGTTTGAAACTGCCCGTGATCTGCACCAGCATTTGATCGACAGGTTTGATGCTATTCGCAAAAGCTGTCGCATGGACAAAAAACTTAATGGACAAGAAACGCCCCCCTCTTTTACCCAGGATATCTCGCTTTCAGATATTAAAAATGGAGAATACGAGCAGTGGACTTCCACAGTCACAAAAGCCACTGATTTAATTGCTGATAATAACTTTGATAAGATTGTAATAGCTCGAAAGATATCGATCCCCAGACGAGATAACACGCCCCCTACACAGGTATTAAACAGCCTTAGAAAACGATATCAAAACTGTTCCAGTTTCCTGTTACATCAAGGAGGTAGTACATTTTTAGGATCATCACCCGAACGTCTTGGTTCATTTCGAAGTCGTCTTTTTCTTACAGAAGCACTGGCCGGAAGTATTCACCGGGGGCAAACTGAATCTGAGGATACCCAACTGGGCCAACATCTTGCTAAAAGCAAAAAGGATCAAAGTGAACATAATTTTGTGATCAAGGATATCGAAGAGCGGCTCATTCCTTTTGCCATTGACTTCTATCGCAGCCCCAAACCAGAGATTAAAAAGCTGACCAATGTTCAGCATCTCTATACTCCCATTCGCGCACACCTAGAAGAAGAGGCCGAAGTACTGAATGTTATTGGCCAGTTACACCCTACCCCCGCGGTGGGTGGATATCCCTGGAAAGATGCAGCACCTTATCTTGATGAGCTCGAAAATTTTAACCGCGGTTGGTATGCAAGTCCTATCGGATGGATAAACAGTAAAGGAATGGGCGAATTTGCTGTTGGTATCCGCAGTGGATTACTAACCCAAAAAGAAGCACATTTTTTTGCGGGATGCGGTATCGTAGCAGATTCCAATCCCGCACACGAATGGGAAGAAACAAATCTTAAATTGAAGCCTATGCTGTCAGCCCTGCATTATGACTAGCCCCAACCACGGAAACCTTGCCTTCAACTGGACCACCACTTTTTTTAGAAAACTTCAACAACTTGGGGTACAACACCTTGTTATATCACCGGGCTCTCGCTCTACTCCGCTTACCCTTGCTGCTGCAGCTAACGATCATTTCCAAAAACATGTGATCCTGGATGAACGATCTGCTGCTTTTACTGCCCTTGGTATTGGCAAAGCAACAGATACACCGGCAGTCTTAATATGTACTTCCGGCACTGCTTTGGCCAACTACTATCCTGCGGTTATCGAAGCCTGCCAAAGTGGGATCCCTATGATTTTAGCTACCGCCGACCGCCCACCGAATCGAAGAGCTACCGGGGCTAATCAGGCTATTGACCAACTTAAAATTTTTGGGGATTACCCGGTCTTTTTCCACGAAGTTGGGGAACCTAGGGATAGCGAAGAAGACATCAGCAGACTTAAGATAGTTGCCCAACAGGCTTTTGAATTTAGTAAGACAAAACGGGGACCGGTTCATCTAAACTTTCCCTTCCGAAAACCGTTGGAGCCCGGCATTGAATTTCTTCAGAAGATACAAGACCAAAACAGAGAGCCTGCTACTTCAGATGAGGCTCTGTACAAAGAAACGCAACACCTCCCCGATCAGGCAATTGAAAAAATATCGGAAGCTCAAAAACCACTCATTGTTGTAGGCCCTTTAGCTCCCGGTGATGACACTCATTCCATCAAAAAATTAGCTACCCAATTAAATTGTCCTGTCCTCATTGAAAGCACCATCGACAGTGTTCAGGTTATAAAGCGGTTTTCGGGATTTCTTCGAAATGAACATCTTATCAGTAACCTGGAGCCGGACCTCATTCTTCGATTCGGCTTTCAGCCTACTTCAAAGGCTATAGAGTTAGGTCTCAATCATTGGAGCCCGGACAATCATTATCACTTTTCCAGTACTGACAGCTGGCAAGATGAAACTTTTTCCGGGGCTACCCATATTCCATGGTATGGTCGTTCCATTTCAACAGCTGCGTTCCAGCTAGACCGTAGTGATCAATGGATCAACAAGTGGAAAGAAGTTGCATCTAAGTACCAAGAGTATGTAGATGACCATATTACGAATGAGAACACTCTGACTGATGGGCATATTTACCATCACCTTAGCCCGCAGATAACAGCAGAGCAGTTCATCACTGTTTCCAACTCTTTTCCAGCTCGTGATATCAACCTATTTGGCAAACAACCTTCATCAGCACCTCTGTTTTTAAATCGTGGTGCCAGCGGTATCGATGGACTAACCTCTACCGCTCTGGGGATTTCTATGTCATTAAATAAAGCCGGGGTATTATTCACGGGAGATCTTGCTTTTTTACATGACAGCAACGCCTTGCTCAATCAGCAAAAAATAGAGCATCCCCTGGTTATCGTTGTTATCAATAATTCCGGTGGATCCATCTTCCGTATGCTGCCTGTTGAAAGACATGAAAAATATTTTGAAGACTATTTTGAAACCCCACAAAACGCTGATATCAAGACACTGGCAGCGGCACATGATATCCCCTGCCATACTATCGACAGCCTATCATCACTTCATGATTTTAATCTGTCCGAATGGATGCAGATAAACAGCGGGCTTTCTGTGGTAGAATGTAAAACAGATGCCGATGCTTCTATGAAACTCAGAAAAAAGCTCTGGGATTACTCCTGATGCAAAAGGTAGAAATCAATAACGTAAACTATGCCTACAAGCTGCACCAGCAGAATAAGCATCTGCCTTATTTACTTATGCTGCACGGATTTATGGGCAGCCAACAAGTTTTTAAACACCTAATTGATGAGCTGAGAAGCTACTGTAATCCTATTACTATTGACCTGCTGGGGCATGGTGCAAGTAGTAAACCTCAGCAATCCGCCCGATATAACGAAGACCAACAAATTGAGGACTTATTAAGATTTATAGACCAGCTCAATATAGCTCCACCTTTGCTCTATGGATACAGTATGGGTGGTCGCCTGGCTTTAAAAACTGCTCTGACCTCTCCCCCTAGCTTTAGCGGTCTTATCCTTGAAAGTACAAATTGCGGCATTTCTGATGCAGCTAAAAGAAAAGAGCGTAAGAAAGTCGATAAGCAGCGTGCAAAAATGATTGAACAAGATTTTCAGACCTTTCTTGCAAACTGGTCTAACCTAGATCTTTTTCAATCTCCCGTAGCAGTTGATACGGATTTACAAGAAAACTATCACCAGATCCAATCGAGACAAACCCCCTCTGCCCTGACAGCTTCTTTGAAGGGATTTGGTGCCGGTTCAATGACACCGGTTTGTGCCGACCTTCATAAATGGAATAAACCGGTACTGCTGTTGGCCGGTACAGCAGATGATAAATACCAGCAGATCAACAACAATTTGGTTGATCAATTTCCCAATGCTACCTTTTCATCTATCGAAGCCGGACACCGAGTACATCTTGATAATCCTTTGATGCTTCTTAATGAGATCACTCCATTTATCTCCAACTTTAATTAGCCTACATAAACTATTTACTACCAAACACTGAATATCCTATTATGAACTGGAAAACCGTCAACGAATACGAAGATATTACCTTTAAAAAGTCTAATGGCGTAGCACGTATTGCTATTAACCGACCTGAAATCCGTAATGCATTTCGCCCAAAAACTCTCTTTGAACTGCAGGACGCTTTTCTTGATGTACGAGAAGACTCTAACATCGGCGTTGTGTTGCTTACCGGAGAAGGACCTTCGCCCAAAGATGGGAAATGGGCCTTTTGCTCCGGCGGCGACCAGAATGTCCGCGGCAAGGCCGGTTATAAGGATGATGCCGGAACCCCTCGGCTCAATGTATTGGACCTGCAACGCATGATCCGCTTCATGGGCAAGGTCGTTATCGCAGTAGTGCCGGGTTGGGCCGTAGGCGGCGGACACAGCCTGCATGTGGTCTGCGATCTTACTCTTGCCAGTAAAGAACATGCAATATTCAAACAAACCGATGCCGATGTTGCCAGTTTTGACGGTGGATTTGGCTCTGCCCTGTTGGCACGTCAAGTGGGACAAAAGAAAGCACGAGAAATTTTCTTCCTTGGTCGCGACTATTCAGCCCAGGAAGCTTTTGAGATGGGGATGGTTAATAAAGTAGTGCCCCATGATGAACTGGAAGAAACGGCTTACCAGTGGGCGCAGGAGATCCTGGAGAAAAGTCCGACCGCCATTCGTATGATCAAATATGCCTTTAATTTAGTGGACGACGGCATGGTGGGTCAGCAGGTTTTCTCAGGAGAAGCCACCCGCTTGGCCTATATGACCGATGAAGCCACTGAAGGACGTGATGCCTTCCTCGAAAAGCGCAAACCGAACTGGGACGACTATCCCTGGATTGGATAAAGAATAGGTTTCCTCCCTGGCAGACCCTAAATCTGCCGGGGATTTTACCTTTAATCCATATCAATTATCTGCTGAATTCCCTTCCTCTTTTAAAAGCTTAACAAGCTTCCTCATCTCTTGGGTTTGTTCTGCCTGATCTCTCGCAATTGTGTTTATTTTTGATCCCATCCATAAAAAATAGCCCACTACAAGAAGCGTTGGTAACAATCCAACAATCAACATAATTATCATTTCCATTCCGCCAAATGATCCCATCATACTTTTTTTATTTAATTAAGGTTCTCTGTTTACAAATAAACTAATACTTAACTTCTAAATAACATATTTATACATAGTCGGACAAACCTTTTTTAATCCTTTCAAAAACTATTCTCTTCTTATAGCTTCCACCGGCGTTAGTTTTGCTGCACGCATCGCCGGGTATGTCCCAAATACGATACCAATAACAACTGCAAGAATAGCAATAATACCCATCGTCGATGCCGAAAAACCGGCCTCAAAAGGTACATCAACGATAAGTTTTACAACAGGTACTGCAGCCATCGCAACCAAGGCTCCTATAATCAGCCCCAAAAAACTCCCGAAGAAATCTCCGCATTCCATTCGCGAGGACAAATAGGTTTTGCAAAGCCCTCTACAAATAAAAAAGGCCTGCCGCATTCGACAGACCTTGGAATTACATCTATGGTTGTAGTTATTTAGACAACCATAATTTTATTATCAACACTTACTACGCCCGGTGTATAGAGGGCTGAATCAAAGGCAGCATTCTTGGCTTTGGATGTCTCAACAGTACCTTCTAAGGTAACATTACCATCTTCAACACGGACGTTGACATCATCGGCAAAGATATGAACATTTCGTTCAAGGGCATTGATAATGTCTTTGGCGATCGATTCGTCCATGTAATCACCGGTTGGTACTACGCCAAGGTTATTCGTAACGCCAATAACACCGGACAGTTCAAGTACCTCATTTTTGGCATGTATCTTCTCCCAATATGCATCTACGGTACCTTCTAAGGTGACCCAACCCTGATTAACATCCACGTCGATCTTATAGGATTTGAGATCCCCATCCAATGCTAAGGCCGTAACTACATTATCTTCTATCTGCTTATCTGTAGGTACCGTTTCAGTATCGGGAAATTCAATATTTAACTCATTTTTAACCGTTGATACTCCTTCCACCAAGTATGCATCATTAGTAGCTGCAGACTTGGCGGTAAGAGAAGGTACTTGGCCTGAAATTGATACTTCTCCGTTGTTAACGGTAATGCTAACATCGGATGCATCAATACGGGCATCCCATTTCATTTGTTTAATTACATCCAGTTTAATGTCTTCATCCGAAGGTGTTTCTACTTGTACACTCATAATGATCAATAGCTTTTATTCCCCTTTTACCTTTAGGTTACTAAACAATTTTAAGATACCTATTGTTTCATTTTTAGCTCCTAGACGGTATTAAAGAATTTTTTAGTCCTTCAAAATAAAATTGACCTTGTTTGCCTTATATGTAGCAATAAAAAACCCTGACAGAATTCAACATTCTGTCAGGGTTAAGTTTACTTCTTAAAACATGGCAAGTCTCAGAGACTTGCCATGTTTAGACAATCGTTTTACGAGCAGCCGGTGGTTGAACCACAGGTAATGCACTTCTGACACGTTCCGTTACGGACCATCGTCATACTACCGCATTCCGGGCAAGAGTCACCGGTATAACCGAGCTCTTTAGCCTTCTCATAATCACTTTGGTAGCCGTCATCATTATCTGCAGATTGCGTAGCCGGTTCCGGCTCTGCTACAGCATCGGCCTGTCCCCCATTCTTGGTAGGATCTACACGTCGTGCTTTTTCACGAGCCTGCTCAGCCTCTTCCGATGGTCGCATTTTACGCGACATAACGTCTTCAGCAGGAACATGCGCAAGGTCATCACGACCGAGGTACGTTACGGCAAGCTCACGGAAGATGTAATCAATAACAGAAGTCGTCATCTTAACATGCGGGCTTCCGCTGACGGTACCACTGGGTTCAAACTTCGTAAATGTGAAAGCATCAACGAACTCTTCGAGCGGTACACCATGCTGTAATCCAAGAGAAATTGCAATGGCAAAACAGTTGGTGAGACTTCGGAAGGCCGCTCCTTCACGGTGCATATCGATAAAGATTTCACCGAGCTGGCCGTTTTTGTATTCTCCCGTTCTCAGGTACACGCTTTGTCCGCCAATCTTCACTTTCTGCGTATAACCATTTCGTCGGTTCGGCAGACGCTGGCGATCAGCCACATACTTGTGTATAATTTTCTCAGCGGTTTTAACCACTTCATCCTGGGCTTCGGATGTTTCTTCATCCAGATCTTCTTCATCCAGATCTTCGAAGACATCACTGAGGCTATTCAACGGCTGACTCAACTTCGAACCATCTCGATACAAGGCATTTGCTTTCAACATCAGCTCCCAAGAATCCATATAGGCATCTTTGAAGTCTTCAACCGTTGCTTCGTTAGGCAAGTTAATTGTTTTCGAAATAGCACCGGAAACAAACGGCTGTGCTGCTGCCATCATACGAATATGTCCGCCGGGCGCAATATATCGCGTTCCGATTCGTCCACAACGATTGGCACAGTCAAAGACCGGCAGGTGTTCATCTTTTAGATGCGGTGCACCTTCTACCGTCATAGTACCACAGACATAATCGTTGGCTTCCTGAATCTGCTCTTTGTTAAATCCTAGATGCTTGAGAATATCAAACTGTGGATTCGCAAGCTGTTCGTCACTCAGGCCAAGCTCTTCTTTACAGAAGTCTTCGCCCAGTGTCCACTGGTTAAAGGCAAATTTAATTTCAAAGCTGCTGGGCAGTGCTTCTTCAATAGCATCCAGCTGCTTGTCACCAAAGCCTTTTTCGCGGAGGGCCTCCTCATTAATATGCGGACAACCATCCAGCGTACCGTGACCTTTGGCGTAATCAATAATCTCCTGTCGCTCTTTAGGACTGTATCCTAAGTTTTGCAGCGCTTTAGGCACACATTGATTAATAATCTTGAAGTGTCCGCCACCGGCCAGCTTCTTGAACTTCACCAGTGCAAAGTCGGGCTCAATGCCTGTCGTATCGCAATCCATGACCAGACCGATAGTACCCGTAGGGGCAATTACCGTTACCTGGGCATTGCGATATCCGTGCTCTTTACCCATCTCTACTGCTTTATCCGAATCTTCGCGCGCTGCCTTGAGCAAATTATCCGGACATTCATTAGCATCAATACCCATCGGTTTCACCGTCAGGTCTTCGTACTCATCAGGATCCACGTTATAAGCGGCCCGTTTGTGGTTTCGTACCACCTTGAGCATGGGCTCCTTATTAGCTTCAAAACGCTCGAATGCGCCAAGCTCCTTCGCCATTTCGGCACTGGTAGCATAGGCATTCATGTGGATGATACTCATCAATCCACCGGCAATAGCGCATCCTTCATCACTGTCGTAAGGTACACCCTGAACCATCAAGGCCGCACCGAGGTTTGCAAATCCTAAACCGAGTGTACGATACTTATAAGACAGTTCGGCGATCTCTTTAGATGGGAACTGAGCCATCAGTACAGAAATTTCCAGAACCACCGTCCACAGTCGAGAAGCATTGCGAAGTGCTTCTACATCAAACTCATCACACTTGTCCGTTTTGAAATACTTCATCAGGTTCAACGACGCCAGGTTACAAGCTGTGTTGTCGAGGAACATATATTCCGAACAAGGGTTACTCCCGTTGATCGGTCCATCGTTAGGACATGTGTGCCACTCATTAATAGTGTCGTGGTACTGGGCTCCCGGGTCGGCGCACGACCAGGCAGCATGCGAGATATCGTCCCATAGCTTACGGGCCGGCATCGACTTGCAAGGCTCAGGCTCCCGCCCTTCTTCAGCCGCCTTCCGCTTCTCGGTTCTCCAATAGAGATCCCACTGATCGTCATCCTTAACGGCCTTCATAAATTTGTTGGGGATGCGAACAGAGTTATTCGAATTCTGTCCACTTACTGTACGATAAGCTTCGGAATCCCAATCAGTATCATAAGTATCAAACTCGAGATCAGTAAAGCCCTGTGCCGCTAATTGAACAACGCGTTCAATATAGTTCAGCGGAACCTGGTCTTCTTTGGCTTCTTTAATTGCTTTTCCAAGCTCTTTGTTTTTCACCGGATCACGGCTAACTGCACCATTGAAGGTACGGCCGTCAATTTCAACCGGCTTGTTACAAAGCTTGATGATTTTTTTAAGATGGCTTTCCAGGATTTTAGACCCGGCAACCATAGAAGCAACTTTCTGTTCCTCTCGAACCTTCCAGTTTATATACTCTTCAATATCCGGATGGTCCATATCAAGCGTAACCATCTTGGCTGCACGACGGGTTGTTCCGCCTGACTTAATTGCACCTGCTGCCTTATCACCAATCTTGAGGAAGCTCATTAATCCGGAAGAACGTCCGCCACCACTCAGGGGCTCTCCTTCGCCGCGAACCTTGGAGAAGTTACTTCCCGTTCCAGATCCATATTTGAAGAGCCGGGCTTCACGAACCCATAGGTCCATGATACCGCCCTCATTTACAAGATTGTCATCAATACTTTGGATAAAGCAGGCATGCGGTTGCGGATGGGAATAGGCATCATCCGAACGGGTCAGTTCACCGGTCTTTCCATCAACATAATAGTGTCCCTGCGATGGACCATTAATTCCATAGGCCCAGTGCAAACCGGTGTTAAACCATTGGGGGCTATTAGGTGCCGCCATCTGGTTGGCTAACATGTAGCAAAGCTCATCATAAAATACTTTCGCCTGTTCTTCTGAGTCAAAATAATCATGTTTCCATCCCCAGTAGGTCCAGCAGCCGGCCAAACGGTGAAACACCTGGCGACTGTCAAACTCTCCGCCATAGCGTTCTTCTTCATCAATATCTTTCATTGCCTTTTCATCGGCTTCAGAACGTTGAAGCCATTCAGGCACTCCTTTTTCTTTGACCTTTTTTGTTTTCTTTGGAACACCGGCTTTTCTAAAATACTTCTGCGCAATAACATCTGTTGAAACCTGCGACCAAGACGCCGGTACAATTACTTCATCCATTGAAAAGACCATTGAGCCATCGGGATTTTTGATCTCCGATTTACGGCTCTCAAACTTCATATCTCCAAAAGGGCTATCCCACTCTTCCTGAGTATAAAAGCGTGTAAATTTCATAAATATTCTCCGGTTACTTACAAATTATTTTGACTAGTTTGGAAGGCTTTAAATGCACTAAAAAAATCGCCACTCTCCCATCAGTTAAATATAAAGGACTGGCGCTGTGGAGCAAGTAAATTGACTAATTACTTTTCCACAAAAGGGCAAAGTTATCCACAATGAAATCAACTTCTCCCGCTCTTTTTCTTTCCATTTTGACTCAAGAAATCCACAACCTGTGGATAACTTTCCGACAACCTCTCAAAATGCCGTCTCACGAACGCCTAGTTGAATCAAGTCCATTTCAAAAGATTAAAATTTTTTAATATTTGTATAAAAAGGGGCTTTTTGCCTAAAAACCTCTCTGTGCTAGAAATCTCAAGACAGATTAAAAATCAACAATCTAAATGGTAGAAAACCAGAAGTAAATGGATACTTAACATTATAAAAATGGGAGATTTTCAAGCGGTTTAGAAATAGAAATATTGAAATAAAACAGACCACTCCGGATACTTATATTTCCAAGTCAAGAAACCAATACAAACATTGAGCTGGCTGGTCTGAGTCATCCCGAAACGAATGAGAATCGTCATTATCGGGCAGGTCATAGGTGCGTTCTACAGTCTCCCCTATGTTGAAAGAAACAGGAGCTTCAAAGATCGGTCCATCAAACACAAAGGTATGAAATTCCCCATTTTCTCCACAGGGATCTACCCCCTGCGGCAAATCTTCTATAAAAGATTCATCGTAGAGCCGCCCAACAAAACTTTCACCCAATTTTTGTCCACTAACTGAAACTACGACTGCTTTAAATCCGACCTCAATAAATGCTTTAGACAGTGCTGATGTAGATTCTTTCCACAAGGGAAATTCGGCATTCAGCCCGATTTTCTTTAACTGCTCTTCGCGATACTCTTTAAGATCCTCTAAAAAGATATCTCCAAAGATGCCTGTACAGATCCCTTTCTCTTTATGCTCTGAAAGTTCCTGCTCCATATAGGTGTTATAGGCTTCCATCCCCAAATTTTCCGGTAGCATCAGTTTGTGCAACGGCAGACCAATTTGCCGAGCTTGCTCTTCAATCAATCCCTGATGAATGCCATGCATTGAAACTCTCTGGTTCGATTTATTAAAGCTCGTCAACAGACCCGATATTTCATAGGCATCATCCTGCAAAACACGATATAAGGCGAATGAAGAGTCTTTACCCCCGCTCCAGTTAAATAATGCTTTTTTCATCTGTTGATATAGGCTACTGAATTTCGATTATGTTGGCGGGATATCTTTGAAACGCTTCCGTAATCAACAGCCAAACGAAAACTGTTCTCAAGGGGAATGCCTAATACCTGGCTTATCAGGCAACGGATAACGCCCCCGTGGGTTGCCACCAATAGATGTTCCGGTTCTTCCTTAATGAGCTCTTGCCACCAGTCCACCACCCTGTTATTTAATTGCTGATACGATTCTCCGCCGGGAGACTCAATTTCTACGAAGTTTTCCATCCATGGCCCTAACTCTCCCTGGGGAATATCATCCCACCGCCGGCCTTCCCAGTTGCCAAAATCTAGCTCCATCAGGCGTTCGTCGGTAATTACATCATCAGAGGCCAGATCATTAGCTAACTTGTGACAACGTTTTAGTGGACTGCTATAGACCGTATGATTATGAAAGCCTTTGGGAAGCTTTCCCTTTAGGATATTCACTTCTTTGGCATAGTCAACGGCTAATCCAATATCTTTTTGTCCGTAACAAATCCCCTCGTCGATATCGGGGGTAGTGTGTCGAATTAAATAAACGTCCATATAACTACTGCTGACAGGTAAAAAGTTACTTCGGTTAGTTGTTGTGTGGCTCCGCTACAATCGCCGGTATGTCCGCCGATCCATTTATTAAAGAAATATCCCAAATATACCAGTACGGCGACCATAGGAATAAGGCTAAGCCAGATCCAATAATGTGGAACCAAGAGCAGCGGGAGTAGACCAAAAACAGCACTGACTGTAATAGAAAATGGAGACATCTTTTTTGCTACCGGCTTGGCTTTAGAGGGTTCACCACGTACGTAATCGTGAGTCATAATCAGTGTGGTCGCTAAAAATCGACTAACAGCATGACCCGCTATCAACAAAAAAGGGATTGCAGCCGATGGAAGCTCATTGAGGCTTACAAACTTCAGTGCAAGAATCCCTGCCAATCCGGCCACCCCAAAGGTACCGATGCGGGAATCTTTCATGATACTGAGGATTTTCTCTTTGGTCCATCCGCCGCCAAAGCCATCAAACATATCGGCCAGGCCGTCTTCGTGGAAAGCACCGGTCAACCATATTGTCGCCAGCATACTCAATAAAATAGCAATTGGTTGTGGAAAGATGAGATTGAATCCCCAAAAAACTCCTGCCCCTACACTGCCGACAATAATCCCCATCAGGGAAAAGTATCGTGCACTTTCATTTAGAAATTCCGGGGAATGATCTACCCACTTGGGACACGGAATTTTGGTAAAAAACATTACCGCCGTCAGAAAGACCTGTATTTCTCGTTTCATTCCTTATCACCTTGTGATACGCCGGCATCTTGGAACGATGCCATCTCATTTAAAAAGTTAACTGCTGATTCCACAATGGGATAGGCCATAGCGGCCCCGGTACCTTCACCTAATCGCATGCCCAGCTGCAGCAATGGGTTAGCTTGCAGGTAATTCAACTGAATACGATGTCCCTGCTCATCCGACTGATGGGCAAAAATTCCATACTCCCGAGCATCGGGATAACATTCGCAGGCAACCATAAAAGCTGCAGTGGCAATAAACCCATCCACTAGAATAACCATCTGCTGCTCTGCTGCCTGCAATACGGCTCCTACTATCATGGCAATTTCATATCCCCCAAATGTCTGTAGAATAGAAAATGGATCGCCGTCAATATCATGAGCTTCGATAGCCTTTGCAAGTACCTTGGCCTTTTGGGATACGCCCTCATCATCCAGTCCCGTACCTTTGCCCGTGCACTCTTCAATGGACTTACCGGTAATTAAACTTGTGATGATAGCTGCTGATGAGGTATTGCCTATCCCCATCTCTCCAAAACCGATGATATTCGTTCCCTCATCAGACCATTGGCTGACAAGCGCTGCTCCTGCTTCAATGGCATTATTACACTGGGCGGCAGTCATAGCCGGGACCTCAGTATAGTTTTGAGTACCCTCTGCTACTTTGCGGTCGATCAGCATTTCATTGGGTGGGAGTTCTGCTGCTACTCCGGCATCAATAATTTTTGTTGCTAAACCGTGCGTTTCACAAAATACATTTACGGCGGCCCCTCCCCCTACCATATTCATTACCATCTGTGCCGTTACTTCCTGGGGATAGGCATTCACTACTCCTTCGGCGGCAATACCGTGATCTCCGGCGAAAACGGCCAACAACGGGATTTGCAGCTGGGGCTCTAACTCCTGCTGTATAAGCCCGACTTTAAGAGCAACCTCTTCCAGCCTGCCGAGTGCCCCCACCGGCTTGGTTTTATTGTCAATTTTATGCTGTAGGGCCTCTTCCAAATCCTTTGCTACTGCTGATATATCAAATTCTTTCATCTAATAAATACTTTATCTCAATGGTGATAATTGAAAATGCTGAAAGTGAATACTTTGCCGGACTCAGTCCATGGTTCAACATGACATGGAGATCTTCCTATTGAAAATATAATGTATAAACACCATAGCGCGAGCGTCCGCTCGTGCTTATTTACTTGTTTGCCAACTGTCAGACTTCCGGCCCAATTTATATTTGTGCTCAATATAAATTTAATGTAAAAGGCCATCCCCCTTAATCCCCGCAACGTCGCTAAAGGCCTACTGCGCCGAAGTAGATTTCAGCTACGTAGGCTGTACTTTGATGCGTCGGCGACCTTCAAGGGGGACATTTTAACAGTCCATCTCATCATTAGGCCTCAAAAAAGTTCAACTAAGAAATCAAAAGCTAGCCTTTTACTTCAACGGGAATGCCGGAAACCATAAGGGTTACTTTATCGGCCTGTTTCGCGATGTACTGATTCATCCAGCCCTGCATATCAGCAAATTTTCGGCCGCTTTCGGTGTGGGCGTGCGTGCCCATACCAATTTCGTTGGTGACTAAAATAAGCGTGCAGTCCTTTTTAAATAATTTCTCAAGTTCGTTCTTCGCCAACTCCATCGACCGGTCAATATCCTGGTCGGTATCCATAAAAAAGTTGGTAAGCCAAAGTGTAATACAATCGACAACCACAACTTCTGCTTTGACCTCAATATCTCCCAACGCTTTTTCAACTTCGAGGCTAGTCCACCGCTCGTCACGATCATCTTTATGCCGTTCCACGCGCTGCTCAAAGTCCTCATCCCAAACGCGTGCCGTAGCAATGTATACCGGACTGTCGGTTAATGATAGAGCAAGCTCCTGGGCCCTGCTGCTTTTGCCCGATCGCTGTCCGCCGGTTATTAAGTGGATCATATCATCATTATTCAATTAACCTTTCAATACAAATGGCATTCTTATTCAAACTATTCCATCCGAAAGTACATCCGAGTATAAAATAATCCTGAACGGGCGAACCCATCCAGGATTATTTTATTGGCTCAAGTAATCGGACCTTAGAGAAGCCCGATTATTGGTCTCTCTTTTAGGGGTATCAGTTGCTTGTAAAATGAAACTTGTGGGGAATAATACCTACGTTAAAAGAATCCACAGCAGTCCCTTTCAGATCATAAACATACCCTTTACCGGCTTGAGAGGTGCCTTTACTTTTGCCAGTATAAATACGCTCCTGCAAAGGGAAATAACCAATTGAATAGAAAGACTCAGTATCAATTGCCTGTTCTTTTATTGAATACGTATTCATATCAATTACAGAGATACCATCATTGATCAAATAGGCTTCTGCTTTTTCAACGTTCAATGACATACGTTTTTGGTACGATGTGGTTCCGACCTCAACGCCTGTAACAATCGAATCAATCTTTGTAGCTGTTTGAGCGTCTAGAACATAAAGGCTAGCGGGTTTATCTGTGTACGACGATCCATTACAAGCAATCCAAATTCGATCTTCATTATCGAGTAACATTTCATTTGGTGCATATCCTACATTAATTGTTTTCTCAATAGAAATATCTGAAGGATCAAGAACAGTTACCGTATTCCCTCCATTATTTGTGGCATATAACTTGCCGCCCGCAAACTCAATATCACGGACCATAGAACTCACATCTGTTTTTTGATCCGTTTTTTTCATGTTAGCCAAATCATAAGCAATAATTCTTCTTATATCTTCACTATTTTGATTGTATTGATAAAGACCTACATACGCGGTTTCGTCCACCACCTCTATAGCAGTAGGAGAATAAGTAAATTCAATAGTTCCTTCGCTTTTTAGTGAATTTTTATCTACAATTTCAATTTTATTGGCTTTATTTGATACAATATACAGGCGATCACCAATTACTTTTGAAGTTTGCAGATAACCTGCCATGGGACGACCGTTTGCCTTATCAAAAGCTTGTAAGGTGGTACTGCCCGATTCAGGACTGTAACTTGTAATAGATCCATTTGCAGAACTAAAGTTCCCTTCATTAAGCACATAAACTGTGGCATCTTCTAACGGATCAGTATTATTGCCATTATCTTTTCCACATGATGCTATAACAAGCACCAATGATAAAAGAAGTATTGAGTATCGTTGTTTCATTATAGTATATATTTAGAATTTATAGGTTGCAGTTATTGAAAAGTTGTAGTTCCGTTTAGGCATGGGATACCAGCTGATAATTTCATAGTTCTCACCAAGTATGTTTTTAGCTGCTGCCAGTACTTTTAGATTGAAATTTTGATACGTTTTCTTCAGTTGCAGGTGAGCATCTATCACTTGATATGGATCTAGAGAATTGCTGACAGCTTCGGTTTCTGTCAAATATCTTCT
Organism: Fodinibius halophilus; assembly: GCF_011059105.1. Taxonomy (GTDB): domain Bacteria; phylum Bacteroidota; class Rhodothermia; order Balneolales; family Balneolaceae; genus Fodinibius; species Fodinibius halophilus. Next base: position 186,288 of record NZ_JAALLS010000001.1, on the reverse strand, counting down.
ACTTATCCAACGGTATTTTAGAACCGCTGTAGCAATGCCTCGTTGTAGTGTCAGCGATGCGTTATACTTCCATTTGGGTACCAGGCGGACTTGATTACCTACCCCTTGATCTCCCCGGAAACGAGCTTCTGAAATCTCTGTACTTGTCATTATTCCTTTCTGATCAATCGTTAATAACCATGGTCCTTCATATAAAAAAGTATTGGTAAGATGGGCTTCAATTCCTTTAGTCGTTACCTGCTCCACATTACTCGGTGCCCATTGTCCCGAATTATTAGGATACCACCGAATACCATTATCCACCTTACTGTAGTACCCCGTAATATCGAGGGAGGTAATCCCTACAAACTGCGTTTGGCTTAAGGAAACTCCCAACTCTGCACTGTTACTTCGCTCAGGTTTAAGGTTAGGATCGCCGGCATCTCCCCAATACAGGGCATTAAATGATGGTGCATTAAAATCGCGACTCAATTGCCCGCGCAAAAAGAGACGGTCTGCAAACAGTTCATAATTTGCTCCCAATGAAGGACTTAATACCGTTCCAAAATCACTATACATATCAACCCGCAATGACGGATAAATACGCAACCGTTGACTGTCTAGTGTAAGCTCTGGGTTCGTTAATACACTAAACTGTTGTCGATTCTTAATGTCTTTATAATTATTTGTCTCAACACTTGTCAATTCACCACTAACCTCCCCCTTTAGTAACAAGTGTTCACCAACCGAATGGATAGCAGTGGAACTTACCATCCAACGTTTGGTCGTACTTAAGCTGCGAGTACCATTGCCGGGATCAAAGTAATTCAGCTTTATCTTTTCTAAATAATTCTTAAATGCCAGCTCCGTATCACCCCAATTTTTATCGTATGAACTCAACCAACGTAATGACTTATCATTTTGTCGTGCCTTGGGGTTCGTACTAAGTATATCACCAGGGATCTGGTTTTTACTATCAGATAGCCAGAAAGTAGTTTTCCATTGATCAGAATCTCTGTTTTGTCCAACCGAACTCATTACACTGTAGCGTTTACTCCGGTTGTGCTTTCGTTTTTCAACTCTATTATAAGCGCGGCTAAAATATTCATAGTCATTATCTCCATAATCATAGAGCCCCCGAACTGATACCAGAACCCCATCAGCATTATACTTGCCCTGCACCGACGATTGCCACTGACCAAAAGACCCAATACTTTGATGCGTGGAAACATAATTCGTTTGTTTCCAATCTGATCCGAGATAAAGTGCACCCGAAAGACTTCCTCCGCCAAAAGCGGTACTGGGCGTGCCGGAACTAACCTGTACATTTGAGAAAAAGCTGGCCGGCAGCAATGATAAATCTGCCTGTCCCTGCATTGGGCTGTTGATGGGAATTCCTTCCCACAATACCTGTATCTGCTCTGAAGAGAGCCCACGTTGTGATGCTGTAGCCATCCCGCCGGGCCCATAATCTTTAATCATAAGAGAGGACTGTGAGGCTAACACCTCAGCTACTGATAAGGTCTTTAACATCTCAAGCTGCACCGAATCAATAACTTCTACATTGGTAGGTTGGTAGTTTCTTGGCTGGTATATACGAGTGGCTTTCACTTCAATTTCATCCAACTGAAGCGTATCACTTACAGTTTGCCCATAAGTGGTAATAGGGGTAAGAAAAAGGACACAACAAATTATAGCTGTGCTATAACGAATACATAGTTTTAACATAAAATCCTCGTAGAAACTTTAACTCCCGAAAGTTCCTCGAAATAGAATCGATTGGCAGGTCTCCTGGCTTTTCCAACTATCGGGCCTTCCCATCCACCGGCAGGTAGATAGTGACACAAAGATATGCGATAGTTATTTCACGGAATTACAGTTGCGGGTACAGCTTCCGATTCCCAAGCTAGAACGCTCGGTCACGAAATTCCCTTTTCACCCCAGTACTAATGGGGAACCGAATCACTATTTCAAAGAGCGCTGTAAGGTATAACCTTTAACTAGAAAATAAAAGCGTGTTAACCATTAAAAATTTCATATCTAACAATATTTCTTTAGCTGTTCTAACATTACTTCAATAGAATTACACTCAAAATGGTCTTCACAGCAATGCAGCCTCCATTCAAAATCATTGCCCGTTCGTTTGACCTCTACCTGAATATCGGTGCCATTCGATTCTTTTACCTGGTATCCCGATCGCTCCAGGGCCCGCCGTGTCCAAAACTGACCCACCGCATCACCATGTAAATAAATCGGGGCTTTTTGGGGATGGAGCAGCTTAAATGAGCCCGTGCTGCGATCAAATTCAAAGCTGTCGCGTTCAAAAACCGACTCAAAAGTACCATCCAACACCAAATCTTCGGGCGTGCCGGTAATTACATTACCATTCATATCGATTAACCATAATGTATCAGCTGCCTTAAGAGCCAGATCCAGTTCGTGGGTGGACAGTAGAATTCCTTTTTGGGTGTCATGGGCCAGTTCTCGGAGCAGGCGAATGATCTCTACCCTATTAGGCAGATCCAGGTGAGCGGTCGGCTCGTCAAGCATGATGGCTGAGGTGTTTTGGGCCAACGCCCGGGCAATCATCACCTTTTGGCGCTCCCCGTCACTGAGCCGAAGCACATCCCTATTTACAAACTGTTCAATGCCGGTTGACTGTATTGCCCAGTCAACAATCTCTTCATCCTGTTTACTGAGCGACCCAAACCATCCCGTATAGGGTGACCGGCCAAACGATACCAGTTCGTAAACACTCAAATTACCGATTGTAAGCCGGTCGGTAAGCACCGTACTTACCTTTTTAGCAATCTGCTTAGCAGAAAAGGCCTGTAATTTTTGGTCTTCTAACTCAATTAATCCTCCAAGAGGACGGTGCAATCCGGTCAACGTTCGGATAAGCGTTGACTTACCCGATCCGTTGGGTCCCAACAAGCAAACAATCTCCCCACTGTTGAGAACTACATCAATATCTGAAGCTACTACTGTAGGAGTCCCCATAGTTCGGCGGGCCGGAAAGCCGATACTCAATTCCTCCGTAGATATGATCTGTTTTTCAAACTCCATCAAAATGAGGCCTGCAGGTTTTTGCGTTGGATGATTACCCATATTACTACCGGCGAACCCACCAAGGATGTTACAGCACTGATAGGAAGTGTGGTTGTGGAACCGGGTACCTGCGCAATAATATCGCAAGCCAACAGCAGAATGGCTCCCATTAACAATGTACTGGGAATCAACACCCGGTGGTCGTTGGTACCTAAAAGTGAGCGGGTTAAATGAGGCACCGCAATCCCCACAAAACCGATGGGACCACAAAAAGCGGTAATACCTCCGGCCAGCAGACTGGTACTCACAATAATCCATATGCGCGTGCTGGCAACCGACAGCCCCATACTGCGCGCATAGTTTTCACCAAGTAACAGCCCATTCAATGGTTTCGACAGTACCAGGGCTATTCCCCCTCCCACAACAGCAACTGCTGCTAAAATCCAGAGTTGATCCAGTGGCACCCCACCCAGGCTACCAAAAGTCCAAATGAGATAATCCTGAATCTGCTCGGGACGGCTGAAATATTGCCAAATACTTACGAGAGCGATGGTAACATTGCCTATCATCAAACCGATAATGAGTAGCGTCACATTATCACGCACTTTAATGGATATCAGTAAAATAAGCAGTAACACGGCAGCCGATCCCAAGCTGGCAGCTAACACAATGAGCCAGCTTCCCATGGCCGAAAGCTGTTGAATGGCAAAAATACTGGTGATAGTTCCGGCTGCTAACATCACAACGGCAACACCTAAGCTGGCTCCTGCCGTGATGCCCAATACCGAAGGTCCGGCCAATGGATTTCGAAACAGCGTCTGCATCTGGAGGCCACCCACAGCCAAAGCACTACCAGCTATAATGGCTGTTACCGCACGTGGCAGACGAATATTTACCACAATTTTGTGCCAAGATTCCTGTCCGGCTTCTCCTCCCACTAAAATCTGAAGAATAGCTTCTATGGGAATATCAACCGAACCAAGAGCCAGGTTTAACACAAATAGCACACATACTCCGGTAACCAACAGAAATAAGTAAAGCGGACGTATGCCCGGTCCGTGTTGTTGTGGCTGATCAGTCATTAATCTTCCCATTACTTAATTTTCTGGTAGTAATAGAGTTGATGATCCGGAACTATTTGGGGATGTAGGATCTTAATAAGATCAGCCAACAAAATATCGGGATTGACCACCCCGGACTCCCAGTAATCATTACCTCCTGAGGGGTGAAGTCGCTTGTTATTATTATAAATCTCTCCAGTTTTTAATGCTTTAAATTCCTTAAATCGGCTGTCCTTGGCTAAAATATCTTCCTTCGTTTGAGCAGAACCGGGATTCAACCAAATATCTGCTTCTAATCCTTGCTCATATACTACTTCAAAACTTTTTCTCAATCCACCAGTGCCTTCCGTATCCAGCCAGGGGTAGTCGGCCCCGGCATCTTTTAAAAACTGTGCAGCAAAACTATCACCTGCCGATACAAACCATGCTCCTTTATAGGGCATACTGTTTATAATCATCGGCTTTTGTGATACCGTATCAGTAGCAGCTTTCAATTTGTTGTACCGGGCTACAACAGCATCAAACTTTTTATTCGCCACCTTTTCTTTATTCAATAAAGCAGCCATTACTTTCACCCACTCTGCTTTACCCAGCGGGGTGGTCTCCAACCATTCAGAGTTTACCAGGATATTGATGCCTGATTCAATAAGTACCCGATAGTTATCAAACTGTGACGATTGTCCGCCCGATATCATCAGCAGGTCCGGATTTAATTCTAATACTTTTTCTTTATTAATCTCTCCTTGTTTCAGGCTCATTATCTCCCCGCTTTCAATCCCCTTTCTCACTTTAGAGCTATACACATACTCGGCACCAACCATCCCAGAGAGAACTTCATTGGCTTCCAGCATTTCTAGAAGACCAATATGTGTAGTAGAACTGGCAACCATACTGCGAATGGGAATAGGAATTGCACGTGCCCCTTCTACATCTACTTTCCCTTTCAATTCTCGGGGTACTAAAGCATAGCGCAGGGTATCAACCTTATCCTGAAAAGGTTTTAGGATTTCGAGTAGCTTATAGTTGTTGTGGTACTCAATCTGGAAGCCTTCAGCAAATTCAGTATGAACCTGATCTTGAAAGTAGGTGGAATCGGCAGGAACATTGCTGGTCTTGGGCTTTTCCGATGTTTTTTGGCAGGCTATTACCGTTAAAACTACCGGAAAGATGACAATGATCAATAAACGAAAACAGAGATGGTAAAAGCGTTGTTGCAACATGGATACAGCTTTTCTCCCGAAAGCTTTTTCCGTCATCAATACGGGCAGGTCTTCTGGCTTACTCCACTTTTGAGAACCTTCCCCCCGAAATCTATCATCAGGAGTGGATATAACAGCTATCAAAAGGTCACACCCTATTAGGTGCGTAGAGATTACAGCAGCGGGGACTGCTCCGGACTTTGGGTATTAGCAATGCGTAAGACCAATCACCGGATTCCCATTTTAACTGCATTTGATTTAATGCAGACCTTTATTGAATCAGTACGTTAAAATTATAAGATCCATAATAATAACGGTATTCTGGATCATAAGCCAACACCGAAATGGTCAAAACATATCCATCAATATAAAGGGAAAAGAGGCCAAACTGTTTCTTTCCCTCAGTTACATCGAGACCAAATATACTGTCGGGAGAGACCAAGCTGGTCACAAAGATTACGAAGAACAGAATTGGAGAAAAAACCGATCCGCGGGCGAACAAAATGGCTTAATAAAATTGTTTTACAAGGTTCCCAAACCAATATTTTTAAATACTAAATTGATTGGCTGCTAATTTATTTAGCTTATATGACCTATTCGTTCTAAGAAATATGCCTCCCCTCAAAACAGCCCTTATAGCAATCTATGGCCATTTTTATGGGAATTTTATAACCAATAAAAACACCGTTCTCCCAGTCGGTCAAAAACTTTTCGTAACAATTTTCAAAACTGCTCCGTATTGAAAAACAGATAGTTTAATAATTCTTAATCTTTTCAAATTGGTTTTTAGCATGAATTTTTCAGCAAAAAGATTGGCTTTAGGATTGGTTGGGTTGTGTGCTGTATTCATCTCTTCTTGTAGTACAGAAACACAGTCAAAAGATGTCATGGATAAAGATTCCACAGCAGCTGTGCCGGTAGAAGTAGCTACTGCCAATACAGGAGATATATCGGCTTATTATTCCAGTACAACAACCCTCGAAGCAGATGAAGAAGCTACTGTTGTAGCAAAAGTTCGTGGTTTGGTCGAAACGCTCCATGTTGAAGAAGGGGATATTGTACAAGCCGGAGACCTGTTGGCACAACTCGAAGATGAACAGCTTAGGCTGGAAGCACAACAGGCCAAAGCGACAATGGACCGTCTCAAAAATGAACTTAATCGTAAGAAAGAACTCTATCAAAAAGAGCTAATTAGTGCACAGGAGTTTGAAAATGCTAAATATGAATTCCAGGCACAGAAATCATCCTATGAACTTGCACAACTGCAGCTAAACTATACACAGATTACGGCTCCCATCAATGGGATCATTTCTGACCGTATGATCAAAGTGGGTAATATGATTAATTCCGATCAAGAGGTATTTCAGATTACTGACTTTGACCCTCTTCTGGCCGTCCTTGATATCCCTGAGCATGAGATGAATAAGCTTAACAAGGGACAGTCTGCAAAAATAAAAGTAGATGCTATCCCCGGTGCAACTTTCTCGGGACGTGTTTTACGAATCAGCCCCACTGTTAACTCAGAAACCGGAACCTTTGAGGTTACCGTTTCAATAAAAGATGAATCACGGAAGCTTAAACCGGGCATGTTTGGTCGAGTACGTATTGTCTACGACACCCACCAAAATACCTTAATGATTCCAAAGAACGCAGTGATGACAGAAGACGGTGCCAGCAGTGTTTATGTAATCAACGATAAAATGGCTTATCGCCAGAATGTACGTACTGGGTATATCAATGGGGATAATATCGAAATTATAGAAGGGATAAATCCTGCCGATACGGTGGTAACAGTCGGGCAAAACAGCCTGCAAGACAGTGCTTTGGTAGAAATTGTCTCCTACTAATTAATATCTGCTCTTTCACATCCAAAAGGGGTCTACACAATGAAATTGATTGATTTTTCCATCCGCCGTAAAGTGACGATTGCCATGTTTACGATTGGCATCATTTTATTTGGTTTTGTGTCGTTAAGTCGACTTAACATCAACTTACTGCCAGAACTGAGCTACCCTACCCTTACAGTGCGTACTGAATTTGAGGGGGCTGCTCCTGCAGAAGTTGAAAATCTGGTATCAAAGCCGGTTGAAGAAGCACTGGGCGTTGTTAAAGATGTTCAACAGGTTCGTTCTATCTCGCGATCAGGCCAGTCCGACGTTACCCTGGAATTTTCCTGGGGGACTGATATGGATTTTGCCAGTATTGATGTCCGTGAAAAACTCGACGCTCTGCAACTTCCCCTCGAAGTTGAACGACCGGTTATTCTTCGTTTCGATCCTACCCTGGATCCTATTATGCGCTACGCTTTCTTTATCAAAGATACCAAGGACGAACAAACGGATGTCAATTACGCCAGCTTGGAAAATGGACAAGCTTCAGACAATCAAATTAATAAACTTAAAAAGCTTCGCCGCTTTGCCGATGAGCAGATAAAAAAAGATCTACAATCTTCCCAGGGTGTTGCCTCTATAAAGGTAAGTGGTGGACTTGAAGAAGAAATTCAGGTTTCTATTAACCAAGATCGACTTGCTCATTTAAATATCCCAATATCACAAGTCACACAGGTTCTTGATGCTGAGAATGTAAACCTTTCCGGCGGGCGCCTGGAAGAAGGAAATCAGCAGTATTTGGTACGCACCCTAAACCAGTTCCAAAATGTTGATAATATCCGCAATGTAGTTATAACTAATAAAAATGGGTCTCCTGTTTATTTAAAAGATATTGCCACGATTCAACAGGGTTACAAAGAGCGAGAAGCGATATCTCGCCTTAACGGACAAGAAGCAGTGGAGATTGCTATATATAAGGAAGGTGATGCCAACACTGTAAATGTTGCCAAGAATGTACAGGCTCAAATGGCCAGTGTTTCTGATCGTCTGCCCGAAGGCATGGCCGTAACTAAAGTGTATGACCAGTCGACCTTTATATCTTCGGCTGTTAGTGAAGTAGTCAACGCTGGCATAATTGGTGGAATATTAGCAATTATTATCCTCTTTCTGTTCCTCCGCAGTTTCTGGGCTACCGTTATTATATCTCTGTCAATACCGGTCTCTGTAATTGCTACTTTTAACCTGATGTACGGCAACGATATCACTCTGAATATCATGTCGCTTGGAGGTATAGCCCTGGGGATTGGCCTATTGGTAGATAACTCCATTGTGGTGCTTGAAAATATTGCCCGGCACAGGGAGATGGGTAAAGGCCCTATAAAGGCCGCAAAAGACGGTGCCGGGGAGGTAGGCACTGCCGTTATTGCTTCTACCCTCACAACTATTGCTGTATTCTTCCCCCTTGTTTTTGTCCATGGTATTGCCGGTCAGCTGTTCCGCGACCAAGCCCTTACGGTAACCTTCTCACTGTTGGCTTCATTGGTTGTAGCTATTACCCTGATACCAATGTTATCATCACTGGCGGGAAGAAAAAAAGCCGAGGTTGAAAAACCGGAACTTCGTGAACCCAGAACCATGGCGGGTAAATGGATGCGTGCAGCACGTATCTTCATTTTTGAAACGGCCCCTACCTTTGTTATTGGGGTTTTTAGCAAAATTATTAGTGGCCTCAGCAAAGGGATTATGTACATCCTGAACCCATTTCTCAATGCTTTTGATAAAGGATTTACTGCTATTGAAGAGCGATACCCCGATTTGTTAAGATGGTCACTCCGTCATCGATTTACCGTTATCGCATTTGCCTTTTTATCGCTCATGGGTACCTTAATGCTCGTTCCACAGCTGGGTATGGAGCTTATTCCTTCCCTTTCACAGGGCGAATTCAACGTAGAATTTCAACTCCCCCCAGGTACTCCCATTGAACAAACCGACCGTGCCCTTAAGCAGGTTCAAAAAGCAGCAAATAATATTTCAACAATTGATGCTACCTTTGCTGTTGCCGGTACCGGTAACCAAATGGATGCAACCCCAAATCAAGGGGGAGAAAATTGGGGTGAACTCAATGTTGCTCTCAATGATGGGTCCGGTCGATCCCTTGAAGAGAACACCATGGATGAGCTGAGACTAGACTTACAGCGCATTCCCGGGCTCGACTATAAGTTTTCACGTCCTGCCCTGTTTACGTTTAAAACCCCTGTCGAAGTTGAAGTTTCCGGATATGATCTCAAAGATCTCAAAACCGTTAGTGATCGAATACTTCAGAAGCTTACTTCTAATGATCGCTTTGCAGATGTCAAGTCTACCATGGAACAGGGAAATCCGGAAATACAGGTGACTTTTGATCGTCCTAAAGCCGCTTCACTGGGACTGCAAGTCTACGAAGTAGCAGATCTGGTTGTCAGCAAAGTGCGAGGAGATGTTGCTACTCGCTATTCTTGGCGAGACCAAAAAGTTGATGTTCTGGTAAGAGCCCAAAAACAAGATCGTTCTACTGTTGATGATATTCGTAACCTCATTATTAATCCCAACAGCAGCTCCCCGGTGCCACTTTCCAGTATAGCCAATATTAAAGTGGCTACCGGCCCAAGCGAGATTCGGCGCCGAGCTCAACAACGTGTTGCCGTAATATCTGCCAACCTTAGCTATGGCGACCTTGCTACTGCAGCAGAAGAGATAAGATCAGTTATTGATGAAACCACCATCCCGGCCGGATTACAAGCCCGGGTAAGTGGACAAAATGAAGAGATGGCAGACTCTTTCCAGTCGCTCATTTTCGCTCTTTCTCTGGCCGTATTCCTGGTTTACCTGGTGATGGCCTCACAGTTCGAGTCATTGCTACACCCATTTATCATCCTTTTTACTATTCCATTAGCCCTTGTCGGTGCCATTCTTGGATTATGGATTACCGGTTCCACCATTAGTGTGGTCGTATTTATTGGGCTCATCCTTCTCGCCGGTATAGTTGTGAATAATGCTATCGTTCTCATCGATCTGATTAACCAGATGCGAGCTCGCGGGAAAGATAAAATCCAAGCTATTTTGGAAGGAGGAAAATCCAGGTTACGCCCAATCCTCATGACAACACTAACTACGACTCTGGGCTTATTACCGCTTGCAATAGGAATTGGTGATGGAGCTGAGCTCCGTGCCCCGATGGCAATAACGGTAATTGCCGGGCTTATCGTTTCTACCCTGCTTACGCTTGTTGTTATACCTACAATGTATGCCATCATGGATCAAAAGGTATACAAATCCGCCACAGCAGCAGAACAATCAAACGTTAAAAACTGAGGGACTATCTCATGAATTTTACTGATCTCTCACTTCGTCGACCGGTAACCACCATTATGGTGTTTATCAGCTTTGTAGTTATTGGCATCATTGCCAGCCGAATGGTACCTCTCGAGTATTTCCCGGATATCTCTTTTCCCGGTGCATATATTTCTGTTCCCTACCCCAACTCTACCCCAGAAGAGGTCGAGCGTAACATTACCCGACCTATTGAGGAAGCCCTGGCAACAATCAGCGGTTTGGAACGCATGAACTCCACTTCCAGCGAAAACCAAGCGGGTATTTTTGTACAGTTCAAAATGGGGACCAACATCAGTATGAAAGCGATGGAGGTTAAAGAAAAGATTGATGGTATTCGTAACCAGCTACCTGACGATATGGAGCGTTTTACCATCAACAAGTTTTCTGCACAAGACGACCCCATGATGAAGCTTCGTATATCCAGCGAGCGGAATCTTTCCAATGCTTATGATCTGCTTGACCGCAACCTTAAACGACGTATTGAACGTATTAATGGGGTTGCAAAGGTAGATCTGTATGGAGTAGAACAGAAACAGATTCGAATTGAACTCATTCCGGAGCGGCTCAAAGCCCACAAAATAAACCTTAATGAACTCACTCAGAAGCTACGGAGAAGTAATTTCTCGGTCACAGCCGGAAAAGTAGAGGATGCCGGCAAACGGTATATGGTTCGACCTACAGGAGAACTTTCAGATCCTGCTGAATTTGCCCAATTGATTGTTGGACCAGATAATCTTCAGCTCAAAGACATTGCAACAGTCGGTTATGGAAAACCCGATAGAGATTATGGTCGCCACTTAGATCAAACATATGCCATTGGGCTTGATATATTTAAAGAATCAGGCGCCAATACCGTTGAAATTGGCGACAACGTATTATCTGAAATTGATGAAATAAATAAGCTACCCGAAATGCGGGGCATCAAAATCTATGAGATGAACAACCAGGCTGCCGGTATTATAAGTTCACTTTCCGAGCTTTTAAAGGCCGGGCTGCTGGGTGCTTTTTTCTCTATTATTATCCTCTACCTTTTCCTTCGACGCCTCAGCACCACCCTTATTGTTGCCATGGCGGTTCCCTTTTCTCTTATCGTAACATTGGGGCTGTTATACTTTATGGATCTGTCTCTTAATATTTTATCGATGATGGGGCTTATGCTGGCCGTAGGAATGCTCGTCGATAATGCGGTTGTAGTCACTGAGAATATCCATCGCAACCAAAACCTGATTAATGATAAGGTAGAAGCTACCAAACGGGGAGTTAAACAGGTAGCAATGGCTGTTACAGCCGGTACCCTGACAACGATCATAGTATTTTTGCCTAATATCATCAGCGAAGATTCTATGATCGCCATTCAGCTATATCATGTAGCCATTACGATTATTCTGGCACTATGTGCTTCGCTGCTGATCTCCCTGACGATTATTCCATTGCTTACTTCGAAAGTAAAAGCTCCAGAGAAGTCAGAGGAGAAAAATCGTATTATTGATAAGCTTGAAGAAAAGTATAGCCAGGGATTAGCTTGGCTTTTAAAACGCCGGTATACCTCGAGCTTGCTTATCTTTGGTACCCTTTTCAGTGTTATTGTGCCCATGAGTATGACAAACATCGATATGTTTCCTTCATCGAAATCACGCGAACTTTATCTCCACTATCAACTTAATGACCGGTATACCGTTGAACGAGTAGAACAATCTGTGAGTCGAATAGAGGAATACCTCTACAGCAATAAGAAAAAGTTCGAAATTGATGCGGTCTATTCCTATTTCGAACCTGAACAAGCTACATCTACCCTTTTACTTACGGATAATGACCAGGCAGAAAAAGATGTTAAAACCATCAAAAAAGAGATAGAAGAGAATCTGCCCAAACTTGCTATCGGGGAGGTATCTTTTGAATTTCGCGACCGAACCGGGGGCGAACAGCTCCAGGTATATATCATTGGAGAATCTTCGGAGGTTCTTGTAGACTTGGCAGATGAAGTTGTCAGGCGACTGGAGGACACCCCCGGTATTGCTGAGGTTCGTTCTGAAGCGGAAACCGGCACCGAAGAAGTACAAGTTATGGTCGATCGGGAACGAGCCCGAAAATTGGGGGTTTCCACGCGTGAAGTAGCCAATCTTGTTTCCAGCTCTATACGAGGCGTGAATTTACGCAGGGTTCGTGGCAAATTTGGCGAAACCGATGTTGTATTGGCGTTACAAGATAGCGATCGCCAATCAATTGATGATCTTATGAAACTGCCTGTTACGCTGGAAGATCAAGAAAAAACGGTTACCCTTGCCTCACTGGCAGATTACCGAATGGATACCGGCCCCCGGACTATCCGCAGAGAAAACCGTCAAACTTCGATGGGCGTAACCATTAGTCTTGATGATCTGCCAATGAACAAGGCAAAAGAGCGAATCTTCCCCGTCCTGGACCAAATTAACTATCCCGCAGGTTATGGCTGGAGCCAAGGCCGAAGTTTTGAACAAGACCAAGAAGCAATGGATGAGATGCTCGTAAATATGTTTTTAGCCATGTTTCTGATTTACTTGGTGATGGCTTCGCTTTTCGAGTCTGTGCTCTTTCCATCCAGTATCATTACCTCTATTTTCTTTGCCGTCGTTGGGGTCTTTTGGTTCTTCCTGGTTACCGGCACTACCTTCTCTTTTATGGCGATGATCGGGATACTTATCTTAATGGGAATTGTGGTAAACAACGGTATCGTACTGATCGACCATATCCACCAGCTCCGTGAATCAGGTATGCCTCGTTTCGAAGCCATTATCAAAGGTGGAAAAGATCGTATGCGCCCAATTTTGATGACCGCTGCCACTACGGTGCTGGGGCTTCTCCCCCTCTGTTTTGGAAATACCCAAATTGGCGGTGACGGACCTCCCTACTTTCCAATGGCTCGTGCCATTGTGGGTGGCTTAACCTTCTCTACCGTTGTGACTTTGGTTATCTTACCGGCAATTTATCTTATCCTTGATGATATTAAACTCTGGGGTAGTCGGGTTTGGCAGGCAGGTACAAAATGAGCCTGATAGCCTGCCGATCTTAGCCCATTCCTACTGGTAACCATGTGTGTTGGGCTACAATACAAACATTCCAAGTTTTGAAAACTTGGAATGTTTATTACAGAGATCATTCCCAAAAAGCATTGTAAAGGGCTTTGCAAAACTAGTCACATCTTGTGATACATGAACCATGTACTGAGTTTATCAGCCGAAGCCAGACCTACACCTTAGGTTTCAGTAGGTTATACCCTGGCGCAGGTTGGCCTGTCGAAGTATCTCTTTCAGCATCTCGTATACAGTTATTAACTTTAAAAACCGAGATCCTGAACTCATTACTACTACGCCAAGGTGTAATCTGTCGAAACCCTTAAGTGCAGGTATGGCTTCGTAGCACAGGTTCAGGATAACATACCGAATTTTGCAAAACTCCCATTTAAAAGTTTACTTTGTCCTTTCTTTCTAAAAGCCCCATTCCTATGACAACTAAAAAATCAATTTACGAGGAATCATTTAAAATTCGTGCCTCTGAGGTAGATAATAACCATCAGGCTACCCTCCCCGCAATTTGTGATCTACTGCAAGAGATTGCCGGAAATCATGCCCGTAAACTCTCCTTTGATATCACTGATTTGCAACAGGATAAACGGACTTGGGTACTTCACCGCTTGCAGATTCAAATAAATCGATTCCCCGAATGGCGAGAATCGATCCGTATCAAAACCTGGCCATCCGGTGGTGATGGCCTCCGGGCACATCGTGATTTTTTACTGCTAGACGATAATGAAAATATCATTGGAAGAGCCTTGAGCTATTGGCTAATACTGGATCTAAAAAGTCGTCTCCCAGTAAGAATTCCCAAGAAGATCCTGGAATTGGTGCCTCGGGATAGCGAGCATCTACTTTCGCCAACAGAAGCTGAATTTGAGACTTTTGAAGAAGTCGAGTCAAATCACACTTATAATATTCGAAAAACAGATTTAGATCTTAACAACCACCTAAATAATGTTAAATATATAGAATGGATGTGTGCTTGCCTGCCTAAAGAAACAAGAATAAACAACCTTGATGTTATTTTTAAGGCTGAAGCGATGCTGGGAGATACCGTAGAAGCATTATATCAATTGAAAAAAGACCAGCACCAATTTCAAATAAGAAAAACCAATGGCAAGATTTTAGCATTGGCCCATTCTTAGTCTAAGATATCTTGATATCAAAGCTATAAAAAAAGGGGAACGAATAAATCGTTCCCCCTAAAAAGAAATATGCTATGTACTAAGCTCTATCCCCAGTCCGGAGCAAAGCTTGGATTCACCAATCGAGTGCCTTTCTCCAGTTGGTCGATCCTTTCGAAATCCTCATCTTCAAGATAGAAATCAAACACTTCAAAGTTTTCTTTGAGGTGTTCTTCACTTGAGGCTTTAGGGATAGCCACCACATTTTCCTGTTCGATCAACCAGCGTAAAGAGATCTGCGCAGGTGATTTATCGTACTTTTGGGCAATCTCCTGCATTTCATTGTTTTCCGTAACCTTCCCTTGAGCCAGCGGACTATAGGCGGTAACCATAATATCTTTCTCCAGGGCATAATCAAGCAGATCCAGCTGGTCGATAAACGGATGGAATTCAACTTGGTTACAAAAAATAGGTGCTCGAATCTCATCATTAACTACTTTGAGTAGATCCAGCGGAAAGTTACTGACCCCTATATTCATTGCCTTACCCTGATCGCGGAGTACCAACATAGACTCAATGGTTGCTCGAAGGTCGTACTGGTTATTGGGCCAGTGAATCATTAGCAGATCTACGTATGGAGTATCCAGCTGTCTAAGGCTCTCTTCAGTAGATTGTAAAACGTCATCGGCATCGAGGTTGGTGTGCCAGATCTTTGTACTCAGAAAGATATCTTCTCTGGGTACATTAGAAACACTGAGTGCCTCCCCGATTTCACGCTCATTTTTGTACATCTGAGCAGTATCAATATGTCTGTAACCAAGATCGAGTGCTGTTCGAACTATTTTAGAACACTCTCTGTCGTGTAGCTTATAAGTCCCGAGGCCAATTTCCGGGACCTCAAGTCCCTGTATGTTTTTATATTGCATTTTTATTAAAAGAAATACTCCGTATTTATTGAGATTTAAGTAAAGCTATGAATTCTTTTGAATTAATCAACGATGAACTAAAATATATAAACTAAAACGGATCTGAAAGGCTATTTCTGTTTCCGTAATTTCTTAATAGCATATCCTCCGCCTATAGCTGCCAATATTCCTAATCCCCCGTCAATAGGTGTTTGCTCAGGGTTACCGGGAAGGCTCGGTTGAGCAACAGAGTCGCCGGGTAATCCAAGGATTATGATAATTAACAGACACAGTACCGTAACCAGTAATAAGGAGTAATTCTTTTTTATTCCCACTTTTGTAATAATAAACTTTATTTGATTAGTGTCATTTTTCGGGTATAAACCGCTCCACCTACCTCAAAACGTGCGATATAAATACCACTTGGCATATTACTGGCATTCCAGGTGACTTCTTTTTCACCCGCTTCTACCGGCCCATCAACAAGTGTTGCTACTTTTTGACCAATCATATTCCAAACCGTCAACGTCACTTCCATATCTTTAGCAAGTTCATATGAAATAGTTGTAGTAGGATTAAATGGATTGGGATAATTGGGATTTAGTTTAGCAGAATTGGGTATTTCGTCAGAAGATAGTTCGTTTGGATTGGGTCGAACTGAGAGTACAAACCGAGTGTCAGAATCCGCTTCGCCCTTCCCTTTATTTAGTAACTGTCTGTTTCCATTCGTTTTTTGCGGCTGCCCTTCGGTATAATTTTTGAACTCATACTTATTTGAAGTTCGTAAATTTATTTCCCGATTGGTCGTTTTATCTACAAGTACAAACTCCCAATCTTTTGGAGCACCTTGGAGGTCTCCCCACTTAAATACCAGTTCATTGATACTGCCAACTTGAAACTGAAGTGGAATCTCCACCGTGACATCCAGATTAGCAGGCAACACATTTTTCTGCAGACGATTGTTATTCAACGTACTAAAAATATTTATAGAGCTCGGATCTAAAGAAAACAGGTGGTACCCATCAAAACGATCTAAATCGATGGCCCCGTTCTCATTAAACTCCAACTGATAGGCATCATGCTTTTGCCCGGCATGGAGCTTCAGGGCAAAACGGAAAGAAGGCTCAGCAGTTTCTTTATAAAAAGCGGTTCCGGTATTTGCTATCAAATCATCTCTATCAAAAGCAACATCCGTATCAATACCACTTTGAGTGTAGCGGACCCAAAAGGCCTGGTAAGGGGCCAGGAGTTCGCCATCCCCTTTTGACAATTCCACATAGTCTGCCCCTCCACTGTTGTCGTTATCCCAAACATAAATATTGGCATTAACAGTACCGGCAGTCTCCAAAGCCGTAAATAGCGCGTCTACCGAAATATCTGCATCAAAAGGATTCCCCAAAAGATTCCATCCCTCGTTTTCATCAATACCGTTTACACCATTAGCATCATTTGATGAAACAGGCACATTGACCGTTCCACTGTTTTCAGTATTTGTTGATTTAATAATTTTTGGGAATCCCCCTTGGATACCGGAAGTACTAAATTCATCATCTTCAAAAACGTAAATGATATATCCTTTACCGGCCTCCAAAGTAGAAGACATACCGGATGGCGCAGAAAATGCCCCACCACTCGACTCCGTCCACGAAAAGACCGTTTCACTCCCCGAGGGATCATCAGAGCCGGATAGCCCCTGCACCCAGAAGTCGCCAATCATAGTATCAAATGAAGCTCCCTGAACCGGAGATGATATCATGCGCCAGCCCTCACTGCCCCGGATTGCTATCGCATGGCCAGTGCCAAAAGAACTGCCATCTACTTCGGTACCGGGAGAAAAGGGGGCGCCACCACTACCGGACACCCCTGCATGCTTACTGCCAAGTGCACCCGACACATCAGGATCACGGGTTAAAGATTCATCTTCACCGGCCTCACTGCCATAAGAGAAATTATCAACAATAGTACCGGAGGCATCTAGCAATGTTACCTGTCCCGAACTGTTTGACAAACTCAAACTACTTGCAGCATGCACCAATGCGCTGCCGAACTGCCCCGATGGCGAACCTCCTCCAAAAACAACAATTGCTCTACCCGCCGACAACACCGTCCCCTCAGGAAAAGTATAAGTTTTACTGCTTCCCCCATCATCAGAAAGCTGCCAACCCGAAATGTCAATATCTTTAGTTTCGGAATTAACAATTTCAACAAATTCATCATCATAAGTATCCCTGGTACCATCTCCATTGGCATCTCCCGCACTTCCGGATGGCGGATCCGCTAAAAACTCATTGATTACAACTTTGGCAGCATCGTTATCCTCAATAGTCAAGGTCAATACGCCCGGCTTTATAATAGCACCGCCGGTATTATTACTTAATTCAAATACTGCCTTTTCGCTCCCTTCAAAATCGCTGTCATCCGAAAGGGTTATAGATACATCCTGAGTAGTTCCGTCCGCAGCACCGGCTCCAAAACTTACAGTAGTATTAGCATAATTATCAATATCTGAAACATCAGCAGTACTAGCGGTACTCAAAAATTTCACCTCTACATCAACTGCCAAGCCGTTTGATTCCAATAATTTAACGGTAATGGAAGCCGTGCCCCCCTCAGTTCCACTAGCTTTATCAGACGAGAATGCTATGGTGGGTGCCGAAACAATAGTGAAAGGCTCAGTATTAAATGGTAACACTTGAGACGCCTGGCTTCCAGAGCCATTTTCTTCTTGCCACTTGGCATTGTCATTTAACTGAGACAGATACCCTATTGGGGTATTCCCGCTTCGGTCTCCGATATATTCATGAACATCAACAGCATCGGAAAGCAAAATAGCCTCATCATTTTGTGATAGCCCGGTCCCGGTCAAGGTTCCTTCAGTTCCGTTGTATTCATCCACGGAATTTGCCGCCGCAGCCAATATGGTATCGGGTGTATCTTTATCCGATCCGGTATAGGCATAAATGACACTGCTGCTTCCTGATAAATTAATATTCGAATCATCAGTGATTGTACCCGTATTTACAGACGGAGTACTATTTACATCGCTAAAGGCAAGTACGGTACCCGCAGAGATTCCACCCGAAGGTGCCACCCATGTTAGGTCGCCGGCATTGCTGTCAAATGCACTGCCTTCCCAAGGTCCTTCACTAAAATGAATCTCTTCACCGGCTGCAATATTTTTAAACACGACCACTGCAAACCCGTCAGGCGAATCTGCATTAAATCCAGTAAATGCAACATCTCCGGCAGTCAACGATTGTCCGTACCCTACTTGCAATCCCCCCAATACAAGGAAAACTGAAAAAAGAATAGCTTTAAATTTTACCTCAAAAAGTAGCCTTGGGGCCATATAATTCTAGTCATTTCTAATTATCAGCGTCTGTAGTTATAATTAATACTTTTTTAAAGTCATTTTCAATTAAATGAATGTTAAATATTGATTAATAATGCCTGTCAAAAAGAGTTAAATTGTTGTAGGCGTCGGCGACTTTTCTCTTTCAATGATTCAAGATAAACGGTGTCCATTGTTAAGATTCTTTGATATATATTGCTTGCTTTTGCATGGTTTCCGCATTTCTGAAGAATGTTCGCAATGTTATACTGAAATATCATATTTGAGGGATATTCTGATACCAGATCTTGCAAGAATGGCAATGCCTTACGAGGTTGCTCTTCTCTCTCGTAAAGATAGGCCAAGATCATTTTAGCATCATTACTTACATAACTTTGAGAGACAGCTGCTTTCTCCAAAGCTGCAAATCCCGTTTGAATATCTCCCGAAAATCCAATCATATTTGTTACCCATTGCAAACCTTTTGGTACACTACCAACCATGTAATAAAACATCCCTTTGCCAATGAGAGCCCGGGGATCATCAGCATCAAGTGTGAGCAACTGCCGGGTATATTTAAAACCGGTCATGCCACTTTCTACGGCGGTACGGTACTCATTTTGGCTGGCTGCCACCAAACTGCGATATCCGTAGAGACCACTCAGCATGAGAACCATCGTGGTATCTTGAGGATTCTTTTGCAGCTGCTTGCGACTTACCTGAATAGCTTTTTGGGACCGTTCCAAGAACTGTTTTGCTGCTTGTTTGGACTGATCTCCAAAATAGTAAGTCCAAAAAGGGATCATTGATGAGAAGAAATAAGCTCGTGCATCATCATGTTGTACCCTTTTCAGCTTATCAAATATTGCCTCAGACCGTTCCCAGTTAGTTTTATAAAAAGACGCTATTCCCTCTTTCAGCTTACTTTCGTAGCTAGTTGTATCGTTTGCAATAGGTTGAAAAGAAGCATGGGCCCCAGAAATAGAGCCCATGAATATCAACAAAATAACTATGATCGTACCTTTCTTCATAGGACAAAATTATGAATTTTACATTATGGCCCGGTACGAATCTTATCTGTTCTTATCGCTATTCATCATCTTCGAGGTGCATTTCCCCAAGTAACCCTTCTGTGTGGGCCACTGCAACGGATACCGCAGCATCGCCGGTAATATTTACAGCGGTGCGACACATATCCAGAATTCGATCGACTCCAAGGATCAGAGCAATACCTTCGACCGGAACTTGAATAGCTTGAAGCACAATTACGAGCATAATAATTCCCGCGCCGGGTACACCCGCCGATCCTATAGAAGCAAGTGTAGCAGTTATCACAATGGTAAGCTGTTGACCGAGACCAAGGTCGAGGCCCAGTGCTTGTGCAATAAAGACTGCTGCAACGGCCTGGTACAGGCTGGTTCCATCCATGTTGATTGTTGCACCAATAGGCAGTACAAAACTGGCAACTTCTTCGTCAACACCTACGTTCTTTTCTACCCGTTCCATGGTAACCGGTAGAGTTGCAGAACTGGAACTGGTACTAAATCCTAATAACATAGCCGGGCGAATAGCTTTGAAAAAGTCTGTCAGCTTCATTTTGCTGAACATTTTGAACAAACTCGAATACACGATAAAGAGGTGCAATAACAGACCTACCAGAACAGCCACACAATACCAACCCAAGGCCCCCAAAAGGTTTAGGGCCTGTCCGATATCGTCACCGGCCAGATCTACAATCACCCCTGCCATCAAAGCAAATACCCCATAGGGTGCTATTTTCATCACCAGATCAACAATCTTGATAATTACCTCATTTAAGGAGTCAAAAAAGTTAACCAATGATTTACTTTTGTCTGAAGGAATTTGAATAAGCCCTATTCCCAACAAAATAGCAACAAACACTACCTGTAGCATATTGCCATTGTCGGAGGCTGCTTTAAAGAAATTTTGAGGAACAATATCTACAAAGAAGGTCATTGGGCTACGATCTATCACTTCCTGAGCTGATTCAGCTGACCCCTCTATATTTCCCTCATAACTCGACATTAACTGTTCTTGTGTTTCGGCCGGTAAAAAATCCCCCGGTTGAATAATGTTAACAACCGTTAAGCCGATTGTAATAGCACAAATTGTGGTTACCAGGTAAATTCCAATCGTTTTCCCTCCCATTCGAGAAAGTTGGGTAACGTCATTCAGATTTGTTACTCCAACTATCAAAGAGGCGAGAACCAGTGGAACAGCAATCAGTTTCAGCAAATTTATAAATATGGTTCCAACAGGCTGAATATAGTCTATCGTAAACTCCGTAAACCCAGAAACGCTGGCTATGAGCCCCCAGATCAACCCGAGTACCAAACCAATGATAATTTGCCAGTGTAATTGCTTGTACCACTTCTTCATATAATTATCAGTTTTAATATTGCTGCCAGTAACCCGCCAATTCCGGTAGAAATTCCATTAACAATATTATTACTAAAAGGAATTGTCTGATTTAAAACGGGAAGTGTTACTGAACTATTATTACGTTGAAAAATCGCCCCAAAATAAGAATCGGCGACAGATCCTAAAAATCCTGCTGCAAATATGCAGATAAATACAGCCAATTGTAATGAAAAAACGTAAATTGATATAGCAGCGATAAGTGTACTCCCCAGCACCGTAGCTATGGTTCCTTTGATACTTACACCTCCATTAGAACCGGTAGCTACTTTACTAAAATCGGTAACAAGATATGTTTTATTGCTTAGCCGGGTTCCCACTTCTGTGCCCCATGTATCTGCTGTTGCCGTTGCTATTGAACCCAATGCTGCTATAATAAACAGGGGCGAATTAAAAATACCATAGAGTATGAGCGATACAACAAGCCAGAAGCCATTGGCCCAAACTTGTTTACCGTCTCTACGAATATCTTTGGGCAGATCGGCCGGTAATTTACTTTTTGTATTAGAAAGAGCAACACTGCTGATAAAAAAGATCAGTAATACCCCAACCGTTGGCCACCCGCCAAAACCGAGCACAAAAATGCCTATTACAATGGCTGCAAACATTCCATCGAGGGTTAATCGTTGGATCAAAAAAGCCAGAAAAGAAAAAGCGGTAGCCAAGAGTAACCCTAATATGACATGCCATTGCTGTTGAACATTAGCTGCCGAGATAAACACCACCACCAATAAAAAGCAGAATAAAGCATTTAATTTACGATCCACAGGGGCGGCATTAAGAGTCTTCGGATGGGTTGGTTGCGTCGTCATCATGTTTCATAATAGAAACAATAACGGTTATATATCCGGCCATAATTACAATAGGCGAAATATACAGAGAAATAAATCCTTTCACTTCATTTTCGATGTACATTGCTGAAAATCCCGCAATAACCAACAGTATTCCCAGCGCCAACACTTTATAATTCCAGGAACTAAAAATCATTCTATTATTACTGCGCTGTTTTGTAGCCATTATGAAAGATCGTTATTTAGTAATTCAAAAAGTTGAAACGAGATCAGTATAATTTTCTTATACTTATACGTTATCTCTGGGGCTAAAGTAACTATTGATTTAGTGAGCTACAAAAATAAGGATTTTGGCGACTATTGTTGTAATAACAATAGAATTTTATGCCAGATGTGCACTCCCTATCCCTTTGATTTCTGTTCTCTTAAAAGCGATTGTGAAGAGTGTTCCATTCCCTGTTGATTTGTATGTATAATCTGCTTCAAGCTGATTTGATAGTGTCTCAATAAGTTGAACTCCCAGCGAGCTGCCGTTTGTATTTGTGTTAAAATCTTCGGGGAGGCCTTTTCCACTGTCTTCAACATTTAGATATATCCTGTCCTCTTCTTCATTAAGTTCCACTTTCAGCATCCCCTCTTCTTCATTCTTGTAAGCGTGTTTGAGTACATTTGTCACCACTTCGTTAACAATAAGTGAACATGGAATAGCCTGATTAATATTTAGGATCACCTCATCCATGTTAAACTGTAGATTAAGATCTGTATTCGTTTTAAAAGTTTCTGTTATATCAGAAATAAGTCTTTTTATGTTTTTATCAAGCTGGAGTTTCGAAAAACTCTCAGACTTATAAAGAAGCTCGTGGATGGAGCCCATAGTTTTTATGCGAACAACACTATCAAATAATTTTTGTTTGAGGTCCTCATCTTCCGCTTCATAAGCCTGTAGTTGCATCATTCCGGAGACTACCGCCAGATTATTTTTCACCCGGTGATGGATTTCCATCAATAAAATTTCCTTCTCGTTCAGTGATTCGCGAAGTTCATTTTCTCGTTCTCGACGATCGGTAATGTTACGACCTACACAGATCCAATGGCTGTACAAGCCTTCTTCATCTTGAACCGGGGCAAGAGATATTCGTACCCAAAAAGCTTCCCCATCTTTTTTATAATTCAAAAACTCCGCTTCTACCGGTTGCCAGTTTTCAACGGCATGCTTTACTTTTTCATGTTGTTTACCGTCGCTTTCGGGGCCTATGAGCATATCCAAGGTATTACCCAGAATTTCTTCCGAGCTATACCCTGTCATCTTTTTAAATGCTTCATTGACATATAATATTTTTCGGCCGATATCATCAGTTGGCTCTCCCTGTAAAATAGCAACCGACTCTGTGGTATTTGAAACTGCCGACTCAAAAAGTTTTAACCATTTCTTTTCGGCCTTTTGCCTGGTTACATCCTGCATAGCCCCGATCATCCGAATAGGCTTGCCCTGCTCATCTGAAACAATAAAAGCACGATCGTATATAAATTTATAGACTCCATCATACGATCGAAATCGATATTCCATCTGGAATCGATCTTTATTCGACGATAAGGCCTGTTCTATCTGTTCTATAACTCTCGAATAGTCTTCAGGATGAATTTTATCACGCCACCATTTTTTAGGGTTCTTGACCTCCGTATCTTTGTACCCGAATATTTTTTCCAGGTTACTGCTATAGCGGTTTACATCTTCTTCCAAATCATAATCCCAAATGGTATCACTTGTGGCCTTTGAGACGATCTCATAGCGCTCCACGCTTTCTTTCAGCTCTTTCTGCCGTTTAACTTGTTCCGTGACGTCTTTCTGGATGCCGATAAATCCGTCACAATCGCCATTGTTATCAAAAATGGGATCCAGCGTTAGATCGAACCAATACTTTTCGCCGGTTTTGGAATAATTGAGCACGACTTCTTGGAATGGTCTTCGTTTTTTAAAAGCCTTAGAAATACGATTCATCTTTTGTTGATTGTTATCAGGTCCCCTCAGAATATTTCCCGGCGCCTTACCCACAACTTCCTCAAACTGATATCCCAACACCTGCTCAAAAGCGTTATTCACCCAAGTGATTCGTTCATTGGGATCCGTCATAAAAATGCAATCGGTGGTTTTAGAAGCCACCAAAGCTAATTCCTCCAGCTTTTCCTCATATTCTTTTCGTTCGGTAATATCAGTAAGAGAGCCTACAATAGCTACTGTTTCACCATCTTCTACAATTGGTGCTTCATTAACCTGCACCCAAATTTTTTCACCGTCTCTTTTCTTTAGTTGTAATTCAAAAGGGGACTGAGATTCTCCGGTATCAATGGCCTTCTGAGTCTTTTCAAAGCCTTCTTCATTTATAGGATGATCAGTAGCAAACTCGGTCCATTTTCTCTTTGCCTCTTCCGGCTTGTATCCCAAAAATTCTTCAGACTGCGGACTAACATACGAAAGCACATGATTCTGATCATGCCGGTAAAACATATTTGTGCTATGCTCTACAATATCTGTAAGCTTTTGCCGGGTATTTCGCAGCTTCAGTTCAGCTTTTTTGCGTGTGGTAATTTCTTGGGCACTACCATAAATTTTATGACATTTACCATTCTTAAATTCTGCCTCCCCTACGGTCCTCACCCAACGGTTATTCCCTTTAGCAGTAACAATTTCTAACTCTACGTCAAAGCCCTCTCCGGTTTCGATGGCGTTATCAATAATCCTTTTAATAGTCTGGCGACTCATCCCCTTTTTATAGAAATGTATGGCACTTTCCAGATCAGGCGTATAATCGCTCGGCACTTCATGAATCTTCTTAACGCTCGCAGACCAAAACAGTTGATCTTCTTTCAGATTAAATTCCCAATGACCGATATCAGCTAGTTGATAAGCTTTATCAAGCAATTTTTGTTTCTGTTCCAAAGCCTTTTCTGATCTTTTATTCTCAATAAGAACCTGCAAAATATTTTTTGCTCTATTTATCACTTTCTCTTCAAACCGAACAGGTTCTTTAGGCTCTTCATAATAAATTGCGAATGTTCCAATTACCTTATCCGCACTATTCACCAAGGGTTGCGACCAACAAGCTTGCAAACCACTCTCTAGGGCTACATCTCTGGACTCTTGCCAGCGTACATCATTTGCAATATCTGATACAATAACTTTTTCTTTTAAAAAAGCCGCCGTACCGCATGCACCTACATCCGGACCGATAGCTACCCCATTTATCACATCCAAATATTGCTCAGACAAACGATCTGAAGCCGACCAATTATATATTTTGTCATCTTTGATTTTAACAATTGAGGGAATCATCTGCGGAAAAATTTCTTCCAAACGATCAATAAAGAAATCGAGAATTTCTTTCAGAGAAGTATCAGGGTCAATAATCATATTCGCCAAGTGATTTTCCAGATGGTCAATCTCGGACAAATACTTATGCTCCGTAATATCAACCATCAACCCACGCAAAATAGTAGGCTCCCCCTCTTCCCTTACTACCGTAACATAATCGCGCAGCCAGACTTCATTACCATCAGAGGTCATCATCCGATATTCAAAAGAATGGTTTTCTCCTTTCTTGGTTTTATGATGACAAAAGGTAACGGCTTTCTCTCTGTCATCCGGGTGGATGTGGTTTTTCCAAAAATTACTGTTTTCGCACCATTCAGAAGGAGAATAACCCAATATTTCCTCTGATTGCGGGCTAACATAATTAAATTCAAACGTTTTAGCATCTGCTTCCCAAACAATTCCATCGACCGATTGTACCAAATCTTGGTATCGCTTAAGGGATTCTGTTAACTGCTCTTCCTTTTTTTTCTGTTCCCTGTAATTCTGCACTTCTCGTTTTACAGCCGGTAATAACCGTTCTAAATTATCTTTTTTGACAAAGTCGGAAATCCCTTCTAGCATCAAGTCAACCACCTCATCCTCATCAAGAGAATCAGCTATTAAAATGAAAGGGATGTCAGAATGATCATTCTGAATTAATCGAAATGCATCCATGCCTGAATAGCCTGGAAAAGAATATTTACTAACGATTACATCCGGTCGGAAATGATCTATGTTATCAATAAGCTGATCCTTCTCAGAAATAACCTCAAAGGCAATCTGCAAATCCAAACTACTCAACAATGATTGTAATTGCTCGATTTCACTTTTAGCATTACTAATAAGCAATAGACGATATGAATTATACATTTCCTATGCCTTTGATGTTTAATGTAGCCCTTCTACTGTACCTTTTTTTATTTATAAACCAATAACCTACTTAAGACTTATCGGAGAAGATAGAAATATGTTTAGCGTTTAATTACTACTGCCATCCATATTACAACCTATTTACAAGAAATAGTCAGCTAAACCAAGATTTATACCCTTACCGTTAGAAAAATTATTTGTTATTTTTTCTACCCGCTTCGCTGATGCCTTTTTGTTATTTTAACTATCACCTACTTAAATTGTACAATATCTTTTCCAGAAAATCATCTTTAACCCATATTTAATCAGTTGAAACAAATAGTCCTTGCTTCTGCCAGTCCTCGTCGAAAAAAATTACTCCAGCAAATTAATTTACCTTTCGAGGTTCATCCCAGTTCTGTTGAAGAAAACTACAACCCAGAATGGTCACCGGGAAAAATCGTTAAAGAACTATCGTTAAAAAAAGGAAAAAATGTGGCGACCGATTTTAGCAGTGCATTGGTTATTAGTGCAGATACCATTGTTACCTTCGAGGATACCATTCTTGAAAAACCGGAAGATGCAAATGAAGCCTACGATATGCTAACCCAACTGAGTAATAATACCCACCAAGTATATACCGGAGTTGCCCTTTGTAAAACAGATCAAATAAATAACATTGCAGGTACTAAAACGTTTTTTGAAGTTACCGATGTAACATTTGGAAAACTAAACCCGCAAGATATTAAAAATTATGTAGAGGGAGGCAGTCCAATGGATAAAGCTGGCAGTTATGGTATTCAGGATGATTTTGGTGCCATTTTTGTTAAACGCATAGAAGGTGATTATAACAATGTGGTAGGATTTCCGCTTCACAGCTTTTATAATACTGTAAGAAATTTTGCAGGCGAATTCCTACCTAACCCCGGGAACTAAAAATAAGATGAAGAAACACTCAATCTCAATATATCTACTGCTGGTATTGTGTCTTGCCTTTATTCCCCAAACAGGTTGGGCACAGCTCGATAATGAATATTTTGCAGCCGAGCAGCTTTTTCGTCAACAAGAGTATCAGCAAGCTTTTCAAAAATTCAATCATCTGCACAAAGAACGACCCAATAATTTCACCTATTTCAATAAGGCCGTTGAGTGTCTCATAAATCTTAAAAAGTATGACCGGGCAATATCACTGGCTCAACAAGCTGTTGAAGAGAACCACTACAAAGCTCGGGCACAAATACAACTCGGAAAAATCTATCATGTTAAAGGGAGTACCGATAAAGCCTTTTCCATCTGGGATAAACTTGCGAATGAATATACTAAAGACCGGCAAATAAGCCTGCAACTGGCTCGTACGCTGACCCGCCGCCAAGCTTTCGACCGAGCTATTGATATTTATCAACAACTTCAAAGCTATGTTACCAGCTCAAACATGATTAGCTCCGAGCTGGCTGATACCTACTTACAAGCCGGAAAATACGAACAAGCTATTAGAGAATACCTGCAATTAGTCAAGAAAAGCCCGGCACGGATGAGTTTTATGCAACAACGCCTAATCCGGTTTCAGGATGATTATATCTATGACGTAGCAATATTAGAGATATCAGACTTTTTAGAACAGCTTTCTCCCCGCCATCCCAGCTATAGAAATTTACAACAACTAGAGGTTTGGCTGTTGATGGAGCGTGAACTATACAAACGAGCACTCGTTACGGCCAAAGAATATGAGGCCAAATCCTCGAATCTTACCTATCTGCCTTTTAATATTGGGCGCAAATTACTCGCTGCCCAAAAGTTTGAATTAGCAAAAGAAGCCTACTCCTATTACATCAAAAATGATGTGCATTCGCTAAAATATCGATCGATGGAAAAACTGGCTACTGCCTATCGTCGTTGGGCTGCATATTTGGAAAATTATAACCTTGATCTTTCCACAAAGCGCAACAGCCTCTACGATAAAGCTTTTAAAACGCTACAATCGATCAAACAACAAAACCCGAGCTACCGGCGCCTGGATAAGGTACTCGTTGCTATGGCTGAGCTTTCCCTCGATATTACGCATCAACCAGATACCGCAGCTAAATACCTGGAAGAGCTACAAGCACTATCGGGACAATCTTTGCAATCAAAAATACATTATATCCAGGGACGATTACATCTCTATAATCAAGAATACAGCCGAGCCCGTATTGCTTTCACTAAAAGTAATAAGCAGAGCAAAACAGGATCACTAGCCGAAGAAAGCCGCTATTATCTTGCCCTCACCGATTTTTATGCCGGCGATTACGAATTTGCCAAAATACAGCTCAATGCCTTAGAGCGACAAAATACCTCCTATTTTGCCAATGATGCCGTACAACTTCGGCTATGGATCCAAAACGGGCTCCATGCTGATAGTACCGGTAAACAGCTCCAGCCCTTTGCAGATGCCATTGAATACTTCTCTCAAGGTAAAGATCAGCTTGCCCAAAATAGTCTGCACGAACTTTTTGAGGAAAAGGCCTACCACCCTCTCATTGATGATGCAATACTAGAACTGAGTACCCATAAAACAGAAGGAAATATCGGCTACATATATAAAACACTCAGTCATTACCTTGCACAATACGGTTCCGTCTCCCCCCTATATGAACGTCTCTTATGGGAACGCGCCCGGTTAGCTGACCAACTGGTCACCAATAACAATCTTTCTCCCACTTTAAGTGAAGCAGCTGATAACACTAATGCCTTTTCAGCTGATACCGAGGTAGAACTTCCTGAAACGGTAAAACAGCTTATACCGATTTATGAAGAAGTGCTGATTCACTTCCCAAATGGCTTTTATGCCACCTATGTTCGCAATCGAATAAACGAATTGCAAAATATCCAAACCTGATATGCTTCTACGCACTCTCACTGTATTTCTTATTTCTCTTTTTCTGAGCTCGGCAAGCCTTGCTCAACAACGGCTTTTTATCCCCATGGATGCCTCACAAACCAACCATCTGAAAGCCTATGGCATAATTTTTAATAACCTACAGGATGGCAACTCCTCGCAATGGCTGCTAAATTATAAAGGCGGCAGTTTTATGACCGGCTATTCGGATGAACTGTTGCGCACCTGCCGGCTCAAAAATGTAAAAGTAAAAGTCATTTCAAATAAACAAGCTGCCAATATTATAACGGAAGTAGAACAACCGAATTCCAATACC
This sequence comes from Fodinibius halophilus, assembly GCF_011059105.1. Lineage (GTDB taxonomy): Bacteria > Bacteroidota > Rhodothermia > Balneolales > Balneolaceae > Fodinibius > Fodinibius halophilus. The sequence goes on along the minus strand of NZ_JAALLS010000001.1, from coordinate 156,768 downwards.
TCAGTTATAAAACTCGACAAGGCTCCCAAAATTGCAGTTTATACGCCTAAGCAAGCCCTGCCCTGGGATGATGCCGTAACCCTGGCCCTAACCTATGCCGATGTTGAATTTGATAAGGTTTGGGATCCCGAGGTACTTAACGGTAAATTATCAGAATATGACTGGCTGCATCTCCATCACGAAGACTTTACCGGACAGTACGGTAAATTCTGGGGCTCCTCCCGAAATCAGCCGTGGTACATACAGCAAGTTCGACAAATGGAGGCCATGGCCAAAGAGCTAGGGTACAAAACAGTTAGTAAAGAGAAGAAAGCCGTAGCAGCCCGAATCAAAGAATATGTAGGCAACGGTGGCTTTATGTTCTCCATGTGCTCCGGAACCGACACCTTTGATATTGCCCTTGCTGCCCAGGGAGTCGATATTGCCCCCACTCCTTTTGACGGTGACCCTATGGATCCCAACGCCCAGCAGAAACTTAATTTCAACAACACCCTAGCATTTACCGATTTCAAAGTCAGTACCAACCCTTCGGAATATGAACATGCCAACATTGATGTGCCCGTACAAATAAACGAAGTAGATAAATCGTTAGACTTTTTTACCCTTTTCGAATTCTCGGCCAAATGGGATCCGGTACCCACGATGTTAACCCAAAATCATGTGAGTAGTATCCGCGGATTCTATGGACAAACTACTGCCTTCCAGAAAGATAAAGTCAAAGAGTCGGTCGTAGTACTGGGAGAAAGTCCCGGACGCAACATGGTAAAATATGTCCACGGTAACTATGGACGCGGAACCTTTACCTTTTATGCCGGCCACGATCCCGAAGATTATACGCACCGCGTTAACGATCCCCCAACCGACCTGAGCCTGCATACCAGCAGCCCGGGCTACCGATTGATCCTCAATAACATCCTGTTCCCCGCTGCTAAAAAGAAAAAACGAAAAACATAAGGCAGTAAACAGTGATCAGTTTACAGTGAACAGTTAATAGGTAAGCAAAGCTAAAAGAAATAGCAGCCAAGAATTAATGTTACTTCCATCGGTACCCAAGTAAACTACCTTATACACCTTATTTCTTGTTTTGAATTCAGTATCTTCTCCATTATCGTAAACTGGACACTGATAACTGCAAACTGATCACTGATCACTGTAAAAACATGGCTGAAGATCGTAACCCCACCTCAAACTTCGATGACCTTGTAGAAATTGTAGGTATCCTGCGCAAAGAGTGTCCCTGGGATCGCAAACAAACTCACGAAAGTATTAAAGACAACTTAATTGAAGAAGCCTACGAAGCCGTAGAAGCGATCGATACCAAAGACTTTGGTGAACTCCAGAAAGAGCTGGGAGATGTTCTTCTTCATGTGGTATTTCACAGCCGAATGGCAGACGAAAAAAAGAACTTCACTATCGATGATGTGATCTATTCCATCCAACAAAAGCTCATCCGGCGCCATCCTCATGTTTTTGGTGATGAAAATGCCGAAGACGAAGAGCAAGTAGCCAAAAATTGGGAAAGTATTAAGATGGATGAAGGGAAGGAATCAGTACTCGAAGGTATCCCCAAGCAGCTACCTGCCCTTATTCGCGCCCAGCGGATGCAAGAAAAAGCGGCAAATGTTGGCTTCGACTGGCCCGAGTTTTCACAGGTTTGGGAAAAGCTCGAAGAAGAACTCGATGAGTTTAAAGAGGTACTTGAAACCGGAACCGAAAAAGAAAAACAAGACGAATTCGGTGACCTCCTCTTTTCGCTGGTCAATGCCGGGCGATTTTTTAACCTCAACGCCGAAGACAGCCTGCGTGCTACAAACAGAAAGTTCATTCATCGATTTCAATACATTGAAGAACAACTAAAAGAAGAAGACAAAGAGATCACAGAAGTTACCCTCGAAGAGATGGATAAGCATTGGGATAACGCCAAAACCAGCACTGACAGCTGATCACTGGTTTTGCTGTACTATTTCCATCAGAACATCCCCAATCATATACTAAGCCTGGTGAGATTTGCGTAGAGTCAGGATAACCCTCTACTATGCTTGTTGCGCCTCGATCTCCCGGTTAAAGCCACCATTACCCAAAATGCTCATTATAACCGACATTAGAATTGTGAGCGATGTCCCCCCTTCGTCGGACGACTGGGATTGTCGTCCGGCGAATGATATAAAGCAGCTAATTACTACTGCTGTAAATTAATCATACCCCACCTTACAATCGCAGCCCTTGATAGCATTAATAATGGAAGCGCTACCAAATGTTTGATCACAATAACGATTACTATTTTGTCAATACTTCTGGCCTTCGCCCCAAAAAAAGAGTAAAAAGTATTAAATTATGTGACCAACTAAACGCTGTTAACTAGTTTAACGTTATAAACCACTCAAACAAACGTTAAACAGCGAAAAACAAGAAACTAAAACCTGATTTTTTGATCACTTTATATTATATTTGACCCGCAACAAAAAGTTTATATCCAATCTAAAATTCGGAGTACAGAATGGCTGAGAGCTTAAAGACAGAAATTGACCTAAGTCAATATCCGCACATTAACAAAGGTTTGGCAGGTATTGTCGCTTTTTCTTCCAATAAAAGTTTTATAGACGGAGAAAAAGGCGAACTTATCTATGCCGGATATGACATCGACACCTTAGCAGAAAACGCTAGTTTCGAAGAGGTATGCTTCCTGCTTTGGAACAATCGTTTGCCCAACCAAACAGAATTAGATGACCTCAATACCAAGCTGCAAAACAGTCGCGAACTGCCCCAGCCGGTATTGAATTATATTCAAAACACCTCAAAAAATGCCGAGCCGATGGCGGTACTCCGAACGGCCGTTTCCATGCTCGGCGATTTCCATAAAGTAGAAGCCGATGATACCGAAGAATTCCGTATCAACAAAGCTATAACTATTACTGCCAAAATTCCTACGATCATCGCTGCTTTTGACCGCAGCCGTAGCGGAAAAGATATTATTGAACCCCTCAACGAAAAAAGTACGGCGTTCAACTTCCTCTACATGTTAAACGGTGAAGAGCCGGGCGAAGAAGCCGAAAAGACGATGGACCTTTGCCTCATCCTACATGCTGAACACGGTATGAATGCCTCCACCTTTACCAACCGTGCCATCTGCTCAACAGAATCTGATATGTATTCCTCTGTCACCGGTGCTATTGGTGCACTCAAAGGGCCACTTCACGGCGGTGCCAACCAGCAAGTAATGAACATGCTGCTCGATATTGATGAAAAAGATGCCGATCCCGTTGAGTATATCCACCAGCGGCTGGATGCAAAAGAGAAAGTAATGGGCTTTGGCCACCGCGTTTATAAAACGATGGACCCTCGTGCCCGTATTCTCCGTGGCATGTCAAAGCAGCTTTCCGAAGAAACAGGGCATACCGATCTCTACGAATGGTCCGAGGCTATCCTCGAAACCATGAAGAGCGAAAAAGATATCGACCCCAATGTCGATTTCTTCTCAGCTACGGTATACTACTCCATGGGAATCAAGCCTGATCTTTACACATGCATTTTTACCATGAGTCGCGTTTCCGGCTGGACCGGTCACTACATCGAACAGGCAGAAAACAACCGCCTCGTTCGTCCCCGTGCCCTGTACATCGGCGAAAAGAATAAAGAATGGGTTCCCGCAGAACAGCGCTAAAGCATATCCATTTTACTGATTATCAAAGCCCCGAAATTTCGGGGCTTTTTTATTTTTATTATTATACGCCGAATTTGTATCTACCGACGAGCCAGACACCACAATCATGCCCTATGGTCGGGCATCCTCATCCTACATCACATTGGCAATCAATAAAACAGCAGAACACCTACAACCTTGACACTCAGAGATTACCAAGAAGAACAGCTTTTTATACTCATCCGGGCGGCACGGGAAACAAAGTTTGGCCGACAACATCGGTTTAGCGAGCTGCAGCGCTACGAAGATTTCTGCCAAGAAGTGCCTCTCTCTTTCTTCAAAAACATTGCAGAAGAAATAGAGCAGCTCAAAGAAGGGGCAGAAAATATCCTGTGGCCCGGCTCCATCAGCCAATTTGCGATCTCTGCGGGCACGTCGGGCGACGGCAAGCACCTACCCCTGCCGGATAGCCGCCTGGCGTCAGACCAGCGATTTATGCGGAAGGTAGTATGGAGCTATCTCAAACAGCGCCCAAATATATTCAGGCTCTGGGGCAAACATGTGAGCCTGCCCGGGACACTGGAACAGCATGATGGATACGATACGGGTGAGATCAGTGCTTTTACAGCCTGCAACGTCCCTTGGTGGCTCTCCCCTTTTCAACTCATAGATACGCAACAGCTCGTAACACTACCATTTCAGGAAAAGATAGATCGTATTGTAGAAGAAGCCATAACCAACGATGTACGCGTTATTACTGCCGTGCCCAGCTGGATGCTTACCATTTTTCAGCGGGTACTTAACAAAACGGGTACAAACTGTATTAAAGAGATATGGCCCAACCTCTCCCTGCTCGTCTGCGGAGGAGTTAAACTGGAGCATTACTGTTCTCACCTTCAGAATCTTATCCAAAATTCCGATGTAGATTTTATCGAAACCTATGGCGCCTCCGAAGGGTACTTTGCCTACCGCGATGATCTCCAAAAAAATGATATGAAGCTGGTCATCGATAATGGGGTCTTTTACGAATTCATCCCCAATCCTCTGCCCGATAAAAACTCCATAGCCATACAGCAAGCCGTGCCCATCTGGGAAGTCCAGCCCGGTATCCCCTATGCAATGGTAGTAACAACCAATGCCGGGCTATGGCGCTATGCCCTCAACGATATTGTAGAATTTACCCAAACTGATCCACCCCGTATCAACGTAATGGGACGCGTCAGCGAAATGTTGGATGATTACGGAGAAGCCCTATACAGCTATGAGGCCCGTGAAGCACTGACTAAGGCCGCTGAAAACCTGGATATTGAAACATGCTCCTTTACTATTGGAGCAACCCTGCAAGATAAGCACTCCATCCCTCGGCACTTTTGGTTTATTCAGAGCCCAGCACCGCTTCACCCTGATACTCTTGATCGCCTGGCCGAAAAAGTTGATTCTATTCTACAAGAATCCAATCGACACTATGCTATACGCCGAGAAAGTGATGCCCTCGCTCTGCCGAAGTTTCATACAATATCCCAACAACAGATAAACAATTGGCTTAACCAGCAGGGAAAACAAAAAGCCCAGGGAAAGCTCCCCGCTATACTGCAGGATGAAGAGGATATCAAATTCTTCAGCTAATATGATCGGCTACTCAATGTTTCAAGCCCTTCGTAACTTATGTTGAAACACTCCATCTTGCTCCAATAACCTCACGTACAATTCTATTCAACCTCCTTTTAAAGGTGCTGAATCTAAAAATATCCCCACAGAAAAAAGCCCACATAGGCGACCACCAGTATCGCCCCCGCCCAGCGCCCGATTGATTTTTGAATCATAAGAGAGGTAACAAATAAAACGATGGCAAGACTTACCGGCAGGTAAAAATTTATTAGTTCGGATCCAATAGGTATGGGGTTAACAAGCGCTATTATCCCTGCGTTAAAAAGGAAAAAAGCTAAGACTGATCCTATTACATTTCCCATAGTAATTTCGGGATGACCTTTCAATGCCGCGGGAATCTCACGAGCCAGCTCTTCAATACTTACCACCAGTGCCAAGGCAGACATCCCAAAAACAGTATCTGAAAGTTCCAAGCCTGCTAATATATCAGAAGAGGCATCTACCACGATTTCACTGCCCGCGATTATTGCTAGTAATGAAATAACCAGCAGACCTATCGCTTGCCATTTACCAAACTCTTTGCCCTCTTCCAGTGCTTCTGCAGCTTCGCCAGTGGGACGAATATCGAGTCCCCTATTACCCAAATAAATCAGATACCATAGAGCTAACCCATAACCCAGAAGCAATAACATACCATCAACCCGCGAAAGCATTCCGTCTAAACAAAGGCCGCCAAAAAGTAATACTGCCCCCACCTGTATCAGGGGAATTTGCATGGGCACTTTTTTAAATTTCATTGGAGCAATCAGGGCTGTAATCCCCAAAGCCAAGGCCAAAGCCACCATTGCCGATCCCATAACGGTTCCCATTGCAATGCCGGAAACGCCCTCATATGACGCAACCGAACCAAGGGCTAAGTTTTCGGGGTCAAAGCCGATAAAAATAACGCTGATTAAAAAGGTTGATAATCCAACATGCAGAGAGGTACCTACCGTCGACTCTACCAGTTTTTCAGAAAAGTATACAATAAGCATGATACCAACTACACAGGTCAAAACTGAATAGATCATATAGCCTCAATACCGTATAATTCATCTTTGGTGCTCAATGGAAGAACGGGTTTATAATTAAAAAAGAAAAGAAGTATTCTTTCTGATACGACAGAATACTGGATGCCAGTTTCTAAATGATGTGCTCAAAATTTAGAAGTCAGGAACCAGAATTCAGAAAGGAGTTTGGTTGATACCTGATGACCCCCGGATACTCATTCCTCTTTTTCTAAAACGATGCACTGCAAACTTCATATTTCTGCACTTCAACGATATAGCTTACCCCTCCCAAAAAGAAAAACACCGCAGCAAGACTGCGGTGCCATTTTTAAAAATGCTCAGTGCTAAACAGAATACACGGATTGATATAATTTGCGCAGAAAATTCTCAATCTGCGTCTAACCGTGTTCTATTTTACTTCACTACAAGATTCACAATCCGCTCTGGGACAAAGATCTCTTTTACAAGATTCCCGTCCTCTAAATACCGCTGAACGTTATCTTCGGCTTTAGCCTCTGAAAGGACATACTCTTTGTCTTTCGCTTTTTCTCGCGGCACATGAATCTCTCCGCGAACTTTCCCATTAACCTGTATGGGATACAGTTGCGTATCAGAAACAAGATACTCTTCATTGAACTCCGGCCAATCGGTATAAGCGATGGTTTCATCATGGCCCAATCGGTACCATATCTCCTCTGCGATATGCGGTGCAAAAGGTGATAACAGCTTGATAAAACTATTTAACACCGACTTCGGATGATTATCCCACTTATTTGCCTCATTGACGAAGATCATCATGGCAGAAATAGCCGTATTAAACGATAAATCTGTGATGTCTCCCGTTACCTTTTGAATGCATTCGTGGAGCACCTTCAGCTGCTCTTTGGGAGGCTCCTCATCAGTAACAGAGTCATTTAACTCTCCACTGTCTTCATCGATGATCATCCGCCAAACACGCCCCAGGAATCGGTACACTCCGTCTACATCCTGTGTACTCCATGGCTTCACTTGCTCCAGTGGCCCCATAAACATCTCATAAAGGCGCATTGAGTCGGCTCCATACTGATCTACAATATCATCAGGATTTACGACATTCCCGCGTGACTTCGACATCTTATGGGCCTTCGCATCCACTCGGATTTCAGTGCCTTCAATAACAAAGTCATCGCCTTTCTTTTCTACCTGCTCTTCGTCGAGCTTTATCCGCTCAACCTCTTCAAAATCGTCCTTGGTGTTGGCAGAAATCCAGTTCCCTTCGTGTTTATAACCGGTAAATTCGACTTCTCCCAAAATCATACCTTGATGGACCAATCGCTGGAACGGTTCTTTTGTGGATACTACTCCACAGTCGTAAAGCACTTTGTGCCAGAACCGCGCATACAGCAAGTGGAGCACGCTGTGTTCCGCACCGCCAACATACATATCCACCGGCATCCAGTACTTTTCCTCATCCGAATCAACAGGTCCGCCTTCAAACTCAGGACTACAATAACGCAAGTAATACCAGCAAGAACCGGCCCACTGTGGCATTGTGTTGGTCTCACGCTTTGCAGGCTCACCGGTCTCAGGATCTTCCGTATTGACCCAATCAGTAGCTTTTGCCAATGGCGGGTTACCGTCATCAGTAGGCTCAAAGTCGTCCATCTCCGGCAACGTTACCGGCAGGTTATCCTCTCCTACCGGTTTGGGTTCTCCGTCAACATGAATAATAGGAAATGGTTCGCCCCAATAGCGTTGGCGTGAGAATAACCAATCGCGCAGCTTGTAATTCACCGCTTTCTTACCGGCATCATGTTCTTCAAGCCAGTCAATAATTTTCTCTTTGGCCTCGTCAACTTCTAATCCATTCAAAAACTCACTGTTGATCGCTTTGCCCTCGCCGGTATAGGCATCACCCTCAAAATCTTCTGGCGGCTGCACCGTTCGAACAATTGGCAGATCAAATTTTTCGGCAAACTCCCAGTCTCGCTCATCCTGTCCCGGTACGGCCATAATAGCTCCGGTACCGTAGCTTACCAACACATAGTCGGCTACCCAGATCGGAATTTCTTCTCCCGTGGCCGGATTGATAGCATAAGCCCCCGTAAAGACGCCGGTCTTTTCGTCGCTAAGCTCGGTACGCTCTAAATCGGACTTGCGTGCGGCCTCTTCCCGGTAATTGGCTACCGCTTCTTTTTGATCTTCAATTGTAATCTCATCTACCAAATCATGCTCGGGCGCTAATACCATATAGGTAGCACCAAAGATCGTATCGGGGCGAGTGGTAAACACACGAATTTCCTCGTCATGATCTGCCACTTTAAAATCGATATCTGCCCCTATGGACTTGCCGATCCAGTCGCGCTGCATTTTCTTTGTGGAATCCGGCCAGTCTAAGTCATCAAGCCCTTCGAGCAGACGCTCGGCATATTCGGTAATCTTCAACACCCATTGGCGCATCGGCTTTTTAATTACCGGGTATCCTCCGACCTCACTCTTGCCATCAATAACTTCTTCATTGGCCAGCACCGTACCCAATTCAGGACACCAGTTGACCGGCACATCGTCTTCATAGGCCAATCCTTTTTCATAGAGCTTCAAAAAGATCCACTGGGTCCATTTATAATAATCAGGATCAGTAGTATTTACCTCACGGTCCCAATCGTAGCTAAAGCCCAGATCTTGCAGCTGCTCACGAAAACGATTAACGTTTTTCTCAGTGGTCTCGCGAGGATGCGTACCCGTTTTTACGGCATACTGTTCAGCCGGCAGTCCAAAGGCATCCCAACCAATAGGATGAAGTACGTTAAATCCATTCATGCGTTTGTAACGAGCCAGGATATCCGTTGCAGTATAGCCTTCCGGGTGCCCAACATGCAGTCCCGATCCGCTGGGATACGGAAACATATCCAGCACATAATATTTGGGCTTATCGTGATCTTCCGGCGTTTTAAACGTTTTGTTCTCCTGCCAATATTCTTGCCACTTCGATTCAATATCTTCCGGCTTATACGAGCTCATTCAGTAACTGCTAAATCTTTATTCATTGTTTTTGTGAAGGAACACGGATGTTACAGTAAACATGGATACTTGCTGATCATAAAACAACACACTGTCGAACTGCCTACCATTTCTACTTTAGCCGTGCTCTACAAGTTGCCAAAGATAAGCAAAATTTGGGCTGTTTTGTAGTAAGATATTGAAGTGTTGCTTTCTACCAGCTTAACTATTGAGTCTACCGAATAATATTTTGTTCTAAACTCACAACATCTATCAAGCAGTAAAAAGTCAACTTAGAAAATCTATGTAAAGCAATAGAGTAGGAACCAGTTCTCTTTTTGTCAACTATATTGATAGCCGTGTTGGTAAATAAAAAGCCGGTCCTGACAGACCGGCTTTCATATAAAATATTACCTGCTAATTACTACGAAGAAATACAGAAAATGCAACTTACAAATAGCTTCTATTTATTCCCCTCAAGTACCTCTTCGTAAGCCGCTTTTACCTTAACACCCGCCAACGCCTCATTTACATTAAACAAGTGATCCCCAATCTTCTCAAGTCGATTGATATAATCGAGGAAGACAAATCCTACCTTGTTTGAGTATACATTATTTTCGAGTTGAGCATAGTGATATGTCATCAATTCATCACGACATTTATTAATGGCCTCTTCTATTTCTACTGCTTTATCGAGATCAATGTCTTCAACCTCTAGATCCAGGTTCTGGCGCACTTGTCGAATGGCATCATGGGTTAAATCGAGCAGTTGAATGATCTTGTCCATCGCCTCTTGAGGTAGGTTTGTACCCTCGTTTTGCATCCGCTCATACGTCTTTGACATCTGGTAATAGATATCCCCAACTCGTTCAAGATCATTAATTATGCTGTGCATACCGCGAATACGTCGGCTTCCACCTTCTGTTAAATTTTCACTGGAAATCTTGGTCAGATATTCGGCGATTTCCAGTTCAATATTATCTGTAATGCCTTCACGTTTCTCAATTTTCTTCAAAAACTGAGACTTTTTATTCAGCTTATTTGACAGCAACCCTTCCATGCTAAAGTGCATCTTATCAATCAGTTTGGCAAATAGCTTAATTTCTTTATGAGCCTGTGAAATTGAAAGCTCGGGTGACGACATCATCCCAGAAGAGATATACTTTAATCGATGCTGGCTGTCTTCTCCTTCTTTATCCTTTTGATACTTCTTGATGAAGTTTACAATATAAGGGACAAACCCGATCAAGAGAAGTACATTGAGTATATTAAACGTACTATGGAATAATGACAGTGCTAACGTGGCATTTGCCCGCCCTATTTCATCGGTGGCATGCAAAATCGATTCTGCCCCAGGGATAAAATATCCCATAAGAGAATCAATTCCCATAAGAAACGGCTGCATTAAGGCCAGCATCCATAATACTCCCACTATGTTAAAGACAAAGTGAAACCGTGCAGCCCGCTTCGCATATACATTTCCAACGATAGCCGCAATATTAGCGGTAACCGTAGTTCCAATATTTTCTCCCAGTACCATAGCTGCAGCCATAGGAAAATCGATCCACCCCTGGAACAACATTACCAAGGTAATAGCTGATGCTGCAGAAGAAGACTGGGTAATAAGTGTCAATAGCGTTCCGGCAATTACAAATATGATGATTGAAGCAAAACCAAACTCCGTGAACTGATCCAGGAACATAAACATCTCGGGATTCTGCTCAATATTGGGCACTCCATTTTTGATAAAATCCAGTCCAATAAAAAGAATTCCAAACCCCATCATGGCTTCGGCCAGGTTACGCAGTTTTTCTCTTCCAAAAAACATAAACGGAAAAAACACCCCAATAAGAACCATTGCTACAGGGGTTATTTTCATCTTAAAACCAAAAATTGAAATCATCCAGGCCGTTACGGTCGTCCCGATATTGGCTCCCATAACAACTCCGGTTGACTCCAAAAAAGTGATCAAGCCTGCGTTCACAAAGCTTACAACCATCACGGTGGTGGTAGAGGAAGATTGTGTAATCGTAGTAGTACCAAAACCGGTAAGTACCCCTCGAAATCTCGTGCTTGTCATTCCTTTAAGGATGGACCGTAATTTATTACCGGCAACCTTCTGAAGACCATCACTAAAAACCTTCATTCCATAAATAAAAATACCCAGCGACCCGATCAGTTGCAGAAAATCCCAAAACGTATACGTCATTGTAGAAGCAAATTGTGTTCTTTTTTATTTGTGCTGATCCATCCCCCTAAAGAAATGGCTGCAAATATACCTTTTTTTTAGGATTTTTGATAGTTCTAAAGACTTCTCATGCTTAACACTCTTTCTTAAAGAGATTCAATTTAAAAAAGGGCTTTGCAAAACAATGCATTTAGCGGTTGAAATAGCTACTGTGTCAGCCCATACTTCCGGATCTCGCTAAATCTCCTGTTTTAACCTTGATAAAGGTTCTTAGTCTCTCTTAGGTAGCTACTCTACGACAGATACCGAACAGCAGCCGCAACAATAGTTGCGACACCAACACTCATAAGGGTCCCAATCAAAATGTACTCGGTGAGTTTGCGATCGTTCGCCTCCTTTAAGTCGCCAAAACGAAATACCGATTTGGCCGCTATTAAAAACCCTAACGCCCCCCACTGTCCGGCTAATACAAAGATAAACACAAAAAGGCGTTCAATTACTCCAATATAAGCTCCTGCCCTTTCGAGCGAATCAGGCGAATCATCATCGGGGTCCGGATCCCATCGCGAAATAGCATTTTGTATTATGATGGAGGCCGGCTTTGTCAAAAATATAAGACCGGTGATAAGGTAAATATGTTCCAGGAACAGCTCACGCAATATTCCGGCATTATCAATATTCAGCCAGCCCACCACGCCCAAAATCACTACTGTATGCGACAGCTGGTCATAAAAAAACCATTGCCGACGATTACTTTCGCGCTGCATTAACAGTTTCGTAATATCAATGATGGCATGAGTACCACCCACAACCACCGCTATAATCCACGACTGAACAAATAAGTACACCAAAAGCCCATGAATTAAGATATGAAGATATAAGATCCCCGACTTTAGTCCCTTTTTCTTTTTGTGTTTCACCCAGCTCAGCGGCTGAAATACAAAATCACCTAAAATATGGGCCAGTATCAGTTTACAAAATAGTAGCATTATAAATACTCTTTGAGCCTACGTTTATACCGTTGTTCCAGTTCCAAAATTTCGTCACAGTTTGCTCGTTTCTTTCGTTCACTAACAGAAGATTGACCGATACCCAATTTTTTTGCCAGCTCCTTTTGCGTGAGATTTCTATATGTCAATTGGGTATCCATAAATTCAGCTGATGCCTCACTCCAGTGATCCATTGCAATAAGAGCCAACCGAATATAGAGGTTCATCTCATCATCAAAAGAACGCCAAGGTGTTTGAACAGCCAAGTTTACTTTTTCTTTTTCGAGCTGTTCAAACCGAGCGCCCGAGCGAACAAACGCTTCTCCATTTGATTCTGTCACGGTCTCAGCCTCGTAGTCAACATCCCCAATACCAATCGCCATTCTGACGTCTCGTTTTTTTACCGTTTTCAACGCTGCTTTAATCCGAATTGCAATACAAAAACTCTCCTGGGGTTGAGCTGTCATCAGCTGAAAGCTGTCACCTCGATATATCTCCCATTGCCGGGGAGATCCACCATACTCTTGCAACACTGATTTTAGGCTGTTTAACGCCTCTTCCGGTGATTTATCCCGCGAATTAATGATATCTCCAGTAATAACTGCTTTCATAAGGTTTATTATCGACATTATATCGGATATATCAAAATATCGTCTTAAGAGCCGATAATATACTATATCTGCTTTAAACCCGATAACTTTATATCACAACCAATGCTGAATTAATAAATCGTCGGTTTCACAATTTTCTTTATATTCGTCATACCAATAAATCATATTTTTCTTTAATTCTGTGGTACCATGAAAACCCAATCACTCTTTATAATAATACTGGCAGTTAGCATGATGTTAGCCGCCTGCAGTAAATCAACCGACATGAACGACAACCCCCTATTTTCACCGAGTACGCTCCCCTTTGAAACTCCCGATTTTGATGCAATAAAGGTCGAACATTATCGCCCTGCTTTTGAAACAGGTATGGAACAGGAGCTAAAAGAGATGGAGGCTATCGCTTCAAACTCAGAAGCTCCTACTTTTGAGAATACCATTGTTGCAATGGAAAAAATTGGTGAACTGCTAAACCGAACAAGATCGGTCTTTTATAACCTTACTTCGGCCCATACCAATAATGAAATCCAGGAAATTCAAAAAGAGATGGCACCAAAACTGGCCGCCCACTCTGATAATATTTTGCTGAATGCCGACCTTTATGATCGCGTCAAAACGCTGTATAACAAGCGCAAAGAGTTGGATCTTACAGAGGCAGAGCTAAAACTACTTGAAGATACCCATCGAGATTTTGTTCGTGCAGGCGCACAGCTAAGCGAAGATGAAAAACAACGTATGAGAGAGATTAACGAACGTCTCTCTACACTTACGACCCAATTCCAGGACAATCTGCTAAAAATTACGAAAGAGCGTTCTGTTCTGGTTAAAGATAAAGCAAAGCTTGATGGCCTCAGCGAAGACCGTATTGCAGCAGCCAAAGAAGCCGCAGCTGATCGTGGCAAAGACAACCAATACTTGCTTACCATTACGAATACTACCCGTGTTCCCACCCTCAAAAGCTTACATAACCGCGAGCTGCGTAAACGCCTGTGGAAAGCTTCGGCCTATAGAGGAGTCGGGCAAGACGAGGGCATCGACAATCGTCCCCTTATACTAGAACTGGTTAAACTGCGCGCTGAACGAGCTGAACTCCTTGGCTATGCCAATCACGCAGCCTATAAGCTGGATCCCCAGACAGCGAAAACGCCCGACGCTGCGCTTAATATGCTCACCGATCTTATTCCACCGGTGATCGATAATACCGAAAAAGAAGCGGCTGCCATTGAAAAGATGATGCGGAAAGACGGTATCGAAGAAGACGTTAAGCCGTGGGACTGGAACTACTATGCAGAAAAAGTCCGTCAGGCCAAGTACAACATCGATCAATCCAAAGTACGTCCCTATTTTGAACTAGATCGTGTTCTCAAAGATGGTGTTTTCTTTACCATGAATAAGCTGTTTGGCATTAGCTTTGAGGAACGTACCGACCTGCCCGTTTACCATCCGGATGTACGTGTATTTAACGTCTATGATAAGGATGGAGAACAACTTGGACTGTTTTATGCCGATTATTTTGCTCGTGATTCTAAGCGTGGAGGCGCATGGATGAACGCTTATGTTTCGCAATCCCATCTGCTGGACAAAAAGCCCGTGATTGTTAATGTGATGAACATCCCCAAACCCGCCGAAGGTGAACCTGCACTTATCAGCTTCGACAATGTTACCACCATGTTCCATGAAATGGGTCATGCCGTACACGGTCTGCTTTCGGATGTAAAATATCCCTCACAAGGAGGCACCTCCGTACCACGTGATTTTGTTGAATTCCCATCAACTTTTGAAGAAGATTGGGCTATCCAGCCGGAAGTACTCGAAAACTATGCTGTGCACTATAAAACAGGAGCGCAAATTTCACAAGATCTACTCGATAAAGTGATTGAAGCCAGTAACTTTAATCAAGGCTTTGACACCCAGGAATATCTTGCAGCTACGATGCTGGATATGGAATGGCACCTGCTTGGCACTAATGATATCCCTTCTGAGGTGCAAAACTTTGAGCAGAGAGCCCTGGCAAAATATAACCTTGATACCGAAGCCATCCCTCCTCGCTATAAATCTCCCTACTTCGCGCATATCTTTTCCGGTGGATATGCTGCCAACTACTATGCCTACATCTGGAGTGGCGTATTAGCTGCCGACGCATTTGCCTATATACAGCAAGAAGGTGGGCTTACCACTGAAAATGGAGACCGTTTCAGAAAGTATATTCTCTCGCAAGGCGGCAGTAACGAAGCAATGGAACTTTACAAAAAATACCGGGGGCAAGAACCCGAAGTTAAACATTTGCTTAAGCGCAGAGGACTGGATACAGACAATTAAAAGGGAACCTAAAAAGTGAGCTACTCCATTTTACGAGTAGTACGCTATATTTCACACAATAAAAAAGGCCTGCAATTTCACTTGCAGGCCTTTTTCTCTTTTCAACGCTTCTCAGGTCTCTAGACCTGGAAGATCATTAATTTTGTGATAGCTGAATTGTACCTAACTCATTCGTTTTATCTACCGTTACATCAACACCAGACGTATCACTGGCTTGGTAGGTGTCATTCGTAGGGTCTACCGATACTGTATACGTGCCTTCTTCTAGCCCTATTAGCTTAAATGAACCATCAGAAGTATCCGCTTTCGTTGATGACAACGTATCATCGGCTGCAATAGCATACACAAACGGATTGGCATCCACAGGCTCTACAGTTCCGGCGATATTACCGGTTTCTGCCTGGTTACTGGCACTAATAACCGGCTGAAGTAAATAGCTTATCCCTGACTGTTCATTTCCACGTTCAACCACAGAACGTGCAGCATCAAAATCTAACAACAGTGTATAGGTAATATCAGGTTTAATCTCGGCATTAACCGGTAATTTGACCCCCGTTTCATTACCCCCCGGAACAAATAAGTTATGCGATTTGCCATCAACAACAATATAACTTTGATCTACCTTAACAATCAGTCTTATCTGCTCATAGGTGCCGGTTTCCAGTTCTTTGGAACCTAACACCGTTGTTGCTCCGTTGGTTAACTCAAGTAGGTCATACGTTTGTTGGGGCTCGTTAATTACAACCCAGCCGGTGTCGGTATCCGCATTATTAACCTCTACACTTTTTACAAATATATTTACTTCTTCGTAATTGGCGGGAGCATCATGCATCTGTACTTCCAATGTTCCTGTTTCACCGGAAGTGCCTACCCCTGAATCAGAACCGCTACACCCTACCAAAAGAATCGAAAATGCTAATGTAATCGCAAATGGAATAAAAGATAGTTTCTGTCGTAACATAATTATACCATTTTTAAGATTTTTTTTAACTGTAGTGATTTATTATGTCGTACGACGAGCGAAAACGGAATTGGTTACTAACTTTTTTTGAGAGGGCTTTGCAAAACCTTTGATTTCGTCATTCTGAGCTTGTCGAAGAATCTCCAGTATCCATCTGCTGCCCTTGAAAGGGAGATCCTTCATTACATTCAGGATGACTGCCTGGTTTTGCAAAGGGCCCTTTGAATTAAAACAGTGCAATAATTCTACTCTCACTCTCACCAATTATAAAATTCGCTTAAGGAATATTATTTTTTTTAATATATTAAGACATAATAAATTTTTGCGGTGGTAACGGGATTTACAGTACAAAAGAGTGACAAAATTTTAGGGTACAATCGTTCTACATATTATAATTCTTCAACTAATGAATAATTATTGACTGAATGTTTTACTAACATGATCCGATATGTGAAATATTCAGTTTCCTACCTCGAATTATTCTTTAAAGATAATTCGACCACCCTATTAGCTGGTTTAAGTAAAAAATTGAGTATCTAACATTTAGGTTCGTCTGCGGTGGATTATTTCGGAAGGTACAGTCTCAATAGCTCAGTATATTTTATAGCTTTACCATTTATCTCATTCTTGTTGGTTATAGCGACCTCCAAGGTTTCAGCTGAAACAACCTCTGACTCGACACAAATTAAAACCGTTTCTGAGGTCTTAATAGATAAAAATAACGACGGAAAATTAGATCTATTAGGCAGTAAAGTTACGGTAACCGGCCGCGCTACCGTCTCCTCTTCTGTATTGCATGCAAACTCAATGATTATTTATGTACAAGACCAGTTGAAAGGAGTCTTAGTATACTCTGATGAACTCAAGCAAGAAGTACAAAAAGGAGACAGCTTAGTAGTCTCAGGAACCCTCAAACTTTACTATGGTAAGGCCGAAGTCGTAGCAGATGAGTATCAGGTAATAGAAACTTCCTCAAACATCCCTCCTGCTGTTTCTATCGACAAAACTTATGAAAATCCCGAAAGATACCTCGGGACCTTAGTACAGGGTAAAGCCGTTGTTGTAAGCAAACAACAAGAAGAGGCTTGGAAGAAACTGGAAATTGCCCCCTCTACTTCCGCCGAAAAGACGGTCTCAGTTTATATTGATAAAGGCCATGAAAAATTTGCAAGCTTTGATTTTGATATGCTTAGTATTGGTGATCCCATTACTGTTCAGGGAATCCTAGATAAGTATACGTACCAAGAATCAAATAAGACTATTTACCAAATTATTCCACGCAGTTCCCAAGATCTGCGGTATATAGGGGTTCCCCAACGGTACTGGCAAATTATCATTTGGGGGGGAAGTATATTAGCAGTTCTGATTATCCTTGCTATTATCTTTTTAAGACAGCAAGTAAAATCGAGAACGGCAGAAATAACCTCTGCCTTGGAAAACAACCAGGTACTCATGGAAGAGATCCACCACCGGGTAAAGAACAACCTGGCTGTTATCTCCGGTTTATTACAACTTGAATCGATGAACTGGGATGACAATTCTCAAATAAAGGGCGTGCTCAATGAAAGCATGCTTCGTATTAATTCTATTGCCATGATTCATGAACAACTTTACCAAACCAAAGACTTTGCAAACCTTTCCTTTGATGATTATGTAGAAGAACTTGTCGAAAACATATCTACTACCGTCAATACTGATGGTAAGGAGATATCATTAAAAGTATTCAGCAATAATATTAAGCTAAATGTCAATCAGGCGATTCCCTGCTCTCTTATCATCAATGAGCTGGTCACCAACGCTTACAAACACGGTTTTGATAAACAGGCGAAGGGAGAACTAAAAATTAAAATGAAGCAAAATGACAAGAATGTCAGTATTATGGTTGATGATGACGGTAAAGGACTGCCAAAAGATTTCGACCTCCAAGAGTCAAGCTCTTTAGGCCTCTCCATGGTCCAACAGCTTACACAACAGTTAAATGGGGACCTCAGCATCAAGAATGGTCAGGGTGCCTGTTTTGAAATAAACTTCAAGATAGAACGTAATTCCGGGTCGGCCAGTAATTATTTTGTGTAGTAAATTGGGTTGACCATTCTCTTTGGGTTATTTCTTATGCAGCATTAACCAGCTTTGATTTCTCTTTTTGCTTCCCATTTCGGCGGGATTGATGCATGACCTTTTTACGACGCCCCCACCAGATCATAAAACCGGTAACAGGAAGGCTACCAACTATCAGACTACTCAAAAAGACAATTATTTTACCGTTCCCTGCGGGTATGATCGGTCCTTAAGAACCGCGTTTTTTTCTTTGCCAATCTCTCAGTTCCAATGGTTTCGAAAGTAGAAACAATATCACTTTCATAAGTGGGATACGTTCATCAAGAGACCTGATAGCACAAAACCTTTTATCTATTTAGATATTAATCTGCATAAGCTAATAGGCTAAGATTTCCCTTTTGGATTATATAAAAGATTCCCTTTCTATTATTTTTTTGATTATTTAATAGGGGGCTTTGCGAAACTAGTCACATCTTGTCATGCTGAACTTGTTTCAGCATCTCATATACAGTTATTAGCATTAAAACCGAGATCCTGAACTGAATTCAGGATGACATTACCGAGTTTTGCAAAGCTCCCTAATAATTTCCCTAACTACTAAATTGTATCAGTACTACCTTATCTATGGACTACCAACAGATTATTCACAATATCTCTGAACAGATTCGTGGCATCCCCTGCCAGGGTGAAGTTGCTTCATACATTCCTGAACTTTCTAAGGTACCTTCTAATAAATTTGGAGTGCATTTATCCACCTTGGATGGTGAAGATTTTTCTTTTGGGAACAGTGATGAATCCTTCTCAATCCAGAGTATATCAAAAGTTATCGCTCTTACACTTGCATTTAATCTTGGGGGCAATGACATATGGACTCGAGTTGGAGTAGAACCTTCAGGTAATCCATTCAACTCTTTGGTTCAGTTAGAATATGAGAAAGGAATCCCCCGCAACCCATTTATTAATTCCGGGGCACTGGTTATATCTGATCTATTGATAAGTATTCTTGAAGAACCCAAGAAAGATTTTTTGCATTTTGTACGTTCTATTTCCGAGAATCATTCTATTAGCTACAATCATAGAATAGCCAAGTCAGAAAAAAGGCACGGCCACCGCAATGCGGCTTTGGTAAACCTTATGAAATCTTTCGGGAATATTACGAACAATGTTGAGGAAGTTCTCGACTTCTACTACTATCAATGTTCTTTGGAAATGACCTGCAAGGAATTGGCTCACACCTTTTTACTGTATGCCAACCGGGGCCTCTCCCCTTCTTCGGGCGAACAGATAATAACAGCCAGTAAAGCCAAACGCATTAATGCTATTATGCAAACCTGTGGTTTCTACGACCAATCCGGGGATTTTACTTTTAAAGTTGGCCTGCCCGGTAAAAGTGGAGTTGGCGGGGGAATTGGAGCCGTAAATCCAGGCGTTTATAGCATTGCTGTATGGAGTCCACCACTCAATAAAAAAGGAAATTCTGTTCGGGGTATGCAGTTTTTAGAACGACTCACCACCGAGACCAAATCATCAATTTTTTGATTTTTCTGCATCCTGACACCTCCACTGAGTTTTACGGACGACCGTAAAAATTTATGCAATAATACTTTCCCGGAACTCTTTTTCTGGTTAGATTTGAAACAGCATATCAAAAGAAAAAGACAGGGGTTGTCATGAGCACAGGTCACATTGTATCAGGCGAACCAATTAATCTGGAAAACCTAACAGATAATTTACAGGATGACTCTACCTATGCTCTTGTAAAAACATCTGACATGGAGGTTATCCGCATGTATTTGCCTCATGGTAAGTGTATCGAAGAACATAGCGTAGAAGGCGAGATGTCGATACATTGTCTCAAGGGTGACATTTTCTTTAATATAGATGGACAGGGCATGGAGCTGACTGAAGATGATTGGTTATACCTCGAGAAAGAACAATCATATTCATACAGTGTAAAATCTGATACAATTCTGCTCGTTACCATTTTATTTAATAATAAGTAACTGGTAATTAAATAAGATTAGTTAACATACTTATTTGTATCCCTTCTTTGTCTAATAAACAGTATAGCATTTCTCTATTGTATTAGGACCAGCCTTTTCATATTCACATAACATTATTTTATCAATCTAAAGCTTCGTTTTAAATCCTGTAAATAGAATTGGTAATGAACATCAAAAATAATTATAGTTTCAAATACTATTCTTTCTAATAAATACCAGTTCAGTATGAAAACAAAACTTAGTGCTCTTCTGCTGATCCTCTTTGCGGTATCTACCCTACCAATGGCCGCACAGGATAATGGATCAATTGTATCAGAAACGAGTTATAATGGATTAAAACTACGAAGTGTTGGTCCGGCTCTTACCTCGGGTCGTATTGCCGATATAGCCATACATCCTAATGATGAAAATACATGGTACGTGGCAGTAGGTTCAGGAGGCGTATGGAAAACCAAGAATGCAGGAACTACCTGGGATACTATTTTTGATAACCAATCATCCTATTCTATTGGGTCGGTTACTATAGATCCGAATAACCCGAGTACTATTTGGGTTGGCTCCGGTGAAAATGTTGGCGGACGCCATGTCGGCTATGGGGATGGGGTATATAAAAGTACAGATGGAGGCTCCAGCTGGAAAAATATGGGGCTTAAAGATTCTGAACACATTTCTAAGATTGTTGTGCATCCCGAAAATTCGGATATCATCTGGGTAGCTGCACAAGGCCCACTTTGGGATAAAGGTGGCGACCGTGGTTTATATAAATCTACCGATGGTGGACAGAACTGGAAAAAAGTATTAGGTGATGATGAATGGGTTGGTGTAACTGATCTCGTTCTTGATCCCCGTAACCCTGACAGAATGTATGCCGCAACTTGGCAACGACACCGTACCGCAGCAGCATATATGGGCGGTGGTCCCGGTACCGGCATCTACAAAAGTACCGACGGTGGCGAAAGTTGGGATGAGAAAAAGAGAGGACTGCCCGGCTCCAACATGGGCAAAATTGGGTTGGCAATATCTCCTCAGAAACCCGATATCGTCTATGCTGCCATAACGCTTGATCTCACTACCGGCGGAGTTTATAAATCTGATAATCGCGGTGCATCCTGGAAAAAAATGTCTAACACTGTAGCAGGCGGTACCGGACCTCATTATTATCAAGAACTGTATGCCTCCCCTCATCATTTTGGTAGAATCTACCTGATGGATGTCAGAATTGAAGTATCAAATGATCACGGAGCAAACTTTAGTAATCTCCAGGAAAAGGCTAAACACTCAGACAGCCATGCTATGGCATTTCGAAAAGATGATCCTGATTATCTATTAGTAGGATCTGACGGTGGAATTTATGAGAGCTTTGACCATGGCGACAACTGGAATTTCATCAATAATATGCCGATCACCCAGTTTTATAAAGTGGCTGTAGATGATGCCAAGCCCTTCTACAATATTTATGGCGGTACCCAGGATAACGGTTCTCAAACAGGGCCTTCGCGAACCGATAATGAAGATGGAATCCGTAATGCAGACTGGAGCAAAACTCTTTTTGCGGATGGGCATGACACCGCTACTGAACCGGGTAACCCCAACATCTTTTATGCTGAAACCCAGCAAGGAGGACTACACCGTATCGATAAAACAACCGGTGACCAGGTTTACATTCAACCCCAAGCCGGTAAAGACGATGAGTCTGAACGCTTTAACTGGGATGCCCCGGTAGAAATCAGTCCTCATAATCCCAAAAAACTGCTTGTAGCTTCACAACGCGTTTGGGTGTCAGAAAACCGTGGTAACAGCTGGACCGCGATCTCGGAAGATCTCACTTTGGATCAAAATCGTCTCAAGCTCCCAATCATGGGTAAGCAGCGCAGCTGGGATAATCCATGGGATATGAACGCTATGTCAAATTTTAACACCATTACCTCACTGGCTGAATCTCCCAAAAAAGAGGGATTAATATATGCAGGTACGGATGACGGTCGCATACAGGTTACTGAAAATGGCGGCGAAAGCTGGCGTGAAATTGAACTTTCCGATATTGATGACGTGCCTTCTAAAGCCTTCATTAATGATATTAAAGCTGATCGTTTTGACGTTAATACCGTTTATGTAGCGATGGATGATCACAAGAATGGAGACTTAAATCCTTACCTCATCAAAAGTACCGATCGTGGTGAGTCCTGGGAATTGATTAGCGATGACCTCCCCGATCGGCACCTGGTATGGAGAGTTATACAAGATCATAAAGATAAAGATCTTTTATTCGCAGGAACGGAATTTGGCATCTTCTTTACTGTTGATGGTGGCGAAAACTGGCAACAGCTGAAAGGTGGTGTACCAACAATCTCTTTCCGCGACTTGGAAATTCAGCGTGATCATAATGACCTCGTCGGGGCGTCTTTTGGCCGAAGCTTCTATATACTGGACGACTACAGTCCGCTTCGTGAGGTTGATGATGAGACACTTAGTCAAGAGGCCAAACTCTTTACACCTCGTGATACCTACTGGTATATTGAAAATAGTGTGGTAGGCTCAATGGGTGCTAGTCACTTTAAAGCTGATAACCCACCTTTTGGTACTGTTTTCACTTATTATCTCAAGGACAGTTATAAATCACTGGAGGCACAGCGTAAAAAACGCGAGCAAGATCTTGAGAAGGATGAAGATGTCCCCTTCCCCGGCTGGGATAATCTTGAGAAAGAGATGCGTGAACAAAAACCCAAAGTTGTTATCACTATCAAAAATGAAGATGGCAATGTGGTTAACCGAGTTAAAGGACCAGCCACAAAAGGTTTTCACCGGGTAAACTGGGAGCTGCAATATCCATCGAAAGATGTTGTAGAGATGGAAGAGACCCCCCAAGGATACTTTGGTGGCGGCTTTATGGCTACTCCGGGCACCTACACCGCTACGCTTTCGAAAGTGGTTCGCGGTGAAGTTACACAGCTTTCTGATCCGGTTACCTTTGAGGTTGTTCCCCTTCGTGACGGTGCGTTAGAAGGAGCATCCAACGAAGAGGTTATTGCATTCCGTGAGGAACTTGAAAAGTTCCAGCAAGACCTAACTCAAACGACCAATTCACTGCAGGATGCAATGAACCAGGTTGGAGCTATGCAGCGTGCACTCTCCAGGGCAGATCAAGAAGCTCCTGACGTATACAAACGCTTAAATGAGACCCGTTTACAGCTTAAAGAGCTCAATGAACAGATGAATGGCAGCGAAGCTAAACAACAAGTGGGACAGTTGGGGGATGAACCGTCAGCGCGTTCTCGCTTATTTGTGGGATACCGTGCCCTTCGTACTACCTACGGTCCTACCGAAATGCACAAAGATGCCATTAAAACAGGAAAAGAAGAGCTGGCCTCATTTAAGAAGGATCTCAGCAAATTCACTGAAAATGTGATACCTGAACTTAAGCAAGCGGTACAACAAGCCGGTGCTCCTCCTATCGAACAAAACTAAATCTAAAAAAAGCACCAATGTGAAAAGGGGTGCGTGAGCACCCCTTTTTTTATTCACAACCTTCCGTTGTCTTCTGGCACCTCCTTCGATTCACCTCCCAGCTTTTTCACCAATAGTGCCACAAGGAATGCTATGACTTTTTCTTGCTCTTCAACGGCTGTCATAACTTCTCACAACAACGCTTGTCATCGCGAGCGAAGCGTGGCGATCTCCATGAAGCAACTGGTTGATGTATGATGGTTGCCCTTTAGATCCTAGACGAACTAAGAAAGGGAGACTGCCGCGGTCTTCCGAAAAATCGCCGGAATCCCTCGCAGTGACACTGCTTTTGAATTTTAAAATCAACGCCTGTCATTGCGCGGTGCCCATTTTACGGGGAGGAGTACCGTGGGTTGCCTGTAAGGGTGTGGCAATTTCCCTGAAACGATTGGTTAATCCATGAGGGCTTCTTATTTGACGCTAGATGAACTTATTCTGGGAAATTCCTTGATTTCGCTACGCTCCCCTCGGAATGACATGGTTTTTCAATCATCGGGATTTCACTTTTCCTTGCTTTATATGATTCGTCGGACGACAACCCCGGTCGCCCGACGAGAGATGTGCTTTGAGGGAAAGGGGGCGTTATTCAGCCTTCACCAGTTTTTTCTCTAGCTCACTGATTGAATATAACGTTTTGAACATAGAGTCTGGTGTTACGGAGATTGTATCGATTCCATTTTTCACCAGGAATTCAGCGAAGTCGGGGAAATCTGACGGACCTTGTCCACAAATTCCAACTTTCGTCCCTGTTTTTTTAGCCTTTTCCAGCAGCATAAGAATCATGCGTTTGACGGCTTCGTTCCGTTCATCGTAGACATGAGCTACGAGCGAGGAATCACGATCTAAACCTAAGGTTAGTTGAGTTAGATCATTAGATCCAATAGAAAATCCATCAACATGTTCAGCGAACTCTTCGGCCATCATAATATTGGATGGCAGTTCAGCCATCAGGTAAACTTCCAAGCCATTTTCACCGCGTTTGAGGCCATATTCTTCCATGACTGCAAGTACTTTTTGGAGCTCTTCGGGCGTACGGCAAAATGGAATCATTACCGTAATATTGGTAAGTCCATAAACTTCCCGAACCCTTTTAATAGCCTGACATTCTAATCCAAATGCCACTTTATATTTGTCAGAGTAATAACGTGAAGCTCCCCGCCAGCCGATCATAGGGTTCTCTTCTTCGGGCTCAAAATAGCTGCCCCCTACCAGGTTTCGGTATTCATTGGATTTAAAATCCGAGAACCGAACGATGACCCTGTTGGGATGAAAGGCTGCACCAATATGTGCGATCCCATAGGATAGCTTCTTGATAAAGAATTCCGATTCGTCATCATAGCCATAGGTAATTTCATTGATTCTTTCGGTGAGTTCTTCATCACCAATATCTTCGTGATACAATAGTGCCAGCGGATGGGCATGGATATAATTATTGATGATAAACTCTTCCCGGGCCAACCCCACACCTGAATTGGGAACCTTACTAAATTTGAATGCCATATCCGGGGAGGCTACATTTAGCATAATTGGCGTTTCGGTTTCCGGCAGGTCTGATATCTGATGATCAATTTCTTTAAAGTCAATTAATCCCTCATAAACTTTTCCCGAACTGCCCTCAGCACAAGAAACGGTCACTTCCTGTTCGTTATTAAGCGTCTGTGTGGCTACTGTTGAACCCACAATAGCGGGAATACCCAGCTCCCGGGCGACAATAGCAGCATGGCATGTTCGTCCCCCTTTATTAGTAACAATAGCTGATGCTTTTTTCATCAGGGGTTCCCAATCAGGGTCGGTCATTTCCGTAACTAACACTTGTCCATCTTCAAAGTCTGCTTCATCGGCAGAACCATCGCGTCCATCAAGCGTATGGATAACATTGACTTCTCCTTTGCCTATCCGGTCGCCAACAGCTATGCCTTCAAAAATGAGGCGTTCGTGCCGATTCTCATCATCAATATTAAACTGGGTGAGACTTCCCACCTTTTGATTGGCATGCACCGTTTCGGGCCGGGCCTGTACAATAAAAAGCTCCTCTGACAGCCCGTCATATGCCCACTCGACATCCACCGGGGTCCAGCGGTCATTACGTTTTGTATAGTATTCTTCAATTTCTACGACCCATTTAGCCAGTTGAAGTGCTTGCTCGTCAGTCAGGCAAAATTGTTTTCGCTGCTCTTCTTCCAGGCTTAATTTCCGAGTTAATTCATTTGGTTTATGTCCATATGCCAGTTTATGCGTTTTCTCCCCCAGCTTCTTTTCAATAATAGCATCTTTCCCTTCTGCTAAAGTGGGTTTAAAAACAATAAACTCATCAGGAGATATTTCTCCCTGCACCAACAGTTCACCAAGCCCGAATGTACCATTGATTATTACGGCATTATCAAATCCACTTTCGGGATCTATAGAAAATGAAACGCCCGAGGCTCCCAGGTCGGAACGAGCCATCTTCTGAATACAGACCGATAGTTTGGCAGTCATATGATCGAAACCAGCCGAAGTACGATATGAAATAGCCCGATCTGTAAATAGTGAGGCGAAACAAGCTTTTATGGAGTTAATTACATTATTATGGCCACGGACATTCAGAAAAGAATCTTGCTGTCCTGCAAAAGAGGCATCAGGCAGATCTTCAGTTGTTGCCGATGAGCGAACTGCTACATCCG
Organism: Fodinibius halophilus; assembly: GCF_011059105.1. Lineage (GTDB taxonomy): Bacteria > Bacteroidota > Rhodothermia > Balneolales > Balneolaceae > Fodinibius > Fodinibius halophilus. Next base: position 130,199 of record NZ_JAALLS010000001.1, on the reverse strand, counting down.
TTGCCGGCTTTCCGTAATTCAATGACAGCTCTTCATAACGATCTTCGATAACTTCTTTTAGATCATCGGGGAAATTACCATCCATAATAAGCTGGCGAATCTGCATACCCGTTTTTCTAAGCTGTACCAGGTCATCAACATCCAGCTGATCTACGAGTGTTCGAATATGGTCTGTAAGTCCGTTGGCCTCCATATATTTATCATAGGCTGCTACGGTAACCACAAAGCCATCTGGCACATTAATACCCCGATCGGCGAGATTGCCAATCATTTCGCCCAGTGAAGCATTTTTACCACCTACTTTATCAACCATATCCAGGCTAACTTCTGATAGTCCTAAAATCATCTTACTCTTGTCCATTGTTCTCTTTAAATATGTGTTTTCGGATGTTTATCCGTTATTATGATGATATTTGCAGAAGAAGTGCTACTTAAATAACGCTCTTGAGATCTCAATAGAAGAATGCAATGGCTGCGAGACCATCACATACAGAAAATGCAACAAAAAAAACTTTTTAACAATATGTAATCATTACCTCATCAACCAAACTAAGGTATCAATACCATCGGGCTCCCATGAGATTGGGGGAGTTTGGGCATTTTCAAGAAGTTCAGTATTTGATTCCCATCCCGGAATCGTAACATCCTGGTCCGCTACATAAATGCTTTGAATTTGACCTTCGTATTTCTCAGCACACTGTGCGGCTGTTTTTTCATCTCCCTTTATCCAGTAGCAAATAAAATCCTGGTTCAGCTCCAGTCCCTCTTCCTGGATGAGAAAATAATCCAGCCAGAGCTGATCGCGCCCCACTGCTTTATTATATGCGACCTGCTGTTTTAGACTGGGTGCAGGAGTTTCGTGCTGAGGATTCTCTAACCAGAATGATTTAGCGCATTCTGTAAACTTCTCCTTAATTTCATTAAGCTCATAGGGAGAAACTACTATGGCCACTGACCGACATCCTTTTCCACTATAACGTAGAATGCTGTTTGTCAGATCCTCGACCGTTTCTAAATCGTCACGATCTACATACGCCAACGAAAAGTGTGAAGTACGAATTAAGAATTGTGTGTGTTCTTTGGCAAGATTATATTGCTGAATGGCATCTTTCACTCCTGGAACCGATGATTCCGAGCCGGCAAAGATAATAGCATCATGCTGCATTCCTTCGAAATCATCCAACCGATGAGTCCACTGAACATCCATATCAGACCATAAATCCATCTGCTTCACTTCATTCAAAAAGGTTGGCAGCAGATAAGGATCTTTGCGTGATATTTTACCCGTATACTTTGCCCCACTCAATAAGGTAGAGAAGGCATCCTGGAATCCAACCAGTGGCAAATTTCCGGCATGCAAGCATAACACATTTTGCCCTTCTGCACTATTTTCAGAATTGGGGTTCACGTGACCGACCCAATCCTCAAGGGCTTCTTTGGTAATACTTTCTTTAATAGCTGCAATGGCATACTCAATATCTTCAAGACTGAAGTATCCTTCCCGCGCCGTACGATCAATTGCATCTGCCAGGTACTTATTATCTTCTTTCAACCAATTTTCAGTTGCTTCCAGCAGTGCTTCTACTCTTTTCTGCATATTTTTCATAAAATGATACCCGTTTTAATCTACTTCAATTAAAAAATTACAGCCTCGCGGATTATTGGGATTCCTACGCCCCAATACCTTAAAACGTCCCCTCTCATCCATCACTCCCATATCATCGGTCAACAGGAAAGAACAACTATGAACATTGGCTAAATCAATTATCCCAATTAATCCTTCATCAAAAGGTGATAGTACTTCTGCCGGATCTTGGGGATTACGAATACTCACCTGCATCCACGGCACTGTATTAAACCACTGTCCACCGGTAGCGTATGCCTGACTGAGTAGTTCTGCCATTCCATATTCCGAGTGAATACGATTACCATTCAATCCGAATCCGGAAGCCAGCTTTTTATGCAGTTCAACACGGGAAATTTCACGCTTATAGGTTTTCATGCCCCCTGTTTCGATGATGATACTGTCTGAGGGCAAATCGATATCTTGTAACTCAAGTAGATCCAACAACCCAAAAGCAGCTCCAAAAATAATCAACTGCTTTCGTTGACGTTTTACTTCTTTAACAGCTCCCGGGTTTATGGGTTCATCCAGTGGCAGAAACCGACTTAACCCACTGTTATCTTGGTCAATAAGCTTCTGAATCATGTATACAAGGGAAGAGTCCGGGTTATCTGAATAACCGGGAGTATAGCCCCAAATCACCGTATCTTCCAGCTCATAAAATTGCTGGAATCCTCTGAGCAGTGACTCTTCATACAGTGAGGCATCCACCACGGTATGGATACTGCGTTGCATATCAGAGGTGCCACTGCTTTTAAAAGTGAGCTCCGGTTCTTTATCAGGACTACTTGTAACCGTTGTATCCTTAAACGCTTTGATGGGAAGCAACGGTACCTGGTTAATATCATACTGCACTCCTTCCAGGATATCAGTCCCTACATCCAGCGCCTCACAGTAATTGCGATAGACCGCATTATGCTTAAACTGATGTTTAAAAACTTGCTTTGCCTTTTCTTCAAAAAAAGGTTCGTCGTTGAATATAAATTCAGACCAATTTTTCATCGATAATATAAAAGTAATTTAACCGACCCGATCTAAACCCGGGCGGTCTTAAAAAATGAATCTATGCTAAGTCAACGCGCTCAAAGATGCGATCAACATTTCTCATATGGTGATCAAGATCAAAGGCTTCTTCAATATCCTCATCAGAAAGATATTCCTGCACCGTTTCGTCGGCTTCGACCAAATCGCGGAACATTGTTTTCTCTTCCCAGGCCTGCATCGCCAGCGGCTGTACCGTATCATAGGCTTTTTCCCGTGACATCTCCCCTTCATCAATCAGCATATGCAGCAAACGCTGAGAAAAAGTAAGGCCATATGTTTTAAAAATATTCTCTTCCATGTTGTCCTCATAGATCGTCAGCTTTTCAACCACCCCTGAGAAACGGTTGAGCATATAATCTAACAGTATGGTAGCATCGGGCAGGATGATACGCTCTACGGAGGAGTGTGAAATATCACGTTCATGCCACAACGGTATATTTTCATAGGATGACATCATGTAGCCACGAAGTACACGCGAGCATCCCGATATATTTTCAGAACTTACCGGGTTGCGCTTGTGCGGCATCGAAGAGGAACCCTTTTGTCCTTTTCGGAAAAACTCTTCTGCTTCGCGTACCTCACTTCGCTGCAGGTGACGGATTTCAACAGCCATCTTTTCCATGGTAGATCCAATAAGTGCCAATGTAGAGACATAATCGGCATGACGATCTCGCTGGAGAGTTTGAGTAGAGATAGGCGCCGGACTCAGTCCCAACTCCTCACACACTGACTCTTCAACTTCAGGTGGAATATTAGCAAATGTCCCAACGGATCCACTCATCTTGCCAAATTCTACCGCTTCTGCTGCTTTTTCGAAGCGCTCTAAATTTCGTTTCATCTCGGCATACCACAACGCACATTTCAGTCCGAATGTAGTAGGTTCGGCATGTACCCCATGGGTACGCCCCATCATAACGGTAAATTTATGCTTCTTAGCCTTCTCAGCCAATACCTCAATGATATGCTCAAGATCTCTTCGGAGGATCTCATTCGCCTGCTTCAGGCGATATCCATTGGCTGTATCGACTACATCGGTCGAAGTCAGGCCGTAGTGAACCCATTTCTTTTCTTCGCCGAGCGACTCTGAAACAGACCGTGTAAACGCCACCACATCATGGCGGGTTTGCTTCTCAATCTCTTTGATTCTGTCAACATTAAAAGAAGCCTTATCGTACAGCTTTTTAACATCTTCTTTTGGAATTTTTCCTAGTTTACTCCAGGCATTACAGGCGGCCAGTTCAACTTCCAGCCACGCTTGAAATTGGTTTTCCAGTGACCAGATATCGGCCATCTCTTCGCGTGAATATCGCTCAATCATGAAAAATGGGTTCCACTAAATTTGGGGTTTCGATGCTGACCCAAAGATATTGGTTTTGGATGAGAAAGACAGACCTAATTATGATGTGTTTTAACCTCGGCAAAGATGACTAGTTGCAGGCTAATTTCCTTTTGTCAACCACTCTGTTTCCAAAAGGTTATTGTCTTGGTATCTTAATCCAATCTCCGTTCTCAATCGTCTCGTTCATCTCTACCTGATTTATAATAGCGATATCTTCCGGTTCAATATCCATTGGTAAATCTTGTGGTAAAAATGATCGGAAATCACCGGTACGATCTGCCCTTACCGCCTGCAAACGAACGGGCTTAATATTGAGAATGTCCGGATCATTCAGTTCAGCAAATGAGCTGCTGATATCAACAAACTGCGGTTGGTATGCGGCAAATTTATCGGCAAGACTATACGAAGTAAATCGATAAATATTATCATCATAAGAAACAGCATATACATGGAAACGATACTGGGTACTATCTTTAGTCATTGCTGTAGCATTAGCCTTATAGGCACTTAATCCATTATTCTGGGTCGCTTCTTGGGATACCACCGTAAAACCCTCTTGGCTTACATAATTAATCACTGAACTTTTGGGGGTTTCAGCTTCCCCATCAATTTCCATCACAGAAACCGCATCCTGATCTTCATTGACAGCAGCAACCAATGTAGGTCGATTTACAATTTTCCAGCTTTCAGGGTAGCTAAATTTAAAAGCCAACTCGGGGTGGTAAAAGGTACCCTCTTCTGCAAAACCTTCTCTGGGATTGTTCCCATAAATCATACCGTCAACCATACCCATATACTCATCCGTATCTTCTATGGTCTGATCGTATCCTTTTTCTTTCCATTTCTCTGCCAGCTCCGGGATCGTATTAGCACGCTCTGAAGGATCCGGGTGCGTTGATTGCCAGTCAGGAATGTCCTGCCCCGACTGTTTGGATATACGCTGTAAAGCTCCAAAGAATCCGGCTCCCTCGGCAGCCTCATAATTTTTCATCGCTGCATATTCCACGCCCAGGCGATCTGATTCACGTTCATCATCGCGACCATAACTTAAAAACAAGAACTGAGCAGCCTGGCTACCCAATTGCAACACACTGCCGCCCGGTACGCCCAGAAGCTCCTCTCCTGCCACAGCTCCGCCGATAAGGGCTATCTGACCTATCTGTTGCTCAAGGGCCCGTTGAGAAGCATGCCTTGCTGCCACGTGCCCGATCTCATGTCCCAATACAACAGCCAGTTGTGCTTCATTCTCCAAGTGAGCCAACAACCCTCGTGTTACATATACATAGCCACCCGGCAACGCAAAAGCATTGACAACGGGACTATTTAATACTCTGAAATGAAATTCTGTTTCCCGATATTTTTGAGGGGTATCATCGCGCCTCATATGGCTCACCTCTAACACGCTGTGTCCAACGCCTTTTACATACTCAAGCACATTTTCATCATCATACACCCCATATTGCTGCTGGATCTGTTTATCTGCCTGTTTACCAATTTTTATCTCCTTTTCCCAACTATAACCATAAGCTCTTTTTGAACCGGAAACCGGGCTTCGCTGAACAACACATGAAGCAGTAAAAAGTACAACAAATAAGAGTAGAATAACTTTCTTGAAATATGATATTACCATAACGAATAGTATAGGTTAGCAATCATTAGAATATATAAAGATAAGAATTACCAAGAAGTTCCGCTCAAATAAATTACTGCTCTTCGGCAATTTTATTCTTCCAATGCTGGTAAATCATCACCATAGCTAACGTATCGAGCTCACAATATTTAAGCAATGCATGTTGATAGGCCTGCACTTGTTCATCTCTGAATTCCGTTGCACGAAGTTTACCATATACCACCATCGCTTCAGTGCCCCGACGAATGGGAGAATCCCCGGTTTCGGTCAGTATGGTATAGGGATTTCGAGCGCCCCCCTCTCCATCATCTTGCCACCATTTTATATTGCTGAAATTATCGCTTGAGTACGGTTTAGAATACAGTTCTTTCAAATAATTGCTATGGCTCATTACCGACTGTAACACCCCTTTGATACTCAAAGAGTTATTCATCTCCCTGTTATAATAGTAATTCTTCACCAACCTGCTCAAATCAGCGACATATGGGGGATGATGATGTGATGAGTCATTCCGTCGAATAATCCTAGTAGTCCACTCCAATAACTGTTCACTGCCTTCTACCTCAGTCTCCTCATTCATAAGCTCACGACGTATGGTCTTCAGGGCCGTACGCTCAAAGTTTGAATACTGTACAATGGTCCCCTTAGTTATATTTGGGATCTGCATGAGCTGTCGTACCAGTTCATAGTTGGGATACTGCCCGTTATTACTGTCAATCCACTGGTGGTGCTCCCATTCTCCATTTTGATGTAAGGTGTGGCACGAGTATTGAAATACAATCAACTGATAAGGAGAACGACCAGCGCGGATGGGCACCGTATAATTACCGGCCTCAAAATCCAGGAAATGAAGTGGATATTGCCACCTATCCAGCTCATCTATCAACTCCGGACGCATAATTTCTGTCGGTACCGGTTGACCCTGCGCTTTATATATCTGCAGTGCCTGGCGCATTTTGTGACTAATTCCTCCCCTGCTATTAACAATGGTAGTAATATCAAAAATATCAGCTTGCTCAATCTCTTGTTTACTATACACCCCCTCTTCAACCCACTGGTTTACCCCCGGCCCAATAAGATCAAAAACATGCTGCTCGGATGGGGTTTTCTGGGCCATTTCTGGGGCCCAGCAGTTATTAAAACCACTCTCTTCTCCTTCCTGGATGCGCTCCGACTCAATACGAAATTCGCAGTCTTTGCATTTTGTGCCAACAACAGGAGCTTCTTTCTTTTTATTTAAATACAGATCTCGCAGGTAATACAAAGACTCCTGAAAACTAGATCGGGGTAAATGTTCAGTGGCAAAGTCCGTCTCATCCCAAACCACTGAAATAAGGTCCGAAACCTCTATCTTAGCCAGCAACTCTTGGTTTTCAGCAGGAACCAAAATAGGTTGTTTCCTTTTATCCAACGGTTTAAGTTTAAAAGGAAGGTTCCCCGTATGGGCTTCTCCACTCTTTTCGGGCATCACCAGTATCGGCACAATTTTAAAATCCGGCCAGTTATTTTGAACCATATACAGCTGGTAGGCAAAATCAAGCAGGTACTTTCTCCATTTGCTGTATATATTACCTGAACTTGTAATGAGGCGATCTCTGCGTGAGTCAAATGCCTTTGTTTGGATATGAAAGACCGTCAGCGTATCACCCTTTTTGGCTACAATAGGCAGGCGAGCCATCATCTGATCATGCTCAAAGATGGCATCAAACAGTACACTATCTTCCTGCTCAAGTAGCTTTTGAGTTTTTTCGGCAGCATCTTGAATTGAACTTTCCTTAACAAAAATTCCCTGGGGGTAAACGGAGCGGGCCAGAGCCTTTAACAGTCTTTTATTAAAAACAGCGTGGCGGATAAATGGAATGGCAGTTTTACTTTCTGCAAAGTCCCGAGACTTATAGTATAACTTCGTAGCACACTGAATACCTGCCCCAAACAAGTGTTTGGTGAAATAAGTGGTCTCCGCAGATTTTTTTGCCATATCAACTGATGATATTTACTTCAGGTACGAGATCTATTTTAAATTCTTTGGCTACTGATGCCTGTATCATTTTTGCTAACGCTAATATTTCTTGTCCGGTAGCCCCGCCGTGATTTACAATAACCAAAGCCTGTTGTCGATAGGTCCCGGTATTACCTACAGCCTTTCCCTTCCAACCGGCCTCCTCAATCAGCCAACCGGCCGGTACTTTAATTTTATCATTCCCCATATCATAACCCGGGGCCTGGGGGTAATTTTCTTTAATTTGATCAAAAATTGACCGGTCCACAATGGGGTTTTTAAAGAAACTGCCTGCATTACCTATTTCTTTGGGATCGGGCAGCTTACTATTGCGGATATCAATTACAATATCACTGATATCTTTGATAGTTGGTTTACTGATTTCTCGCTTCTCCAATTCCGTTTGGATAGCGCCATATGAAGTATTGAGCTCAGGTTTTTTCGATAATTTCAAAACCACCTCAGTCACAATCACCTGCCCCTTGAGTTCATTTTTGAAAATGCTGTCACGATACCCAAACTGGCAATCAGCTTTATTGAACCGCTGTTTTTCGCCACTAACAAGATTAACAGCCTCCAACTCTTCAAATACTTCCTCAAGCTCTACACCATACGCCCCGATATTTTGTATAGGCGCGGCCCCTACCGTGCCGGGAATAAGAGAAAGGTTTTCGATACCGCCCCATCCCTGTTCCACACAATAACGAACTGTTTGATGCCAGTTCTCTCCGGCACCGACTTTTAACCAAATATTATCTTGGGTTTCTTTAACAACCTCCCGTCCCTCAATTTCTATATGAAGCACCAGTCCATTAAAATCACCGGTAAATAACATATTACTCCCGCCTCCCAAGACCAGCAGGTTGTTTTCTTTGGCCCGGGGATGGTTTAAAACCTCTTTTAAATGAGATGGGGTTTTTATAGCCGCAAAATGTTGTGCCACTGCAGAAATATGTAACGTATTGTAGGGCTGTAAATCAACATTGGAGTCGACCAATGTGTCGAACGGCTGTACCATTAAAGTATCAGTTTAGCTTTTATTCCTTGGTTTGTTGGTGTTCTTTAGAGGAGGCCGGGCGGTCTTGCACTTTAACTCGTAGCTTGCGGACCCGATTATTTTGTACAGAATGGATCGTCAACTCCAGGTTTTTGTAGTAAACACGTTCTCCAACATTTGGAATACGTTCTGTTAAATGATAGACCAATCCACCTAATGTCTCGTACTGATCATCATCGGAGGTCAGTTCCCGGTCCAGAATATCTTCCATATCATCCAGATCAATACGGGCATCAAAAATATATACCCCGCTTTTGAATTTGGTATAGAGTTTATCTTCATCCTCATCGTATTCATCAGAAATATCACCCACGATCTCTTCGAGAATATCATCCAGGGTAATCAGCCCCTCTGTACCGCCGTACTCATCTACTACAATAGCGATATGGGTTTTTTCCTGTTGGAAATCACGAAGTAGGTCATCCAGCTTTTTAGTAGCCGGAATAAAGAGCGCCTTTCGGGCAATAGTTCGCCAATTAATGGTTGTACGCTCTATATCTGAATTAATGTAGGGCAACACATCTTTAGAATGGATAACACCTAAAATATTATCCAGATCATTTTCATAGATCGGCATGCGCGAGAGTCCCTCTTTGCGGATCAAACTTAACACTTCATCAAGAGAATTACCCATAGAAATTGCTACAATATCAACGCGGGAAGTCATAATTTCTCGTACTGTGGTACTGCCAAACTCAATAACGTTTTCAATAATCTCGCGCTCATCACTTTTGATAGACCCCTCCTGCTCGCTAACTTCCGCCATTGTCATAATATCTTCAGAGGTCATTTTACTGGTAAGTTTGGGTAGCCGTTCCTCTAAACTCAGGGTACTGCTCGCAATCAATTTTGAAAGAGGTTTAAAGAGTATAAAAAAGGTATAGATAAACCGACTCATGCGCCGAGTGGCCTTTAATGGATTATTGATAGCAATAATCTTGGGAGTGATTTCACTGAGAATCAAAATCATAAACGTTAATACGATCACCTCAATAAGGTAAACCAGAAACTCACCTAATCCATAATAGGCCATTATGTTACCGGCTACTACTGCTGCCAAAACCGAGGCAATAATATTGGCAAAGGTGTTGCCGATAAGAATGGTGGCCAATAGTTGACGTGGCTGTTCGAGCATACGAACAATTAACCGATCTGCTGTGCCTTCAATATCTCCCTCTGTAAGTAAATCTTCTTGGTTAGACAGTGAAAAGAATGCAACCTCTGATCCCGAGAAAAGAGCAGAGAAAAACAACCCCAACAATATGCAACCAATTTGAATAGTGAATTCAATAGGATTAATGGTAGGCTCAAAAAGAAAGTTCTCTTCGGCCTGTATCAAAAAGTCGACAATAAAAAGTAAACTACTCGGGTCGTCCAATTACCTGGTTTTATACTTAATTTTGTTTAAAGCTATGTACTGTACGACTGTGGTGCAAGAATAGAAAAAGCGGTAAAGCAAAACTGCCCTACCGCTTTTTAATGTATCCATTTTTTATCTAAAATGGCAGATCATCATCGATATCATCAAAATCTTCGTTCAGATCTACACTGCTAGAGACCGGCTGTGTGCTATCCGGTTTGCTGGGGACATTTCCGCCGCCTGAGCTGTCTCCTTTGCTGTCGAGCATCGTCATTGTTAAAGCCTTAATTTCGGTGGTATATCGTGTTTGACCTTCTTTATCTTCCCACTTTCGTGTTTGTATAGGTCCTTCGATATATACTTGTGAACCTTTCTTAAGATATTCCTGGCAAATTTCAGCTAAGCGTCCCCAGGCAACCACGCGGTGCCATTCGGTATTCTCTTTCCACTCGCCCATGTTATCTTTATAGCGCTCGGATGTCGCTACGGATAAGTTTGCTACAGCTGTGTTCGACTGTGTATAACGTACGTCAGGATCTTGTCCCAACCGACCGATTATCATTGCTTTATTGAGTGAACTCATAATATATTCCTCATTTTATTTTATCATTTCTGTCTAAAGGTAAGATATATTTCGGAGGAATTCCTTACAGAAAAATTTGCTCAAAACCCTATTACCTATTAATAAATAGGTAAAAAAAATTATTAAGGGTTGAAAGTAAGCCCGGCTATTGCTATCTGTTCACACTGGTAATGTTCTTTTTCAACTTCTAACTGTCGACAAAAAACTGAATCTATCTCCCATGAAAATACTTCGTCTTTCTTGTATTTTACTCATTACTCTCTTCATTAATGCTTCACTGGCATATGGCCAATCGAATGATTGGACCGTTGCCGATGTCATAAATCAAGAACGGGCGTCGGGCTTGCAATTTTCGCCGGATGGTAATTTGCTGGTTTGGGTTAAGTCCAAACCAAATGAGGAAAAAGACCGCAGTGAAAGTGATCTTTACCTCACTCGCCTCGATGTTAAAGACGATGGAACGTACAAAACCATTCAATTGACACGGGGTAAAGAATCGGACTATAGTCCTCTTTTCTCAAAAGACGGTGAAACCATATACTTTCTTTCATCGCGCGAGAAAGGAAAAAAGCTTTGGGCGATGAGTGTGTATGGCGGGGAACCCTATGAAATCCATACATTTGAAACGGGAATTTCTGACATTCAATGGCTTGATGACAAAAAGCTGGCTTTTGAATCTAAGGAGGGCAAAACTCTTTACGAGCAAAAGTTGGAAGAGGAAAAAGATAATACGATTGTTGTTGAGGATACGGCCCATTTTAAACCCAGCCGTATTTATTCTTTTGACCTGAAAGAGAAAGAAATTACCCGCCTTACGGATAACGAATACCCGTTGGGAGAATACACGGTCTCTGAAAATGGCAAATGGTTGGTGAGTTCGCATATCACCAGTCCCGACTACCGGGGCGATGCCAATCCTAAACCCAATTACTATCTTTGGAACCTGGAAAAGGGTACAAAAGAGGAGATCCTGGAAGAGGGCTACCAAACGCCCGGTAATTTTGAGTTCACCGAGAATAATAACGGTTTCTATTTTGTATCAGTGAAATCATCTGACCCCCAATGGAATGGCGCCGGCATCAGTATGTTACATTATTACAGCATAGCAAACAATAAAGTCATTGATGTACCCATTGACTGGAATTGGGGATTAGGTTCCGGTTTTGATGTATTCGGCAACGATGTAATGGTTGGGCTTGCCAACGGTGCTACTACTAAACTGGCTTACTTGCAGAAAGATGGAGATGAATGGGATAAAAAATCTGTAGATGCCGGCGAGATGAATGAACATCTCACTGTGACTGTAGTGGGCAATAACCACAAAAAACTGGTGTATGTTTACTCAACCGCCTCTACCCCTCCCGAATACCGACTGGGTGATCTTAACATAAAAAGACGCAAAGTCAACATTTCGGAAGGAACCGAAGTTATTACCCTCAATGAGTATCTCGACAAAAAGCCGAAAGCTAAAAGTGAAGTGATTAGCTGGACCGGTGCCAAAGGAGATGAAGTGACAGGAATCCTTTTTTATCCCGAAAATTATGAAGAAGGTCGCGAGTATCCGCTTATTGTTTCTATACATGGCGGACCCTCGGGCGTAGATACCGACCGATGGAGCGAATCCTGGGCCTATTTCCCCAATATCTATTCTCAGAAAGGAGCTTTTGTGCTAAATCCCAATTATCACGGCTCCTCAAATCACGGGCAAGAGTTCGTGGAATCCATAAAAGGCCATTACTACGAATATGAGCTCCCCGATATCATTGCCGGTATTGATATGCTGGAAGAGAAAGGAATGATTGATCGCGATTCGCTGGGCGTCAAGGGATGGTCCAACGGGGCTATTCTTACGACAATGCTCACCGTTGAACACCCCGATCTATTTAAAGCTGCAGCACCGGGAGCCGGAGATGTTAACTGGACCTCTGATTATGGGACCTGTGCTTTTGGGGTCTCTTTTGACCAAAGCTATTTCGGCGGTGCTCCATGGGATAATACCAATGGAAAGATATTTAATGAGGCATATATCCAGAAATCTCCCCTTTTTGAGATGGAAAAGGTTAAAACTCCTACCATCATCTTCCATGGCAGTAAAGATCGGGCGGTACCTCGAGATCAGGGCTGGGAATATTATCGGGCACTGCAACAAATTGGCAAAGCTCCGGTTCGCTTCCTCTGGTTCCCGGATCAACCTCATGGACTTCAAAAGATCACCCACCAGACTCGCAAAATGGAAGAAGAAATTCGTTGGTTCGACAAACATTTATTTGGGACCTACGAAGCCGAGAATGAAGCTTTCAAAGAAGAAAGTCCGCTTGCTGAACTCCTGAAAAAGGATAATGCCCAAACTGAAGATGGACGGTACGGTATATTGACGAATGACACCTTGATCCCCGAAACCGTTAGTATCAAAGAAGATTCCATAGCGATCGGGCGATTTGAAGTCACCAATGCCCAATATGCTGAATTTGATCAAGAACACAGTTACCCGAAAGTACGTGCTAATTATCCCGTATCCGGGTTAAGCTTGGATAAGGCCCAACAATACGTTCGTTGGTTGAGCAAGCAAACAGGTCATAATTACCGTCTGCCTAACAAGAGCGAAGCCAAAGAGCTCAATAAAAAAGCAAAGAAAGTAGCAGCAAATGAGAATACCCTCAACTACTGGGCGGGATATGACATTACGATCGACGAGGTATCAGAATTTCGTAAGAAACTGGATAAACTGGATCATACGATGCTTAAAGAAGTAGGCAGCTATCCCGGTGTTTCTATTGGAGAAGCACATATTTATGACCTTGGCGGCAACACTGCCGAATGGTATACTACTGAAAATGAACCTCAAGCATATGGATATTCGGCAGTAAGCTATGTTGATGACCGAAGTGAAATTCCTTCGGTTCCTAAACACTATACCGGTTTTCGAGTCATTAAAGAATAGTGGGTTATTAGTGATGCTATCGCTCCGAGCGATAGCATCACTCGTACTAATGTTTTGCCTATCTCTTTTACTTGTGTTCAGATAACAATAGCATTATTTCCGGATTTTAATTTACTTACTAAGTGTTTTCATCACTTGAAGTGATGGAAACACTATTTTTTCAAGAAAAAGAGAGAATCTTATGTTTGAGCCTGGCAATTTATATCATGTCTATAACAGAGGTAATAACAGAGAAAAAATTTTCTTTAAGCCTGGGAATTACCAATTTTTTCTGGACCGTTATAAAAAATACCTTAATGAATATATCCAAACCTTTGCATACTGTCTGCTACCAAATCACTTCCATTTAATGATTGGAACAAAAGATGAGATAGATACTGGCAAAAAAGTATCGGAACAGTTCCGAAAACTCTTTATCTCTTATGCGCAAGCTATTAACAAACAAGAGCGTCGGACCGGCAGTTTATTCCAAAAGAATTTCAAGCGAAAAAAAGTAGAGACCCAAACGCAGCTCACCTGGCTTCTATATTACATTCATAGAAACCCAATTCACCATGGGTTAGATAATCAATTGGATTATAGATGGAGTTCATACAACGCATTGGCATCTCAAAAAATGACCTACCTGGATAGAGAAAGCGTTCACGGCTGGTTTGGCGGGCGAACGGCATTCATTAACTTTCATCAGCAAAATAAAGAAATAGACATAAAAAAATTACAAGACGAATTGAACTGAGTGATTCCATCACTCCAAGTGATGGAATCACTATTAATCCATAACTTATGCTATATTCATCCGTATGATCTTGTCTGTTAACATGAAAGAATGGGATCATATGGTTAATAACATACAATGGATGACAATTATGTGGCTTAGAACTCTTTCTTTAAGTATTCTTTTGTGTTGCTTGGGATTTGCTAGCAGTAACGCTAAGGAGTATGAAATTCCTTATATTAAGGTAGAAGTCTCGATCAACCCGGATGGCACGGTGCAGGTTACTGAACATCTCACCTACGATTTTGACGGCGACTTTTCCTGGGCCGAATATAAGCTTCTTATGAAAGGGTTTGCCTCAATCTCCAATATTGAGATTTCAGAAAAGGGGCAAAACTATACGAATGAAAATTCAGAAGCGCCCGGAACCTTTAGTGTAGCAAAGAATAATGATGCGGTTAAACTCAAGTGGCATTATAATGCAGAGGACGAAAAACGCGTTTTCACCATCTCCTATACCCTGGAAGGAGCATTAACGGTCGGTCCCGAGTGGTCACAATTCTACTGGAATTTTCTTTCGGATGATCGGGATAAATCTACCGATCAATTAGTTGCCAAGATTATACTCCCGAACACAACAACGGTAGATTCTCTTTACGGTTGGAGCCGGGGACCTCAAGATCAAATAGTGCTACAAAAGTCAACAGGTAGCTATAAGGCTACTGCAACAGACATTAATGACCATGACTTTGCCAAAGTTCGGGCTGTCTTTCCTACCCGATTGTTATATAAATCGCGTGTTGAGGTCAATGACCAACAATTTGCACTGGCCCAGGCCAAACAAGAAGAACAAGCATACCAAGAAAAAATAACCAAGCAGAGAAAACAGGATGCATACCTTGCAGCCCTGTGGGAAAAGCTGGTATACCTGTTCATTATTTTGAGCATCGGATTTTCCTACTTTCTCTATAATAGATACGGTAAAAGACACTCGACCTCGCATCTATCTTCTACTGAAACAATTATGATTCCCGGTCGTCTACGTCCGGCTACTGTGGGTTGGTTACTTCAAGGGCGCAATATTTCAAGTCACCTTCTGATGGCCACCGTTCTTGACCTGGCCCGCCGCGGATATTTCAAACTGCGTGAAGAGGATCCTGAAGAGGCGTTTTTATCGGATAATAAACCCACTTTTTCCATTACAAGAACCAGTAAAGAAATTGATGAAAGAGTAACAAAGTGGGAGAAACTGCTTGTCAACTTTATTGAAAGAAGAATACAGGAAGAGGACAAACAAAAGCTGCACAACATTTTTAAAAGCGGTAATTCGAAAGTCACCTCATGGTTTACGGAATGGAAAAATAGCTTTAAAGCATACTGCAAAGATAAAGGCTGGGTTGATCAAGAAAGTTATACCGGCTTGTATTGGAATCTATCCATTCAATTCTTATTGATGAGCCTCAGCATCGTTGCCTTAGTATTTACTGGGCCGGAAGCCCTGGCAAGTCTCTTGATCACTTTTTTAGCTTTTATCTTTTCTTTTGGGATTGTCCGCCGTACGCCGAAGGGAGAAGAAGTTTATCACCAGTGGAAAAACTATGAAAAAGGCCTTAAAAAGGCGAAGGAACACAATATCTCTTCTGACAAGTTAGACAAACATTTTATCTACGCTATGGCCTTTGGCCTGAAAGGTAAAAATATTGAGACGCTAATTACTACTAATACAGAAATGATCCCGGCATTTGCATGGATCGCTTTCAGTTCAGACACTACCTCAGTGGCAGATGTGGCAAATAGCTTTAGTTCTCTAAGTGCTACGGGTGGAGCATCCTTTCCAGGAGCCGGTGGTGGTGCAGGAGCCTCTGCCAGTGCTGCCGGAGGTGGAGCCTCTGCCAGTGCGGGGTAATCAACTGTTCCATATCAGACGATTGGAGCCTCGTCTCATATTCCAGTAAGAAAAAACTATGTCTCTCGGAGCTCAGAAGGGGATAGTTAGAAATCAGAACTCAGGAATCAGAAGGGATATTGCCAAGAAAAATCTCAAAAGCGCTCCCCCTTTTTTCTCCTCCTGGTGGATAAATGGTGCTGTTTCTTGAATAATATCCAAAATTAAGGATCGGAATTTAAGTTTATTTTGGAATACTTGACTCCTTATTTTGGATAAATTCCTATCTCTCGTCGGGCGACTGGGAGGGCGTCCGGGGAATCATCTAAAGCAGTCGAAGGATGTCCAATCCAGCTGGCATAATAGATCATCTGTGAGTCATAACCTTTGGTCATGCCGGGAGTGTAACTCCCTTGGAGCTAGTGCAAGTTCAAAACTCAGGAGTCAGTATAAATATTGCTTGAATAATATCCCACAGTAAGGTGTCTCTCCTCCAGGGAGGAGAACAAGAGGTGGGTCGCCCATATCAACATGAGTGCCCCATACTGTCGCAAGTTTGCAACTTGTGACAGTATATTATTGCACAATTGATACAACTCACCAATACATGTGTCGTCCATCTTTTATTATTACTCCATTTTAACCATGCATCCTCTCGGCTAATTAATAATCCCATCCTATAAGCTCCTCAATATTATCTAATGAAGGCGGCGTCCGGGTCCTCAATGAATTACTGAATGTACCGGTCAAATATGACAAGGCAGTATCAAAACGGTCAGAACTACTATCCTTTTTTTCACGAATCAATAACGTTATCTGAAAAAGTGTGATCAGCTTTTTAAAGAGTGGCTTTGCTGTAGCCTCAACCTGATCTCGGTCTTCCATCTCTCCTATTAACTGCCACACACTTTTTACCTCAGAAAGCTGTTTGTTCAATAGACTGCCATACTCTTCAGAGGTCGCTGCTGTATCAGCGATATGCTTAAATATAAGCTTCAACCCATCTGATTTCCGTGCTGCCCGCAGCATATCCAACACAATAATATTTCCCGAACCCTCCCAAATAGGTAGCACATTGACATCACGCAACAGTTTGGGCATCACAAAATCCTCAATATAGCCGTTGCCGCCCATCAGCTCCATACATTCGCGAACTGCGTACACAGCATGCTCCGCCGAGCACCACTTCGCCATTGGAGTAATTATCCGCAGTAGATCTCTTTCGCTTTCATCTCCATTTTCAGAAGCATCCATAGCTTGTAACCCTCGCCAGACCAACAGAAAATTCGCCAAGTATTGCGCACCCAACTCATAAAACTTCTCCCTAATAAGAGCATGTTTTGTGGCCTGCTTTCCAAATGTTCTGCGATGATTCAAATATTGCCAAGCTTCAATAATAGCACGTCTATTAGCCGCCAAAGCAGCTACAGAATTGTAATTACGTGAGATATTAATCATACGAGCCATTAGCTTAAATCCTTCGCCCTCTTCTCCCAGGCGTTGGCCCACTGTATCATCGAATAGCACTTCTCCGGTAGCCATAGATCGCACGCCCAGCTTATCCTTCAGGCGGACAATATCCATGGAATTCCTATCACCGTTCGGCAGTGTTTTCTCTACCAGGAATAAAGAAAGTCCTCTGGTACCTTCTTTAATGGGCCCCGTTCGTGCCAGAGCCATAATCACATCAGCATTTACGTTACTACAGAACCACTTTTCTCCATTTAATACATACTTATCGCCCTCAACTTGTTCTGCCCTCGTTAGATTCGCTCCAACATCGGAACCCCCGGATTTCTCTGTTAAAAACATCGCCCCCGAATATAACTCCTCTCCCTGCTTGGCCCCCAGTTTGGGCAGTAGTCGTTCTTGTACTTCTGCAGGAGCTAACTTGCTCAATCAAATAGGCAGCGCCATCCGTCATACAATGGGGACAGTATTGTCCCAGTTCACTCATCGCATATAGCTGGCCGATTG
This sequence comes from Fodinibius halophilus, assembly GCF_011059105.1. Classification (GTDB taxonomy): domain Bacteria; phylum Bacteroidota; class Rhodothermia; order Balneolales; family Balneolaceae; genus Fodinibius; species Fodinibius halophilus. The sequence goes on along the minus strand of NZ_JAALLS010000001.1, from coordinate 112,045 downwards.
CAAAGCTAAGTCTGTGTCTGCTTCCTTTAAACTCTCTTTTTTTGTTGGGATGGTATTTTAAGTAAAACATTTTCGACCTGGCAGCAATATCCATCAGTTCCCAATAAGCCGGATGAAATTCAACCTCATTAATATCGTTGCCCAGTTGATCTCTCTTTTTAAGTTTAGGTGGATTCTGGTCTGCAGCCATCGAAAGTGAATCCATTGTAACAGCAGCCACTTTCCCCAGTGTCACCAACGTTGATCCAATAAACCGGCGGTCGTCTTCTGACACATACCTGTTTAAATATGAATGCAGTATGCGATCACTGGTATAAAAATTTTTGTTCCTGCGATACTCCTCGGTTAGTACACTGTTTTTGGAGGATGACATACGATAACCCTCTCTTTTTTATTACTAATATGGTTACCAGCAACTTGCCTATTTTCATCCTCAAAGTACAAAATAAATATCCCTGCAAATTGATATCGGCAAACTGAAAAGGAAGGTAGAAAATTCTGCATCCGCAGCAGAACTACGGATGCAGATTAACATTGAAATATGAGAGGCCGATAATTACTTATCAGTAAGAGCAACCACACCGGGCAGATCTTCTCCTTCGAGGAACATTAAGCTGGCCCCGCCCCCGGTAGAAACGTGGGATACGGCATCCTCAAGTCCAGCCTGTTTGATAGCGGCCGCAGAATCTCCCCCGCCAATGATCGTAGTAGCCCCCATCTCGGTGGCTTCTGCCAGTGCTTCTGCTACAGCATTAGTCCCATCAGCGAAGTTTTCCATTTCAAAAACGCCCATGGGCCCATTCCAAACGACAGTTCGAGCATTTTTAATAATATTCCCAAATGAAATAGCCGACTGGGGACCGATATCAACGGCCATCCAGCCATCCTCAATACCATTCATCCCCACGACCTTATGTTCGGCATCATTTTTAAACTCATCAGCGATAACAGAATCCGCCGGTAATACAAATCTTACCCCTTTCTTTTTGGCTTTTTCTATCAGATTTCCGGCTAATTCAACTTTATCCTCTTCTACCAATGAATCACCAATAGGCAGATCCTTGGCTTTATAGAATGTATAGGTCATGCCACCGCCCACAATAATGGTATCGACTTTGTCGAGCAGGTTTTCGATAACGCCAATTTTATCTGACACTTTGGCCCCACCTAAAATAGCCACAAAGGGACGATTCGGATTATTGATAGATCCACTCAGATATTTAATCTCTTTCTCGAGCAAGTATCCTGATACTGCCGGCTGCAGATAACGTGTAACCCCTGCTACCGATGAGTGGGCCCGATGACTACTTCCAAATGCATCATTACAAAACAGATCGCCGTGATCAGCCAATTTTTTACAGAAACTCTCGTCATTTCCTTTTTCGCCGGGATGGAAACGAACATTTTCTAGCAGTACTATTTCACCATCAGCAGCCTTATTAATTACTGATGCTGCTTCTTCGCCAATGCAATCTTCTGCAAAATATACCTCTGTATCTACCAATGTCCGAAGATGCTCTGCTACCGGTTTCAAACTCAATGACTTATCAACCGCCCCTCCCGGTCGCCCGAGATGACTCATCAAAATAAGCTTTCCGCCTTGCTCAATTACATATTTTATAGAGGGTAAAGCCTGTATAATACGGTTGTCATCTCCAATCCGCCCATCTTCAATAGGCACGTTAAAGTCTACGCGCATTAATACTTTTTGGCCTTCAATATCTACATCTTTCAACGTCATCTTATCCATGAGTCAACAAAATTTTGCTCGGTTTTTTATAAATAATTTAAGAGTCGGAATTTACCAGCTTATTGTAATTCGTCCAAACCAGACATTGAAACTAAACCAAATTCCATAGAAGATTATACCCTGTAAAACGATTTGTTTGAACCTTTTTTTCTATTCATTTTTAGATATCTTTGATTGATGAAATTCTAAATCCAAAATTAAGATATGAAGACCGTTTATTTCGACCACGCCGCAACCACACCGGTAGATGAGCGTGTACTGGAAGCAATGACTCCTTACTTTACCGAACACTATGGGAATGCTAACTCCCCTCACCAACTGGGTAATAACGCCAAAGTAGCTGTTGAAGAGGCCCGGGAAACCATTGCGGAAATAATCGGTGCAGAGCCTGCTGAAATCATTTTTACCAGCGGCGGTACAGAAAGTGATAACACTGCCATCAAAGGAGCATTAAGTGCTACTGGCGGCTCAGAAATTATCACCTCTTCCCTGGAACACCATGCCGTGTTACATACCTCAGAAGCGATGAAACGAAATGGCGGCAAACCTGTCTATGTAGAAGCAGATTCAGAAGGATATATCGATCCTGCAAAAGTAGAAGAAGCGATTAATGATGATACCGCCCTGGTATCGCTCATGCATGTAAACAATGAGATTGGGACCATTAACCCGCTTAAAGAGATTAGCGAAGTCTGCAAAAAACACGACATTCCCTTCCACTCTGATACGGTCCAGAGTGTGGGTAAAATTCCAGTGGATGTTGACGAGCTGGGACTCGATTTTCTCAGTATCAGTGGCCATAAGATATACGGGCCCAAAGGAATTGGCGTATTTTATATGCGTCATGCTACTCCCTGGCTACCATGGATGCACGGCGGCTCACAAGAGCGAAGACGTCGCGGAGGTACGTTAAACGTACCCGGCATTATCGGCTTGGCAAAAGCTATGGAACTTGCTGTAGATGAGATGGAAGAACATAAAAAGCATTTCCAATCATTGCGCAAGCGCCTGATCGCCGGACTTGATGGTATTTTTGGAGATCGATATCAAATAAATGGAGACAAAGAAAATGGTGTTCCCCATATCATAAATATCGCCTTCCTTGATCCACAAGGTGACGGTCTCGATGGTGAGATGTTGTTACTTAATCTTGATGTAGAAGGTATCTGTGTATCCAACGGCTCGGCCTGCACTTCCGGGGCTATGGAACCTTCGCACGTACTTGAGGGTATTGGCCTCAATAATAAGACTGCAAACTCCAGTATTCGCCTGAGTCTTGGAAAAGACAACACTGCTGAAGAGATCGATTACTTCCTTGAAAAGATTGAGCTGGTAGTAAACCGTATGATGTCAACTGCTGAAGCATGAGTCTTAAAAAAAGAGTTTGCGTCTACTGCGGGTCTAAAACCGGCACAAACGGATCCTTTAAAACCATAGCGCAACAGTTGGGACATCAACTGGCATCCAACCACATTGGCTTGGTCTATGGAGGTGGGTCGGTTGGCCTCATGAATGAAATTGCCGACGCTACCCTCAGCCGTGGCGGACAGGTTCACGGTGTTATTCCACAGCATCTTTATGATTTAGAAGTTGCCCACGAACAGCTCACGGCCCTCCATATTACCGATACTATGCACGAACGTAAGGCAATGATGGCAGAGCTTTCGGATGCCTTTATTGCCCTGCCCGGTGGTTTTGGCACCTTCGAAGAACTGATGGAAGTTATCACCTGGAAACAGCTGGGAATCCACCACAAAACCGTTATTCTCTTCAATATTGATGGCTATTACGATAAATTAATTAACTTTCTTGATCACTCGGTCGATAATGGCTTTATAACCGAAGAAAATAGAGCCTTATTAAAAGTAGCTGATGATGTTGACCAGTGTTTATCGTATTTGCCATTTTTCGAAACATAGTTTATTCCTTATGGCTATTCTTGGATCGCTTTTAACCATAGGATGTGGTTCTCAATCCCGGGATATCCCCAGTGATGTACCTCTCTCAGAAAATCCATTGCCAGCCTGTCCGGGGTCTCCCAACTGTATTCGTACAACAAAGGTTTTTGAGGTTCCTGCCGCCAAACTCTTTCCGGTGGCTATCGATTCTCTCTGTGAATTGAATCCCAAGAAACTAATACTTCCCCAAGAAGAGTATACCATCAAAAGCGTTTTCAAGGTGATGTTTTTTAATGATGATATGACTATCAAACTCACACAGCGCGACTCGGCAACAACCCTTGTACATCTGCGCAGCGCGAGTCGGGTCGGTCAAAGTGACTTGGGCGTAAACAGGCGAAGGGTTAATACATTTATTAAGAACCTTCGGGATCAGCTAACGAACACTACAGACAAGATGGCTAGTAGTAATTTAAATACCGGACAATAAACTAGCTCAAAGCCGGTTTCAAAATCCCTAAAAAGATACTTAGTACCACAAGAGCATAAATTATCATCGATATTCGGTAAGCATTCCTCCACCTTTTCTTAATCTTGCTATATAATATCTCTTTTTGCTGAGACAAGTACTTTTTTAAGATGATGTTTCTTTTAATTTCAATAGCGAGAAAGAGTATAATGATACCAAAAAGCAACTGTTTGAGCGCAAGCCATGGATACAACTGAACATCAAACCATCCCCATGGAGGGCCCACTGACATTGAACTCATAATGCTACCCGAGATAATGATTCCAATTGCTCCTGTGTAACTGCCAATAGCAGAAAGCAAGCGTTCGTAGCGTATCAATCGTTTTTGTACAGGGGTGCTATCCTCAATTCTTATTTTTATACCACAAATCAAACTACCTGCAAAAGCCACTAGCCAGATCACATAAGAAATGATATGTAACCAAAAGTAAAATTGATAAGACATAAAACGATTTTTTCACTCAACTATCCTAGTCGGAAAAGATGTCATCAATAAGATGTCCGTATTTATCTTCCACAATCCTACGTTTAATTTTAAGCGTAGGTGTTAGCTCTCCGGTCTCTACCGTAAATTCATTACTAACCAAGCGGAAATCCCGTATTTTTTCGTGCGAAGCAAGCTCACGCGATCTGCTTCGTGTTTCTTTACGATAGATATTCTGAATTTCCTCTTTCTCTAAAAGTTCTTCTATGGCATCATACTCAATGCCTTGCTCTTCGGCATGGGCTTCAAGAGCCTCAAAATCAGGAACAATAAGGGCCGCCATGTAGGGCTGTTTCTCTCCCACCACAACCAACTGATCGATCCATTTACTGGTTTTAAACATATCTTCAATGGGGCCGGGATAAATATTCTTCCCCCCGGCATTTAAGATCATATGCTTAATGCGATCAGTAATTTTTAGTTTCCCATCCACAAACTTTCCGACGTCTCCAGTGTGCAGGTACCCCTCTTCATCAACCATCTCGCGAGTTTCCTCCTCCTTTTTCCAGTACCCTTCCATTACATTGGGACCTTTGCAGAGAATTTCGCCCTGCTCAGAACTTTGATCGGTGGGGTAATCTTCACCACTTAATTCCGAGATAATCGTACTGTCCTCTAACCGCTGAATCGCTACAGTAACCCCGGGCAATACCTTGCCTACTGTTCCCATCTTTTCATCGCCATAGGTATTACAGCACATAACGGGTGAAGTTTCCGTAAGACCATATCCCTCAATAATATGCAACCCTGCAGCCATAAAGAATTGACCTATTTCTGCCTGGAGGGCAGCTCCACCGGAAACAAAAAAGCGAATACGCCCGCCGGTACGCTCTTTGAGTTTATCAAATACCAGTTTATCAGCCAATTTTTTCTGTATTGATACCAAGCCTCGTTTTCCATCGGCATACTTTTGACCAACATTCTGTGCCCATTCAAAAATTTTCTTCTTTACTACCGTACCCTCTTCAATACTTTTTGCTACCAGGTTATAGATTTTTTCAAATAAGCGTGGCACACTGATGATAATAGTAGGATGCGCTTCGGTCATATTTGCCGCCACAGTATCTACACTTTCAGCATAGTATATCTCGGCTCCCCCCGCCATCATAGCATAATATCCGGCCGTACGTTCAAAAGAGTGGCACAATGGTAAGAACGACAGGCAACGATCGTCATCGTTAATACCAATACGTTGGTGCGCAGCTTTAATATTGCTGACAATATTGCGATGTGTCAGCATTACTCCTTTGGGCTTACCTGTTGTTCCTGAGGTATATATAAGCGTAGCCAGATCCTCGGGAGTGATAGATTTACTGCGATCATGGATTTCTTGCTCCTCCTTTGGAAAAATCTTAAGCCCTTCGCTCATAGCCTCTTCGTAGAGCTTTACATAGGGATCATCCAAGTAGCTTTCGATATTAGGCGTATCGAAAGCAATAACTTGATTTAAATGCTCACAATTATCGAACACCTGGCTCGCCTTTTTTAACTGTATACCGGTAGAAACAAAAAAAACTTTTGCCTCGGAGTCCTGTAAAATATATTCACATTGATTGGGAGGCAACGAGGTATACAGCGATACATTAATGCCGCCTATAAGCTGCAACGCTAAATCTACAACGGCCCACTCGTAGCGGTTTTCGCTCAAAAGGGCTACCCGGTCTCCTGCCTCAACACCATGCCTTACAAGATATGCAGCCATAGTATTCACGTCTTCAGAAACCTGATCCCAGCTTATGGTCTCATAATCAGAGTCATTGGTAGGTTTTCGGGCAAAAGCTGTTTTTTGTGTACCCTCATATTTCTTTCTTAAATTTAAAAATAATTCAGTCAACGTTTCGAAAGCTACAACTGTTGGCATAAAGTCACCTATTTTACTTTTAAAATCGTAGATACCCCTATCATTTTGAAAAACACTGTTCGAATATAACATTCTGAAACGAAAATTCAGTACAGCTTCTCAAAAGAGGATTCGATCTTATTTTTTTAGGGATTCCAAATCCTTATATTAAAGAAAAAAATTTTGACCTATGGCGCATCCAGCGAAAGAAGAAACAATTGATTTAGTAAAAGAGATATTCAGCTCATATCTCAAAGAACATAACCAACGGCAAACGCCCGAACGTTTTATGGTTCTTAAAGAGATCTACCAGGCCGACGGCCATTTCGATGCCGACGATATCTTCTTTAACATGAAAGATGGCGGTACGCGTGTTTCTCGTGCTACTGTTTATAACACGCTGGATCTGCTGGTTGAATGCGGCTTGGTTCAACGCCACCAGTTCGGTAAAAACCAATATTATTACGAACGTGCTTATGCCTACCAACAGCATGATCACATCATCTGCAAAGAATGTGGAGCCGTAATGGAATTTTGTGATCCCCGTATCCAAGAGATAAAAACGATGATGGAAAAGATGCACGATTTCAATATCTCGGGACATTCCCTGCACTTTTTTGGTGCTTGTAATGATATCGAAAATTGTAGCCGCAAAGAAGAAATCAAAGACAAAAAAGGATCTAGCGTTAAATAATCGTGATTTAACGTCTCACTTTTTGCAGTGTGAACTTTGAATTATGATCCGTCTTGCACAGTCTGAGCACCTCAACGCTATCAACAAGATCTATAATCAAGCTGTTGAAGACGGATTACGCACTGCTCATACTCAACCACTATCACTTCAGGAAAGAAAACGTTGGTTTAATAACCATTCTTCTACTTTATATCCCGTTTTTGTTTATCAGCAGGATGACGACGTTATAGGCTGGCTTTCAATCTCTCCCTACCGATCCGATCGCGAAGCCCTCGATGATGTTGTGGAGATCAGCTACTATGTAGATTACAATCATCACGGTGAGGGCATTGGTTCGAAGCTTATGCAGTACGGGCTGGATTTCTGCTCTTCGGCTCCCTATCGTATTGTGGTAGCTATCCTCATCAACAGTAATGAAACAAGTATTAAACTCCTTGAAAAGTTTGGCTTTGTTGAAGGCGGGCGCATCCCCGATGCCATCCATTACGAAGGTGAATTTCGAGATCACCTGTATATGTTTAAAAAGCTGAACATCCCATCCCAATAAAAAAGGGACCACAAATTGCTTTGTGATCCCCCTGAAATGACGTTAAATGATAACACGTTTAGCGTTTACAACAAATCAAGATTGGATACCACCACGAGATCCCGGATCAAGTCCGGGATGACAAGAAGGGTATATATCGGTTTTAGCCATTTATCAAACTGCTAAACGAGTTAAATGATATACTTACTCAGCCAGGTATGTCGGCTGGAAACCGAAACCACACTGTAGGCGGCTATGTCCATGACTCTGGGCATGCCAATCGTAGTTGGAAGGATACCCGTGCTGTTCCCACCAAAATGGCATTCGTTCTTTTTGGCGCAATCCAATTTCGTTCATAGTAGCAGCGTCGTACAGACGACCATTTACCATGGTATGTGTTACCTGCTCAGTAACACGGATATCTTCAAGCGGGTTACCGTCAATCACGATTAGATCGGCCAGCTTGCCCTCTTCTACAGAACCGAGCTCATGATCCATCCCAAGATACTTGGCCCCGTTAATAGTGGCTACCTGCAGGGCTTCCATATTGCTCATATCTCCCTGGTGCATCATCCAAAGTTCCCAGTGAGCCCCGAGTCCCTGCAACTGCCCGTGAGCTCCCAGATTTACATTTACCCCATTACGGAGGAAGTTCTTTGTCATCTCGGCACTTTTGATATGTCCGGCTTCATATTCTTCCTGCGGTATCATCTTGCGATGACGAGAACGGGCATCCACAACACCTCGAGGAGTAAAATTAAGCAAGCGTTCTTTTTCCCATACTTTGGTGTTTTGATACCAGTAGTATTCACCCGTTACACTCCCATAGTTTACCACCAATGTTGGCGTATATCCGGTATTACTTTCACTCCAAAAGCGATGTACATCTTTGTAAACGGGAAAAATAGGGATATTATGCTCGATGCCTGTGTGCCCGTCCATAATCATGCTCATATTATGTGTAAAGGTCGAACCTCCTTCCGGCATAACCATTACTTCGAGCTCGCGCGCCGCTTTTATCACCTGTTGACGCTGATTTCGTCGTGGCTGATTATAACTCTTCACCGAAAATGCACCATAGGCTTTCGTTCGCTCAATAGCAGACTTCGCATCTTCATAACTGTTGATGGGGGCCTTAAACTCAGCATCAGCTCCATACAAAATATGTCCTGTTGAAAAGATACGGGGACCTACCATATTCCCGGCCTTAATAGCCTCTGCTTGCGAAAAGATCATATCCGTATTAGAGGACGGATCATGTGCCGTAGTGACGCCGTATGCCAGATTTGCGAAATACTCCCACTGCTGCTGGGGACTTAATCCTTGCCGGAAGTTTCCAATATGGGCATGCACATCCACAATACCCGGCATTACCGTTTTGCCCTCCACATCAATAACCTTTGCATCAGATGGGATCTCAACTTCGCTGCTGTTGCCAACGGTTTCTATGCGGTTATCACGAACGACCACCGTCCCATTGTCGATCACACGGCGATCTTTATTCATGGTAATCACACGGGCATTGGTAAAGGCTAATACGCCCTCTGGTTTATCCAGGGCCAGTTCCAGGTCTATATCCACGCCTTCTTTATAATCTAATGGCAACTCTTTGCCAGAATCCCCATTCAAAAACTCAAAGGCATCCTGCACTTCTACAGAGAAGTACTCCTGTCCGAGCGTCCAGTGTAATTTTTGTCCGTCAGCCGACCAGTGCAAATTCATTCCCGCATCTTCGGCCACATGTGCCACCGGAATTGCTTTTGTATCGGGGCCAAGTGTAATATCTGTCCCTGCTTTCGGCATAGGGGCGATATACACTTTGAACAAGTGATTAAAGGCTATCCACTTGTTATCGGGGCTGGGTACAAAATTATTTGCATATTTGGAAGTGAAATGGACACGCTTATCATTCCCCGTCAGATCCACACTTTCGTAGGAGTTATCCAGATAACTTCCGCCAAGATAGAAGACGCGCTCTCCATTGGCACTAAAGATCGCATCTGAACCGCCTTCAAACAATAGTTCTCCCTCTCCACCCGAAGCAGACATCGTATACACACCCGGTTTGGTAGTATAGGCAAAACCCTGATGGTTGTTTCCACTTTCACGTCGATAAACGATAGTATTTCCATCCGGTGAATACGACGGATTTCGATAAATACCTTTACGACTGGTCAGCTTCTTCGGCTCGGCATCACCATCTTTCCAGTCTAGCGTTTTGATGGCACCAAGGTCAGTATCACTCCATGTCACATAAACAAGCTTATCTCCATCGGGAGAAAAAGCGGGACCAAATTCAAAATTCTGCTCGTCAGTTAACCGTTCAGGCGTGCCATTTGGTAACTCTTTTTTCCACAGATAACCAGCCGCATTAAAAACGAGATATTCTCCATCGGGAGAGGTTACCGCATGACGAATCGCCTTCGCAGTAAACGTATCCGGGGCCGGATTTTGCTTAAATGTTACGGCCTCGTAAATCTTCTGCTTGATCTCTGCCTCAAACGGAATCACTTCTGTTTTTTGGCTCTCTACATCTATCCTTCGAATCTTTCCTTTTGACCAAAATACCAGCTCTTCGCTGTCAGGCGTCCAGTCGATATTTGTATAAGGACCGAAAATAGCCCATGCTTCCTGCTGATCTCTGCTCAAATCATCGTAAATCGGCCGCTCAATACCGGACTCCATATCACGGACATAGAGCACGCTTTGGGTACGAACGCGTTTTATAAAGGCCATTTTGGAACCGTCCGGCGAAATAGTGGGACTGATAGCACCACCGGGACCACCCGTAATACGATCAATCTCTCCCGTTTCGCGATCATACCGATTAACCACATAGATCTGGCTGTTGGGATCTTTGTTATACTGGAAATACCCCCCGGGATACACACTCTGGCTGTAATACAGATATCGTCCATCAGGCGAAAGATAAGGCTGACCTAAATCCTGTTGGTCATTAGCTTTCTCCACCAACTGAATTCCGGATCCACCTGATCGATGATACATCCAAAGTTCCCCTGCGCCCAAAGAACGCGTTGAAGTGTAGTGTTTTCGTGCAATCAGGTAATCACCGTCAGGCGTCCAAACGGCGTTATTGAGCAATCGAAAACTCTCATCAGTTACTTGGTGAGCATCAGAACCGTCTGCGTCCATCACCCAGATATTATCACCACCGCCGGCATCACTGGTAAAAGAGATCTTGCTGCCATCGGGACTAAAGCGCGGCTGAAGCTCATAGGCTAGGTTCTCGCGCAGCACCTCGGCCTCACCACCGTCAATAGACATTATGTAGATATCGCCCAACATATCGAAAACCACTTTCTCGCCGTCCGGACTTACATCGACATTCATCCACGTTCCTTCGGTGGTAGAGAATTCAATCTCTTTATGAGGTCCGCCGGGATCATTCACATCCCATTCATCCTTCTCATCTTGCGCATAGGCCGATGAGATTAACAAAAAAACAAAAACTGCTGATAAAAGTTTTCTCATAACTCAATCTTCTGGTTCAAAATAATTTGACTTAAAGTATAAAAAATAACGCTCACCCTGAGACCTTTCTCAAACTTTTATCCTAATCACCCGATCTTTTCTTTGCCCTTCAGTAACCACCTATTATATTTGGCTCTAATTTCTAAATTTGAATCACTGCCACTATCATGAAACGCTGCGCATTTCTGTCGATGGATAACCTCGACGATTTTGAAGTCTATGATGAACTGCTTTATGAACCTCTGAAAAATCGAGGCTGGGAGGTTGATGAAGTTTCGTGGCGCAACGAAGAAACAGATTGGGATCAATATGATGCTGTTATAATTCGCACTCCCTGGGACTACCAAGATGCCCCAAAAGCATTTATCGAGGTATTGAAAGATATTGACGCCTCATCGGCTATTCTTGAAAACAGCCTGGATACCGTGAAATGGAATATTGACAAACGATATTTGCAAGACTTACATAGGGATGGAATCGAAATTGTACCTACCTTGTGGAAAGACGAATTTCATAAAGAGCAGCTACCATCTTTCTTTGATGAGCTTGAGACCGATGAAATTGTAGTTAAACCCACAATCAGCGCCGGAGCTGACAATACCTATTGGATTAAACAAAAAAATCAGTCCGAATATCTTGAAGAACTGGCAGAAGTTTTTGAAGATCGTCCCTTTTTGGTACAGCCTTTTATGCAAAACATCGTTGAAGAAGGAGAGTTTTCGGTATTCTTTTTTGGGGATACCTACAGCCATACCATTCTCAAAACTCCTAAAACAGATGATTTTCGCGTGCAAGAAGAACACGGAGGGCGCCTAAACAAAGTAGAACCTGAAAAATCGCTGCTGACGATTGCTCGTAAGACACTCAATAACATTACTCCCCTGCCCCTTTACACACGCGCTGATTATGTACGCACTGCTAAAAACAGTTTTGCCCTGATGGAGCTGGAGCTCATTGAACCATCTCTCTATTTTAACATGGATCCGGAATCTCCTGAACGTTTTGCCGATGTTTTTGATGAATGGATGAACAAGCGGTTAACCGGTACTACCTAAAACTACGTTGAAAAGAAACCAAATTGATCTACCACTCACCACAAGTCCAAAAACTGTTATTACGGGCAGGCTGACCCACTCCTGGCCTCTCCCTACTGTTCGCAGGGAGAGGGACGCCTATCTACTGACTGTGCTGGACAAAACAGATATAACCAATCGGAGAATCCCAGCTATATTTCTAGCTAATTTCTTGATAAAAAAGTCTCTTTCCATGCTTGCAGGGTAACAACAAGGTGGAGTCAGCACAAGGAAAAAACAACAAGGGGGCCAAAAAACAACTGGTTGCAACGCAGAGCATTGCAACCAGTTATAGTGTGCTAATCAAATTTATGATTACCAACAGTTAAGTAAAGACATCCTTAATTTTGTTAAAGAATCCTTTCCCGTCATCTTCTTTATTTTCTGCATCAAAGTGCTCCGTTCCTTTCAGGGCCTCAACATGCTCCAACTCCTCATCAGTCAGATTCTTGGGGATATACACATTAACACGCACATATTGATCGCCAACACCTGAACGATTGAGTCCATGGATGCCCTTACCACTCATTCGGAGCAGCTTACCGGGCTGGATACCTTCTTCAATATTTATCTTGGCCTTGCCTTTCAAAGTGGGCACTTCAACTTCCGTTCCCAGGATAGCATCAGGTACACTTAACACAAGATCGTAGTAGATGTCATTGCCATCTCGCTCAAAGTGCTCGTGCTCTTTTTCTTCAATTAATACGACGAGAGCACCGGCTTCGCCACCGCGCTTTCCGGCATTTCCTTTACCGCGCAGGGTAATATAATTCCCTTTAGAAACTCCAGAAGGTACTTTTACCTTCACCGTTTCCTTGCCTTGATAACGCCCTTCGCCCTTACACTTAGAACATTTATTGCGGATGATTCGGCCATCGCCGTTACATTCGGGACAAGGTTGTACATTTACCATCTGTCCCAGCATGGTCTTACGTACCTGTCGTACTTCTCCCATACCATTACAGGTGCCACAGGTCTCAAAATCCTCTTCAGTCTCAGCACCGGTGCCGTTGCATTCGTCGCACTTAATCTGCTTTTTGACCTTTAGTTTTTTCTCGGTACCGAATGCAATTTCTTCAAGAGAAAGTTCAATGCGCAGCTTCATATCAGCACCGGGCTGTCCCGTAGAACGACGTCCGCGCGAACGACCGCCTCCTCCAAATTCACCGCCAAAAATATCACTGAATCGGCTAAATATATCTTCAAATCCGATATCTTCGAATCCAGCTCCCCGGCCACCAAAGCCATTACTTCCATTTACACCACGGTGACCAAATTGGTCGTATCGCTGCCGTTTTTCTGAGTCTCCCAGCACTTCATAGGCTTCGGAGGCCTGTTTAAACTTTTTCTCAGCATTGGGATCATCCGAATTCCTATCCGGATGGAATTTCATGGCCTTTTTTCGATAGGCCTTTTTAATTTCGCTTTCTGAGGCGTCTTTACTGACACCGAGTACTTCGTAATAGTCTCGTTTAGACATGAATTGAGTGTACTTAACCTTAAATTATTCGCTTACAATTACTTTTGCATGACGGATGGTACGATCTCCAATACGATATCCGCTCTCCACGACATTGAGTACTACATCGCTGCCGATATCATCATCTTGTGGCTTTTGACGCATCATAGCATCGTGCAGATCCACGTCAAACGGTACTCCTTCTTCATCAATACGCACAACACCGTGCTTGTCGAGCACTTCGTTGAATTTGTTTGCTACTAAGAGTACGCCATCCATAAATGTCTCATTAACATCCAGATCTTCAGCAGCAGTCAGGGTACGTTGGAGATCATCGTTGATATCAAGAAAATCTTCAAGAGCTTTTGCACGGGCCTGCTCATAAATCTGTGAGCGTTCTCGCTTCACACGCTTCCGATAGTTTTCAAGCTCAGCAGCTTTGCGGAGGTGTGAATCTTTTGCTTCATTGAGGGCTTGCTCTAATTCTTCAACCTCATTATCTCGTGCAACTAATAACTCACGAAGTTCATCAGCTTCGTAGTCTTTATACTTAGCAATCTGTTCTTCTGCCGACTGTTGCTCTTCGTCGTTTTTTTGTTCTTCAGTTACTTTTTCGTTCGATTCGCTCATGTATTCTGTTTCTGTCGTTATAAAATACTTTTTGTTTCTGTGTGCTGAAAAATGCAAATAGCATGCCACAGCGCTCCCACCCCCTGTCTGGTGACAAAGTTACGGAAGAATGTAATTTGCTGTAATAAAAAGATTCAGAGTGTCAGTTATATTCCCTTCCTAGTCATAAAAGGCACTCTTTTCCACTATTACTCATCCTCTTCGTAAAAGAATTCAATCATATTTCCGTCGGGATCTGAGATAAATAAAAACCGTCCTCGCTTTCTATTCGCCGGTCCACTAAGAATAGATATCTCTTTTTCGCGGAAATATTCGGCCATTTCATCCACTTTTTCTTCCGACTCCAGGTAAAAACCGAAATGGTCGACCCGGTAATCACGGGATGATGGATCATAACTGGTTTCAGCTTCAACGAGTACCAACGTATCTTCATCGCCTACCTGGTACACCGCCATGCTTTTCCCCATCTTCCTAATAAGCTCAAAACCTAATACATCGCCATAAAACTCTTCTGCCCGTTCAATCTCATTAACACGAATAGTGATATGATTAAGTCCCGAAGGATTAAAATCTGCCATAATACTTTTAAATATTGTTGGTTAATACTGTTTGAAAAGCGTGATAACAATAAATAACGGTCTTATCATTTCATCAAAAACACCACCATTAAGTATAGACCTTTTGCACCTAAAATTCAGCCTAAGGTTTTTGGCCTAACAGTCGAAATAGTGTGTTAGTTTTTGTTACTTTCTGTGGGATTTTAACACAACCGCTAATATTTATCCAAAATAACCATTGAGTACTCTCTACATTGTTGCTACCCCTATTGGAAATCTTGAAGATATCTCTGAGCGTGCTCGAAAAGTGTTAAGTGAAGTTTCATATATAGCATGTGAAGATACCCGCACCTCCGGTGTTTTACTAAACCACTTGGGTATAGAAGCTCAGACTTTTTCATTTCATGCTCATAATGAACACCAAAAGGTAGAACATGTACTGAATATACTGGATGCCCGACAACATGTTGCTATTATCTCTGATGCCGGCATGCCTGGGATTTCCGATCCAGGCTTTTTAGCAGTAAGAGCAGCACACAAAGCAGGGCACACGGTTTCCGTTATTCCGGGTCCCGATGCAGCAACAACAGCTCTTGTAGCAAGCGGCCTGCCCTGCGATAAATATGTGTATGAGGGATTCCTTCCACAAAAGAAAGGACGTCAAAAACAGCTTAAACAGCTAGTGGATGAAGAACGATCAATTATACTGTACGAGAGTCCTTACAGGCTAAAAAAACTGTTGGGAGAGCTGCGCAAATATATGGGTGACCACCGTATGGCGGCTGTTTGTCGTGAACTTACCAAAAAGTTTGAGGAGGTTGTCCGAGGATCATTAAAACATGTATCCGATACTTTTGAACTGCGAGATGAAATTAAGGGCGAAATTGTGGTCGTCATCGCCCCAAAAAGCTATAGTGAATGAAGTCATCATTAGAAAATTTCTGGAATTTGAAATGGAGTTTAATCCTAACTGCGGGTATTTTACTCGGACTTAGCTACCCCCCGGTACCTATGCCCTTCCTCGTGTTCCCGGCTTTCTTACTGATCTTTCGTCTTATAGATCTTTCTAACTCGGCTCGCGAAGCTGCTTATTGGACCTACCCGGCGTTTCTGATCTGGAATATCATTACTACTTATTGGTTGGTGATGGCCACTATTGGGGGCGGAGTAGCAGCGATATTAGCAAATAGTGCGGTCATGACGATCCCCGTTATACTGCAGTATAAGGTACAGCAAAAGGATATTGCTCCCTGGCTTATTGCGCTGTTCCAAACGGCTTTTTGGATGAGCTTTGAATACCTGCACCACCATTGGGATTTGGCCTGGCCGTGGCTTACAATAGCCAATGCCTGGTCCAACGTTCCTGATCTGGTTCAATATATTTCCATAACCGGATTCTGGGGTATTTCTTTCTGGGTGATATTTAGTACTGCTCTCGCATATCAGTTCATCAAAAAATCTGACAGCACCAGTCTTAGAATTGGAATTGCTGCTGTACTACTTTTCCCCCTCTGGTCGCTGGGCTTTGTTCTGTTTGAAACGGAAACCAATCCTCAGACCACACAAGAGGTAGTTGTAGTACAACCTAATTTTGACTCCTACGAACGCTATGGTGGTTTTTCAAGCTCGTTAAAAGCCCAAGACCATCTTCTGAAGATCACCGATTCTACCCGTACTGATAGCACATCAGTAGTGGTTTGGCCGGAAAATGCGATCCAAGCTGATATAGCCAATATTCCTTCGTACAGCAGAACATCAAATTACACAAAAGGGCAGCTTAAAAGAAAAGCCGACCGTTGGAATGCTTCTATTATCAGTGGAGCGACATTTTATGAATTCTACAGTGAAGCCCAAAAACCCCCGCTTCCGTATAAATCAGAATACGGACCATTCCTACCTTTTAATGCCGCTCTCGCTTTCCAGCCGGACAGTACGGTTGAGGTCTATAAAAAGCATAATTTAGTACCTATTGTTGAACGTGTCCCCTTTGTCCACTTTCTTAACGCTATCGATATCTTCGGATGGGTAGATTGGGCACAGAACCAAAGCTATGGCAAAGGATATCAGGCAAAACAGTTTAACGTTGGGGTGACCAAAACCCCCGCCCTTATCTGTTATGATTCGGTATATCCCAGCTGGATTCGAAAGTATGTTCAAAAAGATGCCGGCTACCTAACCATTATCACCAACGACGGCTGGTGGGGCAATACCAGCGGACATGAACAACATTTTGCCTACGCCCGTCTGCGGGCTATAGAGTTCGACCGTTGGGTAGTACGCAGTGCCAATAACGGCATTTCGGGCATTATTGCCCCCGACGGATCCATTAAAGTGGAAACGCCCTACTGGCAACAAACTGCCTTCCGCTACGATGTGCCGGTATTAACATCCCAAACGTTTTATACCCGTTTTGGAGATTGGCTGCCCTATCTAATGATGACTCTTTCGACCATTGGTATTGGAATTACCATTATCAATAAAGACTCTTAAAGCCTTTAGAAAATGTACCTCTTTACCAAGGGTAGTTTCAATTTTTTACGTGAACATAGCACCCTCAAAGCTGTTACTTATCAGATTTTCAAAGCCTCCTGTTAATTAGAACGGATAGATACCACAATGTTAAAACGAATATCGTGGTCAGTGCGGCCGTAAACCCCTGATGTTTTGGGGATTAACTTGCTGTAATTGTACTCAAAGTTGGCTTGAATGGTTTGTGAAAAACGATATCCGATTACTGCCGCTCCCTTAACTCTCGACTGTCCCCCGGTAACCGTTCCGGAAAAATCAGCATCAGCAGCATCCTTTACAATATCATCAGGCCCTGCTGATAATGATTGATCGAGATCAGAACTCAGCTGATATTTTTTCTCCTCATCTTCGATATAGCTGCCATTTAAACTGAAGTCTACTGCGTTGTCGATACGCGGAAAAAACGGGAGCTTAAACCCTCTGATAGTATAGGATAATGATAACTTCAGGCCTTTCGATATGCGTTCGATAACCGTAGAGTTCGATAAGGTCAAGCTTGTCACTTTGCTCTGTTCGTATTGTAAATTAGTACGCAAATTTGACTTCCAGGTAATATTTAATCCCAGTAAAGGCCTAAATCGTTGTTCAATATTAATGCTTTTCGGCTCATATGCAGGGCGTTTATTTACAATCGAATAGGCTCCTAAAGAAAGGGCTGGCAGCTGACTTGTGTCAGAATTAAATTCCCATCCTAAACGGTACAGCCCACTGTAGTTATGTGTTAAAGAAGCGCGTGACATCAAGTTACCCAAAAAAGGAATCACCGATTCTATTCCTGTTAGGGTAACCCGCCAATTGGGTAAAGGAAATGGTGTAAAATGCTGTTTGCCAACACCTCCATTCCCCACACTCAAATATGCTCGCCGGAAATCTTCCTGTAACGTGTTACGGTCTAATACAGAGCGTCCGTCACTATTACCGGAAGAATCGCTGATAACTGTTGACCCTTTGTTAATATCCTTAAAAGCAGTTTTTAATTGTGTTCTGAAGAAATCTTTGTACCCTCCGCCGAAAGCCCAAACACTAGACCGGATCGTCCCATTTTTAGAATTAACAGTGCTAATATTTTCATTGGGATCTATCGTAATTGAAGAAGATCTGTTTTTTTGCCATTCAGAGTTCCATGTTAAATCGATAGATAAATTTTTAAACGGCTGAAAACGCGATCCTACGGTTAGATTATCAGTTAAATTTCGGTTAGATGGTAACTGAAGACTGGAATTGTCACTGGGATTATCAATGAGTTGTGACCGGGCAATTTTATCCCCCAAACCGGTACGATAAGAAAAAGGCGGCGAATAATTCTGGTCCGAATTTGAAAACATTTGAAAAAACTGGGAACTACCGGCATACCCGCTTTGCCGCGAGCTCTTAGAAATATCAAAAGAAAACTCAAGCGACTGTATGCTCAATAGGGCTGCCAGACTCTTCTTGCCAATTTCAGCTAACGTTTCGCCGAAATCATTCTGTGAGTACCCCGCCTCCGTAGTATCGGATTCAACTGGTTGTTGCAGCTTATTTCTATCGTCGTTTTGCAGGTTTTCATACCAGTCCATTTTATTAAAGAGGCTCCGTATGTCGAAATCCAACGACTGATTTAGCGTCAGATTATTCGACACATTGGCTCCCAGCTGCGATCCCCTGGAACTATTTCGCCATTGATAGCCCCCTCCGTAGTTCGCCGAATAACTGATCCAGTTAATTGCTTTAATAGACCCTAACCGTGGTTGCCAGCCGGCCGTATATCCCTCCTCATAGTTACTTCTTCTTGGTGAAAGGGTATCAAAGGCAACATCACTAAGCACATCGAAGGTAGGCCTGACCGAATATTTTGTTGAATCAGAAAGCGGATCCCCCG
This sequence comes from Fodinibius halophilus, assembly GCF_011059105.1. GTDB lineage: Bacteria > Bacteroidota > Rhodothermia > Balneolales > Balneolaceae > Fodinibius > Fodinibius halophilus. The sequence continues at coordinate 92,726 of NZ_JAALLS010000001.1, read as the reverse complement.
TCCCCGCCCCATTGATACCTGCCCTGGAAAGGTCAAATACCGATCGGCTTTGGAAAGTGGTTTTTATAGAGGGCGTAAAATTATATCCGAGCCCAAATTCTGTATCGTACGTAAAGCTATGCGACTGTTGTACTTTCGACTCGGTTTCACCCGCAGTGAATCGGCGAAGCTGCTCATCATATTCGCGATCAATACCTAGCGAAGCATTAATAGAGGCCGGCGTATACCCTAATTGCAACCCTGCAAGCGGGTGCAATATGGGTACTTCCCCGAGGAACCCAAATGGCCGAAAGAGCCTTGTATTCGGAAAATTTACATCGTAGCGCAGCGAGCTGCTGTAATTCCAATTATCTTGAAAAGAATACTGAGGATTACGCCGTTTCGTAGTGTTATATACATAATTCAACGTTGTCTTATCCAGAGTATACTGGGCGAAATCAGACTTCGACCGAGATTTCGAGACATTGGAAATATTGACCGAATAACTTTCTGTAACTGTTTGGCTTTGCTTTATTTTTTGATTGATAAGCCGCTGCTTTTCTTGCTCCCCGATATCATTTCTGGCATTTACCGCATTTTTAAAATCAGAAAGTCGAACATCCCCTGCATTAGGTAAATAGCGAGGCGTAGATGATGACTGCCGGGTTGAAAGGGAAACGGGAATATTCCATCCAAAACGTTCTGGGATAAATTTATGAATATTCACCGTTGAATTAAGGTCGTAGGCCAATACATCCGATAGCCGACGTTGCCCCAGTCCCGAACTTAATGAACCGAAACCGTCCGTTTCACGGTTAAAATTAGCATTAAAGGTGGCAAAATCAGCAAACTGTATTTCGCCCTTAGCTTTTGCTGCCCATCCTTTCTTGTTGTCAAAGCCGGATACCCGGAGTTCATTAAACCAAAACTGCCCGCTTAATGATGATATTCCCCCATCCGAGGGATTTTCGGGGTTAAACGGATTACGAATCCCCATACCAATTTCCCCGATACGATCTAACGAAGGATTCCCTTTTATGGCTATACTGGCACCCGGTGCTGCATTCTTCAAGAGTTTACTACAGTTTGTACAGCTAAACAGCTCGCCTGTATCTCCCCCCTGCTGATCTCTCAGCTGTTTTAATTCATTAAAGGCCCTCAACAAAATATTCATGCTATTTTGGTCGTAGAGCCATACTTTTTCGGCCTCGAGCTCAACCTCTGCTTGTCCCAGCTCTCCGATAGGATCTGAACTGAATGGAAAGTTTTTGTTTGTAGGTGAAATAGGTTGCCGGTACTCGTAATAGTTATTTGTTAAATCGGTACCAAAACGCATAACCAGCTCAGCATCCTCCCTGTTCTTATATCCCTCTCCATGAATAAACATGCGAACATTGGAGTAGTTCACCATATTTAGCCCACCGGGGTACACCCGCTTCATCATGGTCAACTCTCCGGGGCCCAGGTTCTCAACATCCATTACAATGGATTGTTCATTTTCAATCGTTTGGCGCTGTCGCCCCCTGTTTTTTGCACGAATAGCCCCTTCTGGCTGCCGGTAAGGAATTGGTTCACGCTGGCTGTTTTCCTCAATGTTGACAGATGATATATTAAATTCCCCCTGCAATGGTCCTTGTTCATCTCCCACATTTTCGGCTCTTCGCCACTGGCTACCAACCAGTTCAAAGGTGGCAAAACGCAAAGTAAACGGTTTTTCATATCCCGAAAGCCAAACCCGGATATACGAGATATTCTGAAAATTCTGGATACCTCCCACTTTTCGCACCCAATCTTCAAGTGGTAAACGAACCTGGTACCAGCGATCTTGCTGTTTAGGACCGTCTACTTTATCAACAATAAAAGTTCCCTCTGTACCCGGTTCAAGCTCAGAAAAATCAGCGGGATTCCAATCAATTTCATACTGGAAATAAGCATTATTCTGCTCTACAATCGATGGGGTAATCAACCCTTCGGTATCAGGCTTATTGGTTACGGCACGTTTATCACCTTCATTTGGTGGAGAGTTTCCATCGTGGTAGCCAAACATCCGGTGAAATCGTTTATGCAATGGTTTCCCATCCACCTCATCTTGCCCATAATAGAAATAATCATCATTTGAGGGGTCCGTCACTATTCTGCTAAACTCTTTGCTTGCTCCCCCATATTGCGACTTCATATTATTTATAAAATCGGAAAAGAGGTTTTGTTCATTTTTATTGTCAACTCCCTCCGAATTAGGTGCTCCATCTAACCCCACATCGGCCTCTTCTTGCGTTTCATTTGCAAACTGCCCCTCTGGGGCCGGTGGTGGAACCGGGATAAAAGAGCGGGCATCGCCCCCGATATTATCCTCTTGCAGATCATTGGGATTGCGCACCAACCCATCTTCGGTATTGGTCTTAAAGTTTGGTATTACATCTTCCGAAACCACCCCTATATCGATATATATTTTACCCTCATAATCCTGCAGATCCTGGGCCGTTGGACTTTTACCGTCGGGCAATACCGATTGTACCCAAAATTCTAAAAACTCTATATTATTCTGGCTTAGATCCTCTTGTCCCGAAGGCAGTGTGGTTGTCATTCCCCCCCAGGTGCGTTCTTCTTCATTTTCAAGAAGGTTTTTAAGGTTATCATTATAGTTATAAGGCCCGCGCTCGGTGGGATCAAAATATACATCCATCGTTCGAATAAAATTTTCTTCCCGTAACACATCCCTGTTAGGAAAAACATCCTTAACACTTACCGGCTCCGATTCGGGCGTAAAAGAAACGCCGCCTAAAATCTTATCAATATTTTGAGGAATACTATACCACGCCAGCTGACTACGAAGATCTGAACGTGCTCTTTTATCAACCAAATTGGTAGATGGATTTTCCGGCGGATCATCTTCGAAATATATTTCATCCGGCCCATACCCCGGTACCGCAGCAGGAGCAGCCGCCAAAGACCATCGCGAAGGGTTTTTAAAACTCAGCCCAATATCCGATCCTTCAAAATCATCGATAAAAGAAAGCCCATTTTCCTCATCTTCAAATAACCTGTTATTCTCTATTGCATCATTTACGGCACTGGTCTGTGCAATACCCGGACGCAACTGCGCAAACTCACCGCTAAAAGACATCATCGAACGTTCTTTTGTCTGCAGAAAGGGTATCCCGTCAACTAAGCGCGTAAGCCAGGGAGTATCAAAATGAGCATTTGCATCTACACCAATAACTGAGTTATTAACCGGTTCATCTCCGATGCGTATTTTATCTTGCAGCGGTTTCTCTTTCAGCTTAAAAAAGGTACTGCCCAAAGAAATGTTATCCGTAAACTCATATTCTGCCCTAATTCCCGTAAACGATTTCTGACCAATTTGGGTAAGCTGATTATTTTCATATTCAATTTTAATCTCTTGCCCCTGCCGCAGATATTGATCATTTAAAATTGTGATACTGCCAATGGAGTAATCTACTGCGTAGTCGGTACCCTCTTGGAGCTCGCGACCATTTGCAAAAACTTTGACGGATCCTTCAACTAACGAATATCCCAGAGAATAGCTGGCAGATATACTCCCTTTCGAAATTCCTTCAACAACATAAAAGTTGTTTTTAGACTCTTGGTTAGCGTTCACTTTTTTCTCTTCATATAACTCATTAAAAGTGAGCGCCTGGATTCTATTATTCCCCATTCCAGCCTCTGTAAGTAGCTCCTCTATTCGATCACCAAAGGGCTGTAAATAGGGAAAAGTCAAGGTCCCCGTGGCCGGGTTCAACACATTCGTGCTAAAATCAATTTTATTGTCCGGGTTTAGTGCCCCCTGCTGATCTACGCGGTCTAAGCCCAGATCTTGTAATAACACGGTATTGCGCCCCGGCAACGAACTGCTGGGAACATTTTGTTCGGTGAATTTTACATCAATATTTAATCCATCGGCAGTGATATTTGAGACCCCGAGAGAATATACATTTTTCATCATCAGGTCCCACAAATCATTGGTTGTTGTAACCGTCTGGGGGCGCAACAATTTAAGGTATATACGACCTCCGCCACCTTGACTCACATCACCCACGCTTATTGTTCGACCACTCTGTGGATCGCGATATTTGAATGACACTGCTAACGCCTGCCGTGCCCCTAAATTCCGTTTTAATGAAATATAACCAAGATCTGCTCGCAGCTCGTAATCGGTTCCTTTTTGGAGAGGCACAAAATAACCTTCCACAAATTGTGAAGGATCCACCCCAAAATCTGAAGCAGAAACCCCTTCGGCCGGATCCCGATATTGGTTTAGGAGAGCATCAGAAAATTGGTCTTGTTCATCATCAGGGCGAGCAAACTGGCCTGGCGGTCCCTCATCTACCCCCAACGGCCCCAATGCTATGGCCTGCCGTTCACCCTCAACAGATTGTGAAGCCTCACGCAAGGCCCAGAGGTTAACTTCCACGAGCTGCAGGGCCTGGCCTGTCTGTTGTGGATTCGATACGTTCTTCTCAAACTCCTGGCGAGTAAAGAAATCGAGAAAAAAGTGTCGATCTGTTTCATAATCACCGGGACGAATTGAGATATCTTGTTCCTGGGCACCACCCGTAATTGTTTCTGTTTTCCCCTCACCTTCTTGTTGCGATAGTACCGATGTAAGCTTAAACGAGCCGAGTTGAGCAATTGATTTTACCCCGAAAAGGGCATTACCTCCGCGAATAAGAGAATTTCCTGTCTGCATCGAGACATTCCCCAACTCCAGACGTTGTATAATTTCATCATCATAACCGTCATAAACAATATTGAGCCGGTTCATAAAATCGAAATCCCGTTCAGTATCCCAATCTGTCTGGATAGAAAGTTTATCTCCTATCGTTCCCTGAATATTTAGTTTTAAACTCTGTTCAAAAGTAGGATCAACCTGGGTACGTTGATCTTCCGGAATTTCTGTATTCTCGGTTTTTTGGATAGAAGCCCCAACATTCATATTGGCCGTCCCGTTAATACTGAGGTTAACCTTCGGCTTTCCGAAAATTGTAGTAAAAGCCGACTCTTCGGCGCCGGGGATGTCGAGGTTAAAATCTAACAACCCCCTTTTTTTCTGCTCGCGGGATTCTCTTTCATTAATTAGCTGTTCCCAGTTGTTTTGCAAAGCATGCTCTTTATTGCGCGCTGCATACTCATCAAAACTCATTACATAGGGATGAGCCACTTGCATCTGATAGAGCAAACGCTGGCTATAATAGGTTCCGGCAGAATCGCGTTGTATATACGTTTTTTCTTGCGGATTTTGAATGTAAAACAACTTAGGCGGCTGCTTCGGAAATGGGTATGAAGCCTTCGGCAAGCGAATAACCCGGCCCAGGGAATCCTGGGAAACCGAACCTAAAGAATCTGGCTGCTGTGCATACCCCACCTGTGGATACAGATACAGTATTCCCAGGCACAGAAAAGAATATATAAAAGTTGATGTATTAACTTTGAGCTGCACGAAACGGTTGTAGAATAAATTTACGTATTAAAACGTCAATAAATCAGTAATAGCGTTTTCCTATACACAGCTCCTTTTTACTTAAAAGATTTGATCTGTACTAAATGTCGTCGCAATATTATAATGGATAAATACTTTTGATAAAAGTTAAAAAATCATCTTAATTATTTGTTTTGTAAAATAGGAGTATAGGCCTAATTTAAGGGTTCTTCAACAGATCAATACTATGAGATTTATTCCGAATAAGCTACAACTTGACGTACTTCGGCGACATTTAGGCCCATTTGTTTTCTGTTTCTTTACCCTGATGTTTTTGCTGCTGATGCAGTTTTTAATTTTATATATCGACATGTTGGTCGGTAAAGGGCTGCCCTTGGGTATTATTCTCGAACTTATTGTCACGAACTTGGCTTCAATGGTAGTGTTGGCCGTACCCATGGCTGTACTTGTCGCCTGTCTTATGGCCTATGGTAAATTTACCGAACTCAATGAGCTTACGGCCATCCGTGCTGCCGGTATTAACCCTTTCCACGTGATCACCCCGGTTTTAACTGCTGCAACCTTACTCTCCATCTTCTTGGTGTGGTTCTCTAATGATGTTTTACCCGATGCCAACCAACGGGCTCGTTCCCTGTTTATCGATATTCGACTCAAAAAGCCCGGCTTCGACCTAAAACCTGAAGAATTTTATGAAGGCATCGACAACTATACTTTTCTGGTCGAACGCATTACTCATGAATCTGATTCTCTACATGATGTTACAATTTTTCAGCATGCTACCAGAAACCGCAAAGAAGCGATTATCAAAGCCCAAAAAGGAAACCTTAACAGTGAAGCAGACGGTCAAACACTCACTCTTTATTTGAAAGATGGGAGTATACTGCGAAAAATGGATCACAGACGAGACCAGAAATCCATTAAAGTATTCGAAGAAACTGATTTCAATCGTTATCGCATCAGCTTTGATTTGTCTGAATTAGCATTTTCTAGGTCAAATCCAGAAAATCGCTCTCGCAACGATCGTACAATGGATATTAAAGCCATGATGACGGTTGTTGATTCTCTACAAAAAGCAATAGTAGCACAAAAACAATCAATATTGGATGACAAATCTCACATAATCCCATATAAAGAAAGTACAAACAATAGAATACCTAATCGAGCTATTACTACTGATACTTTAGAAAAAAAAGTTAAAAGTGAATTTATAGCTCTACAACACTTAGAAACAAGAAGTGAGCAAAAGCACCTTAAATCCAATGCACTTACTTTCTTGCGCAACTATAAATCTAAGCTCAGTGATATTGCTACTAATACCGAATGGAGAATTAGCAAAATTGCGCAATACTTGGTAGAAGTTCATAAAAAGTTCTCCATACCAATTGCATGTATCGTATTTGTATTAATTGGAGCTCCTATCGGCATGTATACTAAAAAAGGAAATTTAGGTTATGCCGCCCTCATTGGTACTATTTTTCTAACATTTTATTGGATTTCAATTATTCAAGGCGAAAAACTTGCCGACCGACTTTTTATCACCCCATTTACCGGAATGTGGTTTTCTAATATTTTACTGGGCATTATTGGACTCTACTTGACAATTCGGTTCTGTACCTCCTTTAAGTTTTCAAATCTGTGGAAAAATCGTGGCTAAAAAAATAGATAAATATATATTTTCCCGGCTTTTGGTGATCACTCTTTTCGTGATTGTTGCACTAGTAATTATTTTTATTGTCATCGATTTTTCAGAAAACAGTGAAGATTTTACCGACAAGGGAGCCACTTTTGCCCAAATATTCGGCGTATACTACCTAAACTATATTCCCGAAATGGTGAGACTTATAACCCCGGTAGCAGCATTTATTGCCTGCCTGTACCTTACCGGCCAAATGACTGAAAGACTTGAGATTATTGCCCTAAAAGCCGCCGGTATTAGTCTGTACAGACTATTGATTCCATATCTTATTTTTGCTTCTATCGCAGCTATATCCATCAGTTACCTCGATGGGTTTGTGATACCCGACGCCAACGAAAACCGTATTACATTTGAATCTAAATATCTGCGTGGTAATGACGACCGCGTAGATCGCAATCAGATCTTTCGTCAAGAATCAGAACAATCTATTTTTAAAATCAATTATTTTAACCCCGACGATAGCATTGGACACCGCGTGGAAGTTACTAACTTTAAAGGCGACAGCATCAGTAAAACGCTGTATATTCAAAAAATAATCTGGCAACACAAGAGTAAAAGCTGGAAGCTCGAGAATATCGAAGAAAAACAGTTTACCCGAACAGGATATAAAACTACTCATATAGATTCTGTTGACACTACCCTTAATATTTTACCACGCGATCTGGCCCGTAAAACCTCTGATGTTTACCAGCTCACCTACCCGGAAGCAGAAAGTTACATTGCGTCAATAGAACGCAGCGGGGCTGGTAATGTTGACCTTCCCAAAATACAACTATATGGCCGATACGCCTATCCTTTCTCTATTATCGTAGTCATGATTGTGGGCTTTGCCCTGGCTTCGGTAAAACGCAGTGGAGGCAAAGGGTTCTATATAGCAGCCGGCCTCGCGGTCAGTTTTCTTTATTTGGTTATGATGAAAGTCATAGAACCTTTTGGCGGAAAGGGAGAAATTGATCCACTACTTGCTGCTGCACTGCCACATCTTATCTTTCTGGTTCTTGGTGTGGGTATTCTTCTCAATAGCCGCAAATAAAAAGGCCTGCCTCTTGGTTGAGACAGACCTGTAAAAAGAATCTTTGTTTACAAAAGTAACTAGCTTACTGAATAGTTCGGAGACTCTTTAGTAATTTGAACTGAATGCGGATGGCTTTCTTTGTAAGCTGCTGCAGAAATTTGTACAAATTCTGACTTCTGTAGAGATCCAATATCTTCGGCTCCAACATAGCCCATTGCAGCCCGCAGGCCACCGGTCATCTGATGAACAACCTCACTTAAATATCCTTTGTACGGTACACGTCCTTCTATACCTTCAGGTACCAGCTTGTTGATATTATCTTCGACATCCTGGAAATAGCGGTCCTTAGAGCCCTGCTCCATCGCTCCAAGACTTCCCATGCCACGATACGATTTATACTTTCGTGACTCATAAATGATCGTCTCACCGGGACTCTCATCCACTCCGGCAAACATTGACCCCATCATTACAGCATCAGCTCCGCCGGCAATCGCTTTCGGGATGTCACCGGTCTGCTTAATACCACCGTCAGCGATAAGGCCAATATTTGCATCTTGCGCAAATTCAGCCACTTCCATTACCGCGCTAAGCTGTGGCACACCCACACCCGTTACCACTCGTGTAGTACATATTGATCCGGGTCCAACTCCTACTTTCAAAATATCGGCACCGGCTTCTACCAACGCCTCTGCCGCCGATTTGGTCGCAATATTACCGGCAATAAGATTAAGATCAGGATATTCGTTTCGAATTTCTTTAATCATGCCCAGCACCCCGGAAGAGTGGCCATGCGCAGTATCAACCGTAATAGCATCTACCCCTGAATCTACCAGTGCTTCAACCCGATCAAGCGTATCTTCGGTAACTCCTACTGCTGCTCCAACACGCAAACGCCCCATCTCATCTTTACAGGCATTGGGGAAGTTCATCTTCTTCTCAATATCCTTAAAGGTAATAAGCCCTACTAATTTCATATTAGCATCCACAATGGGCAACTTCTCGACCTTGTGCTCTTGTAATAATTTTTCGGCTTCCTCGAGGGTGGTTCCTTCACGAGCCGTAATCAAATTATCTGTCGTCATGATGGTACTGAGCTTTTTATCCACATAGTGCTCAAAACGCAGGTCACGATTGGTCACAATACCGATAAGAGTATTATCCTCTTTGACGATAGGGATACCACCAATTTTATGCTTCTTCATCAATCCCCGTGCCTCCCGAACGGTAGAATCTTTTCCAAGTGTAACCGGATCTACAATCATACCACTCTCACTGCGCTTTACCATGCGCACCTGATCAGCCTGATCCTGAATAGACATATTTTTATGCAGCATTGCAATACCGCCCTCTCTAGCCAATGCAATAGCCAATCGGTATTCCGAGACCGTATCCATCGCCGCACTAATAACGGGCACGTTCAAAGTTAGATTATCAGTTAACTTAACACTCGTGTCAACCTCGCGAGGCAGCGTTTCTGAGTATGCGGGTACAAGGAGTACATCGTCATAGGTAAGTCCTTGCCGTGTTATTCGATCGAAAGGAGAGGAATTTTGCATGATTGATAAAGTCTGCAGGTATTGGATTTCTGGTTTGGGCAAAGATAAAAAAAATGTGAGCGACCTGCTTAACCCTTTTTGGGATAAAATTTCTCCACAAGTCTACTCACACTTTCATTGCTCGCTCCTGGCAGCGCTCTCAAATATCCGGTTTTTCTAACACTATTTCTTACTCATAATGGTTTAACGCGTAGAGCGTCAATAGCCGTTTTTAATGAGCAAATACCATCCATAAAGCTGTTTACCCAATATACTACCCGCTGCCGGCGACGTGCTACATGTGGATCACAACTGGAATACTGACCTCGAAGCTCATCAGCCATCGCTGATACATCATCTTTAATTTCAATCTTTAAAGCATCGGGCAACTCACTCCATCCCATCACCTCAAACATCTCCTGCAGTTCGCAATGTTCGCGTTCTGCTTCTTTTAATACTTTACGAAGTACAGGTTCAAGATTTGTTGTGGACTCTTGGTGCGTAAGTTTGGTTGCAGTATTCATAATTTTCCGGTCGTTTAATTAGTGTTCATCTGTAGTATACATGATGACACTGACACCCTTATGTCACCCTTCTTTAAAAAAAACTTTCCCGCCATTCTTATCTGCTATTAGTAAAAAGAAAGAATACAGGTAAAACAGCAGTTGTTTTTGTGCTCAAAAGGATCAATTTTAAGTATTATATTTTCCTAAACCCGCATATAAATCGTTTAACCGCATATGAAAGCGCTTACATTTGTAGTCTTTGTTCTCACCCTTTTAACAGTAGCATGTAATACCCAGCCACAAACAACCATCACTTCCCCCAATGGCGTGGTAGAGTTAAACTTTTTTCTCTCTGACCAAGGCCAAGCTCAATATGCCGTCGTATATAACGGTAATATCGTTATTGATAGTTCGAGCTTTGGTTTTGAATTCAAGAATCAAGCGGCTCTTAAAGAGGGAATTCAGATCAAAAACACAGCACACAATACGGTGGACAATAGCTGGAAACCAGTTTGGGGAGAACAAGAAACAATTCGTAATCATTACAAAGAGCTTCTTGTTGAATTGCAGGAACAAAAAGAACCACACCGTAGATTTAATATTCGGTTTAGGTTGTTTGATGATGGTCTCGGCTTCCGGTATGAATTTCCTGAGCAAGAAGCACTTGCCGACAGTGTGCATATCATGAATGAGCATACTGAATTTACGCTTACCAATGACCATACCGCATGGTGGATACCGGCCGACTATGACAGCTATGAATACAACTATAAACAGAGCCTCGTAAGCGAAATTGATGCTTCTGAGTTTAAGAGTGAAAATGAGCGGGTAGATCGACAGATAGACAATTTTAAAGCAGTTAACACTCCTGTTACCCTAAAAACAGATAACGGTATTTATCTCAGCTTGCACGAAGCAGACCTTACGGATTATGCCGGAATGACTCTGGGAATTGCTGACGGTCTAACACTAAAAAGTGAACTGGTACCCTGGGCAGATGGTACAAAAGTCAAAACCGAGGCTCCTTTTCATAGCCCGTGGCGAACGGTACAAATAGCTACAACAGCCGGCGATCTGGCAGAATCTTCCATGATCCTGAATCTGAATGCGCCCAATAAACTTCAAGACACCGATTGGATTACTCCCTTGAAGTACACCGGGGTCTGGTGGGAGCTACATATCGGGAAAACAAGCTGGAATTACAGCGATCAGGCTGAAGACTCGTTTGGTCAACAAGGTGGTACCGCTCATGGTGCAACTACTGAAAATGTAAAGAAGTATATCGATTTTAATGACCGGGTTAATATCAAAGGGTTGCTTGTAGAGGGATGGAATACCGGCTGGGAATATTGGGGAACAGATTCGTTGGGATTCTTCGACTTTACCACCCCCTACCCTGATTTTGATCTCCAAAAGGTAGCAACCTATGCCCGTAAAAATGATATTGCTCTTATTGGTCATCATGAGACATCCGGGCAGGCAGCTCACTACGAAACTAGATTGGATACCGCTTTTCAATTATATCAAAAGCATGGCATCCATCATATAAAAACAGGCTACGCGGGAGGAATTATTCCCAAAGGAGAATATCACCATGGGCAGTGGATGGTACAGCACTATCGTAAAGTCGTTGAAACCGCTGCGAAATATCAGATCGGTATTAATGCTCACGAACCTATAAAAGCGACTGGAATTCGCAGAACGTATCCCAACATGATGACCCGTGAAGGTGTACGGGGCATGGAGTACAATGCCTGGAGCGATGGCATGCCGCCGGAGCATACCACTATTTTACCATTTACCCGGGTCCTGGGCGGTCCGGTAGATTATACGCCCGGTATTTTTGATATTACTTTTGATCAATTCCGTGATAAAGAACAGGTCCATTCCACCCTGGCCAACCAATTGGCACTATATGTTATCCTGTATAGTCCCATGCAGATGGCTGCAGATCTTCCTGAAAATTATACTACTGAAGGAGGTGAAATACATCCTATGTTCCAATTCATTCAAGATGTACCTGTAAACTGGTCAGAATCTATAACCCCCATGGCAGCTATCGGAGATTATGTTGTAACCGCCCGAAAACAGAAAGACACGGCAAATTGGTATCTGGGAGCCGTAACAGATGAACAAGAGCGAACCATCAATATATCTCTGGACTTTTTGCAAAAAGGAAAATCTTACAACGCTACCATCTATCGCGATGGAAAAAAAGCCCATTGGCAAAGCAACCCTACCGATTATGACATTGAAAATCGAGAGGTTAGCAGTAATACTACGCTGAAACTCTGGCTGGCGCCTGGTGGCGGAACAGCAATATCCATTGAAAACCAAAAATAAAAAATAATAAGCTGGCCCTGTAATTCCAGACGTCCCAGAGTTACAGAGCTATGCTATAGTAGAACTATTGGGGATAGATTGACTTTTTAGCGGCGAGCAAGGTGTTTTTCATCAACATAGCCACCGTCATTGGGCCAACTCCGCCGGGCACCGGGGTAATCCAACTGGCTTTCTCTTTTACGCTTTCAAAGTCACAGTCGCCTACCAGACTGTAACCTTTCTCTTTGGTTTCATCAGCTACACGATTGATCCCCACATCAACAACTACTACTCCTTCTTTCACCATTTCGCCTTTAATAAGGTTGGGCTGCCCTGCTGCTACAATAAGAATATCTGCAGAAATAGTATGCTGGGTTAAGTCTTTGGTAAACTTATGGCAAACGGTAGTTGTAGCCTTGCCCTCTTCTCCCTTCTCTTTGTTGAGTAGAATCGAAATTGGACGACCCACGATATTACTGGCCCCCACTACAACGGCATGCTTTCCTTTGGTGGGGATACTATAGTGCTTGAACAACTCAATAATTCCCGCCGGTGTACACGACCGAAAGCTGGGTTGCCCTACTGTTAACCTTCCTACGTTCATAGGATGAAACCCATCTACATCTTTTCGATAATCGATAGATTCAATCACATTGTGAGATGACAAATGGTTGGGTAAGGGCAACTGTACCAAGATCCCATCTACCGAATCATCATTATTCAGCTCCTGTATTGTGGCCTCCAGCTCTTTAGCTGATATCGTATCGGGCAAACGCATGGTATCGGTTTCAATACCAACTTCTTTACAGGCCCGGGTCTTTGCCCCTACATACACATCCGAGGCAGGGTTATTCCCAACTAAAACAACCTGTAAAAAGGGTGCACGATTGCCCGATTCCACCCAATCATTTACGTCTTTTTTGACCTCATCACGCGTTAATTGTGCCACTTTTTTACCGTCAATAATTTTCGCTGACATCTTTTATACTAACTCATTAAAAATTAATAACCCTTATTAAAGACAAAGCACTGTCAAAATCACTGCCTAAAACCTATGTTACCTTTCAATATCGTACTTCTTCATCTTGTTGTACATATGGCTGCGTTGAATACCGATAGATTTGGCCGTCTGTGATATATTCCAATCGTGCTCTTCTAGTTTCCGGAATAAAAATAACCGTTCTGCTGATTCTTTAAAATCCTTAAACTGTTTAATTTCTTCTACTAAATTATCTATCCCATCGGTCTTTTTATGTCCCGATAGCGTCAGGTTTTGAACGTCCTCTTCTGTAATTTCATTACCATCAGCCAAGAGCCCAAGCCGCTCAATAGCATTTTGCAGCTCTCGTACATTTCCCGACCAGTCTTCTTTCTTTAATGCTTTCAGAGCCTTATCGGCAAAAGAAATTCCAGAAAACATAATATCTTTTTCTGCCAACTGATTAAGCCAATTCTGGGCTAAAAGTGGAATATCTTTTCTCCGCTTCCGCAGCGGTGGAACATGAATAGGAATTACATTTAGGCGATGATAAAGATCTTCTCGGAAGTTACCTTCGTTAATCTCATCCAGCAGCTCCTTATTTGTTGCCGCTATAACACGAACATCCACAGGAATTTTTTCACTTCCCCCTACCCGAGTGATCACATTTTCTTGTAAAGCGCGAAGTACTTTTGCCTGCGCATCAGGACTCATATCTCCCACTTCATCGAGAAATAGTGTGCCCCCGTCTGCCTGCTCAAACTTACCAATACGCTGACTGCTGGCCCCGGTAAAAGCCCCTTTTTCATGTCCAAACAGTTCACTTTCGAGCAAATCAGCCGGAATAGCAGCACAGTTTACCTCCACAAAAGGTCCACTATTGCGTTTACTCTTCTCATGGATCCATCGAGCGACCAGTTCTTTTCCTGTTCCGTTCTCTCCCGTAACCATTACTCGAGAGTTTGTACGGGCCACCTTGTCTATCGTCTTTTTTATCTGATGAATGGCATCGCTTTCTCCAATAATCTCGGGGACCTGGGGCAGCCGCGATTTTATCGTTTTATTCTCCTTTGAGAGTTGATACTGGTCCAGCGCATTACGCACACTTACCAATAGTCTGTTTAAGTCCGGAGGCTTCTCTATAAAATCAAAAGCCCCTTTTTTAGTAGCCTCCACGGCAATTTCGATATTACCGTGTCCAGAAATCATAATAACCGGGAAGTGGTAATTCTCCTCTTTGATTTTAGACAGAATCTCCATTCCATCCATGCCCTTCATTTTGATATCCAAAAGCATCAGATCTATGGACTTTTCCCCCACAAGCTCAAAAACCTGTTTTCCACTCTCTGCCTCTAAAACGGTATAGCCTTCAAATTCAAGGATATCCCGGAGAGAATTCCGAATACTTTGTTCATCATCAGTAACTAAAACCGTAGGTTGGGCCATTCGCTAAAATTTTTTATACAGTTGTTTTATGAGCTTATCCTGAACGTAATCAATATACGAAGTCTTGTCAGTATAATTATTTGTAACTACCGAAAAGGCCAACGTTTGTCCGGATTTGGCATTCATGTAACCACTTATAGAACGAACTCCTGAAACATAACCGGTTTTTCCAAATAGCTTACCTTCCAGGGGCGTATTTACAAAGCGATTTTTCAGAGATCCATCTACCCCCGCTATGGACAAACTTTTTTTATATATATTAAAGTGGGGATGCTCCTGCATTTTAATAAGCATTTGGCTCAAATCATCCACCGAAACCAACGTATTCGCTGCCATTCCGGAACCGTCATTCATTTCCAGCTTTGTTGTGTCCATCTTCATAGCAACGGCAAAATCTTCGACCAAACTAAGACCCAGCTCTGTATTGCCACGCGCATTATAGTGCTCGGCTGCCACTGTTTTCAACAACATTTCGGTGTAAAAGTTGTCGCTTTTCTTATTAACACGGGTCAACAGTTTTTTTAACGGTTTTGACTCATGCTGGGTAAGCAATTTATATCGTTTCGAATTCCAATTTACTTCTTGGGGATCCACGATAATACGTCCGTTTACAGAAACATCTCCATATTCGAGATATTTTTTAAAGGTATCCAGAAAAAATCTCGGGGCATTTAATATGGATAACGATTCTTTCTCTATATATCCCTTTGGCAACTTACTTCGCAATAAAATAGTATTGGTCCCCAAAAGTCGCCGATAATACTCATCATACTCAGTACCGCGTGGCGTAATAACCTGCTCATTGACGAAGCTAACATACTTTGTATCAAAGGGGAACCATTCGATACGGGGCTTTTCTCCAATCTGTACATCTGCATATACCCGCAGATCAACTGCATTATTATTAAATGACAATGCACTAATTTCTACCCCGTAATAAAAAGACAGGTCTTGCCAGCTCCACCCTTCAGGATAGGGTTGCTCATCAAAAAAAGCGGTATTGCCGATGAGATTGCCATTAATCTTTTGGATACCCATTGAATCAATGGCGGAATAAAACTTATCAAATACATGAAAGCGATCTTCATTATAAAAAGTGCCACTTATTGACGGATCACCTGAACCACGAATAATAATATCCCCTTCCCAGGTACCCCCTGCCTGGTAACCAATTCCATATATTTTTGTTTTAAAAGTATAATCAGGCCCCAGTTCATCAAGAATAGCTGCAGAGGTCAACAGTTTAATGTTTGAAGCCGGTCGTACTAATTTTTCATCGTTATATCGTTCTAAAATTTGTCCCGTCGAATCGCGTACAACCACCGACCAAAACGCGTCATTGGCAAGACTTTGTTCAATCGTATGCCTAATATCCGGTTGGGAAGAGTTAGATTGGGCAACTACCGGATCTGCAGCCCCCATTACCATCAAAAGAAATATTACCACATATATTATTTTATTTTGCGACATACAGTATCATTTTTATTTCTCTCTCAACCACTGAACGAGACATGTTCTTCATCTTTAAAGCGTTCAATAATATCTTCTGACGTTTTACATTCTCTCAGCGAATCCCGAAAATCCTTATTGTTCATTAACCGCGATATTCTACTCAATAGTTTTATATGCAAACTATTACTAGACTGTGGCCCCACGAGCAGAAACACCATATTTACCGGTTTATCATCAATAGCCTCATAATCTACCGGTTCATCAAGGATAGCAAATGCTGCATAGGTTTCTTGCAGACCCGCTGTTTTACCGTGAGGTATGGCCAGCCCCTTGCCAACGCCGGTAGACATTATTTTCTCTCGTTCGATAACAGCCTCCCGAACTCGTTCAATCTCCCCTTCTGATATGGTACCTTCCAGTGATGAAACTAGTTTATTTAAAATTTCAGCTTTATCATTGACTTCAAGAGCAGAAAATACAGTTTGGGGATCCAACAAGCTGAAAATGTTCATTCGGCAAAAAAAACTAAGTTATTAATTGTAATGCTGTTCAAATATACTCATCGTTTAAGATGTGATCCAACTATTTTAGTAAGTGAATCTTAACTTATTTTTTTGGATTAAAAAGAGCATACGCTTACTACTTCATCACAAATTTTGTAAACTTCGTCGATGGAATTTTTACAAGGAATAACGGCTGTACTGGCCAAGGATTTACAAACTGAACTCCGCTCACGATATGCTATCAATACCGTTCTGGCATTCGTAGGGGCTTCTTTACTGCTAATTTTGTTCGCATTAAATGCACAACAGTTATCCCCGACGCCAAAAAGTGCCCTTGTTTGGATTATCATTCTCTTTGCTGCACTCTCCAGCTTATCACGTTCTTTTGTGATGGAGACCGACCGCAAAACCTTTGATTTGCTACGGCTTCACGGCAAAGCCAGCGAAGTTTTTGTAGGCAAATTGTGCTACAATTATCTATTTACATTCTCGGTAAACATTGCCACCTTTTTACTCTATATTTTTCTTTTGGGGATGCCGATCGCAGACGGATGGGCACTTCTGTTGGTACTTATTCTGGGAACGGCAGGCCTCTCTGGCATTGCAACCATGCTTGCGGCCATCGTCTCTCAGGCTGATCGCAAGGGGGCCATCTTTTCTGTTTTAAGCATTCCATTGCTGTTTCCTCTGATATTAATACTCGTACGAACAACAAAAGCAGCCCTTATTGAAGGTTTTACCGAAAACTACTTAAACGATTTCTGGGCCCTGTTCGGTTATGCCGGTGTAACCATCACGGCCGGCATTTTACTTTTTGACTTTATTTGGGATGAATAAACCATCATGATAAACTATAATGAGCTAACATTTGAATTCGGCGACCAGCGTCTTGTAGGACAGGATTTTGCCCGAGAACAAATTGAACGAATTTTAAAATCGGGACGCATCAGCCATTCCTATCTATTTTCGGGGCCACCGGGAATTGGGAAAACTGCATTTGCCCTGGCCTTTGCAGAACTTATCAACGGTATTGATAACTTAACCAATCTGGGCAGCCAGGCATTTTCTAAAAAATCTTCATGGTTTAACCACCCCGACATTCACGCTTTTTTACCGGTGCCCACCAACGTTTCTGTGGATGAGCTTCGCAGTCGGCTGGAACTGCTAAAAAAAGATCCCTACGAAATTGTAGACTTTAGTCTTCGCCCTTCACTCACTAACGAAGATAGCACCAAAAACAAGCGAGCGTTTTATCCCATCGACTATTTCAGGGAAGAGATACGCCCAACAGCATATTATAAACCCAATGAGGGGCAAAAAACGGTTGTCATTATGACCGGTATCGAAAACATGAGAAAGGAGGCGGCAAATGCTTTTCTTAAGTTATTAGAAGAACCCGCCGAAGACCTGATGTTTCTGTTAACTACCGATCATACCGAGGCTTTACTGCCTACCATCATATCTCGATGCCAACACATTCAACTTTCGGCTTTAAAAACCGGCGAAATTGAGCAAGCCTTGATCCAGCAAGATGGGTTACCCGAAGACGATGCCGCTTACCTTGCCCGGGTATCGGGGGGTAATTATGCTATGACCCGCTTTTTTGATGTTGATACGCTCAAACAAACAAGGCAAGAGATTATCGAATACCTGCGCTATGCCTACGTTCAGGATGCCGTTAATATTACAGAAACAGCTCAAGACTGGCAAAGCCAACAAAATCTTGAAGGGCAGATCGCCGTACTCAATGTAATGGAAGTATTTCTGCGCGATCTGCTTGTATATCGATCTACTCAAAAGAAGTCATTAATTACCAATGCCGACCAGATTGATGTCATTAAGAAATTTTGCAAAACGCTCAGTGATGCCCGGTTAGAAGACATGATTGCCCAGGTAAACAACTGTAAACCAATGATTTACCAGAATGTACAACCCAAACTCATTTTTACTTCTCTGGCCCTTCGGTTTTCTAATTTGATGCGTAATATGGATCCGGTTATCTCTGATGATGAGTCCTGGAAACATTTACCTGCATTTAGCCAATAACAATATCTTATGTTTAACTCAGCCCTTCCATTTATTAAAATGCATGGTGCCGGCAACGACTTTGTCGTATTTGACAACCGCAAGCTTCAGCTTTCAGAAGAAGATATTGCCTCATTAGCTCCTGATATATGCGACAGAAAGTTTGGGGTTGGCTCTGATGGTATCCTGGCTTTGTCCATACCTCAAAAACCTGAGGCAGACTATACCATGATCTATCGCAACCCGGATGGAAGTAACGCCGGAATGTGCGGTAACGGGGCCCGCTGTATTGCCCTTTTTGCCTACTCCCTGGGCTTCGATGCCACTCATACTTTTAATGTACACAACCAGGTATACCAGGCAAAAATCATATCTGAAGATACGGTAAGCATCTCATTTCCGATGGAAGCATCGATTAGTGAACAACAAATCAATGAACGCCGGCTGTACCAGATACATACCGGCACAGAACATATTGTCACAACTGTTGAAGAGGCCGATCTCAAAAAAAGCGATCTACTTAAAAAGCAAGGAAAAAAACTGCGCTATCACGAACATTTTCAACCCAAAGGCACCAATGTTAATTTTATATGCGGCACAAATTCTAAGAGCCTGGAGCTGCAAACCTACGAACGGGGCGTTGAAGATTTAACATTGGCTTGTGGTACCGGAGCTATCGCCTCTGCCTTGGCATGGCATCATATTCAAAAACAGCATCAGCCAAATGCAAAATACCAAGTTAAAACAGAAGGCGGAACACTGAACATTCATTTCTCCTTTGATCGTAATACCAATACATATTCAAATATAAAACTTGAAGGTCCTGCCCATTTTGTTTTCAAAGGTACATTCTTATAGCAAATCAATTTTTATAGTTTTAGTATTATTGTTGGGGATGGGTTGCGCGCCATCAAAAGAATATTCCGGCGATAATAACTATACCCACCCTGTTTCTAATGGACTGAAAAACAGCCTTGCCCTACCCCAGCAAAAAGCTCCCCCAAGAGATATACAAAGCATTCAACTGCACCCAAAAGGCAATCCCAACGGAGCCCCGATACTATCATTAGGCTCACAACAAAAGCTGGTACTCTCTTTCGATTACCTGGCAGAAGAAAGCCGCCAGTTTAGAATACAGGTTTCTCATCGTACTCAAGACTGGAAAAAAAGTACTATCTCTCCTTCTACCTACCTCAACAGTTTTTCACACACGTACATACAGAGTGCCCGGGAAAGTTTTAGCCAGCGCACCTCGTATTGGCATGTAGAGCATGAGTTTCCCGGCAAACTTCGCCCCGCGGTAAGTGGCAATTACCTGTTAGAAATATACAGTTATACAAGCGGTGAGCTTCTTTTCTCTGTTCCATTCTTTATTACTGAAAATAAAGGGAGTCTCGACACACGTATTGAAAGATTATACAGTAAACGTAAAGATGGCCGCCCCCTGGACCAGCCGTTTAGCACCTATCACTATCCCGAATTTGTTGAGTATCCCCAGTTCGATCTTTCAATCTCGTTTGTGCAAAACCGTTTTTGGGGGCGAATGAAAGAAGCCGGATTCCTTGATACCATAGATCCGGGGCAATTACACGGGCATCTCAGGCGAAACCAGACTTATATCGGAAATTATGAATTTAACGTACTTGATTTGAGATCCTTTACCCCTGACGGGCAACAAATTATTGAGTACACCCCCGGAAAAACCCCGCCCTCGGTACTGCTTCGTCGCGACTCACAAACGCTGGATACCAAC
Organism: Fodinibius halophilus; assembly: GCF_011059105.1. GTDB lineage: Bacteria > Bacteroidota > Rhodothermia > Balneolales > Balneolaceae > Fodinibius > Fodinibius halophilus. The sequence continues at coordinate 72,057 of NZ_JAALLS010000001.1, read as the reverse complement.
GCCCAACATCGATCAGCATCTGTTCTGGGAAGACCTCAAAACCATAGAAATAGCGAATATGGTCGTGTGAGATTTTCATTGGAAACAAACTCCAAATTTTCTGCCTCATCAAATATTTATATTGTGGGGCATTTCAATAACTGGATGATTACCCCGCTTAATAAGATGCAATATAATAGCGACCGAAAGCTTTGGGAAGGTAACGCCTTGGTCAAGCAGGGGCAGTACGCCTATAAATACGTACTTGTACGCTCAAATCGTATTTACGACCTCGCCCTGGATCATGGATTTCTATCGGCGCAACAAGAGTATTTGACGTTTGTTTACTTTAAAGATCCTGATAAAAAGTTTGATCGGATACTCAAAGTAAAACGCGTTATAGGCCGATAGAATATTTTATATATCCTGAAATACGGGACCAGATTTTATTTATGATCTTTAGAAATCTATTCCAATAGTAACATAGTGGATGGGATCATCACCAAATCCGTTGCGGTAATAAGGCCACCCCACGTCGTAACGGAGCGGGAACCCAAACAAGATTGTTCGTAAACCAAAGCCGGCACCCATCAGTATATCTCCTTCAACTGCTGGTACTTCAAAATAATCATCGGGATTGGCTGGAGGTTCTTTCTTTATATCCGAGGTTCCACGATTAACGTAATAGGTTACTTGTTCTCCAATTGCAAAATTAAGATCCTTATCATTTAATGTTGCAATTTTTTCATTCTGACCTTGAGAATTAAACACTTCTAACGGAATATCTTTACCCCAGGCCATACCAGCATCTACAAATGCAATCCCTGTAAGATTATAGAGTGGTAAAATAGGAACAGGTCCCGGCAAGAGTGCTGCAAATAGAGGGAATCGAAATTCCGCATTTAGCAGCGTATATTTGTCTCCATAGGTTGCATTATACGGATGCCCTCGCAGGGGCAGTGCCGGTTGAGTAAAAAACTGATCACTCAATTCTTCTATTGGCAAACTCTGGTTGGAATATTTTTGATTTATCCAGCCCAGCATTCCTCCCATAAAGAAATTTTGAGACTCTTTACCAAAAGATGCTGCCCCAGATCCCCTAACAGCGAAAGAATACCGTGACCCGAGGTTAAAGTATTTTCTATAGTCACCTAATACAGAAATAAACTCAGGCGTACTTCCTGTCAGTGGTGGACTACCGGTAATACTTAGTGAATATCTGGACCCGGCCCTGGGGGTAATAAAACCTCTTAGCGTTCTATCAGTCGTGTAAGTTACCTGCGGATGTAGAAAGGTGGAAGTTAAGTTTTCTGAGATATCCTGAAATGCAACGGTGTAATCTTGTGCCAATCCAAGCATTGATAAACTCACATCAATACGACGGAATTTATCGAAAGGATATCGCATATTTATAGCGCCTCCATACGATCGAAACCGGTATAAGCGACCCGAAAAGTCCTGGAAGTTATTTGAGTTATGAAAAAAGCTAAAGAGCCAATCAGTACGCTCTTTTAGGTAACCATACTGTAAAAAGTAGGTACTGTTTCTCAGATCAAGGTTGAGGTTACTACCAAATGATATCTGGTGGTTACCTAAGAGATCACTAAACTGAATCTGGGTAATTCCGTATGTTCCATAGCTGGTTGAAAAATTACCCCCTGCAAAAATAAGATCCGTGCTGAATTTCAATCGGTATTTTTGGGGTTGATACCGGCCATCCTCTGTCTTATTGCCTTCAAGATCAAACTTGGCTGCATCCAGATATTTTTCTTTGAAGACAGAATCTTCTTCTACCGAAGATTCAAAAACATAGTTTCTAAAATCGATATTTTCAGACTCTTGCCCCGTCTGTTGGGTCGTATCCTGTTTTGCTTCAGCAGTTTTCGCCAAGGTATCAACAACAGCTTCTTTCGGCATTGGATCAACTTTATCGGCCACCTTGTCTGTTAAGCTTGTCTCACTAAGGGAGTTGCTTGTTAACATTGCCCGAACATACCCTGTGGCCGGCACACGTTCTGCTTCAGTTTCCTGGGCTCTCCGCTTTGCCCAATGATTAGGTTCTAAAGGAGCATTCTTTTTACGAGAGAGCGGAGACTGCACCATAAAAATATCCAGATCGCCTTCGTTAATAGAGTTTACTGCCAATCGACTACCATCAGCACTTATTGACATCTGCCGAACCCCTGTCTGCAAGTCTGTTATCGGATTAGACGTACGATCACTTAGATCAATTTGATAAATATTGGAAATACCATTTTCATCTGACACATAAAATAGTCGGCCATCATGGGTTGTGGCGGGCTGTTGTTCATTCCATTTGGGTGTTTTGGTTAACCGTTTTGCCTTGGCATCCCCCATTGTAACAGCATAAATATCAGTACTGTAGAGATCATCATCCAATAACAACCGCGACGAATTCTTTACTGAATTTAGGGTTACTTCATCACCCCGTGTTGAAGTAAAATAAATAGTTTCTGAATCGCCCCCCCATGCAGGGTTATAATCGGAGATTACATCATTCGTTACGTTGTTAAACTCTTTACTCTGCAAGTTATACACATAAATATCCTGGTAAGGACCAATATTTCCATCAAACGCAATTTTATCGCCATCTGGCGACCACGCCACAGAGCCAATTGCATCCACTTTAGGGAACCTGATCATTTTTACTTTCCCGGTATTATAATCAACAATAGCCAGGTTATCTTCTCCCTTCGATTTTGTAGAAAGGGCGATCTTGGTACCATCCGGCGACCACGTAAGATTAGGGTTTAGAATATTAAGCTCTTCAAAATTAATATTGTCCTCCCCTTTAATAAGCGTTTTAATTTTTTTCCCGGTTATAGCACTAATAACAACCACGTCAAAATAACCGCGCTCATTAGTAATCATGGCAATTTTATCTCCTTGTGGAGAAATTGCCGGACTCGTATCATAGACCCCTCTTTTATCGCGTTCCGTAAGGTTTTCAGCAAAACTTGAAATCTTCTCTCTATTAGCTACTTCGGGCAGATAACGTTTACGATAGTAATCTTTCCACCGTTCACTTAATTCCTCCATGTCTAATCCCATCGTTCGCTCAAAAGTCAACTCGATATTGCGAGACGACTTCAGGTTTTGCATGATTTCTGTAATCTTTTGACGACCATATTCCTCCGCTATAAAATTCCAAACAGACTGTCCGCCCCGGTATGCGAAGAAACCTCCCAGTCGTGGAATAGGAGGCAAGTAGTTATTAATAACAGCATCTCTGATAAACATGTCTGTATTAGTATCCCATCCGAGTGACGTATATTCGGCCATCCCTTCGTTAAACCAAAGCGGTATTTGCAGGGCATTGCCACTTAGCCGCGATTGCACACTTCCGCCATAAAACATGTCATTAATAACGGCATGCTCCAGTTCGTGGTGCAAGGTACTTCTGAACTTCGTCCAATCGCCCCCAAAAGGCATGGTTATGCGGTTTTTATAGGGATCGGTAACCCCTCCGATACCTTCGGCGTCTACCGGTAACGGTACCACATTGGTCTGTGAGAAATCATTATGAGAATCGTAAATAATTACCTGGATACGATCAGCTATCTCATGGTCGAAATCGTCTCGATACTGCTTAAGGGCCGCCTCCAGCGAGTAGGCAGTAAAGTTAGCCAAGTCGTAATTTTTAGACTCATAATAATAGATATCAAAATGTTCTGACTGAATATATTTCCAGTCAAAATCTTTGTATTGCACCCTGTTTTTTCCAAAAGAGAGGTACTGGGCAGAAGCCTCTTGCACAAGGCTTCCTCCCAATGCTAATAGCAGTATGAGCAGTAACGATCGCCGTAATATTTGAGATGCGTTCATAGCAGAATCAATATTTATGGATAAATTAAATTATTCACCGTCATCAACAAGCTTCAAATCAATTTGTCGTGCTTCTATGTCAGTTTTAACAACTTTCACACGAATTTCTTTCCCCAGCTGATACTTTTTGCCTTTATTTCGTCCAACCAAGCAATGTTGATTTTCCTTGTATTCATAATAATCATCGGTTAAATCACTTACTCGTACCATCCCTTCGCAGTGCAGATCTTTCAGATCCACAAACACACCACTGCTCATTACACCACTTATGACCCCGTCGAAATCTTCACCGAGGTGTTGGCTTAGGTATTCAACTTGTTTTAACTTAACCGAATCACGTTCTGCATCAATAGCAGATCGTTCTTGCTCACTGCAATGTGAGCCCATCTTTTTTAGTTCATTATATGAATAACTCGGTTTACCGGCACCGTAGCTTTTCAGCAAGCGGTGGACCAGTACATCTGGGTAACGACGGATGGGGCTGGTAAAGTGTGCATAATCTTCAAAGCCAAGCCCAAAGTGCCCAATATTGTCAGGGCTGTACTCTGCCTTCGACATCGCCCGCAACATCAAGTCATTAACCGTGAGTTCAAGCGAGGTATCTTTTATCTGTTCCAGCAATACATTAATCGCTTTTGAGCTCACTGTTGGGCTATCAATATGAAAGTTGATCCCAATAGGTTTCACATTTTCTTCAATATTTCTGAGTTTGTCAAGATCCGGTTGATCGTGGATACGGTATAAGAACGGATACAAATCATCATTATTTTTCTTATGAGATTGTTCCCGTAGATTGTCTATATGTTTGGCTACGGTTTGGTTTGCCATCAACATACACTCTTCAATAAGCCGGTGTGCAAACAATCGTTCTTTAAGTTTCACATCAATAGGCGTGCCATCATCATCTAAAATGAATTTTGGCTCAGGTGTTTCAAAGTTAATACTACCTTCGGCAAAACGTTTGTCGATCAGCGTATGTGCAAGCTTGGCTGCAGTCTGTATCTCCACGGCAAATTCACTGTCGGCTCCGTCAATAACCTCTTGCGCCTGTTCATAAGTAAATCGTTTATCAGAATGGATAACCGTCTCTTCGATAGAGTAATCCACCATTTTACCATTGGGAGCAATCTCCATAAAACAACTGTAAGCTAATTTATCATCATGAGGACTTAAACTACATACCCCATTACTGAGCTTCTCCGGCAGCATCGGTATCACCCGATCCACAAGATATACACTGGTTCCCCGGTTATAGGCTTCATCATCAAGAACGGTATTACGTGGCATATAGTGAGTAACATCGGCAATATGCACGCCCAGGTAATAGTTACCATTATTTAGGACTTTAATACTCAGAGCATCATCAAAATCTTTAGCCGTATCGGGATCAATCGTAAAGACCGTCTCATCGCGGATATCGCGTCGACGATTAATTTCGTGCTCTGTAATGCCAGTTTCCATATTTTCGGCATAATCTACCACCTCTTCAGGAAAACCGGCTTTAATATCATTTTCTGCCAATATGGAAAGTACATTGGCATCGTTGCTGCCCTCTTTTCCAAGAATTTCAACGATATTAGCTTCCGGCAAAGATTGCGGATGCACCCAGTCTACGAGTTCGAAGACAACTTTATCTCCCGGTTGGGCATAGCCAATATTGTCGGGAAGAATAAAGAATTCTGTATGGGCTGATTTTTCATCGGGTTTAATAAGGTAATTTTGTTTACCCTGTTTGTTGAGGGTACCAACAAAAATACTTTTGCCGCGCTCTAGTACTTCAATAACTTTTCCTTCTTGACGATCTTTCCGCCCCCTGCTAAAGAGCTCTACCTTTACTTTATCATCCTGTAGAGCAGTTCCCAGATGTTTTGAAGGAATACGCACATCTTCGTCGAAGGCATCCGTAATTAAATATCCGGTGCCACGTCTGCTTATATCGAGCTTACCGGTAACGGTATTTTTACTTTGTTCTTGTCCATTGCCGGCCAGCTGAATAGATCCGCCCTTACGTTTAACGATAAGGTTTCGGTCAAACAGACTGTTGATTACACTCTTTAATCGTTTATTGTCTTGTCCACTGTTTATTTGCAAAATATTCTTCAGAACATCGAATGGCAGATGCGCATTCGGATTCTTGCGAAGAATTTTGAGGATAATTTCCTCGAATGTTTCTTTTTTACTTTTACTCATTGAATATGTTCTAAATTCTTAAAAATTCTTACTTCTCTTCTTCTACTGCTTTCTGATTAGATAATTCTTCTTTGCTTTTTTCTTTGTTTTTCTTTGATCCAAAAATACTGTTAAAAAAATCTTTTATTCTTCCCATTAACTCTTTCCAACTATTAAATTGTACTTGGGATTCCAATCCAATGCCATCAACACTGGGCGTAACATCCCCGGTTTGTGTTCCAGGGCTGCCCAGACTGTTCAAGACCTGATCTTGGCGGTGGAAAGCGGTAAGCGATAATCCGCGCTGAATTCGGTAGGTTGCATTAATATCTCCTATACGATCACTAAACGACTGTTGTGAACCACCGCCTGTAATCTGACCTTCACGCCGTAAAATGAGTCGATCGTTATACAATCGCAATGCAATTCCCAAATCGACTTCATTATAGGCGTTCAAATTAAAGTCTACATCCAGCCGATTTACATCACTGTTAAGTAACGCATTTATTTGGTTAGATAATAATGGACTTATTACCTGGTTAGAAATTAGTGGATTTATTACGGTTGAACCCCTGGTGAGGTTTTGACTCAGTGAGGCCGTTGCACTACCTGTTCCTTCAGTTGGAATAAACTGCCCGGAAAGCAAAATACTGGTAGCTTGGAATAATTTCTGTTCTTCATCGCGATTTATTTGATTGATCGTATACTGCATTGTTGAGTTAGAAGACAGATCAATTGAAGACGGCAAGCGGAAGTAGTAATTATTTTCTACACTGTTTAGCGTACCGTTAATCTCCAAAATAAGTTCAATAGGTACACGCTGCCCATTCCTTTGATTTTGAGACTCCAGGGTTGTCTCTGAGGTGAGCGTAGCAATATTGGGGCGGGCCCGATAAACCGCACTGATATCTAACCGTGCATTATCAGGCGGCCCTTCCCACGCAATCGTTCCTCCCGGTTCCAACTCTAGATTTCGACTGATAATTTCACCGGTAACAAACTGATAATCCCCGCTATTAATATTATAGCGCCCAAACATCTGAACATCCTGGTCTTGCATGCTAATACGCATCTGCCCGGTGCCCTGTGCCGTTAATACCTCACCCAATACCGGATCAAAAATAAGATTTACCGTAATATTTTCAGGGGCATTAAATTGCAGATCCAGATCAAAACGCTCGCTAAATGTCATATTTTCGAGAGCAAGCTCCAGTTGTTCTTCATCCATCTGGGCCGGATCTACATTATTGCCATTTTCTGCTTCTTCCGTTGACTGATCAAACGATTCTACAAATCGAATAAATTTGCTGTTCTTGCTCAGCTCCGTTTCCTCGAGTAATGGAATAGAAACTTCCGAATCGCTGGTCACACGTACCGGATTTTGCGTTCTCATATACAAATCGGTATTGGACCCTGTGAGACGAACAACGCCAGTACCCGAAACACTCCCAAAAAATGGCACATCGGGATCCATTGTATTATTCAGGAACTGTAGCCGCTGCATATCAAGGGTGAGATCAAGGTAGGTAATGGGATCAAAATCATTCAGATCTACCACCCCGGTAACCACTCCGGTACCTCCCTTTGTATCCATAACATCTAATGAATCGAGGACTACCCCCTTGTGGCGATCAAATTCAACAGGCCCACTTACAAAGTAGTTGGTATTAACAAACCGGGGCTTGGCAAATACATTTTTGGTATCGAAATTGGCATTAAAGTCAAAATCATCGAAGTTACCGGTAATATAGCCCTCTCCGGTAGCCTGTCCCTCCATATTTTTAAACACCTTATCCACAATAAGGGGAATCACCCACATATCGATTTGGTTGAAATCCGCATCAAAATAGAAGACGGTATCCTGTTTTACTTCTGGCTTGGGCGTCACGAAATACCCATCAAGACGTATATCCTGCCCTATGCCATCGTTAGATTTCAGATAATCACTGTATTTTGTGCTGTCAGTTTTAATATCAATTTGGGTGTCGAACTGTTCGTTTATTGGGTTAAACTCACTGTTGAAAGTAACATCGCCCACCAACCGATTATTTAAATGAAATTTCTCAACATCGAGATCACCCTGAATACTCGGGCGGCGCGTTAAAGATCGGGTTACAAGGGTACCATCCAAAACACCACTGAAATTGATCTTTCCTTTAATTAATTCCGAAATGCGCCCTAATTTAATATCACGTAAAATATAGGTTAGCGAATCAGTCCTGTTTTTACTGAGCACTCCTTGCAGTTTGAAATATTCATTTTGATTCTGAAAACTAAAATCTCGAAATGATACCTCGCCGCTGCGATGGTAAGAGAAAGAAGGCAGATGCTCGTTTGTCCATGCATATCTATTGTTTCCTACATAAAACTCGGGAATCGACACAGATATTGTTGAATCTGATAATGATGAGTTCAATGTCATATTGAATTCGGCATTATCAGAAATACTACCTACGTATTGTTTATAATGTGCAGAATCTTGCTTGACAGATAAATTAAATCCCAGGGAATCCATATCTACAGAAGGTGTTTTCACCTCTCCGATACGTGTCTGGAGATCAACTGTCGAAAACTCTTTGAAGCTACGATCGCTTCTGAAACTCGCTGTCATTTGTGTACGGCTGTCGCTAAAATCAAACTGATTATAGTGTAAGGTATCAGCTTGCACTTCGGCCGATAACAGCAGACGAGTACCATCGGTATTGGCACTGAATGAAATCTTGGAATCTGTTTGTATCGTCGGGAAATTGGGTATATATCGTTTAATGAGCGTCAGATCCTTTGCTGATATACTCCCTTCCAGTACTATTGGTTCTTGGGGAGGCTCAGGTTGTACAGAACCTGTAACAACTGTTGTATCCATCAATACCTCTTTACGAAACTGTTGCGTCAAAAGAGGAACCCAAAATTTGCTGTGAGATATGATAGCTCTAGGCTTGATATCACCGGATACATTCATATCGAACACAGAACTGGTTAGCCGGAGAGACCTATTCTCCTTATCCACATCGTTTAAATCTACATAAAACTGGTGCGCACGTACAGAGTCGGCACCAATTACAGAGGGACGAACATCAAGGTTTGCCCTCCCATGAAGGTGATCGATCCGCAGATCTTCGATTTCTGTGTTATAATCAAAATTGAGCTTAGTTGATACTACGGAAGTATTATTAACCAGCTTTCCAAGATCCATATTGTCGGCACTGCCACTCATTGTCAATACATACGGCTTTTCGGTGAAATCAACATTACCGGAACCACTCAGCTTTTCATCACCATTGTTGTATTTATATTCGTGCTCCCAGACCTTATTGGCCAACGACGAAGTCACCTCCAGCTCTTGAATAGGGATATGATCTGCAAAACTGTTGGTAAATGTAGCAGTAAAATAGCTTTTTGCTTTTCCAAGGGTAACCCCGCGGCCTCTCAGAGAAGCACTAAAATTTAAAGATGTAGTATCAAATGTAGCCGGTACCAGTGGACTAACATCCAGCTTTGAAGCCTCAAGAGAACCCGAGTACTCGTAGGGCTCTTTTAAATCGCTCTGTCCCTTCATAGTCAGTTCTCCAAGTGGGCTCTCAAACTGCAGGTCAACCTCTACAGAATCTAAAGAACCGGCGGCCTTACCTGAAGCCCTAAGATTTTCTAACGCCTGATACTGTGGGGCAGAAAGCGTAGGAGTAAGTTTATTAATATCCTTCTTGTACAACGTTAGCTCATCCAAAAAGATATCATATGAAAATGCTTCTTTACTCTGCAACTTTTTAAAAGAACCATTCAAACTTATTCTACTCTTTCCCAAACCAACGGATGCATAATCAACGCCCAGAGAATCCGTGGTACCTTCTGCTTCCACATCTAAGGTAAACAAAGCATCAGTTTTGGGCAGAGCGGGAATAACATCACGCAGATCACGGGGACGCAGTTGTTCAGAACGCACCCATACATTGTAATGAGCCTCTAATAGTTGAGCAGTAAAATCAGGCTCCAGAATATTAACCCCGTCAATTTCTCCATTTAAGATAACCCGTGAATTATCTAAATTGACGTAAAATGAGTTAAACTCCAGGTATCGATCATCGTTGTAAACTTGTCCCGAAAATGAGATATCATCGATACCCAGATTTTCCGTATTAGCCGAAAATGATTCAACATCCAGGTAACGTTGTTCTTCACTCCAATCAACAAAAAAGCCGGCATTGATATCAGTTATGGCAAATGATTGCGGCAGGTTACCAATCTGATTCTTCTTCGTAGCAGATTTTAGATAAATATTGCCCTGTTTCACCTCCATAGTAGGAGCTACCACTTCTACCGTTGTAAACCATGAATTTTCTTCGGAGCCCTGCTTTGTAATCATTTTCTTTTGACGCGGTCGCAAAAACCGGCTCCGCCCCTTCCGGTCCGCTTTTAACCAAATGTTCGGTTGATCTACTGAAAATCCTGTAATGGTAATGCGATTTTGAAGCAGCCCCCATACATCTATTCGACTGTTGATCGTTTTTATTGACGCCAGGGTATCTGCGGATAAAGAATCAGTACCCGTTAGCAAAACATCTTGCATGGAAAGCTGGAAGGGTAAAAAGCCATCCAGTTCTCCCACCGATATTTCGGCATGATAAGATCGTTCGATCTTTTGCTCTATGCGGTCCAGTAGATAATCTTGCGTTGCATCAAGCTGCAATAACCCCAACAGTGTTGCCCCAACAATAACTATTACCAGCAAAAGGGAGAGAACAATCCCCCAAAAATATTTCCAACTCTTATGTAACCAGCGAAAAAACACTTATAATTTCGTATAAAACCGTTTTAATTGAATTGGGATAATGCATATTCCCACGATTCCTGCAGCAATGAATAGTCAGTGCACTCGTGAATATAAGGGGAACCCCACTCATTCAATAACACTAATCGTATGGTATTATTTTTTACTTTTTTATCTAATTTCATTGCATTTATCAGTTGGTCCACCTCTTCGGGTAATGTTGCCATCTGCTGCTTATAAGAAGAGATAAACGGAGCAAAGCGTGTATCATCCACCGGGTGCCCCAGTTGAGCTGAAAAATAGGTGGCGGCAATCATCCCAACAAAGACCGCTTCGCCATGCGATAACTCGCCATAACCCGACAAGTTTTCCAGGGCATGACCAAAAGTATGGCCAAAATTAAGATACGCTCTTTTACCTGCTTCAAGGGCATCTTGCTGTACAATATCTACCTTGATACGTACACTTTCACGGATTACATTCTGCCACTGGTCTTTGGGGCTTAGTGAATCGTCAACCAATGTCTGCAGCTTATCAAATATGGTAGGATTATCAATGGCGGCATATTTCAGAATTTCAGCCATTCCGGTAATCCATTCGGCATGTTCAAGAGTCTCTAAAAAAGAGATATCCGTAAATACGGCATCCGGTTGATAAAAAGCTCCTATCAGATTTTTGCCTGTTTCATGATTAATTCCCGTTTTTCCTCCAATAGAACTGTCAACCATTGCCAATAAAGAGGTTGGCATATGTAACAAGGGAATGCCTCGTAATACCGAAGCAGCAACAAAGCCACCGAGATCTCCGGTTACTCCTCCTCCTACCGCCAGAAGTGGAGTACTTCGTTCTACCCCTTCTTCTAACAGGGTATTAACATGTTTGTTCCATTCAGACATAGATTTAGAAGTCTCACCCTCAGGCACTTCTAACATCATCACCCGCTCAAAAGCCTTGCTGCACATTTTTTCAACGTTACTTCCATGCAGCCTGTTAACTTTTTCATCTATCATTACATAGATACGGTCGCCTGAAAAACGGTTATTGCAAAAGCGAACAAATGAAGAATCCAGGTTTTCACCAACAATTACTCCATACTTTTGCAACTGGGAAATTTGAACATCAATAATATCCGACATGGTTTTTAATCTTCTTTAATAGGGTCTGTACCAACTCTTCCGGCTTCTTACTTCCATCATTTGTTACTGTAATTACGGCCTGCTCATAGAGCGGTAACCGTTCATCGTAAAGATCTTGTAATTCCTTTTGGAGGGTTTTCCTGCTTTTGGGGTTCCCTTTATCATCCAATAAAAGCGGGCGGTTCTCATCACCGGAAATGCGATCTAAAATAACGGAAATTGGAGTCTCAATAAAGACCAATAAGCCATTCAATTTAAGATGGTCAACCAAGTGCTGATTTTGGAGGCTCCCTCCCCCCAGGGCCACAACCCCCTTGTAATTGCGAGCTACCGCTAACAGGGCCCGGCGTTCTGCCGTACGAAAGCCCGGCTCTCCCGACTGTTCAAAAATCTCGGGGATTTTTTGCCCCGCATCCTCTTCAATTTTATCATCGAGATCCAGGAAATTACACTCCAGCCTCTCTGCCAGGGCTCGACCTACCGTTGACTTTCCGGCTCCCATAAAGCCGGACAAGAAAATAATATCAGGTAAATTTGAAATCATTGATATAATTTATTGTTCAGGTTTCATTGGCGGCACCATCTGTACCTGCTCCCGTTCTACTACTACCGCTCCGGGAGCAGCTCCTTTTGGCTTTCGCACATATTTGCGTTTGGTATACATGACCGGGGCCGACTTCATACCCCGTGCTTTTGAAAAATATGCAGCATAACTGGCAGCCTTAAGTATAACCTGCTTGGGCGGATAATCTTTTCTGTTTCCCATACGGATAACAACATGAGAACCTCCCACTCCCCGGGCATGTAACCAGATATCCTCTTTATGAGCATGGCTGGTAAGCTGATCGTTGCTCTTGGCATTTTTTCCAATCCAAATTTCAAACTTTCCTTCTTTGTATTTTCGAAATGGAGACTTGGCTTGTTTTTCTTCATCCCCCCCAAAACCGAACTCTTTTAGCACTTTTTTGTGCTGTTTTATCCAGTCCTCCAGATCATATAGTCGATCAATATTTTCTATCTGCTCCAACAACTGGTTCACCTGTTCCAGTTCTTGCTTGACTTTTGGCAATCGCTGACGTGCATTTTGATACGATTTTTTGGCATCTTTCGCCTTCTCATAATAGTATTCTGCATTTCCGGCTATATCTTTCTCTTCTTTTAGCGGTATGGTGATCGCCTCATTATCCTCATAAAAATCTTCGACGGTAAGTTCCGTTGTCCCTTCATTAATCTCTTCGTGCGCATGTGCCATTAATAAATGCCCATATTTTTCATACTTCTCAGAACGTACCAGGCTTTTATCGGCCTGTTGCAGCTGTTGTACCAACGACTCTTTTTGCGCTTTACTGCGCTCTAGGAATTCTAGCACATCTTCTTTTTTATTATGAAGCCTGCGCAGGTGTACCGCATTCTTATAGGCAAAAGCCACACAATCATTTACCGTATCACACTCTTTTTCACTGGAAATATTGAGCCACTGTTTCGACCACAAACAGAAATCTCCGGTCTTCAACACCCGAGGGTGTGGATCTTCAATCAAAGCCTCGGTAAGCTCATTGGTAAATGTCTTAACGTTCTCCGGCTCCATCTCATCCACCTCATGCTCTTCAATAATATATGGCAACAGGTTTCTTGGTAACAGTGGATTTATTTCTGTCATCTGGTTCTTGGCATTTCTGCGCGGGCTCACTTCTTCCTTAAACTCAGGAGCATGCGGTTCGAGCGGAGCCTGCCCTTTCACCTCTTCAGGATTTTTAAAGGCATCAATAATTTCATTATCCCGAATCACAAACACATTGGGATGTCCACTAAAGAGTTTAAATTGCAGATGATCTCCATTCTCGAAATGTATAGTTACCAATCGATCTTTATCTGCCAACTGCATCTCAGTAATTTCTTTATCCTCGAGCATCGAAAAGAAGTCAATCACGTTACGCTTTTTAGGAGGACGATAAAAATCATGAAATAAAACAGTTTCTCTAGAGTTTGCACTAAAGATAAGACGCGAGGTCTCCCCATTTTTTTCTACATATATATGCAATACATCTTTGTGCGGACTGATGGCAAAGCGAAAAAAACCACCGCAAATTTTTTCTTTTATCTCGCGGTTTAAATATATTAACGTGTAAAAGTTGTTCATGCGTTTATGGAGGCGTTCTTCAACAATTTTGGAAAAAACAACTAAGGTTTAACGAATGACATACCCGATTTTCAACTCGGTCGTGAACCGAATCGAAGCCGATCTTAAAAAGAGAGATATCACTATAAATTCTTTTCGAACATGGCATGAAGATAGAATAAATGCAACGGGACTGGAAATTGAAATTGATTTAAATAAGAAGACCAATTATTTAAAAGCCCTGTCAATTAATTTTGATTGGGATCGCTTTCGTGAAACGGTACTGGCCCAAGAACTTGAAGGCATGGAAGCACATCCATTCTTGCAGGACGACAATAAAGTAGAAACCTCTATTTCTCCTGTTATTGATATCGAAGTTACCTGGCTGTTCGACCAAAAGGCACCTCATCCCAGGCTAGCTGCTCAAAATGGCAATTATCGCTTAAGTGTGGCAAGCGAGTGGATGGAAGAGATCAGCAAAGAGGTCAATGAGTTATTGGCCGACGATGATATCATCACCCGCTGGCACATAGAGGTTGAAGGTACTGAAAGCAGCAAATACCTGTCCGCTGTCAATCTCATATCCTATTTCCAGTATACCCTTTCTGATCTCAATACACTCAATGAAGTCCACGAATTTGTAAGTAAGAGACTGCAAGAATTACTGGTCAAATCTAATCGTGTGCTTAAAATTGCCGATCAGACATTGGAATCTCAGGCTGCTTAAGAGCTCCTCAGGCATCTACTGTAGATACTGGCTATACCATTTCCAGGCTAATATTTTGTAGGTAGCATCAATGGAGCCCTCATTAAAAGCTTATCAAACGACTAAGAGTTGAAACAAATTACTCTTCATCATCCATAACAGATTTATTGACCGCTTCTTTAAAATCTTTCGACACCTTAAGCTTCGGCACATACTGCTCCGGCACTATTACTTCTTCATTGGTTTTGGGATTTCGAGCAACGCGCTGTGCGCGCTTTACAACTTTAAAAGTTCCGAAACCTCGCAGTTCGATATGTTCTCCCCTTTTCATAGCATCAATCACCGTTTCCATAAAGCCGTTCACCACAGCTTCGGTTTCAACTTTTGTGAGGCCAGTGGATGATGCAATAACATCTACAATATCAGCTTTAGTCATAGAACGTCACCTTTTTGAAAATTATTTTTTAGCATGTTCTCTCCTAAAATAGGAATACAATAAGACGATAGCACTCTTCATTTTACACTATTTTAACGTTTTTTAATAGTTCCTACTAGTAATAATCTTAATTAAATCTAAAAAATTCGAAAATCTTTTTATACATTCCGCTTGATTCTCATTCAACCTAAATAAGCAGACCAGTACACATGGAGACTTTTGATTGGATTATAAGCACCCTCGAATATTACATCTGGAGTTATCCGGAAAACTTTCCGTTGATGGTAGCCTTACTTCTGATATTCGGGCTATACATCACGGTTCGCATGGGATTCATCCAAATAAGGAAGTTCGGGCACGGCCTTAAAGTTGTTACCGGCTTCTACGACGACCCGGAAGACGAAGGGGATATTAATCACTTTCAAGCACTAACAACGGCCCTTTCAGCAACCGTCGGGACGGGTAATATTGTAGGTGTGGCTCTGGCCATTCACTATGGCGGGCCCGGTGCACTGTTCTGGATGTGGGTAACCGCCATCTTTGGAATGGCGATCAAATTCACTGAGGTAACCCTTGCACAAGAGTTCCGAGGCACAAACCCCGACGGAACGGTCTCCGGTGGCCCCATGTATTATATCGAACGCGGGCTCGGTGATAACTGGAAATGGCTGGCTGTTGCTTTTGCCGGTTCTGCTGCCATCTGTGCATTCTTGACCGGTAACGCCGTACAGGCAAACTCGGTGGCCGATATGATGCAAACCGACTTTCAAATTCCTTTATGGTTTACTGGCCTTGTAACTGCTAGCTTGGTTGCCGCTGTAATCCTCGGAGGTATTAAGCGTATTGGAAAAGTAACTTCCAGACTTGTACCGTTTATGGGCGTGCTCTATGTGTTGGGAGCATTGGTCATTTTGTTTATCAATTATGATGCTATCATCCCATCTTTGACCACAATCGTCAGTAATGCATTTAACCCACAAGCCGGTGCCTTTGGTGTTGGATCAGGAGCACTCATCTTTACCCTCAGCTATGGTGTGCAGCGCGGTATCTTCTCCAATGAAGCGGGTCAAGGGTCTGCTCCTATTGCACACTCCGCGGCTAAAACGGATGAACCCGTTCGTGAAGGAGTTGTTGCCCTCCTTGAACCGTTCATTGATACGTTAGTTATCTGTACAATGACCGGCCTTGTAATTATTTCTACCGGTGCCTGGGATATGCAACATAAGTCACCTATAAGCCCTACCGGTGATAATGTTACTTATGAACTTACTACCGAAGCTACTAATAATGCTGCAGCTGGTAATGGTAAAGTCCTGTATTTTAGTGATGGCCTTCCCGAGAATGGAAATATGAATCACTACAGCGCTCCGGTTGATACCATGTTTACTGATGAAGCTTACAGCCAACCTTTTACTGGCCGAATTACGCTTACCAAAGCTGAATCTGACGATCTATACCAGGCGAGTGAGGTTGTAACTGAAGATGGAACAGAGCTATCAACACTTTATGGAGGAGTTGTTCAGAATGGGGCTCCTTTGACTTCTGCTGCATTTGAAAAAGGATTGTCTCCCCTTATGCCCGGTGGTGGATTCCTGGTAACCTTTGCCATTTTGCTTTTCGCAGTCTCTACATCTATTAGTTGGAGTTACTATGGTGATCGTGCTGCACAATATCTCTTCGGTTTTGAATCCATATTTGCATACCGTCTCGTTTATGTAGGCATGCACTTCTTAGGTGCTGTTGTTTCGCTAGCTACCGTTTGGGCCTTTGGGGATGTAATGCTTGGGCTGATGGCGTTCTTCAATATTATTGCCCTGTTTGCACTCTCTGGTGTTGCTTACAAAATCACCCAGAAGTACTTTAGCAAAGATCACGATTCTCCTGAATCTTAATATTTACTCCCATGAATTCTCAACAGTTTGAGAATGTAACACTTATTGAACATCCCGTCATTAACAGAGATCTAACGATCTTGCGGGATGTTTCAACCGGGACAGCACAATTTCGTGCTGCCCTCAAACGTATTGCCGTCATCCTCGCATATCACGCCCTTAAAGAGCTTCCGCTCAAAACGTTTGAGGTGGAAACACCTATTGAGAAAACAACTGGTTATGATATCGAACAAGATGTAATGGTTGTTCCTATTTTAAGAGCAGGGCTGGGACTTTCAGATGCCCTGCTTCAATTTATCCCTGATGCTAAAGTAGGACACTTGGGTATGGAGCGGGATGAGACTACCCATGAACCGGTCGACTATTATTCTAATATTCCCGACGGCGTGGAAGAAGATATGGTACTTGTGGTAGATCCTATGCTGGCCACCGGGGGCAGCGCCCATGATGCGCTATCATTCCTCGAAAAACAGGGCGCACAACATTTGCGCTTTGTTTCGTTAATATGTGCACCAGAAGGATTACGAAAATTGGAACAGGAACATCCCGATGTGCATACTATCACAGCCGCTATTGATAAAAAATTAAATGAGGATGCATTTATCGTTCCGGGATTAGGAGATGCAGGTGACAGATACTTTGGTACCACATAACACAATTTCAGCTTTGGTCATCAGTTTGTTGATGATTGCAGTACTTTCTGCCTGTGGAGAACTCTCCGAAAAGCAGTCAAAACAGGTTAATGAGGCACTGCAAGACTCGCTTACCTCAACCACTGAAACTTGGGATGTAGATATGGAGATTACCGAAGATGGCCTTAAAAAAATCCGTCTGTTGGGCACCTATGCAGCAACCTACAATACCAAAAATCGTAACGAAACCCGTATTAAAGGGCCCATTACCATTCATGTATACGACTCTTCGGGTTCAGTTAAGACCCGTGCTTATTCCGATCGGGCTATCTATAAAACCGAAGAGTCTATCTTTGAACTTTTCGGAGATGTCCGCGTAAATACCGAAGACAACCGGCATCTGGAATCGGAATACCTTGAGTGGAAACAAGGAGACAACATGATCAACACTCCAAAGTTTGTTATCATCACCACCCCCACCGATAGTATTGCGGGAACCGGTTTCGTGGGGACGACCGATCTCACAGAATATACTATCAAAGATATCAAAGGTGAGGTAATTGTTAACTAAATGACGAAACTTGACTGCAATACATCTTTTAGTTGTACTTTACATTTAGGTCTCCCCTTTCTATTTGCGGGGATTCTACTGCTTTCCATTTTTCCTGCTAACGCTGGTGCCCAAAATAAAGTTACCATTTTAAAAGCAGATAGTATTGTAGGGGATACCTACAAAAACGAACGTGTTCGTAAGTTAATGGGAAATGTACACCTGCGCAGTGAGAATATGGAAATGCTGTGCGACAGTGCATACCAATTCGTCAACAAAAGTGAAATGCGAGCCTTTGGTAATATCCAGATCGATACGGAAGATGAAAAGATTTGGGCTGACTCCCTCACGTATTTCACGGATATCGATTTTAGCCAGCTACGGGGTCGGGTAGTTATTGAAAACGACAGCACTACGCTTTTTGGCAATAGTGTCGACTACCGTTTTACCACTAAAGTAGCACACTTCCTTGATGATATACGCTTTGAAGATCAGCAAGGTATTTTGCTGGCTGATTCCGGCTTTTATTATCGGGAGGCTGACAGTGCTGTTTTTCGGGGCCATGTTCAGCTTAGAGATTCTCTCAAGTATCTTGAAGGGGATTCCCTTTTTACCAATCGAAGCAGTGAATATTACGAACTCTATGGTAATGTTTTTGGGGATGACCAGGAAAATAAAACGATGATCCGGGGACAGTATCTTGAATCTGATTCGACGGGTCGCAGCCTGTTGAAAGAAGAAGCCTGGCTCAAAAATTTTGAATCCGATACTACTGATTCTACCAGTACCGACACTACCCATATACAGGCCCGGAAAATCCTGTCGCTGGAACAGCGCTCTGCACAAGATACCACAACCATTGTTCACGGATATGAAAATGTTCGAATCTGGTCGCCCGACTTTTCCGCACTAAGTGATACTACCCAATACACCGACAGCACTGATACTTTTGAACTGTGGTCTAATGCCAGAGCATGGCACAAGCAGGTTCAGCTTACCGGCCCCTATATAAAAGCCAAAATAGTTGACGGCAATATTGACAGCCTGAAATCATATCCCCAACCGTTTTCCGTTCAACAAGACACCTCTATAGACAGGCTAAACCAAATTACCGGCGATACCCTGCACGCTGACTTTAACGAGGGAGATCTTCGTCAGATCTATGTCTTTGGTAATTCGCATCTTTTACGTTTTACTAAAAATGAAGCAGGCGATACCGATGGGGCCCTCGACATGACCGCCCCTGATATCCGGATCTTTTTTGAAAGAGGGGAACTCATAGAAATGAAAGGTATTGGAGCTATCAACGGCTCGTATTTGCCAGAAAGTGAGCAAACGGCCAATAAAAAACTCGAAGGCTTTTCCTGGGATCCCAAAATGCGGCCCAACCGGCCGTCTCCCCCCATGCAACGTCGTTTTGCCCCTGTTCCGGATACTGTGTTCTTTAAACTGCCCCCAAGATATATTGAACATCTGGAGAAGAGCAAACCCCAAAGTCCCAAGCTGATCTCCAATACGCCACAAAAAGAGCCGTAGTACTAGTAATGTAAAGTATAAGTATGCCCCTGCCCGCTCTCGACAGGGACAATTAGAATTTGGGGCGAACTTAAGCTTCCTGTAGTTGCATCGTCTCCTCCATCACCCGCTGCTGGATATCTTGCGGAACCCGTGCATAGTGAGAAAAAGAACGACTATAACGAGCACTGCCGTGCGTTATTGACTTCAACCGGGTAGCGTAATGGTCCAGTTCTTCCAACGGCACCTGTGCTTTTATCTTCTGGATAGATCCCTCCGAATCCATTCCCATAATTTGCCCTCTTCGCGTACTTATATCTCCCATCACATCCCCCATATGATCTGCCGGTACGGTAACTTCAATATTATATACCGGTTCCAGTAGCTTGGGATCAGCCTTCATAAAGCCAGCCTTAAATGCCATAAGGGCTGCTGTTCGAAATGCCGCATCGTTAGAATCTACGGAGTGCATATCTCCATCATAAATAGAAATACGGATATCGCGAACACGGCAATTACTCAAGGGGCCACTTTCCATCTTCTCCATAATCCCTTTTAAAATGGCCGGCATAAAGCGGTTGTCAATCACTCCCCCAACAATACAGTTGCGGAATATGAGCTTCCCGCCCCAATCCAGTTCAATCTCTTGGGTATTTCGCACCTTGAGATCACTGTGTTCTGGCATATTTTCCTTTAGAGGCTCCATCAGCATCGACACGGCACCATACTGCCCGGCACCGCCCGACTGCTTTTTATGCTTGTATTCTGCACGCGCCGGCTTTGTGATCGTCTCCCGATACGGAATGCGTGGCTGCACAAAATCAAAGTCGAGATTAAAACGAGTTTTTAGCGAATGCTCAATAACGGCTAAGTGCTCTTCGCCCTGCCCATGAATAATAACCTGCTTTAATTCTTGGCTATGCTCAACCTTTAGCGATGGGTCTTCGCGCTGCAGCTGATGCAGAGCTGTCCCCAGCTTATCCTCTTCCCCTTCATGTTTGAGTTCTATAGCGGTACGAATAACCGGCTCCGGAAAATGGATAGGCTCAATTTGCACTTCATTACCCTTGGGGTGCAAGGTATCATTAACACCGGTATTTTTAAGTTTAACAGCAGCCCCAATATCTCCGGTTAAAATACGATCAGTTTCGTTACGCTGATCACCATTTGGCAAATATAAACCTGAAAGACGTACAGCGTTTCCTGTCGTATGATTTACCAGGTCCAGGCCGGGTTCCACACTTCCCCTATATACCTTAAAGTAAAGCATATCCCCCACATGCGATTCAGAGCTGTTCTTGAACATAAACATCAATGGATCGGCCTCTTCATCCAGCTCCAACTTCTCGCCTTCAGTAGTAAGGGGCGGGTTCGCTTCCAAGGGATTAGGGGCTACATTACCCAGAAATCCCATAACGCGTCCGGTACCCATATTACGTTTAGCACAGCAACAAAACAGCGGAAAGATGTCTCTGTTGAGTAGAGATTTTTGCAACCCCTGCTGCATCTGGCTCTCCGTCAATTCTCCCTGTTCCAGGTATAAGTCCAACAATGTTTCATCATTTTCGGCCACTGTTTCTACTAGCTCGTTGTGAAGCAGGTCGGCTTGCGAGCGGTGCGAATCCGGGATGGGAAGCTTATCGGGCTTGCCGCCATCCTCCGGAAATTCATACATCGTCATTTTAAGCACATCAATAATGGCATGAAAGTCCTCTCCTTCGCTGTACGGGTACTGAACTACCACCACACCACGACCAAAACGTTCTTTGGCCATATCGATCGTTCTTTGAAAATCAGAATGGTCAGAATCAGGTTTGTTGACAATAAATAATGATGGAATGTTATACTTTTCTGTATATGACCAGTGTAATTCAGTGCCTACCTCTACTCCATAATCAGCGTTTAAATTAAATATAGCCGTATCGGCAACGCGCAATGCCCCCACTACTTCTCCTATATAGTCAGCCGTGCCCGGTGTATCTATCAGGTTAATTTTATTACCTCTCCAATCGAGGTTCAGTAACGTACCAAATACCGATTTTTCTTTTTGATGCTCTATTTCGTGGTAATCAGAAGAAGTAGTCTTTTCTTCTATTGAACCACGACGCTTTTTGGTGCCGGACTCATAAAGCATAGTCTCAGACATTGTTGTTTTTCCAGAACCTGAGTGGCCCAGCATTACAACATTTCTTATTCTGGATGGGGAATAGACATTCATAGGCGACCTCCTTTTTGAGTGGAAAAGAGCATACCGGAATGGGCCGCTATTACACAATAACAGTAGTATATCATACGGTAAGCGAATATGTAACACAGATATTTAACCATGGCTCACCCCAGTACTTTGGATAGTGTTCTTATAAGTAAGCTAAAAAAAGGTTTGAACTCAATACTTTGTTATAAATTTGGTAACATTAGCACGAGTTTTAACCCGAAATAATACCTTTTAATGAAAAAAATTCTGCTCATCCAAACCGGTGGCACTATTGCCATGGATATCAGCGATAGTGAACAACCCCAGCTAAACTCTGAAAAGTGGGCTGAGCTGATGTACCAGGCTGTTCCCGAGTTATCTGAAATTGCCGAAATCCACATTGAGCGACTCTTTTTCGAAGACAGCTCCGACATCAACAAAAAGCACTGGGGACAGCTGGCAACATTAATTTATGATCGATATTCGGCTTATGACGGCTTTGTAATACTCCATGGCACCGACACCATGGCGTATACCGCTTCTGCCCTCTCCTTTGCCCTGCAAGATCTCAGCAAACCAATAATTCTTACCGGCAGCCAGGTTCCGATGAGCAATATTCGGAGTGATGCGCGCCGAAACCTGGTAAACGCTGTTGAAATGGCAACAATGGCATTACCCGAAGTTGCGATCTGTTTTAATGATTTTGTATACCGCGGAAACAGGGCAACCAAAATTAGTATCGGAGATTTTGATGCTTTCGCCTCACCCAATTACCCGCCACTTGCAGAAATTGGACTCAATATTGAGATGTCTGATAATGTTCTGCCAACCCAAAGTACACCTACCCTTAATACAAGCTTTTCAGATGAACTTTTCCTGCTCAAAATATATCCCAACTTAGATCCGGCCTTTTTAGAGCAGATCGATTTTACAGATATTCGTGCGTTAGTTATTGAGGCATTTGGGAGTGGCAATTTTCCCATCCGGGGAAAGCAGAGCTTATTACCCTTTTTTAAAAAATGTATCGCAAATAACACGCTGCTAATCATAGGCTCGCAAGCCGCCTATGATGCGGTAGAACTAAGCAATTACGAAAGTGGCAATAAAGCTAAGTCAATGGGTGCTTTAAGCGCTAAAGATATGACTACCGAAGCAACGCTCACAAAAATGATGTATCTTCTTGCCAAGCATAATGATAATGACAACGTTGCGGCAGCATTTAATAAAAATTTAGTAGGAGAACTGACGGAATAACCATGTTTTTTGTATTTGATGTAGAAACCATACCCGATTTTGAATTTGTTCGTAATGTTATTGAAGACCCTAAAAAGGATGATGACGACCTGCTTATACAGGCCAGCGAAAAATTAGCGCGAAATTCCTCGGGATTTCTGCCTCCAATGTACCATAAGATGATTTCGTGGGTTGGGCTCTGGATCGAAAATAATGGTGCTCCCAAAAAGAAGGTAGGCTGGCACGGCACTGATGAAAAGGAAGGATTATTAAAACTTTTTGACAGCCTCAGCACCTACAAAGATTTCGGGCTGGTGCATCACAATGGACGCGGATTTGACCTGCCCCTGCTTACCTACCGAGCATTGAAACATGGGTTACAGATGCCTAAACGTCTTAACCACTACGACATCAAATATCGCTACAGCAACGATAATGTGGATCTGCTTGATGAGTTCAGCAACTATGGTGCCAGCTCGTGGCCCAAGCTCAAACACCTGGGCTACCTTATTGATATCCCTTTCAAGCAAACCGGCGAAGGAAATGAAGTGCTTAAGATGTTTAGGGAAGACAAATTACCCCAAATTGAGCACTACTGCTACGAAGATGTAATGGCGACCTACGTAGTGTGGCTGCACCTAAAGTTCACCGTCGGAGATATCTCCAAAGAGCTATTCGACAACCTTAACGACCGGGCGATGAGTAAACTCAATGAAATACAAGAGAGCGTATAACCGCCTTTTTGCAGTTGATATGGGACTTAAATAGATTTTAGCAGTTTCTCTTATCCTTATGAAGGATACTAACTACTAAACCTATAGATCATGAGCGATAATACCCAAGATGATTCATTTTTGACGTGGCTTAGAGAGCCCCAAACCTTAATTGGTCTTGCTGCTATACTTCTGAGTATTTGTGGATTTTTATCTCATTATATGAGGCCTCAATTATGCGAGAACACCAGCGCGCCTCAGTTTGGCCAAACATCGAAATCGGACCCTCTTTCCAACCCAATGAAGTGGCATTTCATGTTCGTAATACCGGTATAGGACCTGCTCAAATACAAGCCACAAAACTAACCTACAAAAACCAACAAATATCAGATTGGCGGTCTCTCCTGTTTACCATTGCTAATGACACAACAAATTTAAAAGGATTACAAACATACCAATCGTTCATCAATAAAAGGGTATTACCCAACAAATCTGAACGTCAGGATATTTTTAGAATCTCTATAAATGACACCAACAGTACAGGAAAATTATTTCTGAGTCAGTTGGGAAAAGAAGTTAGCAAACAGCATTTAAATATTACTCTCTGTTATTGTTCTGTTTACGAGCAGTGCTGGATTTCAAAAATGTTTAATCCCAACCATGCTACCACTGAAAGTAGTGCACCGACTTATGGATATAAAAAGCCTGTTGAGTCTTGTCGCGAGATACAGAATAGTGATATTTAGATGCTATCAGATCTTGGTTCCGGCCGGAATAGCTTCGCCTTTGGGGACAATCACAATGCCGTCTACTACGTGGTAATTTCCATACTCCCCGTCTTCGAGGTGATCTCCTCCGGCAATACGCACATCATCGCCGATACGTACATTTTTATCAATAATGGCATTACTAACAAAACAGCGCTCTCCGATCCCCATTACTGAAGGCTCTTCATCACTCTCTTCCATCTCATCCTGCGACTGAAAGTAATCGTTACCCATAATAATTGAGTTTTCGATGGTAGTACCTTTACCAATACGCGAACGTATTCCTATTACGGAACGCTCAATTCTGCTGGCTTCAATCAGGCATCCCTCGGCAAGTACCGAGTGGTCGAACGTAGTGCCCGAAAGTTTGGATGCCGGCAGCAAGCGGGCGTGGGTATAGATAAAATCCTCATTATCATAGAGATTAAACTTTGGCAAATCATCGGTAAGAGCGAGATTAGCTTCAAAGAACGATTTTATGGTTCCGATATCCGTCCAATAACCATCAAACTCAAAACTCTGCACTTTAAAGTTATTATTGATCGCCTGCGGAATAATCTCTTTTCCGAAATCCGTAGCTTCGTCATGCTCGTCTAACAACACCTTAAGAGCTTCCTTCTTAAAAATATAGATCCCCATGGAAGCCAGGTAAACGCGCCCATCTTTTTTGAACTTTTCTTCGGTCTCAGACTGCCATTGATCCAGTTCATCAGGCTCGGGTTTCTCTACAAAGCTTTCGATCTCACCGCTGCTGTTGGTTTTCATAATCCCAAAACCGGTGGCATCTTCTGCTACTACAGGAATGGTTGCTACGGTCAAATCCGCATCAAAACGTTCATGCTTGCCCATTAAATTTCGATAATCCATCTGGTACAGCTGGTCGCCCGAAAGCACAAAAACGTGCTGGTGTTCGTGACTTTCCATATGGTGAATCGACTGGCGAACCGCATCAGCGGTACCTTGATACCAGGTCTTACTTTTAGGCGTCTGCTCAGCGGCAAGAATATCTACGAATCCATCACTAAAAACATCAAAATTATAGGTGTTTTTAATATGGCGATTCAGTGAGGCCGAATTAAACTGAGTAAGTACATAAATACGCCGAATATCCGAATTCAAACAATTTGAGATAGGGATATCAACCAATCGATATTTACCGGCTATTGGAACGGCCGGTTTTGAACGTAACTTGGTGAGAGGGAATAATCGTGTTCCTTTTCCGCCCCCTAAAATAACTGCTATTGCTTTCCTGCGCATATATAAATCGTTGTGTCCTTACCTATTTTTCAATCAGTTTATTGTACATTTTAATATACTCTTTGGCAGACGCATTCCAAGAAAAATCAAGACTCATAATTCGCCTGCGAATACTCTTCATTGCTTTCTGATCCCTGTAAAGATCAAGGGCTCGTTGTACCGCTTTACGTGCGGCCTCGTGCAAGAAATCATAAAACGTGATACCGTACCCATTGGGTTCCCCGATATCAATAACCGTATCTTTAAGCCCACCGATTTTACGGACAATAGGTACCGTACCGTACCGCATAGAATACATCTGATTTAACCCACAGGGCTCCACCCGGGAAGGCATAAGCATAAAATCACTGCCGGCATATATCTGGTGAGCCAACGGTTCATTAAAATCCAGGGTTGCATCAAAATATCCTACAAAATTTTTATTTAATGCCAAAAACTCATGGTGTAGCTGACGATCCCCTGTTCCCAGTACAATAAAATTCACTGGTTGAGAATTCTTCAAATATTCTCGAAATAAGTCTGGCAGAAGATCGGCCCCTTTTTCATAGGCTAATCGCCCGATATATGAGATAGTAGGGTGAGCGGGATTTAACCCAAACTCCTCACACAGAACTTCTTTATTCTTTTGTTTGCCCGAAGGTATATTTTCTTTGCCAAAATGATGAGCAACCATTGGGTCGGTTTGGGGATCCCAAACATTGGTATCAATACCGTTTATTATGCCCTGTGACTTCTGCTTCTCATTTCGAAACAACCATTCCAACCCACTGCTATTGTGAGCCAACTCATCCATATACGACTCTGATACCGTAGTAATCTGCCAACAACTTTTGAGTCCAGCGGCAAGGCAGTTCAATTTTCCATCCCAATCAACCAATCCAATATGTTGGTTATCGAACTCGGGTAGTTGATATACATTATCTCGGTCAAATACGCCGTGATACTCCCCATTATGCACTGTTAGCACTGTGGGAGTGTGTTTAATATCCTGATAACGATAGCTCTGCGTAAGCATAAAAGGTATCAGGCCGGTATGGTGATCGTGACAATGCAATACATCCGGTTTATCCTTCATCCGGTTCACCCATTCAAGTATGGCAATTTGAAAACTGGCAAAGCGCTCAAAATCATCAGTATATCCACTGCCCGTATGGGGATCAGCATAAATACCCGGTCGATCAAAACGCTTGGGGATATCTACCACATAAAGCGGAAATCCCAATATATCACCTTTTTGTCGCTGAATGCGAAATTCAAACTTCCAATCCCCCAACGGGGCCGTATCCTCAAAAACAGTTTCAAAAGCATGGTTTCGTATCCATTCATTACCATATTTAGGCATCACTACCGAAACATCAACATCTTGTTCTAACAAGTACTTTGGTAAAGAGCCCACAACATCAGCCAGCCCCCCTACCTTGGCAACGGGATAACATTCGGCACTGAAATGGATCACTTTCATTATAATAATTTAACTCTTTATAATATTGTAACTCCTTTAGAAGGACTTCGTAAATACAAATCTTTTTGGGACAATAACCTATGTTCAGTAGGTTACGCTGAATTAATTAAAAGTTTAAATTTGTATCAAAATATTTTTCATTTATTCACCAGGGAACAAAATAATCAAAATAGAAAGCTATGGCAGTAATTGAAGTACGTAATATCAATAAATCTTTCGGGGATACACAGGCCGTTCGGGATGTGAGTTTTGAAGTACCCAAAGGACGGATTTTTGGGTTACTCGGACCCAATGGAGCCGGTAAAACTACCGCAATTCGTATTATCAATCATATTCTTATTGCAGACAGCGGTACCGTTACTATTAACGGACATCATGTAAGTCCCAAAACACAACGTATGATTGGCTACATGCCCGAAGAACGGGGACTCTATAAAAAGATGAAAGTAGGCGAACAGCTTATTTACCTCGCCCAGCTCAAAGGACTGAGCCACAGCGAAGCTAAAGAAGCTACAGAGTACTGGCTTGAACGCTTTGAAGCCGCAGACTGGTACAACAAAGAAGTAGGTGAGCTTTCTAAAGGGATGTCCCAAAAGATTCAATTTATTGCTACTATTGCCCATGAACCGGATCTGTATATCTTTGATGAACCTTTTAGCGGGCTCGACCCCATCAACAGTGAGATGCTCAAAGAGATTGTGATTGAATTGCGCGAAAAAGGAAAGACCGTACTTTTTTCAACCCATCGGATGGAACAAGTAGAGCAGATGTGTGATGAAATCTGTCTGTTCAACAACGGTAAAGCCGTACTCAATGGCAACCTGCGCGAGATCAAACAGAAGTTTGGAAAGAATACCGTGAATATTGAGTTCGAGGGAGATCACAGTTTCCTGGATAAACTAGATAATGTGCGCATTAATAACCGGTCAACAAACTTTGCAGAAATCCGGGTTCTCAATGGCCAACATATGCAAGAAATTCTAAAAACAGCTATGGACCATGCAGAAATCTACAAGTTTGAGCGCGTGGAACCCTCCCTTACCGAAATCTTTATCTCTACTGTCGGAGAAGATAATATTAATACAAAAGAATTAGGCTAATCTATGAGTCTGCAACAGATACTACTCGTTTTAAAGCGGGAATACATGACCCGCATCCGTTCGAAAGCTTTTATTATTGCTACTATTTTGATTCCTCTTGGGATGGTCGCTTTTATCGGAATTGTCATAGGGATTTCACTTTGGGATTCTGAAACCCAACGAACCATCGGTATACAAGATAACACTGAAGTTCTGTATTCGCGTCTTAATAACTTAGACGAACAACAATACCAGAGTTTTGCCGATCTATCAGAAGACTCTCTCCGGTCGCTAGTACAAGCCGAAGAAATAGATGGATACCTGATACTTGATGAATCTCACATAACCGGTGATGCAAATCTCGAACTTGTCTCCAGTGGTGCCGGTGGACTTAAACTCCAGTCCTCAATTCGTTCTGACCTCCGGGAAGTAGTTCGAGATGAACGTCTCGACAGAGCAGATGTATCAGAAGATGTAAAAGAGATCTATGCCAGCAGCGTCACCCTTGAAACCCGTAAACTTACCCAGGAAGGAGAAGAAACCGAAGATGATACCGGATTTCTAACCATTGTTGGTGTCATCATGGGGGTTATTATTTTTGGTGCGATCACCGGCTATGGTGGGCTTATTACACGCAGTGTTATTGAAGAGAAAACAAACCGAATTATCGAAGTAATAGCCTCTTCAGTTAAACCCATTGAGCTGTTACTGGGTAAACTATGCGGCATTGGTGCGCTTGCAATAACGCAGATGACCTTTTGGATAGCCTCCTTTTTAGGCTTAGCTGCTGCTGCCGGACCCATAGCCGGAATGTTTCTGGCTGATCAGATGAGTGGCATGGAGGATGCTCAAAAAGTAGCTGAAGCTTCCCAAGGCATTGATCCTTCGGTATTTACTATTCCTACCATAGAAACCTCCCTGATTATCTATTTTATTGTGTTCTTTATCCTGGGGTACCTGATTTATAGCGCCCTCTTTGCCGCTATTGGTTCGGCCGTTGATTCTGAAACTGATACCCAACAATATATGATCCCTATTATGGTGCCCATTATGGTGGCCTATTTGATCATGTTTCAAACCATGGAAAACCCCGATAGTATGCTATCGGTAGTGGGTTCTCTTGTTCCCTTCTGTACCCCTATCGTGATGATCACTCGTATTGCCATCACCGATGTACCGATCTGGCAAATTGGGCTCTCCATTTTATTGATGATTGCCACCTTTGGCGGTACGATGTGGCTAAGTGCCAAGATCTACAGCGTGGGTATCCTCAGTTATGGAAAAAGCGCCAGCTTTAAGGAACTCATAAAATGGATTCGCCAAGGATAGATATCGTAATTAAAAGTACTGAGTGGTATCAACCGCTCAGTACTTTTATATTTTGTGCCTCACTCTAAGACCTGTCCAATTTTTTGGTATACCCGGGCATCATATTCGTCCTGTATATATGCCGATAAGTAATCGGTAATCTCTTTATTTCTGTTCTTTCTCAATCCCTCTACAATGAGAAATCGAATACGCGGATCAGGATCTTCCAGTAACTCACGAGCCCTGCTAAGCCAATCGCTGGGCGTATGATCGTGCTGAATAAGGCAGTGTAATGCCCGCTGACGAATTTCATAACTATAATCCTCAGTAATAAACAGCTCTGCCCTCTCAATAGCCTCTTTTATGGCTCCCATATTAGCTAATTCCTGAATCACAAATATGGCTCTGTTTCCTACTGAATCTTGCTGAACCACGGTTTCTGTAAAGCCAACAAACTGATCTTTTGACATTAGGGCAGTAAGCACTTGTGTCGCTTTCTGAAAAAGTGCAAGATGCTCTGTTCGTTGGGCAACCGATTTCACGCTCGCCACTACCGTACTGGTTCCCTTATAGTTTTGAAGGGCCATTAAACCTGCTTCTCTAATCGCTTGATTTTCACTTTTCAAGGCATCCAGGAAGATCTGTTGGGTGCCTGCTGCTCCATCGGTAATATCACCTAACGACTGAAGCAAAGCAGCCTCAACTTTTGGGGATAAATCTTTATTCATGAAATCCCTGATTGCCAGCTGCAGATCCGGATTCTCAGCATGAGTCCCTAACTTCTTTGCCGCTGCAGCACGCTCTTCTACCGTATCTCCATTTCGTAATTCATAAATTAGAAATGGCGCCGGTTTATACTCTTCCAAAATAAGTTCAGGATGATCGGGAGCGTTCAATTGTAACGTACTGATCATAGGATCTACCTGGAGAACTACGGCATCTTCATTGCCTGTAAATGTCACTTCCGCTGATTCTTTTTTGTTGGGATATACTTCATCAGCTGTAATCGTAACAAGATCCTTGTATACCCCATGTACAGCCTCAAACCGAAGTTTTAACTGTCCCTCAGCTTCATTTAGTTCGTAATCAACTTTGTATGTCACCAAATCCTGCAAACGTTCATTACCTTTTGCATTCTTTGTAGTTTGCAATGCTGGTTGTTCAAACAAAGGCTGCCCAATCTCTTGGTACCAGGCATCTGCATAGGTATCCCAAGACACTACATTTCCGAGTTCAGTTAATAGATTAGATGCTTCCGCCTTGATGAATGAATGAATTGAAGCATTTTGCCAGCTTGTTATCCCCTTTTGCCATTGATTCCAGCGAGCAATCCCGAAATAATCATATACAGTAGCGAGAGTATGCTTAGGGGTTTCCGTTGTATCAAGAGTCGTAGCGCCTTCTGCCAGCTCCTTTATTAACATAGTCTGATACAAAGTTAGGGCATCAGCCTGACTCCACTGTTGCACTCGTTGGTATTCACCAAACCACTGACCGATAATACCACGTAGTAGCTGTAGTTCCAGCGAACCCCGATTTTGATATAGAAATATCGTAGAAGCGCCCCACGATTTTGTCTCCCAATTATGATCTTTCGTAACTATGATATTTAGCTGGTTATAGGGATAACTGACCTGTAACTGATCCGACAAGTCGGACAGATACTTTTGGGTTGCCTCTAACAACTGCGGAGCGTTTACGCTATCAGTAAGCGATTGTTCTGTCGCAAGGTTAATTTTTTTTGCGCCATATTTAGTAGAGTCCTGCTTGAATTTACCCACAGTAAAAGCAAGACTTGAGGCCGGCATGTCATCCTCAGAGGTAAATTGATATCGCATAACATCCACTGATACCATTTCCTCTTTTAACTTCTTACCCGTTGCCCAAAGCTGGAAACCGGAAGGAACGGCAATATTAAATGTAGTCTTAAACTCTACATTGGGATGATCAACCACAGGTACCCAATGCCGCTGAGCTTTTGGAAGCATGGAGGTCCAGACGGTTCCACTCCGGTTTTTCAGCAACCCAAAATTTGGATTGCCTGAATAACGGATATTCACATTAAAACGCTGGCCCATCTCAGCAGAATCAACTACGGGAATAAAAAGCGAATCATTATGTAAGGAATAATCTGCTGACTCTCCATCAACTGAAACTGAACTTATATCGATATGAGAAGCAAATAATGTAAGTGTATCTGCTCCACTAATATTAGCTTCAACTTCATAGGTTGCCGCCCCATCAATCCGTAAATTCTGTGGTTGGATACCCAAATCAAGGGTAAGGTTAATAAAATCGAAATCAAGTTTAGGGTACGCTTCATAATCAAATGATTGGGCTTCTACTTTATGGGAAATACCAAAGATCAATAATAGAAGTACTACTATGATAGCTGAACGGAAGTACTGAAATGAAAAACCAATGTTGCGCATGAGCGATATCAAATGTTGAATTAATAATACTACTTTTGAGTTCCTGCTTTTAAAACACAAGAATATAAGAAGAGTTGTCCTCACGAATAAATAATATAAGTGCAATCGAAGGCTTTTGTTCCTTGGCCTGCAAATGATTAGCACAAAAAATCTGTTAATCGAGGCAGTAAGAAGATTAATTAAGAATATTAATATTATTTATGAGCAGTATGAATGCAATGCAAGTTACACAGCCGGGAGCCGACTTTACAGCGGTTGAAAAAGAGATCCCCTCCCCGTCCAAAAACGAAGTATTAATCAAGGTACAGGCCTGCGGCATTTGCCACAGTGACGCCTTTGTAAAAGACGGCACGTTCCCCGGTATTGAATATCCGCGAGTGCCCGGACACGAAGTTATTGGTACTATTGAAGGAACAGGCAGCGGGGTTTCATCATGGAACAACGGCCAACGCGTGGGAGTTGGCTGGCACGGCGGACACTGCTACGAATGTGAGGCTTGCCGAAACGGGGATTTCATTAATTGTGAAAATGCGCAAGTTACGGGCATTCATTTCGATGGCGGCTATGCAGAGTATATGACTGCACCGCAAAGTGCCCTGGCCTCGATCCCTGAAAGTCTGGATTCAGCGGAAGCCGCTCCCCTGCTCTGTGCCGGTATCACTACCTTTAATGCATTACGTAACAGCGACCTGGAACCCGGTGATATTGTTGCTGTTCAGGGCATCGGTGGCCTTGGCCATCTGGGCGTACAATACGCACATAACTTTGGATGCGAGGTGGTTGCACTCTCTCGTGGATCCCAAAAAAAGGAACTGGCCAAAGAGTTAGGAGCTGATCACTATATCAATACGGAAGCCGAAGATGCTGTTGAAAAATTACAATCTCTCGGCGGGGCTGATCTTATTCTAGCCACTGCTCCAAGCAGTAAAGCAATCTCTAATATTGTCAACGGTTTGGGGCGGAACGGGCAACTTATGGTAGTGGCTGCCACCGTTGATCCTATTGAAGTATCACCGATGCAGCTTATTACCGGACGTAAATCTATTACAGGCTGGCCCAGCGGTGATGCCAAAGCTTCGGAAGACACCCTTGATTTTAGTGCTTTAAAAAAGATAACTCCAAAAGTTGAAACATTTCCCCTGGAGCAAGCCAACGAAGCTTACGACCGTATGATTAATAATGAAGCACGATTCAGAGTCGTTCTGGAAATGAATTAATCACCTTATCCCGGGCAGTATTTTGTTGCCTGGGATTAAACTCCTCTTTCATCTGGAAGTGATTCGGGGCTGTCAGGTTTAAAACGTACCATTGTAGCCGAAACAAACGCTCCCATAAGTACCAAAGCTGCAGCAATATACATTATCGTAGAAAAGCTATACAAGAATGAGGCCTTAATACTTTCTTCCAGTTCTTTTTTAACATCCCCGGAAACCTCTTGCGGGATATCAGCCTTTGCCAAATTCGGTACTTCAGCACTCATCTTTTGCTGTATCGTTTTGGGGATCTCCTTTTGTTGCATATTAATGGTTAACTGCTGGCCAAAAATGGTAATAGCCAAAGCACCTAACAGGGCAACCGACAACATCCCCGAAAGTCGTGAAATCGCTTTATTGATACCTGACGCTTTACCTGCATTAGATTGATCAACGGCACTCATCACGGTGGTATTAAGCGGTGCAAAACTGATGGCCATCCCTAGCCCCAGAGAACATATACCCGGGAAAAAGTTGTACCAATAACTACTCCCAGTCCCATAAAGCCCTAACAGTAAAAATCCGAGGCTCGTTATAATTGGCCCCACTACCAGCAACGGGCGTGCTCCAAATCGTACAATCAGACCGCCCGACCATCGTGATAACCCTCCCACCAATAGCGGAAAAGGAATAAAAGCAGCCCCGGCTGCCGTTGCCGAATATCCTTGCACCTGAATTAGATTAAAGGGTAACAGAAAGAATACGCATGCCAGCGAAAAGTAAAAACAGATCGTTATCAGGTTTGCTCCGCTAAACGTTTTAGATTTGAATAAAGAAGGGGGCATCATCGGGTTTTCAATGCTGACTTCTACCCATATAAAACCAAAAAACACTAATACCCCAACCCCTAATGTTGATAGCACAATGGCATTCTCAATCCCCAGCTTTGAAGCTTCAATGAGGCCGTAACAGATTAACCCCAACCCAAGGGTGGCAAGCAATGCCCCTAGCCAGTCGGGCTTGCCAGAATCTTCTGCAGCTTTACTTTCGGGCATACGCCAAACTAAAATAATGAGCACTGTTATAGCCATAGGCACACTAATCAGAAAAATAAATCGCCATGAGAGTTGATCTACCAGCACCCCGCCCAATAATGGGCCCGCAGCAGTAGCAAGAGCAGAAAAACCCGACCACGTGCCTATAGCCTTTCCCCGGTTCCCTTCTTCATAAAGATCCGTTAAAATGGCCAGGCTACCGGGGATCATCATGGCACCTCCCACTGCCTGCCCCCCTCGGGCAATAATAAGTTGATAGACATCCGGGGCCAATCCACACCAAATGGTTGCAAGCATGAAAATAAAAACTCCGGTGCCAAATACTCGTTTCCGCCCGTAATAATCCCCCGCTGATCCCCCGGTTAAAATCAATGTACCAAGGATAAACGTATAGATACTAATTACCCATTGCATATCGGAGACGGTGGCATCCAGCGAACTTTGAATAGCAGGCAATGCTACATTTACTACAGACCCATTAATAAAGCCCATGCTTGAACCAATAATAGTGGCCGCAAGCGCCCATCGCTTTTGTGTACTACTTATTTCTGACATTAGTCTTAGAAATTATTACTGAATATTCTCTCATTGGTAATAACGTATTATTTCCGGGGTTGAAAGTACCAGTTAGCATATTCTATCACAATTAAAATGGTTTGTTATATAAAAGCATTTAAAAATGAGCTCTCAGTCCCCATACACCTCATCGGAAAAGTTGTAGATACTGCCAAGAAATTATATTATTTATAAAGCTAATTTTCTTCGAGGCTAACTCCCATTATAACTGGTATACATTGTTTTGGCTCTTGGCAAAAGTAGAATCTCATTTCAAATCATAAGCAGTTTATGAAAAAAATTATTAGTGGTATCCAGCAAATTGGTGTTGGTACCCCCAACGAAGAAAAAGCATTTGACTGGTACAGAAAGAACCTGGGCATGGATATCTGCGTGTTTCAGGATACTGCTGAAGCTAATTTGATGACCAATTATACCGGTGACAAAGTCCAAAGTCGTTCAGCTACACTTGCCATGAATATGCAAGGCGGAGGAGGCCTGGAAGTTTGGCAATATACCAGCCGCGATACCCAACCGGCTTCTTTTGACATTAAGGTTGGTGATCTGGGAGTATTCGGGACACGCATAAAATGCAAAGATGTGCCGAATACTTTTGAGTTCTTACAGTCTCAAGATGTCAATATTATAACTGATATCAAGGAAGACCCATCAGGAGCACCCCATTTCTTTGTCAAAGATCCTCATGGCCTCATCTTCCAGATTGTAAGTGGTAACTCATGGTTTTCGAATGGCAAATATCATACGGGAGGCATTGCCGGCTGTATGATTGGAGTTTCTGATATTGACCATTCACTTAGCCTCTATAGAGATATCCTGGAATATGACCAAGTAGAATATGATGAAACCGGTACTTTTGACGATTTGGCTCCTCTCAACGGAGGCTCCCAAAAGATACGACGTGTGCTTTTAAGTCACAGAAAACCGCGTAAGGGTTCATTCTCCCAACTTCTGGGTCCCAGCAAAATAGAACTTGTAGAAGTTCAAAACCGGGAGCCCCGCAAGATTTTTAGAGATCGATACTGGGGCGATCTCGGCTTCATCCACCTTTGCTTTGATATCAAAGGAATGGACCAACTGAAACAAGAGTGCGAAGAAAAAGGATTTGAATTTACGGTAGACAGTAAAAATTCATTTGATATGGGAGAAGCTGCCGGCCGGTTTAGCTATATTGAAGATCCCGACGGAACCCTTATTGAGTTTGTTGAGACTCATAAGCTGCCCATTTTGAAAAGTGTAGGTTGGTATATGGATGTACGAAATAAAGCCCCGGAGAAACCGATCCCAAAATGGATGCTCCAGTTTTTACGACTGAGCCGAGTCCGTTAAAGGCTTAGCAGCAGAATTGCTCTTCGAGGGATTAAGAACCTTTGCTATCAATCCTGATATTTTGTCGTTGGTAGCTTTGGAAGGCAGTTTTAGCCGGATCTGCTGCTTCCAATCTTTCCATTTTTCATACAAATTCAGGCTCAGGATACCGGAAAATGGCAGCGATACCATATAAGCTACCGTCCACCACAAGCTTCCTGTAGCACCCCAACAAACAGCACCCTGCGCTAAATAAAAAAGAGGAAATGTAAGAAGTCCCATTAACATTCGGGCTGAACTTATAAACTGTTTCTCCTCAATAGCATTTGCAAACGCATGAATCAATAGCCAGGGTACTATATTGTTAATTGCTCCATATAAAAACAGGGGTAAGGCAATAATAAAACCTATACCCTCGGCCAAAAGGCGCCTGACTGAATGTTTATCCACCAGTGAATAGTTAAAGTTTATGTGCTGCTTATCCAGTTCATCACGCAGCTTAGCCATATTCTGTTTTGTACTCTTCAAGAGATTCTCTTTTCCAGACAGATTGTTCGTTAAATCATCGATCACTTCTTTTTCAAGTTCTACCTCTTTGCTACTATACCCCTCTGTTACATCTATTTCAGCAGTACTTTGCTTTTTCAACTGCACAACCTGCTCGGCAAGTTGATATTCAACCGAATTGTAATCTACCGTCACTGCCCTCACGGCCTCCTCTACCCTGCGAGTTAAATCCGTAATTGCCGTTGCCTCATGTTCTCTATAGCTCTCCTCAAATTGACTCACAGGAACTGCTTTACCAAATTCTACGTGAATTCCTTTACGGGCCTCCGTTATTTGGCGATAGTTAATGCCCACCGGTATTACCGTTACTCCCAAATCAAAATTATGTCTTTTTTCTGCCCCTAAAGCAATTCGGGCCAATCCTTTTTTAAAGCGCCCTACCTTCTTTTTAGGAATACAATTGCCTTCGGGATGAATGAGTAGATTTCTATTTTTCGCCAAAATATCATAACAATCTCCAAAGACCGACTCATTCTGCTCCTTCAGGTTTACCCGATCCCTGGGACGATAGACGGGGAGCATATGAAAAGCGGTCAAAATCCAGTCTATTGCCGTGTTTTTTCCAAATGCATCAGCCCTAATAAGCGGATAAATAAATCTATTATTGGTGTATTTCGTTGGTAATATCAGGCAAAGCGCATCCGAAAATGCATTCTGGTGAGATGGCGCAAAAATAATGGGTTTGTCCCAATTAATATGCTCGACACCGGAATAAGTAACAGATTTGTGATAGGTTTCAAACCACACTTTTACTACCGGACGAACCCACCAGTGCGTAAAGGTCCACCCTCTAATATCAACATTCATGTTTTACTGCTTTAATAAGTTCAATAACCAATTCGTTACTAATGCCTTTTTTGATTATGCTATTGTCGTAGATTATTATTTGTCAAAGAAACCATATTGGCAAGTTTGTAAGAAAACATTTTTTTATGAACTCAATAAAATAAGTGGAATTACGTAACAATCCATTGTAATGAGCTCACGAAAACACCCCATTCAACATCTTACCAGGCAAATAAAAGCAAATGATGGGTTCTCTTCAGATAATTTTGGCAGAATTTCTGCCTTTTATCTTAAACTTCTTATTCAAGAACCTTTCCGACTCTACGAGCGACTTCGCTTTTCGGAAGCGATTAATACCCATTCCCTGACCAAAGATCCCATTTTTATTATTGGTCATTGGCGGAGTGGAACCAGCTTTTTACAGTACCTGTTAAGCCAGGATCCCCAATTCGGGTATATGAATAAATTCCAGGTTGTATTTCCGGATACCTTTTTGGGATCTGAACATATGTTAAAATCACTGGTCAACAAGATACCCCAAACGCTCAGCCTCATTCGTGACGCTCAAAACATGTCAATAAACCTTGAGCTGGATAGCCCCAGTGAGATTGAAATTGCCCTCACAACCATGATCTCTCCTACCAGCCTACACTGGGGACATATATTCCCTCAAGAAGCATGGCACTATTTTAATAAATACCTGTTTTTTGAAACAGCAACAGACCAAGAAATCCAACAATGGAAACGCGATTACCGGCACCTCATACAAAAGACCTCTTTAAAAAATGATGGTCGTCAACTGCTTATTAAAAGCCCGGGAAATAGTTGTCGTATTGATAAACTCTTGGAGCTCTATCCCGATGCAAAGTTTATTTTCATCCACCGCAATCCCTATGATGTTTTTTATTCAAGCAAAAAGTTATGGAATACCTTGCTGGATAATCTAGCCCTGCAGGATTACAGTAAAAAAGAGAGGGAAGAAGCTATTATTGCGGTCTATGAAAAGTTGATGTCTCGTTATATTGAACAGAAAGGCATGGTGCCCACGAACCAACTTGCAGAAATCAGGTTTGAACACTTTATTACAGACCCAATTAAGGAATTATCAAAAGTTTATGAACAGTTAGAGATCTCTGGATTAAATACTGCAAAGCCCGAATTTGAGCAGTTTTTAAGTCAAAAAGAGAGCGGAAAATCATCAGATTATACCTACAGGGATAACGACTTAGCCAAAATAAACAGGAGATGGAAATTTGCATTTGATCACTGGAATTATTCAATTATGCATACTGAACAAAGTTCGAAAAGAGAAGGTCTAGCAGAAACTTGAGATAATGTGAGTTTGTTTATTTATACTCATAAAGCAACTATTCAAAAAAATATTCTAAGCTATGCACAGAGAAATTAAAGAAGAAGGTCAAGGTCATATTTTTGAAAACTCGTTCTTAGAACCATTAACAAAATCGCCGCCATACATTTCAGCAATTATTTATACGTTAGCTGTTATTACCTTATTGGTAATTGGCTGGCAAATGCAGGTGGTCAATTCTTTTTGGGTTGGCGGCTTAATATATTTCGGTGCCATCTTTTTCTGGACGTTCTTTGAGTATTTTGCCCATCGGTACTTATTCCACATCGATGAATACTTTCCCAACTCAAAAATTGCTTCCAAGCTAGCCTATACGTTCCATGGTATTCACCATGAATATCCCCGTGATAAGGATCGCATTATTATGCCTCCGGTACCCGGCCTCATGATTATTGCTCTCTTATACGGCTTCTTCTTACTTCTCCTAGGAAACTACGCCTATATTTTTATGCCCGGTTTCGTAACAGGTTATTTACTATATACACGTATCCACTATCTAACCCACACACCGCCGGTCCCCTCTTTTCTTAAATCGCAGTACAGGCACCACTCGCTGCATCACTACAAATATCCTGAAAAAGCATTTGGTATCTCAACCACCCTATGGGACCGAATTTTTGGCACTATGCCACCCGCTGATGCTTAATAGTGCAAGAATACCCAAAAGAGACTTGGGAGACTCCCCGGCTTGTTATTTTGAGCACCGTGAGAATTCTGAATTCAAAACTCAGGATTCAGAATTCAGAATCAGTATTTCCAACTAATATAGCTATAAAATAGACCGGGGAGTCTCCGCTGTTTATCTAACAAAAGTGATGCCATTCTGTCCGTCAGCTGAGTAATTAGAGTCTCCTTATATCGTTTCAATGCATGAAAGGAGCATCTAATAAAGTCCCTCTTACCCCTACACTGAAGTTTCGGTGTGCAGGTGGAGAAGAGGGATTTAGCTTGCTCAACAAAGCCTTGTGCGTAGTAGTGGGAGATTGATTACGCCTTATCGGGCACTATAATGTAGCACGGTCATCCTTGACCGTATGCCCATTAAACAACTCCTGTGGCAAATCATAAATTAATATAGCACGGACGGGACGCTCACCTTATAAGTAAAATTAAAGTAATCATCCTCCGCCACTACGTTGAAACTTCGAGGCGCATAGCTGCTCCTCCTTCAGTTCACATTCCTAAACCTATCATGGTTATAGCCACAAGGAGGAACGCAAGATTTCAAGAAGCAGATTTTAATGCATGAAAGGAGCATCTAATAAAGTCCCTCTTACACCTACACTGAAGTTTCGGTGTACAGGTGGAGGAGAGGGATTTAGCTTGCTCTACAAAGCCTTCTGCGTAGTAGTGGGAGATTGATTACGCCTTATCGGGCACTCTAATGTAGCACGGTCATCCCTGACCGTGTACCCGTTGAGCAAGGTCTAGCGGTAATTCATAAGGCAACATAGCACGAGCGAGACGCTCGCGCTATAAATGAAATGTGAAGTGATCATTCTCCACCACTACGTTAAAACTTCGAGGCGCATAGCTGCACCTCCTTCGGTTTACGTTGGCAGTACCATCTGCGTTACAGCCACAAGAAGGACTCTTTCTTGCCCTATCAACGCCTGTCATCGCGAGAGAAGTGAAACGAAACGCGGCGATCTCCTTGACATAGCTACTCGATGGGTTAAAGGATCCCCTTTAGGTCCTACGAACACCTACGCCGACCTGAACGCTGTCGAAGTTTTTGAGTGAAGGTATGGCTTCGGCGCACTTCGCAAGCTAAGAATAGGAGACTGCCGCGGTCTTCCGAACAATCACCGAAGTCCCTCCCCGTAAAACGGGGCACGGCGCAGTGACATTGCTTTTAATAGGGGTTTAAAAACGGGGGGCTGGGGCGAAAGCTTGGGAAAGATCAGTTAGTTGGTTATTGGTTTAATATTGAGAATCAACTATCAAACCTGCCCATTAGGTATTCTTTTCAAAAACCTCTAGTACATCCGGTAGCAGTTCTCGACTGCACGAAAAGCCGTTCCCCGACTGGATGGTTTCATTACCATCGGTATCAGAAAAAATCCCTCCCGCCTCTCGCAGAATCGTTAACAGGGGCGCAGCATCCCAAATATTTAAAATAGGATCAAACATCAAATCGGCTCGACCGGTAGCCACAAGCATATGTCCATAGGCATCGCCCCAGGTTCGGTGGATACGGCTTTTATCAAGCAGTTCATTAAAAGCATCTCCATAATCAAACTCAGCTGCTGTATAAGCATCGGTGCTCATAAAGCTGGCCTTAGCAAGATCATCACATGACCGAACACGACATTCTTCGCCGTTAAGACGGGCACCTTTACCTTGAGCAGCATCACAAAGCTCATCCAGAGCCGGGGCATAAATAACTCCTACGACCGGCTCATCATCCACAACAACACCAATTAAAGTAGTATAAAGTGGCACACCATGGATAAACGACTTGGTGCCGTCAATAGGATCTAAAATCCACTGTACGCTACTCTCTTCATTATCTTTCCCGTGCTCTTCGCCCACAATACCATGGTCCGGAAACTGGTTGGCAATATTCTCTCTCATTATCGATTCTGCCTCCCGATCTGCTACCGTTACCGGAGAATCATCTGCTTTGCGCTCCACATCAAAAGAACGGTTGAAATAATTTAACGTATGGTCACCACCGTTTTTGGCGATTTCTATAGCTGCCCGGTGAATCGTATCAAGATCAAAATTCATGTGTACATAAAGGCTTTATGTGATTATTTTCTCCATGCAAAATATAGGCCTCAGCATGCAGAAATCAGAATAAATATTGTGTATTTTAATTGCTGATGCTAACAGTATAACTCAAACATTTTCATTGAAGGGCTGCTAAAACATCAAACTACTTCACATTTTGTGCAGCCGACAACCCCAAACATCCAATCTCTAGAATGACAGAATCACAGATTTTTAGCAGTATTGCTTCGGAACTGAACCTCAAATCCAAACAAGTAAAATCCGTTGCCAACTTCTTGGATGATGGTGCTACTGTACCCTTTTTGGCCCGTTACCGGCAAGAGGCAACAGGTGGACTTGACGAGGAGCAGATCCGTAGTGTCCGCGACAAACTGGAATTCCACCGCACGCTCGAAGATCGCAAGAAGACGATCCTCAAGACCATTGATGAGCAAGACAAACTCACCGAAGAGCTTGAAGAGAAGATAAAAGCTTGCACCGATCTCAATACGCTTGAGGATCTCTATTTGCCTTATAAACCGAAGCGACGCACCAAAGGCGACATGGCCAAGGAGAAAGGGCTGGAGCCACTTGCCGAGCGAATTTGGGAGCAAGAGATCGAAAGCGGTACCCCGATGGAGCATGCCGCTGAATTCGTTGATGATGAAAACGAAGTAGAATCTGCTGAAGATGCCATGGACGGTGCCCTCGATATTGTAGCCGAGTGGATTAACGAATCGGCGGAGGTCCGCGAGAAACTACGCGATATCTTCCAGGAACACGCGGTTATCAAAACGGAGAAAAATCCTGCCGTTGAGGATCGTACCAACTTTGAAGATTATTATGACTTCTCTCAAAAGGCCAAATACTTAAAGCCCTACCAGATCCTGGCCATCAACAGAGGAGAGCGCGAGAATATTCTGTTTGTGGATGTTGAACTCTGGGAAGATCGAACCCTCGAAAGTATCGATGATGTAGTGATTAATAATGATATGAGTATCTTCACCCCACATCTGCAAGATGCCGTTGAAGATGCCTACAAGCGCCTCTTGTTCCCTTCTCTGGAGCGCGAATTGCGTAATATGCTCACTGATAAAGCTGATGAACATGCCATAGAAACCTTTGCTACCAACCTCTCCAATTTGCTTATGCAACCACCGCTTGATCACAAAGTGGTGATGGGTATTGATCCAGCATATCGCTCGGGTTGCAAAGTTGCCGTAGTAGACGAAACAGGCAAATACCTTGAGGGCACAACAACCTATCCAACCCCTCCCCAAAAGAAAGTAGCGGAAGCTGAAGAGGTATTTCGAACATATATTGACAAATATGATGTCAATCTTATTGCTATTGGTAACGGCACGGCCAGTCGTGAAACCGAACAGATAGTGGCCAACTTCATCCAAAAGCGAAAAGAGAAGCACCCTGACGAAGAACTCAACTATATGATCGTCAACGAGGCCGGTGCTTCGGTCTACTCTGCTTCTAAAGTAGCTGCTGATGAGTTTCCGGATCTGGAAGCAGCGCAGCGAGGAAACATCTCTATTGCCCGCCGCGTACTCGATCCCCTGGCCGAGCTTGTAAAAATTGATCCGAAATCTATTGGTGTTGGCTTATACCAGCACGATGTTAATCAAAATCAGCTGGCCC
Source organism: Fodinibius halophilus (assembly GCF_011059105.1). Taxonomy (GTDB): domain Bacteria; phylum Bacteroidota; class Rhodothermia; order Balneolales; family Balneolaceae; genus Fodinibius; species Fodinibius halophilus. The sequence goes on along the minus strand of NZ_JAALLS010000001.1, from coordinate 28,651 downwards.
AATCGCTCGATGACGTAGTGGAAAGTTGTGTGAACCAAGTGGGAGTAAATCTGAATACAGCCAGTGCCCCACTGCTTTCGCACATCTCCGGACTCAGCAAAAGAGTTGCCAAAAACATCGTAAAACGAAGAGAAGATGAAGGCATCTTTTCGGACCGCGAAGAGATTAAAGATATACGCGGTGTGGGAGAATTTCGCTTTCAACAGGCTGCCGGATTTATGAGAATTCCAGAATCGGAGAACCCCTTAGATAACACCGCAATTCACCCGGAAAGTTACGAGGCAACGGAAAAACTGTGCAACCTTTTTGGGATCGATCTCGACAAATTAAATGAACAAAATGAAGTCGTTTCCGAGAAGCTTAAAAACATCAATAAAGAAGAGGTTGCCGAACAGATTGAAGTCGGAATTCCTACCCTGGAATTGATCATTGAAAATCTTCAAAAGCCGGGTCGCGATCCGCGTGAATCTCTACCCAAACCGGTGCTCCGAGATGACGTCATGAAGATGGAAGATTTAAGCGAAGGACAAGTACTTGAAGGCACTGTTAGAAACGTTGTTGACTTCGGTGCTTTTGTTGATATTGGAGTGAAACAAGACGGCCTCTTACACATCTCAAAAATGGCCGACCGAAAGGTTGAAGACCCTCATGATGTTGTTGCTGTCGGAGACATTCTAAAGTTGACAATTGTCTCACTCGACCTCGAACGCGGCCGCATCGGATTGTCACTTGTAGATTAAAATTGTTGCCTAATTAAATATTTCAATTTGACAACTTTTTGAATTGGATTACTTAACAATATCACTTTTACCATTCCAGTTTAGGCTGTCGGCTTATCGGTCGACAGCCTTTCTTTTTAGATGAAAACTCAGCCGCCCCCGTCCCATCCTGCCCAAAACTTGCCCTTCAATACTATTATTATTCTACTTGATAGCTGTAAATTATTGCATAACAATATTTTAATAACTTTTTATTTATCATGTAAAATTGTCCTAACTCAAAAAATAAGGGGTGAACCTAATTTATTTAGGCAATGGTAACCGACCTGATCGTAACCAAACAACCAATACATAAATTACTATAACCCATTGATTTTAATCGACTTACATAAATATAAAACCAAAACTAAACTTACATCTTCAAGATACCATTCCTAGCCTCCTAATTTATTTAAGTCCGGCACATAAACTCCTTTCTTAAAAAGAAACACCAGTAGTTAACCAATACCTATAAATTATTGTGGCGCAATATATTAGCATGCAATCCCGTACTTAAAAAATGGATATTGACAAATATTATTATTGCGCTCACAGCGTATAAAACCTTCCTTTCACTAAAATTTTTATATAGAAAACTGTAACCCATTGGCATACAATAAATTACACACAAAACAACCTGTTTTTCATACTTAGCTCTTTATTTGACTGACAAAATGCCAAAAGAGAAATTACTACCTATTATTTTCTCTTTTTGAACCTAGTCTCCACCCTATTCCATACCATTCTTAAAAATTTCTCGTCCAACTATTTCTTTTATGGAACTGTTAACCATTCTGCTTTTTCCTGTCAGTCTTCCACAATATCCCCCTCCCCACCTCGGTCAATTACTATTCCTTATCAACCAGTTACTTGCACTCTTTCAGCTTTACCTATCAGTAAAAACCTCCGTTTCTTATTTCATTAATTAGCCTTTTAAAATTACGCACCATACCCACTTATTTTACAGTTTTATCCTCTTCCAATTTTACTCAAAATTTCTCTATTAAAAGGCAACATAGACTAACAAAATGATTACTATTACCCCCTGCCCTTTTCGTTTCTTTTTACTCTTTTTTAGCTCCTCAAAAAAACCATCTGTCACTGTGTTTTTTCCATTCATTCCATTTGTTAAAACCATCCAACAGCATCACTTTTTTTGACGTAAATATTTTATCCTGCTACTACATTTTTTGCACCTTTTTAACGAACTTATTTTCAGTGCTTTTTTATTTCATTTAATACTACTGATAGAGGGCTTTGCAAAACCTTTGATTTCGTCATTCTGAGCTTGTCGAAGAATCTCCAGTATCCATCTGCTGCCGTTGAAAGGGAGATCCTTCATTACATTCAGGATGACTGCCTGGTTTTGCAAAGGTCCCTGATAATAAAAAAGCGGAACTTTTCTGTCCTCAAATTTTATTACTCTAATCTCGAATTATGTGCAAGTAAATCAGTAAAGTTTCATAGTTCCCTAAAATTTTTATTACTATTGGTCAGTGATTTAACTGATGCAATACTACATTAAATGTGTTCTGGCTTAGATGGTTTTTTGCCATCTAAGTAATCAATTTTTATTTCTTATGGACTACCAGCAACTAACAGAAAAATATCATCTTCCTGTCTACAATAGATTTCCTATTACCCTGGTGAAAGGTAACGGTTCTTACCTATGGGATGACGAAGGCAACAAATACCTTGATGCCCTTGCAGGTATTGCAGTTAACAGCCTGGGACACTGCCATCCCAATGTGGTAGAAGCCGTGCAAGAACAGGTCGAAAAGCTGATGCATATCTCCAACTTCTATTACAGTAAACCTCAGGCGCAACTGCTGGAACTTTTGGCCGAGCTATCAGAGTTAGATCGCGGTTTCATCTGCAACAGCGGTGGGGAAGCTATGGAAGCCTGCCTGAAGTCTGCTCGTCGGTATGCACGTGCCCATCAAAAAAATGGTCCTCTCATAACCATAAGCAATGCCTTCCACGGCCGTACTATGGCAACGGTATCCATGGGTATGGATAAGTACTCCAAAGGCTATGACCCGCTACTACAGGGCTTTAAAGAGATTCCCATGAATAACCTGGAAGCCCTGGACGATGCTTTTGATAACCAAACCCTCGGAGTTGTTATTGAATCCATTCAGGGCTCGGGTGGTCTGCATGTAGCCTCACAACCATTTATGGATAAGGTAGAAGAGCTTTGCAACACTCATGATGCTCTGCTTATTGTAGATGAGGTGCAAACTGGCATTGCCCGGACAGGAAAGATGTTTGGATTTGAACATTATGGCATACAGCCGGACATTATCGGTTTGGCCAAAGCAATGGGCGGCGGCTTCCCAATTGGGGCAATGGTTTGCAGTGATAAAGTGGCTGAAACGCTGAGCTATGGCGATCATGGCAGTACCTACGGGGGCAACCCCCTGGCTTGTGCTGCCTCTCTCGCTGCTTTAAACACAGTGATAGATGATAACTTAACTAAACAGGCAGCCCAAAAAGGTAGCTTTCTCAAAAATCTGCTTGTTGAACTAAGTGCAGGAATTATCGAAGTCACTGACATTCGGGGTAAAGGCTTGATGATTGGGGTTGAACTCTCATTTGACGGAAGACAAGTAGTAGAAGAGATGATGCAGCTCGGTGTTCTATCAAACTGCACGCAAGGCAACATAATCCGTTTAGTGCCGCCCCTCACTATTAGTAAAGAAGACTTAACCACTCTTGCCGAGGTGCTCATTGCCTCCATCAAAAAAAATGTATCATCTCATAAAACAAACTGAATGTTTATCAGTTATAGTATTTAAAATTAATTGATTTTTCATATCACCTTGGATCTCACAAACAGGAAAACTGCTTTTTATATACTGTTATCAGCTTTGCTGTTGTGCCTGTGGCCTCTCTTTAGCCTAGCCCAAGAAACGGACACAACTCGCATCCAGATTAGAGAAAATCCGGACTCCTCTCGTATTGAAATGTTAGATCAATCTTTGGACCGTTCTACTACTGGTGGGTCACTAACGCAGATGGGAACTCATGGGGTACCAAGAAAAAACCTGTATTACCAACCTCCCTTTAAAGGGCAAATGCACCTCGACAAAGCAGTTGAAGCCTACCGAAAAGAGATTAGCGGCACCGTTGGCAAGGGATGGTTTTGGAGCTTTCTTAAAGCCATAAGTCCCTATATTAAGCTTGAGTTGAGAGCTTTTGAGACTATGCAGATGGAATATGTCGACAGAGACCACCCCCTGTGGAAAACCTACACCAATGATGACAAGCTTAAATAACTGTTATCCTACCGTCGTTTAGGAAAATTGCTCTTTGAAGGTCGCCTTCACTTTTTCCAGATCCTCATCCGTAACCTGAAAATGAAAAGTAGCCCTGAGCGTTTGCGGGCCAAAAGGGACAATTCGGACGCCTTCTTCTTCCAGGACTGGAATAACTGATTCAGCAGTTCCCTCCTTTACATCGAAAATGAGAATATTTGTCTCCACCGACTCGATATCTATAGCAAGCTGACTACAATTATCAATGGTCCGGGCCAGCTCCTTAGCCCGCCGGTGATCCTCCTCTAGCAGAGGATAGTGATATTCTATGGCGTGGTCTGCCGCAGCGGCTAAGAGCCCGATTTGGCGCATCCCCCCGCCCCACATTTTTCGCATTCTACGGGCAGTGTTAATATTTTTTTGGGATGATAAAACCATCGACCCAACAGGTGCCCCAAGCCCTTTGCTAAAGCAGACCGATAATGTATCAGCAATCGAACTGTAGAATTGGGGATCCGTTCCGGTTGCCGTCATAGCATTCCAGAGTCGCGCTCCATCCAAATGGACTTTTAAATCATTAGTATCTGCGAATTCACGAATTTCATTGAGCTCGTCTTCTGTGTAACAACACCCGCCTCCCTTATTAGTGGTATTTTCCAGTGAAATAACCTTGGTATTGGGATCCCAATCATGAGTTCCCCTTACATTATCGTTCAACAGCTCAACAGAAAGTTTGCCCCTATGCCCTTCCAACGTTTTCAGCAATACCGAAGAAAGATGAGCGGCTGCCGTGGATTCATAATTGAAAATGTGCCCCGTCTTATCAATTAGTACTTCATCACCTTGGTTGGTAAGTACATTGAGACTCAACTGGTTTGCCATGGTACCGCTTGGTACAAAAAGGCCGGCCTCAAACCCAAACAGCGATGCTACTTTTTGCTCCAGGTTATTTACGGTGGGGTCTTCTCCAAATACATCATCCCCGACCTCGGCTTCTACCATTGCCTCACGCATTTCAGTTGTCGGGGTGGTTACGGTATCACTTCTGAGATCAATCATTATACTTTCTTTTTTACCTATCAATTATTTCAAAGTCGTTTTAAGATGACCGGTTATTTGGTATTATCCAATATGGTCTGAAAACTTTGGGTATCAATATTTGTACCACAGACGATAATCCCTACCTTTTTCCCTTCAATTTTATCGGCCAATGGACCTGCTGCCGCTGCCAATGCCGATGCTCCCGCGGGTTCTACAGCCAGCTTCAACTCCTCAAACATGGTCCGCATCATCTGAGCCATCTTTAGATCCGTTATTGTTACTACCTCATCTACAAACCGCTTACAAAGGCCAAAGCTATAGGGAGCAGCATGGGGTGCCCCGAGGCTTGCTGCAATAGTATCCACCTTTTCAATCTCTACCGGTTGTCCCGCCTCCAGACTTTTACTCATACTGTCGGCGCCCACCGGTTCTACGCCATAAACGGCACAATCTTCTATCGTCTGCTTAATTGCTGTTGCGATACCGGCACAAAGCCCACCGCCGCCAATAGGTACGATTACAGCATCCAGGTTGGGACATTCTTGCTGTAACTCTAACCCTACGGTTGCAGTCCCCAGGGCTGTTTTTTCTCCTTCAAAGGGATGGATGAAGGTGCGCTGTTCCTCCTCTTCAATCTCTTTCACTCTCTTAAAAGCAATGTGCACGTCATCAACAAGCTCAACAACCGCGCCATGCGATTTACATCGGTCTATCCGAAACTGGTTTGCGGTTTGGGGCATCACCACTTTAGCCGTAGTCCCCACCGACTGGGCAGCATAGGCAACGGCGATAGCGTGATTGCCGGCACTTACTGCTGTAACTCCTTTTTCCAGCTGTTCATCAGAAAGATCCAGCATATTCATCAAGGCACCCCGGGGTTTAAAGCTACCGGCATACTGGAAAAGCTCAAGCTTTAAGTACGCTTGTGTACCTTTCCCCAGAAATCGTTCTTTAACATCCCCTTTCCACTGCCATACGGGTGTGCGCCGGACCCGGTTTCCTAACCGTTCACGAGCTTGTTCAATCTGACGTGGGGTCGGTATCTGGATTGTTTCCATGGCTAAAACTAGCTTAATCTAAATTAGGGTGAATAAGTCTTGAAATAATAAGAATATCAGAGAAATGGAAGCAGGGCAAAATATTTTTACAGCTCACCTTATGATTATTTCTCAATCCCATTCCATAGCAATTTGGCACGAGCGATAAGCTCGCACTACTATTTACAAAAAGCCGATTCATTTCATTATTATTAGTTTATAGCAAACATCCATCAAGTTTATAAAATGAATAGTGACCATTTAAAAATCAACGAATCCGAACACCAACGAGTTCCAACTCTCGGTGAGCGTATAGGCCATTCCGTTACCGCATTGGTTCTTGGTTTTATACTGATCAATATTATTGCATTCTGGATGTTTCCCGGTATTGGTATTGGGGGATTCTACCTCTTGGCAGAGGTTCACTCATATACGGCTATCGTCAGTAATATAGCAACAGTATTCGTTTATACCTTCTTGATACTTTGTTGTGTTTTGGGATGGTTTCGGGGAAAATTTTTTGTTGACCGCCTCAAATCGTATATCAGCTATTGGCGATTTTGGTAGTACCAAGTAAGTGGCTTTTTGATAAGCTATTAAACTATTAGAATCAATACCTAAACAGAAGTAAAAACCCCCGAACTCAACAGAGCCCGAGGGTTAAATTAATCCAACAATTGAGAGCAAAAAATTACCTAGTGCTCATAAAACCCTTCTCCTGTTTTATCACCCAACTTACCGGCATCAACCATTTTAACCAGTAAGGGACAAGGACGATATTTGGGATCTTTAAACCCTTCATGCAGAACATTGAGAATATCCAGGCATACATCAAGGCCAATAAAATCAGCCAGACGTAATGGGCCCATAGGATGTGCCATCCCCAGCTTCATCACGGAATCTACATCTTCGGGCTCCGCAACGCCTTCATATACACAGTAGATCGCCTCATTAATCATCGGCATCAGCACGCGGTTCGATACAAAACCGGGATAGTCGGCCACTTCTACAGGATTCTTATTCAGTAATTTCGCTGTCTCCTCAATCGTATCAACAGTCTCTTGGTTGGTATCAAGGCCGCGAACAATTTCCACCAGCTTCATTACCGGTACCGGATTGAAAAAGTGCATCCCGATAAATTGCTCGGGGCGTGAAGTAGTTGCAGCAAGCTTTGTAATCGAAATAGAAGAGGTATTTGAGGCAAGAATGGCATCTTCCGGGGCGGCCTTATCAACATCAGAAAATACATTCTTTTTGAGCTCAAAATTTTCAGGTACCGCCTCAACAACCAGATCTACATCTTTAACCCCATCAACAGTACTGGTGTGCGTTTCAATATTTTCGAGGGTTTCCACTTTTTGCGCTGAATCGATCTTCTCTTTGTTAACCATTCGATCCAGGTTTTTCTCAATGGTTGCCAGCGCTTTATCAGCCAGCTCCTGGTTCATCTCGATAAGATTAACAGAGGTGCCATTCATGGCGAATACATGGCAGATGCCATTACCCATGGTGCCACCGCCAATAACTGCTACTTTTTTAATATCCATAAATATATTGCGTTCATTATGATTTCATGTTTTTCTTTTGCTATAAGAGAGTATCGAAATTCTTGGGCTTTTTCAACGTAATTACACTTCGATTTTAACTTCACTTATTTCTCAATACCTACTTCGACACAAGCTGTTAACTACGCTATAGATTAATTACTATGTTTGCTACATTCTTGGGTGACTATCAATAATATCAGCTACTATGAAAACAATCTTTCGTGCTCTACTCTTCATCTTAATTCTCATCTTGGGAATTGGCGGCATTGCCATATACTGGACGTTCTATCGCCCCCTCCCTGATTACCAATCAACCGTAGAGCAACCGGCCCTTGAACAAGAAGTGGATATCCATTGGGATTCTCACGGCGTTCCCCATATTTATGCTGACAACAAACACGATCTTTACTATAGCCTCGGCTATGTGCATGCCCAAGACCGTCTTTGGCAGATGACTTTATCTCAGCTGGCTGCCGAAGGGCGTTTTGCAGAATTCTTGGGTAAAGATCTGTTACCATATGATAAATTACAGCGCACCATAGGCTTCTGGCGTATTGCCAAAAAGATCGAGACCACACTGGCAGATTCTACCCGACAACAGCTGCAAGCCTATGCTGATGGGGTAAACAATTACATTAAAACCCATCCTAAAAGTTTACCGATACAGTTTACCCTGGCGGATATGGAACCTATTCAGTGGACAATAACCCATTCGATCGCTTTGGCGAGACTAATGGCCTGGGAGCTGAACCTGGCATGGAAATCCGAGCTAACATATGCCTACCTGGCCCAAAACCTGAGTTCACGAAAGTTTGCCGACCTACTCCCAAACAGTAACCTTACAGCCCAACATATTCCCCGAGACACTACTCATCAGTGGGCTAAAGCACTATTCCCCCTTGTAAATAAAAATGAGCAGTTGAATCAACTTATGGGTACCGAAGGCAGCTCCGTGGGCAGTAATGCATGGGCGGTAAGTGCCCAAAAATCGGCCACCGACTATCCACTATTGGCAGGCGACCCTCATTTGGGTCTTAACATGCCCGGGAAATGGTACGAAGCTCATCTGCATACAGGTGGGCAAAACCTCTCCGGGGCAACCTTGGCAGGAGCACCTATTGTAATACTGGGACAGAACGATCAGCTGGCATGGTCACTAACCAATATCATGCTTGATGATACCGACTTCTTTCAGGAAGCCATGCATCCTAAAAATCCCGATAAATACCTGCTTGATACCCTAGCCGGCGAACCCATTTATGAAAAGTTTGAGACTCAACAAGAAGTGATAAAAATAAAAAATGACGATGACACCCTGTTCACACGTCGGCTTACCCAACATGGACCGGTCATTTCTGAGGTTTTCCCGGAGCAGAAATATATTGATGATCGCGTTATTACTATGCGTTGGACCGGTCAGGAGATCACCAATGAAATTGAAGCACTCTTTACCATGAACTGGGCAACAAACTTTGAGGAGTTCCAACGGGGAGCCCAAGACTTTAAAGTTCCGGGGCAACATTTTATATATGCCGATACTGCCGGCAATATAGCACGCCTTGCCCTGGCAAATATTCCAATACGAAATGAAAGTCCACTGCTGCTTCGTGAAGGCTGGAAGCCGGACCAAGACTGGCAAGGCTTTGTACCTTATGATGAGCTGCCATCCAATATTAACCCGGATCGAGGCTGGGTTGCCAACGCAAACAATCCCCCGACTGGAAAAGAATATCCCCATTACATCTCGATCTACTGGGAGCCCGACGCCCGATACGACCGCATCCGGCAGTACCTAAACCAAGATATTTCGTTCTCGGCAGAAGCCTTTCAGCAGATGCAAAATGATTCGTACTCACTCTATGCTCAAGAGATTACCAAGATTATTCTTCCTGTACTAAAAGGAAGTGAGAAGTACGACTTCAGTACCGTCATATCATACCTCGAAAACTGGGACTACTCCTATGAACCCTCAGAAACAGCGGCATCAATAATGGATGTGTTTTTGTTACGGTTAAGCCGAAATACCTATGAAGATGAAATGACGGCTCCCGTCTATAAAAACTTTGTTAAATTTTCTGCATTGCCAGAACGCTCTATTCTTTACCTATTGCGTAATCGAAGTCCCTTTTTTGATGATATAAATACTAAAGATACTACCGAGACAGCTGAACAGCTAATCACCAAAAGTATGAACCAGACTGTTCAATTTCTGAAGCGAGAGTTCGGTGATGAACCTTTCGAGTGGCGCTGGGAACAGCTACATACCATTACCTTAGAACCCTCCTTGTTTGGGCGCGCCGCCGATGCCCCCAATGCCCCTGCAACCCTTAAACTAATCGTCGATAACTTGCTAAGTATCGGTCCCCATGCTGTTCGCGGCCATGATATGACCATCAATAATGGGGAATACAGCTGGAATGATCCTTTTGAGATGATTTTAGGTCCCTCTATCCGGCGGGTGGTCGATTTCTCTGATATGACTCGTACCATGTCTATACTGCCCACCGGACAATCGGGGAATCCGTTGTCAGAATATTATGGTGATCAAACCGAAAGTTGGCTCAATGGCCAGTATAAATTTTTGTATCAAGACAGTACCATACTGGACGAAAGCCAGTATAAAACAATGAAACTTATTCCCGGTAACCAGTGATACAAGAAGAAGCGGGAAATACGTTGATTCACTTTACGCTTTCAGCTATGTTGTCCTCAATATGTAATACAACTACCTAATTTTTATCGAATGATGTCCGAACTATTATATCCCAAGCGCTATTCATTTAGCTATGCTATCACAATTCTGATTGTTGGTGCTCTTTTCATCCAAACATGCTCGCATAGCCAAAATGTCACCTCCGAATCCAAAGACGGTATTGAGCAGTCCAGCGTGCTCAGCAACATCGATACCATCAATAAATCGAAACAGAAACAGCTGCCTCCTAAAGACGTTATAGATAATGGCACTATTGATGTTGATTCACTGCTTAATACCCTTAGCCTTGAAGAAAAAATCGGGCAGTTATTCTTTATTCGTGCTTACGGATACTTTAAAAGTGATGACGATGCCCGGTACCAACAATTAATCCGCCAAATTCAAAATTACCATATTGGCGGACTCATCTTTTTCAATGGAGATATATACGGACAAACCATTCTCACCAATAAACTGCAACGGTACAGTGAAATTCCCCTTTGGATTACCCAAGATATGGAATACGGTGCTGCTATGCGTGTGGATGGGGCAACGCGCTTTCCACCAGCTATGGCTGTATCCGCCACTCAGAACCCCAAATATGCCTACTGGGCGGGTAAAATTACAGCCCGCGAAGCCAAGGCCCTGGGCGTCAATCAAATTTTTGCTCCCGTCCTCGACGTCAACAACAACCCCGATAATCCGGTTATTAACGTACGATCTTACTCCGGGGATCCCGATACAGTGGCGAAGTATGGGAACCATTTTATTAAAGGCGTGCAATCCGAAGGCATTATTTCTACAGCCAAACATTTTCCCGGTCATGGCGATACCGATACCGACTCTCATCTCTCGCTTCCCGTAATTACTTCTGATTTTGCCCGGCTTGATTCGGTAGAGCTGTTGCCGTTTCGCTCTGCCGTAGGAAATGGAATCAACAGCATCATGAGTGCCCATATTGCATTTCCCAATGTAAGTACCCAGCAAGATCTACCTGCCACAATGGATTCTACTGTTCTTAATCGTATTCTTATGGATAGCCTACAGTTTAATGGCATGGTTGTCACCGATGGCCTGGAAATGAAAGGAATCTCCAGCCATTTCTCCCCCGGTGAGGCCGTTATGAAAGCACTTAACGCCGGTGTGGATATGATGCTGCTTAGTCCTGATGAGCTGACAGCTATTAATGAAATTAAAATGGCGGTTCATTCGGGCAAGTTAAAGGAATCACGTATTGATCAATCGGTACGAAAGTTACTGCGATGGAAGAAACAGCATGGGCTCTTTCAACAACGAAAGATCGACATCAACAGCCTGAGCAGTAAAATAAACACACGGGACCATGAACTTATTTCGGATGAAATAAGTCGAAAGTCCCTAACCCTGCTCAAAAACAAGAACGATATCCTCCCTATCAGGGCATCTGAATTCCCAAAAATTACAGTTATTTCTGTTTCTGATGATAAATCAGGCAGTGCTGGTTCCGGGCTGGTATCCCAAATTAAAAATCACCACCCAGACGTTACTTCCCACGTACTTGACAAAAGAACCGGCAAAGCCGAGATGGATAAGATGCTGAAAGATGCCAAAGAGACCGATCTTTTGATCATTGGATCATTCATTTATGTACGATCAGCAAAGAAAGTACAGCTAAGCAAAGAACATCTCAGCTTTTTGAAAAAGCTTTACCAAGATACGCCGTCGGTACTGGTAGCTTTTGGTAATCCGTATGTAGTGCAAGATCTTGCTGATACCGACGTTCAATTGATGGCTTGGTCTGCAAATAGTGCACAGGTTAACAGTGCCGTCCCGGCCCTTTTCGGTGGTTCTGCAATCGACGGGCGTTTACCTATTGCAATACCTGGAATGTACCCGATGAACCATGGTATCAGCATGCCTCAAACGACGCTCCGAACCGATGTGCCGGAAGTAGCGGAGCTATCCCGCGACTCATTGCAAAAAGTTAAATCTATTATGAATGATGCCATCTTTGATTCTACTTTTCCCGGCGGTGTGGTTACGGTTGTAAAAGATGGCGTAGTTGCCTACCAGGAAGGCTTCGGTTATCAAACATATAAAAAATTAGAACCCATAAAAGAGAATGCAATATATGACCTGGCCTCCCTGACAAAAGTTACGGCAACGACCCCTGCTATTATGAAGCTGGTGGATACGGGCGTAATTTCCCTGAATGATAAAGTCGGAACATATATACCAGAATTTAAGAAGGGGCAGAAAAAGAGGGTTACCATCCGAAATTTACTGCTCCATAATTCCGGCCTCCCCGCATTTAGAGTATATATAGACTCTCTAAAATCAGAATCACGAATTATTGAGGCTGTCAAGAACGAACCACTTATTTACACTCCGGGCTCTAAATATGAGTACAGCGACCTTGGCTTTATCCTGCTCGGTAAAATTGTTGAACAAATTACCGGTATGCCGCTTAATAAATATGTGCAAAAGAAGCTCTATTATCCTTTGGGGATGAACGACACATTCTTTAATCCTAAACGAAAAAACCATTGGGTTAATAAACGGATTCCACCCACAGAAATAGATACCACCTATCGGATGAAAACGATAAAGGGAGAAGCGCATGATGAACGGGCTTATTACCTTGGAGGCGTAGCAGGGCATGCCGGGCTTTTTTCCACGGCTTCGAATCTGGCCATCTACTGCCAGATGTTACTCAATCAAGGTTCATATGCGGGCAAACAGTATCTGACCCCTGAGACTGTGAAAACATTTACTCGTCGACAATCGCCACAATTAAATCGCGGATACGGATTTGATCGCAAAAGTAATGATTTCAGTACCGCAGGATCGTTAACCAGTGATAAAACGTTTGGTCACACCGGCTTTACCGGTACCAGCTACTGGATTGATCCGGAACGCAAATTAGCCATTATCATATTAACGAATCGCACCTATCCACACCGCTCATATGGCAAAAATATCAGTAAGGTTCGAGCGCGTGTTGCAGATGCGGTGGTTTCATCAATTATTGAATAATGAATATTTCTGAGCTAACTGAACATTCGTATGTGCCCTACTCCGGAACCCCAAAATTCGCTGTTGCCAAAAGTAAAGAGGGACGCTATTTCCCGGGTTGTCGAATTGAAAATATTTCGTACCCGCTGAGCATAAGTGCCATACATAATGCCCTGTTTTGCTGTATCAGCGAAGGCAACACGCCCCAAGAAGTATGGGCTCCCCATACCGAAAAGTCGATGATCTCTTTTTGGAAAGAAGAATTTGGAGTTACCGTAACAACCCAAGAGCAAAGTAAATGGTCTGATGTTTCCTTTCCAAACCTGGCACTTCAGGAAGAGATCCCATTAGATAAAACATTAAAAAAGCTCTTGGACAAAGCTGTTGTCGGAGAATCCGACTTCCCCGTTGCGGCACTTCTTGAAACCGACATAGGCTTTTTTAGCGGTGTTAACATCGAGTGCAGCAGCTGGAGTATGGGATTATGCGCCGAGCGCGTTGCTATAGGTAAAGCAGTCACCTATGGAGCACAAAATTTTAAGCGGCTGCATATTCATACGCGGGATGGCGAGTTTAGCAGTCCCTGCGGATCTTGTCGACAGGTCATAGTGGAACATATGGCACAAAAACAGATTCACCTGCACCATGCCGACAACACCGAATCGGTTCATTTTGGCCACGATCTTTTGCCACACAGTTTTCGTTCTTCAACTCTTATTAAGTAATAAATTTTTATATCCATTTTATGCAGTATATCGCAGCACTTGATTATGATCACCTCGATAACGGCGTTTTCCTAACATCACTGGCGCAATCACTCTCTCAACAACAGGGCGATGAAAATATTCGCTCTATTATTGTACACGGCGACAGTGAGTATACGCAGCGTATTATCCAAACCGGGGTTATGAGCAAAGAAGCAAAAATTCGCAGTGTCAAAGATCTCAATAACAGGCTTGTAGCCCTTTTTGCCGATCAAGGGGTTTCAACAGTAGGAATCAACCCCAGCCAACGAAAGATGATCAGCCTGCAAGAAGATGAACTTTCTCTGGATCACTCCTTTATAAACTCATTGCCCAAACAGTCAGTACTATTGCTATCTACGCTTGTGCATGATTCGACATCCAACACGCCCACGGTTATTGATCTACCTGAACTGGTTTCTTTTTTAAAGGCCGAGTTGGATACCGATGAAGTTTTTCTGTTTTCAAAAGCGGATGAAGACGAAATTTTCACGAACGAAGAAATGCCCGAACAACTCCAATGGGATACCATGGAAACGACCTTTAGGCAAGAACGCATACCCGATGAATTTTCGCATTTTGAACAATCTGTGTGCCTAACCTCAGCCCGCGATTTCAATCAGCTACCTGATTTAAGCCACAGTATAGCTATAAAATCCTCTTTGTAAAATTGAGAGCTTATTAGTATGGAAATGTACTAATACACAAAAAAATCAGGAAAGACCTACCTAATATGTTAAAAAGGGGTTTTTTTACTTGACACGACACTTCCATATACCTAGATTCGACCATTCGATGTACAAAAGACAGCACATCGAAAAAAGTTTTTTAAATTTCAAACATTAATCAAACGGAGTTATTATAATGAGCCGATTCGATGAAATGAGCGAATTGTTAGATCAGCTAGAACCAGACATTAATAAGTTCTACGAGAAAGGAAATAAAGCCGCGGGTACCCGTGCGCGTAAAACTCTTCAGGCAATGAAGAAAAAAGCACAGGAGATCCGTATGGAGATCCAAGAGTGGAAAAATACTGGTAAGGTGTAAAGCCTACGATTTTTTTCGCAAAAGGGATGCTTCGTTAAGAAGTATCCCTTTTTTTATTCCTGCACCTCTTTTCTTGGGAATAAAAAAGCGGCCAGGGAATTGCTCCCCGAATCGCCTGATATCAAATATATGACTTGTGTAATCCTTAGTTTTCTGCATCAAGGAAATCTACAATAGCCTGCCAAACAGCCTTTAATTTTGTCTCTTCTTCGGCACTGTAAGAGTCCCCGTCTTTGGTAATTACTTCGCAAGAAGTCCCTTTAATAACGATGGTGTGTCCCATATCATTTTCGATTTTGACAACCACAGGCATCAGCCATTTCCAGGACTCGTGAAATTTCATGTCTTCCGGCTGTAAAAACGCCAGTGGAATATCTTTCACATCTTCCTGCTTAATTTTGATGGTACTGCCCATAATGCTTTCTATCAATCGGCTACCTTTGTTGATCTCTTCCTGTGTCATAAAAAAATATATTTGTTACTAATATTTCTGATCTATAATTGATTCCCCTAAATTTGAGCAAAATAGCATTGAGTTGAAAGTAATATTTATCCCTTTCAACCCTTTGAAATGCTTCGGGACAAATCGTTAGGGATTACCCCATACAACCACTTAATTCCCTAGCGTAAAGATTATTCTTCCTCTTTTACTCCCTCTTCTTGATAAGATTCTACAGCCTCTTCAACGGTGCGAAAGCTTTTAAAGACCGTTACCAACTTTGTAATCATTAATAAGCTCTCAATCCGCTGATTTGCACCGGCAATGCGCAGATCTCCGCCTGCATTTCGCATAGTTGTCATACCGCCGATAAGGATACCAAGCCCCGAGGAGTTCATGAATTTCACACTACTCAAATCAGCAACAATCTCTTTTTTGCCTTCATCAATGAGTTCATGCAGGTCCTCATTGAACTTCGTGGCATCAGGACCACCTCTTAAATTACCGCTAAACTCTATTACTACACAGTTATACCGTTCATCTATCGAATAATTCATATCAGCGAAGTCTCTTCATTAAGATTTATAAATTCCCGTCAACAGATGGATAATATAAAAGACTTAACGATTAATGCGAATTGGAGAGCAGATAGTAAAGTCACGATATAATTAGCGTGGTAATACAGTCGACGTTTTTACAGATCAGAGGAGGGGAAAGGTTCCCCGGCTGAGATACCAATCACATATCTCAGCCAAACAAGGGAAAACGGCCATTAGAACCAAACAGACCAAGGAATACGAGATAAGATAAATAGGAGTCCAAGACCATAAAAGATGAGAATCTTCTTATATGATGCCGCATCTTCGGTGGCCTTTTTTGCCTTGGAATAGCCGATGGTTATCAAAACAATACCCAGAATCATCATCAAGGGATGCTCCAGCATTAACAGTCGCGCCATAGAATCGCCCATGGCTTCGCCTGAAAAGTTTGAAAGCCCATTGGGAGATATAATATAAAGTACCAGCCCAACAAGCAGCTGAATATGTGCGACTATAAGCCCTACAAGTGCACTTTTACGCACGGTTTCGGTAAACGGCTTTTTATTGAGAAAGTTGACCAAGACATATCCAAATACCACAACTAAAATTGCCAGCACAAGATAGGCCAGCCCGGAATGCAAATGTTGAAATCCTGTATACATAAATCGATAAGTTTTAGGGAAAGTTATTTGAGCGGTTCAATAATAAGAAACTACCCAAGCAACGGAAACCCCAACATTTTTTAACGCCCCCCTTTGCTGTCCTTGTATCAGCAAAAAAACAAATTACCTCCTGTTGACTAATATTTTCCGCGTCTACATATTACAGCGAGTCCCACTTTCAAAAAAAGAACCCCAATAGTGACAACATTTTCTCTTTCTATCCGCTGACAAATTCCTATTTTTCAGCTGGATTTAAAACGTTAACAGAATCCCCGGATATGCGCCCCATTGATACTTCTATAAAAAGAACCCTTCCCTTCAGCAGCGACCTTGATCTCCGACGTCGATTTATGATCGTCGATAAAGATATTGTCGGTAATATGCGGTGGGGACGCCTTCTTGAGAAGCTCGACAAGCTGGCTGAAGATATCGCCTTGGAATATGTACATCAACATGAACCGGACGCCCGGGTCGTTACCGCTGCAGTAGATGATATTGCCCTGCACATCCCGGCCGAAATTACCAAGGATGTATATATGCGGGCACGTATTAACTATGTTGGCCGCACTTCTATGGAGGTGGGCATCAGAGTGGATCAAGACAAGAATGCAGAGCACTCGCTGGCTTCATGTTACTTTACCATGGTCACCCGTATTGGCGAAGGCGATGAGGCCGAAAGTTTA
This sequence comes from Fodinibius halophilus, assembly GCF_011059105.1. GTDB lineage: Bacteria > Bacteroidota > Rhodothermia > Balneolales > Balneolaceae > Fodinibius > Fodinibius halophilus. The sequence continues at coordinate 11,212 of NZ_JAALLS010000001.1, read as the reverse complement.
CCCATTCCACCACTGGAATACGAAAGTCCCATTGAGAAAGAACGCTACGAAGCGGCTATAGAACGACGAAAATCCTACAAAGAGCAGATGGACGCCCTCCAGGAACCGCCCAGCAAGGAAGAGTTCCAGCACCTGCGAGAGTTACACCATGCCCAGGAAGAAAAAGATTTTGACGGTTTATTGGCCGGAAATCTGGTGAAGAGTAATATGGAGCGGATGTATCCCGATCACGAAAATGTGCCCAAGAAAATATTCGGGGGCTATGTTATTCGCCGGGCTTTTGAACTGGCCCTGATGCACGCCGAGGAGATTGCCCCCCATCGCCCGGTCTTTGTTCGGGTTAATCGCATCAACTTTCTGCAACCCATTCGCATTGGCGACAAGCTCGACTTTACCAGCCGTATCGTCTATACCGGCAATACTTCCATCAGCATAGAAATCAACATTGAACGCACCAGCCTTGATAAAGTGACCAAGGCCCTCTCAAACACCTGCGTATTTACTTTTGTGAATGTTGATGAGGATATGCAACCCCAACCGGTCCCCAAGGTCTATCCCACTACCTACGCCGAAGATGAGCGATACCTTAAAGCCCACCGGCGCCGAAAAGAGCATCTGGAATCCGAATAACCCTTAATCATTGATTCGAATAATATTCACCGGGCAGGCTTCGGCTGCACGCTCGTTATACTTACGCTCATATTCTCCCACCTCGGCCTGGTAAACCTGCCCCTTTTTCTTGCCGCCAATAAGCACGCACTTACCGTCGCGCTTCGACATCTGCCAGCGTTCGGGCCATGCCTCTACACAGTAATTGCAACCAATACATTTTGATCTGTAGATCGTAATCTTCATTCCGCTCGGTCCTCCCATAGATACACTTTATCTCCTTCACGAACCTCGGTATCAATTTTCAGGGTACACTCCTGTCCCTGCACTGCCTTTTCGGCCGGCTGGTCATCTACCCATATCGAGGCCACCTCCGGTTCGGCTACGCCTGTCTTTTTCCCAATGATTAAGATATCGTCATCCAGACTAAGCTCTTTGGTTTTTATGCGGATATGCGCCACTTCTGCCTTTGGATAATAATGCAGCACTTTACCGATAAAGGTTTTCTCTTTCTCAGCCGCAGAACCATGAACGTTGCTCCACTCCCCAAGGCGACGTCCCAGGTAGTAGCCGTCCCAAAATCCCCGGTTATACACTTTGCGGAGATCCTGCATCCACTGGTCCACCTTTTCCCGATTGTACTCACCATTCACCACCGCTTGCGCCGCCTCCCGGTAGCAGCGGGTTACTGTTTTCACATACTCCGGCGACCGGCCCCGGCCCTCCAACTTCAACACCTGTATGCCGGCATCCAACAGCTGATCTAGAAAGTCGATAGTACACAAATCTTTGGGCGACATGATATACTCATTGTCGATCTCCAGCTCATTGCCGTCATCATTGGTCACTTTATACGAGTGCCGGCAGTTCTGCTTGCAGGCCCCGCGATTGGCCGATGAATTATAGGCGTGCAGGCTCAGGTAACATTTCCCTGATACCGCCATACAAAGGGCGCCGTGGGCAAAGACTTCAATCTCTACCAGTTCGCCCGACGGACCGGTAATCTGCCGTTCCTCAATGCCTTCTACAATCTTTCGGACCTGTCCCAGGCTCAGCTCACGCGCCAACACCATCACATCGGCGAAGTGGCTGTAAAACTCTACCATCTCGATATTCGAGATATTCGCCTGCGTGGAGATATGTACCTCCACATCCTGTTTATAGGCATAGGATATAGCCGACTGATCGGCTGCAATTATCGCTGTAATACCGGCCTCTTTAGCAGCATCCACAATGCGACGCATCAACGGCAAATCGTGATCATAGAGTACGGTATTTAACGTCAGGTAGGTCTTTACGTCCTGTTCTTTGGTGAGAGACGCAATCTGCGGCAAGTCCTCGAGCGTAAAGTTGTTCGAGGCCCGAGCCCGCATATTGAGCTGTTCAATCCCAAAATAGACCGAGTCGGCCCCACCCTGTAGTGCTGCCCGAAATGATACCCAGCTGCCGGCCGGGGCCATTATTTCGGGATACCGGGTTTGGGTAGTTTTCTCAGATGTGGTAGATGTGCGCATGAATAATAGCTGTTATCCTTTGTCAGTAATTGGTATTACATTTTACGGGGAATCCAAATATAAAACATTTAAGAGTCTTTTGTATTAATTAGTTGTATTTTCTTTCTGTCTTTATCTACTGCTCCTCTGAAGGCTTAGCGAAATCCCTCGGTCAGCATTAGCTAGCCGTTACTTATAACTCCAAGGGAGTTGTACTCCCGTTGTTCTAGTTATGCCTTCGGTGAACGAGGTATCAGAATAACACAAACTGGATTTCTCCTTGATGTCGCTGTTTCCCCTGCAAACAGATGAGATTTTTCACCACCTTGCGGCGGTTCGAAATGACTTATAGGACATTAGCTGCTCTAGATTATAAAATTGACACCAGTACAAACAATGGGTAGCACGAGCATTCCGCTCGTGCATTAGACGTTATCATTTACATGGTACGTATAAGGGGCAAGATAATGTATCACGGTCATCCTTGACCGTATGTTAATTTGAACAAAGGCAGCTGATTTACGTTGCAAACTTGACACAGTATAATAATATTGGCAAAAACTGCCGATCATCCTCCGCCACTACGTCAAAACTTCGAGGCGCATAGCTGCTCCTCCTTTAGATTACACTACCGATCCTTCCACCAATAACACCATAAGGCATGCTATGACTTTTTCTTGCCCTATCAACGCCTGTCATTGCGAGGAGTGCCGTGGGTTATCGGGACGACGTGGCAATCTCCCAGAAACAATTAGTTGATGTGCAAAGGTTGCTCTTCAGATACTATGTGAGCTAAGAAAAGGAGACTGCCGCGGTCTTCCGAAAAATCGCCGGAATCCCTCGCAGTGACACTGCTTTTTTGAGATTTTTAAATTCTTGCACTTTGGATGCTACACGAATCTGGATAAGGAGATTACTTCGTCGGCCGATTTCTTCTACATAGAATGGGACACAGCGTAATAACATTGTTTTTTAAACTCATGAAATCGCGCAAGCGTCTCGCTTGTGCGATGAATCCCTTGGACAATCTGGTATTGCAGTTACCAATTACCATTTTAGGTTACCCACCACGTCTCGACTTTTGTCTGCGTGCCTTCTCGTGATGATACTGCTTCAAAACAACGGCCGTTAATGTTGCAGGAAGTAAAAAATGCCAAAACTAAGTTTCCCTCCCTAATTTTAAGGAGGGACCAAGGGCAGGTCAAAATAGCACGAGCGGGACGCTCGCGCTATTAGTGAGATGAAAGCGACTAACCTTCTACCAGCAGGCAGACAGGCTTTTTTTAAAGAATTCACGGAGAAAAGAAACTATATGAAATCGTAGCCGCGCTGGAAGCACGACCTACGTCCAAAAAAACTTACTCCATAGGGTCAACTGCACTGTCAAACTGATCACTGTAAACTGTAAAAATACCCTTGCTTAATCTTCAAACCGGCGGACATTCAACTCTTCAGGTATCTCTTCCCCATCAACAAGATGCTTCGTCAGCAGTGAGGCCACATGATGCGAAAACAGTAACCCTTTGGAGTTCATCCCGGTATAAATACAGAGCTGCTCCTGTTCAGGATGCCGCCCGATTACCGGCAGGCGGTTGGGGGTGGTCACGCGTACCCCGGCCATCTGTACCTGCTTTGTAAGCTTTGAAGAAATATCAGCAAACATGATATCGAGCTTACCCGCGATACGTTCATAAGCTTCTTCGGTGGTATCCAGGGAATCAAAATTGTGCTCATAGGTTGACCCCACAATCAGCTGTCGTTTGCCGCGCCGCATGCTGTATCCCTTGGCCGAAACCGCATGATCCCAAGCCAAATCCTCCTGAGCTTCAAACTGCACAATCTGTCCCTTTACGCCTTCCAGCGGCAGACCCGACCACTCCTCAAATTCGGGCGTACGATAACCAGCAGCAACAATCAGATGGTCTGCCGTGATCTCCTCCTCACCTACTTCGATAGTAAACTGTCCTGACGACGAGTTATAGCAGTAATCGGCCTCCTCGTACCTGCAGGTTACCCCCTGCTCACGCAGATATTTCCGATAGGTGTTCAGGTAGTTATCTACATAGACGGTATAACCGCATTCCAGGTAGAGTCCGCCGAGATTAGGAGCGATCTCGGGATTTAGCTCTTGAATCTCCTCTTCCCCCATCCAGCGTACCCAGCCCTCGGGCCAGTCGTATTTATCCAGTGCCTTTTTGAAATTCTTTGCCAGCTTTTCGTTGATTGCCGGACGAAGTACCCCGGTATCGGATATCAGATCATTGCATCCCGAATACTCAATTAGCGTTTCGATCTGATTGCGCAAAGCATCATAACAGGCCTTGCCATTCCAGCACAACTTTGCTCGCATGCCCGTTGCCGGGTTTACCAATCCCGCCGGCGGACCGGGTGCATTCTCGGACACATAGGGATCGACCAGTAAAACCCTCTTCCCTTTTTTGTTTAACTCATTGGCAATAGCCGTACCGCAAATTCCGGCCCCAAATACTGCTGCATAAAAATCACTCATAAATATTGTTCTACTATGTTAAAGAGTACTTGATAAATCCGTGCCTGACTCCGAGGCGGTTGTACCGCCGACGGCTTATACCTTTTAGCGGGAGTATAACTCCCTCAGAGCTGTTGCTTAGCAAATTTTGCAAAACCTATTAAAAGTACTGTTTAAATCTTACAGGGGAATCTTATTCTTCTGTTTTCATCACTTTTACCGTCCACTCTTTGGGCATGGTAGAAAGGTATTCCCACTTAAACGGATCCTCACTTTCAGCCTCCAGCTGGTAATACAGCGGCTTGGGGTCATGGTCATTGATAAACACAAAAGCCTCGCCCGGTGCCAGCTCATCAAAGGCATCAAACACCATATCATGACGTTTTGCCGGCGGGTATGGGCGCACATCAAATTTGTTGACTACCGTAATATCTCCGGCCGTACTGTCGCTTTCTTCCCGCTTCGTTACATGCACCACATATTCCCCGGGCAGATCTTTTTGATAGCTCCAATCGTATTCATCCTCAAATTTATTCTTGAAAATATTGCGAATCTCTTCCGGATCTTTATCGGCAATAATCTCCATGGTGTCTCCCTTCAGCATCATGCTGTAGCGGTGAAACACAGCATACTTCCCCTCTTTTTCGTCTGCTTCGCGCAAGTCCAACAGGGTTGATACCCCTTCGGTATCCCGCGCATCCGATGATTGCGTTCGCGTCACACGCACTTTCCACTCTTCGGGATCGCGCTGCAGGTATTCCCAGCCGACAACATCACCATAGATAGAACGGAACTCGTAATAGAGCGGCTTTGGATTGTGGTCATTGATAAAGACAAAGCTGTCTCCCACGGGTAACTCCTTAAAAAGCTTAAGCAACTTTTCGTGTCGCTTTATGGGGATCAGTGATCGTACATCTAGTTCTTCTTCTGTTTGCGGCATAACAATAGTTCATTTTAGGTTTAAGACAGGTCTCAATAAGGCGAACCTGCTTGTACATATGGTTTAATTTGTTATTAATTATAGATGGCTTTGTACTGGCATCCGTCAACCTATCTGTTAGCCCATTGTTAGAATCTGAAACCAACATTGGGCTTAATAATTTCCTGAGAAACCCATATTAGATGCTGAAACAAGTTCAGCATGACATGGATCGACTATCAAGTCATCTAGCATTATTTACTGCCTAGTTTTTTGGGATTCAGAGGCCGGATCGTCATATCACTAATCAGCATATTGTCCGGCGTCTTGAGCAGGTTGATGACCGTATTGGCCAGATCTTCGGGCTGCAGCATATTACCGTGAGACTCAATACCCGACTCTGCAAAAAAATCGGTTTCAATAGAACCGGGATTTACACAGCTGACTTTTATTCCCTCGTATCGCAACTCTTTAAACAGGGCCTCACTAAATCCGTTGATGCCAAATTTTGTGGCACAGTAGGCCGACATTTCGGGATTCCCCATGGTGCCCAGTATAGAGCCGATGTTGATAATATGACTGCTGGTTTTCTTGTCCTTCATCAGAGGCATTAGCGATCTCGTCAGGTAGAATACCCCACTTATATTTACTTCAATCATCTGCTCCCAACGTTCCACAGGCAGTGCATCGACAGCACCAAAAATGCCCGCTCCCGCATTATTTACCAGGATATCCGGGGCATTTCCCCGGGCAAATGTTTGTCCAATCCACTCTTCAATTGCCCCTTGGTCGGTGATATCCAGTGCCACCGGCGCAAAGTTCTGTCCCAGCTTCTTTTGCCTTTCATGAAGGGCGTCCAGATCTCGGCTTACTCCATATACCTCTGCCCCCTTTTCAATAAGTGCGGCAGCAATAGCGGATCCAAGTCCCCGACTCGCCCCGGTGACAATAGCAGTAGCGGAAGGTAATTTCATAAAATCTATTATTTCTGCATCAATTTATGTTCAAATCCCATTATGGATCCTCATTCTTCTTTTGGATCACAAGATATATTGCCCAGATGAAGATCGTATAAATATAAAAGACTATTTTGTCTTTTAATAACAGTAATTTATATTCAGTTTAAATAAGAATAGGCAGTATTCCTGCTTCAACATTATCATTAACTAATCACTATTACCAACTCATGTGCTTTAAAACTCATTATTTAACCTCAATTGCGATTTTCCTCTTTGGAATCTGTTCCCTTGGTTTTGCCCAAACAGGCACCGTAAGTGGAACAATACTTAATCAAGATGATCACCCCCTGCAGGGCGTTAACATCACCATTTCAAATTACAATCAAGGGACTACAACCGGCCCTTCAGGTGAATTTAACTTGGCCTTGCCGACCGGTACTCATCAACTTGTCATCTCATATATTGGTTATCAAAAAGCCGTTCAAGATATTACGATCTACAAAGATCAAGTTATAAATATTACCATTGAACTTGATGCTGAGGAATATGAACTGGGTGAAATAACGGTCAAAGATAATCCCAGCCTCACCCAAACATCCGTTGCAGCTGCGAGGGCAATCAGTTATAAGACGCCCGGCGGGGTCAATGTAACCGATATGCAAAAGCTTAACTCGCAACGTTCGCTCACGCTCAAAGATGCATTGGTGATGGAGCCCGGCGTTATCATCCAGGAGTTTTTTGGCAGTAACGACCAGCCGCGACTCAATATTCGCGGATCCGGCATCCAGAGTAATCCCCAGCAACGCGGCGTACAGCTTCTGCAAGATGGCATTAATATCAACCAGGCCGATGGTACGTATATAATTGGTTTATTGGATCCTCGTGCAGCAAATCATATTGAAGTACATCGTGGTTCTAATGCACTGGAGTACGGCACAGCTACTCTTGGCGGTGCGGTAAATATGATCTCCAAAAGTGGTTATAATGCCAGTCCCCTGCGCCTAAAACTGGAGGGTGGTCAGTACAAATATGCAGGCGGATCTCTTTCATCCGGTCACGTTTTTGGAAATACGGATCTTTATGCAGTAGTTTCTTACAATCGCTCTGATGGATATCGCACCTGGAACTCCAGTGAACGCCTGAATACTACTGTAAATGCGGGACACCAGTTCTCTGAAAATCTGGAATCACGTTTTTATTTCACCTTTACTGATATGTCATTCGACATTCCGGGTCCTCTTAATGCAGCTCAACTCAATGACGATGCCACTATCGTCAATCCGGGGGTTAATCCACCGGTAAGCATTGGTCCCAATGTAGTGCGCGATAAACCGGGACGAGCTTCTCAAGCATTTCGATTTGCTACGAAAACGAAATATCGCATTTCCAATAGTAGTGCATTCTCGGTATCAGCCTATTACCAACTTCTTGATGACACTTTTACCTATCCGATCACGGTGGGTATTAAAGATACTGATGGTAATGATGGTGGATTTCATGCAAAATACAATACCCGATTCAAGAACCATGAGTTGAAACTTGGATTATTTGGAAGCCTTGGCGACATGAATCGCCGTTACTATGCAAATATCGGTGGAAATAAAGGCAAGAAATATGCTGACAATGAGCTCCGGTCGGCCAATATTGGCGGTTTTGCCAGTCACCGCTATGCATTTTCGGATCGACTGTCCAGTATCCTGAGCGTGCAGTTTAGCCGAAATATTCGAAACAATACGGACAATTTTGCGACCCCCGATCAACGTCCCTTTTACATCGCGCCCAAACAGAAGTATGGGGTGTTCCAGGCCCCTGCCCGTACGCTAAACCAATCGTACTTAGGCTTCAACCCCAAGGTTGGGCTTATATACAAAACAACATCGGGCAACCGTTTTTATGCGAACGTCAGTCGCAGCTACGAACCCCCAACTTTTGATGAACTCATTAACGTTTCAGGCGGAAACCCCAACAAGAGCCCTAATAAGTTTGAAGCTAAGGAACTGGATGCCCAACGTGCTACCACTTTTGAGATAGGGTCACGAGGCCAATACAAACGATTGGCCTGGAGCGTCAGTCTCTACCGTTCGCATGTTTCGGATGAAATATTAACCACAACCGATCTATTTGGTATTTCCGGAACTACCCGTAACTCTCTTGATCGTACGATCCACCAAGGAATTGAAGCCGGCCTTAAAGCTACATTACTACAAAATATATTCACCGGTAACCAAGATCGTTTGATCTGGGAAGGCGTTTATAACTTCAGCGATTTCTATTTTGATGCCGGTCCGTACGAAGGCAATGCCATTGCAGGTATTCCAAAGCATTACATCAGCTCTTCAATGGAATACCGCCACCCTACCGGTGCGTTTTTGAATGTAAATGTAGAGTGGCTACCCGTGGATACCCCAACAGACCACAGAAATACGGTTAAACAGCAGAGTTATGCACTTTGGGGATTCCGGATGGGACTGCATTCTTCCAAATCGCTGAGCTTCTTTATAGAGGGCAAAAATGTGTTTGATACTACCTATGCCAGCAGTTACCTGATCCGGGATGTGGTTACCAATCCCCCGCCCAAACCCATTACTCCCGACCACGTTACGACCTTTATTCCCGGCACCGGACGTAATTTTATGGCGGGTTTCTGCTACTACATAAACTAATCATGTAATAAATATTTAAAGAATACCTGCCGGGTCTAAAGCAAGACGCCTGGCAGGTATATCTATATCCATTAACACAAGCTGAATACAACTATACTTATGAAATCACTTTTCAATTCTACTGCTAAGTATCTTTTAACGCTCTTTATCCTCTCACTCGGAATCACCTTTCAGCCTGCCGATGCCCAAAACAGCTGGCAGCAGTATGGCGAAGAAATAACAGCCACAAATGCACTTGATGCCAATGAAGCCATTTCGCAGTTCTCTAAAGATGGTAAAAAGCTTAAGGTACAAGGGACAATAACCGCTGTTTGCTCAATGAAAGGTTGCTGGGCAAGTTTTGTCACTGATAATGAGAAGACCATCAAGGTTAAATTCCGGAATCACAATTTTCTAATTCCCACTGAATCGGCCGGTCTCCGCATGACTGCCAAAGGAGTGGCCTTTAAAGATAAGGTAGATACGGATGCAGAAACAGGCTCCGAGGAAGCCTATGAATACCGCTTGGTAGCTGACGGGGTGTTGCTAGAGAAATAAAATGGGCCTACTGGTAATACCTCTTGGTCCTCACGCAAGCGAATGAGATTCATCCCCACCTAGCGGCGGTTTGAAATGACTTATGGCGTAGTTTCTGCTTGAAATTATAAAATTCTCCTCAACACAAACAGTAATAGCACAAGCGTCCGCTCGTGCTATAGATACTATGATTTGACATAGTACGTCTTAGGGGGGCAATATAATGTAACACGGTCATCCTTGACCGTATGTTAATCGGGACAAAGGCTCCTGCTCTAAATTGCAGGCTTGACCTCGTATAATAACATTCCTAAAAACTGCCAGCCATCCTCCTGCACCTCCTTCGGTTTCCGTTGACAGCCCCATCTGCGTTATAGCCGCAAGGAGGACTTTTCTTATCCTTTTAGAAACTTATTCAAACCTCGTCAAAGATCTTTCGACTTCGCGGTCCTGTGCTCGGGCTGACCCTACGTTTGATACCGTACGTAGAGTTTCCTTACCTATAGGGAGGGAGCAAGGGGCAATAGAGCACGAGCGAGACGCTCGCGCTATTGTTTTGGATATTATTTCTTTGCTCTCAACTTTTATCTCATTTGTGGTAGGCTATGGAATGAGGACATTAATACTACGGAATACTTAAAATGGCCGAATACCATATAACTCTTTCACTTTTTTAAAATCAGTCATCTCCCCTATTTCGTAAAAATAATTGAGTTGCCATTTTTGAGTTCGTTCCGCTTGTTTACTTTTAGGGATATCCCAAATCGGATAAACACGAATCCCCCTTTTGCCTTCTTTTTTGTTAGTAGTGATTACTCCTTTTTTAATCAGCACAGATTTAGGAAAAACAAATTGTCCGAACTTATGATCAGACTGTACATTCACTACAAAAAAATCAATTGGATCTACTTCATGAAAAGGTTCAATTGGGCCGTCTCCCTTTCGCTTCCAGAACGTTACAAATTGACCAGCTTTTTTGGGTGTTATTTTAGCAGTTCTGCTTAAAATATTGAGTTCGTTTAATTTGAATTGACAAGCGTCATAGGCTGCACTTTCTGTTTCAGTTTTAAAATCTGAAAGTGCCAGTCCGCACTTGTCGTAAATATTATTATTGATTGATTTCAGGTTGTCATTCATTGGCTCTATTCGAGGTATTAAAAATAGGTTTTATGGCAAATTTATATTGATTGATAAACCACTACCTTAGCATTCGCTATCTTATTTTGTCCACAAAGTGATAGCAAAGGAATATACAAAACCCATATAACTTCTGGGCAGAAAACTGCCAGCCATCCTCCGCCACTACGTTAAAACTTCAAGGCGCATAACTGCACCTCCTTCGATGTCCGTTAGTAGCTTTATCTTCGTTAAAGCCACAAGGACTTCTCCTTGCCTTTTAGCTCCTACGCGAACTAAGAAAAGGAGACTGGCGCGGTCTTCCGAAAATCGCCAGAATCCCTCGCAGTGACACTGCTTTTAAAAGTTGTTTTTTTAATCGGGGGTCTGGTCCCGAAGGCTTTCGGGATAGCTTTCCCCCAGCGAAGTCCTACGAAGCTATAGCGCAG